>NZ_NEVU01000003.1 GCF_002261355.1 Bordetella genomosp. 12 | reverse complement strand
CACACAACAGGCGCCGGCGTGGCACGTGAAGAACAACCCGGTACTCAAATAGCGGCAGATCTCGCACCCGTCGCACCGTGGTCTCATGGACCTGGCGACATCGTGCGCCGCACTGCTCGCACAGCATTACCTTGGCGGTTGGCTTCAAATAGATCGACAGCGTGCGTCCTGCGCCCTCGGGCCACTCCACGCGTTCAACGGCATAGCCTTGCCAGCCTCCCGACGTCTCCAGCAGCTTGCGATCCAGCATCTCCACGCACTCCTGATGGCAAATTCCTGCCATTAAGAGTACGAAAACTTGCCAAATCCCTCCACGCTATTGCGCGATGAACCTTTTTTTTGCCCCGGCGCCGGGGCTGATCCGCGGCCAGGCCGCGCGTCAGCGGCGCAGTTTGCCGGCGATGCCGCCCGGGAAGTAATAGACCGAGAGCACGAAGAGCACACCCAACCACAACAACCAGCGATCCGGCTCGAACAAGGGCGTGAGCAACGGCACACCCGATGCGGCGTCGTGGATGACGTGCAGGCCGTCTTGCAGATAGCTTTGCGCGAACACGAACAGTGTCGCCCCGAGGACGGCGCCGTACATCGTGCCCATTCCACCGATGACCAGCATCAAGAGAATGTTGAGCATGATCTCGAAGGACAAGGTGGTGTCGGGCCCGTTGTAACGCAGCCAGAGTGCGTAGAGGGCGCCGGCCAGCGTGGCAAAAATCGCGGCCAGCACATTGGAGGCGCTGCGATAGATCACGCTGCGGTAACCCAGGGCCTCGGCCCGGAAGGCGTTTTCGCGTATGGCCTGCAGCACGCGGCCGAAGGGCGAGTTGACGATGCGCAGCAACAGCAGAAACAGCACGAGCGTGGCCAGGAAGATCAGATAGTAAGTGATGATGCGGCCGTCGATGTTCAGGCCTAGCACGGGCTGGCCAAAGGCCTTGAAGGCCGGCCGCAATAGCTGCGGCACCTTGAAGTTCAAGCCATCTTCGCCGCCCGTCAGCCACGAGAGTTGCGAGCTCAATGTCTGGAAGGCCGCGGCCACGGCCAAGGTGATCATGGCGTAGAAAATCGCCCTGACGCGCAGACTGGCCAGACCGATGAGCAGGGCGAACAGCAGGGAGATCAGCAGCGAGACGAGCAGGCCGGTGCCGATGGCGGCCCAGCCTGGCTCCATGCGCGTGCTGGCAATCGCGATCCCGTAGGCGCCGATTCCAAAGAACATGGTGTGGGCGAAACTGACGATGCCGGTATAGCCCAGCAGCAGGTCATAGCTGGCCACCAGGACGATGAACACCAGGATCTTGGCGGCCACGGCAAGCGCGCGCGGCCCCGGAAAGACAAAGGGTGCGATGGCCAACAACAGCACGATGAGGATGAGCAGCGCGGCCAGGACGCGGCTGCGGGGAGGGTCGCCGGAAAGGAGTGACATGGTGCTAGCGCGTTTGTGTGACGGGGTAGACGCCTTGCGGCCGCCACAGCAGGACGGCAACCATCAGCGCGATGTTTGAGAACAGCGCCGCCTTGGGCAACAGAAAGCCGGTGTAGTTGGCCATCAGGCCCACCAGCAGCGCACCGATCAGGCAGCCCGCCGTGGAGCCCAGGCCACCTATCATGATGACGATGAAGATAAGCACGTTGACCTGCGCGCCCAGCTGCGGCACGACGGACTGCTGATACAGGCCCCAGAGCACGCCGCCCAGACCCGCGAGCATGGAGCCCGCCACGAACACGGCGATAAAGAGATGGCGAATGCGATAACCCAGGCTTTCGACCATTTCGCGGTCTTCCACGCCGGCGCGTATGAGCAGGCCCAGTTTGCTGCGATTGAGTATCCAGAGCAGCAGCGCCAATACCAGCAGCCCGATCACCAGGGCCAGCAGCCGGAACTTTTCGATGGCGGCATCCCCGAACAGCAGCGCCCCCCGCAAGGCGGCGGGCAGCGCCAGCGTAATGGTCTGGGGTCCCCAGATCATCTTGATCAGCTCCTCGCCGATGATCAGGCCGCCCATGGTGATCAGAATCTGTTTGAGGTGCTGGCCGTAGACAGGGCGCACGATCAGCCGCTCGAAAACGGCGCCCACGGCGCCGGCGACCAGCATGCCGATCACGAGCGCCGGAACGATAGCGCCCAGATTGGCCAGCAGGCTGGGGCTTTCGGTCCAGCCGCCCATGAGCGCGAGCACCGTGGTGGCCATATAGGCGCCGATGGCGATGAACAGCCCGTGGCCGAAGTTCAGCACGTCCATCAGGCCGAACACCAGCGTCATGCCGGAAGCCACGATGAAGATGATCATTCCCATGGCAAGTCCGGCCACGGTGAGCGTGAGCCAGGTCGACCAGGAGCCGACCAGGGGCAGGGCGAGGACAGCCAGGCCCGCGACCAGCAGGAAGGGCAGATAGTCGCGGCGAGCGGCCGGCAGGCTGCTTTCTGGTGTGGAAAGCGCAGTGCTCATTGATGACTCCCCAGGGACAGGCCCAGCAATTGCTGTTGCAGGGCATGGTCGTCGGCCAAGGCGGCCATGCTGCCGCAGTGCACGACGCGGCCGTCGTCCATGACGGCGGCCTGATCGCCCAGCTGGCGTGCGAAGCCGAAGTTCTGTTCGACCAGCAGGATGGTCGTGCCGCTGCGTTTGAGTTCGGAAAACGCGGTGATCATATTCTGGACGATGGCCGGCGCCAGACCCTTGCTGGGCTCATCGACGATGAGCAGCCGCCGCGGTTCGATGATGGCGCGTGCCACTGCCAGCATCTGCTTTTGCCCGCCCGAGAGGTTGCCTGCGGGATAAAGCCAGAATTTGCGCAGGGCAGGGAAAAAACCGAATATCCATTCCAGCCGGCCGGCGTCGATATCCTTGGCATGACGCGCCTGGCGCGCAGCCAGCAGCAGGTTCTCCTTGACCGTCAGGCCGCCGAAGATGCCCATGTTTTCGGGCACGTACGCAATGCCGCGGCGCGCCATGTCCGGGGGCGTGGGGTTGACCGGGCTGGCGTCGAATTCCAGTTTGCCTTGCGAGGCCTGCCACAGGCCCATGATGGTGCGCAGCGTCGTGGTCTTGCCCGCGCCATTGCGCCCCAGCAGCATGGTGACTTGTCCTTCGGGAACATCGAGATCTACGCCATGAAGGATGTGATACGCCCCGATGTGCGTATGCACATCGCGCAGTCGTAAAAGCGGCTTCATGCGGCTTGCCCCGTGCCCAGATAGGCCTGCTGCACCAACGGCGAGGCGATGACCTCGGCAGGCAGTCCATCTGCCATCAGGCGGCCGTTGTGCAGCACCACGATGCGATCGGCGAGCTCGCGCACGACGTCCATTTTGTGTTCGACCAGCATGATGATCTTGCCTGGATCCTGTTTGAGTTCACGGATGAGGTCGAGAATGACGGGGACGTCGTCGACGCTCATGCCGGCGGTGGGCTCGTCGAACATGAAGACCACCGGGTCGAGCGCCATCAGCATGGCGATTTCCAGCTTGCGCTGGTCGCCATGAGGCAGGTCGGCGGCGGCCTGGTCGCGCCGGTGTTGCAGCCGCGCGCGCGCGAGCAATGCATCGGCGCGCTCGATGAGCGAACGGTCGCTGCGCCAAGTGCGCCATAGGCGGATATGGCGCCAACCCGGTCCCTGCGCGCGTGATTGCAAGGCCAGCCGAACGTTCTCATGCACGGTCAGGCGCGCAAACAACTGCGTGAGTTGAAATGCCCGGCCCACGCCGGCGTGCATGCGCGCGGCCGCGCCCAGTCCGGTCAGGTCACGGCCGTTCAGCCATACCGATCCCGCCGTGGCGCGCAACTGCCCCGATATGAGGTTGAAGTAGGTGGTCTTGCCCGCCCCATTCGGACCCACGATGGCTGTCAGCGTGCCGGGGGCATACCGCGCACTGACGCCATCGACGGCGGTATGTCCGCCGAACCGGATCTCGATCGACCGTGTCTCCAGCATGGCTTAGCGCTTGTTCTGGACGGGCACGTCCATCTTGTCAGGCGTGATCTCCTGCACCAGTTCCTGCACCGCCCAGGGCACGGACGGATCGTTCTTGATGCGGAAGTGATACATCGACTGCATGGCCTGGTGGTCTTGCGGGCGGAAGGTCATCTTGCCCTTGGGGGTGTCGAAGCTCATGCCCTCCATGGTCTTGATGAGCGTGTCGGTATCCGATTTGCCCTGGGTTTTCTTCAGGGCCTCGACGATGGCGATGCCCGCGGACATGCCGCCGGCGGTGAAGAAGTCGGGCGGTTGGCCGTAGCGCTTCTGGTGTTCTGTCACCAGCCAGTCGTTGATGGGGTTCTTGGGGATACCGTAGTAGTAATAGGTGGCGCCTTCCATGCCGGCCAGGCTCTTGAGCGGTGTCATGGCCGCCAGGGTGTTGCCGCCGGTGGCGATCTCGATACCGTAACGCTTGGGGTCCAGATCGGCGATCTTGAAGGGGTTGCCCGCGCCAGCCCAGAGAATGAAGATGATCTTGCGTCCCGGCTTGTCCTTGAGCGCATCGAACAGGCGCTGGGCGCCACCGGTAAAGTCCGTGGCGTTGGCGGGCAGGTATTCCTCGTGGACGATCTTGGCGTGCTTGAGCGCGCCCTTGAAAGCCCTTACGCCATCACGCCCGAAGGCGTAATCCTGCGCCAGCATGCCGATGGAGGTGCCTTCCTGATCGAAGGCCGCCGCGTTGGCCACCGCGTCCTGGGATGAGTTGCGGCCGGTGCGGAAGATGTAGCGGTTCCATTTTTCGCCGGTGATCGAATCGGCCACGGCCGGTTCGACCAACTGGATCTTTTCGTACTCTTCGGCAATCGGCAGCATGGCCAGCGCCACGCCGGAAGAGGTCGGCCCGACGGCAAGGTCGGCATTGTCGTCGGCATAGGCCGAAGCCAGTTGCGCACGCGCGACGTCGGGCTTGCCCTGGTTGTCCTTCTCGATGACCCGGATCTTGCGACCCGCCACGGTCATGGTGCCCTGAGTGGCGTACTCCAGGCCCATCATCAGGCCGTTGTGGGTCTGTTTGGCATAGGCCTCCAGCGGGCCGGTTTTGTCGTAGACGTGCGCGACCACCAGATCGGCGGCGAACACGGGGGCGGCAAGCGTAAGGCTGGTCAGGGTGGCTGCCAGGATGCGTTTCATGCGGACTCTCCTCGGGCGCGATGCTGGGCGAGAAATTGACGTACGGGTTCGATCTGCGCGGGGACATTCAGACTGGGGGCGTGCCCGCAATCGGCAAAGGTGATCAGGCGCGCGCGCGGACCGCGCTCGGTCATGGCCCGGGCCGTGTCCTCGAGCAACAGATCCGATTGCTCGCCGCGCAGCAGCAACAGCGGTTGGTGGATGCTGTCGTAGGCGGCCCAGCGCTCATAGTCGTCGGGGTAGAGCTCGAACTGCCCGACGATGGCCGGATCGTAGTGCAGCGTGACCCGACCGTCGGGCAGGCGACGCACCGAGGTTTCGCTCATGCGGCGCCATTGCTCATCGCTTTGCCAGCCGTAGGGCTTATAGGCGCCGCGCAGCCACTGTTCGAGCTCCGTCACCGTCGCGAAGGCCGGCGGGCTGCCGGTATAGGCCTGGATGCGTTTCATGGCCGGGCCGGGCAGGGTGGGGCCGATGTCGTTGATCACCAGATGCGTCAGGCGATCGCGCAGGCAGGTCGCCGCGGCCAGCATGCCTATGGCCCCGCCCATCGAGGTGCCTACCCAGGCGGCCTGCTTGATGCCCAGGCCATCGAGCAGATCCTGGGCCAGGAGGGTGTAGAAACTCAGCTGATACTCCTGGCGCGGCCGCGGGCTCCATTGCGACAGGCCGCGGCCCAGCGTATCCGGGCAGATCACGCGCCACTCGGCGCTCAGTTCCCGGGCCAGGTCGTCGAAATCGCGGCCGGTGCGCGCCAGGCCATGCCACAGGATGACCGTGGGCGCGTCGGGTTGCCCCCATTCGACGTAGTGCATTTCGCGGCCTTGCGCGCGTAGATAGCGCGAGGCCGGCTGGATCGCCTTCATGTCTCCTCCCGGATTTCCCAGGTTGTTCTCTGTAGGGGCCGACTATAGACTTGGGGGCGACGCGCACTCAAGGCGCGCAGGCCCGGCAAGAGGCACGATCAAAAGAATGGGTACGCTCAGTCAATTTCCGGCGTGCCTGGAGGCAGACAGCATGGTTGATACACGATTCGCCACGGCCCAGGTGGACCCGCGCCAGCAAGTGGATAGCTGGCGCGACGCGCTGGCGCACGCCTTCGGACCTTTCGAGGTCCATGCCGGTCAGGGCGGCGGGGCATTCGCCGGCAGCCTGCGCTATGCGCGCCGCGCCCAGTTGCAGTTCAACGATCTGCACTATCAGGGGCAAAAGCTCGAGCGCACGCGCGGCAATGTCTCGCAGCTGGATGAAGAGTTCTACACCTTCGGCATGCCGCTGGCCGGCCCCTTGGCCGTCACCCAATCGGGGCGGCGTTTCGAAGTCGAGCCCGGCTGTGTGTATCTCATGAATCAGAGCGCGCCTTATCAAGCCGTCGCCCAGGGCCAAGCCGGCTATCGCAGTCTGAGCATCTCTTTCCCGCGTGCCGCCTTGGCCCAGCGGGTCGGGCGGTTGGAGTCGTTCTACAAACTACGCATCGATGACGGCGCACCCGGTGGCCAACTGTTGAAAAGCTATCTGGATCATTTGCTGGGTGGCATGGCGGCGTGGAGCGATGCCGAGGTGGGTGCGCTGGGCGAGCATCTCATCGACCTGATCGTCTTGTTCCTGGTGCAATCCCAGGCCGGCCAGGCCTCGGCCCAGGACAGCAGCGTGAGCCTGGCGCATCGCGAGCGGGTCCTGGCCTATATGCGGCAGCATTTATCGGACACGACATTGACGCCGGCGCGGATCGGCCAGGCTTGTGGATTGTCGGTCAGCTACCTGCACCGGGTGTTCCAGCGGGCCGATCTCGGCGTGGAATCCCAGCTCTACGAATTGCGGCTGGCGCATTGCCAGCGCCTGTTGCGGGATCCGGCCCACGCCCATCGCTCGATTGCCGAGCTGGCCTATCTCAGCGGATTTGCGCACGCGGCGCATTTCAGCCGTGTCTTCCGCCAGCGCTGCGGCATGACTGCGCGCGAATTCCGCGCGCAGTCTGCCACGGGCCGGCCGCGGGCCTGACGGCGCCCGGCCGGCCCTGGACTCAGATCTGGGTGATGTACTTGGTCACCAGATAGCCGTCGAAGGTTTCCAGGCCGCCTTCGCTGCCGATGCCGCTGTCCTTGATGCCGCCAAACGGCGTTTCGGCCAGCGCGCTGCCAAAATGATTGATGTTGACCATCCCCGCCTCCAGGCCATTGGACACTTTGGTGGCGGTCTTCAGCGATTCCGTGAATACATACGAGGAAAGGCCGAAGGGCAGGCTGTTGGCGCGCTTGAGGACTTCGTCGGTGTCCTTGAAGCGCACCACGGGCGCCAGCGGGCCGAAGGGCTCTTCGGTCATCAGCATGGCGTGATCAGGAATATCGGTCACCACGGTGGGGCTGAAGAAATATCCCTTGTCCGACGGCGCATCGCCACCCAGCACGATCTTGGCGCCGTGCTTGCGCGCGTCGTCGACGAACTGCTTCATGGCGGGCACACGGCGCTCATGCGCGAGCGGGCCCATTTCGACACCGGCGTCCATGCCGTTGCCGACCTTGATGCCGGCCAGTACTTCGGTAAAGCGCGCCACGAAGGTGTCATAGGCCCCTTCCTGGACATAGAAGCGGGTGGGAGAGACGCAGACCTGGCCCGCATTGCGGATCTTGAAACGCGCCAGCATTTCGGCGGCCCGGGCCACATCGGCGTCGTCGAACACCAGCACGGGCGAATGGCCGCCCAGCTCCATGGTGACGCGCTTCATGTGGGCGCCGGCCAGCGCTGCGAGCTGCTTGCCGACCGGTACCGAGCCGGTAAACGACACCTTGCGCACGATGGGCGAACGGATGAGGTAGTCGGAGACCTGGGCCGGTTCGCCCCAGACGATGTTCAGGCAGCCCTTGGGCAAACCGGCTTCATGGAACAGACGCGCAATCGCCATGACGGCGCTGGGCGAGTCTTCCGGACCCTTGAGCACCATTGTGCAGCCCGCGCCCAGCGCGGCGCAGATTTTGCGGATCGCCTGGTTGTACGGGAAATTCCAGGGGGTGAAGGCTGCGCACACGCCGATGGGCTCGCGCACCACCAGTTGACGGGCATCGGGGTTGCGCGGCGGAACGATGCGGCCATAGATGCGGCGGCATTCCTCGGCATGCCAATCGGCATGCTCGGAGCAACTGGTGACTTCGCCGATGGCTTCGGCCAGTGGTTTGCCCTGGTCCAGTGTCATGTTGCGGCCGATCTCCTTGGCGTGCTCGCGCGACAGGGCGCCCACCTTGCGCAGAATGGCCGAGCGCTCCATGGGGGAGGTGCGCTTCCAGGTCTCGAAGGCGCGGGCGGCCGCGGCCAGGGCGAGGTCGAGGTCGGCCTGGCTGGCATGGGGAAGCTGGCCCAGGACTTCACGCGTGGCCGGATTGACCACGTCCTGCGTCTTGCGGCCGCCGCCGCTCAGAAATTCACCATCGATATACAAAGCCAACTGTTCGTACATGCCAGTCTTTCCTTGGGGAAAAGGGGAGTAGGGGCCGGGGGCACGGCAGGCACCCGAGGTGGCGCCAGTCTAAACCAGCTTGGTTCCCTGCATAGGGGCCACTCGGGCAGCAATCGGGGGAGCCAATGTGCGCCCGGGATTGCCCGTAGACGCAGTCTTGGGGGGATTGGGTATGATCGCTGCCTACGCGATGGGCGCGCCTGGCCGTGAGGCCCGCTCCCTGCTCGCCCGGGGCCAATGCCGGCAGCCCGGCCCTTTTTCTTTTGCCAGCCGACCCGAGACCGTGCAGCCAGACACCGCGACTCCCCAAAGCCTGTTTTCGAAGCTTCTGTTCCGTTTCATCGACTGGCTGCATGTACGGATCGCCCGGGCCTCGAAGGTTGGGGACCACCCGATCTTCGATAATCAAAGCTTTCCGTGGGTGCCGGCGCTGGAGGCGCAGACGCCCGCCATCCGGGCCGAGCTGGAGCAATTGCTGGCCGAGCGCGACAAGCTGCCGGCTTTTCATGAAATCTCTCCCGACGTGGGCATGATTACCGGCGACGACCAGTGGAAGACGTTCGTCTTCATGGGCTATGGGATGCGTTCGGAGCGCAATCTGGCGCGCTGCCCGGCGACGGCCCGCGCCTTGCAGGGCATCCCTGGTATCCGCACGGCTTTCTTCTCCATACTCGAGGCGGGCAAACGCATCCCGCTGCACAAAGGCCCGTACAACGGCGTGCTGCGTCTGCATCTGGGCTTGCGCGTGCCTGAGCCGCGTGAGCGCTGCTGGATCGAAGTCGATGGGCAGCGTTATGCCTGGCGCGAGGCAGAGGCGGTGGTCTTCGACGATCTCTACCCGCATCAGGTGCACAACGACACCGACGGGCTGCGTGCGGTTCTCTTCGTGGATTTCGAGCGCCCGTGCCGGGCGCCGGTGAGCTGGCTTAACCGGCTGGTGCTGGCCATCGCGCCCATGAGTGATGAAATCCGCCGCGGCAAAGCCAATCACGACGCCTGGGAAAAGACCTACTACGGGCAGAAAAAGGGCGGCTAACGGCCCGGCAAATAAATTCGGGCCGCAACAAGCGTTGCGCAACACTGACAAGCCCTTGTTTTTTCGCTCAAAAGCGGCTTGCTTTACCCAGGTGGCTGGGATAGAATAAACAGCTTTCCCAAATTGTTGGTTGGGTTGGCCCAGGCCTTTCCGCAGAGCAGCATGAGTTGCTTATGCGCAAAACGAACCCAGGGATTCGTCTTCTGGGGGAAAGAATGGGCGTGGCGCCGGTTTGACTGACTTGCGGGAGAACCCCAGCAGGATTTCAACCCAGGGTCGTTGCTGCCAGCAGGCGGCGCGGACCTGACGGGACCAAAACTGGCAGGAAACGCGGGCCTATCCAACCGGGAAGGACGTGTTTTCAGTTAAGTTGGAACAGGAAAAATCATGATCCAAATGCAGACCACGCTGGACGTGGCCGATAACACTGGTGCGCGTGCTGTCATGTGCATCAAGGTGCTCGGTGGCTCCAAGCGCCGCTATGCCGGTATCGGCGACATCATCAAGGTGAGCGTCAAAGATGCGGCCCCGCGCGGGCGCGTCAAGAAAGGCGAAATTTACAACGCTGTGGTGGTTCGTACCGCCAAGGGCGTGCGCCGCAAAGACGGTTCGCTGATTCGTTTCGGTGGCAATGCCGCCGTGTTGCTCAATGCCAAGCTGGAGCCCATCGGCACCCGCATCTTCGGACCCGTTACGCGCGAACTGCGTACCGAGAAGTTCATGAAGATCGTGTCGTTGGCCCCGGAAGTGCTGTAAGGAGCCCGCGATGAACAACATCCGTAAAGGCGACGAAGTCATCGTTCTGACCGGCCGCGACAAGAAGCGTCGTGGCGTTGTGCTGGCCCGCGTTGACGCCGACCACGTGCTGGTCGAAGGCGTGAACGTCGTGAAGAAGCACATGAAGGCCAACCCCATGGCCAACAACCCCGGCGGCATCGTCGAAAAGACGCTTCCGATCCATATCTCGAACGTGGCTCTCTTCAACCCCGCTACCGGCAAGGCCGATCGCGTGGGCGTCAAGGAAGAGGACGGCCGCAAAGTTCGTGTGTTCCGTTCCAATGGTGCCGTTGTCGGCGCCAAGGCGTAAGGGGCGAAAGACATGTCTCGTTTGCAAGATTTCTACAAGAGCAAGGTCGCTGTCGACCTGCAAGCCAAGTTTGGCTACAAAAGCGTGATGGAAGTCCCCCGCATCACCAAGATCACCCTGAACATGGGCGTCTCGGAAGCGGTGGCTGACAAGAAGGTCATCGAGCACGCTGTCTCGGACCTGACCAAGATCGCCGGTCAAAAGCCCGTCATCACCAAGACGCGCAAAGCTATCGCGGGTTTCAAGATCCGTGAAAACTACCCGATCGGTTGCATGGTCACGCTGCGTGGTCAACGCATGTACGAATTCCTGGATCGCCTGGTTGCGGTCGCGCTGCCGCGCGTGCGTGACTTCCGCGGGATCTCGGGTCGTGCTTTTGACGGCCGCGGCAACTACAACATCGGGGTGAAAGAGCAAATCATTTTCCCCGAAATCGAGTACGACAAGATCGACGCGCTGCGTGGGCTGAACATCAGCATCACCACCTCCGCCAAGACCGACGAAGAAGCCAAGGCGCTCTTGACCGCCTTCAGCTTTCCGTTCCGCAACTAAGGGGCTGATGACGTGGCTAAACTTTCCCTCATCAATCGCGACATCAAGCGCGCCAAGCTGGCTGACAAGTTCGCCGCTCGCCGCGCCGAATTGAAAGCGATCATCGACGACCAGTCGAAGACCGACGAAGAACGTTACCAGGCTCGGCTGAAGCTGCAACAATTGCCGCGCAATGCCAACCCGACGCGCCAACGCAATCGCTGCGTGGTGACCGGTCGTCCGCGCGGCGTGTTCCGCAAGTTCGGCCTGACCCGTCACAAACTGCGTGAAATGGCCATGAAGGGCGAAGTGCCCGGCATGACCAAGGCCAGCTGGTAGGAGAACGAATATGAGCATGAGCGATCCCATCGCCGATATGCTGACCCGCATTCGCAATGCGCAGCAAGTTGACAAGACTACGGTGAACATGCCCTCCTCGAAGCTGAAAGTGGCCATCGCCACTGTGCTTAAGGACGAAGGCTACATCGACGGTTTTGAAATCAAGGGCAGCCAGGCCAAGCCTGAGCTGGAAATCACCCTGAAGTACTACGCCGGCCGCCCGGTTATCGAGCGCATCGAACGCGTCTCGCGCCCCGGTCTGCGTATTTACAAGGGCCGCAGCAACATTCCTCAGGTCATGAACGGCCTGGGCGTGGCTATCGTTTCGACCTCGCGCGGTGTGATGACCGACCGCAAGGCTCGCGCCAACGGCGTGGGCGGCGAAGTGCTTTGCTACGTGGCCTAAGGAGAGTCGAATGTCACGTATCGCTAAGTATCCGGTCGAACTGCCCAAGGGTGTTGAAGCCAGCATCCAGCAGGATCAGATCACCGTCAAGGGCCCGCTGGGCACCTTGGTGCAATCGCTGACGGGCGACGTCAACGTGGTTCAGGACGCCGGCAAGCTGACCTTCGCCGTTGCCAATGACTCGCGTCACGCCAATGCCATGTCGGGCACCGTGCGCGCGCTGGTTGCCAATATGGTGACCGGTGTGAGCAAGGGCTTCGAGCGCAAGCTGACGCTGGTTGGCGTGGGTTACCGTGCCTCCGTGCAAGGTGACGCCGTCAAGCTGCAGTTGGGCTTTTCGCACGACGTTTTGCACAAGCTGCCCGCCGGTGTTAAGGCGGAGTGCCCGACCCAGACGGAAATCGTCATCAAGGGCGCCAACAAGCAAGTCGTCGGTCAAGTGGCCGCGGAAATCCGTGCTTACCGTGAACCCGAACCCTATAAGGGCAAGGGCGTGCGTTACGCCGATGAACGCGTCGTCATCAAAGAGACCAAGAAGAAGTAAAGGCGACAAGGACGAATCATGGACAAAAAAGTTACCCGTTTGCGTCGTGCGGTTCCGACCCGCCGGAAGATTACGCAGCTGGGCGTTCATCGCCTGTCGGTCTTCCGCTCGAACCTGCACATCTACGCCAACATCATTTCGCCGGAAGGCGATCGTGTGGTCGTCAGCGCCTCGACGCTCGAGGCCGAAGTGCGCTCGCAGCTGGCTGGCCAGTCTGGCGCCGGTGGCAATGCCGCCGCTGCCGCGCTGATCGGCAAGCGTGTGGCCGAAAAGGCCAAGGCTGCCGGTATTGAACTGGTTGCCTTCGATCGCTCGGGCTTTCGTTACCATGGCCGCGTCAAGGCGCTGGCCGATGCCGCGCGTGAAGCCGGCCTGAAGTTCTAAGCGAGGATCAGTCAAATGGCTAAAGTACAAGGCAAGAACGCCGCGGAAAAAGAGAACGACGACGGTCTGCGCGAAAAGATGATCGCGGTCAACCGCGTGAGCAAAGTGGTCAAGGGTGGTCGCACCATGAGCTTTGCCGCGTTGACCGTGGTGGGCGATGGCGATGGCCGTATCGGTATGGGCAAGGGCAAGGCGCGTGAAGTGCCGGTGTCGGTCCAGAAGGCAATGGAACAGGCCCGTCGCGGCATGTTCAAGGTTGCCCTGAAGAACGGCACGCTGTATCACACCGTGGTGGGCAAGCATGGCGCCTCGACGGTGCTGATCTCGCCGGCCGCTGAAGGTACTGGCGTGATCGCCGGCGGCCCGATGCGCGCTATTTTCGAAGTGATGGGCGTGCGCAACGTCGTGGCCAAGAGTCTTGGCTCGAGCAACCCGTACAACATGGTTCGCGCCACGTTGAACGGTCTGCGCAATTCCCTGACCCCGTCGGAAGTTGCTGCCAAGCGCGGCAAGACCGTCGAAGAGATCCTGGGGTAAATCATGGCTCAGAAGCAGATCAAAATTACGCTCGTACGCTCGGTGATCGGTACCAAGCAATCCCACCGCGATACCGTTCGCGGCCTGGGTCTGCGCGGTCTCAACAGCAGCCGCGTGCTGCTCGACACGCCGGAAGTGCGCGGGATGATCCGCAAGGTGGATTATCTCGTCTCCGTGTCGGAAGCCTAAGGAATCACGATGTCGGATATTCAACTCAATTCGCTGAAGCCCGCTGAGGGCGCCAAGCACGCCAAGCGCCGCGTCGGCCGTGGCATCGGTTCCGGCCTGGGCAAGACCGCCGGCCGTGGTCACAAGGGTCAGAAGTCGCGTTCGGGCGGTTTCCACAAGGTTGGCTTCGAAGGCGGTCAAATGCCGCTGCAGCGTCGTCTGCCCAAGCGTGGTTTCACCCCGCTCGGTCAGCATCTGTACGCCGAAGTCCGTCTGTCGGATCTGCAGCGTCTCGACGTCGAGGAAATCGACGTCCAGGCCCTGAAGGCCGCAGGCGTGGTTGGCCAAGGCGTGCGTTATGCCAAGGTCATCAAGTCGGGTGAACTCTCGCGCAAAGTGGTGCTGCGTGGCATCACTGCGACGGCTGGCGCTCGCGCCGCTGTCGAGGCCGCGGGCGGCTCGCTTGCTTGATCGCGAGGTGACGCGTGGCTAAAGCGCAGGCACTGGGCAAGACCGGTACCCGATACGGCGATCTGAAGCGCCGTCTCGTGTTCCTGGTCCTCGCCCTCGTGGTTTACCGTCTCGGTACTCACATCCCTGTTCCGGGCATCAATCCGGACGCGCTGGCGGACTTGTTCCGTCAGAACCAGGGCGGGATCCTGGGCCTGTTCAACATGTTCTCGGGCGGTGCGCTTTCGCGCTTTTCGATTTTTGCCCTGGGGATCATGCCGTACATTTCGGCATCCATCATCATGCAGTTGATGTCGGTGGTGGTGCCGTCGCTGGAAGCGCTCAAGAAAGAGGGCGAAGCCGGCCGGCGCAAGATCACCCAATACACCCGCTACGGCACGGTCGTGCTGGCGCTGGTGCAGGCTGTGGGCATATCGGTGGCGTTGGAATCGCAACCCGGGCTCGTTGTCGATCCGGGCATGTTGTTCCGCTTCACTACGGTCGTGACGCTGGTCACTGGCACCATGTTCGTCATGTGGCTGGGTGAACAGATTACCGAGCGTGGTCTGGGCAATGGTATTTCGATCCTGATCTTCACTGGTATCGTCGCGGGCTTGCCCACGGCGCTGGCAGGGCTGCTGGACCTGGTGCGCACCAACTCGATGTCGGTGGTGTCCGCCCTGTTCATCATTGCTCTGGTGGTACTGGTGACGGCGTTTGTGGTGTTCGTCGAACGCGGACAGCGCAAGATCACGGTCAACTATGCCAAGCGTCAGGTGGGCAACAAGGTCTACGGTGGTCAGAGCTCGCATCTGCCGCTCAAGCTGAACATGGCCGGGGTGATTCCGCCGATCTTCGCATCGTCGATCATTCTGTTCCCGGCCACGATCACCAGCTGGTTTTCGACAGGCGACCGTATGGTCTGGCTGCGCGATCTGGCTGCTGCACTTGAGCCTCGTCAACCGCTCTACATCACGCTGTATTCGGTCGCGATCATCTTCTTCTGCTTTTTCTACACGGCTCTGGTGTTTAACAGCCGCGAAACGGCAGACAACCTGAAGAAGAGCGGTGCGTTCGTTCCGGGCATTCGTCCTGGTGAGCAAACCGCGCGTTACATCGACAAGATTCTGATGCGTCTCACGCTGGCGGGTGCCCTCTACATTACGCTGGTGTGCTTGCTGCCGGAGTTTTTGGTGATGCGTTGGAACGTACCGTTCTACTTTGGTGGGACGTCCCTGTTGATTATTGTGGTGGTGACGATGGATTTCATGGCGCAGGTTCAGGCCTACATGATGTCGCACCAGTACGACTCGCTGCTCAAGAAGGCCAACTTCAAGGGTACGGGTTTGCCCATGCGGTAAGCAAAGAGTATGTCAAAGGACGACGTTATCCAGATGCAAGGTGAGGTTCTTGAGAACCTCCCCAACGCAACATTTCGCGTCAAGCTCGAAAACGGCCACGTGGTGTTGGGCCATATTTCCGGCAAGATGCGCATGCATTACATCCGGATTCTGCCCGGCGACAAGGTCACAGTGGAGCTCACGCCCTATGACCTCACACGAGCAAGAATTGTTTTCCGCTCCAAGTGATGCGGAACCGGGTTACGGAAAATTAGGAGTCAACCATGAAAGTAATGGCATCGGTCAAGCGGATCTGCCGCAATTGCAAAGTTATCAAACGTCACGGCGTCGTGCGTGTCATCTGCACCGACCCGCGTCACAAGCAGCGTCAAGGCTAACCCCGGTTAGCGGTACGCAACGGATTAAATCAAGGAACAGTCATGGCCCGTATTGCTGGCATTAACATTCCGCCGCAACAGCACGCCGAGATCGGCCTGACCGCCATTTTTGGCATCGGTCGTACGCGCGCCCGCAAAATTTGCGAAGCTGCTGGTGTGCCCGTTACCAAAAAGGTCAAAGATCTGACCGACGCTGAGTTGGAACGCATCCGTGAACACCTCGGGGTGTTCACTGTCGAAGGCGACCTGCGTCGTGAAGTACAGCTCTCGATCAAGCGTTTGATCGACCTGGGAACCTACCGCGGTATGCGTCATAAGCGCGGTCTGCCCGTGCGCGGCCAGCGCACTCGCACCAACGCTCGCACCCGTAAGGGCCCGCGTCGTGCTGCTGCGTCCCTGAAGAAATAATCGAGGATTTAGATTATGGCGAAAGCTTCCACCAGCGGCGCTTCGCGCGTACGCAAAAAGGTTAAGAAGAACGTCTCGGACGGCATCGCGCACGTTCACGCGTCGTTTAACAACACCATCATCACCATCACCGATCGCCAAGGCAATGCCCTGTCCTGGGCGACTTCGGGTGGTGCCGGCTTCAAGGGTTCGCGTAAATCGACCCCGTTCGCCGCTCAGGTCGCCGCCGAAACGGCCGGCCGCGTGGCGATGGAATACGGCATCAAGACCCTCGAAGTTCGCATCAAGGGTCCTGGTCCTGGCCGCGAATCGTCCGTACGCGCCCTGAATGCGCTGGGTATCAAGATCTCGAGCATTGCCGATATCACGCCCATCCCGCATAACGGCTGCCGTCCGCCGAAGCGTCGTCGTATCTAAGGGGAACCTTCATGGCTCGTTATACTGGTCCCAAGTGCAAACTCTCGCGCCGCGAGGGCACCGATCTGTTCCTGAAGAGCGCCCGTCGCTCGCTGGATTCCAAGTGCAAGCTGGATTCCAAGCCTGGCCAACACGGCCGCACTTCGGGTGCTCGTACCTCCGACTACGGTCTGCAGCTGCGCGAAAAGCAAAAGCTCAAGCGCATGTACGGTGTGCTCGAGAAGCAATTCCGCAAGTACTTCGCTGAAGCCGAGCGCCGCCGTGGCAACACCGGCGAAACGCTGATTCAGCTGCTCGAATCGCGTCTGGACAACGTCGTCTACCGCATGGGTTTTGGTTCGACCCGCGCTGAAGCCCGCCAACTGGTGAGCCACCGCGCCATCGAACTGAACGGCCACACCGCCGATATCGCTTCGATTCTGGTCAAGGCTGGCGACGTGATCACCGTGCGTGAAGCCGCCAAAAAGCAAGCCCGTATCCGCGAATCGCTGGATCTGGCTTCGAGCATCGGCATCCCCCAATGGGTGGACGTCGATACCAGCAAGATGGCCGGTACGTTCAAGTCGGCTCCGGATCGCGCTGACGTCGCTCGCGACGTCAACGAATCCATGGTCGTCGAACTGTACTCGCGTTAATCGCCTCGCGGGCCTTGCGCCCGCTTGCGGTTATACTGCGTCCCAGCCCGCCCAGGCCTATTTGGCCCTGGCGGGCTTTGCGGTGTTCTCGGCCGCATTTTTTCCCGCTGTCCGCAGCGTTTACTTCCATCAGCCTTATCGGTGTAACGAGCCGAGGGTATTGAAAAGGAACACAGTACATGTCCACTCAAGGTTTCCTGAAGCCGCGCTCCATCGAAGTCGAGCCGGTCGGCCCCAACCACGCCAAGATCGTGATGGAGCCCTTCGAACGCGGCTATGGCCACACGCTGGGCAATGCACTGCGCCGCATCCTGCTGTCTTCGATGACCGGCTATGCGCCGACCGAAGTGCAGATGACCGGTGTCGTGCATGAATACTCGACCATTCCGGGCGTTCGCGAAGATGTCGTCGACATCCTGCTGAACCTGAAGGGCGTGGTGTTCAAGCTGCACAACCGCGATGAAGTCACCCTGATCCTGCGCAAGAATGGCGCCGGCCAGGTGCTGGCCAGCGATATCGAGCTGCCGCATGATGTCGAGATCGTCAACCCGGAACACCCCATTTGCAACTTGACCGACGCCGGCAAGCTGGAAATGCAGATCAAGGTCGAGAAGGGCCGTGGTTACGTGCCGGGCAATGTGCGCGCGCTGTCGGAAGACCGCACCCACACCATCGGCCGCATCGTTCTGGACGCTTCCTATAGCCCCGTGCGCCGCGTGAGCTACGCCGTGGAAAGCGCCCGTGTGGAACAGCGTACCGACCTGGACAAGCTGGTTCTGGATATCGAAACCAATGGCGTGATCTCGCCCGAGGAAGCCGTGCGCCAGTCCGCCCGCATCCTGATGGACCAGATCTCGGTGTTTGCCGCCCTCGAAGGCGCTGGCGATTCGTATGAAGTTCCGGTCCGCGGCACGCCGCAGATCGACCCGGTGCTGCTGCGCCCGGTCGACGACCTGGAGCTGACCGTGCGTTCGGCCAACTGCCTGAAGGCCGAAAACATCTACTACATCGGCGACCTGATCCAACGTACCGAGAACGAACTGCTCAAGACCCCGAACCTGGGTCGCAAGTCGCTCAACGAAATCAAGGAAGTCCTGGCTGCACGCGGCCTGACTCTGGGCATGAAGCTCGAAAACTGGCCCCCCCTGGGCCTCGAGCGTCCCTAAGCCATACGGTGAGCCATGGGCATGATGTCCATGGCCGCCCAAGAGGCATCTCCGGATGCCATTTATCCACCGGACCGCGGCGTCTCCTTGAGATGCGCCGATAGAAGAGCCGGCTAACCCGGCGGCGGAAACGCTGTCTTTAGATTCAAAGGAAATCACCATGCGTCACGGTAACGGCCTTCGCAAGCTCAATCGCACCAGCAGCCATCGTCTCGCCATGTTCCGCAACATGGCCGTTTCGCTGATCACTCACGAAGCGATCAAGACCACGCTGCCCAAGGCGAAAGAACTGCGCCGCGTCATCGAACCCCTCATCACCCTGGGCAAGGAACCCACTCTCGCGAACAAGCGTCTGGCTTTTGCCCGTCTGCGCGATCGCGACGCCGTGGTCAAGCTGTTCGCTGAAATCGGTCCGCGCTACGCGAACCGCAACGGCGGCTACACCCGTGTCCTGAAGATGGGCTTCCGTCAGGGCGACAACGCTCCCATGGCTTTCATGGAGCTGGTTGACCGTCCGGAAGTGGATGCTTCCGAAGCGGATAGCGCTGCCGAATAAGGCAACGCCATTAGCGGCAAAAGCGGACCTCCGGGTCCGCTTTTGTTTTTCCGGCTCAGCCCAGCGCCTGGCGCAAGCCTTCTGCCGTGGCGCTGAGCGCTTCGCTGCTGGCCTCGGGCGGCATGACGAAGCTTAAATCCTGCTGGGCGATGTACTGCGTGGACGTGATGTCGTGCGGGTACTGCATGGGGACGATGTGGGCATGGGCATGGGCCACGTGGATACCGGTAAAGGCCAGCCCGACACGTTCGACGGAGTAAAGGCGCTTCATATGCCTGGCCAGACGCTGCCCCAGATTGACGATATGGCCGGCGAGATCGGCCGGCATATCCTCGAAATAGGGATAGTGCTGCTTGGGAATGATCAGCACATGCCCGCGCCGCACCGGATGGATATCCAGAAACGCGAAAATGCGGCTGTCTTCATGGACGGCGTGCGCGGGAAGCTCATGCCGCGCAATGCGGCAGAACAGGCAGTTGTCCTGCATTGTTGTCTCCAGGAGGCTGCCGGACGTGGAAAAACAGGGCTGGCGGCCAATCCCATAAAATACCCCGAGTTACTTGGCTCGGATCTCAAAACAGGAGGTGGCGTGTTGCGCGAGGACGACGTTGTGCTGATCATCAGCAATGCACCCGATACCTTGCTGGCAAAGCGCATGGCGCATGTCCTGGTCGAGGACGGGCTGGCGGCTTGCGTGAACCTCGGGCAGCCCGGCCTGTCTGTCTACCGGTGGCAGAACGAGATCGAGAGCGCCGAGGAAATTCCGCTCACGATCAAGACGACCTACGGCATGCATCAGGCCGTGGTGCAGACCTTGGCGCGGCTGCATCCTTACGACGTTCCGGAAATCCTGGTGATTCCCGTGATCGGTGGTATCGCTTCTTACCTGGACTGGGTGCGGGAGCAGACCCGCAGTCCGGGCGCCGGATAAACAGAGGGCTCTATGCAGGCAGTCGCAATCGACCCAAACGAAGGAACCGCCCGGCGGGCAAGGCGCGCGCTCGTGCGCTGCCTGTGGCTGTTGACGCTGATCGTGGCGTTCATCGGCGCGCACCCCGCGCACGCGGCTTCGGAGGCCGATTTTCTCGCGCCCGAGCGCGCCTTCCAGCTCAGTGCGACGCAGCCGTCGCCCGACATGCTCGAGCTGCATTTCAAGGTGGCGCCGGGCTATTACATGTATCGTGAGCGCTTTGAACTGGCCAGCCAGCCGGCGCAAGCCATCAACAGTACGGCCGCGGTGTTTCCGACGGGCGAGATCAAGTACGACCCGACCTTCGACCAGGACATGGAGGTCTATCACCACGATGTGCTCATCCGGGTGCCGCTGGCGCTGACCGGGCAGCCGGCGCGGCTGCGCGTCACCAGCCAGGGTTGCGCGGATGCGGGCTTGTGCTATCCGCCGATGTCGCAACTGGTGACGCTCACCCCCGACGGGGCCGCGTATGCCATCAAGGTCAGCGCCATCGAACCGGGCCAGGAGGCCGCGGCGCTGGGCGGCGGGGCCACGGAGGCTGCGCCCCCGCCCACGACGGCGGCCGGGGCGCCCGACCCGGCCACGGGTAAGCGCGGCCTGAGCGCCTTGCTGGGCGAGGGCGACGTCGGCCTGGCCAGCGCCATCGGCGGGCTGGGGGTGCTGGGTGCGGCCGGGGTGTTTTTTCTGCTGGGCCTGTTGCTGGCCTTCACGCCCTGCGTCTTGCCTATGATCCCCATTCTGTCGTCGATCATCGTGGGACGCGAGGCGCAGACGGCGCCGTCCAAAGGCCGGGGCCTGGCGCTGGCTGCGGCCTATGTGCTGGGCATGTCGGTGGTCTATACCGCCTTGGGCGTCGCCGCCGGCCTGAGCGGAGCCGGTCTGGCCGCCTGGCTGCAGACGCCCTGGGTGCTGGCCTTGTTCGCCCTGTTGCTGGCCTTGCTGGCACTGGCCATGTTCGATGCCTATACCTTGCAGTTGCCCGCGTCGTGGCAGGCGAGGCTGTCGGCGCGTTCCAACCGCGTGCCGGGCGGGCGGCACACCGGCGCGCTCATCATGGGAGCGCTGTCCGCGCTGATTGTCGGGCCCTGCGTGGCCGCGCCGCTGGCCGGGGCCTTGCTCTACATTTCGCAGACCGGCGACGTCTGGCTGGGCGGTGCGTCGCTGTTTGCCATGGCCTGGGGCATGGGGGTGCCGCTGCTCATCGTCGGCGCCTCGTGGGGCGCCTTGCTGCCCAAGGCCGGGCCGTGGATGGACGGCGTTAAACGCTTTTTCGGCATGTTGTTGCTGGCCACGGCCTGGTGGATGTTGATTCCGGTCTTGCCCGGGTGGCTGCTGATGCTGGGCTGGGCATTGCTGGCCATGGTGGGCGCGGTGATGCTGCGCGCGTTCGAGCCGCTGCCCGCGCAGGCGGGCGCGGCCCGCATGTTTGGTAAGGGAATCGGGCTGCTGCTCGCGCTGGGCGCACTGATGTGGGTGATTGGTGCGGCAAGCGGCGCACGGGATGCGCTGGCGCCCTTGAGCCATTTCGCCGCGCGCACACAGGCTGAGTCGCCGGTGGCCGGTCAACCGTCGTTCACGCGGATACATAGTGTCGCGGAACTGGACGCGGCTCTGGCCGCGAGCACACGGCCGGTGATGCTGGATTTCTACGCGGATTGGTGCGTGTCCTGCCGCGAGATGGAACGCTTCACGTTCAGCGATCCGGCCGTGGCGCAACGCATGGCCGGCATGCTGCTGCTGCAGGCGGATGTCACGCAGAACAATGCCGAAGACCGTGCTTTGCTCAAGCGCTTCAAGCTCTTCGGGCCGCCCGGCATCCTGTTCTTTGCGCCGGGCGGACGCTTGCTCGAGGCTCCGCGGGTCGTGGGTTTTCAGGATGCCGCGCGCTTTTCCGCATCCCTGGACCAGGCCGCAGCATCAGCGCAACACTAGGCAGCGATTCGGCGTACCGGCCCGCGCGGGCCGGCATCGCGCGGGGTAGTATGGCGATTCGGTCCGCCAACCCTCCTTCGCCGTGAACACCTCAAGCACTCAAGCCACGCCGCTGTCCGCAGGACCGGTGTATTTCCAGCTGTTTTTCGTGATGGCGGCCTGGGGGGTGAATCTCGTCGCGGTGAAGTATCTGTTGGGACAGATGGATGTGTATGTCGTGGCGGCCGTGCGGATTCTGGTGGCCTTCACCGCGGTGACCCTGTTCATTCTGCTGCGCTTCGGGCAAGTGCCGCGGCTGACCCGCGCGCAGCTGGGCTGGGTGTTTGCCGCCGGTCTGCTGGTGGTCTATGCGCATCAGGTCTCGCTGGTCATGGGCTTGCGCATGACCTCCGCCGCCAATGCCACCCTCATCATGGCCACCAGCCCTTTGTTTTCCGTCGTGTTGGGCGCGCTCTTTTATCGTGAGCGGCTCACGCCCGCCCGTATCGTGGCCGGGGCGCTGGCGCTGGGCGGTGTGGCGCTGGTGGTCGCAGGCAGCGGCGCGCAGCTGGCCCAGGCCGGCCTGGGCGATGTGCTGGCGCTGGTGGCCGTGGTGGTCTTTGTGATTGGCGGGCTGGTGATTCAGCGCGTCTCGCGCGCGCTCGATCCGCTGACCATCCTCTGGTACACCTATCTGGCCGGCGCGGTGGCGCTCACCGCGCATGCGGCGCTCTCGCCCGCGACCTATCAGGCTTCATCCTGGACCGCCGACCCCTGGGCCTGGACCGTCGTGTTTTTCTCGGCCGTCATTGCCTCGGGCGCCTGCAACCTGATGTGGAATCGCGGGATTGCCCGCCTGGGCATGAGCCGGGCGGCGATGTTCGTGAACTGGCTGCCGATCTTCGGCCTGATGGCCGCCGCCGTTTTTCTGGACGAGCACATCACGGCGGTGCATCTGGCCGGGCTGGCCTGTGTGCTGCTGGGGACCTGGCTGGGCTTGCGGCCCAGCCGGCCCCGGCCGGCCTGAGCCAGGCTTTCAGCGCGCCTGGCGTAGCTTTTCGGCCGCCTCGATGGCGAAGTAGGTCAGGATGCCGTCGGCGCCTGCCCGCTTGAATGCCAGCAGGGCTTCCATCATGACTTTGTCGTGGTCCAGCCAGCCGTTGGCCGCTGCCGCCTTGATCATGGCGTACTCGCCGCTGACCTGATAGGCGAAGGTCGGCACGCGGAAGGCGTCTTTGACGCGGCGCAGCACGTCCAGATACGGCATGCCCGGTTTGACCATCACCATGTCGGCGCCCTCGGCCAGATCGCCGGCGACCTCACGCAAGGCTTCGTCGAGATTGGCCGGATCCATCTGGTAGGCCATTTTGTTGGACTTGCCCAGCGTGCCGGCCGAACCGACGGCATCGCGGAACGGCCCGTAGAAGGCGCTGGCGTACTTGGCCGAGTAGGCCATGATGCGCGTGTGGATGTGTTCGGCCGCATCCAGCGCCTGCCGGACCGCGCCGATACGTCCGTCCATCATGTCGCTGGGCGCGACGATGTCCACGCCCGCCTGGGCGTGGACCAGCGACTGGCGCACCAGAATGTCGATGGTCGGGTCGTTGAGGACATAACCCTCGGCATCGATGATGCCGTCCTGGCCGTGGCTGGTGTAGGGATCCAGGGCCACATCGGTGAGGATGCCCAGCTCGGGGAAGTTGGCTTTCAGGGCCGCCACCACGCGCGGAATCAGCCCCTCGGGGTTGGTGGCTTCGACGCCGTCGGGCGTCTTGAGCGACGGGTCGATCACCGGGAAGAGCGCCAGCACCGGGATGCCCAGCTGCATACATCGCTCTGCCACGGCGAGCACGGTGTCGGGCGAATAGCGTACGACGCCAGGCAGCGAGGCCACGGGCTGGGCCAGCCCCTGACCTTCGGCGACGAAGACCGGATAGATGAGGTCGTCGACGGTCAGGGTGTTTTCGCGCACCAGCCGGCGGGTGAAGTCGTCGCGGCGCAGGCGGCGGGGACGAGAGACCGGGAACGCAGGAGAAATGAGTTGCGGGTTCATGGCACTACCTTCGGTGAGATCCAATTTTCGATCTGTGCCGTAGCATCTTCGAGGCCGATACGCTCGGGGGCGGAGAAGGGCACCGTGTTGAGGGCGCCGATGTCGGTCAGTTGCTTGCGCACATCGAACACGGCGCGTATGCGCTGGCCATAGGGCAGTTTGTCCGCCTTGGTCAGCAAGGCCAGCACCGGACGGCCTGTGGGAGCGATAAAGTCAGCGAGACGGCGATCCAGTTCGGTGACGCCGCGGCGGATATCGATGAGCAGGACGATGCCGACCAGGGAGGGCCGGTCGCGCAAATAGCCGCCGAGGATGTCAGCCCACTTTTCTTTCTCGCGATGAGCGACCGACGCATAGCCGTAGCCAGGGAGGTCGACCAGAAAACCCCGGGGTTCCTCCGGATTGAGCGGATCGGGCAGGCCGAACATATTGATCAGACGCGTACGGCCGGGCGTCTTGCTGGAGAATGCCAGGCGGCGCTGGTTGCACAGCACGTTGATGGCGGAAGACTTGCCGGCGTTGGAGCGGCCCACGAAGGCGACTTCGGGCGCACCGGCGGGAGGCAGCTGGTCGAGGCGGGCTGCCGAGATGAAAAAGGAGGCGCGGTGTAGAAAGGACACGGGTCGACTTGGTGGGTGAATGCAAACCCTATTGTATAATCGCCCGTTTGCAACAGTGGCAACAGTAGTCCCCGCGCGAGGGGGCGGCTCCCCAAAGCTTGAGGAGAGTTGAGGGGCTGGCAAAAAATAGCCGCATCTGGCCGCGCGGGCAGGCGTCAGGCGCAGTGTGCAATAGCACGCTGCCTGATTCGACATTCGATCGTCGAGGTCCACATGAAGCGTGTGCTGTCCCGGATGGTGGTTGCAAGCGGGCTGATGCTCGGTCCGTCCATCACTACGATAAGTTTCGCTGCCGACGGGCCGGCCGGCCCGGTCAAACCCGATGCGGCCAAGGGCGCGCAGTTGTTCGACCAGGGTGACGCCGCGCGCGGCATCATCGCCTGTGCGACCTGTCATGGCGCGGCGGGCAACAGCACGATTCCCGCCAATCCCAATCTGGCTGCCCAGCCGCACGAATATCTGGCCAAACAACTGCACGATTTCCAGGTGCAGCAAGGCGCCAAACTCCCTTCCCGCAAAGGCCCGCAGGGCGAACCGACGCCCATGACGGCGATGAGCCAGGCGCTGACCGCCGCGGACATCCAGAATGTCGCGTTGTACCTGGCGCAGCAGCCGCTGAAGGAACCGGCTACCGCAGGCTATAAAAACCTCGTCGAACAGGGTCAGAAATTGTGGCGCGCGGGTGCGGCCGAGCGCGGTCTGCCAGCCTGTGCGGCCTGTCATAGCCCCAACGGGGCGGGTCTGCCAGGGCAGTATCCCCGGCTATCGGGGCAGTTTCCGGCCTATATCGAAGAGCAGCTCAAACTGTTTCGCAGCGGCGATCGGGGCAATAGCGCACCCATGCACGATATCGCCGTGCGCATGACCGATGACGATATCAAGGCTGTGGCAGACTATGCGGCAGGTTTGCGCTGACTGAGTTGACTGCCGGATCGCGTCCGTCCGCCTGTCCGCCTCATCGGGCGAAGCCGTCCAGGAAAGCGGGCCGGCGGCCCGCTTTCCTCTTTCGTTGATGACCGCTACTGTTACTCGCCCCCCTGCGCGCAGTCTGCCGCGCGACCTGTTCGAACTGCTGGGCTCGATGCGCTTTGCCATCAGCTTGCTGATGTTCATCTGCGTGGCCAGCCTGGTGGGTACCGTGCTGCCGCAGAACCGGCCCGCCAGCACCTACATCGATCAGTTCGGGCCCTTCTGGTACGAGGTATTCGACAAGTTCTCCATCTGGCATGTGTACAACAGCTGGTGGTTTCTGCTCATCATGGGCTTTCTGGTGGTGTCCACCTCGATCTGCCTGATTCGCAATGCGCCCAAGATGTTGCGCGACGCGGTGTCGTTTCGCGAGCATGTGCGTGAAAGCAGCCTGCGCGCCTTCCCCGAACGTGTGCATTTGGTGCTGTCCGAGACGCCGCAGGCAGCCTTGAGCCGATTGCAGGCGCTGCTGCGGCAACAGGGTTATGCCGCGCGGCTGCGCCAGGATGCGGCGGGCACGTTGCTGGCCGCCAAAAAGGGCAGCAGCAATCGTCTGGGCTATCTCTGCGCCCATGCTTCGCTCATCATCATCTGCATAGGCGGCCTGCTCGACAGCGAGCTGCCGGTGCGCCTGCAGGTTATGTTCGGCGGCAAGCAGCCCATCACCGAGAACATGCTGATCGCCGATGTGCCGGCCAGCGGACGTTTGCCGCTGGCCAATCCAAGTTTCCGCGCCAATGTGCTGGTGCCGGAAGGCGCCGAGCGCAATACGGCGCTGGTGATGGTGGGAGACGGGGTGCTGGTGCAGCCCTTGCCCTTTACGCTGAAGCTCAAGAAATTCGATGTGGAGTATTACTCGACGGGCATGCCCAGCCGTTTCGCCAGCCATGTCGAGGTGATCGATCCGCAGGATGGCCACAGCTTCGAGCGCGTGATCGAGGTCAATGAGCCTCTGCGCTACAAGGGTGTCACGGTCTATCAGTCCAATCTCGATGACGGCGGCAGCAAGGTGACCTTGACGGGCTATCCGCTGCGCGGTCCGGCCGGGCAGCCCTTCACGGTGCAGGGCACGGTGGGCGAGGGCAATGATCTGAGCGCCAGCGTGGCCGGGCAGCCGACCGAGAGCCTGAAGCTCAATATCACCGCCTTGCGGCCGATCAACGTCGAAGACATCACCAGCGGTGCGCCGCAGGCCGGCAAGCAAAGCTTTGGCGAGCATGTGGCGGCCGTGACCGGCAGCGCGGCCGGCCGCAAGAACGACCATTTGCGCAACCTCGGGCCCACCATCGAATATCAGCTCATCGATGCCGCCGGCCAGGCCAATGAGTACCGCGTCTACATGCTGCCCGTGGATCTCAATGGTCTGCCGGTCATCCTGGCCGGGGTACGTCAGAATCCGGCGCAAAGCTATGCCTATCTGCGCATTCCCGCCGATGCCCAGGGCTCGCCGGTCGAATTCCTGAAGCTGCGCGCCGCGCTGGCCGATCCTGCGGTGCGCGCCGAGGCCGTCAGGCGCTTTGTGGAGCGCAATCTGCCGCCTGGCGCCGATCGCCAGGCTTTGACGGGGGCGGCCAGCCGGGGCTTGGACACGTTTGCCGCCGGCGGCTTGCGCGCTTTGTCCGACCTGCTGCAAGCCAGCACCGATGCGGCCGATGTCGAGCGCGCTGCCAATGTGGTGCTGCGGCTGCTCAACAGCACGCTCTACGATGTGCGCGCCATCATGCGCGAGCGTGAACACCTGCCCGCTTTGCCGCAAGAAGGGCCCGAGGCCGAGACGGAGGCGATGTGGCAGCAGACCGCGTTGGGGGCCTTGTCCGATTTGTCCATCTACCCGGCCCCCATATTGCTGACCTTGAGCGATTTTCAGCAGGTCCAGGCCAGCGGTTTTCAGGTAAGCCGCACCCCCGGCAAGAACGCGGTGTATTTCGGCTGCCTCTTGCTGATTGTCGGTATTTTTTCCATGTTCTATATCCGCGACCGGCGCATCTGGATCTGGATCAAGCCCCAGGGTGGCGGCTGCGAGATCCAGGCGGCGATGACGTCGCAGAAGCGTACACTGGACTATCTCCAGGAGTTCGAGCGTTTCCGGGCCGCGCTGACAGACCCGCCCCGAGGTGACCGATGAATACCTCCACTCGTAGCCAGCCCTGGCAGGGCGGTTTTTCCCAGACGGGTGACCAGCGCAGCGTGCGCGGCCGTCCCGATTGGACCGATGGCTTTTTCTTCCTGCTGTTGGCGGTGGGGGCGGGCTATGCGCTGGCGCGCTTCGGCCAGTCCATGGACTACTACGAGAAAATCATTCTTTGCGGCACGGTGCCCGCGCTGGCCTGGCTGGGATGGCTGTGGCGGCCCTTGCGGCTGTTGATGCTGGCCTGTGCGCTGGCGGCCGGCCTGGCGCTGTTGCTCTACCAGAATGATCTGGCCCGGGCCGAGCAGGTCTTTTTCCTCAAGTATCTGTTTTCGTCGCAGTCCGCCATCCTCTGGATGAGCGCCTTGTTTCTGCTGGCCACGGCCTGTTATTGGATAGGCATCGTCAGCCCCACGGCTGCCTGGCTGGGCACGGCGTTGACATGGGGGGCGGTGTTTGCCGGGATCACCGGCCTGCTGGTCCGCTGGCGCGAAGGCCATCTCATGGGGCCGGACCTGGGCCACATTCCGGTGAGCAATCTGTACGAAGTTTTCGTGCTGTTCGCGCTCATCACGGCGCTTTTCTACCTTTATTACGAACGTAAATACGCCACCCGTGCCCTGGGCGGCTTCGTGCTGCTGGTGATTTCATCGGCCATGGTGTTTTTGCTCTGGTATGCCTTCACGCGCGATGCCGCGCAGATTCAGCCGCTGGTGCCGGCCTTGAAAAGCTGGTGGATGAAATTGCACGTGCCGGCCAACTTCATCGGCTACGGCACCTTCTCGCTGGCGGCCATGGTGGGCTTTGCCTATCTGGTCAAGCAGCACGGGCAGACGACATCCTGGCTGCGCCTGGCGCCTTTGTTCGTGCTGGGGGTGTTGCTGTGTGCCGAGCCTCTGGTGTTTCGCACGCAGGGGCTGTCGGCCACCTGGATGATCTATGGCGGGGTGGGGGTGGTGATCGTCGGCGCCATTTTGCTGGCGCGGCGCCGTATCGCCGAGGCCTTGCCGGCGCTCGAGGTGCTCGATGACATCATGTATCGGGCCATTGCGATCGGCTTTGCCTTTTTCACGGTGGCCACGGTGCTGGGCGCGCTGTGGGCGGCCGATGCCTGGGGCGCCTATTGGCAATGGGATCCCAAGGAAACCTGGGCGCTCATTGTCTGGCTCAACTATGCCGCCTGGCTGCACATGCGACTGATGAAGGGTCTGCGCGGGACGGCCGCGGCCTATTGGGCGCTGGTCGGCCTGCTGATCACAGGCTTTGCCTTTCTGGGCGTGAATATGTTTTTGTCAGGCCTGCACTCCTACGGCGAGCTGTAGACGCCGCGGGGCAGGGCGGCGGGCCTGGGAGGCCCGCGGCGCCCCGGCAGTGGTAAGCGGCCAATGCCAGGGGCAGACGCCGGTGTCAGGGCAGGGTGGACTCGCCCTTGAGCAGGTCCTCGACCGATTCGCGCTGGCGCACGATGTGGTACTGCTCGCCATCGACCATGACTTCGGCGGCGCGCGGACGGGTGTTGTAATTGCTGGCCATGACCATGCCATAGGCGCCGGCGGATTCCACGGCCAGGACGTCGTCTTGCTCGAGGGCCAGGCTGCGTTCCTTGCCCAGCCAGTCGCCGCTTTCGCACACCGGACCGACGACATCATAAAGACGCGCCTCGGCCTGGCGCGGCACAACCGCACGCACCCCGTGGTAGGCCTGATACAGCGTCGGGCGCAGCAGGTCGTTCATGGCGGCGTCCACGATGGCGAAATTGCGCGCCTCGTTGTGCTTGAGGAATTGCACCGTCGTCAGCAGGATGCCGGCGTTGCCCACCAGCGAGCGGCCCGGCTCGAGCACCAGGTGCAGGTGGCCATAGCCGCGAGCCTGCAGGCGGTTGAAGACTTCATCGAGCAGCGCCTTGGGCGAGGGCGGCACTTCATCCGAATAGCGGATGCCCAGGCCGCCGCCCAGGTCAAGATGCTCGATGGTGATGCCGTGGCCGGCCATGCGGTCGATCAGGTCGAGCAGCTTGTCCAGTGCGTCGAAATACGGGCTGACATCCGTGAGCTGCGAGCCGATATGGCAGTCCACCCCCACGATCTTCAGCCCGGGCAGCGTGGCCGCCGTCTGATAGGCCTGCACGGCCTCTTCGATGGCGATGCCGAACTTGTTTTCTTTCAGCCCGGTGGAGATATACGGATGCGTCTGCGCGTCGACATCGGGATTGACGCGCAACGACACACGCGCGATGCGGCCTTCGGCCTGGGCCACCTTGGACAGGCGATGCAGCTCAGCGGTGGACTCGACGTTGAAACACTTGACGCCGGCGGCCAGCGCCTCACGCATTTCCCACGCTTGTTTGCCGACGCCGGAGAACACCACCTTGGCGGGGTCCGCACCGACAGCCAGCACACGCTGGAGCTCGCCGCCCGAGACGATGTCGAAACCGGCTCCCAGGCGGGCGAATTCCTTCAGCACGGCCAGGTTGGAGTTGGCCTTCATGCCGTAGCAGACCAGGACGGGACGCTCGCCGATGGCCTGACGATAGTTGTCGTAGGCGGCGCGCAAGGCGGCGCGCGAATAGACGTAGAGCGGCGTGCCGAGTTTGGCTGCCAGGATGTCCAGCGCGACGCCTTCGGCGTGCAGCACGCCGTGCTTGTAATGGAAATGCGGATGGCCAGCCAATAGGGGCTGGGAGGAAGGCGCGGTCATGGCAGCGTAGGAGAGGGGGGAATGCGGGGCCGGTTATCGGTATCCGCGGGGCTTTGTTTCGTGCCGGAGCCACCCTGTTGATCCGAGGGCGCCGGCAGATACAGGGGGCCCTTATAGCCGCAGGCCGCCATCAGGCCGATGGCCGAAAGCGTGGCTACAATGCGAAAAACCCTGTGGCTGAAGGCCATGTGGGACACTGGTAACTCCGTAATCGTTGCAGGTTGGATTATGACCGAAACCGAATTTCTTGCGTTGACCGAACAGGTGCTCGACAGCCTCGAGAGCCAGGCCGATGACTGGATGTCCACGCATGATGTGGACATCGAGGCCAATCGGAGCGGCAATGTCCTGACCCTGATTTTCGAAGATGACACGCATGTCGTCATCAACAGCCAGGCCGCCATGCAGGAGCTCTGGGTCGCCGCGCGCAGCGGCGGCTTTCATTATCGCTTCGATGGCCAGCAATGGAATGACACCCGCGGCGGCCCCCACCTGGCCGACGCGTTATCGCAGATCTGTTCGGCCGCGGCGGGCGTGCCGCTGAGCGTGCAGGTGTAAGTGTGCCCCTGGCCGGCCCGATGGCGGGGCGGCCAGGCGCGCGACTCAGAACGGGATGTTCTGCGACCAGGGCTTTTGCGAGCTGCTGCCAAAGCCCGGCGCGGTGCGGACATTCTGGTTGTCGCCCAGGCCGTTGAGGAAGTCGCCCAGCGCGTCCTCACCCGGTTGCGGCAGGCCCAGACGGGCCACCGCCTGTCCCGGCGGGAACTCCGCAAAATAGAAGTCGCCGTTTTCGGCCAGCAGCCCATCGGGTTTGGGACGCTGCTTGCCCTCGGGCACGCCCTTGAGGGCTTCCTGCATGTAATCCAGCCAGATCGGCATGGCCACGCCACCGCCGGTTTCACGCGAGCCCAGCGACTTGGGCTGATCAAAGCCCAGCCAGGCGGTGGCCACCAGATTGGGCGTATAGCCGGAGAACCAGGCATCCACGGATTCATTGGTGGTGCCGGTTTTGCCTGCCAGATCGTTGCGCTTGAGCGTGGCGCGCGCGCGCGCCGCGGTGCCGCTGGTGGCCACGCCGCGCAGCATGTCATCCATGACCCAGGCGGTGCGCGGGTCGATCGCGCGTGCGGCTTCGTCGCCGGCGATGACGGGCCGGGCCTGCATGAGCACCTTGCCGCTGCTGTCGGTGACCTGATTGATCAGGTAGGGCGTGACGCGATACCCGCCGTTGGCAAACACGGAATAGGCGCCGGCCAGTTGCAGCGGCGTGACCGATCCGGCCCCGAGAGCCAGCGGCAGCACCGCCGGTTGACGCGCCTTGTCAAAGCCAAAGCGCGTCAGGTAATCCTGGGCATATTGCGGGCCGATGGCTTGCAGTATGCGGATGGACACCATGTTCTTGGACTTGTACAAGCCCTGGCGCATGGTCAGCATGGGCTCGTACTGGTTGCCGTAGTTCTTGGGGTGCCAGGCCTTGGAGCCGGTCTGGGCCGCGGTCAGTTCGAAGGGCTGGTCGGAGATCTGCGTGCCCGGGGTCAGGCCTCGTTCGAGCGAGGCGGCGTAGATAAAGGGCTTGATGTTCGAGCCCGGTTGCCGCCAGGCCTGCGTGACCCGGTTGAAGTTGCCGCGATAGAAATCGAAGCCGCCGACCATGGCGCGAATGGCGCCATCCTGCGGCGAGAGCGCGACGAAGGCGGCCTGGACGGCCGGCATGTTGATGACTTCCCAACCGCCGTCGTCGCCGTACTTGTGGATGTAGACCACGGAGCCGCGCTGCAGGCGCTGCTCGGGTTTGGCCTTGTCGTTGAGGGCGCGCGCGACCACGCCCAGCGCCTTTTTGTCGGTGATGGAGATGATCTCGCGCGAACTGCGCGCCAGTTTGATTTCGTTGGGCGAGGCCGACAGCACCACGGCAGTCAGCAGGTCGCCGCTGTCGGAATACTTGTCGAACACGCCATCCAGGTAGTCGTCCAATGCCTGGGCGTCTTTTTCTACGCCGGCAGGCAGTTCGAGCTGGTCTTCCGGACCGGGGTAAGGCGCACGCCGGGTGTACTCCAGCACGCCTTCGCGTACGGCGCGATAGGCCGCTTCCTGATCCTTGGAAGAGACGGTCGTGTAGACATTGATGCCGCGCGAGTAAGCATCGTCCTGATAGACGCCATAGACCAATTGGCGCGCGAGTTCGGCGACATATTCGCCATGCACGGCGTAGCCGCCGGCCGGCGTGCCTTCGGCCGACTTCATGATGATGGGCTGCGCCAGGGCGGCCTTGTATTCGGGTTCGGTCAGGTAGCCCAGCGAGTACATGCGCCCCAGCACATAACGCTGGCGCAGTTCGGCGCGCGGGCGATTGGAGATGGGGTTGAACCGGGAGGGCGCCTTCGGGATGCCGGCCAGCATGGCGGCCTCGGCAGGCGTGACCTGCGACAGCGGTTTACCGAAATAGGTGCGCGACGCCGCCGCAAAGCCATAAGCGCGGTGACCCAGATAAATCTGGTTCATGTAGAGCTCGAGAATCTGGTCCTTGGTGAGTTCGGACTCGATCTTGAACGTGAGCAGCAATTCGTAGAATTTGCGCGAATAGGTCTTTTCGGACGACAGGTAGAAATTGCGCGCCACCTGCATGGTGATGGTGCTGGCGCCCTGCGTTTTGGACATATTGATGAGGTTGGTCAGGCCGGCGCGCACCACGCCCGTCCAGTCGATGCCGCCGTGCTGATAGAAGCGGTCGTCCTCGGCGGCCAGCACCGCGGATTTCATGACGTCCGGAATCTCATTGAAACGCAGCACGTTGCGGCGTTCTTCGCCGAATTCGCCGATCAGGACCTTGTCGGCGGTATAGACGCGCAGCGGCACCCGCGGCCGGTAGTCGGTCATGGCGTGCAGGTCCGGCAGATTGGGCCAGGCCAGCGCCAGCGCCATGCCTCCCAGGACGAGGCCGCACAGGGCCAGGCCGCCAAAAAATATGCCGGTCTTGACCAGAAATCGCAAAAACATCGAGCCGCCGGGGGCGGGCTGATCCTGCTTGGAAGAATTCGGGCGCTTGCTCATCGCGGCGATTTTACGGTGATCTCGAGATGCCTTCCGAGGACAGTCCGGAGGCGGTGTAACAAAATAAATCTTTGTGGTAAGCGGGCAACTTGCAGCAATGGGATAATGCCGCCATGAACCTTTCCGCCCACTTGTGCGCCGGCACCGACGAGGAGCCGCCCGATCCTGCGGCTGCCCCCGAGGCAGTTGCAGGCGAATGCATCGAAGCCCTGGAACAACTGCCTCACGATCTGCCGATTTTTCTGGTCGGCATGATGGGTGCGGGCAAGACCACCATCGGGCGCGGCCTGGCCCGGGCGCTGGGCCGCGAGTTTATCGATCTGGATCATGAGCTGGAAGCGCGTTGCGGCGTGCGTGTGCCCGTTATTTTCGAAATAGAGGGCGAAGCAGGCTTTCGCAGGCGGGAATCCACCGCACTGCAAGAGTGTACTCAACGCCGCGGGATAATTCTCGCCACCGGCGGCGGCGCCGTGCTGGCCGAGGATAACCGCCGTCTGTTGCGCCAACGCGGCATTGTCATGTATCTGCGCGCCAGTGTCGATGAACTCTACCGCCGGACCTGCCGTGATCGCAATCGCCCCTTGCTGGCCACCGCCGATCCCCGGGGCACCTTGCGCGATCTGATGACCAAGCGCGAACCCCTTTATACCGAAGTGGCCGACCTGGTGATAGAAACCGGCTCCACGCCGATCTCCACTCTGGTCAAGGCCATCCTGCCCAAGCTGCAAGCGTACGAGAAAAAGCTATGAATGTTGTCGAGGTCGATACTCCGGGCGGACGCTATCCCATCCGCATCGCCCCGGGTCGCCTGGATCGTCTGGATGAAAGCATCCCTGCCGACGCCACGGCCATTGCCATTGTCACCAATCCCACCGTGGCCGCGCTCTATGCCGAGCGGGCCGAAGCGGCACTGGCGCGCACCGGCCGCAAGGTGCTGCGCATCGAATTGCCCGATGGCGAGGCGCACAAGGACTGGCAGACACTGAACCTGATCTTCGACGCCATGCTGACGCATCGCCTGGACCGGCGTGCCGTCCTGGTGGCGCTGGGCGGGGGCGTGATCGGCGACATGACGGGCTTTGCCGCCGCGGTGTACATGCGCGGTGTGCGCTTCGTGCAGGTGCCCACCACCCTGCTGGCGCAGGTGGACTCCTCGGTGGGCGGCAAGACCGCCGTCAACCATCCGCTGGGCAAGAACATGATCGGCGCCTTCTACCAGCCCGTGGCGGTGGAAATCGATACCGACGTGCTGGGCACATTGCCGGCGCGCGAAGTCTCCGCCGGGCTGGCCGAAGTGATCAAGTACGGGCTCATTCTGGATGCAGATTTCTGGAACTGGTGCGAGGCCCATGTCGCGGATCTGCGGGCCCTGGAGCCCGAGGCGCTGGCTTACGCGATCCGTCGTTCGTGTGAACTCAAGGCGCAGGTGGTGGGCAAGGATGAGCGCGAGTCCGGCCTGCGCGCGATCCTCAACTTGGGGCACACCTTCGGCCACGCCATCGAGTCCGGCCTGGGTTACGGCCAGTGGCTGCACGGCGAAGCCGTGGGTTGCGGCATGGTGCAGGCTGCCGAGCTGTCGGCCGAGGTCGATGGATTCCCCCCGGCCGATGTGCAGCGGGTGCGAGCACTGGTGCAGGCCATCGGCTGCCCGGTCGCCGCGCCGGACCTGGGTTACGAGCGCTGGATGTCGCTCATGATGGTTGACAAGAAATCCGAGGCGGGTGAAATACGGTTTGTGCTGATGCCGCATATCGGTCAGGCAGGGATGCGCACCGCGCCTGCTGCGGCCGTACGCGCGGCGCTGGATAGAACGGTTCAGGCAGGTTAACGCGAGGGACGGGACGGCAGTGCATATGAGTGAATTGGCTTCTTACGCATCTGACCCGGCCCGCACGCGCGGCAGGCAACACGATGAGCCGCCTGCGCAGAACCGCAGCGAATTCCAGCGTGACCGCGATCGCATCATTCATTGCAATGCGTTCCGGCGCCTGGAGTACAAGACCCAGGTGTTCGTCAATCATGAGGGGGATCTGTTCCGCACCCGGCTCACGCATAGCCTGGAGGTGGCGCAGATTGCCCGTACCCTGGCGCGCAGCCTGCGGCTGTCGGAAGACCTCACCGAGGCCATTTCGCTGGCTCACGACCTGGGGCATACGCCATTCGGGCATGCCGGTCAGGATGAACTCAATGCCTGCATGCGCGAGCTGGCGCCCGAGGCGGGCGGCTTCGAGCACAATCTGCAAAGCCTGCGGGTGGTCGATGAGCTCGAGGAGCGCTATGCCGACTTCAATGGGCTCAATCTGTGTTTCGAAACCCGCGAAGGCATTCTGAAGCACTGTTCCGTGGCCCACGCGCGGCAATTGGGCGCGGTGGGGCAGCGTTTTCTGGCGCGCACCCAGCCTTCGCTGGAGGCGCAGCTGGCCAATCTGGCCGATGAAATCGCCTACAACAATCACGACATCGACGATGGCCTGCGCTCCGGCCTGTTGACGCTGGAGCAGATGGGCGAAGTGGACTTCTTTGCCCGTCACTATGCCGAGGTGCGGGGGCGCTATCCCGACCTGGCGCCGCGGCGCGCGACGGCCGAGACGATCCGGCGCATGATCAATACGCTGATCATGGATCTGACCGCCACGTCGCTGGCGCGTATCCGCGATGCCGCGCCGGCCAGCGCCGACGATGTGCGTGCGGCCGCGCCCCTGGCCGGGTTTTCAGAGCCCGTGCGGCGCGAGGCCGATGCCCTGAAGAAATTCCTGTTCGACAACCTGTACCGGCACTACAAAGTGGTGCGCATGACGTCTAAGGCCAGACGCATCGTGCGTGAGCTTTTCGAGGTCTTTCTTGGCGACCCGCGTCTGTTGCCGCCCGACTACCGGCGCGACGACGCGCGCGATCAGGCGCGGACTATTGCCGACTATATCGCTGGAATGACGGATCGTTACGCCATCAGCGAACATCGGCGGATTTTCGATATGGCTTAAGGGCTTTTTCCCCCAATTGGGGGATGCGGCGGCAGTTGCGGGCCATCTAGTATGGCGGTGCACATTCGCCGTGCTTTTCCCGCCCATTGTGATGCGATTCGGGGCAACCGTCGCATCAGAGTCGGCGGGTTTTTTCTTGCCCGCGCGCTTGCAATGGCTTAGTGGGCCGGCATGGGGCTTTGCAGGGCGCTGACCAGACGCATCAGGCCGGCCTGGCGTTGCGTACCGGTTTTCTGCAGCACGGCTTTGCTTTGGGTGCGGACGGTTTCGACGGACAGCCCCAGTTGCTGCGCCGCCTGAGAGAGCGTGGCCCCGGTCATGAGGACCTCGAGCAGCCGGTATTCAGCCGCGCTCAGGCCGAACAGGGACTTGAGCATGGTGCGGGCGGGGGGCGTGGGATTGAGGTGGGTGTGCACCATGACCAGCGCCATGCCCGGACCTTGCGCCTCGCCACGGCGATAGGCTTGCGGGGCCGGTAGCGCCACGATGTGGCCGCCCTCCGGCAGACGCATGCCTTCGGCGACGGCCGGACCGATGCTGCCGGTCGCCGCGGCCAGCACTCGCGACCATTGCGCCGTGTGTTCGAGTTGCTTGCCGTGGCGCGCATACCAGGCCTCGCCGGCCAGGTTGGCGGTCAGCAGGCGCCCGGAAGGGGCCACGAACAGCAAAGGCGTAGCGAAGGTGTCCAGGGCGGCTTCGCCCAGACTGGCGCGACGCTCCAGTTCGCGCAGCCGCAAGCGCAGTTGCAGGGCTTTTTGCAGGTGCGGCACGAGCCTGCCCAGGGCCGTGGCGTGCTGATCGTCGAAATGCGTATGGCCCGGGCTGCGCTGAAACGCGACGGTCCATTCGATGTCGGGCGTGCGCAGGGCCTGGGTGAGCATCAGCGAACCCATATCGTGGCGAAACAGAAAGTCGTTGTAGAAGGCCGAGCGGCGGATGCCTTGCGGGCCGAAAGCCTGATCGTCGCGCAGGCAGCCGCCGGTGGGCACGTTGCGCGCGGCTTCCATGAAGCTGTCGAACTGGTAGTAGTGGCGCTCGTATTCGTCCAGCGCAGCGGCGGAGAGCCCGGCGTTGTCGATCACCAGGATGGAGTCGGTGTCGACATTGCGTGCGAGCACGGTGCAGCGGTCGGTGCCCACGGCGCGTGCGGCCAGGATCAAAGCCTGGCGCCATTGCTCCGTATCGGCAATCCCAGCGTAGAGGGCGCTGGCGATGCGTAATTCGTGGTCCGCGTCCATGATGCTGCTTGGGTATTGAGCCTTGAGGCTGCGCTGGCAGCCTCCTTATTCGTGCACCATACCCGATTTCCGTGCCAGAAGTAACCGGGTTTGCGCTTAAGGTCCAAGCCCTCAGCGTTGGCTGCGGTAAGGCTCGTCTTCCGGCACGAAAGTGGCCTCGGCCAGCGCGTCGCGGGTCCATTCGCGCATGGCGGGCAAGGCCTGCACGGCGTCCATGTAGTCGCGCACGGGGCCGGCGGCCGACACGCCATAGGTCGTGAATCGGGACACGACCGGCGCGTAGAAGGCATCGGCGATGCTGAAGCGGCCGAACAGAAAGGGCCCGCCCTGGCCGAACTCGGCCAGGGTGTCTTGCCAGATCGCCTGCACACGCGAGATGTCCTGTTGCGCCGGGCCGATATCGATGCCGGGCAGGCTGGCCTCGATATTCATGGGCAGCAGGCGGCGCAGATCGGCAAAACCGCTGTGCATTTGCGCGGCCAGGGCGCGGGCCCGGGCGCGCGCACGCACCGGGGCCGGCCACAGATGCAGCTCGGGATGGCGTTCGGCGGCGTATTCGCAGATGGCCAGCGAGTCCCAGATGGCGAAGTCGCCATCGAGCAGCACGGGCACCAGGCCGGCCGGCGTCACGCCGCCCAGCCGTTGCTCAAAGGCGTCGGTAAACAGCCCCAGCTTCTGCTCCCGAAACGGGACGCCGGCCGCGCGCAGGGCCAGCCACGCGCGCAGCGACCAGGAGGAGTAGTTTTTATTGCCTATCAGCAACGTGTACATGTGGTGTGGGTCCCGGCTTGCCCGCAGGCGCTGTATGCCAGTCTAGCGGGTTTTGTTGCGCTGCAAAACCCGGGCAAGATAATGGCCGGTATGGCTTTGCGTCTCTGCGGCAACGGTTTCGGGCGTGCCCTGCGCGATCAGCCTGCCGCCGCCATCGCCGCCTTCCGGGCCCATGTCGATGAGCCAGTCGGCGGTTTTGATGACGTCCAGATTGTGCTCGATGATGAGCACGGTATTGCCGCTGTCGACGAGTTGGTTCAGGACTTCGAGCAGCAGCTCGATGTCGCGGAAATGCAGGCCGGTCGTGGGTTCATCCAGGATGTAGAGCGTGCGGCCGGTGCTGCGCCGGGACAGCTCCAGCGACAGTTTCACCCGTTGTGCTTCACCGCCCGACAAGGTGGTGGCCGACTGACCTAGCCGGATATACGACAGGCCGACATCGATCAGCGTCTGCAGCTTGCGTGCGATCGCGGGCACCGAATCGAAATACTCCAGCGCCTGTTCGACCGTGAGGTCGAGCACTTCACTGATATTGCGGCCGCGATAGCGGATCTCCAGCGTTTCGCGGTTGTAGCGCTTGCCATGGCACACGTCGCAAGGCACATACATATCCGGCAGGAAGTGCATCTCGACTTTGACCACGCCATCGCCCTGGCAGGCCTCGCAGCGGCCGCCCTTGACGTTGAAGCTGAAACGGCCCGGATCGTAGCCGCGCGTGCGCGCCTCGGGCACGCCGGCGAAAAGTTCGCGGATGGGCGTGAACAGGCCGGTATAGGTCGCCGGATTGCTGCGCGGCGTGCGCCCGATGGGGCTTTGATCCACGCTGATGATTTTGTCGAAATGCTCCAGGCCGGTGAGCGTCGCGTAAGGCGCTGCGTCACCCTGGGCGTGGTTCAGCGCGCGGGCCACCGCCACGGCCAGCGTATCGTTGACCAGGGTCGATTTGCCCGAGCCGGAAACGCCCGTGACGCAGACCAGGCGGCCGGCGGGGATGCGCAGGTCGACCGACTTGAGGTTGTTGCCGGTCGCGCCGGTCAGCTCCAGCCAGGGCAGATCGTCGGTGACGGGGCGGCGTTGCGGAATGGCGATGGCGCGTGCGCCGCTGAGATACTGACCCGTCAGGGATGCGGGATCGGCCTGGACGGTGTCGGGGCGGCCTTGCGCCACGACCTGGCCGCCGTGTTCGCCAGCGCCCGGCCCCATGTCCACCACCCAGTCGGCCAGGCGGATCATGTCTTCGTCGTGTTCGACCACGATGACGCTGTTGCCCAGATCGCGCAGATGCTGCAGGGTGGCGATGAGCCGGTCGTTGTCGCGTTGATGCAGGCCGATGGAAGGTTCGTCCAGCACATACATGACGCCGGTCAGGCCGGAGCCGATCTGGCTGGCCAGACGGATGCGCTGCGCCTCGCCGCCCGAAATCGTGTCGGCGCTGCGGTCCAGCGAGAGATAGGTCAGGCCGACGTTGTTCAGAAAGCTCAACCGGGCTTCGATCTCGCGCACGATGCGTTGCGCGATCTCTTGCTTGGCGCCGGTCAGTTGCAGTGCCTGGAACCAGGCCAGGCAGGCCGACAGCGGCATGGCTTCGACTTCGTAAATGGCTTGCCCGCGCTCCTGCCCCTGACCGGGTTCGTCGCCGATCAGCACGTGGCGCGCTTCGGGCCGCAGGCGTGAGCCGCCGCAATCCGGGCAGGTCTTGATATTGCGGTACTTGCCCAGTTCTTCGCGCACGGTGGCCGAGTCGGTTTCCCGCCAGCGGCGCTCCAGGTTGGGGATCACGCCTTCGAAGGGGTGGCGCTTGACGCTGCTGCGGCCTTTCTCGTTGAGATAGAAGAAAGCGATTTCCTCCTCGCCCGAGCCATACAGCACCTTTTCGCGTGTGGCTTCGCTGAGTTCTTCGAAAGGCGTTTCGATATCGAATTCGTAATGCGTGGCCAGGCTGGTCAGCAAGGAGTGCGTGAAGGCATTGCGCTTGTCCCAGCCGCGGATGGCGCCGGCCGCCAGGCTGAGCTCCGGGAAGGCCACGACGCGCTTGGGATCGAAGTAACCCACTTGCCCGATGCCGTCGCAGCTGGGGCAGGCCCCCATGGGGTTGTTGAAGCTGAACAGCCGCGGCTCGAGCTCGGGCAGGCTATGGCTACAGACCGGGCAGGCGTAGCGGCTGGAGAAGACATGTTCGCGCGTGCTGTCCATATCCAGCGCGATGGCACGGCCATCGGCCAGTTGCAAGGCGGTCTCGAAGCTCTCGGCCAGACGCTGCTTGCTTTCGGGGCGGGCGCGCAGCCGGTCGATCACGACGTCGATGTCGTGCTTTTCGGTCTTTTTCAGCGGCGCCATCTGATCGATCTCGACCAGTTTGCCATCGATGCGCAGGCGCACGAAGCCCTGCGCTTGCAGGCTGGCGCACTCGTCCTCGAAACTGCCTTTGCGCGCGCGGGCGATGGGCGCAAGAATGGCCAGCCGGGTGTCGGCCGGCCATCCCAGCACGGTATCGACCATCTGGCTGACGCTTTGCGCTTGCAGGGGCAGGCCGTGATCCGGGCAGTAGGGCGTGCCCACGCGCGCGTAGAGCAGGCGCAGATAATCGTGGATTTCGGTGATGGTGCCGACCGTGGAGCGCGGATTGTGGCCCGCGGCCTTCTGCTCGATGGAGATGGCCGGGGACAGACCTTCGATGAGGTCGACATCCGGTTTGTCCATCAGCTGCAGGAACTGGCGCGCGTAGGCCGACAGGCTTTCGACATAACGCCGCTGCCCTTCGGCATACAGCGTATCGAAGGCCAGCGATGACTTGCCCGAGCCGGACAAGCCGGTAATCACCACCAGGCGGTGGCGCGGCAGATCCAGTGACACATTCTTGAGATTGTGCGTCCGGGCACCGCGAATGCGTATCTCGTCCATTCCGCGTCCTTCCTTGCCTGCCCGCAAGCGGGCCGGGTTTAAGCAGTTTCAAAGGCCAACTTGGTACTATAGCGCGCCGAGCCGTTCGCAGTGATGGCGCCCTCCGAGCGCTGTCAGGCGGCTGGCGACCTTTTCATCGGCGCGGCAGGCGCATACATAGACAAGAGACACATGGCGCAACACCAGAAGCTGAGACTGACCTCGTCCGAGCGCCGCGCCAGCGTGGCGCTGGCCGGGCTCTTCGCCTGTCGTATGTTGGGTCTGTTCCTGCTTTTGCCCGTATTCGCCGTGGCCGCGCGCGGGCTGCCGGGCGGCGAGGATCCGGCCCGGGTCGGTCTGGCACTGGGCATGTATGGCCTGACCCAGGCCATTATGCAGATCCCTTTTGGCCTGGCTTCGGACCGCTGGGGGCGCAGGCCCGTGGTCATCCTGGGCCTGTTGCTTTTCATAGCCGGCAGCGTGGTCTGTGCCCGCGCCGACGACGTGTTCTGGATCACCATGGGCCGCGCCATTCAGGGCGCGGGCGCCATTTCCGCCGCGGTGACGGCCTGGCTGGCCGACGCCACGCGCGACGAGGTACGCACGCGGGCCATGGCCATGGTCGGCGCTTCCATCGGCTTGTCTTTCGCCTTGTCGCTGGTGCTGGCGCCCGTGCTGGTGGGCTGGTGGGGCCTGCATGGCCTGTTCTGGACCATCGCCTGTCTCGGGCTGGCCAGCCTGGCCGTGGCGCGTTGGGTGGTGCCGGTGGTGCCGCTGACGCAGGCGCGCAGCATGCGCCGCGTACGGGCCCGCGACGTCTTTCTGCACGGCGAGCTATTGCGGCTGAATTTCGGGGTCTTTGTCCTGCATCTCATCCAGGTGGCGCTGTTTGTCGTGGTGCCCGCGCTGCTGGCGCGCACCGGCGGGCTGGACCTGCGGGCGCTCTGGCATGTGTATCTGCCGGTCATCCTGCTGTCTTTCGTCTGTATGGTGCCGGTGATTTTTCTGGCCGAAAAACATCGCGCCCACCGCGCCGCTCTGCGGGCGTCGGTGGCCGGGCTGGCCGTGGTCTGTGCCTTGCTGCCCCTGGCCGCGCACGCCTTCCTGCCTTTGGCGATTGCCCTGACCGGATTCTTCGTGGCCTTCAACGTCCTGGAGGCCTTGCAGCCGTCTCTGGTGTCGCGCGTGGCGCCGCCGGAGTACAAGGGACTGGCCCTGGGTTTCTACAACACGGCGCAGGCCGCCGGCCTTTTTACCGGCGGCGCGCTGGGCGGTTGGCTGGCCGCACGCAGCGGCCCGGACGGGGTCTTCCTGGCCGCGGCCGGTCTGTCCCTGCTTTGGCTGCTCGCCGCCTGGGCCATGAAACCCCTGCGCTAGCCGGCGCCGGCCCGGCCTGGCGCCGGGTGCGCCACCCTTGGTCACAGTCCGGCATGGCGCAGGCTGGCGATATCGTCGATAATGGCGCTTATTCCAGGCCTTAAGCGGACTTCGCGGTCCGTCGTCCACGCCGGTCTTCGCATGAGACCGGCGTGTTCTTTAAGGCCTTCATTTTGAACAGGTTTTACGTTGGGTGCTGCCGGCGTCGTCTCTTTGGGGGCGGCCAGGCAGACCGCAACAGAGGGGCATCGCCATGGCATCGGTCAACAAAGTCATTCTCGTCGGCAACCTAGGGCGCGACCCCGAGGTCCGCTATAGCCCGGACGGCGCGGCAATCTGCAATCTTTCCCTGGCCACCACGTCGCAATGGAAAGACAAGGCCAGCGGCGAGCGCCGCGAAGAAACCGAATGGCATCGCGTCGTCATGTACAACCGCCTGGCCGAAATCGCCGGCGAGTACCTGAAAAAAGGCCGTTCGGTCTATATCGAAGGCCGCCTGAAGACCCGCAAGTGGCAAGACAAGGACACCGGTGCTGACCGCTACAGCACCGAAATCGTCGCCGACCAGATGCAGATGCTGGGCGGGCGTGATGGCGCCGAAGGCGGTGGTTTCGGTGGCGGCGGCGGTTACGACGAAGCGCCGCGCCAGCAGCGCGCGCCGGCGCAACGCCCGGCGCCGGCCCAGCGTCAGGCTCCGGCCGCCGCGCCCATGGGCGGTGGCGCGGCCAATCTGGCCGATATGGACGACGACATTCCGTTCTGATTGCGCACTTGCCGTCGTGCCTGGCGCCCTGGTGCAGGGTGCCAGCAAGACAAAACCCCCGAACGCTGGATGGATATCCGCGCGCGGGGGTTTTTTCTTGGGGCGCAGCAGCGGCGCTGAGGGCCGCTGCCGGCTTTAAGCGTGCAGGCCGGACGGTTGGAGGTCGCCGTCGATGAAGATGCGGTGCCACAGCTCCGTGCACAGCAAGCCCCAGACCACGCGGCCGAACTCTTTCTCGTTGGCCAGCGCGCCTTCGACTTGCGCCATGTCGTAGAGGCCGCGCTCACGGGCCTGGCGCGACAGCAGGGTGTCGTGCACGAAGTCCTTGGCCACGCCCTTGCTCCATTGCGCCAGCGGGGTGGGAAAGCCCATTTTGTCTTTGCGCTCGAAGATGGGCTGCGGCACGGTGTTGCGCACAGCTTCCTTGAACAGATGCTTCATCCGGCCGCCCGCGAACTTGATGTTGGGCGGAATGCGCGCCATGAACTCGACCAGACGATGGTCCAGCAAGGGCACGCGCGACTCCAGCGAGGCCGACATACTGGTGCGGTCCTCGACGTGCAGCAGCGCGGGCAGCGAGCTCTTCAAGTCGAAGTAGGTCATCTGGTTGATGAGAGAGTGCAGCCCCTTGCGGTTGAATATCTCCTGCATGGACTCAAACGGCGAGTAGGCATTGGCCTGCGTGTCGCGCGAGAAGAGCTGCGCCATGCCCTCGCTGCGGTCCAGCAGTTTGAAGTAGCGCTTGTCGGGCGAGTCGAACAGGCCGTCGCGCCACAGGCCTTGCAGCATGGGGCGGTAGGTCTGCAGCAGCGGCAGATTGGGGACGATGGACTCGAGCGACACGGCATACTTCTGCGCGTGCGCGGTTTCGTAGATGGCCCCCGAGAGGCATTGTTCGAGATAGGCCACCAGGTAGCGCGCGTAGCCGATGAACAATTCATCGCCGCCCTGGCCGCCGAGCACGACTTTGACGTGCTGGGCAGCGAGGTGGGAGACGTAGTACTGCGGGATGACCCCTGGGCCTGCCAGCGGCTCATCCATGTAATACATGATGCGCGGCAATACGTCAGGGAGTTCCTTGCCCTGAATATAGGTCTCGTAGTACTCGGTATTGGCGGCCTGGGCGACGAGTTTGGCGTAGCCTGTCTCGTCGTATTGCGGGCCTTCGGGGAATGCGCCGGTGAAGGTTTTGAGCCGTTCGCCGCGCAGCATATCGGCGGCCAGACAGACGATGGTGCTGGAATCCAGGCCGCCAGACAGGTGCGCGCCCAGCGGGACGTCGGAGCGCAGATGCATGCGGGTGGCATCTTCGATAAGGCCGGCCAGGTGGTCGACGAACCAGCGCTCATCGTGCTGATGATCGATGTCGTAATCGACATCCCAGTACTCGCGCTGATCGAGCTTGAGCCGCTGCTTGTCCAGGGAGATGTTGAGCTTCCAGCCGGGCTTGAGCTTCTTGATCTGCCGGAAGAGGGTCTTGTCATCGAGGCAGAACTGGAAGGTCAGGTAGTCTTGCAGGCCATTGGCATCGGATTCGGCCTTGACGGCGCCAGTGGCGAGAATGGCTTTGATTTCCGAGGCGAAGACGAAGCTGGAACCATCGAAATAATAGTAGAAGGGCTTGATGCCGATGCGGTCGCGCGCGCAGAAGATGCGCTGCGCCCGGCGATCCCAGATGGCAAAGGCGAACATGCCCAGCAGGCGGTCCAGGCAGTCTTCGCCCCATTCGCGATAGGCGTACAACAGCACTTCGGTGTCGGAGTACGAGCGGATGGGGTGGCCCTTGGCCAACAGTTCGCGCCGCAGCTCGAGGTAGTTGTAGATCTCGCCATTGAAGATGATGGAGAGATTGCCGTCAGCTGTGGTCATCGGCTGGCGGCCGTGCTCCGGATCGATGATGGCCAGCCGGGCATGACCCAGACTGACGAAGCTGTCGCTTCTTTCTTCCTGCTCCACACCGTTGCCGTCCGGGCCGCGATGGCGAATGCTGTCCAGCAGCTTTTCCATCGGCGGCCAGTCGGCGCGTCGTTTGCTGGTCGAGAAAATTCCAATGATTCCGCACATGACGATGGCTTTGGCTAAAACGGTGTTTCAGGGAGAGCAGGGCGCAGGCTGATCAGGCGCTCGGGGGCTGCTCGACGCGATTGCCTTCGGCGTCGACCCAACCGATGACCTTGGCCGGATTGCCGGCCACCAGGGCATAGTCGGGCACGTCGCGGGTGACGACGGCGCCGGCGCCCACCAGGGCGAACTGGCCCACCGTCACATTGGGCAGGATGATGCTGCCGGCGCCCAGGGCTGCGCCACGCCGGATGCGGATCGGGCCGACTTCCCAGTCGGAATTGCCCTTGAGCTGGCCGTCGGGCGTGATGGCGCGCGGCTTCTTGTCATTGGTGAGAATGACATGGGGGCCGACGAAGACGCCGTCTTCCAGTTCCGCGCCGTGGTAGAGCGAGCAATTGTTCTGGATCTTGCAGCGCGAGCCGATGCGCACGTCGAAGTCGATGTACACGTTCTTGCCGACGATGCATTCGCTGCCCAAGGTCACGCCTTCGCGCACTTGCGCGTAGTTCCAGATCTTGGTGCCCTCGCCGATATTGGCTTTGGGAGAGACTTCAGCCGTGGCATGGACGAAAAAATTCGGGGTGGCGGTCATCTCGTGATCCTAGCTTTGAAGGGCGATGCGAAGGGCCTGGATGGCAAAGGAGTTGTCGATCTCGTCACCGTTGCGGATGGCGCGGGTGAAGTAGGAGATCTGCTCTTTCAGCGGTTCGCGCTTGGCGACCTGGATCTCGACCAGGTCCGGCTCCATGTACTTCAGCACATAGTCGGAATAGCCGCTGATGTGGCCCGGTTCGTCGCGGTACTTTTCGTAGTTGCTCTTGTAGAACTGAATGCGCTGGTTGATGTAGTCCATCTCAAGATAACCGTCGGTGCCGGTGATGTTGAGTTTGCGTATCTTGACCGGCGTGATCCAGTTGGCTTGCACATACGCCGAGGCGGACGGGTAGCGCAGGAAGAACTCCACCGAGTCTTCGCGCAGCTCGATGTGGTTGCGGCGTTTGTCGGAGGTGATGTCGGTCGGGAACTCGTCGAGCAGATAGTTCACGATGTCCAGATCGTGGATGGCGAGGTCCACCGCAATATTCGCATCGCGGATCTGCGGCGGAAAAATGCCCACGCGGCGCGCCATGATGGAGACCACGCGGCCGATCTCGTTGTTGCGCAGCAGTTCCTTGACCTTGACCACCGCCGGGTTGAAGCGCTCGATATGGCCGATCATCAGTTGCACGCCTTGCTCGCGCGCGTAAGCCTGCAACTGCAGGCCCTCTTCGACGGTGGGCGCAATGGGCTTTTCGAGCAGCACATGCTTGCCGCGACGCAGACATTCCATCGCGACGGGCGTGTGCAGCGTGGTGGGCACGCAAATCGACACGGCATCGATGTCGCACTCGTCGAGCATCTTGATGTAGTCGTTGTAGGCCTGGCATTGATACAGCTTGGCGATATTGGCCGCCGTCTGCTCGGAGGCGTCGGCGACCGCGACCAACTCGGTCGTGCCCAGTTCATGCGCGGCGCGGGCATGGTTCTTGCCCATGTTGCCGACGCCGATGATTGCGTATTTCATGATGTATTCCTGATCGCGGCGTGTCTGTGGTTGGCGGGTGTGCAGCTCAGCCTTGCAGCGTGCGGCTGACGGTCTGGACGACCTCGGCGATCTCCTCATCCTTCATGTAGGGAAAGAGAGGCAGATTCAGCACGTGCGCGCACAGCCAGGCGGCGGTCTCGCCCTTGGCCTGACCCTTCAGGTAGCGCGCTGCGCCAGGCTGGCGCGACAGGGGCGAGGGATAGATATTGCCAAAACCGATGCCGGCGCTCTTGAGGGCGGCTTCGAGGCGCTTTTTGACGTCCAGGTCGTCGACGAAGCAAACGTTGCAGTAGCCGTTTTCTTCGTAGCCGGCCGGCGCGTCGACGATGCTCAGGCCCGGGAACTTGCCGCCCAGCGCGCGGCGGTAGGCGTCGGCGGCGGCGCGGCGCGATGCCAGCCGTGCGTCGATATGATCCAGGCTGAGGTTGAGAAACGCCGCTTGCAGGGCGTCAAGACGCGAGTTCCAGCCCACGTCGCCATGGCCGTAATGCGCGGTACGGCCATGGTTGGAGAGGCGGCGCACCGTCTCGGCCAGGGTTTTGTCGGCGCAGAACACGGCGCCGCCATCGCCTGCCGCACCGAGCACCTTGGCAGGATAGAACGAGGTCGTGGCGATCTGCGCGCCCTTGAAAATGGATTCGTTCTGGAAGTTCACCCCGTAGGCCTGGGCGGCATCTTCGATGAGCGCCACGCCGGCGTTGCGGCACAGGGCGCGCAGTTCATCCAGGCGGGCGCTGCCCCAGCCGTAAAGGTGCACGGCAATCACGGCCTTGGGCTTGATCTTGGGCAGCAGTTCGGCCACCAGATCGACATCCAGGCTCTGGTCGGCGCGGTTGCAGTCCACCGTGTAAGGGCTGGCGTTGACGTTGACCACGGCTTCATAGGTGGCCCAGAACGTCAGGTCCGGAACCAGGACGACATCGCCTTCGCCCACGCCGACGGCGCGCAAGGCCAGTTGCAGGGCATCCGTGCCATTGGCGCAACTCACGACTTCGTTGACCCCCGTGGCCTCGCGCAGCCGCTCTTCGAGGCGGCTGACGCTCGGGCCGCCGATGAACTCGGCGCGGGCGGACATTTCTGCGACCTGGCGCTGCCAAGCCTCCTGAAAACCAGGCTCAAAACGACGCAAGTCTATGAAGCTGACTGCCATTTGGGAACTCCGTACAAGAAAGCAGATAAGTGGGAACAGATACCTTGTCCGCGCCGGACGGCCTGTTCAGGCTGCCGGCTGGCCGCAAGGCGGTAAGCATGAAACGAGGCCGGGCTCACCCGCTGCGCAGACAAGGCGGCAGGGCGGAGGGCAAGGCAAGCGGTGTTGGTGTCATATTCAAGCGCGTGCGGTCAATGCACGCCTGTCTTCGCAATGGAGTTCAACCGCTGGAGCAACGCCGGGTTTCTCGTGTCCCGGGATTTTTTTGATCATAGTTGATCCAAAGTTTGAATTTTCACGATATGGAAGTTTTTTACCGCGCCGCTTCTTTTTGCTAAATATTGCCCATTACACGGTCATAAATCGAAAAAAGTTGGGCCTCCTGAGCCTGCCAGGAGTATTTGTATTGTGCGGCCGCGAGCGCCGGTTTGAAGCGCCGCGCGCCGCCCAGTGCCGGATCGAACATGGTGTTAATCGCCGCCGCCAGATCGCTGAGGGATTTCATGTCGGCGACCAGGCCTATCTGGTCGGTCGTAATGACGTCGCGTAAATAGGGCAGGTCGTTCGCGATAATGGGTAGCCGCGATTGGACAAACTCAAACAGTTTATTGGGCGAGCAAAACCAGTGATTCAAATCCACCGGCTGGTAAGGAATAATGCCGGCGTCGGCCGAGGCCGTCCAATACAGCAGCTCGGCCTGCGGGACGGCGTCCTTGAAGTGCACGCGATCGCGCACACCCATTTCCTCGGCGATGGCGCTCAGGTCCTTGACGAGGTCGCCGTAGCCCATGAAAACGAGATGCACGTCGCTTCTGACCTGGGCCAGTGCCCGCACCAGATCCTGCAGGCCGCGGTCGGGCGACATCCAGCCCTGGAACAGCAGGATCTGCTTGTCGGCCGGGATGCCCATGGTTTCACGGAACAGATCGCGCGGCCGGTCGTGCAGATCGGTGAACGGATCGATGGCATTCAGAATGACATCGGGCGCCGGGATCTTGTAGCGGCGCGCGAACTCCTGGGCCAGGTGCGGGTTGACCGTGATGACGGCGTCGGCGCGCGGGATCAGTTTGGCCTCGTTGGCGCCCAGTCTTTTCTGCTGCTCGGGCGTCAGCGTGCAGATTTCCGGGTAGAGCTCGTGCGCGTCATAGATGAGGGGCACTTTCAAGGCGCGTGCGGCATTGACGCCGGCCTGAAGCTGGGGAAGATCGTGCGCATGGATGACATCCGGCTTCAGGTAGCGCGCCCGCGCCAGCAATGTCGTATCGCGATTGGTGCCGCCGTGCAGGCGCCGCACCACGCGCAGCGAGAATGCCAGCAGCCGGTTGGATATGACGGCCAGCAACCAGAAAAAGCGCCAGATCACGGTGGCGGCCACGCTGTGCAGGCGGTTGATGAGGTTCAGCAGCCGGGCGGATTCGGACACGGCGCGCCGGCGGCGCAGGATCTGCAGCGCACGCCTTCTGACCTTGACCAGCACGCGGAAAGGCAAGCTGGCCAGCAAAGCGCCGTAGCGCTGGCCCCGGCTTGAACCGGCATTGACCAGGCGGATGAAGCGGCCGTGGGCGGCCAACAGCAGGCGCTCGGCCCGGCTGGTCTGCGCGGCGACGGACACGCGCTCCACCTTCACGCCTTCGATGATCTCATGTGAGAGCAGCCCGGCGCCCGGAGCCGACAAGAGGATGACCTCGTTGTTGCGCGCAATGAGGGATTTTGCCTCCTGGATGATGCGGCGATCAATCTGCACATCATCGGTCATCATTAGTATTCGCATCTTATGGTTCTGAAAAAAGCGTTGCTTAAATACCGTATTGACGCAGAGCGATTCGGGCGACAGCCTGCGCGTCGTGATAGTTGCGCACATAAGCCATGCCCGCGGCGCCGATGTCCGCCCAGGATTGCGGCGCCGCGCTCAAGTCATCCACGACTTGCCCGATGTTCTCGGGCGTGGCCGAGACGATGGGAAGATCCGCAGGGTAGTGCGGCCGCAGATCGTCGCGGATATAACAGATGACGGGTTTGCCCAAGGCCATCATTTCCACCGAGAACTGCCCATACGCCCCGATAAGTAATTGGTCCACCACGATGTCGGCATTCAGACATAACTGCATGGCGTCGGCATGGCTCATGTTCTCGACCAATACCAATTCGATGTTGCGGCCTTTGGCCTGCAACTGCGCGATCGCCTCTTCGAGGTAGCGGGTACCTTTCAGTATGCGGCTGGACGGCCCGTGGACGACGCGCAGCTTTCTGCCTTGCAGATCGGGAATCGGGCATTGGGCCAATGATTGGCGCAAGGTGTCGAAACGCTCCATATCCAGTGGTTGCGGCAACCAGACCGCGCGGTCGACGAATTCGAGCAGGTCGGGCGTGCTGACGAAAACGCCGTCCGAGTCTTGCGCCGTGGCCAGCGCGAGATCGCGATTGGCGCTGCAGGCGGCAGGCCAACAGACCTTACAGGCGCTGAACTGGTAATTGCGTATGGTGGACTTCGCATCGCGCAGGTCGCAGCCGCAGAAGTAGAAAAAGATTTTCTTGTTCAGCCGGCGCAGCCAGGGGACGTCGAACAGCTTGTCGCCGGTGAGCGATTGGCCAAAATAAAAATGAAAAACGTCGTGCGTCAGCCCTTCCTTGAACGCGGTTGCCAACCGGTCCCGGAAGGAGTGCTTGAGGTAACGGTCGGCCTTGTATCCATAGGTTCCCGTGCCATAGCAGACGGCTTCGGCGTCAAAGCCCAGCTCGCGCTGCGCCTTGGCGAGCACACCCGCCGCACCGGCGACGTTGTTGGGCCCGTGGAAGATCTTCATGCCCAACGCCGCCAAGACTTAGCGGGGTTCGAGGAGGTGGCGTTCGCGTCCATGTGGAAAAAGGGTCGGTCGAGTAAAAGGCGTCCGCAGTTCAGGAAAAGAGTTTGCGCAGAAAGCCGCGTTTGCTGAGGGTGGCTTCGAGCTCGCTGCGGCGCGTCTCCAGATCCGTGTGCCTGATCTCCAGTTCGCCGTGCCGGGTTTCCAGATCGCCATGCCGGGTTTGCAGGTCGGCATGCAGCAGTTCCAGCTCGTTGCGGCGGGCCTCGATCGCGTTGGCCAGGTCGTTGAGCTCGGCGAGCCGGCGGGCGTTCTCCTGCTGTTGCTCCAGCAATCTGGCGTGGTTCTCGCGCGCGGCGGTGCTGTAGTCGAAGGCGCGCGCAAAGCAGGCGGCGTGGTCGAGCGGCTGAGCCGGCTCCAGAGTCAGGCGCTGCAGGCCGGCCGCGCGGGGAACACGCAGGCGGTAGGCCACGATACTGGGGCAGGCGGCGGGCATGAGCCAGGTCCATGCACCGTTATCGTCAGCTTCGGCCTGCAGTTCGATATATTCCTCGCGCACCGCGTCATAGAGCGCCAGCGCGGGCGCCGGCTGTTGCGCAGTGGCATCGCTGCTGATGCGGTGGGGCAGGGCCGGCAATAACAGAACGTCGAACTCCCCATCGGCGACGAGGTAGGGCCGCAGCGGATAGTTCAGCAGATGATCGAAGCGCGGACATTGATCCAAGGCGAGCGTGGCGGGCAGCGCGATGTCGCCCGCGAACGCCGGTTCGGCCACCGGTTTGGCGTCATGCGTGCCGCTGCGTTTGAGCAGCACCAGCAGTTCCGAAGGCAGGGGCGGCGCTTCCAGTCCGTTCTCGATGCGCAGATACTGCAAGGCGCAGAGCTGCCGCTCGAGCATGCTGGCTTGTGGCGAGCGCTCGGACGGGCCGCGTTGGGTGCCGCAGGCCGGGCAGACCGCCGAGGGGAATTCATAGTCCGTGTCGGCCAGCATCAGCGCCGCTTGCGACAGGCCGGGATTGCTGAAGGGCCAGCGCTCGCCTGCCAGGCTGGTGGAGACGACTTCGAAGTCCGCCGGAAACAGCTGCTCGAAATCCGCGGCCCGGTAGGAGCGCTGATGGTAGTGGGCGTGAAAGCGGTGCCGGCAGGCAGGGCACTGCACCAGGGAGGCTTCCAGTATTTCCCGGTAGGGCACGGCGATCAGAATGTACTTGCCGGCCACCCGCGCGATTTCCTTGATCGCTGCGCGGTAGACCTCGTCAGGGATGTGCTCGATCACGTCGCTCGACAGCACCAGGTCGAACTGCTGATCGGCAAACGGCAGCTCGGTCAGGTCGGCCAGAATGGTCGGCGCATTGACCTGAGCCAGGGCCGTTTGGCTGATGTCGCAGCCAGTGACCTCCCATTGATCCACCAGGGTGTTGGTCACGATGCCGCTGCCGCAGCCGGCATCGAGCACCGTGCGGACATCGGCCGGGATCAGGGATTTCAGGGCTTGCGCCACGTCGACCTGCGCCGCGCTGGGCGCGCTGTCCCAAAGCGTGGCCTGCTCGTAGTAATTGGAATTCATCCCTGACCTCCTGTGCGTGGCGTAACGGTCCAGCGGGCGTCGTCGACGACGAGACCTCGTTCGAGAAGGGCTTGCGGCGGCGGCGTCACCCGCAGCCGGTACTTGCGATCCTGGACTTCGTACGCCGTGGCTTCTTCCTGGCTGTGCGTCGTGAGGCCGTCGAAAATGCCGATGGAGACGAGGTAATCGCCTTTGCCCACGCGCAATGGCTCGAAAGCCGCTGTGATCACGCCTTGCTGCCCCTCGATATCCGTCGAGACAAAAGGCGAGACAACCTGGGACACGCAGCGGCCGTCCAGGCCGTAGATGCAGACCACGAATGACAGCCGGGCAATCGGCTTCTTGGTCTGCCAGCCGATCTTCACATACATCGGCTCGGAAAAATGAAACAGTCGGTGCGAGTTGCCGTCGGCGTCGAGGAAGTCGACATCGGTGATCCACGCATCGCCCGTGCCGTAGGTGAATTCATCGCGCTCGACCGGCTCTTCCTTGGGGGGCTCGGCCTCTTCGGTGGCGGCCGCGCGCATGGCGATGACGCTTTCGGCGCTGTCCTGCCCGGTGGCGTCCAGCGTACCCAGCGTGACGTAATCCACGCCGTCGAAAAGCTGCAGGATCAGCGGTTCAGTCGGCGAGACGGGGCCGTGCGTGATGCGGACCTTGAAGCCCGTGTCGTCGCCCATCCCCTGCGGCAGCCGCAAGCTGATGGGCGCATGGTTGTATGAACCCTTGAAGCGGCCCACCAGGCGATAGGGCTTGCCGGCTCGGGTCTTGGCGGGCGGGCCCCATTCCATGAAGCCTTTGGCGGTCAGCAGATGCAGGCGTTCGCTGCGGTCGTCGTCGCGCGCGTCGCCGACGATGAGCGATTCCAGCACTTCGTCGTGGTGCAGCAGGTCCACCTGGTAGACCGGCACTGGCGTTTGCGGCGCGCAATGCTCGGCGGTCACCAGACGCAGCACCAGTGTCTTGTCCAGGTCCGTCGAGGTGAGCAGTTCGCTGACGTGGCCGCGCTGCAACTTCAGATTGATGGCGCGCAGACGCAGTTCTTCCTGCTTGCGGATCGACAGCGCATAACGCTTGCTGACATCGTTGGGATCGCTGTCCATGATCATGCGGCCGCGTTCGATCCAGATGCAGCGGTCGCAGATCATCTGCACCGAGGCCATGTCGTGCGACACGAACAGCACGGTTGTGCCCTGCGAGGTCAGCTCGTGCATGCGCGCGGCCGACTTGGCGGCGAAATAGGCATCCCCGGCGCCAAGAATTTCATCGATGATGAGGATCTGCGGGCGCACCGCGGTGGCCACGGCGAAGGCCAGGCGGGAATACATGCCGGCCGAGTAGGTCTTGACCGGCTTGTCCATGAACTCATCGAGCTCGGAGAATTCGATGATGCTTTCGAGCAACTGCTGGGCGCGCCGCCCGGTCACCCCTTGATAGGCCAGGGCCGACACCGCGTTGGCGCGTCCGGTGAATTCGGGGTGAAAGCCGGTGCCCAGTTCCATGAGAGCCTGGACTTCGCCATTGACCCGTGCCTGGCCCGAGGTCGGCCGCAGCAGGCCGGCGACGATCTTCAGCAGCGTGCTCTTGCCCGCGCCATTGCGGCCGATCAGCCCGATGCGTTCGCCGGGCATGACGTTGAAATTGATGTCGCGCAGCGCCCAGAATTCTTCATAGCTGCTCGACGGTACCGGCAGGCCGAGCGTCTCCATCATCCGGTAGCGGGGCGACCGGAACATGCGGAACATTTTCGAGAGATCCGAGATCTCGATGATCGGCTTAGACATAGTCGGCAAACAGCGGCTTCAGGCGTGAAAAGACATAACCACCCAGCGTGAAGAATCCGCAAGCGATCAGCGTGAAGGTCAACAGCATGGAAAGCGGAAAGTCACCCAGGAACACCGCGTCGCGGTACAGCATGATCAGGTAGTACAGCGGATTGAGATACATGAAGGGCAGCACCGCCGCCGGAATCATGGAGTGCGTGTACGCGATGGGCGAGACCAGCATGAGAAAGAGCGTCATGATGGACACGGTCTGCGCGATGTCCGGCACGAACACGTTGATGGCCGATAGCAGCCAGATCAGCCCCACGGTGAAGATGAGCTGCAGCAGGATGATGATGGGCAGCAACAGCTGGGTCGGGTGAACGATGCCGTTGGCCCAGAGCACGATCAGCAGCAGGCTCAGGCCCACCAGCATGGTGACCGAGCTTGCCAGGACCGTTTTCACGGGGATCAGTTCGATCGGAAACAGGGTGTTCTTGACCAGACCTTTGTTGCCCAGCACGCAACTGACGCCGCTGCCCAGGGATTCCGAAAAGCCCAGGAAAGGGATCAGCCCGCTGAATATCAGCAGCACATACTCGAAGGTCGAGAAGCCGCCGAGCCGGATCTTGAAGATCATGGTGTAGACGACGGCGTACAGGCCCAGAAACATCAGGGGGTAGAGCAGGGTCCATACGATGCCCAGAATGGTCCCGGAGGAGCGTATGCGCACGTCAGTCAGGGTGGTCGCCCACAGCAGGTGGCGGTGTTTCCACAAAAGCCGAGATCTATCAAACATACTTAATATTCCTGACAATCCGAAAAGAATGCCAACGCAAATCCGCAGCGCGTTTTTTTTACAAGCGGAAGGGAGGTGGACGGAACCAGCGGGATCTCAGGCGACCAGTAAGGATGGTGCTGGGACTATTAGGACAGGACTCAGGAATGGCAGTTTGCCTGAGTTGATGCTGGTTAAGCGAGAGAGAGCCGATGAGGGCGGAATCGGGAGCGCCGGCGGTGATGGTCATCCGCGACGGAAACGACGCGGCAATCGACAGCGGTAAATGATTCTCGGTCATCAAGGGGGGATCAGTTTCAAGTGGCCGGGCAATCCCCCGGGACTGGGCATAATCATACTCGACCGTCGGACGCCTCACCCGCCCGCCGCCGGTGCTCTCAATTGCAGTAAATACGCATTCTCGTTGGTAATATTCTTTCGTATTTTTGCAGCCACTCCGGGCCGGCGGCGTTCAGCGAAAACGTATTCTGTTTAGCAGCCGCGAGGCCAAGGGGCGGAAACGGTTTTTCAGCCCCGGCGGCAGGTGGTGCCATATATTTGTTGCAGAACGCAGCAAATATTGTTTCATTGTTTTATTTTGCCCGGCCGAATCGGTCAAGTGAAAATCGAACCGCTCCGGGGCGGCCGGGCCCGCCGGCAGGCCGCGCAATGCGGTGTAAAACGGCTCGCTTTGTTTTTCCCAGTGGAATGTCGCCTCGAAATAGGCCCGGCCATGCTGACCGGTGGCGCGGCGCCCCTGCGGATTGCCGGCATAGGCCGAGACGGCGGCGATCAATGCCGCGGGGTCGCTGAAGTCGACGCTCAGCCCGCCCTGCGCGGCATGCAGAATGGCGCTGACGAAATCCAGGCGGTTGGACAGTACCGGCAAGCCGGCCGCCATGTATTGCGACACCTTGTTCGGGCTGCAGTAGCGACTGTTGAGTGTCGTGGGCTCGTAGGGGACCAGCCCCACATCGGCCGCGCTGGCCGCGGCCACCAGCTCGCTTTCGGCCACCGCCTCGGGGAAGAACACCCGTTTGCCCAGCATTCCGCTGGCCCGGGCTCGCTCCATGAGGCTGCTCTTATATGGCCGGTCTGGCCCGCGCAGCTCCAGGATGGCATTGGCCGGGGTGTGGGGCCAGGCGTCGAGAAGTAATTCCATGCCGCGTCCGGGCATGAAGTTGCCCTGGAAAAGAAAAATGCAGTCCTGGCCGGCCGCGGCGCGGGGGCGGGGCTCGAATCGGCCGCTGGCCAGAGGCTCGCAATTGGGGACGGCATCGAAGCGGTAGCCATAGAAGGCCGTCATGTGGTCGGCCAGCGGCGGCGAGACGGAGATCGCCGCGTCGACTTCGGCAAGCAGGGCGCGCTCGAAGGAAAACCAGATATCCAGTTCCCAGTCGCTGGTGTCCGGGCCCAGGGAGGTCGGCCAGAACTCGTGCGCGTCGTAAAGCACTTTGACCGCGCCATCGCTCAGGCGCTTGAGCGCCAGGGCGGCAATGAGCGCATCGAAATCGGCGGCAATCAGCACCTGGTGGCCGCGGGCATGGAGGGCGCCGGACAGCAGGGTTTCCGCCGAGGAGAGCAGATGGCGGCATTGCCAATTGAAGACAGGCACTCTGGCCGGGCTGACGGTCTTGCCCGTGAGCGCTTCGAGTTCGGCGGCAGACATGCGTGCCAGCCCGCGCAGTCTTTCCAGCGCCTCGCGCGCCGCGCCGGGCTGCGTGCGTTCGCGCCAGGTCTCGCTGTCCTGCCTGGGCAAGGTCAGCGTCAGGCCCCCGCGCCGCGTGTGGGCAGGCACGGGCGGGGAGTCGGCCGGGCCGACACCGAGGATGTGTACGAGGAGGTCCGCCGCCGCGCCTTCGGCCACCCAGAACACCCGCGGGTCGGCCGCCGGCGGATGCGCGCACAACAGCAAGGCCTGAAGCGGGGGCGTCACACTGGCCTGCGGCACGACAGAGACCGGGCCGCCGTCGCTGCCGGGCTGGGTTGGGGGCATGCTGCTACCTTGTTTGGGTTCGGACGCGTGGGCCAGCGGTGTCAGGCATCCACGGCGTTGAGGGTCATCCAGCGAGAGAAATTCACCCATCGCCAGGCTTGCCAGGAAAAAGCGCTTCGACCCTCCATCATGGCGTCAAAGTGCGCGAGCATCTTTTCGCGCCGGATGAAGGGCACTTGGGGGCCGGCCTGCAGCCACTGCCGCAACTGCGGTGCCAGCGCGCGCATCCAGGCTTGTTCGGGCGTGGCAAAGCCGATTTTATCTTTGCGCTCGAGCACGGCCTGCGGCACGATGCCCTTGAGGGCGGCGCGCAGCAAGTGTTTGGTGTCAGCGCGGGAAGACAAGAGATAGTCCTCGGGCAGCCCCAGCAGGAACTCGGCCAGGTCGCAGGTCAGGAAGGGAACGCGGCTTTCGAGGCTGAAGTGCATGGCGTTGCGGTCGCCGTGGCGCAGCAGCGCGGGCAGACCATCGCCTTGCAGTGCGCCGGCCAGCGCGCCCATGACCTGACGGCCGCGCGGGGCGGCAGGCCGGCGCTGGGGCGCAAGCGGTCTGCCCGCGAGGTTGAGCCAGTCCAGCTGCGCGTGGCTGCGTTGTTTGAGCGCGTGATAGCGGTCCGGCGCAAATGCCAGCAGGCAGGCCTGCGCCAGCAGCCGCAATCCGCGCTGGCCATGATTGCCGAGCCGCCGGGCGTACTGCAGCGCGCGCCGCGGCTGTCCGCTGCCCAACAGGCTGGCCAGCCGTTCGACGGGATAGCCGCCGTAGCCGGCCAGCAGCTCGTCGCCGCCCTGGCCCTCCAGCGCCACGACGATGCCGCTTTGCCGTGCGTGCTGGAAAATGCGGTACTGCGCGTAAATACTGGTGCTGCCGAAGGGCTCGTTCTGCGCGAGGATCAGTGCGTCGAGGTCGCGCGCGAGCTCGGGTGCCGACAAGGTGATCTTGTGCGCGATGGCGCCGCAATGGCTGTTGACCACATCCACCCACCGCTCTTCGGACTGGGCGCCCTCGGCGATGTAGCTGAACGTATGGATGGGCAGGGCCGGTTCCACATGCCGCATCGCGCAGACGATGGCCGAGGAATCCAGCCCGCCGGACAGCGCCGCGCCGATCGGCACGTCGCTGCGCAGATGCAGGCGCACACTGTCCAGAAACCGGTCACGGAATTCGGCGGCGGCGTTCTCGAAGCTGCCGGTATAGCGTTCGGCCACCGGCGCCTGCCACCACCGTTGCGCGATGGCTGGCGCACCGGGTTCGTAGCGCAGCAGGTGGGCGGGTTCGAGTTGGCGCAGATCGTGGATGAAGCTGCCCGCGCCGTTGTCGTAGCGGCCGCGCACGAGATAGTCGATGGCGCGGTCGTGATCCAGGCGCTTGAGCGAGGGATCCAGTGCGCGCACGGCGGTCAGTTCCGAGCCGAAGACCAGACGTTGATCGTCCGCGCTGTAGTAAAGCGGCTTGATGCCGAAGGCATCGCGCGCGAGAGTGAGGCTGCCATCCCGCGCGTCGTACACCGCAAAGGCAAACATGCCGGTCAGGCGGCGTAACGCGGCCGGGCCCCATTGTTGCCAGGCAGCCAGCAGGACTTCGGTGTCGGAATCGCTATCGAAGGCGTGCCCCTGCGCGCGCAGGGTCTGGCGCAACTCACGGTAGTTGTAGATTTCGCCGTTGTAGACGAGGGTGAGCGGGCCGCGCACCATCGGTTGATGTCCGGCGTGGCTCAGATCGATGATGGATAGCCGCGTATGCCCCAGGCTGAGGTGGCCGCGGTGAACCGGGCATGCGATGTGGCCTTGGTCGTCCGGGCCGCGATGCTTCAGACAGGCCAGCCCGCCGGCCAGCGACACGTCGCGAGGGGTCGAGCGATCCAGCCACCAGCCGCCAAGAATTCCACACATTTCGGTTCAGGAAGACCTGTTTTTATGCAGTTGCAGGCGATGAAGGCAAACGCCCCGGGGTAGCTCGAAATGGTATCATGCCGCCGATAGACGACGTCCCTTACGGTCAAGATGAAAATCGCTTACCTGACGTTTGAAGTCCCCGGCGGACATTCCGGTGTAGCGAAAAAAATTTCGGCCCAGGCAGCCGATTGGCGCGGTCGGGGGCATGAGGTCCGGCACTTCATTCTGGCCCGTCCGACCCTCCCCCGCACGCCGGATACCGCGTTTCTGCTGACCACATCCCTGCGCCCGCCGATTCTGGCTGCGGCGCTGTCGTTTGCGTCCATTCGGCGCGCGCTGCGCAACTGGCAGCCTGACATCATCTATCTGCGCCAGATGCTGTGGTGGCCCGGCGCGGTGTCGGCCATCAACGTCGCGCCCATGGTGATCGAATACAACTCCATCGCGCGCAACGAGTACCGTGGCGCGGCGCCCGCGAAGTCTTTGCTCGAACGGCTATCGCGCCACTGGTTTCCCGCCGCCGCGGCAGGGTTGGTGGCGGTCACCCAGGAGCTGGCCGACGACGTGCCCCCTGGCCGCGCCCTGCGCGCGGTCATCAGCAACGGCTTTGATTTTTCGCGCGCGCAGGCGCGCCGTCCGCCGCACAACACGCGCGCGCAACTGCTGTTGGTGGGTTCGCCAGGCCAGCCCTGGCACGGTGTGGATAAAGTGCAGCGTCTGGCCGGCCTCATGCCGGAGTGTGATTTTCATGTCGTCGTGCCCGGCCTGCATGGCCCGGGTACGGAGAATCTGCAGTTTCATGGCGGGCTGTATGGCGCGGATCTGGCGCAACGCTATGCGCAGACGGATGTCGCGATCGGGACGCTGGCGCTGCACCGCAAGGGCATGCAGCAGGCCGCGCCCTTGAAGACCCGCGAATACCTGGCGCATGGCATTCCCGTGATGGCCGGCTATGCGGATGCCGACCTGCAGGGCGCCGATTATTGGCTCAATATCGGCAATGCGCCGAACAATGTGGAAGAGGGAGTGGGCGCGATGCGTACGTTCGTGCAGGCCTGGCGCGGACGCCTGCCCGATAGGCAGGACATCGAGCGGCGCCTGAGCTACGCCAGCAAGGAAACGCAGCGCTTGGCTTTTTTTGAGCGGGTCCTGCAGCATGCCGGCTAGAAAAATCGCGCTGATCACCAACGGCTACCCGGATGCGGGCGCGCGCGAGCGCTCTTTCATCCTGCCCGAACTCAAGGCATTGCTGGCCTATGGGCATGAGGTGACCCTGTTCCCGGTGCGCCCGACGGGCCGCGTCGATCCGGCGTTGCCGACAGGGGTCAGGATAGATCAAGGTCTGGCGCGCCTGCACCGGCCAGGCCAGGAGATCATCAATCTGCTCCTGCTGCTGGGCTGCCGCGCCTTTTGGCGCGAAGGCCGGCGCAGCCTGCGGCAGGGCGGCTGGTCGCATGTGTGGCATTTTCTGCGGGAAAGCGTGCGCATGGCGGCCGTCATGCGATTGCGCGCCACCCTGGCGGCCTACGATGTGCTCTACACCTACTGGTTCAAGGGCGAGGCCACGGGGGTGGGGTTGTTGCCATTGAGCCATGTGCGCCGGGTGACGCGGGCGCACGGCTACGATCTTTATGAAGAGCGCAACAACAACAACGGCTACATACCCTATCGCGCTCAGACCCTGCCCTTGCTGGATCGCGTCGTGTTGCTCTCGCCCGAAGCGTGTGGCTATCTGGACCAGCGCCACCCCGGCTACCGCGCCCGGATGGCCATCTCGCCGCTGGGGGTGGAGGGTTCTGATCGCAGCAATCCCGATCCGGTCACGCCGGCGATTTCGCTGGTGTCCTGTTCTTATGCGACCGCCAACAAGCGCGTGCCGCTGATCGGGGCCTTGGCCGCGGCGCTGGCGCGGCACTTGCCCGATCGCCGCGTCACATGGACCCACTTCGGTGTGTCGCAGGCTGAGCTGGCGCACGGACTGGATGCCGCCGTGCCGGACAATCTGCATATTCATCTGCCGGGCGAAGTGCCCAATGATGTCGTGCGGCATTGCTATGCCACCGAAGCGGTCAGCCTGTTCATCAACCTGAGCCGCTCCGAGGGGCAACCGGTATCGATCATGGAGGCGATGGCCTTTGGCATTCCGGTGGTGGCCACGGCGGTCGGCGGCGTACCGGACATGATCCAGCACGGCGGCGGGCTGACTTTACCGGTGGATGTCGATGTGGAGGCGGCCGCTCAGCAACTGGCCAACCTGTTGCAGGACACGGCGCGTTATCAGGCCATGCGTGCCGCGGCCCGGACCACGCAACGCACCTATTTCAATACCTGCGTCAACCACCTCAAGCTGGCGGAGTTGCTGGGCCGCGTGTGAGTCTGCCGCCTCAGGCGGCGCGGACCTGGCCCGACGGCGCGTATTCCTGCACGATCTGCTGCAACAGCGCGACGGCCTGGCTGGCATCATGGCAGCGCAAGGTCTGCTCCAGCGCCTGCAACTGCGGCATGAGGTGTTCGTAGGGGATGTGGTACTCGGTGGCCCGCATGATGCGCGGGTGCAGCGTGGGCCGCGCGTCGGCACCGATGAGCAGCTCCTCGTAGAGCTTTTCACCCGGGCGCAGGCCCGTGACGCGGATCTCGATGTCGCCATCGGGCTGTTCGGCGCTTTTGACGGTCAGGCCGTAGATGCGGATCATGCGCTCGGCCAGGTCACGAATACGCACGGGCTCGCCCATGTCCAACACGAACACTGAGCCGGACTCGCCCATGGAGCCCGCCTGCAGCACCAATTGCGCGGCCTCGGGGATGGTCATGAAATAGCGGGTGATGTCGGGGTGGGTCAGGGTGATGGGCCCGCCGTCGAGAATCTGGCGTCGGAACAGGGGCACCACGCTGCCGGAACTGCCCAGCACATTGCCGAAGCGCACCATGGAAAATCGGGTGCTGCTCTGGATTTCGGCGTGCGCCTGCAGCACCAGTTCGGCCAGACGCTTGGAGGCGCCCATGACGTTGGTGGGACGGACGGCCTTGTCGGTGGAAATCAGAACGAAATCGCGCACCCCGGCCTGGATGGCCGCCTCGGCCATCTTGAGGGTGCCAAAGGTGTTGGTGCAGATGCCTTCGGCGACGTTGTGTTCGACGATGGGCACATGTTTGTACGCGGCGGCGTGATAGATGGTCTGGATGGCGTGCTGCCGCAACTGTTCCAGGCAGTGGTCGGCATGCCGCACCGAGCCGAGCACGCCGATGATCTCGGTGCCCGGCGTGGCGCGCGCGCGCAAGTCCTGCTCGATGGTGTAGAGCGCCGGTTCGGACATCTCGAGCAGGACCAGCCGCCGGGGCTTGAGCGCCAGGATCTGGCGCGACAGCTCGGAGCCTATCGAGCCCCCCGCGCCGGTGATCATGACGTTGCGGTCGACCACGCATTGGCCAAGCAGGGATTCGATAGGGGCTACCGGATTCCGCCCCAGCAAGTCTTCCACCTGCACGTCGCGCAGGCGCACGCCGTTGACCGGGTCGATGAGCTCGCGCATGCTGGGCACCAGGCGGATGCGCAGCCGGTAGGGTTCGGCCGCTTCGACGATGGCGCGGATCTCGGGCGGCGTGGCCGACGGGATGGCGATGAGCAGTTGCCGCACGTTGTGGCGGTCGATCAGGCGCGAGAGCTGTTCGGGCGGATAGACGCGCAGGCCGGAGACCACCAGGCGATGTTTGCGGCGGTCGTCGTCGAGCATGGCGACGGGGCGATAGTAAGGCCCGGCGCGCAAGGCCGCGGCCAGTTGCGAGCCCGCGCCGCCGGCGCCATAGATCAACACCGGGATGCGGGGGTCGGCCATGTGGTGGTCGGCCGGGAAAAGCAGTTTGCGGGCGAACAGCCGGATGCCGATCAGCCCGACCAGGGCCAGCGCCGCGTAAATGACCAGCACACCGCGCGACAAGGTCGATAGCTGCAGGAAGGTATTGCCTGCCGTCACCACCATGACGGACACGAGGATGCCGCCGAGGATGGCGGCCACCACCCGCTCGCTCATGTAGCGCAGGATGTAGAAGTAAACGCCGAAGGCGCCCAGCGCGGCGATCCCGCCGGCGCAGGCCAGCAGCGACAGGAAAAAATACTGCTGGGTGACGAAGAACAGCTCGAAACGCAGCCATAGGGCGCAGTGAAAGGCGAACAGCAGGATCACCGCGTCGAGCACGATGGCCAGCAATTGCTTGATGGCTCGCGGCAGATCGACAAACAGGCGCCGAATGGGATACGGAAGAATCATCAATGAGGCGTGCGATTAAGTGCGGTGAGGCAGCAATTTTAGCGATAGCCAGGGTTGCAGCCGGCCTGGGGCCGGTCCGGGCTGCTTGAAAATCCGTCGAGCACGCCCTTGCGGGCTGTGACCGCCTCAGGCGAAACCGATGCAGATTCCGAAGAACAGCAAGGGCGCCAGGATGCCGACAGCGATGAGCCGGCCGGTGAGCATGGCCTGGATGGCATGGTAGACGTCGCCGGTGGGGCGGGCATCGACGATCCCGGCAATGCGCGGTTCGAGCACAAAGGTCAGCAGCACAGTGGCCACGCCGTTGATCATGCCTGAAAGTTGGGAGATGGTGCTGCGGTATTCGTGAAAGACCAGCGCGAAGTAGTAGGAAAGCAGCACGCCCAGGCAATAACAGAGGAAAACCACGGCCGCGATCAGGGCGATGCGCCGGGTAGGAACCGGATCACGCAGGACCAGCTCGGCGCGGACTTCGGCCAGACTGAGCGCCGGCTGGCCGGCGCGCTGGCGAACCAGATTGGTCAGCATGGCGATCCAACGGTAGCGCAGACTCCAGCCCAGCAGCGACAGCAGAGCGGCGCCGGCCAGCGCGCCCAGACCCATTTCGATGTACTGCCAGGTGGGGATTTGTTTGTCGATCAGAAAGCCCAGCAGCGGCATGAGGGCCAGGTAGAAAAAACGCGTGACCGTGGTGGTGGCGTTCTGGATGGCATAGCCGGTCACGGGTTTGCCCGCCAGCCGCCCGGCTACGCGCGCGTAGTAGCTCAGGTACTCCAGCAAATGAATGATGGAATAGCTGGCGATCACCAGCCAGGGCAACAAAAGCATCGTTATCGGATCTTGGACAGAGCGCGGTGGTAGACGCCTAGCATGGCGTCCAGGCTGAGGTTCCAAGTGTAGCGTTCCAGCACGCGCTGGCGCCCGGCCTGGCCCAGGGCCTGGCGGCGCGCCGGGTCGAGCAGCAGCTCGGTCAGACGCCGCGAGGCGGCCAGATCGTCCTCGCGCGGCACGACAAAGCCGGTCTGGCCGTCGACCACGATTTCGGCCGGGCCGTCGGCGTCGGAGACCAGCACGGGCAGCCCGCAGGAACTGGCCTCCAGAATGGCCACGCCGAAACTGTCCATGCGGCTGAGCGCGGCGTAGACCTCGAAGCCGCGCAGCACTTCCGGCACCGAATCGTGCGGAATCTTGCCCATGAAGCGGGTCGAACCCGTGATCTCCAGCGTGGCGGCCAGCGCCTGGAGTTCGGCGCGCAGGCTGCCGTCGCCGTAGATGTGCAGTTGCAGGCGGGCGGCCAGCGCGGGGTGCGTGGTCGACAGCAGGCTGCGCGTGCGGGCATAGGTTCTGAGCAGAACGTCGATGCCGTAGTGATGTTCGAGGGCTTTGACCGTGCCGATGACGATCGGGCCGTCGGGATTGCGGTGGCTGGCCGGGGAGAAGGCCGACTCATCGATACCGAAGGGTGTGATGTTGATGGCGCCGCGGGTCAGTTTGGACATTTCGCGGCTCATGGCCTGGCTGGTGGCGCACAGCGCCGTCGCGGCGTTCAGGTTGCGTTGCAGCAGGCGGCGGTGCCAGGTGCTGGCACGCGGGAACTCGTAGATGTCGCTGCCCCAGGCCGACAGCACCATGGGCCGGCAGCCCGCGTGGCGCGCCAGCAATCCGTAACCGGTGGCGTAGTGCACATTGGTCAGGTCAGGCTGGATGCGCTGCACCAGGCGGCGCAGCGCGCCGGCGGCCAGGGCATAGCCCAACGGCCGGCCCCAAGGCAGGCGGTGCAGTCGCACGCGGGGATCGTAGGCGCCGGGGGGGAAGGCTTCCAGCGCGGCAAGGTGGACGTTCAGTCCGCGTTGCGCGAGCCCGTTGGCCCAGCGAATGGTGTGGATGCTTTGTCCGGGGGCAAGCAAGAGAATGCAGATCGGGGAGGAGCCAGACGCCAAGGCGCCGACGGTACTGCTGGGCAACAAGGTGAATCTTCCACCGGGCGGTAAATAGCCGACCGCCCGCAACGCCATAAACTTGATCAGGCTACTGAATGATCAGGTAGCCAAATTAGCATGCAGCGCGCCGAACCAACGCCTGTCCCCAATTACGGTTATTTCAAATGATGTCGTCTTTTAGCGCCCTATGCTGCCAATTGTGCGCACGATAATGACAAGGTCGCCGAAGAATGATTGTTGCTTTACATAGGCGACTTGCAGTTTGAGCTTTTCAGGAAGAATGATTTCCCGATAGGTTTTTTCCGGGTCGGCCGACTTTCCGAGTAATTCATTCTCATTACGAAAATGAATCGAAGCGGGATCGGTAATCCCGGGGCGTACCGATAAGACAATACGCGCGACCTCCTGCGGGTAGAGGCGGACATAGCGGGCGACTTCCGGACGCGGGCCCACCAGACTCATGGTGCCCAGCACGACGTCGATCAACTGGACCAGCTCGTCGAGCTTCCAGCGCCGGATGAGCGCGCCCACGCGGGTGATACGGGGATCGGCGCCGATGGTGATCTGGCTGGCCTGGGCGGCCTGGCGTTCGGCCATGCTGCGCAGTTTGTGAATGCGAAACGGCCGGCCATGGCGGCCGATGCGCTCCTGCCGGAAAAACACCGGCCCCGGGCTGTCGAGCTTGATGGCGATGGCCACCAGCAAGAGCAGCGGCGAGAGCAGCAGCAGCCCAAGCAGGGCGCATATCAGGTCGAATGCGCGTTTGATCATCACATCAGCAGGTCGCGCACCGTCCGGATCACTTTGTCCACCTGGGCCTGGCTCATGCGCGAGTACAGCGGCAGGCTGACCATGGCGTCGAACGCGGCCTGCGAGTGCGGAAACATGTCGGGCGTGAGCTGATAGCGGTCGCGCCAGTAAGGTTGCAGATGCAGCGGCACGTAATGCACGCTGCAGCCGATGCCGGCTTGCGTCATGCGCACGATGAAGGCATCGCGCTCGATGCCGGCTTGCGGCAGCAGGCGAATGACATACAGATGCCAGGCGTGCTCGTCGTCGTCGCGATGCGGCTGCCCTTGCACCTGCGGCGTGCGTCCGGGGCAGGGCGGCAGGATGAGCGGCAGATCCGCGAACGCCTGGTCATACGCCGCGGCGATGGCGGCGCGGCGATCGCGCATGGCCTGCACGCGGCGCAGTTGCACCCGGCCCATGGCCGCGGCCGTATCGGTCAGGTTGTACTTGAAGCCGGGCGCGACGATTTCGTAGTACCAGGCGGGTTTATCGGAGGTGAAGCGGTCGAAGGCATCGCGGTCGATGCCGTGCAGCCGCATGACGCGGCAGCGTTTGGCCAGCGCCGGATCGCGCGTGACGACCATGCCGCCTTCGCCGGTGGCCAGCGTCTTGGTGGCGTAAAAGCTGTAGATGGTCAGATCGCTTTGCAAGGTGCCGACGCGTTCGCCCTGCCAACTGGCCGGCAGGGCATGCGCGGCGTCCTCGATGACGCGCAGGCCGTGGCGGCGCGCGATGTCCAGGATGCTGTCCATATCGCAGGCCAGGCCGCCGTAATGCACCGGAATGATGGCCTTGGTGCGCGGGGTGATCGCGCGCTCGACCGCGGCGGGCGAGATGCATAGCGTGGCCGGGTCGATGTCCACCAGGACGGGTTCGGCGCCCAGATAGCGGGCCACTTCGGCGCTGGCGGTGAAGGTGTGGGTGGTCGTGATGACCTCGTCGCCGGGGCCTACGCCGATGGCCTCCAGCGCCAGATGCAGGCCGGCGGTGGCCGAGTTGACGGCGATTGCCTCCAGGCCCGCGCCCAGATAGGCGGCAAACTCCAGCTCGAAAGCCTTGGCGTTGGGACCGGTCGTCAGCCAGCCCGAACGCATGGCATCGGCCACGACCTGGATCTCTTCTTCGCCGATGTCCGGCAGCGCAAAGGGGATGAAGTCGCTCATGAGTTCAGTGCTCGGTGGGGGCGGGCCGCGCGAGGGCGGCCTCGAGGAATTGCTGCGCCAGCACGGGATAGTCGTGGTGGTCCAGCACATACTGGCGGCCGCGTGCGCCCATCAGGCGGCGTTCGGCCAGCGGGGTGTCGCGCAGGTTGACGATGGCTTGCGCCAGCGCCTGCGGGTCTTCGGCCGGCACCGAGACGCCGCACGCCGCGTCACCGACGATGTCGTTGCCGCTTTCGATGGCCTGGATGACGGGGCTGCCGGCCAGCATGTAGTCAAACAGTTTGTTGGGACTGACCCCGAACGTAAACAGCGGGCTGCGCCGCAGGCCGATATAGGCCGCGTCCACCTGGGTCATCACGGCCTGGACGGCCGGGCGCGGCACGGGATCGGCGAACACCACGTGGTCCAGCCCGAGCGCGCGCGCCTGTGCCTGCAATGCGGCCTTATCCGGCCCGCTGCCCAGCAGCACGAGTCCGATCGGCGCCTGGCGCAACTGGGCCATGGCCGAGAGCAAGGTGTCCAGCGCGTTGGCGTGGCCGTGGGTCCCGGCGTAGAGCAGGACGAAATCGCAATCTTGGCGCAGCGCCTCTATCTGCGCGCGCACGCGCAGATAGTCGGCATCGGCAAAATCCGGGGCGCTGTACTCGGCCACCGGCACGCCATTGGGCACGTGGGCGTAGCGCGCCGGATCGAGCCCGCGGCTGCGCATGTGGGGCAGCGCGCAGGGCAGCATGGAGACGGTGAGGTCGGCGTGCTTGTACGCGTAATCCTCGGCGTATTGCATGCTGGCGATCATGGGATGCCAGGCGCCAAAGCCCCCCAGCAGGCGCGGCGTCAGCGGCCAGAGATCGTGCACCTCGAAAACCAGGCGCGCAGCACGAAGCCGCGCCAGCCTTGCGGCGGGCAACACGTCGTAGGGGTGCGTGGACGAGGCGATGACGATGTCGGGCCGCCACGCGCCCAGATCGCCTGGCAGCCGGTACAGCCGCGCGCTGAACTGCAGCATGTTGAGCAGGCGCCGCGCCCCATTGCCCTGATAGGGCAGCGTCGCATACCAAAGATACTCGACGCCATCGATCCATTCACGCGTGAGCCGGCCCCGGGTGTGGGGCGCATGCGCGCGGATGTGCGAGACGCTGGCCGCCGCGATCTTGACCTCATGCCCCGCCGCGAGCCACTCGCGCCCGAAGTAATACGGGCGGAACTCCATGCCGTCACGCGGCGAACCGGCGTAGTGATTGATCAGGAGAATGCGCATGATGAATGCCCCGCTGGCGCGTTTTATGCCAGCGTGTCGGCGATCTTGCGTGCGGCCTGTCCGTCGCCGTAGGGTTGCACTTCCTGCGGGGTCTCTTCAAGCGCGCGCTGTGCCGCACTGACGATGGCTTGCGCACTGGTCGGCGGCGCCAGACGATTCCAGCCGGCCTCGACCAGTTCGGTCCATTCGGTTTCGTCGCGCAGCGTCACGCAAGGCACACGATGGAAGAAGGCTTCCTTCTGCACGCCGCCGGAGTCGGTGGTGATGAGGGCAGCGTATTTCTCGAGCTGCACCATGTCCAGATAACCCACCGGTTCGATCAGGCGCACGTGCTGGGACAAGGTATCGAGCAGGTCCATGCGCTGCAGGATGCCGCGGGTGCGCGGATGCAGCGGCCAGACGACCGGGCGCTGGGCGCTCAGCGTCTGCAAGGCATCGACGATGACTTGCAGACGTTCCGGATGATCGGTGTTTTCGGCACGATGGATGGTCGCCAGGATGTAGCCGCCGGCGCTCAGGCCGAGTGTGGCGAGCAGGCCGCCATCCTGCGTGACCCGGTTGCCATGATGCAGGGCCACGTCGAACATCACGTCGCCGACCTGCACCACGCTGTCGCCCTGGATGCCTTCGGCCTTCAGATGACGGCTGGCGCTGTCGGTCGGCGTAAAGAGCCAGCGCGAGACGCGGTCGGTCAGGATGCGGTTGATCTCTTCGGGCATGCGCATATTGAAAGAGCGCAGACCCGCTTCGACGTGCGCGACCGGGATGTGCAGCTTGGCCGCCGCCAGCGCGCCGGCCAAGGTGGAGTTGGTGTCGCCATAGACCAGCACGATATCCGGCTGTTCCTGTTGCATGACGCGTTCGAGCGCGATCAGCATGCGGCCGGTCATATCGCCGTGGCCGCCGCCGTGGATGTCCAGGTGATGCGCGGGCGGCTGCATGCCCAGCTCTTCGAAAAAGACATCCGACATATTGGCGTCGAAGTGCTGGCCGGTATGCACCACGACTTCTTGCAGGCCGGGGTGGGCGGCGATGGCCGCCGAGACCACGCTGGCCTTGATGAACTGGGGCCGGGCCCCGAGAACGGTAAGTACCTTTTTGCTCATTGCAGCGCTTGTTTGAGAGCGGCCACGATCTGGTCCTGCGTGGCGGCATCGAGGTCGGGATGCATGGGCAGGCTCATGACCGTGGCGGCCAGGGTGTCGGATACGGGCGTGTCGCCGGCGGCAAATTGGGCGTACGCGGGTTGGGCGTGGATGGGGCGTGGATAGTGCACCGCCGTCGGAATGCCCGCGTCTTTGAGCTTGGCGATGACGTCGTCGCGGTTGGGCACCATGACCGTGAACTGCGCCCAGACGCTGTCACGGTCGGGGCGCACGGTCACGGTGCGGGCGCCGGCCGGCAGATCGGCCAGCAGCGCCTGGTAGCGCGCGCCGATGCGCAGGCGTTCCTGCACTTCCCAGTCAAAGCGTTCCAGCTTACCGAGCAATACGGCGCATTGCAGGGTGTCCATGCGGCCGCCCACGCCGATGCGCGTGTGATAGTAACGGCCGGACTGGCCGTGCACGCGGATCTCGCGCATGGCCTGGGCCAGCGCGTCGTCGTTGGTGAACAGGGCGCCGCCATCGCCATAGCAGCCCAGCGGCTTGCTCGGGAAAAAGCTGGTGCAGCCGATGGTCGACAGGTTGCAGCTCTTTTTACCCTTATAGGTCGCGCCAAAGCTCTGCGCGGCGTCCTCGATGACCGGGATGCCGTGCTTGTCGGCGATGGCATTGACCTCATCCATATCGCCGCACTGGCCATAGAGCGATACCGGAATGATGGCCTTGGTGCGCGGCGTGATGCGCGACTCGATATCCGCGACCTTGATGTTGCACGTATCCGGCTCGACATCGACGAAGACTGGCACCGCGCCCAGCAAGGCGATTACCTCGGCGGTGGCCACGAAGGTAAAGGACGTGGTGATGACTTCGTCGCCGGCCTTCACGCCCAGGGCCATGAGCGCGATGAGCAGGGCTTCGGTGCCGGAGGCGACCGTGACGCAATGCTTGGCGCCGGTGTAGGCGGACAAGGCGGTTTCCAGCTCTTTGACCTCCGGGCCCATGATGTACTGGCCGTGGTCCAGCACTTGCTGTATCCGCGTATTGATCGGGTCGCGCAGGGCTTGGTATTGCTTCTTCAGGTCGATGAATTGCATGGTGGACTCAAGCCAGTTGGCAGACGCCGTTTGTGAGGGTGTAGTGCTCGCCGGTATGCGCACAGGTGGTTTGCCCGTCGCCGGTCAGGGGCAGATCGAGCTGTTCGCCGTGGCGGCTCATCCAGCCGATCTGGCGTGCGGGCACGCCGACCATGAGGGCGAAGTCCGGCACGTCCTTGTTGACCACCGCGCCGGCGCCGATGAAGGCATAGCGGCCGATGGTCGCGCCGCAGACGATGGTGCAGTTCGCACCCAGCGTCGCGCCCTGTTTGACCAGGGTGTCGCGGTACTCGCTTTTGCGTTCGATCGCTGCGCGCGGGTTGTAGACGTTGGTGAAGACCATGCTGGGGCCGCAGAACACATCGTCTTCGATGAAGACGTTGTCATAGACCGAGACGTTGTTCTGGATCTTGACGCGGTTGCCGATGCGCACGCGGTTGCCCACGAAGACGTTCTGGCCCAGTGAGCAGTTCTCGCCGATCTCGGCGCCGCCGCAGACATGGACCCAATGCCAGACGCGGGTACCCGCGCCGATGCGGGCGCCCTCGTCGACGATTGCGCTGGAATGAATACTCATGGCGGGCCTCAATCCAGGGGCAGGGGAACGCGCACGCCGTCGCGTGCCGAGCGGTACATGGCCGTGAGCAGGGCCAGCGATTGCAGCCCTTCGCGCCCGTCGGTTTCCGGCTCGCACTCGCCGCGCAGCGTGCGGATGACGTTGTCGTAGTAAAGGGGATGGCCAAAGCCGTAGACCGAGGTGGTTTCGTAACTGGCTTCGCGCACCTTCTCGTCGTCCGGATGCGGTTCGGCGAATTTCCATTCGTCGATGCGGTTGACGGCCACGCCGCCCACTTTGGCCGTGCCCTTCTCACCCAGGATCGTGATGGAACCCTCGAGGTTCTGCGGGTAGGTCAGCATGGTGACGTTGATCGAGCCCATGGCGCCATGGCGCCAGCGCAAGGCGGTCACGCCGGTGTCTTCGGCTTCAATGCGGCGCGCGAGCGTGGCGGTATAGGAGTAGACGCTTTCGACCGGGCCGATGATCCAGTCCAGCAAGTCGACATAGTGGCTGGCCTGGTTCATGAAGGCGCCGCCGTCCCATTCCCATTTGCCGCGCCAGCGTGCGGCGTCGTAATACTCCTGGGGACGGGTCCAGAAGACGTTGACCGTCACCATATAGATGCGGCCAAAGCGGTTCTCCTCCACCGCCCGCTTGAGCAGTTGCAGCGTGGCATTGCGGCGGTTCTGCTTGACCACGAACAGGCGCACTCCGGCCTCGTCGCAGGCCTTGACCATGCGCTTGCCGTCTTCCCAGCGGGTGGCCATGGGCTTTTCGCTCACGACATGGCGGCCGGACTGGGCGACTTCGATCGCCTGCCAGGGATGCAGGCCCGAGGGCGTGGCAAGGATGACGGCGTCGGCGGTGCTTTGCGCCAGCATGTCCGTCAAGGAGGCGTAGGGCGTGGCGCCAGTGGCCTGCGCGGCGGCCTTCAGGGCCACCGGATCGGTGTCGCAGACCTCAACCAGTTCGGCGCGTTCACTGTGCTGGGCGATAGCGGCGATGTGGTTCTTGGAAATTCGCCCACAGCCTACTAAGGCAAAACGGATTTTGCGATCTGAAATAGGGGTCATTTTTGTGCGAATTTGCGCGCGTTGATTGTTATAGGTGTTGTAGGTTTTATCCGGCGCATCAACTACTGATATTGCACGGAATAGCGATGAATATTACCGTGAATCCCGAGATTGTCCCAAGGCTCGTAGGCTTTTTCCTAGAGCTGAACCAAACGGAGAAATCGCTGTCCGCGATCGCCTCTGGCTAAACAACAAATTGAAAATATTGCCGGATTATTAAATGTCAATGAGATTTAGTTTTATTTTATGTTTCAAATGTTGAAGTGCCCTAGGGTTTTCCCTCGAAGAAAGCGCGGCTGACATAATCAGTTTCATGTCCGGCCGCACGCGGTCTCCAAGGGGTCAGCCCACGCCTTGTTTATGGAATGAGGATGTCAGAAGCCCATGACCGACAGCAGCGATGGTTCCACCCCGCCCACCGCCACGCCGTGGCACAGTTTGCCGCCGCCGGCGGTGGAGCAGGCTCTGCAGGCCCGGCCAGGCGGCCTGACCGCGGCTGAGGCGGCCCGCCGCCTGGCCGAGTACGGCCCCAACCGGCTGACCCAGGTCCGGGGCCGTGGCGTGTTGATGCGGTTTCTGCATCAGTTTCACAACATCCTGCTCTACGTGATGATGGGCGCGGCCGTGGTGACGGCGGTGCTGGGCCATTGGATCGATACGGGCGTGCTGCTGGCCGCCGTGATCATCAACGCCGCCATCGGTTTCGTGCAGGAAGGCAAGGCCGAGAGCGCGCTCGATGCCATCCGCGCCATGCTGTCGCCTCATGCGGTGGTGGTGCGCGACGGCTTGCGTCAGGAAATCGATGCGGCGGATCTGGTGCCGGGCGATCAGGTCATTCTCATTTCCGGCGATCGGGTGCCGGCCGACTTGCGCCTGGTGGAGGTCAAGGAGTTGCGGGTGGACGAAGCCGCGCTGACCGGCGAGTCCCTGCCCGTGGAAAAGCAGACCGCCCCGGTGGCCGAGGACGTGGCGCTGGGGGATCGCTACGGCATGGCCTATTCGGGCACGGTGGTCGTGTTCGGCCAGGCCCGGGGGCTGGTGGTGGCTACGGGCATGCAGACCGAGCTCGGCAGGATCAATGCCCTGCTGGCCGGCATCGACAATATGACCACGCCGCTGTTGCGCCAGGTGGATCATTTCGGCCGCGTGCTGGCCTTGATCATTCTGGCGGTGTCGGCGCTGCTGTTCGTGGGCGGGGTCTGGGGGCTGGGACATCCTCCCTCGGAAATGTTCATGATGGTGGTGGCGCTGGCCGCCTCGGCCATCCCGGAAGGCCTGCCGGCCATCATGACGGTGACGCTGGCGCTGGGTGTGCAGCGCATGGCGCGGCGCAAGGCGATCGTGCGCCGGCTGCCGGCGGTCGAGGCGCTGGGTTCGGTCACGGTGATCTGCTCGGACAAGACCGGGACGCTCACCCGCAATGAAATGACCGTGCAGCGGGTCATCTGCGCGGGCCTGGCCATTGATGTCCAGGGGGTGGGTTACGCGCCGCAGGGCTATTGCCAGATCGATGGGCAGCGCATCGACCCCGAACGCTATCCCGCCCTGGCCATGAGCGCGCGCGCCGCCGTGCTGTGCAACGATGCCTTGCTGCGGCAGGACCAGCAACAGTGGTGGGTCGAGGGAGATCCCACCGAAGGGGCGCTGCTGGTCCTGGGCGCCAAAGCCGGCCTGGTGGACGAGACGCTGCGGCAGGCGTGGCCGCGCCTCGATGGCATCCCCTTCGAATCCGAGCACCGGTTCATGGCGACCTTCCACGAACCCGCGCCAGGCCAACCCTGGATTTTCGTCAAGGGCGCACCCGAGCGGGTGCTGGAGATGTGCCAGGCCCAGATGGGGCCAGAGGGTGAGGAGCAGGCGCTGGATGTCGATTACTGGCGCCGCATGGCCACCGACACCGCGGCCAAGGGCTTGCGCCTGCTGGCGCTGGCCTGCCGGCGGGCCAGCCCCGCGACCGGTTCCTTGGCCTTCGCCGACATGGACGCCGGCTTTGTGCTGCTGGCACTGGTGGGCATGATGGACCCGCCGCGCACGGAGGCCATCGCGGCGGTGGACGACTGCCACCGTGCGGGCATCCAGGTCAAGATGATCACCGGCGACCATGCCGAGACCGCGCGCGCCATCGGCGCGCAACTGAATATCGGCGTGGGCAAGCCGGTGGTCACCGGGGCCGAAGTGGCCTTGATGGACGAGCGCACGCTCAGTGAGATGGTCATGAGCGTGGACGTGTTTGCCCGCGCCAGCCCCGAGCACAAGCTCAGGCTGGTGCAAGCCATGCAGGCGCAAGGGCAGGTGGTGTCCATGACGGGCGACGGCGTCAACGATGCGCCCGCGCTCAAGCGTGCCGACGTGGGCGTGGCCATGGGCAACAAGGGTACGGAAGCCGCCAAGGAGGCAGCCGACGTGGTGTTGGCCGACGACAACTTCGCCACGATCGCCGTGGCCGTGCGCGAGGGCCGTGCCGTCTACGACAATCTGAAGAAGTTCGTGCTGTTCATGCTGCCCACCAATGGCGGCGAAGCGCTGCTGGTGATCGCTGCCATTGTTTTTCAGCTGACCCTGCCGCTGACGCCGGCTCAGGTGTTGTGGATCAATCTGGTCACATCCAGCACGCTCGGGCTGGCGCTGGCGTTCGAGCCTGCCGAACCGGGCATCATGCGCCAGCCGCCGCGCCCGCCGGGCGAGCCGCTGTTGTCGGGCTTTTTCATCTGGCGCGTCTGCCTGGTGTCGGTGCTGATGATGGCGGGCGCCCTGGGTCTGTTCTTGTGGGAGCTGAGCGACGGGCTGGCCATCGAACGGGCGCGGACCATGGCGGTCAACGCCGTGGTCATGTCGGAGATGTTCTATCTGATCAGCAGCCGGCATATCTTCGCCTCGGTGCTCAACCGCGAGGGCTTGTTCGGCAATCGCTATGTCTGGCTGGCCATCGCGGTGTGCCTGGTGCTGCAGCTTATGTACACCTATGCGCCGTTCATGCATCTGATCTTCGGATCGGCGCCGTTGGGCGGACGCGAGTGGCTGGATGTCTTGGGCGCCGGCCTGCTCGTCTTCCTGGGGGCCGAACTGGAGAAGGCGGTGATTCGGCATACCGCCTGGGGCCGCCGCCTGCGCGGTAACAACTGAGGCGGGCGGCTACACTGCGCCGGTGCGAATAAAGAAAAAAGAGAGGAGACATGCGCATTCTGCTGGTCGAGGACAATCCCGACCTGGGCGATGCCGTGGAGAGCAAGCTGCGCAACGCCGGGCATAGCGTACGTTGGGTGCGCGATGGCCTGGCCGCGGAGCAATGGGGGGCGGCCGAAGCCTGGGACGCCTTGGTGCTGGATATCACGCTGCCCGGCAAGGATGGCTACGCGGTGCTCAAATCGTGGCGGGCCGGCGGCCTAGAAGCGCCGGTGCTGGTCATGACGGCGCGTGCCGAGATCGAGGATAAAGTCGATATGCTCGATCTGGGCGCCGACGATTATCTGGTCAAGCCTTTCGATCTGCGAGAGCTCGAGGCGCGTCTGCGTGCGCTGATGCGCCGTCCGTCGGGCCAGACCTCCAGCGTGGTGGTGCTGGGCAATCTGAGCCTGGATATGTCAGGCCGCACGGTGACGCTGGACGGGCAGTTGCTGGAGCTCGGGCGGCGCGAGTTCCGGTTGCTGGAGATTCTCTTGACCCGGCAAGGGCAGACGGTGGCCAAGGAGCGCCTGATGGCGCAGCTGTTCGACGCCGAGGATGTGTCGCTCAACGCGCTGGAACTGCTGATTTCGCGCTTGCGCAAGAAACTCGCGGCGGCCTGTATCGAGATCGTCACGGTCAGAGGCGTCGGTTACCAGGCGCGCACCGATGCGCCGGCATGACGGTTTTTCCATCCGCCGGCGGGTGTTCATGCTGGCCGTGCTGTCGCTGGCCTGCGCTTCGATCGCTTTGTTTTTCTTTTTGCGCGCCTACGGCAGCCGGGCGGCCGAACAGGCGTTCGACCGCTTGCTGGCGGCCTCGGCGCTGACCATCGCCGGGTCGGTGCAGATCGACGATAACGGGGTGACCGTCGAGCCGCCGTTTTCTTCTCTGGCCATGTTGCCCGTCAGCGAACGGGTGTTCTATCAGGTGCTCAATGGCAGCGGGCGCGCGATCACCGGCTATGCCGATCTGGCGCCGGCCTTGCCGCTGGCCGATTCGGCGGTGCCGCGCTTTGCCTACGAGCGCTATCACGATGAGGCGATCCGGGTGGCCACCGTCGGCCGGCTGGTCTCGGCCAGCCAGCATGCGGGCTGGGTGACGGTGCGGGTGGCCGAGACGCTGGGTTCGCGCCACGCGCTGGCCGCGGAAATCCTCAATCGCAGCCTGTGGCCGCTGCTGGCGGTGGTGGCGGTGGCCCTGGCCTTGCTGTGGTTCGGGATCCAGCGCGCCTTCGCGCCGCTGGCCGTGGTCGAGCGCGAGTTGCGGCATCGCGAGCCCGATGACCTGGCTCCCTTGCGTGCGCCGGTGCCTAGCGAAGTGCGGCGTCTGGCCGAAGCCTTGAACGCATTCATGGCCCGTCTCTCGACCATGATGGGCAGCCTCAATACCCTGGTGGCCGATGCGGCGCACCAGGTGCGCACGCCGCTGGCCTCGCTGCGCGCCCAGGCCGAAGTGGCGCTCGAAGAGCAGGATGCCGCGCGGTTGCGCGAGCGCGTGGGCCGCATCCATCAGAACGCGACCCAGGCCAGCCAGTTGATCAATCAGCTCTTGATGGACGCGACGATCGCGCATCGATTGGGGCGCGGTGAGCGCGCCGCCGTCGGCGTGGCCGAAACCGTCAACGAGACGCGCCGCCGCATCGGGCCGCTGGACGCGCAGCGCCTGCGTATCGTCATCGCCCCGCAGGTCAGGCGCGCTCGAGTCATGGGCGACCGCGTCGCGTTGCGCGAGATGTTGCGCAATCTGGTCGATAACGCGTTGCGGTATGCGCCGCAGTCGCCGGTCGAAATCCAGGTCACGCCGGTGGCGGCCTATCGGGTGGCGCTGACGGTGCTGGACCGTGGGCCCGGCATCGCTGCGGCCGACAGAGAGCGTGTGCAGCAGCGTTTCGAGCGTGGCGCCAGCGATCAGCCCGGCTCGGGCCTGGGCCTGGCCATCGTGCGGTCGGTGGCCCAGGCGCACGGAGGCTCGCTGTGGCTGCAGGACAGGCCAGGCGGCGGCTTGCAGGCCCGCGTCGTGCTGCCGATGGCGCGTTCGCGCGGCCCGGCCCGGCTGGCGGCCGTTGCGCTGGCCGGGTTGTTGCTGGGCAGCGCGCTGTGGCCGCATCCCGTGCCGGCGGCCAATGTCATCGCGGAAACCCGCTATCCCGCGCCGCGTCCCACCTCGCGGGTGCTCACGGTGGCCGGGCCGACCGACACGCCCGTCATCGGTCCGCTCATTGCTGGCTTTCAGTCCGAGCGACCGGATGTCACCGTGGTGTACCGCGAGATGAATAGCCGCGAACTTTATGAGGAAGCCGTGGCCGGCCGGCTCAAAGACGTCGACGTTCTGATCAGCTCGGCGCCCGATCTGCAGATACGCCTGGCCAACGACGGCTATGCCCTGAGTTATGCCTCACCCTATGCAAGCCGCCTGCCGTCGTGGGCAGTCTGGCGCGATGAAGTTTACGGATTCACGTTCGAGCCCGCTGTCATCGTCTACAACCCGAAGCGCTTCACGGAGGAGACGGTGCCGCATACGCGGCGTGCCTTGTTGCGTCTGTTGGAGCAGGAGGGCGCGAGCTTGCGCGCACGCGTGGCCACCTACGATATCGCCATCAGCAATGTGGGCTATGTCCTGGCGGAGCAGGATGAGCTGGTGTCTTCCAATTTCTGGGGTCTGGCCAACGCGCTGGGGCGGGTCGGTGTGCGCTTGGCGCCGACCACCGGGGAATTGCTCGATGCCATCGGGCGCGGCGAGATCGACCTGGGCTACAACCTGCTGGGATCGTATGCGCTGGCGCGCCAGGCCGCGGGCGAGTCGATCGGCGTGGTGCTGCCTCAGGACTATGTGCCGGTGCTGGCGCGCTCGGTGCTGATTGCGCGCAGCGCGCCCAATCCCGATCTGGGGCGCGCCATGGTGGATTGGCTGCTGTCGCCGGCCGGCCAGCAAGTCGCCGCCAATCATGCGGCCTTGGGCGCGATCGTGCAAGGCACGCCGGGGCCCTGGACGGCGGATGCCATCCAGGCGCGCGCGCGCGGCATCGTGCAGCCCATCGTTCTGAGTCCGGCGCTGCTGGTCGGCCTGGATCAGCAACGTCATTCCCGCTTCGTGCAGACATGGCTGCGTTTGGTGACGGATACGCCTGAGGTCGCGGCGAAAGCCGCCCGGCCCTAGGGTTTTCCTGATGGGCAGGCGGGCGCGGTGACAGGACGCCGACAGATTGCCAAACCTAAGATGCACGCAGGCTGGACCAAGAGCCAGCTTCATCATTCCAACGGAGAAGACAGCCATGTTTGCCAAGTCATGCTTGGCCGCCACGATGGCGGCCGCCTTCACGCTCGCCGCCGGCGCGGCCTGCGCTCAAGTGCCGGAGGGCTATCCCGCCGATTATCAGAAGATCATCGACGCAGCCAAGAAAGAGGGCAAGGTCGTGATTTACTCCACGACCGACACCAAGGCCGCCGCGCCCATCATTGCCGGCTTCGAGGCCGCCTTTCCGGGTGTGAAGGTCGAATACAACGATATGAACAGCACCGAGCTGTACAACCGCTACATCAGCGAGCAGGCCTCGGGCAGCGGCAGCGGTGACGTGGTCTGGAGCTCGTCGATGGATTCGGCGCTGAAGCTGGCGGTCGACTATGCGCTGCAGTACCGTTCGGCCGAGGCGGGCAAGCTGCCCTCGTGGGCGGTCTGGAAGGACTCGGCCTATGGGACGACGTATGAGCCGGCCGTCTTCATCTACAACAAGCGTCTGATTCCGCAGAACGAAGTGCCGAGCACGCATGCGCAACTGGCCAAGCTGATTGCCAGCCAGCCGGACAAGTTCAAGAACAAAGTCACGACCTACGATATCGAGAAGTCCGCCGTGGGCTTCATGCTGGCCGTGCAGGACAAGGCCAATGACCCGCATTACTTCGATACGCTGCGCGACACGGCTAAAGGCGGTCTGGTGGTCCAGTCTTCCACCGGCACGATGATGGAGCGCGTGTCCTCGGGTGAGAACCTGGTGGGCTACAACATCCTGGGTTCGTATGCCGAGGCGCGCGCCAAGAACGATGCCTCGCTGGGCATTGTGTACCCGACGGATTACGCGCTGGTGCTCTCGCGCGTGGCGTTCATCAGCAAAAAGGCCAAGAACAAGAACGCGGCCAAGCTGTGGATGGATTATCTGTTGTCCAAGAAGGGCCAGGACATCGTGGCCAATCGCGCCGAAATGGCCTCCATCCGTGATGACATCGATGGCGACAACGACGTCGATGGCATGACCAAGAAGCTCGGTTCGGCGCTCAAGCCCATTCCGGTCAATGACAGCCTGCTCGAGTACCTCGAACAGAACAAGCGCCTGGACTTCATCAAGCAGTGGCGCGCGGCCGCAGCCAAGTAAGGCGGCACCGCAAGGGCGGGCCCGTCAGCCCGCCCGCAGGCCCGCGCCCTGGCGCTGCGGGCCATCCTTTACCCGAAGACAGGATCTTCCATGCAGTCATTGCGCAGAAAATGGCAATCCCTGCCGCGCGGCGTCGTCGTGCTGCTTACGGCGTTGGCGATTTATGTGCCCTTGTCGTTCATCATCGTCCAGAGCTTTCTGTCGGCGCCGTTCTTTTCTCCCAGCAAGCAGTTCAGCCTGGGGGCGTTTCACTTCATCTTTGACGACCCTGATTTCTACAAGGCGCTCAAGAGCGGCTTCATTCTGGCCTTCGGGCTGGCCGCCATCGCGATTCCGCTGGGCGGCATGCTGGCCTTTCTCATGGTCCGCACCGACTTGCCGGGCCGCCGCTGGATAGAGCCGCTCATCCTGGTGCCGGTGTTTGTCTCGCCCATGGTGCTGGGCTTCGGCTACGTGGTCGCCGCCGGGCCGGTGGGGTTTTTCTCGCTGTGGGTGCAGCAGGTGCTGGGGATGGTGCCGTGGAATATCTATTCGCTGACCAGCATCGTCATCATCGCGGGCTTGACCCATGTGCCCCACGCCTATCTGTATATCTCGTCGGCGCTGCGCAGCATGGGCTCGGATGTCGAGGAGGCCGCGCGCGTCTGTGGCGCCTCGCCGCTGCGCGTCATGACCTCCGTCAGTCTGCCCATGGTGCGTCCGGCCATGCTCTATGCCACGGTGTTGCTGTTTTTTCTGGGGCTGGAAGTCTTCGGGCTGGTGTTGGTGCTGGGTGACCCTGAGGGCAATCTGGTGCTGGCGACCTATCTGTACAAGCTCACCAACAAACTGGGCATTCCCTCTTATCACCTGATGGCGGCGGTGGCGGTGGTGTTGATTGCGATGACCATCCCGCTGGTCATGCTGCAGCGCCGCTTGATGCGCACCGCCAATCGTTTCGTGACCATGAAGGGCAAGGCTTCGCGCCCGCGACCGCTGCCTCTGGGCCGGTGGCGCTGGCTGGCCGGCGGCGTGGTGGCGTTCTGGTTGCTGGTCACCATCATCGTGCCCTTGATCGGCGTGCTGCTGCGGGCCTTCGTGTCCAACTGGGGCATGGGCGTGTCGCTGTTGGACGTGCTGTCGCTGGACGCTTTTCGCACCGTGTTCTCGCAGAGCAACCTGATTCGCGCCATCATCAACTCGGTGGCCATCGGCGTCTTTGGCGGCGCGCTGGCCGTGTTCTGCTATCTCTTCATCGGCCTGGCCATGCATCGCAAGCCCGATAACGTGACGCGCTTTCTGGATTACAGCGTGCTCGTGCCGCGCGCGGTACCCGGTTTGTTGGCGGGCCTGGCTTTTCTGTGGGTGTTTTTGTTTGTCCCGATGTGGCTGGACAATGCGCTCGAAGATGGCTGGCTGTCCGCATTGCCCTTTGCCGAGTGGCTGCGCGAGAACTTCATCGAATGGCTGCGTGCGATGCGCAGCACGATTTTCAGCGTATGGCTGGCCTATACCGTGGTGTGGATGGCCTATGGGCTGCGCTTGATTTCGTCCACCTTGCTGCAGGTCGGCCCCGAGCTGGAAGAGGCCGCGCGCAGCACGGGCGCGTCGCGCGCCCAGGTCACCCGCCATGTGACCGTGCCGCTGGCCAAGTATGGCCTGATCGGCTCGTGGTTGCTGATGTTCCTGATTTTCGAGCGCGAATACTCCACCGGCGTGTATCTGTTGTCGCCGGGCACCGAGACCATCGGCTCCATGCTGGTGTCGCTATGGGCCTCCGGCGCCATCGACATCGTGGCTGCGCTTTCCTTCATCAATATCGTCCTGGTCGTCGTGGGCCTGGGCGTCGCTCTGCGTTTCGGAGTCAAACTTCATGATTGAACTTTCCGTCGAAGATCTGCACCTCGATTACGGCGACAATCCCGTGCTCAAAGGGGTGTCGATGGATTTGCGCCAGGGCGAGGTGGTCTCTTTGCTCGGCCCCTCGGGTAGCGGCAAGACCACTTTGCTACGCGCCGTGGCGGGCCTGGAAGGCCCCAAGGCCGGGCGCATCCGCATCGGCGAGCGCCTGGTCTACGACGGCGCGGCCCGCCAGGAGGTGCCGGCCGAGGACCGCAATCTGGGCCTGGTATTTCAGTCATATGCGCTCTGGCCGCACAAGACGGTCTATGACAACGTGGCCTACCCCTTGAAGCTGCGTGGCGTGCCCGGCGCCGAGATTCGCCAGCGTGTCGGCGATGTGCTGGAGCAGCTCGGCTTGGGCAAGTTGGGCCAGCGGCATCCGCATCAGCTCTCCGGCGGGCAGCAACAGCGCGTGGCGATCGGCCGGGCGCTGGTCTATAGCCCGCCGGTCATTCTGCTGGACGAACCGCTGTCCAATCTGGATGCCAAGTTGCGTGAGGAAGCGCGGGCTTTCTTGCGCGAGCTCATCGTGCGCCTCGGGCTGTCGGCGCTGATGGTCACCCACGATCAGAGCGAGGCGATGGCGATCTCCGATCGCATTCTGTTGTTGAACAACGGCCGGATCGAGCAGCAGGGTACGCCGCAGGAAATGTATAGCTCGCCGGCCACCTTGTTTACCGCCGAATTCATGGGCAGCAACAATCGTCTGGAAGGCAATGTGGCCGAGCTGCGCGATGGCCGTGCCCGCATCGAAGGCCCGGGCTGGTCGCTTTGGGGACGAGCCGCCGAAGGGGTTGCGGCCGGGCAGCCCGCCACGGCGGTGATCCGCGTGGAGCAATTGCGGCTGCAGGATGACGCCGACGGCAACCATCTGGATCTGCCGCTGACGACCAGCATGTATTTGGGCGACCGCTGGGAGTATCTGTTCCGGGCGGGCGGACATGAGGGCCTGTCGCTGCGGGCATATGGGCCGCAGGGGCGCGAGGCCGGCAAGTATCGTCTTTCCCTGCCCGCCGACAGTCTGTGGGTGTTCCCGCGCGGCTAAGGCCTGGCTGCATCAGGCCGCGTCAGCGGCCTGATGCGTGGGGCATGCGGGGGGCTAGCGCGTGTGCTCGGCCTTGAAGGCCTGGCGGAAGCGATGCAGCAGCGGTTCGGTATAGCCGTTGGGTTGTTCGAGCCCTTCGAACACCAGGGCGATGGCTGCCTGATACGCTTGAGAGCGATCGAAATTGCCCGCCATGGGCAGGTAATGCGGGTCGCCCGCGTTTTGCTGATCCACCACGGCCGCCATGCGCTGGAAGGTTTGCTCGACCTGCTCATGGCTGACCACGCCATGCAGCAGCCAGTTGGCGATATGCTGGCTGGAAATACGCAGGGTGGCGCGGTCTTCCATGAGGCCCACATTGTTGATGTCGGGGACCTTGGAGCAGCCCACGCCCTGATCGACCCAGCGCACGACGTAACCCAGGATGCCCTGGACATTGTTGTCGAGTTCACGCTGAATGTCGGCAGGGCTCCAGGCGCTGGGGTCGCCCACCGGGAGGGTCAGCAGGCCGGTGAGCAAACCATCGGCCACGTCGGCCAGGCGCGTCTTCTCGAGGGTTTGCTGCACGGCCTGGACATCGACTTGATGGTAGTGCAGGGCGTGCAGCGTGGCCGCGGTGGGCGAGGGTACCCAGGCGGTATTGGCGCCGGCCTTGGGATGGGCGATCTTCTGCTCGAGCATGGCGGCCATCAGATCGGGCATGGCCCACATGCCTTTGCCGATCTGGGCGCGGCCGCGCAATCCGCAATCCAGGCCCACCAGCACATTGCTGCTTTCGTAGGCCGCGATCCAGGCGCTGGATTTCATGTCGCCCTTGCGCATCATGGGGCCGGCGTGCATCACGGTGTGCATCTCGTCGCCCGTGCGATCCAGAAAGCCCGTGTTGATGAAGGCGACCCGATCGGCCGCCGCGCCGATGCAGGCTTTGAGGTTGACGCTGGTGCGCCGCTCTTCGTCCATGATGCCCATCTTCAGGGTGTGGCGCGGGAGCTGTAGCAGGTCTTCGACGCGGGCGAACAACGTGTCGGCGAAGGCGACTTCGGCCGGGCCATGCATCTTGGGCTTGACGATGTAGATCGAGCCCTTGCGGGAATTGCGTTGCTGTTTGAGGTCGATGCGCGCGGCCAGGGCCGTGACGACCGCATCCAGGATGCCTTCGGGAATTTCGCGGCCGTCGCGATCCAGGATGGCCGGGTTGGTCATCAAGTGGCCGACGTTGCGTACGAACAGCAGCGAGCGCCCGGGCAGCGAGAATGCGCTGCCATCGGCGGCGAGATAGTCGCGGTCCGGATTCATGCGGCGGGTGAAGGTCTGGCCGTTCTTGCTGACCGACTCGGTGAGGTCGCCGCGCATCAGGCCCAGCCAGTTGCGGTAGATGTGTGTCTTGTCTTCGGCGTCGACCGCAGCCACGGAGTCTTCGCAGTCCATGATGGTGGTCAGCGCGGCTTCCATCAGGACATCTTTGACGCCGGCCGGGTCGGTCGCGCCAATGGCGTGCTGCCGGTCGATCTGGATCTCGAAGTGCAGGCCGTTGTTCTTGAGCAGAATGGCCGTGGGCGCGGCGGGCTCGCCGCGATAGCCCTGGAACTGGCTCGGCTGCTTCAGCGCGGTGTCGCCTTCGGCGGTGCTGACGATGAGTTGGCCGCCGCGCAGGGAATAGCCGGTGGCGGCGCGATGCGAGCCGCGCGCCAGCGGCGCGGCGGTGTCGAGAAACTCGCGCGCGCGCTCGATGACCGCGCGGCCGCGTTGCGGGTTGTAGGCCGTACCGGCCGGGCCTGCGCTATCCGCAATCGCATCGGTGCCGTAAAGCGCGTCGTACAGGCTGCCCCATCGGGCATTGGCGGCATTCAGGGCATAGCGAGCGTTGGACATGGGCACGACCAGTTGCGGGCCGGCCTGGCGGGCGATCTCGTCATCGACGTTTTCGGTGCGCACGCGCACCGCGGCCGGCGTGGGCTGCAGATAACCGGTTTTTTGCAGAAACGCGCGGTAGGCCGCCGGGTCGCGGACCGGACCGGGTTGGTCGCGGTGCCATTGGTCCAGTTCGGCTTGCAGGCGGTCGCGTTCGGCCAGCAGCTTGCGGTTCTGCGGCGCCAGCTCCTGGATGAGGGCGGCAAAGCCTTCCCAGAAAGCCTTGCTGTCCAGGCCGCTGCCCGGCAGGGCCTCTGTTTCGATGAACTGGAAAAGGGGGGCCGCTACCTGCAGGCCGGCGATGCGTTCGGTCATGGAGTCGCTCTGCAAAGTCAAAAGAGATAGGCAGATCATCGGGCCTGGAATCGGCGCTGTCCATATCCAGAACCACTGGTCATACCAGTTTGTGCGCTGCCATATTGGTGCGAAAAACTTTTTTATGGTTTTATTTCAGTTGCTTGAACGTTCATGGAGTCCCGAACCGGAAGCGGGCGGGAACTGGTCATACCAGTGAGCAACCTACAGATTGATGAGGCTGGCCAGCGGCGCCCGGTGGGCGAGGGTGTGGCGCAGCGCATAGAGCAATTGATCGTCGATGGCGTGCTCAAGGCCGGCCAGCTCCTGCCATCCGAGCGCCGGCTGACCGAAAAGCTGGGGGTATCGCGCTCGGCGCTGCGCGAAGGGCTGCAGTTGCTGCGCGCGCGGCACATCATCCGGACGGAACAGGGCCGGGGGTCTTTCGTGGCGCAGATCGCCAAGGTGGATGCCGGCCCGCTGGTGCATCTGTTTCATTCCCAACCCCGCACGCTCTATGACCTGCTGGAGGTGCGTGCGTTGCTCGAGGGTGAATCGGCCCGTCTGGCGGCCATCCGGGGCACCGAGGCGGACTTCATTCTGATCCGGCGCCGTTATGAGGCGATGGTGGCCGCTCATCTGCGGCCCACCGACAGCGCGACCCATGCCCACCTGGACCATGCGTTTCATTTGGCTATCTGCGAAGCCTCGCACAATCCGGTGCTGGTCCACACCCTGCAATCGCTGACCGATCTGATGCTGGGGTCGGTCTTCGCCTGTGTGAACAACCTTTATCACCGCGAGCCGCACAAACGGCAGATCGACCGGCAGCACACGCGCTTGTTCAATGCGGTGATGGCGCGCCAGCCGGATCAGGCACACAAGGCCGCCACCGAGCATGTGGACAGCGTGCGGCAGAGCCTCAATGAGATCGAACAGGAAGGCGAGCGGCTGGTGCGCGCCACGCTGCGGCTGGAGGGCTGGGCCTGAGCCAGGCGCGGGCCGGCACGGCCGGCCCAGATGGCCTACGCCCGCCAGGCGGGCTGCTTGCGCAGCTCACGAGGCGGGCGTCGACCTTGGGAAATCAGTGCGCCGGGGCGGGGGCGATGCCGGCGCGGCCGATCAACCGTTCTGGGGCGGGTAGTCCAGGTTGCCGTAGGTCACCAGGCCTTCAGCCTTGGCTTGAGCCAGGTCGGAGCGCACCTGGGCGCGGCTGACGTGGCTGTCGACCGTATCGGCAACGGGCGGATAGTCCAGATTGGCCGTGGTCACCAGGCCTTCATTCTGGGCCTGAGCCAGTTGATCCTGAACCTGGGCCGAGGACAGCGCGCCGTGTTCAACGATGGCGGCGGGGTAGGCTTCTTCACCAAAGGTGTATTGACCATCGGCCTTGGCCTGAGCGAGTTCGGCCTGCACCTGGGCGCGGCTGGGCTCGACGTCGGCGGCTTGGGCACCGGCCATCACAGTCATGGAAAGCAGTACAGCAGTAGCGAGCGACTTCATGGTAATTCCTCCGTGTTGATCGAGGATCGAAACTGGGGCGGATGTTGCTGCCTCTGTTTGTTTCCCGGTGAATTCATTCTCTGCCTATTGCGCCCTAGGATAAACCCTAGATAACAGAAAACATTATTCCATTTTCACGAGTAATCAATATTTATAAACAGGGACAATCCCATTGATGGCGGGAATTAACCAGGTGTGACAGACGAGCGGACCCGCCGCCGGCAGCCGTAGGACGGCGCGGCGGATGCGCTCGGGGCGCGTGCAGAAAGCAGGAGAGTTAAGGGGCGCGGGCAATGCCGCCGGGCGGGCCGTTGGCGGACCCGCGAAGCGGGTTCAGAGCAGGGTGCCGGCCAGCGCCGAGGCGATCAAGAGCGCGCCGGTCCAGAGGTTGGCCCGAAACAGCATGAAGTTGCGGTCCGGACGCTGCAGATCGAAGATGACCAATTGCCAGGCCAGATGCGCGGCGACCGCCGCCATGCCGACGAAATAGGCGCCACCCATGCCCATGGCGTAGCCGCCCCAGGTCCACAGCAGCGCGGCGGCCAGGTAGAAGCCGCTGATCCAGACCTTGCCCTGCGCGCCGAAGCGCATGGCCGTGGAGTGCAGGCCCAGCTTGAGGTCGTCGCGCACGTCGACATAGGCGTAGATGCTGTCATACCCGATCTGCCAGAGCACCGCGCCCAGCCACATCGCCACCGCGGCCAGCGGCAGATGGTTCTGCGTGTCGGTCCAGGCCATGAGCATGCCCCAGTTGAAGCACACGCCCAGCACGGCTTGCGGCCAATACGTGACCCGCTTGCAAAAGGGGTAGATGAAGACGAAGGGCAAGACACCCAGTGCCCACCAGCGGCTCAGATCGTTGATGAAAAACAGCAGCGAGGCGCAGACCAGCAACTGCGTCAGCAGAAACCCGACAGCCTGGCGCATGGAGAGCTGGCCGCTGGTCAGCGGCCGGAAACGCGTGCGCTCGACATGTTTGTCGATGTCGCGGTCCCACATGTCGTTGACGGTGCAACCGATGCCGCGCATGAGCAGGGCGCCTAGCGAAAAGACGATGAGTCTTTTGAGGTCGGGCAGCCCGCCGGCGGCTTGCACCAGCGCCGCGATGCACGGCAGCAGCGTCAGCCACGTGCCGATGGGCCGGTCGAGCCGGCACAGGCGCGCATAGGGCCGCCAGGAACGCGGCAGCCACCGTTCGACCCAGTCGTCAAAGACGATGTCACTCAGGTCGGTCGGGCGGGTAGCTTGGGTATTCACGGCGGGCACGGTCGGTGGAAAAAAGAAGGGCGCGGCGGATGACCGCCGCGCCCGACTATACCGCATGCCCGCAGGCTCAGACGTATTTGTGCAGCAGCTTGCCGAGGATGGCGATGCCGGTGTTGATCTTGTTCTCGGGCACCGTGGCGAAGCTCAGGCGCAGCGTGTTGGCCTGCGGTTTGCCCGCGTAAAACGGCGCGCCGGGCACGAAGGCCACGTTCTGTGCCACGGCCTCGGCCAGCAACGTGGCGCTGTCGATGTGCTCGGGCAGCGTCACCCACAGGAACATGCCGCCCTCGGGCACGGTCCAGCTCACGCCGGCCGGGAATTCGCGCTTGATGGCCTCCATCATGCAGCGGCCCTGCGTACGATAGATTTCGCGCACTTTGGGCAGGTGCTCTTGCAGGAAGCCGTCCTTGACGATTTCATAGACGGCCATCTGCGTCAGGGTGGGCGTATGCAGATCGGTTGCCTGCTTGGCTTGCACCAGCTTGTCGATGATGGCGCGCGGGGCCGCGATATAGCCCAGGCGCAGGCCGGGCGCGAGCACCTTGGAGAAGGTGCCCAGGCGGATCACTGTGGCGCCGACCGCGGTACCCAGGGCCAGCAGGCCGGGTTGCGGTTCGCCGGCATAGCGCAGGTCGCCGTAGGGATCGTCTTCGATGATGGGCAGGCCCATCTCCGCGGCGCGCGCGACCAGCGCTTCGCGGCGGGCGCGGTTCAGCGTGCGGCCGGTCGGGTTCTGGAAATTGGGCAGGGCGTACAGGAAGCGTGCCCCGGCGGCCAGCTCGGGCGTGATCGCTTCGGGGATCAGGCCGCCTTCGTCCGTGGGCACCGGCACATAGCAGGGTTGATACAGGCTGAAGGATTGCAGCGCGCCCAGATAGCTGGGGTCTTCGACCAGCACTTTGCTGTCTTTGTCGATGAGCACTTTGCCCAGCAGATCCAGCGCCTGCTGCGAGCCGGAGACGATGAGGATCTGGTCCGCGGTGACGTGGGCGCCGGCCGCGTTCAGGTCCTCGGCGACCCATTGGCGCAAGGGGGCATAGCCTTCGGTCGGACCATATTGCAGGGCCGCGCGGCCATTGGTGGCCAGCACCTTGTCGAACGCAGCGCGTACCACTTCTACCGGGAAACCGCCGGGGGCCGGCAGGCCGCCCGCGAAAGAAATGACCTCGGGCCGCTCGGTGACTTTGAGGATTTCGCGGATGGCAGAGCTGGTCAGTTGCTGGGCGCGTTCCGAGAAGGAATACGCGGGTTCGAAGGGCTTGTCCATGGAGGGAGCTTGTAGAAAGGATGGAAACGTGCTTGCGCATTTATTGTTGCACACGCAGCTACCGTGCCCGGGCGTGGGCCTAAAATCACCAGGCACGATTTCTTCCGGTACAGTTAATTTTAGTTACACCAGCCCCCATGTTCCAGGCCGCTTCCCTTTCGACTGCATCCAAACCCCAGTTCTATCGCGAGTTGGTCGCGCAGGCGCAGGCCCTGCTGGCCGGCGAGCATGACCGCATCGCCAACGCCGCCAATCTGGCTGCGCTGGCCTGGCAGGCGCTGCCGGACATCAACTGGGCAGGGTTTTATTTTTATGATGGCCACGAACTCGTGCTCGGGCCGTTCCAAGGCAAACCGGCCTGCGTGCGTATCGACCTGGCGCGCGGCGTGTGTGGCGCGGCGGCCAGCCAGCGCCAGACGCAGGTCGTGCCCGATGTGCACGCCTTTCCCGGCCATATCGCTTGCGATGCCGCGTCGCGCTCGGAGATCGTCGTGCCCCTGGTGCGCGACGGCCAGTTGCTGGGCGTCTGGGATGTCGACAGCCCCGTTGTCGGGCGCTTCGACGACGCTGACCGGCACGGCATGCAGGCCTTGTGCCAGGTCTATCTCGATAGCCTGGCGCGTTGACAGCGGGCGGGACGCAGCGTAGATTCAGTCCCGCAAATTTCCTTTTCCTGTTTTCATGTCCCAGGCCCGTTACTCCGCTCGCATTTTCCGCGCTTGCTGCGCGGTGGCGGCGTTCGGCCTGAAATCCAAAAAACAGCGGCTCATCTGACCGGAGCATGCTGTTCCGTCAGATGGGCGACGGAACAGCGGCAGATCCGGCTGCGCATCCCCTGCGCAATCCCTCTCCTTCTCGACATCGCACTTCTGCACGGGCTTATACCGAAGGAGTGACCCATGTCGACCGTAGTGCAAACCCAATCCGCCACACCCGTGGCCACCCCTGTGTCCTTTCATGGCGTCTGGCTGCCGCTGGTGACGCCGTTTCATGAAGACGGCCCCGATCTGTTCGCGTTGCGCCGCCTGATGCGCCAGTACCGCCAGGCCGGCATCGATGGCGTGGTGGTGTGCGGTAGCACCGGCGAGGCCGCCGCCATGGATGAAGCCGAGCAATTGGCGGTGCTGGACACGGTGCTGGACGAAGCCGGTCCCTTGCCGGTGGTGATGGGCCTGGCGGGCAATCATCAGCGTGATGTGCTGCGCCGGCAGGCTGTGTTCACCTCGCGCCCGCTGGCCGGGCTGCTGACCCCCGCGCCGTACTACGTGCGCCCGGGCCAGGCCGGGCTGGCCGATTACTTTCGCACCTTGGCCGATGCCTCATCGGTGCCGCTGATTCTTTATGACATCCCCTATCGCACGGGGGCGCAGATCGAAACGGCCACCTTGCTGGCCCTGGCCGAGCACCCCAATATCCGCGCCGTGAAGGATTGCGGCGGCTCGCTGGACAAGACCCAGGCGCTGATCGCGCAAGGCCGGCTGCAGGTGCTGGCCGGCGAAGACATGCAGATCTTGTCTACCTTGGCCATGGGAGGCAGTGGTTTGATCGCCGCGGCGGCGCACGTGCGGCCGGATCTCTTCGTGGCCCTGTACCAGGCCATACAAGCGCAACAGGTCGCGCTGGCCCGGCAGATCTACCATGCGCTGGCGCCCGTGATCCGGCTGCTCTTTGCCGAACCCAATCCGGCCCCGTTGAAGGGTTTGCTGGCGCGCCAAGGCTTGATGCGCGAATCCCTGCGTGCGCCGATGGCCCCGGCCAGTCTGGCCTTGATCATGCAGCTCGAGGCGGCGGTGGCGCAACTGGAACGGCGTTATCCCGGCGTGTAAGCGCCGGGCCGGCCGGGCCTTGCCGTGGCGGCAGCGAGTCACAGCAAGGCCCGGCCGGTGAGTGAGCGCTTGCATCGGCTTACCGGCGCGCGCGGGGCCAGGGCATGCCGCCGGGCGAATGGGGACGATACGGGTTGGCAGCGGCGGCTGGCTGGTCTACAAATGCCGCACAAAGACGCACGCGTCGCAGATCAAAATTACGGAGACTCACTAGCCATGACCGCGCCCGCCGGTACGAATGACCTGGTTTTCGATTACATCATCGTGGGAGCGGGTTCAGCCGGTTGCCTGTTGGCCAACCGGCTGTCGGCGGATCCGGCAGTCAGGGTGCTGCTGCTCGAAGCCGGTGGCAAGGACAATTGGCACTGGATACACATTCCGGTCGGCTATCTGTATTGCATCGGCAATCCCCGCACGGACTGGTGCTACCGCACCCAGGCCGATCCGGGCCTGGCCGGCCGCAGCCTGGGCTATCCCCGCGGTCGCGTGCTGGGCGGCAGCTCGGCCATCAACGGCATGATTTACATGCGAGGGCAGCGCGCCGATTACGACGGCTGGGCCGCCATGGGCAACACCGGCTGGAGTTGGGATGAGGTCCTGCCCTATTTCAAGTCCTGCGAGGATCACCATGCCGGCGCCAGTGATTTTCATGGCGCGGGCGGCGAGTGGCGGGTTGAGCGCCAGCGCTTGTCTTGGGATTTGCTCGATGCCTTCCGGGATGCGGCCGCACAAGCGGGCATCGCTCCCATCCGGGACTTCAATCAGGGCGACAACGAAGGTTGCGATTACTTTGAGGTCAATCAGCGCAGCGGGGTGCGGTGGACGTCGGCCAAGGCGTTTCTGCGGCCCGCGCGCAAGCGTCCCAATCTGCATGTGATGACCGGCGCGCGCGCCGAGCGCATCGTGTTCGAGCAACGACGAGCCGTCGGTGTGCAGTTCATCGCCGAGGATGGGCAGCGCCGCGTGGCGCAAACGCGCGGCGAGGTGCTGCTGGCGGCCGGCGCCATCGGCTCGGCGCAGTTGCTGCAAGTCTCGGGTGTGGGGCCAGGCGCTCAGTTGCACAGCCTGGGGCTGCCGGTGGTGCACGATGCGCCTGAGGTCGGGGGCAATTTGCAGGATCATCTGCAGTTGCGGCTGATCTATCGGGTTTCCAATGCCAAGACCCTGAATGCCATCGCCGGCAAGTGGTGGGGCAAAGCCATGATGGCCGCGCAATACGCGTGGTCGCGCAGCGGGCCGCTGAGCATGGCGCCTTCGCAACTGGGGGCGTTTGCGCGCTCGAATGCCGCGCAGCCGCGCGCCAATGTGCAATACCACGTGCAGCCGTTGTCGCTCGAGCGCTTTGGCGAGCCGCTGCATCCGTTCGCGGCCTTCACGGCATCGGTGTGCAATCTGCGACCCACGAGCCGGGGCAGTGTGCGGGCTGTCTCGCCGGACGCGCAAACCGCGCCGGAGATCCAGTGCAACTATCTTTCCACGGAAGCAGATCGCCAAGTGGCGATCGACAGCATTCGGTTGACGCGCCGCATCGTCGCCCAGCCGGCGCTCGCGGGCTATCGCCCGCAGGAGTACAAGCCCGGCCCGCAGGCGCAAAGCGCCGAAGATCTGGCGCGGGCGGCCAGCGAGATCGGCACCACCATCTTCCATCCGGTGGGCACCTGCCGCATGGGCAGCGACGCGGCAGCTGTCGTCGATCCCGAATTGCGCGTCAACGGGGTGACGGGGCTGCGCGTGATCGATGCCTCCATCATGCCCACCATCACCTCGGGCAATACCAATTCGCCGACCATCATGATCGCCGAGAAGGGGGCGGACATGGTGCGCCGTGCTCGTGTTTGAGGCCCTGCGCGCAGCGGCCTGCGCTATATTGCACCGCTCGAATCTCCCTTGCCGCGCCGGCCTGCCGGCAGGCCGCTCCGATATCGCCGCCGCATGATCCAGCCTATTGAAATCGTCGCCACCGCGCTATTCGCCGTGGCCGTGCTGCACACTTTCTCCGTGCCGGTATTCGCCCGGCTGGCGCATCGCAATGGGGCGCATGCCGGGCTGTGGCATTTGCTGTCCGAGGTCGAGGCGGTCTTTGGCGTGTGGGCATTCGTGCTCATCGTGATCATGGCCGCGATGCAGGGCAGCCAGGCCGCCGTGCATTACATGGACACGCGCAATTTCACCGAGCCGCTATTCGTCTTCGTGATCATGGTGGTGGCGTCGAGCCGGCCCATTCTGGAGCTGGTCGGCATGGTGGTGCGCGCGCTGGCGCGGCTGCTGCCGGTGCGCCGGGAGCTGGCGACGTTCTTCGTGGTCATGTCGGTGGTGCCGCTGGGCGGCTCATTCATCACCGAGCCGGCCGCCATGACGCTGGCCGCGCTGCTGCTGCGCGATGGCTACTTCAGGGTGCATGGCCATGCCGGCTTCAAGTATCTGGCCCTGGGCGTATTGTTCGTCAACGTGTCCATCGGGGGCGTGCTGACGTCATACGCCGCGCCGCCGGTGCTCATGGTCGCCTCCACGTTTGGCTGGGATACCGCCTTCATGGCCTCGCATTTCGGCTGGCGCGCCGCGGTGGCCGTGGGCATCAACGCCGCGGTGCTGACCGTGATCTGCCGTCAGGCGCTCTTGGCCAGCAGCCAGGGTTCGCGCGCCAGTGCGGTGGCCGGGGTCGACAGTGCCCGCGCGCCCGTGCCCGCGCTGGTGATCGCCGTGCATCTGCTCTTTCTGATCGGCGTGGTGCTCACCGCTCACCATCCGGCCGTCTTCCTCGGCCTGATGATGATGTTCATCGGGTTTTCCGAGGCCTATAAGCGCCATCAGAACCGCCTGCTCATCAAGGAAGGCCTCATGGTGGGCTTTTTTCTGGCCGGGCTGGTAGTGCTGGGCGGCCTGCAAAAATGGTGGTTGCAGGATCTGCTGGGCGGGTTGCAGCCCACGGTGCTCTTCTGGGGGGCCACGGCTCTGACGGCCATCACCGATAATGCCGCGCTGACCTATCTGGGATCTCTGGTCGAGGGCAGCAGCCCCGCGTGGCGTTACATGCTGGTGGCTGGCGCGGTGACCGGCGGCGGCTTGACCGTCATTGCCAACGCGCCCAATCCGGCCGGCTTCGCCCTGCTGAAGAACACCTTCCCCGATGGCAGTATTTCCTCGGGGAAACTCTTTCTGGCGGCCCTGGTTCCCACGCTGGTGGCCGCCGGGATGTTCCTCTTGCCGGTATAAAAGGGCCATATCATCGGCGCCTGCGCCGGCAGGCGCCGGAGTCCGCCGGAAAAACCGCTAAAATTCAAGACTTTCCCGTATTTTTTCGGCTGAGCCTGGACGGTGCCGCGTATCCGACGCCGGGCCGACCGGGCCGGATTGATTCGCCAGTGAGGCTGGGAGTCCTCATTCATGCCTATTTACGCTTACAAGTGCAGCAGCTGTGGTTACGCCAAAGACGTTCTGCAGAAGATTTCCGACGCGCCGCTGACCGATTGCCCGGAATGCGGCAAGAGCAGCTTCACCAAGCAGGTCACCGCCGCAGGTTTTCAGCTCAAGGGTTCGGGCTGGTACGTGACCGATTTCCGCAATAACAGCTCGGGCAATGCCCCCGCCGGCAAGTCCGCTGCGGCCGAAAGCAGCAGCCCGGCGGCCGACAGCTCGGCGGCCAGCGCGCCGGCCAGCACGCCGGCAGCCCCGGCATCGACCTCGACCTCCGGCTCGACGACCTGATCGTGTTCAAGCGGTATTTCATCGCCGGCCTCTTGATCTGGGTGCCGCTGGCCATCACGATCTGGGTGCTGGGTCTGCTGGTGGCCACGCTCGAAGGCTTTGTCCCTGGCTTTCTGTCGTCCGAATCCCTGTTCGGCATCGACATACCGGGCTTTCGCTTCGTGCTGGTGATCGCCGTGGTGTTGTTGACCGGCGTGCTGGCCGCCAATCTGTTGGGCCGCAGCCTGTTTGATCAGTGGGAGCGTATCCTTGGACGCATTCCGCTGGTACGCTCCATCTATAACTCGGTCAAACAGGTCAGCGACACCATCCTGGCGCCCAATGGCCGGGCATTCCGGCAGGCGGTATTGATTCAGTATCCGCGCGCCGGCTCATGGACCATCGCCTTTCTGACCGGCGCGCCCAGCGGTGAGGTCGCCTCGTATCTGCCGGGCGAGCATCTGAGTGTCTATGTGCCGACGACGCCCAATCCGACGTCGGGCTTTTTTCTCATGATGCCGCGCGATCAGGTCATCGATCTGGATATGACGGTCGATGCGGCACTGAAGTACATCGTTTCCATGGGTGTCGTGGCGCCGCCGGACATCACCGGCACGCACCCCCACCCACCGGCAGAGGCGCCTCGCGCCGAGCCTTAACCTTTTTTGCGCTTTCAAGCCTATCAACGGAGTTATCCCGCATGCGTACCTGCTATACCGGCCAGGTTTGCCGTGACCATCTCGGCCAGACTGTCACCCTGTACGGCTGGGTGAACCGCCGCCGCGACCACGGCGGGGTGATCTTTATCGATTTGCGCGATCGCGCCGGCCTGGCCCAGATCGTGTTCGATCCGGACAACGCGCAAGCGTTCGGCACCGCCGAGCGTCTGCGCAATGAGTTCTGCGTGCGCGTGACCGGCCTGGTGCGCGAGCGTCCCGAAGGCACGACCAACGCCGAGCTGGCCTCGGGCGAGATCGAAGTGCTGTGCCGCGAAGTCGAGATCCTGAACGCCTCGGTGACGCCGCCTTTCCAGCTCGACGACGACAATCTCTCGGAAACCACCCGGCTGACGCACCGCGTGCTGGACCTGCGCCGTCCGCAGATGCAGCGCAACCTCATGCTGCGCTACCGGGTGTCCATCGAAGTGCGCAAGTTCCTCGACCAGCTCGGCTTCATCGATATCGAAACGCCGATGCTGACCAAGAGCACGCCCGAAGGCGCGCGCGACTATCTCGTGCCCTCGCGCGTGAACGCCGGTCATTTCTTCGCCCTGCCGCAATCGCCGCAGCTGTTCAAGCAGATGCTGATGGTCTCGGGCTTTGACCGCTACTACCAGATCACCAAATGCTTCCGCGACGAAGATCTGCGCGCTGACCGCCAGCCGGAGTTCACGCAGATCGATTGCGAAACCTCGTTCCTGAGCGAAACCGAGATCCGCGCCATCTTTGAAAGCATGATCCGCCACGTCTTCAAGGTGGTTCAGAACGTCGATCTGCCCGAGTCTTTCCCCATGATGACCTGGACCGAAGCGATGGCCCGCTACGGTTCGGACAAGCCGGATCTGCGCGTGAACCTGGAGTTCACGGACGTGACCGACATCATGCGCGATGTGGATTTCAAGGTCTTCGCTTCGGCCGCCACCACCGCGGGCAGCCGCGTCGTGGCGCTGCGCGTGCCGGGTGGCGCGGAACTCTCGCGTAGCGAGATCGACGCCTATACCCAGTTCGTCGGCATCTATGGCGCCAAAGGCCTGGCCTACATCAAGGTCAACGAAACGGGCAAAGGCCGTGAGGGCCTGCAGTCGCCCATCGTCAAGAACCTGCACGACGCCGCCCTGGCCGAACTGGTCAAGCGCAGCGGCGCGCAAGACGGCGACATCATCTTCTTCGGCGCCGACCGCGCCAAGGTGGTCAACGATGCCATCGGCGCGCTGCGCGTGAAGATCGGCCACAGCGAGTTCGGCAAGAAGACGGGCCTGTTCACCGGCGGCTGGCGTCCGCTGTGGGTGGTGGACTTCCCCATGTTCGAGTACGACGAAGAAGAGGGCCGCTACACTGCCGCGCATCACCCCTTCACCAGCCCGAAGGACGGCCACGAGGACTTCCTGCAAACCGATCCGGGCAAGGCGTTTGCGAAGGCCTACGACATGGTGCTCAACGGCTGGGAAATTGGCGGCGGTTCGGTGCGTATCCATCGCGAGGAAGTGCAGAGCAAGGTCTTCCGCGCGCTGAAGATCGGCGCCGAGGAAGCCCGCGAGAAGTTCGGCTTCCTGCTCGACGCGCTGCAGTACGGCGCGCCCCCGCACGGCGGCATCGCCTTCGGTCTGGACCGCATCGTCACGATGATGACGGGCGCGGAATCCATCCGCGACGTCATCGCTTTCCCGAAGACGCAGCGTGCGCAGTGCCTGCTCACGCAAGCGCCTTCGTCGGTCGATGACAAGCAATTGCGCGAGCTGCACATCCGCCTGCGCAACACCGAAGTGAAATGAAGTAAGCTCAGGGTGCGGTGCCGCGTGATGCGGTGCCGCGCCGGCCCGAGGCCTCAGGAGGGTCCGGGCCGTGCTTGCCGAGACTCCTGACCAGATGAGGCGCCATACGGTTCATGTCGCTTATTCGAGTCGTCAGCTACAACATCCACAAGGGGCGTTCTGCCCTTGGGCGCCATGAGTCATTGCATGACCTGCGCCTGGGCCTGTACGGCCTGCGTCCTGACCTGGTGTTCCTCCAGGAGGTTCAGGGGCGCAACGAAACCTCCTCCATACTGCATGCCCAGCATGAATCGCTGGGCGCGGCGCTGCACCTGAATGTCGCCTACGGCCGCAATGCCGTGCGCGATGCGACCGATCACGGCAATGCGCTGCTGTCGCGGTTTCAGATTCTCGATCATTTCAACCAGGACATCTCCGATCACAAGCTGGAGCAGCGCGGTCTGCTGCACGCCCGGATCGATGTGGGCGGCACCGAAGTGCATTGTCTGGTGGTGCATCTGGGGCTGTTCGCGAGCAGCCGTCAGCGCCAGATCCAGGCACTGATCGAGCGCATCCGCGCCGAAGTGCCCGACAATGCGCCCTTGCTCATCGCGGGCGACTTCAATGACTGGGGCGACAAACTGGCCCCGCAGTTCGTGCAGCAACTGGGCTTGTATGAAGTGTTCTCGCATGCGCCGCGCAGCTCGGGGGGCGAGCTGCCTCGCCTGCGTGACTCCATGCGCCGGCTAAGCGACGTGTTGCGCGGCGTGCCGGGCAATAGCGCCGTCATCGAGCGCAGCAACCAATTGGGCATGGGCGGCGCCTATTGCCCCTTGCCGCCGCCCCGTACGTTTCCGGCGCTGTTCCCGTGGTTCCGCCTCGATCGCATCTACCAGCGCGGCTTTGCGGTGCGCAGCGCCCGGGTCTTGCGAGGGCGTCAATGGGCACGGCTGTCCGATCACGCGCCTTTGCTCACGGAGCTCGAGTTGCCGTGAGGGCCGACACTGCCCGTCTGTCCTGGACGGACGGCAATGCGATCGATCTCCTGCAGAACGGCGCGGATTTCTTCCCGGCGCTGTGCGCGGCCATTGATCAGGCCAGCGTGAGCGTGCATCTGGAAACCTATATCTTCATTCTGGACCGCACCGGCCGGCAGGTGCTCGACTGCCTGGAGCGCGCCGCGCAGCGCGGCGTCAAAGTGCGGGTGGTGCTCGACGGTTTCGGCAGCGCGGCGACCGTGCCGGAAGTGGTGCAGCGCATCCATGCCGCCGGCGGGCACTGCCGCGTGTTCCGCCCCGAACCCCGCTGGCTGGGGCGCTTGGCGTTCTCGCGCAATCGCTTGCGCCGCCTGCATCGCAAAGTCACCGTCATCGACGCGGCCATGGCTTTCGTCGGGGGCATCAACATCGTCGATGACTATGACGACCTCGATCCGACCGACGATATTCCGGGCCCGCGCTTTGACTTTGCCGTGCGCATCGAAGGGCCGCTGGTGCCGCAAATCATCTATGCCCAGGATCTGTTGTGGGTCAGGCTGAGCTGGGCGCGCTTGCGGCGCCATCCTTCGGATTGGCGCCGGTTGCGCCTGCGCCGGCCGCAGCCGCAGCACGGCCGCGCTTGCGGCAGCCTGCGCGCCGCCTTGGTGCTGCGCGACAACCTGCGTTTCCGGCAGACGTTTGAGCGGGCTTACCTCAACGGCATCGAGCATGCCGGGCGCGAGGTCCTGATCGCCAATGCGTATTTCTTTCCGGGCCGGCAGTTTCGGCGCACGCTGGCCCAGGCCGCCGCCCGGGGCGTGCGGGTGCGCCTGCTGCTGCAGGGCCGGCCCGAATACTATCTGCAGTATTTCGCCACGCGTTCGCTTTACGATCAGTTGCTGCGCGACGGCATCGAAATCTACGAGTACATGCCGGCTTATCTGCACGCCAAGGTGGCGGTGATAGACGACATCGCCACGGTGGGGTCGTCGAACCTGGATCCCTTCAGCCTGCTGTTGGCGCGGGAGGCCAATATCGTGGTGGATGACCCCGCCTTTGCCCGGGATCTGCAAGCGCGGCTGGAGCGCGCCATCGCCGATGGCGGCCAGCTTATCCGCCCCCTGGATTACCAGCGGCGCAGCTGGATGTGGCGCGCGGTGGACGTCCTGGCGTATACGGCGCTGCGCGTCGGCGTGGCCCTGACGGGGCGCGCCGACAAGTTCTGAGCGCGCTCAGCGCTTCTTGGGCGGGAGCAGGCCCAGGGCCAGGGCGGTACCCGCCAGGATGATGCCCGCCCCGGTGATCATGCGGGGCGTGAGGTCTTCTCCGAGCAGCGTCACGCCCCAGAACACCCCGAACACCGGTACGAGAAAAGTGACGCTGACCGCCGCCGTCGGGCCCAATACCAGGATCAGACGGAAGAAGATCACATAGGCCACGCCCGTGCACAGCACCGCGAGCAAGACCGTGGCGATCCACGCTTGCGACGATACGGCCTGTTCGGGCCAATGCGCGATGGCCAGCGGCAGCAAGACCAAGGTGGCGCTGAGCATGCTGCCGGTGGCATTGGCCAGCGCGTCCACGCCGCTCAGAAAGCGTTTGGTCCAGTTGGCGGCGATGCCGTAGAACAGGGGCGCGGCGATCGCGGCCAGCACGGCCGGCCCGGTGCCGCCTTGCTGGAACTGCAGCTTGTCCCACACCAGCACCACGATGCCGAGAAAGCCGATCGCCAGGCCCAGCACACGCATGGCCGGCAGCCGATCGCGCAGCCACACCCAGCCGATGACCGCGCCCCAGACCGGCGTGACGGCGTTGGCGACCGACAGAAAGCCCGCGCCCAGCGAGAGGGAGGCGTAGGCATAGAGCAGAAAGGGCAGGGCGGCGTTGAACATCCCCACCACGAAGATGGCCTTCCAGTGGCGCGCCATGATGCCCAGGCGGCCGCGCAGGATGGCCAGGGGCAGCAGCACCAGCGCGCCCAGGCCGACGCGCAGCTCGATCAGCGCCGCGGGGCCGAACTCCGGCACCGCCAGCCGCATGAATAGAAAGGAGCCGCCCCAGACGGCAGCCAGCGCAATCAATTCCAGAAGTTCGCGACGTTGCATGGTGGTCCGATCAGGCGCGGCGGGTGATGACGTTTTTCATTTTGATGCGTTGGGCGATGACCGCGGTCAGCAGCGACAGTGCCAGACACAGCGTCAGGCCGATGCGGACCCCGATGAGCACCGACGTATGCGAGATCGCGATTCCCACCAGCGCCGTACCCGCCGCGCTGCCCACCGCGCGGGTGGTCTGGACCAGGGCCGAGGCCACGCCCACGTCGCGCCGTTCGCTCAGCATCTGCATGAACAGCGTCAGATTGGGCAGCAAAAAGCCCAGGGCGGTGCCGTTGACGGCGAATGCCGCGACGATCCACCAGGTCGACGTGCCTTCTCCGGTGGCCAGCACCATGGCCGAGCCGGCCGCGAGCAAGAGACCGCCGAAGACCATCAGGCGCTGCGGCTCGGCCTGCTTGGGAAACAAGCGGCCATTGATGATGCTGCCCAGAGAAATGGCGGCCACCAGCGGCGTGAGCAGCAGGCCGGCTTCGCTGGGGCTGTAGTGCAGCACTTGCTGCAGCAGCAAGGGGCTGTAGAACACCAGGATGAACATGGTCGCGCCAACGGCCACCGCGGCGAGGTTGAGCAGGCGCGGCTCCGGGCCGGAGAGAATGCGCAAGGGGAAGATCGGCGAGGCCACGCGCCGTTGGTGAGGAATGAGGCAGCAGCCGGCGGCCACCGCCGCGATGGCCAGGCCGGCGGCCAAAGCCGGCCGGGCGCTGTCGCCCGGGGCAAAGGCCAGCTCCATGGCCGCCAGGGGCGCGGCGACCAGGATGATGAGCAGCAGCCCGCCCAGCCAGTCGATCCGCCCCGCCTTGGCGTGGGCCGGGGCGATGCGCGGAAAATAGCGCGCCAGCAGGAACAGGGCCACCACCGCGGCGATGGGGGCGATGAAAAACGCGGCGCGCCAGCCCAGCGCCTGCGTGGCCGCGCCGCCCAGCACCGGCCCGATGCCGCTGGCCATGGCGAACGCCGCCGAGACCAGGGCCATCCAGCGCACCCGCTCGCGGGCATCGGGAAACAGATCGGCCGGGGCGGCAAAGGCCGTGGCGATCATCATCCCCCCGCCCACCCCCTGCAGGGTGCGGAAGGCGATCAACTGCGTCATGCTCTGCGACAGCCCGCAGGCGATGGAACCCAACGCCACCAGCGAGACGGACACCAGCATCAGCGGTTTGCGTCCGAACATATCGCCCAGGCGGCCGAAGATGAGGATGGAGGCGGCGGTGGCCAGCAGATAGCCTGTGCCCACCCAGGCATACAGCGCCATGCCGTTGAGGGCCTCGGCGACCCGGGGCAGCGTCGTGCTGACGATGGTGGAGTCGAAGGCCACCAGAACGACGGTGGCTGACACCCCCGCCATGGCCATGAGCAGGTCGCGACGGGAGTGCGGAGAAGTTTCTGATTCGGTTGCAGGAGCAGTCATGCCGGCAAGAATATCACCGGCACGGACGGCTTATTTGAACAGGGTGTGATAACCCACGAGCATCACCACCACCGCTAGCGCCATGACCCAGGACCAGCGCGAGGCCACCAGGCCGCGCGGCTCCGGCGCCGGGGGCGGTGGCGGGGGCGCCTGGCGGGGCTGGGCGGCCACATGGCTGCCGAAGGCATCGAAGAACTTGTCGATGATCTTGCCGCCGGCTTTGAGGATGGCGGGCTCGCCCAGGGCGGCGAGCTTGCCGCCGGCCATCGCCGCCACGGTGTAGGAAATGCGGGTGCCGTGGTCTTTGGGGCTTAGGCTCACCTGGGCGGTACCGATGGCCAGCCCGGCCGCGGCCCCCTTGCCGTCGAAGGCCAGCGAACAACTTTCCGGCGGTTTGAGGTCCGAAACGAGGATCTCGCCTTCGTATTCGGCGTCCATGCCGCCGACCTTGGCGCGCACGGTGATCGTGTACTCGGTGTCGGTCAGGCGGTTGACGCGGATGCATCCCGGCAGGCACCGCTGCAAAACCGCGGGATCGAACAGCGCATCCCAGGTTTGGTGCGGCGTGGAGGGAACCCATTGAGCATCGGCTATGCGCATGGCTGTCTCCTAGCTGTGTTGCGATCCCAGCTTACGAGCCCGGCTTCCGTGGCCGGGTCTTTGGACTTATTGTGCGCTCAATCGCCGCCCGGCGCCATGCCCGGGCTCGGAGAGCACGGCGAACAGCGCGACCAGCAGGGCGTAGAAGCCGACGGTGCGCATGCCCCGGAACATCAGCTCGGTCAGGCCGAAAAGGGCAAAGCCCAGGCAGACGGCCAGGCCCATGGCTGCCGCCGCGCGCCGGGATTGCGGCAGACGGTAGGCCAGGCGGCGCGTAAACAGCGCTGCGGGCACGGCGTAGAGCAGCAGGAGGGCGAGGCCGCCGGGGATGCCGTAGAGCGCCAGGGCATCGAGAAGGTCGTTGTGCGGTTCGCCGAATTCGCGCGCGACGTGAGGCGAGACCACGTCGCGGGCGGCCAGTTCGGGCAGTTGCGGGGCGAAGCCCGCAGGACCCGCGCCCTTGAGGGGGTTGTCCTGCATCATCGTCCAGGCCGCGCGCCAGAGCTGCAGGCGTATACAGATCGAGGTGTTGCTCAGGGGGGCAGTCTGGCATTCGCGGAATTGCATCACACCCTGGTCGACGCGCTCGCGCAGCGAGGCGTTGAGCGAGCCCAGCGCCATCAGCACGGCCAGAATGCCCAGCGCCGCGGCCGCCAGGCGCAGCGGGTGGCGGATGCGGGCATAGACGACCAGGGCCAGCACGACGAACACCGGCAGCGCGACCCAGCCGCTGCGCGTCTGGGTCAGGATGAAGCCTGTGAAGGCGGTCAGCAGCGTCAGCAGCTTGAAGGCGTTCTCCAGCCGGACGTAACGCGTGAGCCGCCAGCTCAAGGAGAACAGGGACAGAACGGCGAACAGCAGCAGGAGGTTGCCGTACCCGACCGCGTTGTACTGATCGGTCAGCGGCCGGCGGGCCAGATTGCCGTGCACCAGCGTGATGAGGGTGGCGGTGCCGGCCCAGCCCGCCGCCAGGATGCCCCAGAGGGCTTGCTTCAGGCGGTCCGCGCCCACGGCATGCACGGCCGCCAGCAACAGGGGCAGTCCCAGCGCCAGCCGCAGGCCGCGTTCCAGCGTGGCGTTGCTCCAGCTGGCGTGCAGGGCGCTGCTGAACAACATCACCGCCAGCGGAGCGCCGGCGGCCAGCATGAGGTGGCGGTAGTCGCGCAGATCGGGCGGTCGGCCGGCGCTGGCCAGCACGGCCAGGCAGAGCAGAATGGCGAGATAGAAGGCCGCGCTGCCGCCACCGGAGGTGGTCAGTAACAGCGTGGGCATGGCGGTGATGGAAGCGACCAGCAGCCAGGAAAACAAACGGTTGAGCATCGAGATCGTGTGCGCCCGGGCGGACGGGTCAGGCAGGGAAAGGGTGCGGCCGCTTGCGCGGCGCGGGCGGATTATAGGGAATTGCATTGCAAATTTCTGTTATCTATTTCGGGGCTTCGTCCGGTTCAGGGTTGCCGGGCGGCCGCCGCGCCCGGCAAGGCACTGGCTACAATGGGGGCCTGCGGCCGGCCCGGCCGCGGTCTTGCAGTACATGCCTTCATGAAAATCCTGATTACCGGCGGTGCCGGTTTCATCGGTTCGGCCCTGGTCAGGCACCTCGTCCGCGACACGCAGGACAGCGTGGTCAACGTCGACAAGCTCAGCTACGCCGGCAATCTCGCGTCTTTGCAAGAGTGCGCCTCGCATCCCCGCCATGCCTTCGAGCGGGTGGATATCTGCGATCGTGCGGCCTTGCAGGCGGTCTTCGAGCGGCATCGCCCCGATGCCGTCATCCATCTGGCGGCCGAGTCGCACGTCGACCGCTCCATCGACGGTCCGGGCGAATGCATCCAGACCAATCTGGTCGGCAGCTATGTGCTGCTGGAGACGGCCCGTGCGTATTGGGCCCAGTTGCCGGCGCCGGCGCGGGAGGCATTCCGTTTTCTGCAGGTATCGACCGACGAAGTCTATGGCGACCTGGGAGACCGGGCCGGACGCTTCATCGAGACCAGCCCCTACGCGCCTAGCTCCCCCTATGCCGCCAGCAAAGCCGGCGCCGACCATCTGGCGCGCGCCTGGCAGCGTACCTATGGGCTGCCGGTGCTGGTCACCCACGCTTCGAACAACTACGGACCCTGCCAGTTTCCGGAGAAGCTGATCCCGCTCATGCTGCTGTCGGCCCTGCGGGGCTGGCCGCTGACCATCTACGGCGCTGGCGATCAGGTGCGCGATTGGCTCTACGTGGAAGACCATGCGCGTGCCTTGTGCGCGGTGCTGCATCACGGCCGGCCAGGGCAGGCCTACAACATCGGCGGCTCCTGTGAGCTGCGCAATCTGGAGGTGGTGCAGCAATTGTGCGACCTCCTGCAAACGTGGCGTCCGCCCGCCGAGGGTCATTACCGTGATCTCATCGCCCATGTGGCCGATCGGCCCGGGCACGACCGGCGTTACGCGCTCGATAGCGGCAAAGCGGCCGCCGAACTCGGCTGGACGCCGCGCGAGGATTTCCGCAGCGGGCTGGCCAAGACAGTGGCCTGGTATCTCGACCATCCCGAATGGGTCGAGGACATCGAAAGCGGGGCCTATCGGGCGCGCTGGATGAGCGCGGACGGATCATGAAGATTCTGCTGCTGGGCAAGGACGGGCAGGTGGGCCGCGCGCTCAGACGGGCGCTTGCGCCATTGGGGCAGGTGCAGGCGCTGGGGCGCGATGGCGGCCTGGACCTGGCCGATCTCGATGGCCTACAGCGCCTCGTGCGCCAGGCCGCTCCGGACATCCTGGTCAATGCGGCGGCGTTCACCGCCGTGGACCTGGCCGAGACCCAGCCGCAGCAGGCCATGCGCGTCAACGCCGAGGCACCCGAGCTGCTGGCGCGGCACATGCGCGCCAGTCGAGGGTGGCTGGTGCATTACTCCAGCGACTACGTCTATGACGGCGCGGGGCAGGGCGAGCGCGCCGAGGACAGCCCCGCCGCGCCGCTCAATGCCTATGGCCGCAGCAAGCTGGCCGGCGATCAGGCCGTGCATGCAAGCGGCGCGCACCATCTGGTGCTGCGCACCTCCTGGGTCTATGGCCTGCACGGTGAGAACTTTCCGCGCAGCGTGTTGCGGCTGGCGGCCAGCGCGGCGCGCATGCGCATGGTCGATGATCAGATCGGGGCGCCGACGAGCGCGGATCTGGTCGCCGACGTGACGGCACTGGCCTTGCGCCAGGCGCTGGCCCGGCCCGCGGTCGGCGGGCTATACCACCTGGCCGCCGCCGGCGCCGTCTCGCGCCATGCTTATGCGCAATACGTCATCGAGCAGGCACGGCGCCTGGGCTGGGCCGTGCGCGTGCCGGCCGTGCAGGCGATCAGCACTGCGGACTATCCTCAGCCCGCGGCCCGGCCGCTGAACTCGCGCCTGGATTGCAGCCGGCTGCAGGCGACGTTCGGCCTGCGCCTGCCGGACTGGCGTGAGGGCGTGGACCGGTTGTTGGCGGATTGGCGCGCCAGTCCCTGGAGGCACGAGGCATGATCCACAAAGGCATCGTCCTGGCCGGCGGCACCGGCAGCCGGCTGTACCCGGCCACGCTGGGCCTGTCCAAGCAATTGCTGCCGGTCTACGACAAACCCATGGTGTATTACCCGCTGTCGGTATTGATGCTGGCCGGGATCCGCGACATCCTGCTCATCACCACGCCGGCCGATCTGGCCGGCTTTCAGCGGCTGCTGGGCGACGGATCGGCCTTCGGCCTGAGCCTGAGCTACGCCACGCAGACCGCGCCCGAGGGGCTGGCCCAGGCATTTTTGATCGGCGAGCACTTCATTGGCCAGGATCCGGTCTGCCTCATCCTGGGCGACAACATTTTCTATGGCCACCATTTCACGCCCTTGCTGCAGGCGGCCGCCGCCCGGGCGCAAGGGGCGACGGTGTTCGGCTATCAGGTGCGGGATCCGCAACGCTACGGCGTGGTGGCCTTCGATGCGCAGCAACGAGCCGTCAGCATCGAAGAGAAGCCCGCTCAGCCGCGCTCGAACTTCGCGGTGACGGGTCTGTATTTCTATGACAATGACGTCATCGCGATGGCGCGCGGGCTCCAGCCGTCGGCGCGTGGCGAACTGGAAATCACCGACATCAATCAGTGTTATCTGGCGCGCGGCGACCTGCGCGTCGAGCTGCTGGGCCGCGGCTTCGCCTGGCTGGACACCGGCACGCACGAGGCGTTGATGGAGGCCGGCCATTTCGTGAACACCATCGAGCAGCGCCAGGGTCTGAAGATCGCCTGCCTGGAGGAAATCGCCTACCAGGCTGGCTGGATCGATGCCGACCAGCTCGCGGCGCAGGCGCGCCGCATCGGTGCCAACGGCTACGGCCAATACCTGTTGCGGGTGCTGCAGGAGGGGCGGCCATGAACATCCATGCGACCGCCTTGCCCGGCGTGCTGGTGATCGCGCCGCAGGTGCTCAGCGATGGCAGAGGCTGGTTTGCCGAGCGGTTTCGCCAGGATGTCTTCGAGGCGGGCCTGCGTGCCCACGGCCAGCCCGCGCCCGGGCCCTTCGTGCAGGAGAACCACTCCTGCTCGGAGCGCGGCGTGTTGCGCGGCTTGCATTACCAATTGGCGCCGCATGCCCAGGGCAAGCTGGTGAGCGTGGTGGCCGGCGAAGTGTTCGATGTCGCCGTCGATATCCGGCCCGGGTCGCCGACCTTCGGCCAGTGGGTCGGGGAGACGCTGTCGGCCGGCAATCGTCGCAGCCTGTGGGTGCCGGCGGGGTTCGCGCATGGCTTTCTGGCCTTGGCCCAGGGCTCTGAGGTGGTCTACAAGGTCACGGCGTATTACTCGGCGGCGCATGAGCGCGCCTTGCGCTGGGATGATCCCGCCCTCGGCATCCGCTGGCCTCAGGCCCCCGCTTTGATGTCGGCGCGCGACCGGCAGGCGGTCAGCCTGGAGGAGGCGCGGCGGACCGGGCAACTGCCTGTCTGACCAGCCGCTTGGCTAATTGATGTAAATTCCGAGGGTTTACAAGATCCAGCGCCCGATTTCCGGGTGCGCCTAGCGTTGATGCCTACCCGCATATTGATCGTTCGCACGTCCTCTTTGGGCGATCTGGTGCACATGCTGCCCGCAATTTCTGACATTGCCCGCCATGTGCCCGATGCCCAGATAGATTGGATTGCGGAAGAAGCATTCGCCGAGATTCCCGGCTGGCATCCGGCCGTCGGCAATGTCATCAAGGTGGCGCACAGACGCTGGCGCAAAGCGTGGTGGTCGGAGCAGGTGCGCGCCGAGCGCCGTGCCCTGGCCGAACGCCTGCGCAGCGAACCCTATGACATCGTCCTGGACATGCAGGCGCTGCTCAAATCGGCCTGGCTGGTCCGCCAGACCCGGGGCGTGCGGCATGGGCTGGACTGGCGCTCGGCGCGCGAGCCGCTGGCCTCGCTGTTCTACAACGTGCGGCACCGGGTCGAGTTCTGGCAGCCCGCCGTCATTCGGCAGCGCAAGCTCGCGGCGCAGACCTTCGGCTACACCTATAGCGGCGCGCCCGACTTCGGGTTGCAGGCCTTTTTTTCGCGTCCGGCCAACCCGCCCGTTGTCGAGGCGGGCCGGCGCCTGCACCATCTGGATACCGATCGCGGCTATGCCGTGATCATGCCCTCGGCCAGCCGCGAGGACAAACTCTGGCCCGAAGAAGACTGGCGGGCCGTGTTCCGCCGCCTGCAGGACGCCGGCTGCACGCTGCGCCTGCTGGCCGGCAATGATCAGGAAGCCGAGCGCGCCCGCCTGCTGGTCGCGGGCATGGACGGGGTGGAAGTGCTGCCGCGCATGGATCTGACCTCGGTGGCGCGGGTGCTGGCCGGCTCGCGTCTCATGGTGGGTCTGGATAGCGGTCTGACCCACCTGTCGGCGGCGCTGGGTCGGCCGACCATCGGCATCTACCGCGCGTCCACGCCCGTGCGCACCCCGCTGGTCGGGTCCAATTACACCGCCAGCCTCGGTGATCGCGGCGCCTCTCCGTCACGCGAGGCCGTCATGGCTGCGGTGGAGCAGGCGCTGGCGGCGCGCTAAGCGGAGGCGGACGTGCGGCGCGGCCTCTATACCGGTTTATTTTGCTTGGCAGCGCCGCTGTTGTGGCTGGGCATGTGGCGGCGGTCCAAGCGCGTGCCGGGCGACTGGGAGGTGCTGGCGCGTACGCGTTTTGGCCATCCCGAAGCCGGCGCCCTGCGCGGCGCGGTCTGGGTGCATGCCGTGAGCCTGGGCGAGACCCGTGCGGCCCAGCCGCTGGTGACGGCCTTGCTGGCCCAAGGGCTGCCCGTGTTGCTGACGCACATGACCGCAACGGGCCGCGCCGAGGGCGCGCGCCTGTTTGGCCAGGCCATCGCCCGCGGCCAGTTGCGCCAGGCCTGGCTGCCTTACGATTTTCCGCGCGCCTGCCGCCGTTTCTTCGACCATTACGCCCCGCGTTGCGGCCTGATCATCGAGCGTGAACTCTGGCCCAATCTGCTGGCGGCCGCGCGCGCCAGCGAGGTGCCGATGGCGCTGGTGAGCGCGCGCTTCTCGGCGCGCTCGTTGCGAGCCTCGCTGCGCATGGGGCGCGTGATGCGCGAGGCGCTGGCCGGCCTGCAACAGGCATTGGCGCAGACGCAGGCCGACGCCCAGCGCCTAGAGGCCGCGGGCGCGCGCGCCGTCACCGTGACGGGCAACCTCAAATTCGATGTCGATCTGCCGCCGGCACAACTGCGTGCCGGCCATGCCTGGCGTGAAACCGTCGGCCGGCCCGTCGTGGCGATCGCCAGCACGCGCGAGGGCGAAGACGCGCTGTTTCTGCTGGCCCTGCGCGAGCTGCCCCGGCCGCGGCCCCTGTTCCTGCTGATACCGCGCCATCCGCAGCGTTTTGATCAAGCCTGGGAGCAGGCACAGGGTTTGGGGATGCGCGTGGTGCGCCGCTCGGCGCTGCAGGCCGCACCCGGACCGGATATCGACCTCGTGGTGGGCGACACCCTGGGCGAAATGCCGTTTTATTATGCGGCCGCCGACGTGGCCATCATCGGCGGCAGTTTCGTGCCGCTGGGCGGGCAGAACCTCATCGAGGCTTGCGCGGTGGGTACGCCGGTGATCACCGGCCCGCATACTTTCAATTTTGAACAGGCCACGCGCGATGCCATCGAGGCGGGCGCGGCCGAGCGTGTGCATGATGCCCGTCAGGCCTTGCAACTGGCCGCGCAGTGGCTGGCCGATCCGGCCTTGCTGCAGCGGCGCGCCTGCGCCGCGCGGACCTGGACCCAGGATCACAAAGGCGCGGTAGCGCGCAGTCTCGCCGCGCTGCGGGACATGCTGGGCGCCGAGCGCAGAACGGGCCGTTAGCCCTGGCTGCGGGGCGTGACGCTGATCTGGGCGGCATTGAGCTCTTGCTTCAGGCGGCGGGGGTCGCGGCCTTCGTCATCGGGGCGCGGCCCCAACCAGCCCTGGCCCAGCCCATAAGCCCAGAGATTGGCCAGCAGAAGCACCAGAAACAGGATGCGCATCGGAATCCTCTCGTATCAGTGTGCCCGGTCGGCCGCCAGGGCGGCCAGGCCATCGAGCACGGGCGCCCGCAGGAAAACGGGCGCGGGGGCCGCGCCCAGGCCGGCGCCGACAAGCTGCAGCAGGCGTTCTATCTCGGGCTGGACTTCGGTCCAGCCGCCGCCGGCGACATAGACCTCGGGCACTTCGCCATAACGTTGATGGCCCGCCAGCCATTGGCGCACCAGCGCGCCGGCCTGCGCGGCGGCGATGCCGGTGGCGATGGCTTCGTGGGTGTCGGTCGGGTAAAGGGTGACCGGCCCTTCGGCCAGCGGCAGATTGGCCGTGCCGTGCACCAGCGCACCGCGCATCATGGCCGGTCCGGGCAGAATGAGGCCGCCCGCGAAGGCATTGTCCGGGCTCAAGGTGTCCAGGGTGGTCGCCGTGCCGAAGGACGCCAGCAGGGCAGGCGGGTGGTTTTCGGGCAGGCGCATGCGCAGGCCCAGCATGGCGGCCCAGCGGTCCGCGCCAAGCTGCTCCTGATTGCGGTAGGCGTTGATCATGCCCAGCGCCTCGTTGCGCGGCCGCATCCATTCGATGGGGCAGCCGTTGAGCGCCGCGGCGATGGCCGCGCCCCGCTGCGCGCCGGCCACATTCACGCCGATGGCCCGCGAGGGCTGGCGCTCCAGGGTTTGCAGCCAGGCGCCCAGGGCTTGCAGATCGAGATTATCAAAGGCCACGGGGGCGGGTTCGCGCGCCCCGCTTTGGGGGTCGAGCCAGCCGAGTTTCAGGCGGCTGTTGCCGGAGTCGATGAGCAGGATCATGGTTGGGGGCGCACCGAGATTTCGCCCGCGGTCACGGCCACCAGGCCGCTGGCGCACTGGACCTGCAGCCGGCCGTAGGCATCGACGCCGGCGGCCTGCCCGCTGTAGAGCACCTCGCCGCGGTCGATCACGTTGACCATGCGCCCGGCCAGCGCGTCGCCTTGCGCGTAGCGGTCGACGAAGGCGGCAAAACCGTGCTGTTCGAGGTCGGCCACGGCCTGTTGCCAGGCCAGGGCGGCCGCCTGCACGATATCGGCTGCCTCATGGGCGCGGGTATGGCCTTCGACCTGCGACCAGTCGGCGATGGCGCGGTCGAGGTTGGCCGAGAGCGTTTCGGCGTCACGCAGGTTCAGGCCCATGCCGATGACGACGGTATGGCCGTCGCCATCCGGGTTGCGGGTGGTCTCGGCCAGCACGCCGGCCAGCTTGGCGTCATGCCACTGCACATCGTTGGGCCATTTGACACAGACGCCGGGGTGCCCGCTCAAGCGCCGCAGCGCTTCACAGGCGGCCAGCCCCGCCAATGGCGAGATGGCCGGCAACTGGGCGGGCGGCAGGCGCACATCGAAGGCGCAGGAGAACATCAGCGTGGCGCCGCTGCGGTTCTTCCAGGCGCGGCCGGCCCGGCCGCGGCCGGCTTCCTGCAGATGCGCGCCCAGCAGCCAGGGCTTGGCGTCGCGGTGCTGGCGCGCGCGCGCCAGCAGGTCGGCATTGGTCGAGCCGGTGCTGGCCACCCATTGCACATGGGTGAATCCGGGCAGACGCGCCCCAAGGGCGTGTTGCAGCGCATCGGGGGCAGGCAGGTCTAGGGCGTGGACGGGCATGATGGGCGGAATTGTAGGGCAACGGGCTGCGTCATCTGGGCGTTATATGATGTGTAACGGCTAGAATCCCTGTTTTTCATCACGCCATGCATCAGCAACGACAGCCCGACCGCGATTGTCAGGCGCCTCCCCTGCGCAGGGAAGGCGCCGTGATCTATCTGGCAGGTGACTGGAGCCTGCAGGCTCTGGCCGCGCGCGGCCAGGTCAAAGCCCGCCGGGATGCCCTGTCGCAAGCCGATGCGCACACGCGCTGGGATTTGCGCGGCATCGAGCGGCTGGACACCATAGGCGCGAACGTATTGTGGCGCGCCTGGGGCGAACGCCTGCCCGAGCGCCTGCGCCTGACCGACGGCCAGCGCGAGGTGTTCGATGCCCTGGCCGCCAACCCTGGCCAGGCCGCGCCGCACGAGCCGGCGCCGGATCGCCTGAGCTGGCTGACGGCCATCGGCCAGGCGCTGTTCGACGCCGCCCATAACGGCCTGCGGCTGGTGCGCATGCTGGGTCAGTTGATGATCGACTTCGTCGGTCTCGTCCTGCGTCCTTCGCGCGGCCCCTGGCGTGAAATTTCCGCGCAGGTCTACCGCACCGGTGCTCAGGCGCTGGGCATTACCGCGCTGGTCGGCTTTCTCATCGGTGTGGTGCTGTCCTATCTGTCCGCCCAGCAATTGCAGATCTTCGGCGCCGATCGCTTCATCGTGCGCCTGCTGGGGGTCTCCATCGTGCGGGAGCTCGGGCCGGTGCTGGCCGCCATTCTGGTGGCCGGCCGCTCGGGCTCGGCCATCACGGCGCAAATCGGCGTGATGCGCGTGACCCAGGAGCTCGATGCGATGAGCGTGATGGGCATTTCGCATAGCCAGCGGCTCATCTTGCCGCGCGTGGTCGCGCTGGCGCTGACCATGCCCTTGCTCGTGCTGTGGACCGACGCCATGGCGCTCATGGGCGGCATGCTGGCCGCGCAGATGCAGTTGGGGATATCGGCGCAATGGTTCATCGAGTCGCTGCCCCAAGCCATTACGCTCACCAATTATTGGATCGGGATCTTCAAAGGGGTGTCCTTCGGCGTGCTGATCGCGCTGGTGGCCTGCCATTTCGGTCTGCGCATCAAGCCCGACACCGAAAGCCTGGGGCGCGGCACGACCACGTCCGTGGTGACATCGATCACCGGCGTCATTCTGGTCGATGCCCTGTATGCGGTGATTTTCAGCAAGATGGGCATCTGATGGATACCGCCCTCATTCCCGATGATTGCCTGACCGTCACGCCGGTGATCTCGGTCTCGGGCCTGCGCACCGCCTTTGGCGACCACGTCGTGCACGACAATCTCAATCTCACGGTTTATCCCGGCGAGATCCTCGTGCTGGTGGGCGGGTCGGGCTCGGGCAAGACCGTGCTGCTGCGGCAGATCATCGGGCTGAGTCAGCCCGCCGCGGGCGAGATCCGCATTCTGGGCCGGGATATCACCACGCTGACCATGCGTGAGCGGCGGCGGCTGTCGGAGCGCTGGGGCATGCTGTTTCAGGCCGGCGCGCTGTTTTCGGCGCTGTCCGTGTTCGACAACATCGCCTTGCCCTTGCGCGAACTGCGCACGCTGCCCGAGGATCTGATCCAGGACGTGGTGATGAGCCGGCTGGACATGGTCGGGCTCAATGCGAACGACGCTCTGAAAAATCCTTCCGATTTGTCCGGCGGCATGATCAAGCGCGTGGCCCTGGCGCGCGCGCTGGCGCTGGATCCCGAGCTGCTCTTTCTGGACGAACCGACGGCGGGCCTGGACCCGCTGCGCTCCGACGAATTCGTCGAGCTGGTGCGCAGCCTGCACCGGCAGCTCGGCTTCACGGTGGTCATGGTCACCCACGATCTCGATACCTTGCTGGCCCTGGCCACACGCGTGGCGGTGCTGGCCGACAAGCGGGTCATCGCTTGCGATACGGTCGCCGAGATCCTGAAGATCGACCACCCTTTCATTCAAAGTTTTTTCCTGGGCGAGCGCGGCAGACGCGCGCTCGGGGATCTTGCACCAAAGGACGCAGGCAATGGAAAACCGTAGTCATGCCTTGCTGGCGGGAATTTTCACCGTGGTGTTGCTCGTGGCCGCCGCGCTGGTGGCGATATGGGTCGGCCGCGATCGTTCGACGGTCAAGGTCTACGACATCGTTTCGTCGGCCTCGGTCAGCGGCCTGACGGCGCAGTCGACCGTACGCTATCAAGGCGTGCCCGTGGGCAAGGTGCAGTCGCTGATGCTCGACCCGAACCGGCCTGGCCAGGTGCGCATCCGTATCGGCGTCTCGCCCAGCACGCCCATCACGGCCTCGACCTGGGCCGAAGTGGGCGTTCAGGGGGTGACCGGCCAGGCCACCATCGAGCTGCGTGACAACGGCGGCTCGACCGAGCAGCTCGTGGCCCACGGTGATCAGCCGCCCGACATCCCTTTGAAGCCGGGTCTGTTCGACCGTCTGGAGCAGCGCGGTTCGGCCCTGTTGGCCAAGGTCGAAACCACGGCCGAAGAGTTGCGCCAGCTCATGAGCCCGGCCAACATCGAGGCGCTTAGCCAGACCCTCAAAAATACCGCCGAGATCAGCACCCAGCTCAAAGATGCCAGCCGTGATCTGGCGCCGTCGCTGCGCAAGCTCGGTCCTTTGGTGGATTCACTGCACAAAACGTCCGCCGACGCGGCGCTCTTGATGCAATCGGCCAATCAATCGCTGGCGCGCCTGAACGCGCCGGACGGCCCGCTGTCGACCGCCGGGCGCAGCCTGCAGGAGATCGCGCGGGCCGCCGCCCGCCTCGATCGCGAAACCCTGCCGGCCATGACCGAGATGGCTCAGTCGGTGACGGGCGCGGCGCGCGGCGCGCAGTCCGCCTTGCGCCGCGTGGGCGATACGCCGCAGTCCATATTGTTCGGGCCCGCGCCTGTCGAGCCCGGCCCGGGCGAGCCCGGCTTCGCCGGCTTTAGGAGATGAATCCATGAAGAGAATCTGCCTCATGGCCATGCTGGCCCTGGCATTGAGCGGCTGCGGCGTGGGCCGCGTCGCGCCCCAGGCCGCGTTGTTTGACCTCGGGCCGGAGCCGGCCGCCAGCGCACAATTGCCCGCGCGCCAGCCCATTGTGCTGGCTTTCTCGGCCGCACCGTCGCTCAGCGATACCGGCGTGATCTGGCGGGTGGCTGACAGCACGGCCCCCAAGGCCTATGCCGGTTTCCGCTGGAGCGAAGCGCCCGCCAGCCTGGTGCGGCAGCGGCTGCAGGAAAGGCTGTCGCAGGAAGGCGCGGTGCTGGCCGATGGCGCGGGCACGGGCGCGCCGCAGTTGCGCGTCACGCTCACGCGCTTTGAGCAGGTCTTCGCGGCGGACGGCTCGTCCAGCCAGGGGCAGGTCGTGCTGCAGGCCGTGCTGCTCCAGGATGGCAAGATCCTGGGTCAGCGGCGTTTCGCCGCTCAGGCCGCCGCTCCCACGCAGGACGCCGCCGGCGGTGTGGCCGCGCTGCGCCAGGCCACCGATGCCGCGGCGGAGCAACTGGCCGCCTGGCTGCCCACCGTACTGCCCCAGAGCGCCGGTTAACATCGCGGTTTTGCTTCCGTCCGGATCGACTCATGGCTGCACACACCGATATTCTGGCTTTCACCGGCGCTGCCGGGCGCATCGAGTGCGCCGTGGATTATCCCGATGACGAGCCCCGGGGCTGGGCGCTGGTGCTGCATCCGCATCCTCTGCACGGCGGCGCGCGCGACAACAAAGTGGTCACCACGATAGCTCGGGCCTGCAATAGCGCCGGCCTGGTGGTCGTGCGGCCCAATTTCCGCGGCGTGGGCGCGTCCGAAGGCGAGTTCGACAATGCCGTGGGCGAGACCGCCGACATGCTGGGTCTGATTCCGCAGATCCGGCAGGCCTTGCCCGAACTGGCCGAGGCGCCCTGGGTGTTGGGCGGTTTTTCGTTTGGCACCGCCGTGGCCGCGCAGGTATACGCCACGCTGGCCGAACAACAGGCACAACCCGGCGCGCTCATGTTGATGGGTCCGGCCGTGGGGCGCTTTCAGTTCCGCGACGTCGAGCTGCCGGAAGAGACCTTGCTCGTGCATGGCGAGAGCGACGAGGTCGTGCCGCTTGCCGAAGCGCTGGATTGGGTACGGCCGCGCAATCTGCCCCTGGTCGTGATCCCGGGCGCCTCGCATTTCTTTCACGGCAAGCTCATCACCTTGCGCAATCTGGTCGCGCAGCGCCTGAAGCTGGCATTGGGCTGAATTTTTCCAGACGTTGCATCAGGTTGCATGTTCGGCGGCAACGAGGAACGTTTCGCCGCCGAGAGAGTCGGATAGGCTGCCTATAATTGTTCTGGCCGCCGTGAGCGCGGCCGGCCCTCTTTGAACTTCATAGCCGATAAAGACCTTGTCCCAATCTGCCCCCGCTCCTACCGTATTTTCCCGTCGTGTGATTTCGAGTGCCGTGCTGGCCGTCATGTTGGCCGGCTCCGTGCCCGCCCTGGCCCAGCAACAGACGCCGGCCGCCGTGTCGCCCGCGGCCTCCATGTCCACCGCGGCCACGGCAGCCCCGGCGGACTCCGTGGTGCCGGTCGGTGACCTGGCCTCGGTGCCGGCGCCCACGGTCGCCGCGCGCGCCTGGATCACGGTCGATGTCAACAGCGGCCAGGTGCTGGCCGCGTCCAATCCCGATCAGAAGGTCGAACCTGCCTCGTTGACCAAGATCATGACGGCTTACGTCGTGTTCAATGCGCTCGACGAGAAGCGCCTGACGCTCGAGCAGCAGGTGCCTGTCTCCGAACACGCCTGGCGCACCGGCGGTTCGCGCATGTTCATCGAGCCGCGCAAGCCGGTCACGGCCGACGAGCTCATCCAGGGCATGATCGTGCAATCGGGCAATGACGCCTCGGTCGCGCTGGCCGAGGCCGTGGGTGGCAGCGAAACCGCCTTTGCCGCGCTCATGAACGAACAAGCCGAACGCCTGGGCATGAAGGGCACGCACTTCATGAATGCGACCGGCCTGCCTGATCCGCAGCACATCACGACCGTGCGCGATCTGGCCACGCTGGCCACGCATCTGGTGGCCGACCATCCCGAATACTTCCATTACTACAAACAAAAGAGCTACACCTACAACAAGATCACGCAGCCCAACCGCAACCGCCTGCTGTGGGCCGATCCCTCCGTGGATGGCATGAAAACCGGCCACACCGATTCGGCCGGCTTTTGCCTGGTGTCGACGGCCTTGCGCGGTGATCGCCGCGTGCTGACCGTGCTGGTGGGCGCCGACAGCGAATCCACCCGCGCCGAGGAAAGCCTCAAGCTGCTGAACTGGAGCTTCCAGAACTTCGACACGGTCAAGCTCTACGACAAGAGTCAGCCGGGCCTGGAGGCGCGCGTCTGGGAAGGCAAGGCCGAGAACGTCAAGCTGGGCCCGCCCAACCCCATCTGGCTGGCGGTGCCGCGCGGCAAGGGCAGCGAGATCAAGCCCGTGGCGCAGCGCACCGACCCGCTGGTCGCGCCCTTGGTCAAGGGCCAGCAGGTCGGCACGCTGCAACTGACCCTCGATGGCAAGGTGTTGCGTTCCGAGCCGCTGGTCGTGCAAGAGGATGTCGAGCGCGCCGGTTTCTTCGGCCGCATGACCGACACGGTCAAGCGCTGGTTCCAGTAAGCAGTCCACGCGCGCGGGTGTAAGCTATGTCCGGCATGTGAGGCGAGCGGAAATCTCCGTTTGCCTCGGCCACTTTCCTTCTAGGAGCTGTTCATGATTCCGGGCATGCCGGGCGATAGCCTGGTGTATCTCAATGGCGAGTTCACCCGCGCCGACCAGGCCAAGATTTCGGTTCTGGATCGCGGTTTCATTTTTGGCGATGGCATCTACGAGGTCGTGCCGGCCTATCGGGGCAAGGCCTTCCGCATGGCCGAGCACTTCAAGCGCCTGGAGCGCAGCCTGGCCGCCATCCGCATCCCCATGCCGATGGATCGCGCGGCGCTCACCGCCGTGATCGACCGGCTCATCGCGAGCGCGGCCGGTCCCGCTTGCATCGTCTATCTGCAGATCACGCGCGGCGTCTACAAGCGCGACCATGCCTTTCCTGCCCAGCCCATCACGCCGACGGTCTTCGCCATGGTGACGCCGCTGGTGCTGCCTTCGGCCAAGCAGCGCGAGCAGGGCGTGGCCGTCGTGTCCATCGAAGACGAGCGCTGGCTGCACTGTGAGATCAAGTCGGTGTCGCTGCTGGGCAATGTGCTGGCGCGCCAGCAAGCGGTCGAAGCCGGCGTCGACGAAGTGATTCAATACCGCGATGGTTTGCTCACCGAGGGTTCGTCCAGCAATATCTGGGTCGTGCGTGACGGCAAGCTGCTGGCTCCGCCCAAGAACAACCTCATCCTCGAAGGGATACGCTACGGTTTGATGGCCGAGCTGGCCGAAGAGGCCGGCGTGAGCTTCGAGGCGCGGCCGATTCCGCGCGCCGAGGTCGAAAGCGCCGATGAAGTCCTGGTGACTTCGGCCACCAAGGAAGTCCTGCCCGTCACGCGCATCGACGGCAAGCCTGTGGGGGACGGCAAGCCCGGCCCCGTTTATCGCCTGTTACGCGCGGGTTATGATGCCCGTATCGCCGCGCTCTGATTGCGGCCTCAGGCCGGATGGCCGGCGTGCCATCCGGCGGTTAGGCAAACGCTCATGATGCATATTCCCCCCGAAGATTCCCTCATCGAATATCCGTCTGACTTTCCCATCAAAGTGATGGGCAAGCAACACCCGGATTTCGCCCAGACGCTGACCGAGGTCGTGCTGCAGTTCGACCCGGAGTTCGACCCGGCTTCGGTCGAGATGCGGCCCAGCAAGGGCGGCAATTATCTCGGCCTGACGTTCACCGTGCGCGCCGTCTCGCGCGAGCAGCTCGACGCGCTGTATCGTGCGTTGCATGGCCACCCCATGGTGTCCATCGTTCTGTAAGCGTGGGCAAGCACGTCAACGTGGCCTGGCTGGATGCGGGGGTCGCTTACTCCCAGGTCTGGCAGGCCATGCAGGTTTTTACCTCCAGTCGCAGTCCGGTCACCCCAGACGAAATCTGGCTGTGCGAGCATGCGCCCGTCTATACCCTGGGTCAGGCGGGGCGCGAGGAACACATCCTCAATCCCGGCGGAATCGAAGTGGTGCGCTGTGACCGCGGCGGCCAGGTGACCTATCACGGGCCCGGTCAAATCGTCGCCTACAGTCTGTTCGATCTGCGCCGCGCTGGCATGTACGTGCGCGATTACGTGTTCCTGCTCGAAGAGGCGGCCATCTCCGTGTTGCGCCAGGCCGGCATCCCGGCCGAGCGTCAGCCCGGCGCACCCGGCGTCTATGTCCGCCAGGACGGGGGCGGCACGGCCAAGATCGCCGCCTTGGGTATCAAGATTCGCAATGGATGCGCCTACCATGGCCTGGCCTTGAACGTGGCCATGGATCTGGCGCCTTTTTCCGGTATCAACCCCTGTGGCTATGAAGGGCTGCGCACCACGGATATGGCATCCTGTGGCGTGTCCTGTAGCCTGCGCGAAGTGGGCCAGGCGCTGGCCGACGAGCTGGTAGCGCGCCTGAGCCGCGCCGGCGCGCATGCATCGGCGGCGGGCGCGCCGGTGCTGGGGTAGTAAAATGCCGTTTTTGTTCCTGGTCGTCACGCCCGCGGCGGCCCAGAGGGTGTTCCATGTCCACGCCGCTTGATGCAAGCCAGTCCACGACCGATACCAGCGCCTCCGCTGCGTCGGCTTACGATCCCACGCAAAAGCAAAAGTCCCAGGCCAAGACCGCTCGCATCCCGATCAAGATCATTCCGGCCGAACGCCTGAAAAAGCCTGAATGGATCCGCGTGCGTGCGGCGGCGCCAGGTTCGCGCTTCTATGACATCAAGCGCATCCTGCGTGAGCATAATCTGCACACCGTTTGCGAAGAAGCCTCCTGCCCCAACATCGGCGAGTGCTTCGGCAAGGGGACGGCCACCTTCATGATCATGGGCGACAAGTGCACGCGTCGCTGTCCCTTCTGTGATGTGGGCCATGGCCGCCCCGACCCCCTCGATGCGCAAGAGCCGGAAAACCTGGCCCGCACCATCGCCGCGCTCAAGCTTTCTTATGTCGTCATTACCTCCGTGGATCGCGACGACCTGCGCGACGGCGGCGCGGCGCATTTCGTCGAATGCATCACCCGGATCCGCGAGCTCTCGCCCACTACCCGCATCGAAGTGCTGGTGCCGGACTTCCGCGGCCGCCTCGATCGGGCGCTGGGCATTCTCAACGCCGGCCCCCCGGATGTGATGAATCACAATCTCGAAACCGTGCCGCGCCTGTACAAGCAGGCGCGCCCGGGGTCGGATTACCTGCATTCGCTCAAATTGCTGGCCGAGTTCAAGCTGCTGCATCCGGATGTGCCCACCAAGTCCGGCCTCATGCTCGGCCTGGGCGAGACGGACGAAGAAATCCTCGACGTCATGCGCGACATGCGCGCGCACAACGTGGACATGCTCACCATCGGGCAGTATCTGCAGCCTTCCGAGCACCATTTGCCGGTGCTGCGCTATGTGCATCCCGATACCTTCGCGATGTTCGAGCGCGAAGCCTATGCCATGGGCTTTAGCCACGCGGCGGTGGGCGCCATGGTGCGGTCTTCCTACCACGCGGATGAGCAGGCCCACGCGGCCGGCGTGAACTGACCGCGCAAGGCCCAGGCAACATCGCCCTTCGGGGCGATGTTGCGTTTCAGTCCGCGCTGACGCGCGAGTGGCGGCTGCTCCAGTACACATCGGCCTGGCCTGCCGCCTGATTGAGATAGCGGGCCAGCACGAACATCAGATCGGAGCTGCGGTTCAGGTATTGCCGCAGCGGCGCATTGACCGGGGCCTGGGCGCCGAGCGTGATGACCGAGCGTTCGGCACGCCGGGCGGCGGTGCGGGCCAGATGCGCCAGCGCCGAGGCGCGCGAGCCGCCGGGCAGAATGAACTCCCGCAAGGGGGGCAGGGCCGCGTTGTAGAAGGCCAGGCGCGCGTCGAGAAAAGCCACCTGCGCTTCGGACAGCGCTACATGCCCCGGAATGCACAGCTCGGCACCCATATCGAACAGGTCATGCTGCAGCGTCAGCAGATCGGCCGCGACCACCTCGGGCAGCGGCTCGCAGCGCAGCAGGCCCAGCGTGCTGTTGAATTCGTCCACATCGCCCAGCGCAATGACGCGGGCATCGTCTTTGGCGACGCGGCTGCCATCGCCCAGGCCGGTGGTGCCGTCGTCACCGGTGCGGGTGGCAATGACGGAGAGGCGGTTTGCCATGAATATCCTTGGGGTCTGAAGGCGGGGGGAGTGTCCCCCGAAGTCCGCTATTCTAGGGCTTGCAGCGGATTGTCATCACTGTTGCGATTCGCAGTGCTTGGCAGCGTTTCGAGCGGATTGGCGGTGCCACGCTCGCGGTATTCTGTAGTTGAGGGTCCAGTTGGGCCCGGCAGGAGGAATCACGATGGCGTTTTCACGCAAATACACCATGTCCATGGCCATGACGACGGCCATGGCCTTTGTCAGCCTGGCCAGTCCGCAGGTGCTGGCGCAATCGGCCCAGGCCAGTGGCGAGGTCCGGCGCGTCGACGCATCGGCCGGCACGGTCACGCTCAAGCATGACGCGATCAGCGCGCTCGATCTGCCCGCCATGACGCTGGTTTATCAGGCAGCCCCTGCCTTGCTGAACCATCTCAAGCCCGGGGATAAGGTCAAGTTCACGGCAAGCCGCAAGGATGGCAAATACGTCGTGACCGAGATTTCCAAGTAAACACGGGCCAAAAAAAACCCTGCCCCATGGCTGGGGCAGGGTGGGTAGGCGGCGCGGCGCCTCAGAGCACGTAGCGGGCCAGGTCCTGGCTTGCGGCGGCCTCCGAAAGCTGCGACTCCACATAGGCGGCATCGATCTTCACGGCCTGCCCGCCATTGGCGGCGGCATCGAAAGACAGCTCTTCGAGCAGTTTTTCCATCACGGTGTACAGCCTGCGCGCGCCGATGTTTTCGGTGCGCTCATTGACCGAGAATGCCAGTTCGGCCAGGCGCTTGATGCCGTCCTCGGTGAACGCCAGTTGCACGTCTTCGGTGGCCAGCAACGCCGTGTACTGCTTGACCAGCGAGGCGTCGGTCTCCGACAGAATCCGCACGAAATCCTCGGCCGACAGCGAGTCGAGCTCGACGCGGATGGGGAAGCGGCCTTGCAACTCGGGAATCAGGTCCGACGGACGGGACAGATGAAAAGCCCCCGAGGCGATGAAAAGGATGTGGTCGGTGCGCACCATGCCGTAGCGGGTGTTGACCGTCGTGCCTTCGACCAGGGGCAGCAGATCGCGCTGTACGCCCTGGCGCGAGACGTCAGCGCCGCCGCTTTCCTGGCGCGCGGCAATCTTGTCGATTTCGTCCAGGAACACAATGCCGTTCTGCTCGACGTTGGCGATGGCCGCGGCACGCAGGTCGTCTTCATTGACGCGCTTGCCCGCCTCTTCGTCGATGATGAGCTTGAAGGCCTCTTTGACCTTGATCTTCTTCGGCTTGGTCTTGTCGCGTGACAGGCCGGCAAACATGCCGCGCAACTGCTCGGCCATTTCTTCCATGCCGGGCGGGGTCATGACATCCATCTGCGGCATGGGCTGGGCGATGTCGATTTCGATTTCGAGATCGTCGAGCGAGCCTTCGCGCAGCCGCTTGCGGAAGGTCTGCCGCGTGGTGTTGCTTTCGTCGCGCTGCGGTTCGCCCATGGCGTTGCGCGCCGGCGGCACCAGGACATCGAGGATGCGGTCTTCGGCGGCATCCTGGGCATGGCTGCGCACGCGGCGCATTTCGATTTCGCGCGTCTGCTTGATCGAGTACTCGGTCAGGTCGCGGATGATGGTGTCGACGTCGCGGCCCACGTAGCCCACTTCAGTGAACTTGGTGGCTTCGATCTTGATGAAGGGCGCGTTGGCCAGTTTGGCCAGGCGGCGCGCGATCTCCGTCTTGCCCACGCCCGTGGGGCCGATCATCAGGATGTTCTTGGGATGGATCTCGTGGCGCAGGGGCTCGGCGACCTGCTGGCGGCGCCAGCGGTTGCGCAAGGCCACGGCGACCGCGCGCTTGGCGCGGTTCTGGCCGATGATGAATTTGTCGAGCTCGGAGACGATCTCTCCGGGGGTCATGTTCGATGCGGACATGGCTTGGATCCTCAGGCGGAGCGGGTCTGGCCGCCCAGCGTCTCAATCACGTGATTCTGATTCGTGTAGATGCACAGGTCGCCTGCGATCTCCAGCGACTGCTTGACGATGGCTTCGGGCGGCAACTCAGTGTTGCGCAGCAGGGCCAGCGCCGCCGATTGCGCATAGGCACCGCCGGAACCGATGGCCGCTAAGCCATGCTCGGGTTCGAGCACATCGCCATTGCCGGTGAGCACCAGCGTATGTTCGACGTCGGCCACGATCAGCATGGCTTCCAGGCGGCGCAGCACACGGTCGGTGCGCCAGTCGCGCGTGAGCTCGACGGCCGCGCGCATCAGATGGCCTTGGTGTTTTTCCAGTTTGGCTTCGAAACGCTCTTGCAGCGTGAAGGCATCGGCCGTGGCGCCGGCAAAGCCCGCCAGGACCTTGTCGTGGTAGAGGCGGCGGATCTTGCGGGCCGTGCCTTTGATGACGATATTGCCCAGGGTCACCTGGCCGTCTCCGCCCAGGGCGACATGGTTGCCGCGGCGGACGCACACAATGGTGGTGGCGTGAAATTGTTCCATGCTTTCCTTCCTTTGAAGGACCTATCTGGGGGCGCGCGTCCTGCTTTTCAAGGCTGCCCCCGTGATGTGGTCCTTTTTTGCAGGCAAATGTCGGGGGTAAAGAAAAAGGGCCATGCCGGTTTGCACCCGCATAGCCCCTGAGTCAGCCTGGGTAAAAGGCTCAGTCGCCGTAAAGCTTCTGACGCATTTCGCGGCGCTCTTGCGCCTCCAGGGACAGCGTGGCGGTCGGACGGGCCAGCAGACGCGGCACGCCGATGGGTTCGCCGGTTTCTTCGCACCAGCCGTACTCGCCGCTGTCGATGCGGGCGATGGCTTGTTGCACCTTCTTGAGCAGCTTGCGCTCACGGTCGCGCGTACGCAATTCCAGGGCGTGTTCTTCTTCGATGGTCGCGCGGTCGGCCGGGTCCGGCACGAATTGGGTTTCGCGCAAGTGCTCGGTGGTTTCCCCGGCGTTGGCCAGGATGTCCTGTTCGAGTTGTTTGAGCCGCTCTTTGAAGAACGCCAGTTGACGCTCGTTCATGTAGTCGGACTCGGGCATGGCCAGCAATTCTTCTTCGCTGGGCAGATCAATCGCCGTATCGCTCGTCGACTTGCTTGATTTCTTGGTTGCTGCCTTCGTAGCCATGAAAACACTCCACTATGAATCGATCCGTGGCGGCACCCTGAGATGCCGCCCGGCAGGCCTGTTGTGTACTGGCGCTAAGGTTTTCCTTGCAGTACGTTTCGGGTCGGGGCCGGGATGGGCTTCAGCCCACCAGGCACTGTTCGAGGCCGCGGGTGAAAATCTCCTGCGGCAGTTTGCGGCCGATGAAGACCATCTTGGTCGACGGCTTTTCGGCCGCCGTCCAGGGTTTGCCGGGCTCGGCGCCCATCATCATGTGCACGCCCTGAAACAGCATGCGGCGGTTGATGCCCTTCATGTACAGGATGCCCTTGTAGCGCATCAGGTCCGGGCCGTATACCTGCACCACGCCGCCGAGGAATTCTTCCAGGCGGGCCGGGTCGAAGGGCTTGTTGGAGCGGAACACGAAGGCGCCGATTTCGTCGTCGTGCTGGTGATGATGATGATGATGGTGGGCGTGATTGCAATGCGCGCCGCAGTCACCGTCGTGATCATGGTCATGGTCGTGGCCATGGCCGTGATCATGATGATCGTGGTCGTGCTTGGCATCCGGATGCTCGTCGGCCAGGAAGTCCGGGTCGATGTCCAGGATGGAGTTCAGGTTGAAGCCGCTGATGTCGATGATGGACTTCAGCTCGACTTCGCCGAAGTGCACCGGCGTGATGGGCGCGCGCGGGTTGATGCGCAGCAGGCGGGCACGCAGGGCTTCGTAGTCGGCGTCATTGACCAGATCGCGCTTGGAGACCAGGATGCGATCGGCAAAGCCGACCTGCTTCTGGGCTTCGGGCTGCGCGTCCAGCGTGGCCATGCCATGCTTGGCGTCGACCACCGTGACCACCGCATCCAGGCGGTAGTACTCGGCGATGTCGTCGTCCATGAAGAAGGTCTGGCAGACCGGGCCGGGGTTGGCCATGCCCGTGGTCTCGATGATGACGCGTTCGAAGGTCAGCTGGCCCGCTTCGCGCTTGACGCGCAACTCGTTGAGCGTGCGCATCAGATCGCCGCGCACGGTGCAGCAGACGCAACCGTTGGACAGTTCGATGATTTCCTCATCGCTGTCTTGCACCAGAAGATCGTTGTCGATGCTCTCGGGCCCGAATTCGTTTTCGATGACCGCAACGCGGCGACCGTGAAACTCGGTAAGAATGCGCTTGAGCAGGGTGGTCTTGCCTGCACCGAGAAAGCCGGTGAGGATGGTGACGGGAACCATTTTGTCCAAACTGCGCGAGGTGTTCATGGCGATGCTGGATGCTTAAAACGGCTGCGGGATGGGCAAAGTGCTGGCCCGACGGGCGGGTGCCTATCGGAAGAGCCGCCGCCTGCGGCTGGCTGGTGCAAGGGGCTACCCCTGCGCGCTGCCAGCCCTCGCCTGCGACGTGAATGCGACAACTCGCGGCTTGAGTTGGGGCTGCCGAGATGGTCTGCACAAGGGCAGCCAATCGCGACCGGACGCAGGATTACAGCACAGTCGGCTGTCAGGGGCAAACCCCGTAACAGCCCTAGCGTCATTTTTGGCGCAGATCGCGGCCCTTAGCCAGCCAATCTCGGGTAATTCCCGCAAATGGGGGCAAATCCGGCCTTTGCAAGGGGGCAGGCTAGTGGTGATGGTGCTGATGGGCGTGGCCGGCGGGCGCGGTTTTCTGGCACTGGGGGCAGAGCGCCCGGATTTCGGTCTCGTGCGTGGCCAGGGCAAAGCCGGTCTGGGCCACGCGCTCGGCCAACTGCCGGCTCATGGCCGGATCGCTGACTTCGGCGACGGCGCCGCAGCCGGTACAGACCACCAGCAGATCGTGCGGGGCACCCGCTGCGTCATGGCAGGCCGTCCAGGCATTGACGGCGTCAAGGCGGTGGATGAGGCCTTCGTCCATGAGGAAATCCAGGGCGCGGTAAACCGTCGGCGGCGCGGCGCCCGGATGCACGGCGCGCATGGCGTCGAGCAATTCGTAGGCCTTGAGGCTGCGTCCGTGGGTGAGCAGCAGTTCGAGGACTTTGCGGCGGATGGGGGTCAACCGGCGGCCGCGCTCGGCGCAGAGCGATTCGGCCAGGCGTAGTTGCTCGCCGACGTCGTCGGCGCGGCTGTTGCGGGCAGGGGCTGACATATAAGAGGGTTCGGGGCGGTTCAGGAATGAGGCGAAGGTATCAGAAAACCTCGCACCGCGGGGTCCGTCTTCCTGTTTGGTATGATATAACATAATGGAATTGTGACCGCCTTCTCCCCATGTCCCTGTTTTCTTCATCGTCGCTGTTGCGCCATGGCTTTATCTGGCGCATGAGGTGGGCCGTGGCGGCCAGCCTGCTTATCTGGAGCCTGCTCGCATGGGCCATGTGCTGAAGCCGGCGGCCATCGAGCTGACGGGCGCGACCTTCGGCTGGCGCGGCCATGCCGCCGTGCGCGACGTGAGCGGCAGGTTCGCGCCGGGTTGCATGACGGCCATCGTCGGGCCCAACGGGGCGGGAAAGTCCACGCTGGTCAAGGGGCTGGCCGGGGTGCTGGCGCCCATGGCCGGGCAGCTGCGGCGCGATCCCGAGGCCGTTGCCTGGCTGCCCCAGGCCGCCGAGCTGGACCGGGATTTCCCCATTTCCGTGCTCGATGCCGTCGTGCTGGGCGGCTGGCGTCGCATCGGCGCCTGGCGGGCGGTGGGCGGCAGCGAGACGGCGCGGGCGCATCAGGCCTTGCGCCGGGTGGGGCTGGAGCAATTGGCGGCGCGGCCATTGCAGGCGCTGTCGGGTGGGCAATTGCAGCGGGTGCTGTTTGCCCGCCTGCTGATGCAGGATGCGCCCATTCTGGTGCTCGATGAGCCGTTCGCCGCCGTGGACGGGCAGACCACACGGGTGCTCATGGCCTTGTTGTGCGCCCTGAATGCGGAGGGCCGCAGCATCATCGCCGTGCTGCACGACATGGCGCTGGTCAAAGAATATTTCAGCCAGACCCTGCTGCTGTCGGGGCGGGTGCTGGACTGGGGCCCCACGGCCGAGGTGCTGGCGCCCGAGCGCCTGGCGCATGGTCAGTTGCATCTGGGGTACGCATGAGTCTGTGGCAGGCGCTGGCCGCGCCCTTTTTCGATTTCGGCTTCATGCGCCGTGCCCTGGCCGGGGCGGTGGCATTGGCATTCGGCGCCGCGCCGCTGGGGGTGTTTCTCGTCTTGCGCCGCATGAGCCTGATGGGAGACGCCATGTCGCACGCCATCCTGCCGGGCGTGGCCGCAGGCTATCTCTTGGCCGGTTTGTCGCTCGGGGCCATGATGGCGGGCGGTATCGCCACCGGGCTGGCCGTCGCGCTGCTCTCGGGCCTGGTGACGCGGCTGACGCCCTTGCGCGAGGACGCCAGTTTCGCGGCGTTCTACCTGATATCGCTGGCGCTTGGCGTGTTGCTGGTGTCTCTGCGCGGCTCGAACGTCGACTTGCTGCACGTGCTGTTCGGTACCGTGCTGGGTCTGGACGACGATGCGCTCTTGCTGGCCGGCGCCGTCAGTACGCTGACCTTGTTCGGCCTGGCGCTGCTCTACCGCCTGTTGGTGGCCGAATGTTTTGATCCGGGATTTCTGCGTGCCGCTGGCGGACGCGGCTGGCTCGCCCATTTCGGTTTTCTGGCGCTGGTGGTCATCAACCTGGTGGCCGGGTTCCAGATATTGGGCACCTTGATGGTGGTGGGCATGATGATGCTGCCCGCGCTGGCCGCCCGCTTCTGGGCCCAGCGCGTGGCCACGCAGATGCCGCTGGCCGTGGCATTGGCCGCGCTGGCGTCCTGGGCCGGTCTGGTGGCGTCCTTTCAGTTCGACCTGGCTGCGTCGCCGGCCATCATTCTGGCTGCCGGCCTGATCTATCTCCTTTCCTTGATGCTGGGCCCGCAAGGCGGCTTGTTGCGCCGCAGGCAGGGGCCGGCTTTTTCCAAAGAGGTCTGAGTATGAAACCTGTCTGGGCGCGTTATGCGTTGATCGCCACGCTGTCGATGTTGCCTGCCGCGGCGGCCTGGGCCGCCCCGCTCAAGGTGGTGACCAGTTTTTCCATTCTGCAGGACATGGCCAACGAGATTGGCGGCCCGGATGTCCAAGTGCAGACCCTGGTCGGCGCCGACGGCGACGCGCATGGTTTCGAACCCAGCGCGGCCGACTCGCGCAAACTGGCTGGGGCCAGCCTGCTGGTGGTCAACGGGCTGGGTTTCGAGCCCTGGCTGGCGCGCCTGGTGCAGGCTTCCGGATTCAAAGGGCGGCAGGTCGTCGCTTCGGAGGGAGTCAAGCCGCGCGCCTTCGCCCAGGCGCAGGAGCATGATGACGACCACGACCACGACCACGACCACGACCACGACCATGGGCATGATCATGGGCATGACCACGGGAACCAGGATCCGCATGCCTGGCAGGATCTGCGCAATGGCATGATCTATGCCCGCAACATCGGCCGGGCGCTGGAGCAGGCTGATCCGGCGCATGCCGGGCAGTATCGCCAGCGTACCGAGGCCTACGTGGCACGCTTGCAGGCCTTGCAGGACAAGACCCAGCAGACCTTCGCCGCCATCCCCGAGGCGCGGCGCAAGGTGGTCAGTACGCACGATGCCTTTGGCTATTTCGGCGACGCCTATGGGGTGCGCTTCATTCCCGTGGCCGGCCTGTCCACGCTGTCCGAGCCGTCGGCGGCGGGCTTTGCCGCCGTGATCGAGCGCGTCAAGCGTGAGCAGGTGCCGGCCATCTTCATCGAGAACATCGGCAATTCCCGGCTGGCGGAGCAGATCGCGCGCGAGTCTGGCGCCAGGCTGGGTGGTACGCTTTATTCCGATGCCTTGGCCAAGCCCGGCCAGCCCGGCGCGACCTATCTGGGAATGTTTGAATGGAATGTGCAGCAGTTGGCCGCGGCCTTGCGGCCTTGATGCTGGCGGGGTTGCCGCTGGCCGGCTGGGCTCACCCGCATATGTGGGTGGACGCCCAGGCCGAGGTCATCTTCGATCCGCAGGGGCGGGTGAGCGCCTTGCGGCAGACCTGGCAGTTCGACGAGATGTTCGGCGCCTATGCCACCCAGGGCCTGCCCCGGCAGGCCGATGGCGGCCTGGCCGAGAGCACGCGCAAAAGCATGGCGCAGGATTGGATGAAGGCGCTTGGCGAGCCGATCTCGCACTATTTCACACGGGTCACGCAGAACGGCGCGACCTTGCCGTTTGCCGCCCCGGTCGACAGCGAGGTGCGTTGGGATGGCCAACGCCTGGCGCTGTCGTTTACGTTGCCGCTTAAACAGCCCGTCGCGCCCGGCGCCAGCGGATTGAGTATCGACGTTTTCGATCCGACCTATTTCGTGGCCTATGCCTTCGATGCGCCGCAGGCCTGGCGGCTGAGCAACGCGCCGGCCAACTGTCGCCAGAGTTACCGGCCGCCCCAGGCACTGGATTGGAAAACCATGCAGCAATTGGCCGCCATCCCGTCCGATGTCGATACCCTGCCCGATGAGCTGTTCGCCATCACCAAGGGCCTGACGCATCGCAACGAGCTGCGCTGCTCATGAAGCGTGCGCTCTGGCCGGCCGTCCTGTTGGCGGCGGCGTTGTGGTGGGTGAGCGGGGCGTCCTGGGCGCAATCCCATCCCTTTGCCGTCCCCGAGAGCGCGCCACCGTCGAGCGGCTGGCTGGCGCAATGGTTTGCCCAGATCTCGGTCTGGCAGTCGCATTTCTATCGCCAGCTGACCGGCGCCGTGCGGGCCTGGCAGCACGAAGGCTCCTGGTTGCTGGTCGGCCTGTCCTTTGCCTATGGCGTGTTTCATGCCCTGGGGCCGGGCCATGGCAAGGCCGTGATCTCCGCTTTTGTGCTGGCCAATCATCAAAGCGCGCGTAACGGCGCGGTCCTGGCCTTGCTGTCGGCCTTGCTGCAGGCACTGGTGGCCATTGTCATGGTGGCGCTGCTGGCCGGGCTCTTTAACGTGACCGCCCACGTCATGAACGCCGGCACGCAATGGCTGGAGCTGGCTTCGCATGGGTTGATCGTGGTGTTGGGCGCGTGGTTGCTGTGGGCCAAGGCCGTCCGTCCCTGGATCGGCGCCCGCGCGGGCGGCCGGCGCCATCTGCATCACGCGGCCTGCGGCTGTGGCCATGTGCCGCCGCTGGCCATGATGAGTGGCCGGCTGGATTGGCGGCGCGCCGGGGCCGCGGTGGCCGCCGTGGGGGTGCGGCCCTGCAGCGGCGCCTTGATCGTGCTGGTGTTTGCGCTGTCGCAGGACATTTTTGGCGCGGGCGTGGTGGCGGCGCTGGCCATGGGGCTGGGCACCGGACTGACGGTGGCCGTGCTGGCCATGCTGGCCGTGTGGTCTCGCGATGCGCTCACGCGCCAGGCGCGCCAGTCGCCGCGGCTGGCGGCCCGGCTGCGTTACGCGATCGAATCGCTCGCGGCGCTGGCGGTTTTGGTGTTGGGGCTCCTGTTGCTGGGCGGGCAGCTCGCCGGTGGGGGCTGAATTCGTCCCGCTTTGACTTGCTTCACTTTTAGAATGTTATATCATTCTGACTCCGAACTGAAATGATATAACATTAGGAAAAGAGGATGAAGTTCTCGCCGCGCCCTTGCCATGTCGCGCTTGCCATGGTGTTCGCCTCACCCGCCGCCCTGGCGCAGAGCACCGCCCCGGCCGCCACGCTGACCCCCATCGCCGTCTCCGCCGATCCGCTCGGGCAGGATCTGAACAGCACGGCCTTGCCGGCCTCGGTCCTGGAGGGCCAGGAGTTGGTGCAGCGCCGCCAAGGCACGCTGGGCGATACGCTCAACGGTCTGCCCGGGGTGCATGCCGATACCTTCGGGGGTGGCGCCAGCCGGCCCGTCATTCGCGGCCAGACTGCGCCGCGCGTGAGTGTGTTGTCCGATGGCTCGCAGTTGATGGATGCCTCGTCGATTTCGCCCGACCACGCCACCACGATCGAGCCTTTGCTGGCCGACCGCATCGAAGTGTTGCGCGGCCCGGCCACGCTGCGCTATGGCGGGGGCGCGATAGGCGGCGTGGTCAACGTGCTCGACAAACGCGTGCCCACTGAAAAGCCCGAGTCCGGCCTGGCTGCGGAAGCGGAACTGCGCGGCGCCACAGGCACCAAAGAACGCGCGGGGGTGATCGGCATCACTGGCGGCACGGACGATTTCGTGGTGCGCGTCGAAGGCCTCAAGCGCCGCACCAGCGATTACGACGTGCCGGATTGGCCAGGCGGAAAACTGGCCGGCTCATATAGCGAATCCACTCAGGGTTCCGTCGGGCTGTCATGGATCGGTCCGCGCGGCTATATCGGTGTGGCGTTCACGCACATCGACAGCAAGTACGGCCTGCCCGGGCACAATCATGAGTATGAGAGCTGCCACCCCCATGGCGACCACCTGCATTGCGGGGGGCATGATCACGACGATGACGATGGGCACGACCATGATCACGATCATGGTGAAGGCGGAGATATCCCCTACGTGAAGCTGCGCAGCAATCGCGTCGATCTGCGCGCGGAGTATCTCGATCCGCTGCCCGGCTTCAGCAAGCTGCGGTTGCGCAGCGGGCTGACAGACTACCAGCACGATGAAATCGAAGGCGGTACGGTGGGCACGCGCTTTCGCAACGAAGGTTTCGATGCGCGCCTGGAGCTGGAGCATCAACCCTGGATGGGCCTGCGTGGTGTCATGGGTGTGCAGACGGCCTTCAGCGACTTCAGGGCCGATGGCGAGGAAGCTTTCCTGCCCCGCAGCAAGACCCGCGCCAACGGTATCTTCCTGCTCGAATCGTACCGTCTCGCGGACTGGCGCTTCGAGGCCGGGGCGCGGCAGGATTGGCAGAGTGTCTCGCCGGCCGGGCCGCGAGAAAAGTCCAGCCTGTCGGGCACTTCGCTGTCGGCTGCCGCGATCTGGGATTTTGCGCCGCGCTATGCGCTGGCCCTGTCGGTGTCGCGGTCGCAACGCCTGCCTTCGGCGCAGGAGCTCTATGCCGATGGCGTGCATCTGGCGACCAATACCTACGAGATCGGCAATGCCAAACTCGACCGCGAGACCTCGCGCAATATCGACCTGACCTTGCGCAAGCATGAGGGCGACACGACCTTCAGCCTGAGCGCGTTTCACAATCGCGTGAAGAACTACATCTACGCCAACACGCTGGACCGCTTCGAGGACTTCCGCCTCATCGAATACACCCAGCAAGACGCCGAGTTCACCGGTGTCGAAGGCCAGGTCACGCATCAGTTCTCGCCGCTGTTCTCAGCGGGTGTGTTCGGCGACTATGTGCGCGGCAAGCTGACCGGCGGGCAGGGGAATCTGCCGCGCATTCCGGCCGCGCGGCTGGGCGCGCGCGCCAACCTCAAGTGGCAGCAATGGTCCGGCGGGCTGGAGTACGCCTATGTCTTCCGTCAGAAGGACATCGCCAGCTACGAAAGCGAGACGCCGGGCTATGCCCTGGTCAATGCCATGGTGAGCTATCGCTTCAAGGCGGCAGGCGCCCAGTACGACGTCTATCTGCGCGGCAACAATCTGCTCGATAAGCTGGCCTATAACCACGCCTCTTTCCTGGCGACGTCGGCGCCTTTGCCGGGGCGCTCGGTCCTGCTGGGCGTGCGCATGACGTACTGACGCGCGGGCCTCAGTCCTTGCTGCCGGGTTTGCGATTGGCGCGCGGGTGGGCCTGGTCGTAGACCTTGGCCAGGTGCTGGAAGTCCAGCCGCGTGTAGATCTGCGTCGTGGCGATATTGGCGTGGCCCAGGAGTTCCTGCACGGCGCGCAGATCCTGGGCCGATTGCAGTACGTGGCTGGCGAAACTGTGGCGCAGGACGTGCGGGTGGACATGCGCGGGCATGCCGGCGGCCTGCGCGAGCCGGGCCAGTTGCTGCTGCACCACGCGCGGCGAGATGCGGGCGCCGCGCGCCCCGAGAAACAGGGCATGCCGATCCGCGGGCGGCGTGGTCGCGGCGAGCAGGGCAGGGCGGGCCGCCAGCCAGGCGTCCAGCGCGGTCAGCGCGGCCGATCCCACGGGGACGCTGCGCCGCTTGCCGCCTTTGCCTAGCACGATGACTTCCGCTTCGCCGCGATTGAGCCAGCCGCGCGGCTCGATGCCGGCGTCGCGCTGGTAGTGCGTATCCAGGCCGATCAGCTCCGAGAGCCGCAGGCCGCTGGAGTAGAAGAGTTCGAACATGGCGTGATCGCGCAGTCCTGCGGGCTCGTTGGCCAGTCGGGCCGGGGCATGGTCCAGCAGCGCCTGAGCCTGGTCGACCGACAAGGCTTTGGGCAGGGTCCGGGGCGCCTTGGGGGCGCGCACGCCTGCCACGGGGTTGCTGGCCAGGCCCGCTTGGGGCGCCCACCAGTGATAAAAACCCCGCCAGGCCGCCAGGCGCCGCGCCAGACTGCGCGGCCCCAGGCCTTGTGCGTGGAGCCGCGCGATGGCCTGCCGGATGTGGCCGGTGGACAAGGCTTGGAGCGGCAGCCCGGCGCTCTGTGCGAGGGCGGCCAGCGCGTCGAGGTCGCGGCGATACGCCGCGATCGTATGGTCGGCATAGCGCCGCTGGGTCTGCAGATGCCGCAGCCAGGCTTGTAGCGGCGCGTCCGCCTCGCTCATGGGCGATCAGGCCAGGCGGTGCAGCGCGGCCGAAGCCAGCCGGCCGATGGTGTCGAGAAACGCCGTGCCCATGTCGGGCGTAAAGCGTGCCGCGTCATCCGAGCCGAGGATCAGCAGCCCTACGCTGGGGGCATCGGCTTGCAGCCGCAAGGCCACCAGGGCCAGCGACTTGGGCGTTCCATCGAGCCAGCGCACGGCCTCGAAGCCGGTGTCGTTGCCGCAATACGGGGCTTTCAGGCTGTCGGCGAAGGTGCGCACGTCATCCGACACGGCAGCGCCGTAGCCATGTTCGCCATCACTTTGCAGGCCGGTCAGATTCCACAGGCGCAGGCCGGCGTGGTCGAGGTTGAACTGCTGGGCCAGGCCCAGGGTGATCTCGGCCGGGATGCGGGCCGCATCGGTTTCGCGCAGCAGGCGTTCGGACCATGCCGTGACCTGTTGGCTGATGGTTTCGTTGTCGCCCGCATTGCGGACCAGTTCGTTCAGCCGCCATTCGAGGCTGCGGTTGCGCTCGCGCAGCGTGAGAATCTGGCGCTCGGCCAGCGAAATCGCGCGCCCGCCGTGAGGATTGGGAATATGCAGCGTGGCGAACACCGCCGCATGCTCATCGAAGAAGGCAGGGTGTTCCTGCAGGTAGTGCGCAATATCCTGCGCGCTTGGATCGTTGGTGGTCATGTCGCCCTGATGGATGCGGCGCGCTCAGCGGTTCAGCGCCATGGAAAAGACCAGCTTGTCGATATCGATCTGGCCATGGAAGACGGACTGGGCCGGGCCGGTCATGCGCAGTTGCGCGCCGTCCCAGGCGATGGTCAGTACCCCGCCCCGCGTCTGCACCCGCACGGGGCTGTCGAGCAGGCCGCGGCGGATGCCGGCCGCGACGGCGGCGCAAGCCCCCGTGCCGCAGGCGAGCGTCTCGCCGGCGCCGCGTTCGTAGACACGCAGCGCGATCGTGTGGCGGTCGATGATCTGCATGAAGCCGGCGTTGACGCGGCGTGCAAAGCGCGGGTGCGATTCGATCTGCGGACCCAGGCGGGCGACGGCGGCGGTGGCCACGTCGGGCACCACTTGCACGGCGTGGGGGTTGGAGATGGCCACGGCCGAGAGGTCCGCCTCGGCGCCGTCAAGCGGCAAGGTGTAGAGCGTGTCCTGACCTTGCTGGCGCGTGGCCAGGCCGGTGGCATCGAAGGGCAGCGCCGCCGGGTCAAAGCGCGTGACGCCCATGTCCACGGTGACTTGGCCGTCCGCGCTTTCGTCGAGCAGGATCACGCCGCTGACGATCTCGGCGCGCAGCGGGTTCTTGTCGCTCAGCCCTTGCTCGTGTACGAAGCGCACGAAGCAGCGCGCGCCGTTGCCGCAATGTTCGACCTCGCTGCCGTCATTGTTGAAAATGCGGTAGCGGAAATCGGCGTCCGGGCGTGTGGCGCGCTCGACCAGCAGGATTTGGTCAGCGCCCACGCCGAAATGCCTGTCGCCCAGGGCGCGCGCGCGCTCCGGGGTCATGTCGATGGTTTGACGCACGCCGTCGAGCACGACAAAGTCGTTGCCCGCGCCATGCATTTTGGTGAAGTTCCAGATCATGCTGGGATTATCACCCATTCCTCCCCGCATGGCAGCCGGGCGGTCAGTACAGCTTGGGCGCGCCTTCCGGGCGGGTCTTGAAGCGGCGATGGACCCAGTAGTACTGGCTGGGGCAGCGGCGGATCCAGCTTTCGAGCTCGCGGTTCAGGCGCGCCGTGGCCTCTTCCAGGCTGGCCTCGCCTGGGAAGTCAGCCAAGGCGGGCAGGACTTCCACGTGATAGCGGCCGGTGGCGGGATCCCAGAAGTCGAGAATGGGCAGGACGGCCGCGTTCCATTTGCGCGCCAGTTGCGCCGTGGCGACCAGCGTGGCGGCGGGTACGCCGAAAAACGGCACGAAAGCCGAGCCATTGCGCCCGAAATCCATGTCGGGCAGGTAATAGACCGGCCGGGCCTGGCGGAAATGGCGGATCAGGTCGCGCACGCCTTCCTTGCGGCTGACGAGAAAGACCTCGTTAAAACGCATGCGGCCGGCGCGCACGATGGCGTCGACGGCCGGGTCGCGTTGCGGCGTGTACATGGTCGCCCCGCTGGGGACTTCCATGGTCAGGCGTGTGGCCGCCACGTCCAGGCCGATGAAATGCGGCGCCAGCAGGATGACGGGGCGCCCGGTGGCGGTCAGGGCGTTGATGGTGTCGGCGCCACTGACGCTGGCCATCTCGCGTATGGCCTCGGGGCTGCCATACCAGAGCACGCCGCGGTCGACGATGGACTGGCCCAGCGCACGGAAGTGTTCGCGGGCCCAGCGTTCGCGGGTTTGCGGGCTCTCGTCGGGAAAGCAGATCTCGAGGTTGCGCCTGACGATGCGGGCGCGTGACTTGGCCAGATGCAGCGCCAGCCAGCCCACGCAGGCGCCGGCGCGCTGGCGCGCGCGCGGACTCATGCGGCCAAACCAGCGCAGCAGCCCGGTCAGGGCGCGGGTCTTGAAGTCGGAACTCATATCGAGGTGGGCGCGGGCGGCGCGCCGCGCGGGGTTTTGTAGCGGTTGTAGCCCCAGAGATACTGGTCGGGGCAGCGGCGGATCAGCGCTTCCATGCTTTGATTGAGCAAGGCCGCCTGGGCCTGCGGGTCTTCGGGCAGCGGTTCGGGCACGCGCACGAAATGCAGTTGCCAGCCCTGGCCGCGCGGCAGGCGTTGAGCCGCGCACAGGATGATGGGCACGCGTGTCTGCCCGGCGAGCTTGCCCGGCAGGGTGACGGTGTAGGCCATGCGCCCGAAGAAGGGCGCCCAGACCCCATCGCCCACGCCTGGCGCCTGGTCGGGCAGCAGGCCCACGGCTTCGCCGCGGCGCAGGGCACGAACGAATTCACGCACCCCTTGCATGTTGGCGGGCACGGCGCGCACGGCCGAGTTGTTGCGGGCCGTCTCCAGCAGCGGGGCCAGGATGGCCTTGCGCGGCGGGCGGAACATGACCGTCAGCGGGATTTTGTGCGCCAGGTAGCGCGCCATGACTTCAAAGCAGCCCAGATGGGGCGTCAGAAATACCGTGCCGCGCTGCTCGGCCAGCGTGGTCTCGAGCACCGCGCGGTTGGCGTCATCCAGATGGATCCGGCGCAGGCTGTCTTGCTCGCGGAACCAGATCCAGGGCGACTCGAGCATGGTGGCGCCGATCTGGCCGGCCGCGCGGCGCGCGAAGGCCGGCTGGGGATAGCCGGCCTGCGCAGCATTGGCCTGCAGGCGCTGGCGGTATTTGCCCGGCCAGGCATAGGCCAGCTTGCCCAGGCCTCGCCCCAACGCCTGCAGGACGGGCAGGGGCAACAGGGCAATGAAGCGGAAAAAGGCGAGCAGCATGTGGTCGTGGTCAAAAATGGCGCGGCAGGGCCGTGGGTCCGTCCGCAAAAACGCTACGGCCAACAGGGTTGCTTCGCCCGGACACTCATTTTCGCCTAAAATGCCCGAAGTCGCTGAGTTAACCGACAACTTGCGGAGCGACGTTGCAGCGCATGCTGCTTCAAATCCGCTAAAGCGTCGCGCCCAGATGCCCTTCTTGCCAGGAAGATCCGGGGCGCAACGCGCCTCGTTCAACTTGAGGGCCGGCTTTCGGCCGGACATGTACGTAAGGACGCATCGTGGCTAATAACGATTTTCTCTTCACCTCCGAGTCGGTCTCGGAAGGCCACCCCGACAAGGTCGCCGACCAGATCTCCGACGCCATTCTCGACGCCATCTTCACGCAGGATCCCAACGCCCGCGTCGCGGCCGAGACGCTGTGCAATACGGGCCTGGTCGTGCTGGCCGGAGAAATCACCACCAGCGCCAACGTCGATTACATCCAGGTGGCGCGTGACACGATCCGCCGCATTGGCTACGACAACACCGATTACGGTATCGACTACAAGGGTTGCGCGGTGCTGGTCGCCTACGACAAGCAATCGCCCGATATCGCCCAGGGCGTGGACCGCAGCTCCGAGGACTATCTCAATCAAGGCGCTGGCGACCAGGGCCTGATGTTCGGCTATGCGTGCGATGAAACCCCGGATCTGATGCCCGCGCCGATCTGGTACGCCCACCGCCTGGTGCAGCGCCAGAGCGAACTGCGCAAGGATGGCCGTCTGCCCTGGCTGCGTCCGGACGCCAAGTCGCAAGTTACCTTCCGCTATGTCGACGGCCGCCCGGTCGAAGTCGACACCGTGGTGCTGTCGACGCAGCACGCGCCCGAAATCGAGCAATCGGCCATTCACGAAGCGGTCATCGAAGACATCATCAAGCCGTGCTTTCCCGATGGCCTGATCACGCCCAAGACCAAGTTCCTGGTCAACCCGACCGGCCGCTTCGTCATCGGCGGCCCGCAAGGCGATTGCGGCCTGACCGGCCGCAAGATCATCGTCGACACCTATGGCGGCGCATGCCCTCACGGTGGCGGCGCCTTCTCGGGCAAGGATCCGTCCAAGGTCGACCGCTCGGCCGCCTATGCGGCCCGCTATGTGGCCAAGAACGTAGTGGCCGCCGGCCTGGCGCGTCAGTGCCAGGTGCAGGTGAGCTACGCCATCGGCGTGGCCGAGCCCATCAACATCACGGTCTATACCGAAGGCACGGGCGTCATCCCCGACGACCAGATCGCCAAGCTGGTGCGCGAGCACTTCGATCTGCGTCCCAAGGGCATCGTCAACATGCTGGATCTGCTGCGCCCGATCTACACCAAGACGGCCGCCTATGGCCACTTCGGCCGTTCCGAGCCGGAGTTCTCCTGGGAAGCCACCGACAAGGTGCAGACGCTCAAAAAGGCCGTTTGAGGTCTTGAGCGCCGAGAAACCCTGGCTTTGCGCCAGGGTTTTTTTATGCGCGTTATTTGCGTTTTTCGTCGGCGCGCAGTGTCAGCACCCGCACTCCGTGGGCCGTGACGGCGACCGTGTGCTCGAACTGAGCCGATAGCTTGCCGTCTTCGGTCACGACGGTCCAGCCGTCGTCTTCCGTGCGCACGTCCGCGCCGCCCTGATTGATCATGGGTTCGATGGTGAACACCATGCCTTCGCGCAACACCAGGCCGGTGCGTGGCCGGCCCCAGTGCAGCACTTCCGGTTCTTCGTGCATCTTGCGGCCGATGCCGTGGCCGCAGTATTCGCGCACCACGGAGTAACCATGTTGCCGCGCATGCTGTTCGATGGCGTGCCCGACATCTCCGAGCCGCGCGCCCGGCCGCACGGCCAGAATGCCGCGCCACATGGCTTCGTAGGTCACTTGCACCAGACGCCGGGCGGCGGGCTTGACCTCGCCCACCAGGTAGGTCTTGCTGGAGTCGGCGATGTAGCCGTTTTTCTCCAGGGTGATGTCGAAGTTGACGATGTCGCCATTGCGCAGGATGTCGTCATGGGAGGGCATGCCGTGGCAGACCACCTGGTTGGGCGAGGCATTCAGGGCGTAGGCATAGCCATATTGGCCTTTGCTGGCCGGCCGCGCCTGCAGCTCCTGGACGATGACTTGTTCGGCCAGGTCATTGACCTGCATGGTGGACATGCCGGCCAGTGACAACTGATCCAGGCGAGCGAACACCGCCGCCAGCAGTCGGCCCGATTCGGCCATCAAGGCGATTTCATCTGGCCGCTTGATCATGCCGCTGCCTCTCTGAGGGCCGGCGCCTGGACGCCCGCGGCGCGCAACTCGCCCGCGAGCACCTCGTTGAAAGACAGGTTGGGGTTCAGTTCGCACAGCATGCCGATCTTGATCCAGAAGGCGGCCTGCGCATTGATGGAGCGGCAGGCCACGGCGCTGGCTTTGCGGAGCTGGTCGTGCAACTCGTCGTCGATATTTACGATGCCCATGAGATTGCCAATATATGATTCATATATGGATCATATCATTCTCGGCCCGGCGCGGCAGGTGCTGCGCCGGGGGTTTTCTGCTGTCAAGCAAGGGCCGGTCGACGATAGGGCTATGCAAAAAGGGACGCAGGCCCGGTGCTAAGCTTGCGGCCATGAGTAGCCGTGAAGACCCCACCGAACCCGCCCAGCCTGGCGCTTTTACCGCCAGCGATTCGCCCTGCGTGGCCGTGTGCTCCACGCTGTTTGACGATATCTGCCGGGGTTGCGGCCGTACGGCCATGGAAGTCGCCAACTGGGTCTTCATGAGCGAGGAAGAAAAACGCGAGGTCTGGGTGCGTATCCGTGCCCAGGGCTACCCGCGCCGCAACAACTGAGCCATGCTGTCTTGGCCCTGTCATACGCTGCGGGCCTAATCGACGCCATTCACTCCTTGGAGTTGTGGCATGCGTATCGCTCTTGTAACGGATGCCTGGCATCCGCAGGTCAACGGCGTGGTCCGCACCTGGACGGCCATGTGTGCGCTGCTGCATGCCTGGGGCCATGAAGTCCGGGTGATCAGCCCCGAGGGCAGCCGCACCGTGCCGGCGCCTTCCGAGCCTGAACTCAGGCTGTGCCTGACGCCCCGGCGCCAGGTGCGGCGCCTCATGGGCGAATGGGTGCCCGACGCCCTGCATATCGCCACCGAAGGCCCGCTGGGCCTGGCCGCGCGCCGCATGGCGCTCAAGCGCGGCTGGCGATTCACGACCTCGTTTCATACGCTGTTCCCCGATTACCTCCAGGCCCGCATGGGCATCCCCGCCGGCTTGCCCTGGCGCTATATGCGCTGGTTTCACCGGCCGTCCCAGCGGGTGCTGGTGCCCACCCCCACCGTGGCCGACGTCGTTGCCGCACGCGGGATCGGCAATCTGAAGATCTGGACGCGCGGCGTGGACGCCACGCATTTTCAGCCGCTGGCCTCCGAACTGCTGGCCCATCTGCCCCGCCCCATCTGGCTGTCGGTCGGCCGCGTGGCGCGGGAGAAGAATCTGGACGCTTTTTTGTCGCTGACACTGCCGGGCAGCAAGGTGGTGGCCGGCGCGGGCCCCGATCTGGCCCGGCTGCGGCGCCAGTTTCCCGAAGCGCATTTCCTCGGCGCGCAGGGCGATGCGCAATTGCCGGCGCTCTACAGCGCGGCGGACGTATTTGTCTTTCCCAGCCTGACCGACACCTTTGGGCTGGTCATGCTCGAGGCCATGGCCTGCGGCACGCCCGTGGCCGCGTTTCGCAGTGAGGCGCCGATGGCCGTGGTGCGCGAAGGGCAGACCGGGGTGCTGGACGACGATCTGGCGCGCGCTTGCCTGGCCGCGCGCCACCTCGACCGGCGCGCCGTGCGCGACTGGGCCGTGACGCGCAGCTGGGATGCCGTGGCGCACGACCTGTTGGCGGCGCTGGTGCCCATCGACGGCATGGCCGCGCAGAGTGCGCCCCGCCAGGCACTGGGTGTCTGATCCCCGGGCCGGGGCTTCCCGCCAGCTTGTCCGACCCGCTACAATGCCGCTCATCCCTGAGGAGCGCTGCGACGAAAGCCGGCTGGTACGGCTCGCCAGGCTCAGGAATCATTGTCCAGGCGCCGCGCCTTGCGCGGCGTTTTGCAACGGCGCTCACCTTAGCCGCTAGGCCGGCAAGGTGAGGGCGCCATGGCTTCATGGTTCTTCACGTCGGTCGGCCAGTGCGCGCCGTTCATCATCTTTACGTGGAGATCTACACCGTGAACGCAGTGTCCGACAAAGGCTTTTCCGATTATCTCGTCGCCGACATGGGTCTGGCCGGCTGGGGCCGCCGCGAGCTGGCCATCGCCGAGACCGAAATGCCGGGGCTGATGGCCATCCGCGAAGAGTACGCCGCCGCCCAGCCGCTCAAGGGCGCGCGCATCGCCGGCAGCCTGCACATGACCATCCAGACCGGGGTGCTGATCGAAACCTTGGTCGCGCTGGGCGCCGAAGTGCGCTGGGCCTCGTGCAATATCTTCTCGACGCAGGATCACGCCGCCGCCGCCATCGCCGCGACCGGCACGCCGGTGTTCGCCATCAAGGGCGAGACCCTGCAAGAGTACTGGCAGTACACCCACAAGATCTTCGAGTGGCCGCAAGACCGTCACGCCAACATGATTCTGGACGATGGCGGCGACGCCACCCTGCTGCTGCATCTGGGCACCAAGGCCGAGAGCGATATTTCGGTGCTGGACAAGCCCAGCAGCGAAGAAGAGCGTGTGCTGTTTGCGGCCATCAAGGAAACCCTGGCGCGCGATCCCAAGTGGTACTCGACCCGCCTGGCGCAGATCAAGGGCGTGACCGAAGAAACCACCACGGGCGTGCATCGTCTCTATCAGATGTCGCAAAAGGGCGAGCTGGCCTTTGCCGCCATCAACGTCAATGACTCGGTCACCAAGTCCAAGTTCGACAACCTCTATGGTTGCCGTGAGTCGCTGGTCGACGGCATCAAGCGCGCCACCGATGTGATGGTGGCCGGCAAGATCGCTGTGGTCGCCGGTTATGGCGACGTGGGCAAGGGTTGCGCCCAGGCGCTGGCCGCGCTGCGCGCTCAGGTGTGGGTCACCGAAATCGACCCGATCTGCGCCCTGCAGGCCGCCATGGAAGGCTTCAAGGTCGTGACCATGGAAGAAGCGGCGGCCCACGCGGATATCTTCGTGACGGCCACCGGCAACTACCATGTGATCACCCGCGCCCACATGGACGCCATGAAGGATCAGGCCATCGTCTGCAATATCGGCCACTTCGACAACGAAATCGACGTCGCGGCAATCGAGAAGGATTGCAAGTGGGAAGAGATCAAGCCCCAGGTCGATCACGTGATCTTCCCGGATGGCAAGCGCATCATCCTGCTGGCCAAGGGCCGTCTGGTCAACCTGGGTTGCGCCACCGGCCATCCCTCGTTCGTGATGTCTTCCTCGTTTGCCAACCAGACGATCGCTCAGATCGAGCTGTTCACGCGCAACGACCAGTACACCAGCGGGCAGGTCTATGTGCTGCCCAAGCATCTGGACGAGAAAGTCGCCCGCCTGCACCTGAAGAAACTCGGCGTCAAACTCACGACCTTGTCGGACGCGCAGGCGCAATACATCGGCGTGCCGGTCCAAGGCCCCTTCAAACCGGGTCATTATCGCTACTAATCCGAGGGATGTAGCACAATAGGGGTGGCCCTTGGGGCCACCTTTCCTACAGGAGATCGATATGGCTTTGATTCTGGTCTGGGTTCTGAATGCTGTGGCGCTGTTGGCCGTAGCCTATCTTTTGCCTGGCATCGCGGTGGCCAGTTTCGGTTCGGCACTGGTGGCCGCGCTGGTGCTGGGTCTGTTGAATATGCTGGTCAAGCCTGTCCTGGTCGTGCTGACGTTGCCCATCACCATCGTCACGCTCGGCCTCTTCCTGATTATCCTGAACGCCTTGTTGTTCTGGCTGGCCGGCTCGATTCTGCGCGGCTTCCAGGTCAACGGCTTCTGGTGGGCCGTGGCGGGTGCGATTCTGTACAGCATCATCTCGGGCCTGCTGTCCTACCTGATACCTTGATGACCGACTCAACCTCTCCCGCGTTCAGCCTGGAGTTCTTTCCGCCGCGAGATATCGCGGCCCAGGAAAGGCTGGTGCGCGCGGCCAAGCAGATGCTGGCCATTCAGCCGCGTTATGTGAGCGTGACCTTCGGCGCGGGCGGCTCCACCCGCGCCGGTACGGAAGACACGGTGCGGACCTTGACCAACCTCGGTTGCGATGCGGCGCCGCATCTGTCGTGCATCGGGGCTTCGCGCGAGCAATTGCGCGAGATCCTCAACAACTACCGGCAGGCCGGCGTGCATCGCGTCGTGGCGCTGCGCGGCGATCTGCCCTCGGGCATGGGAGGCGATGCCGGCGAGCTGCGTTATGCCAGCGAGCTTGTGCGCTTCATCCGCGAAGAAACCGGCGACTGGTTCCACATCGAAGTGGCGGCCTATCCCGAGATGCATCCGCAGGCCACCAGCCCGTCGGTCGACCTCGACCATTTCGTGGCCAAGGTCCAGGCCGGCGCGGATGCGGCGATCACGCAGTATTTCTTCAATGCCGACGCCTATTTCGACTTCGTCGATCGGGCGCAGGCGCGCGGCGTGAGCATTCCCATCGTGCCGGGCATCATGCCCATCACGAACTACAGCCAGCTTTCGCGTTTCTCGGAAATGTGCGGCGCGGAACTGCCGCGCTGGATCCGTCTGCGGCTGGCCGAGTTTGGCGACGACAAGGCATCTATCCGTGCCTTCGGGCAGGACGTGGTGACCGAGTTGTGCCAGACCTTGCTGGACAACGGCGTGCCGGGGCTGCACTTCTATACCCTGAATCAATCGGAAGCGATTCTGGGCATCTGGAAGAACCTGCAACGCTAGGCAAAAAAAACGGCACCCGCATGGGTGCCGCCTCCGGGCCGGCGCGCAACCTCATTGAGGTTCGATGCCGGCCTTTTTCATCATGCCGCCCCACTTGGTCGTCTCCGACTGCAGCCAGCTGTGCAGGCCCTCGGGCGTCTGTTTGGCAGGCGGGACGATCTCGGCGCCCAGTTCATTCATCTTGGTGGCAAAGCCCGGATCCTTGAGCGCGATCCGCAAGGCTTCGTTGATGCGGTCGATGGCGGCCTTGGGCGTGCCTTTGGGGGCATAGATGCCATGCCACACCATGACTTCAAAGCCCTTCAGGCCGCTTTCCTGCAGGGTCGGTGCGTCGGGCAGGGCTTTGATGCGGTCGAGCGTGGTCACGCCGTAGAGCTTGACGGCGCCGCCTTTGATCTGCGGCAGGGTTTGCGTGGTCTGGTCGCACAGCACATCCACCTGACCGCCCAGCAAGGCGCTCATGGCCGGGGCGGTGCCGGCGTAGGGGATTTCGGTGAACTGGGTGCCCAGCGCATCCTGCAACAGGGTGCCGCACAGTTGCGAGACCGCGCCCGGCCCGGCATTGGCCAGGTTGATCTTGTTGCCATTGGCGCGTGCATAGGCAATGAAGGCGGGCATGTCGCCAGGCGGCAGGGTCTTGCGGCCCATCAGCGTCATGGGCACGTCGGCGACCTGGCCGACATACTCGAAATCCTTCAGCGGGTCATAGGGCAGCTTCTTGTAGAGCGCCGGCGCCGTTGCCATGCCATTGTGGTGGATGAGCAGCGTGTAGCCATCGGGCTGGGCGCGCGAGACGAATGACGGGCCCAGCGTGCCGCCGGCGCCGGTGCGGTTCTCGACCACGATGGGCTGGCCCAGCGTTTTGCTCATGGATGCGCCCAGCGAACGGGCCACCACGTCGGTCGGCCCGCCCGCGGCGAACGGCACCACCAGGGTGAGTGCATGCGTGGGGAAGTTTTTGTCCTGGGCCTGGGCGCTGAGGGTCAGCAGCCCACCCAGGGCCATCAGGGCCGCGCGGCGGCCAACGGGGATACGCGTCATCAAGTCTCACTCCATTTGTTCTGGCCGTCACTGGCGGCGATCCTTGTGAGCGCGCTGGCGGTGACGGTAACTGCCTAGTGTGCGCGAGGGCGGCCACCCTGGGTATTCGTGATTCCGGAAAGCCCTCTTTGGCGCGGCGAAACCGCCGGCTCCGGTTGTACGTCCGATATTGCGGGTGGGCGCTGCCATCGCCGGGGCGTGGGTGAGAGCATGAGTGTGTCATTGAGACGTCAGTAAAACGCCAACCCGGCATAGCCCCTGCAAGGAGCCCCTCCATGTCCCACTCCGCTGCCTACCTCAAAACCATTGCAGCCTTGGCCACGACGCTGGTGGCGTCGGTCGCCGCGGCCGAGGGCGCCGATCAGTCCTGCGGCGCCGGCGCTTGCGGCAAGAAAGAAAGCTCGCAACCCAAAGGCGAGCACGGCGGCAAAGACAATCAAGACAAAGCCGCGGCCGGCAGCAAAACGTCCTCGACAAAAGAGCAGCCCGATGCAGGCTGCGGCAAAAAGGACGCCTCGTGCGCCAAGCGTTAGCGACGCCTCACGTCGGTCTGGGTTACCGGCGTGAGATGTCCACTTGGGATATGTCCGCCGTCAAGGCGGATTTTTTTGAGGTGGTGCCAGAAAACTGGTTGCGGCGTGATCGCGCGCCGTTGCATCGCCTGCTTGCCAGCGGCCGCAGCCTCGCTTTGCACGGCGTGTCGCTCAATCTGGGCGGCCACGCGGCCTTGGATGGCGGCTTTCTGCGGGCCGTCGCCGCGCTGATGCGTGAGCTGGGCAGCTGTCATTACTCCGACCACCTGGCCGCCAGCGGCGATGCTCATCAGCTTTACGACCTGTTTCCCATTCCCTTCACGCGCGCCGAGGCCCGCCGTGTGGCCGACCGGATCCGGCAGGCGCAGGACATCCTGGGCCTGACCCTGGGTATCGAAAACAGCACCTGGTACACCAATGTCGGCGAACTGCGCGAAGCGGAGTTTCTGGCCGAGGTGGCGGATCGGGCCGATTGCGCCATCCTTCTCGACCTGAACAATATCGACGTCAATCACAAAAACCATGGCGGCGATGACATCGCGCGTTTTCTGTCGCGCATCGATCTGGCACGCGTCAGTTATATGCATGTGGCCGGGCACGAATTCGATCCGCGCTTTGGGATGTATATCGACACGCATAGCCGCGGCGTGTCCGAGGGCACCGCGCATTGGGCGCGGCAACTGCACGAGCAATACGGCTTTGCCATCCTGCTCGAGTGGGACAACGACCTGCCCGGGCCGCAAGAGATCAACCAGGAGCTGGCGTGTCTGCAGCGTTTTATGACTATGTCAGAGGCCTGAGCGATCAGATTCCGCCGGGCTATAGCGCGGCGGGCATGCGCGTCTATCGCTATCTGGTCTACCTGGGCGCCAGCCAGATGGTGGATGCGAGCTTCCCCGGCTTGCGCGACGGCCTGGGTGAGTCGGCCTGGCGCGTGCTCATCGAGGAGTTTGTGCGCCAGTCGGCCTGGACCTCACCTTTCTACGGAGACCTACAGCATGAATTTCGAGATTTTCTCGCGCGCGCGTCGGCTTGAACCCGCGGTGGCCTTGTTGCTGTTGCGCGTGTGGACCGGCCTGGAGTTTGCGCGCGCGGGCTGGACCAAACTCAGCGGCGGGTTGCAGGCCCCGGCCTGGTTTCGTGGGCTGGATATGCCGGTGCCGCAACTCTGGCTGCCCGCCGACGTGAACTGGGTCACCGCCGGCGTGCTCGAGCTGACCCTGGGGCTGGCCCTGATCGTGGGGCTGGGCACGCGTTGGGCGGCGGGTGTGCTGCTCTACATTGTGTTCGTGGCGGTCTATGCGGTGCACTTTGATCTGGGCTGGGCCGGCTGGAACCAGATCGAGACCGCCGACGGCTTGGGCTTTAAGGTTCCCTTGATGCTGGCCCTGATGCTCTTTGCGCTCTTTGCTTGCGGGGCCGCCGGCTGCTCGCTGGATCGTTTGCTGGCAGGCCGCCGGCGGCGCTGCGGCGTTTAGCCGGTTTGCTGGGGACTCGCGCCCTGCGCCAGCAGTTGGGGGGCGGCATAGGGTTGGTCGGCCAGGCCCGTGGGCCGGATGCGCATGGGTTGATGCACCCGATGCGCGGGCACCAGTGAATCCGGATCTTCCGGCCGGCTCCAGAGGGGATCCGGGATCTCCGCGAACACCTGACGCAGCCGTTCGCCCCAACTGCCGCGAATCATGGCGAAATACTCGTTCTGCTCGTCGATGCTGGCGAAATGCGTGACCTGCAGCGTGGCGGCCTCATAGACCAGCAGATCCAGGGGCAGCCCGACCGAGATATTCGAGCGCAAGGTGGAGTCCATGGAAATGAGGGCGCATTTGGCGGCCTCATCGAGCGGGGTGTCGGGCTGCAAGACCCGATCCAGGATGGGTTTGCCGTACTTGGCCTCACCGATCTGGAAATAGGGGCACTCGGGCGTGGCCTCGATGAAATTGCCGGCGGCATACACCTGAAACAGGCGGCAGGGCGCCGTACCGATCTGGCCGCCAAAAATCAGATTGATATTGAACTCCACCCCTTGTTCGCGCAAGGCCTCGGCGTCGCGCTCGTAGACCCGCCGCACCGCCTGCCCCACGCGGCGGGCGGCCTCGACCATATTCGGCACGCGCCATATCGAATCCGGCCGGCGCGCATTTTCTTCTGCGAGCACATTGAGCACGGCCTGGCTGATGGCCAGGTTGCCGGAGGTCATCAGCACCATGACGCGGTCGCCGGGCAGCTCGAAGACATGCAGCTTGCGGAAGATGCTGATCTGATCCACCCCGGCATTGGTGCGGGAATCGGAGAGAAAGACCAGGCCCTGGTTGAGCTGGGCCGCGATGCAGTAGGTCATGGGGCAAGGACGCGAAAGAGGGGTGGGGCGGGCTTATTGTTGGTAGGCGGCCTGAACCTGAACCGAAACGCTCATGACTTCACCGCCGCCGCCATTGCGCACGCCGCGCACCGGCGAGGCCGAGTCGTAGTCCCGGGCCACGGCCAGGCGGCAGTGGCAATCCGAGGCGAACTGCCGGTTGGTGATGTCTACGCTGACCCAGCCCAGGCCGTCGAGCCAGACGTCGGCCCAGGCATGGCTGGCGGCATGCGCGGCCTCAGTATAGAGGTAACCGCTGACATAACGGGCCGGCACACCCAGCCCGCGCGCGCAGGCCAGAAACAGATGCGCATGGTCCTGGCAGACCCCGTGGCCCAGGCGCAGTACCTCGCCGGCGGCGGTGGTCACATCGGTCGTGCCAGGCTCGTACTTGACGCGGTCGCAGATGGCTTCGGCCAGGGTGAGGGCATCGTCGGCGGTCTTCAGGCCCTGTGCCAGCGCGCTGCGGCTGAGGTCGCGCACCGCCGCATCCGGCTGCGTCAGTGCGGTGGGCACGCAAAAGGCCTGCAGCGGCAAACGGTGGTCTTCGGCGGGCAGACGCCCCTGCGCCAGCGTGTCGATTTCGATGTGGCCGGTGACGCGCAGCTCGATCTCTTCGTGGGGCCGCGTCATGGTCAGCGTATGGGTAATGTTGCCGAAAGCATCGACCTGCTCTTGCAGGGGGGCGGGCGCGTCGATGAACCAGCGCAGGGCGCGTTGATGGTCGTCCTGCCGTGGCGTCAGGCGCAGCACCTGGATGCTGTAGCTGACCGGCGCGGTGTAGCGATAGTGGGTGACGTGGCGGATGAGGTGTTTCATGCAGGCTCCGGATTCAGGTCGACAGCGGCAACAGGAAGTCCTGGCTGATGCGGTTGCCCAGGTCATTGATGCGTTCGAGGAAGGCTTCCAGAAAGCCGTGCAGCCCGCCGCGCAGGATGTCCTCGACGCGGCCAAAGCGCAGCTCCGCGCTGAGCATGCCGGCGCGGCGTTCGGTTTCGGCTGAACGCTGATTGGCCACGCGGCTGAGGTTGTCGGCCACGGCCTGTGTCGACGCCAGAAGCGAACGGGGCATGTCGCCCCGCAGGATGAGCAGTTCGGCCACGCGCTCCGGGGTGACGACGTCACGGTAGACCTTGCGGTAGACCTCCAGGCCGGAGACCGAACTGAGGATGGCTGACCAGCGGTAGAACTCGTTCTGCGGGCCATGCTCGCCTTCGTGGAACTTCACGTCCAGCAGGCGTGCGGTATTGTCGGCGCGCTCCAGATGCATGCCCAGGCGCAGAAAGCACAGTGCTTCGTCTTCCAGCATGGTGCCTTGGGTGACGCCGCGCGCGACATGGGAACGGAATTTCACCCACTCGAAGAACTCGCCCGGATTGCGCTCCAGCAGGCCGGATTCGAGATGCTTTTGCAGTTCGAGCCAGGTGCTGTTGTGGGTTTCCCAGAGTTCGGTGGTGAGGCTGCCGCGCACGGCCCGGGCGTTTTCGCGCGCGGCGCGCAGGCAGGCGTAAATGGACGAGGGGTTGTCCGAGTCGCGCACCATGTAGTGCAGGACGCTGGCCGGCGTGAGCGCATCGTGCCGGGATTCGAAGTGGCGGTGCAGCTCGGAGATACGCAGCAGCGCACGCCAGGAGTTTTCGCGGCTCAGCGCATCCTGCGGCAGCAGCGACATCTGCAGATTGACATCGAGCATGCGCGCGGTGCTTTCGGCGCGTTCGATGTAGCGGCACATCCAGAAAAGGTGGTCGGCGGTTCGGCTCAGCATGGTCAGTCTTCCAGTACCCAGGTGTCCTTGGTGCCGCCGCCCTGGCTGCTGTTGACCACCAGCGATCCTTCGGTCAGCGCGACGCGGCACAATCCGCCCGGCACCGTGCGGATGTCCTTGCCGCACAGCACATAGGGGCGCAGATCGACGTGGCGCGGGGCCACGCCGGATGCCACATACGTCGGAATGGTCGACAACGACAGCGTGGGCTGCGCGATGTAGTTGGCCGGATGGGCGCGCACCCTTTGCTTGAAATCGTCGATTTCCTGGCGCGTGGAGCAGGGGCCGACCAGCATGCCGTAGCCGCCGGCGCCATGCACTTCCTTGACGACCAGCTCATGCATGTTCGCCAGCACGTGCGAGCACTCGTCGGGCCGCGCGCACTGCCAGGTCGGCACGTTGGACAGGATAGGCTCTTCTCCCAGATAAAACCGGATCATCTCCGGCACGTAGAGGTAGGTGGACTTGTCGTCGGCGATGCCCGTGCCGATGGCGTTGGCCAGGGTCACGCGTCCGGCGCGGTAGGCCGACAGCAGGCCCGGCACGCCTAGCGCGGAGTCGGCGCGAAAGGACAGCGGATCGAGAAAATCGTCATCCAGCCGCCGGTAGATCACATCCACCCGGCGCGGCCCGCGCGTGGTGCGCATGTAGACGGTGTTCTGCTCGACGAACAGATCCTGGCCTTCGACCAGTTCTACGCCCATTTGCTGCGCCAGGAAAGCGTGTTCGAAATAGGCCGAGTTGTACATGCCGGGGGTGAGCACCACGACCGTGGGATCCACGTTGCCGCCCGGGGCGACCTCGCGCAGATTGTCCAGCAACAGATCCGGGTAATGCGCCACGGGGCGCACCTTGTTGCCGGCAAAGGCCTCCGGCATCAAGCGCATGGACATCTTGCGGTTCTCCAGCATGTAGGAGACGCCCGAGGGCACGCGCAGGTTGTCTTCCAGGACATAGAAATCGCCCGGGCCGGCGCGCACGATATCCACCCCCGCGACATGGCAGTAGATGTCCTCGGCCACGTCGATATCCTGCATCTCGGGCCGGTACTGCGCATTGAGAAATACCTGTTCGGCTGGGACGATGCCGGCGCGCACGATGTCGTGGTCGTGATAGATGTCGTGGATGAAGCGGTTGAGGGCGCGCACGCGCTGCTTCAGGCCCGCATCCAGGCGCTGCCACTCTTGCGCGGCGATGATGCGGGGAATGAGATCGAAGGGGATGAGCCGTTCGGTGCCGGCCGCGTCGCCCGCCATCGAGAAGGTGATACCCACGCGGCGGAAATTCAGGTCGGCTTCGATGCGCCGCGCCGCCATGGTGTCAGCCGCCTGGCTGTCGAGCCAATAGGCATAGCCTTCGTAATGGGGACGGACGCGACCCTGGGCGTCGAACATCTCGTCAAAAGCAATGGCCAGGCCGTCCTTCATGGCGTCTCCTGCAGTACGCGGCCAAGGCGGCCACGCGTTTTACAGAAGCAGTAGCAAGCCTCATGCCAACTCTGACAGGCGTGCCGCAGGCGCGGTGCAGGTGCTGCCGCCTGCCAAATCGCCCCGCGCGGGCCGCAAACGCGGCAGCGCGGCGGCGGCGCACGCCGGCGCGCACCACAAGAGGTGGCGGCCGGCGCTTCAGAATGGTGCGCTCAGCGCAGCGTGCGCGAAAACACGGTGCCGCGGCCGGCGGCCAGGCCCCCGGTTTCCAGCGGCGCTTCGGGCACCCAGCCCGAGGGCGTGAGCACCGCGGCCAGCGGCATATCGTGCGCGGCCGGGGTGTAGTCGTGGGGCAGCAGGCCCTCGTCCCAGGCGATGCCGATGGCCGTGTGCGGGTGACCGGCCTCGGTCAGGGCTGCCAGGGTGCGGTCGTAATAACCGCCACCGTAGCCCAGCCGCTCGGCGCGGGCGGTATATCCCAGCGTGGGCACCAGCACGACATCAGGCAGCACGGCTTGCCCCGACTCGGGCTCGGCAATCCCGTAGGCGCCCGTGCGCATGGGGGTGTCCGGGGTCCAGACATGAAACGCCAGCGGGCTGCCGGCGTCGTTCACCACGGGCAAGCTGACGGTGATGCCGTTGGCGGCCCATTGTTGTAACAACGGGCGTAGGTCGGGCTCTTCGGCCATGGGCCAGAAGGCGGCCACGCTTTGCAGCGGCCGCCCCAGGATGGCGCCGCGCTCGCGCGCGACATTCAGCCAGGTAAACAGGCGGCCGCGCATCATCAGCGCGCCTCTGCTGCGTTGGCTTTCGGGCAGTTCGGCGCGCAGGCGGCGCAATCGCGCGCGCAGCGTGACTGCGGTATTCTCTCCAGTATTTTGGGTCTGCATGCGAGCGGGCCTGGTCTAGCGTTGTGAGACGTGAAGGGGCGGACGATGAAGCCTAGAGTCATAGCGGGGCGTCAATCCCAACGGTATCAGAATTCACTGGCAGCGGGCGGCTTGCCGCGCATGCTGCCGCTTTTGGCCTTGCTGGCCGTCGGTTGCGCGCCCGTCGATGCGCAGCAGCGCGCCGCGTCGCAGACGCCGGGCCTGCAGGCCTCGCTCAGCCCCGATCAGGGCGCGCGCTCGATTGCCGTGCCGCGCGCCGTGCTGGCGGGCTTGCCGGTCTCGCCCGACTCCACCGCGCGGCAGGCTGTCGTGTCGGCGCGCGACGCCATGACGCGCAAGCAATGGTCGGTGCTCGGCGCGCTGGCGCCTCAGGCTGAATCCGACGTTCTGGGCGCGTATCCGCAATATTGGCTGCTGCGCTATCAATTGGCCGCGCCGCCCAACGGCGTGCGGCCGGACGGCCAGCTGGAGCGTTTCCTGGCGGCCAATGCCGGCAGCTACCTCGAAGACCGGCTGCGCGCCGATTGGATACTGGCCGCCGCGCGCAGCGGCGATTTTGAAACGGTGCGCCGCCTGGCGCCGGTCAAATCGGGTAACGCCCAGGTCAATTGCGCCGTGCTGAATGCCCGCCACATGACCGGCCAGCGGGTCTCGGCCGACGAGGCCATGAAGGCCTTTGGCGCAGGCTCGGCCTGCTGGACGCTTTATGACCAGCTGGTGGCCGACCGCATATTGGGCTGGGATGAGCTTTTGCCGCAGCTGCGTGACGCCGTCGAAAGCAACCGGACCACCGATGCGCGCAAGCTGGTGCAGTATCTCTTCGAGCCGCAGGACGTCAAGACCTACGACCTGATGATGCGCGATCCCATGAAATGGCTGGTGCGCCAGAGCAAGACACCCGTGGGCCGCAACGAGAAAGAGCTGGTGGCGCTGGCCTTGGCTCGCCTGGCGCGCTCGGACGTCAACGTGGCCGACTCCTATCTCGAACGGGAATGGGCGCGCCATCTGCCGCGCGCGCATCTGGCCTGGATACGCGGGCAATATGCGCTGGCTGCCGCCATTTCGCTCGATCCGCGCGCCAATGACTGGTACCGCGAGGCCGGGCACATCCGCATGACGGATAACAATCACGCCTGGAAAGTCCGCGCCGCGCTGCGGCAGCAGCGGGTGGACTGGAAGTGGGTGGTTGCCTCGGTGGACGAGATGTCGCCCGCGCAACGCAACGAAGAGGTCTGGGTCTACTGGAAGGCGCGGGGCCAGGCGGCGCTGGGCCAGCAAGCGGAGGCGCGCCGGGCCTATGCGCGCATCGCCGACCAGTTCAACTTCTATGGCCAACTGGCCACCGAAGAACTCGGGCAGCGCATCCAGGTGCCGCCGCAGGCCGCGCCGGTCAACGACGCGGAGATCCGCGAGGCCCGCGCCAATCCGGCGCTGGTGCGAGCGATACATATGTTCCGCCTGGGATGGCGCGCCGAAGCGGTGCCCGAATGGAATTTCGCCCTGCGGGGCATGAGCGACCGGCAACTGCTGGCGGCCGCCGAGCTGGCCCGCGCCGAAGGCATCTACGACCGGGTGGTCAATACGTCGGAACGCACCGAACGCGAGTTCGATTTTTCGCAGCGCTATATCGCGCCGTTCGAGGGCCGCGTGTCGGCCAAGGCGCGTGCGCTGGACGTGGATCCGGCCTGGGTCTACGGCCTGATCCGCCAGGAGTCGCGCTTCATCATGGATGCGCGCTCGCATGTGGGTGCTTCCGGCCTGATGCAGCTCATGCCCTCGACGGCCAAGTGGGTGGCGGGCAAGATCGGCATGACCGATTTCACGCCTGCCAGCGTCAATGATTTCGACGTCAACACCGAGCTGGGCACGCAGTATCTGAACATCGTGCTGCGCGACCTGGATGGCTCGCAGATGCTGGCCAGTGCGGGCTACAACGCCGGCCCGGGGCGGCCGCGCAATTGGCGCGCGACGTTTACCTACCCCGTCGAAGGCGCGGTGTTTGCCGAGACGATCCCGTTTACCGAGACGCGCTTGTACGTCAAGCACGTGATGTCCAATGCCGTCTATTACGCGGCCATGTTCACCGGCCAGCCGCAGTCGCTCAAGGAACGCTTGGGTAATGTGGTGCCGCCGGCCGCCGTCATGGCCAAGTCGCCATGAGCGCGGCGGCGGACCCGGCCGTGGCGGGCCTGCGTGTCTATATCGTGGGCGGAGCCGTGCGCGATGCCCTGCTGGGGCTGCCTGCCGGTGATCGTGATTGGGTGGTGGTCGGGGCCACGCCGGAAGAGATGGCGCGGCGCGGCTTCATTCCGGTGGGCGGAGATTTCCCCGTCTTTCTGCATCCCGCGAGCAAAGAGGAGTACGCGCTGGCGCGGACCGAGCGCAAGTCGGGGCGGGGATACAAGGGTTTCACCTTTTATACCGGCGCCGATGTGAGCCTGGAGCAGGATCTGCGGCGCCGGGATTTCACGGTCAATGCCATGGCGCGGACGCCGCAAGGCGAGCTGATCGATCCGCTTGACGGTCAGGCCGATCTGCGCGCGCGTTGCTTTCGGCATGTGGGCGCCGCCTTTGCCGAAGATCCGGTGCGCATTCTCCGCCTGGGGCGCTTTTCCGCGCGGTTTACCGATTTCAGCGTGGCCGCCGAAACGCAGGCGCTGTGCCGCAAGATGGTGGAAGACGGTGAAGTCGATGCCTTGGTGCCGGAGCGCGTGTGGAAGGAGTTGTCACGGGGGTTGATGGAGGCCAGGCCCTCGCGCATGCTGCAAGTGTGGGATGCGTGCGGCGCGCTGGCGCGCGTGATGCCGCAGTTGCATCAGTGGCAGGCCGTGGCCGAGGATCTGGATGCGGCCGCGCGGCGCGGGCTGGCTTTGCCCGGCCGCTACGCGTTGCTGGTACGCCTGAGCCCCGAGCGCGACGCCTTGGCCGCGCGCTTGCGGGTGCCTGCCGAATGCGCCGATCAGGCGCGCCTGTTGCCGGTGCTGTTGCAGGCCTTGCCGGCGTCTTTGGCGGCGCAACGCCTGGACGCCATCGAGCGTTGCGACGGCCTGCGCAAACCGGATCGCTTTGCCGCCTTGATCGAGGCCGCGGGCGTGGTGGCCCAGATCGATGCCGGCCTGTGGGCGCGTGCGCTATCTGCCGTGCGTGGCGTGGACGCCGGCGCCATCGCCAGGCAGTGCGCGGGCGAGCCGGCACGTATCAAGGCGGGCTTGCGTCAGGCGCGCCTGGCGGCGCTGCAAGCCGCCCAGGCCGATGCCCCGGGCTAGAGATGATCGCGCCGGTCGCCGCGCGCAAAGCCCATCGATGCCACGGGCACATCGCGGCCGATGGCCAACACTTTGAATAGTTCGCCCATTTCGGCTTCGGAGAGCAGTTTCTGCACCGGCGCAGTTGCCTGCGCATAGGCGCGGGTGTCCGTCGGATCCAGGCCGCCCAACAGATCCAGCAGGCCGGCATTCATCAGAAAGCGCGCCTGCGAGGTAAAGCCGATCACATCCAGGCCGCCTTCGAGGGCGGCATCGGCCATGGCGGTGAAGTCGACATGGGCCGTGATGTCCTGCATGCCCGGGGCGACGAAAGGATCGGCATGCGCGTGATGGCGCAGATGACACATGAGGGTGCCCGCGGCCCGCTGGGGATGGTAATACTCGCGCCGCGGAAAACCATAGTCCACGAGCAGCGCCGCGCCGCGCTTGAGCCAAAGGCCCATTTCGCGCACCCAAGCCTCGCCTTGCAGATTGATTTCGGAGACATAGCCCGGCAGGGCGGGCAGGCGTGTGGCCAGTGTGGCTGCCAGAGCAGGATCGGCGGGCCGATCCTGCCAGACGAAGCCGTCCTGCCAGCTCACGCCGCGCTCGAAGGCCTGCCCATCTTCGGTAAAGCCGAACAGGCGCACGGGCATGGCGTCGAGCACCTCATTGGCCAACACCACGCCTTCAAAGCTTGTCGGCAGGCGATCCCGCCATTGCACCCGCGCGCCCAGGGGCGCGAGCCGGGTTTGCTGGCGTGCGCGCAGGTCTGCCGAGACTTCGACGATGGCATAGTCGGCCGGGACACCAAGCCGATCGAGCTCAGCCAGCACGCCTTCGGCCAGCGCCCCGGACCCGGCGCCGAATTCGAGCACCTGCCGGGTGCCGGTGGCCTGCAGCCATTGCGCGGCTTGCCGCGCCAGGGTGGCGGCATACAGCGGCGTAAGTTCGGGCGCGGTAACGAAATCGCCGCCGGGGTGGCGCGCGCTGCCGGGATCGGAAGCCAGCTTTACCGAGCCGGCGGTGTAATAACCCAGGCCGGGGGCATAGAGGGCCTGGGCCATCCAGTGGTCGAAAGACAGCCAACCGCCCGAGGCGGCAATGTGCTGACGCAGGTGGTCGACGACGGCGGCGCTGTGCGCTTGGGCCTCGGCATCCAGGGCGGGCAGGGAAGAAGGGCGGGTCGATTGCATGCGTTATTTTCCCACGCGGGCCGGGCCGGCGCAGGACGAAAAAAAAACCGGGCCCGATAAGGGCCCGGTTTTCATGACTGCGGGTGCTTAGCCGCGGCGGTCGCCGGCGGGTTTGCCGAAACGCTTGCCCCCCGGGGCGGCGCGCTTGTCGAAGCTGCGCGGCTGGGCACGATCGCCGAAGTCACGCTGCGGGCGGTCGCCGAAGCTGCGCTGCGGACGGTCGCCGGCATCGCGCTGGGGGCGGTCGCCGAAGCTGCGTTGCGGGCGGTCACCGAAGTCGCGCTGCGGGCGATCGCCGAAGGGGCGCTGGGGGCGGTCGCCGAAATCGCGCTGGGGGCGATCACCGAAGCTGCGCTGGGGCCGGTCGCCAAAGCTGCGCTGCGGACGGTCGCCGGCATCGCGTTGGGGACGGTCGCCGAAGGGGCGCTGCGGGCGGTCACCGAAGTCGCGCTGGGGGCGGTCGCCGAAGCTGCGCTGGGGACGGTCACCGAAGTCACGCTGGGGGCGGTCGCCGAAGCTGCGCTGGGGACGATCACCGAAGTCGCGCTGGGGACGGTCGCCGAAGCTGCGCTGCGGGCGGTCGCCGAAGTCGCGTTGGGGACGATCACCAAAGCTGCGCTGGGGACGATCACCGAAATCCCGTTGCGGACGGTCGCCCTGAGGACGGTCGCCTTGCGGACGGTCACCGAAGCGGCGCTCGCCAGGACGCTTGTTGCCGCCGAAGCGCGGGCCGCTGCTGGGACGCGCGGTGCGCTGGGGTTCCAGGCCGGCAATGGTTTCGGGCGTGATGGTCTGGCCGATGTAATGCTCGATACGGCGGACCTTGTGGCGCTCGGAGTGCACGGCCAGCGTGTAGGCCAGGCCGTCGCGGCCAGCACGGCCGGTACGGCCGATGCGGTGCACGTAGTCTTCGGCCTGCAGCGGCAGGTCGAAGTTCACGGCGTGGCTGATGCCCTGGACGTCGATACCGCGGGCAGCCACGTCGGTGGCCACCAGCACACGGACCTGGCCGCGTTGCAGTTGGGTCAGGGTGCGGGTGCGTTGGCGTTGGTTCATGTCGCCATGCAGGGCAGCGGCGGCAAAGCCTTGTTCGGCCAGGCGGTCGGCCAGGTCATCGGCGCCGCGCTTGGTGGCGGTGAAGACGATGGCCTGATCCAGGCGCGTGTCGCGCAGCAGGTGATCCAGCAGACGCAGCTTGTGCGAGGAGTCGTCGGCGTACAGCAGGCTTTGCGTGATGTTGGCGTGCTTGTCGCGGTGGCCGGCGATTTCGATGCGCTCGGGTGCGCGCATCATCTTTTCGGCCAGGCGAGCGACGCTGCCGTCCAGCGTGGCCGAGAACAGCAGGGTCTGGCGGCTTTCCGGCAGGCGTTCGATGATGGTTTCGATATCTTCGATGAAGCCCATGTCCAGCATGCGGTCGGCTTCGTCGAGCACCAGGGTGTGGACGGTGTTCAGCTTGACGCGGCCAGCCTTGAGGTGGTCGATCAGGCGGCCCGGCGTGGCCACGAGCACGTCAACGCGGCGCGACAGCGCCTTGAGCTGGGCGCCGTAAGGCACGCCGCCGACCACGGTGGTGGCGCGCAGGCCGGGCAGATTGGCGCCATAGGCCGTCGTGGCGTCGGCCACTTGCAGGGCCAGTTCGCGAGTCGGGGTCAGCACCAGGATCTGCACGCCCACGCCCTTGTTGGGCGACATGCCGGCAACGCGGTTCAGGGCCGGCAGCATGAAGGCGGCGGTCTTGCCGCTACCCGTCTGCGAGGACACCATGAGGTCAGCGCCAGCCAGGGCACGCGGAATCGCGGCGGCCTGCACAGGGGTGGGCTCGGTGAAACCAGCGGTTTGCAGGGCGGAGAGAATGCTGGGCGACAAGCCCAAGTCTTCGAAAGACATAACTTTTCCTTGCCGCACAGGGCGGCGCAGATGCATGGGCAGCGGGCAGCATGAATCAGCCCCGGGACCAGGCAACGGTTGATGGAAGCATCGTGCCGACCGAATCAACCGTGCGCGTAATGCAGGCAACCAGTAACGGCCTGCGGGGCGAAAGGAAAGAGGTCAGGAATCGATGAAGTTCGGCATGGGGCCCGTTACGGGCATCGACTGCATAGCGCCTTGAGGCGAGGAAAAATGCCGAATCTATTGGTGCAGTGCGGCGATCATAACCCAAATTCCGCTTGCTTGGGGTTTTTTTTGAAAGTTACCGTCCAGTCAATCAGGGTTTGACCTTGTTTTTGCAGCCAGTCATTGGTCAGGCGGAAGTGGCCGCAACCGATGAAGGGCGCCGGCGGACGCGTGGCCGACAGCGGCGAGGGATGGTTGGCGGTCAGCACGAGATGGGGGTGTCCGGCAGGCAAAAGCCCCGCCTTGGCCTGGGCGTGGGCGCCCCAGAGCAGGAAAGCCTTGGGAGCGGGGTCTTCGGCCACGCGGGTGAAGAGCGCGTCGGTGACGGTTTCCCAGCCCTTTTTGGCATGCGAGCCGGGCTGGCCGTCTTCGACTGTCAGCGAGGTGTTTAAAAGCAACACTCCCTGATCGACCCAGGCGCTCAGGTCGTGGCCCGGCGTGCCCGTCAGCGCGTAGTCGCGCCCGATTTCCTTGAACATATTGCGCAAGCTGGGCGGGCACTTGCAGTCTTCGGGCACCGAGAAGGCCAGGCCCTGCGCCTGGCCAGGGCCGTGGTAGGGATCCTGGCCGAGGATCACGACGCGCACGGCCGAGGGCGCAAGCGCTTCGAGCGCGCGCAGCGGCGTGGCCGGATAGACGGTGGCGCCTTCGGCCAGCCGGGCCTCCACATGCCCGATGATGCTCTCCAGCGCCAGCGCCACGCGCGGCTTGGCCAGTGCCTGGGCCCAATCGGCGGGCAGGCCGGCCGCCTGGGCGGCCAGAGTATGAGGAAGCAAGCGATTGTCGATAGCCATGGCGGCGATTGTGGCACAAGCCTCAGGCCGGCTGCGGCCGCGATTGCAGATAGCGGCGCAGGATGCCGCTGGAATAGACGCTGGCGACTTCGCGCAGAAACTGCAGGAAATCGATGTCGGCATGCGAATCGGCATGGTCGGAGATGGTGCGCAGCAGGGCCCAGGGCACGCCGAACTCATGACAGATCTGGGCCACGGCGGCGCCTTCCATTTCGACGCACAAGGCATCGGGCAGGCTGGCGCGCAGATCGCGGCCGGTATCGGCGTCGCCGACGAAGCGGTCTCCGGTGGCGATCAGGCCGCAATGCACGCGGCTTTGCCGGCCTTGCACGAAGTGCGCGGCGCACGCGGCCAGTTGCTGGCTCAGGGCAGGGTCTGCCTGCAGCCGCGTCACGCCCAAGAGCGGGATTTCGTAGCGGGCAAAGAGCGGCCGGGCGTCCATATCGTGCTGCAGCGCCTGGTTGCCGATCACGACGTCGCCGACGTTGACCTCGGCATGGATGCCGCCGGCCACGCCGGTGAAAATGACCTGTTCGACGTCAAAGCGCTGCAGCAGCGTGGCCGTGGTGGCCGCCGCGGCGACTTTGCCCACGCGGGTCAGTGCGATTACGCATTCGTGGCCGTGCAGCCGGCCGTGATGGTAGTCACGCATGCCGATGCGATGCAGTCTGGCGCCCGGCTCCATGGCGGCGATGAGGTCTCGGATTTCGTCGGCCAGGGCGGCCAGAATGCCTATAGCGATGATGCTCTCCTTCGGTTCCGGGGCAGAGCATAGCCATGCTGGCCATTCTTTGCATCAGCCGCTGGAGACGTAGCGGCTGGGCGTGACGCCGAACTGCTCGCGGAAAATGCCGATGAAAGCGCTGATGCTTTCATAGCCGACGGCCAGGGCCACCTGCGTGACGGCTTCGCCTTGAGCCAGCAGCTCCAGCGCGCGCAGCATGCGCGCCTGCACGCGCCATTGCCCCAGCGTTACGCCCGTTTCGGCGCGAAACCGCCGCATGAGCGTGCGCTCGGACATATTGCAGGCGCGCGCCCAGGCGTCGATGCCGCGCCCATCGTCGGGCGCGGCCAGCAAGGCGTAGGCGAGGTTGAGCAGGCGTTCGTCGTGCGGCAGCGGCAGCGACAGACGCTCGGTTTCGAGCAGGCCCAGCTCCGCGATCATGACCTCGAACAGGCGGTGCGCATGGCTGTCGGCCAGCGCAACGCCTTGCGTGAGCCGCACAAACAGCGCCTCGATGAGGGCCGTGGCGCGCCAACTGCAAGACAGCGCCGGCAGCGTGGCGCAAGCGTGCGCCCGCACGAACATGGCGGTGCCGCGCGCACGCCCGAACCAGCGCGCCTGCACTTGCACGCCAGGCGGGATCCAGGCCAGCAGGCCCGGCGTCAGGGAGCTGAATGCCCCGCCGCTGTGCAGCACCATCTGCCCTTCCTGCACCAGCAGAAACATCCCGTCGATATGGGAGTGCGGCAGCACTTCCATGCCCTGCGGCTGGCGTTCGCTCAGGAGCTGATGGGATTCGAGCAGCCATTGCGGATCGGCGGGCAATGGCAGGTTGGCAGTTTTGCGCAAGTTGTTGACGGCTTTTCGTTAGTGCTCGGTGATGAAAATGTACATCATTCTCATTGTGTTGGTTTTCTCGGGAGAATCGGATGGACCAGACACCGTTGCAGGGCGCCGGCATGAAAGCGACCTATCCGCGGCTGAAGATCCTGGATATGTTTCAGCGCTATCCGGAGCGCCATATGAGTGCCGCCGATGTCTATCGGCAATTGCTGGGCGAACAGGTCGACATCGGCCTGGCGACGGTCTATCGCGTGCTGGGCCAGTTGGCGCATGCCGGCTTGCTGGCGCGCAACCAGTTCGACGCGCAGACCAGTGTGTTCGAGCTGGCCGCCAAGGGCCGCCATGATCATCTCGTGTGCACCGGGTGCGGCGCCGTGGCCGAGACCAGCGGCGCGAGCATCGCCGGGCAGGCCGCGCGCATCGCCGAACGCCACGGTTTCACGTTGCAAAGCTACAGCCTGGCGCTCTACGGACGCTGTACGAGCTGCCGCAAGGCGATCAAAGGAGTGTTCGAATGAATCCCGCGCTTTTTCAATACCACGATCTGTCGCAGTTTCCGCTGGTGCTGACCCGTCATCTCGGCGCGCCGCAAGGGTATGCCCAAGCCTGGATTGCGGAGATGGAGCAATTGATGGCCAGCCCCGAGCCTTTCGTGCTGGTGACCCAGGATCTGGGCGCGCCGATCGCGCATGAGGATCGCAAACAGATGGTGCAGTGGCAAACCGAAAACATGCACCGCATCCGGCAGGCCAGCCGTGGTTATGTGGCCGTCAAGCCGGATATCTCGGGTTATGAGCGCGCCAGCAAGCAAGCCGAGAAAATGACGCGCGCCTTTGACTTCCCGTTCGTGGTGGTGGGCAGCATGGTCGAGGCGCGCCAGGCGGCGCACCGCCTAATGGCCGGCCTGGATGCGCACGGCGCGGCGGCTTGATCTGAGCAGCAGATAGCCGGCCAGGGCCGAGCACACGGTGCCCGCCAGCACCCCGATCTTGGTGGCATCTCTGGCGGCCTGGCTGTCGAAGGCCAGCGCGCCGATGAACAGACTCATGGTAAAGCCGATGCCGCATAGCAAGGCCACGCCGTAGAGCTGCAGATAGCTGGCCTGGCGCGGCAGGCTGGCGATGCCCAGGCGGATGGCCAGCCAGGCAAAGCCGAATACGCCCAGCTGCTTGCCCAGAAACAGGCCGGCGGCGATCCCCAGCGGGACGGGGGCGGTCAGGGCGTCCAGTCCCAACCCCTGAAACGACACCCCGGCGTTGGCAAAGCCGAAGAGGGGAAGCACGAGCAGGGCGACCGGCCGATGCAGGGCATGCTCGAGCCGGTGCAGCGGGGACGCCGCGCCGTGGCGGCGCAAGGGGATGGTCAGCGCCAGGGCCACGCCGGCCAGCGTGGCATGCACGCCCGATTTCAGCACGAAAAACCACAGCAGCACACCCAGGGCGAGATAGGGCAGTACGCTCAATACGCCCAGGCGGTTGAGAATGATCAGGCACAGCAGCAGCGCGCCGGCCATCGCCAGCGCAAAGTGGTTGAGATCGGCGGTATAGAAGAAGGCGATGATGAGGATGGCGCCCAGGTCATCCAGAATGGCCAGCGCGGTGAGAAAAATCTTCAGCGAGGTGGGCACCCGGCTGCCCAACAACGCCAGGATGCCCAGTGCGAAGGCGATGTCGGTGGCCGCGGGGATCGCCCAGCCTCGCAGCCCCGCCGGATTGCCGGCATTGATGGCCAGATAGATCAGGGCCGGGACCAGCATGCCGCCTGCCGCCGCCACGCCCGGCAGCACCACGCGCGCCGCGCCGCGCAATTGGCCGTCGAGGATTTCGCGTTTGATCTCCAGCCCGACCAGCAAGAAGAAAACCGCCATCAGGCCGTCGTTGATCCAATGCTGCACGGTTTCGCGCAACATGACCGGGCCGATATGAAAGCCCAGCTTGATGCCCAGCCAGTCGAAGTAGTTGCCGGCCCAGGCCGAGTTGGCCAGCCCGAGCGCCAGCAGGGCGGCCAGCATCAGGATGTAGCCGCCCAGGGCTTCGGAAGCAAGAAACGCCTGCAGAAAGGAGGGGGAACGCGGGTGGGACTGAGGCACGGCGGCGGAGTCAAATGAAAAAGGCGGCCTGCCAGGGCCACCTTCGGGTCAGCGGATCATGAGCTGAATTTTAGCTGAACAAGTCAGACGGAATGAGAGGCCGCGCCAAATGGGATGGGTTTACCTGTGCGCGGCGCCGTCAGTGCCAGAGCAGCGCGTTCATGACCTCGGTCACGCGGTCCCGGTAACGCTGCACCCGCGCCTGGATCGCTTGCTGGCGGGCCAGGAAAGCCTCCGGCTCCTGGCCGGCGGCAAAGCGCGGCGCCGCCCAGACCGCATTGGGGAAATGGCGATCTTCGCGCCAGCGCGGGATCACGTGCCAATGCAGATGGGGCACCATGTTGCCCAGTGCCGCAAGGTTGATCTTGTCCGGCGCGAGGGTGTCTCGTTGCGCCTGTTCTATGGCATAGACCGCGCGCATGATCAGATCGCGGCCATGCAAGGAAAGACTGGTCATCTCAGGCAGGTGCGCATTCCAGATGACACGGGTAAAGCCCGGGTAGTCTGACTCCTGCGCATCGATGATGCGCAGGTGCGGGCCTTGCCAGAGCAGCTCGCCGCCCGTGGTCTGGCACAGCGGGCAATGCGGGTCGCGCGTGCTCAAGCCATCACCTTGCGATACTGAATGAAGCCCGGGCGGTCCGCGATGCGGTCATAGAGCTGGATGGCGGTGTGATTGGTTTCGTGCGTGAGCCAGTACACGCGCGCCGCGTTGTTGGCCTCGGCGTCGCGGTACACATGTTCGATCAGCGCGCGGCCGGCGCCTTTGCCACGGACGTCCTGCGCCACGAAGAGGTCCTGCAGATAGACGTAGTCGCCCGCCGTCCAGGTGGAGCGATGGTAGATCCAATGCACCACGCCGATGGCGCGGCCCTGGTCGTAGGCGAGCGCGGCGTGCATGGGCTGGGCCGGGTCCAGCAAGCGTTCCCAGGTCAGGCGGGTCACCGCCTCTTCGATGCTGACGTTGTAGAAGGCCTGGTAGCCCTTCCATAGCGGCAGCCAGACGTCGAAGTCGGCCTGGGAGACGGGACGGATATCTAGCGTGCTCATGGGTGTCTTTTCCTTTGGGGCCGGGGGGTTGGGGCTAGACGTGCTGTTCGAGGGTTTCGACGATATGGCGCAGCACCTGCAGGCGCGCATAGCGTTTGTCGTTGGCGGGTATCGGATACCAGGGCGCATGCGGCAGGTCGGTGCGCGCCAGCATTTCGTTGGCGGCCTGGGCATATTCCTGCCATTTCTTGCGGTTGCGCCAATCGTCAGGGGTGATTTTGTAGCGTTTGAAGGGTGTTTTCTCGCGTTCCTGGAACCGCTCGAGCTGCACGTCTTCGGTGATGGCCATCCAGAACTTGATCACGATGGCGCCATTGTCGGTGAGCTGGCGCTCGAAATCGTTGATCTCCGCATAGGCGCGGCGCCACAGGCCCGGCGGCGTCAGTTTTTCGACCCGCTCGACCAACACCCGGCCATACCAGCTGCGATCGAAGATGGCGATGCGGTTCTGGCGCGGGACGTGACGCCAGAAGCGCCACAGATAAGGCCGGGCCAGTTCGTGGGCCAGCGGCGCGGCGATGGGCGTGATGTCATATTGCCGGGCGTCGAGCGCCTGCACCACGCGTTGGATGGCGCCGCCCTTGCCGGCCGCGTCCTGTCCTTCGAAGGCCAGGATGAGCGAACGCTCGCGGAATTTCTCGCTGCGCACGGCGCGCGCCAGGCGGCCTTGCAGCAGGCCCAGCTCGCTGTCGTAGTCATGTTTGTCTTCGCGCGCCGCGTAGTCGAGGTCGCCCAGGCGGTCGGCCACCGGGCCCAGGCGGGGGCGGTCCAGACCGGCATGCGCGACCAGCGGGATGGCGCGTCGTTTCATGGTGGCCAGCACCGTCTCGGCGGTGCGAACCACGCGCAGATGATCATCGGCGCTGGGGATGACCACCCAGGGGGCATGATCGGCGTCGGTATGCGCCAGCGCGATGTGCGCGGCGTCGCACAGACGGTCGTACTTTTTGGCCACCCGGTAATCATCGGGCGAGACCTGCCAGGAGGTTTCCGGACTGGCTTTCAGGCGCTTGAGGCGCTCGGTCTGCGCCTTGGCCGACAGGTGATACCAGAGTTTGACGATCTGCACGCCTTCGGTGGTGAGCATGCCTTCGAAGCGGCGGATCTGCGCGGCCAGCGCTTCGATGCGCTCCGGGCTGGATTTTTTGCGATAGCACTCACGCAGCAGGCGGACATACCAGGAACCGAACACGATGCCCGTCTCACCCTTGGCCGGCATGGCGTTCCAGTAGCGCCAATAGGGCGGAAACTCGGCTTCGATGTCATCCGGCTCGCCGAAGGCCAGGGTGTGGATGTGGCGCGGATCCATCCAATCATTGAGCAGGTTGATGGTCTGCCCCTTGCCGGCGCCATCGATGCCGGCCACGACGATCAGCAAGGTCCGGTCGGCGCGGTTGAGCCGGTCGTATTGGGCCTTGAGCAAAGCCGTGCGCAACTGGCGTTCGCGCGCCTTGAAATCCTCTTTGGAGAGGACGGGGTCGGCCTGCGCTTCCATGAACATGTTTCCGGCTCCGGTCTGACTATCGACCGGTCGATGTTGCGGGATATTGCCGGCCCGCGCAAGGCCTGCCTAGAGCCGGTTCAAGGGGATCTTGAGGTAGCGCACGCCGTTGTCCTCGGGCTCGGGCAGTTCGCTGGCGCGGATGTTGACCTGGATGGCGGGCAGGATCAGGGTCGGCATGGCCAGCGTGGCATCGCGCTTTTCGCGCATGGCGACGAACTCGGCCTCGCTGATGCCCTCGCGCACATGGATATTGCCGGCGCGTTGCGCGGCCACGGTGGTCTGCCAGGCCGGCGCGCGCCCGGCGGGCGGATAGTCATGGCACATGAACAGGCGCGTGGCGGGTGGCAAGGCCAGCAGCCGCTGGATGGAGCGGTAGAGCTGGGCCGCATCGCCGCCGGGGAAATCGCAGCGCGCCGTGCCGACGTCGGGCATGAAGAGCGTATCGCCGACAAACACCGCGTCGCCGATCTGATAGGCCATGTCGGCCGGCGTATGGCCTGGCACATGCAGGGCGCGGGCCTGCAGGCGGCCGATGGTGAAAACCTCGTCGGGTGCAAACAAATGGTCGAACTGGCTGCCATCGGCCTGGAGCGCCAGATTGAAAATGGGCTTGAAGGCCCGCTGCACCTCGCGGATCGGCCGGCCGATGGCCAGTTTGCCGCCCAGCTGGCCTTGCAGGTGGCGCGCCGCCGACAGGTGATCGGCATGCGCATGCGTCTCCAGTATCCACTGGCAGCGCAGGCCGGCTGCCTGGACGAAGGCCGCGATGGCATCCGCGCCGGCCGTGCTGGTGCGCCCGGACTTCGGGTCATAGTCCAGCACCGGATCGATCACGGCGCATGCATGCCCGTCATGCACGACGTAGCTGATGGTGCCGGTCGTGGGGTCGTAAAAAGCTTGGAGTTGCATGGCGGCTCCCGGCAAAACAGATAATCTACTCAATGATATTCTATAAAAACATAGATCAATGGACCGCACGCCCCTGCCATGCCCGCTACTGTCATCGATATGGATCTGCCGGCCTTGCGGGCCTCGGCCGACCATTGCTGCGCGCTGTTGAAAGCGCTGGCCAATACCGATCGCCTGCTGCTGCTGTGCCAACTGGTCGAAGGCGAGCTGAACGTGGGCCAGCTCGAAGCGCGCACCGGCATACGGCAGCCGACCCTGTCGCAGCAATTGGCGGTGCTGCGCGACGAAGGGCTGGTAGCCACCCGGCGCGCGGGCAAATATATTTACTACAGCATGGCCAGCGCCGAAGGCCGGCAGGTCATGCACACCCTTTCCGGCCTGTATTGCGGCCAGGCCCAGGAGCGAACGCAATGAGCATTGCATGGCAATCCTTCACGCCCGGCAGCGCCCTGGCCGGCGGTGTGTTGATCGGCGTGGGCGCCGCGTTGCTGATGGCCACCCTGGGCCGCATCGCGGGCGTCAGCGGCATCCTGGGCGCGCTGGTGCCGCCGGCAGCGGGTTCGGCCTGGCGGGTAGCATTCCTCGGCGGCCTGGTGCTGGCGCCCTGGATCTACGGCCTGTTTGCCGAGCAGGCCGCGCCGCGTTTTATCTCCAGCACACCCTGGCTGATTCTCGCCGGGCTGCTGGTCGGTTTCGGCACGCGGCTGGGATCGGGCTGCACCACCGGGCATGGCGTGTGCGGGCTGGCGCGCGGCGCACCGCGCTCGGTCGCCGCGGTGCTGGTCTTCATGCTGACCGCCATGGCGGTGGTTGCGATCGTGCGCTACCTGGCGGGGAACTGATATGCACTTGGTCTTTGCGTGCGTGTGCGGCCTGCTGATGGGCTTGGGTCTGGTCTTGTCCGGGCTGACCAATCCGGCCAAGGTACTGGCGTTTCTGGATATCGGCGGGCAGTGGGATCCCTCCCTCCTCCTGGTGTTCGCCGCGGCGATTGCCGTCACGGCGCCGCTTTATGCCCGGCTCAAACGTCGCGGCAGGACGCTGACGGCCGGCGCGCCGCTGCAATGGCCGACCGCCTGGAAGATCGACAAGCGTTTGCTGGCTGGCGCCCTGATCTTCGGATTGGGCTGGGGGCTGGCGGGCATGAGCCCGGTCTCGGCGGTTCTGAACGCCGCCCAGGGTTACGAAGATGCCCTGACGTTCGCGCTGGCGATGCTGGTCGGCATGGGGGCGTTCTCGTTCTGGCAGAAGCCGACTTCCGACCGGCATCGCTGAGGGCAGTTGCGGTGCGCACGCCCGGCCGGGCGCGCGCACGTCCGTCTCAGTCGTAGGTGCGCAGATCTTCGATCACTTTGCCGTCGTTGGGCAGGCCGCCGGGCTCGGCGCGCACGATGTCGGCGCGCAATTTGGTGATGTCGCGCACCGATTCGGTCAGGCGCCGCGACACCTCGGGGGCAAGGTGCGCCGCTTCGACATGCAGCACCATCTGCTCGGCGCCCGTCGTGCCGGAGATCACCAGCCGGGCGCGCCCCAGTTCAGGGTGGCGGCGCAAGACCTCGGCGACTTGGGAGGGGTGGACGAACATGCCGCGCACCTTGGTCGTCTGATCGGCGCGTCCCAACCAACCCCGGATGCGGGTATTGCTGCGGCCGCACGGTGAGGCGCCGGGCAGTATTGCCGAGAGGTCGCCCGTGCCGAAGCGCACCAGCGGATAGTCGGGATTCAGGGTGGTGATGACCACTTCGCCGACCTCACCCTCGGGCACCGGCTCGCCCGTGCCGGGACGCACGATTTCCAGAATCAGGTCTTCGCCCAGGACCAGGCCTTCACGTGCGCTCGTTTCGAAGGCGATCATGCCCAGATCCGCGCTGCCATAGGCCTGATAGCCGGCAATGCCGCGCGCGGCCAGCCACTCGCGTAGGGAGGGCGGAAAGGCTTCACCCGAGACCAGGGCGCGCTTGAGCGAGGTCAGCGGCAGGCCCAGTTCGTCGGCTTTCTCCAGGATGATCTTCAGGAAGCTGGGCGTGCCGGTGTAACCCGAAGGCGCCAGATCGCGGATGGCGTGAACCTGCTGCTCGGTCTGCCCGGTGCCGCCGGGAAACACCGTGCAGCCCACGGCATGCGCGGCCGTCTCCATCATGGAGCCGGCGGGCGTGAAGTGATAGGAGAAGCAGTTGTAGGCCAGTTCGCCGGCGCGAAAGCCCGCGGCGTAGAGGGCGCGGGCAAAACGCCAATAATCCGGCCTTGCGGTTTCCGGCTCATAAATGGGGCCGGGCGAGGCAAACACGCGCACTGCCTGGCCCCAGCCCACGGCGGCGAAGCCGCCCAGGCTTTTCTGCGCGTTGTCGGGGCCGGCGCTGGCGCGGCGTTGCTGCTGCAGTTCCAGCAGTTCGTGCTTGCGCAGCACGGGCAGCTCGGCCAGGGCCTGACGGCTGTTGATGCGCGCGGCGTCCACCCCTTGCAACTGCGCCGCGATGGCAGGCGCGCGCGCCTGCGCGTGGGCGATCGCACCTGGCAGGGCTTGCATCAGGGCACGTTCGCGCGCGGCAGGCTCGCGGGTTTCCAGGGTATCGAAAAACTGGGACATGGGTTGGCACCCTTGCTGTAGGGAATCGGATCAGGCCAGCCAACGCTTGCGGCGGCGATAAAACTTCTGGTCGCGGAAACTCTTGCGCTCTCCGCTGGAGATGCCGAGGTAGAACTCTTTGACGTCTTCGTTCTGTGCCAGGTCGCTGGCCGCGCCGTCCATCATGACGCGGCCGTTCTCCAGGATGTAGCCGTAATCGGCATAGCGCAGCGCGATATTGGTGTTCTGTTCGGCCAGCAGAAAGCTCACGGCTTCGCGCTGGTTCAGGTCGCGCACGATCTCGAAGATTTCCTCGACGATCTGCGGCGCCAGCCCCATGGAGGGTTCGTCCAGCAGGATCATGTTGGGGCTGGCCATCAGCGCGCGTCCGATGGCGGTCATCTGCTGCTCGCCGCCGGAGGTGTAGCCCGCCTGGCTGCCGCGCCGTTGTTTGAGCCGCGGGAAGTACTGATAAACGCGTTCGAGGGCCGCGTTGACATCCGCGCGGGACAGATCGCGCGTGTAGGCGCCAGTCAGCAGGTTTTCTTCGATGGTCAGATGGGCGAAGCAGTGGCGGCCCTCCATGACCTGCACCACGCCGCGTTTGACCAGCTCGGCGGGGGACAGCCGTTCGATGCGTTCGTCGCGGTACTGGATATAGCCTTTGGTGACATCGCCGCGCTCGCCCTTGAGCAGGTTGGAGACGGCACGCAAGGTGGTGGTCTTGCCGGCGCCATTGGCGCCCAGCAAGGCCACGATCTTGCCTTCCGGCACGCGCAGCGATACGCCCTTGAGCACCAGGATGACGTGGTTGTAGATGACTTCGATGCCATTGACATCGAGCAGCACTTTGGTCGGCGGAGGGGAAGAAGCGACAGTCATGGCAGTTCCTGCGGGATAAGAAAGGCCGCCGGCCTGAACCGGCGGCCGGTGCTCATCAGTCTTCGCACTTGCGCGGCGTGATTTTCTTCTCCTGGGCGTACTTGGCGGCGCCTTCCTTGACCAGCGGGTCCACCAGCGCCTTGTCGGCCTGGTACCAGTCGGAGACGACGTTGAACTTCTTGCCATCCCACTGCACGATGCGGGCCCAGTCATCGCCCATATGGTTGCTGCAGCTGGTCTTGACCGGGCGCATGATCTCGCCGAAGCCCAGCTCGTTCAGACGCTCCTGCGTCAGGTTCAGATGCTCGAAGCCCCAACGCACCTGTTCGGGCGTGAGGGTCTTGCCCTTGCCGAACTTTTCCTGCGCGGTGCGGATGGCCTCGACCTGCAGCATCGAGATCATCATGCCGCGCGTGTGCGCGATGGTGCCCAGGGTGGTGTTGCCGGATTTGTCGGCGCCCTGGCCCTTGTCATAGACGTACTTTTTGAGATCGTCGTAGACCTTGCCGCTGCCGGCGCTGTTGTGGATGGTGATGGCGTTATAGCCCTTGGCCACGTCGCCCAGATCCTTGACGTCCCCCTCGGAGCCGGCCCACCAGATGGCGTACATCTTGTCGCGCGGATAGCCGCTGGCCTGCGCTTCGCGGATGGCCGTGGGCGTCATGATGCCGGCGCTCCAGAGCAGCACATAATTGGGGCGCTGCTGGCGGATCTGCAGCCACGTGGATTTCTGTTCCACGCCGGGCGCGGTCACCGGGTAGAGCAGCAGCTCGAATCCCTCTTTGGCGGCGCGCTTTTGCAGCAGCTGGATGGGTTCCTTGCCATAGGGCGAGTCGTGATAGACCAGGGCGATCTTCTTGCCCTTGAGCTTGTCCATGCCGCCTTCTTTCTTGGCGATGTCCTGGATCATCACGTCGGCTGCCGTCCAGTAGGTGCCCAGCAGCGGGAAGTTCCATTCGAAGACGCTGCCGTCGACCGACTGCGACAAGCCATATCCCACGGTTTCGACCGGCACTTTGTCCACCATGGCCTTGTCGGTCACGGCGAAGGTAATACCGGTGGACTGCGAGTCGAAGCCCGAGGCGCCGGTGCCTTTGTTCTTCAGCCGTTCGTAGCACTCCACGCCGCGATCGGTGGCATAGGCGGTTTCACATTCTTCATAGGCGATTTTCACGCCATTGACGCCGCCGTCGCGCTCGTTGACCAGCTTGAGATAGTCCAGCTTGCCGTCGGCCCAGGGGATGCCCAGCGGCGCGAACGAGCCGGTGCGGTAGACCAGCAGCGGCACGAACTGCTCCTCGGCGGCCGCCGCGGGCGTGGCGAGGGCGCTGAGCGCGCCGGTGGCGGCCATCAGGGTGGCGGCCAATTTCAGGTTAAGACGCTTCATCTCCATTTACCTCCTGCGTGGTGCTTGCTATCGAACACCGGGGTTGGCCCGGTCTGCAGCCGGGTTGTGTAAAAAAGCACGGGCCGGGTGGGCCCGCGCCATTTCAATGCGGGAACGGCCAGATACGCAGCTTTTCCTTGCCTATGCTCCACAGACGCGCCAGACCATGCGGCTCGGCGATCAGGAAGAACACGATGAGCGCGCCAAACACCATGTGTTCGACGTGGGCGGCCGTGTCCACCGACAGCGACAGCCCGAAGAGATGGGGGATATTGGTCAGGGCCACGGGTACCAGCACGATGAATGCCGCGCCGAAAAAGCTGCCCAGGATCGAGCCCAGCCCGCCGATGATGATCATGAACAGCAGCTGGAAAGAGCGGCTCAGGTCGAAGGCCAGCGGCTCCCAGGAGCCCAGATGGATGTAGCCCCAGAGCGCGCCGGCCACGCCGACGATGAACGAGCTGACCGCGAAGGCCGACAGCTTGGCGTACATGGGGCGGATACCGATCACCGCGGCGGCCACGTCCATGTCGCGGATGGCCATCCATTGGCGTCCGATGGCGCCGCGCACGAGGTTTTTCGCCAGCAGCGTGAAGACCACGACCAGGATGAGCACGAACAGGTACTTCTGCAGGGCACTTTGCACCGGCAGGCCGAAGGCCGTGAGGGGCGGGACCGAAACGTTGCCCGAGGAGGAGTAGTTGGTGAAGTAGGGGATGCGCAGAAAGGCCCAGTCCACGAAGAACTGCGCGGCCAGCGTGGCCACGGCCAGATACAGCCCGCGAATGCGCAGGCTGGGGATGCCGAAGATCACGCCCACCAGGGTGGCGAAGCCCCCGCCGATCAGAATCTGCAGCAGCAGCGGAGACCCGGGAAAGCGGACTCCGATGTTCCAGGCCGCATAGGCGCCCACGGCCATGAAGGCCCCCGTTCCGAGCGAGATCTGGCCGCAATAGCCCACGAGAATATTCAGGCCCACCGCCGCCAGGGCGAGGATGAGAAAAGGAATGAGGATGGCGCGCATCAGATAGTCGCTGGCCAGCAGCGGCACCGCCACGAAGGCGACCGCCATCAGCAGGCCGAACACGATACGGTCCTGCCGGATGGGGAATATCTGTTGATCGGCGCGATAGCTGGTCTTGAACTGGCCGTTTTCGCGGTAGAACATGGTGTCTCCAATCCAGGGTGCTAGACCCGGTCGATGATTTTTTCGCCGAACAATCCTTGCGGACGGAACAGCAGGAAGACCAGTGCCAACACGTAGGCAAACCAGATTTCAATGCCTCCGCCGACCAGCGAACCCAGATAGACCTCCGACAGCTTCTCGCCCACGCCGATGATCAGGCCGCCCAGAATGGCGCCCGGCACCGACGTCAACCCGCCCAGGATCACCACGGGCAAGGCCCGTAGCGCGGCCGTCGACAGCGTGAACTGCACCCCGAATTTCGAACCCCAGATGATGCCGGCCACCAGCGCGACCAGTCCCGCGACGCTCCAGACGATGACCCAGATGCGATTGAGCGGAATGCCGATCGATTGCGCGGCCTGGTGGTCGTCGGCCACCGCGCGCAGCGCCCGGCCCGTGGACGTGAACTGGAAGAACAGGGCCAGCGCGGCGACCAGCAGCGCGGCGATGAGCGCGGCGGTCAGATCCTCCAGGTTGATGAGCACGCCGCCCTCGAAGACCGAGTCGAGCACCAGCCAGGGCTCTTTGGGCATGCCCACATTGATGGAGTAGACGGAACTGCCGAAGGTGATCTGTCCCAGGCCGTCGAGAAAGTAGCTGATGCCCAGCGTGGCCATGAGCAAGGTCGTCAGGTCCTGATTGACGAGATGGCGCAGCACCAGCCGCTCGATCACCACCGCCAGCAGGAACATGACCGCCGCGCTGACGATAAAGGCCAGCACATTGGCCAGCAGCAGATTGTCAAAGCCCAGCCAGCGCGGTATCCACTCGGAAAAGCGCGCCATCGACAGGGCGGCCACCAGCACCATGGCGCCCTGGGCAAAGTTGAAGACGCCCGACGCCTTGAAGATGAGCACAAAGCCCAGGCCGATGAGCGAGTACATCATCCCGCTCATCAGGCCGCCCAGAAAGGTTTCCAGAAAGAATCCCATTTTGTATCCCGTCCCTTCAGCCGTGGTCCACGCCGAGATAGGCGCGGATCACATCAGGATTGCCCCGCACTTCGTCGGGTGTGCCATCGCCGATCTTCTTGCCGTAGTCCAGCACCACGACGCGATCGGAAATATCCATCACCACGCCCATATCGTGCTCGATCAGCACGATGGTGGTGCCGAATTCATCGTTCACATCGAGGATGAAGCGGCTCATGTCCTGCTTCTCCTCGATATTCATGCCGGCCATCGGTTCATCGAGCAGCAACAGGCGCGGCTCCATGGCCAGCGCCCGGCCCAGGTCGACGCGCTTTTGCAGGCCATAGGGCAGACGGCCGACAGGCACTTTGCGATAGGCCTGGATTTCCAGGAAGTCGATGATGTTCTCGACGAACTTGCGGTGCGCGATCTCCTCGCGTTCGGCCGGCCCCAGGCGCAGCGCCTGCGACAGCAGCCCGCACTTCATGCGCAGGTTGCGGCCGGTCATGATGTTGTCCAGGACGCTCATGCCCTTGAACAGCGCGAGGTTCTGGAAGGTGCGGGCGATGCCCATCTCGGCCGCGCGGCGCGGATTCATGCGCGAGAAGCGTTCGCCGCGCAGCGTGATGCTGCCTTGCTGCGGGGTGTAGACGCCGTTGATGACATTGAGCATGGAGCTCTTGCCCGCGCCATTGGGCCCGATGATGGCGCGGATCTCGTGCTCGCGCACGTTAAAGGAGATATCCGTGAGCGCTTTGACGCCGCCGAAAGACAGCGAGATGTTCTGCATGTCCAGCAGGACGTCGCCGATCTGCTGGTCGCGGGGAGAGGTGCTCATGATCAAGCGGCCTTGGCGGTGATGGCGGGATAAGTCTTGGCCGGGCTGATGCGCAGGTCGGCAGAAATGCTGCCGCTGCGACCGTCCTCGAACTTGACCTCGGTTTCGATGAACTGACTGTCCTTGCCGCTGTACAGGGCGTCGATCAGTACGCCGTACTTCTGCGCGATGAAGGCGCGCCGCACTTTGCGGGTGCGCGTGAGTTCGTCATCGTCCGGATCCAGCTCCTTGTGCAGAATGAGAAAGCGGTGGATCTGGGAGGCGGCCAGGCGCGGATCGTGGGCCAGGTCGGCATTGACCTTTTCCAGGCACTCGCGGATCAGGGCGTAGACCTCGTCCTTGCCCGCCAGGTCGGTATAGCCCGCATAAGCCAGTCCACGCCGCTCGGCCCAGTTGCCGACGGCCTCGAGGTCGATATTGATGAAGGCGCAGGCCTGATCGCGGTCCGCGCCGAAGGCCACGGCTTCCTTGATATGCGGGAAGAACTTGAGCTTGTTCTCGATGTACTTGGGAGCGAAGAGGCTGCCGTCGGCCAACTTGCCCACGTCCTTGGCGCGATCGATGATCTTCAATTGGCCATCGCCGTCCAGATAGCCGGCGTCGCCGGTGCGAAACCACCCCTCGGCATCGCGCGCTTCTTGCGTGGCGGCCGGGTTGCGGTAGTACTCCTTGAACAGCCCAGGGCTTTTGACCAGGATCTCGCCGTTGTCGGCCACGCGAATCTGGACGCCCTCGACCGGCGGCCCCACGGTGTCGTCGCGCACCTGACCGTCGGGTTGCACACAGACAAAGACCGAGGTCTCCGTCGAACCATACAGTTGCTTGAGGTTGATGCCGATGGAGCGATAGAACACGAACAGATCCGGCCCGATGGCCTCGCCCGCGGTATAGGCCACGCGCACCCGGCTCATCCCCAAGGCATTGCGCAGGGGGCCGTAGATCATCAGGTCGCCCAATCGGTAGCGCAGCGCGTCCCAGGCCGATACCGCTTCGCCGTCGAGAATGCGCGCGCCTACCCGGCGGGCAAGATTCATGCAGGCTTGAAACAGCTTGCGTTTGATCAGCCCGGCGTCTTCCATGCGGATCATCACATGGGTCAGCAGCCCTTCGAGCACACGCGGCGGCGCGAAGTAGTAGGTCGGGCCGATGTCGCGCATGTCGATAGCCACCGTATCGGGCGACTCCGGATGGTTGACCGTAAAACCGGACACCAGCAGCTGCGTGTACGAGAACATGTTCTGGCCGATCCAGGCGGGCGGCAGATAGGCCAGCACATCTTCCTGGTCGGTCAGCGCCTCCATCCGGGCCACGGCTTGCGCGCGGTCGATGAGGGCGTGATGGGTGAGCACCACGCCCTTGGGTTTGCCCGTGGTGCCCGAGGTATAGAACATCGCCGCGGTGTCTTGGGGCTGCACGGCACGGGCAGCTTGCAGATAGAAGTCCGGATGGGCTTGCGCATGGCGGCGGCCCGCGTCTTCCAGCGCCTCGTAGGACTGCAACATGTCATCGTGATAGTGGCGCATGCCGCGCGGGTCGTCGTAGACCACCGTTTTGAGATCCGGGCATTGCGCGCGTACCTCGAGCATCTTGTCGACCTGCTCCTGGTCTTCGACGACCACCACGCTGATCTGCGCGTCCTGCAGAACGTAGACCATCTCTTGAGCCACGGCGTCCTGGTAGAGCGGCACCGGAATGGCCCCAAGGGCCTGAGCGGCCATCATGGCGATGTAAAGACGCGGCCGGTTTTCGCCGATGACCGCGATGTGTTTGCCCGGGCCGATGCCCTGGTCGGCCAGGCCATGAGCGAACAGGCGCACGCGCTCGGCCACTTCGGCCCAGGTCAGGGTTTGCCAGATACCCAGATCTTTTTCGCGGATGGCGGGGCGCGTTGGGCGCACGCTGGCGTGTTCGAGCAGAAGCGCGGGGAAAGTCTGCGCTACCACCGGTCGCGCCGGGGGCTGGGGATGTGCCACGTTGTCTCCTCCGGTTTGGGCGGATACGGGTAGCCTGGTGAGCTAGATATCCCGGCGTGCGCTTGACCAGTTCGTTTTAGATTTACGGCAGGACTTAAGGTATAAGGTTGGGTCGCCTCCAACTGTCACCATCACGACATTCAAGGTTTATTTAGGGTATTCCCGATGCAGCTAGCTGATTCGCTACACCTTGCCGCAGCCTGGTTCCGCGTGCTCGACAGCGAACAGCGCGCGCGTGTCGAGCGCGACATCTCGGTGCAGCATGCCTTGGCTGGCACGATCATAGAGCGCAAAGGTCAACTCGCCCAGGCATGGATAGGCGTGTTGTCCGGCCTGGTGAAAGTGTCGGTCGGTAATGCCGAGGGCAAGGTGGCGTCCTTGACCGGCGTGCCCGCAGGCGGCTGGATCGGTGAGGGATCGTTGCTCAAGCGCGAAGTGCGCAAATACGACGTGGTGGCCCTGCGCGACTCCGTGGTGGCGCGCCTGCCCGCGGCGACCTTCGAGTGGTTGCTCGACACCAGCATTCCGTTCAATCGCTATTTGCTGCATCAGCTCAATGAGCGTGTGGCGCAGTTCATTGGCAAGGCCGAGCATGACCGCCTGCTCGATCCGGACGCGCGCGTGGCGCGTTGCCTGGCCGAGCTGTTCAATCCCTTGCTCTACCCGGGCATGGGCATGCGCCTGACGATCACGCAGGAAGAGGTGGGCTATCTGGCGCGCGTCTCGCGCCAGCGCGCCAACCAGGCCTTGCGCAAACTCGAAGAGGCCGGCCTGCTCAAAGTGGAGTATGGCGCGGTGCGCGTCATGGATCTCGACGGCCTCAAGCGCTATGGCGCCGATGGCGCGGCGCTGGACGAAGACTGACGCGGCCGCGCGCCGCAGGCTTGCGGCGCGCTATGCCATGTCAGCAGTCAGTGCCCGCCGCCCAGATACGCGGCGACCACGGCCGGGTCATGCTTGAGCTGCTCGGCCGGCCCGTGTACCGAGATGCGACCGTTTTCCAGCACATAGCCGTAGTCGGCCACGTTGAGCGCCGCCGCGGCGAACTGTTCGACGAGCAGCATCGTCACGCCCTGTTCCTTGAGGCGGGCGATGATGCGAAACACTTCTTCGACCAGAATCGGCGCCAGCCCCATGGACGGCTCGTCCAGCAGCACGAGCTGCGGGTTGAGCATGATGGCGCGCGCCATGGCCAGCATTTGCTGCTCGCCGCCTGACAGGGTGCCGGCCAGCTGATCGCGCCGCTCTTTGAGGCGCGGAAACAGATCCATTGCCCGCGCCAGATCGGCCTGCACATCGCCGCGCGGGCGGCTGCCGGTCAGGCGCGGAAAAGCGCCGAGCAGCAAGTTGTCGGTGACCGACAGCGTCGGAAAGACGCGTCGCCCTTCGGGCGAGTGCGCCAGTCCCATGCGCGCGATGCGAAAGGACTCCTGACCGGCGATCGATCGGCCGTCGAGCGTGATCTCGCCGGCCGACGGCCGGATCATGCCCGACAGGGCGCGCATGGTGGTGGTCTTGCCGGCGCCATTGGAGCCGATCAGGGTGACGACCTTGGCCTTGGGGACATCCAGGCTGATGCCGTGCAGCACCTTGACCTTGCCGTAGCCCGCTTCGAGATTCTTCACAGTAAGCATAGGGGTGTCTCCGGGGCGTCAGGCGGTCGCGCCGCCCAGATAGGCTTCGATGACTTTGGCGTTCTGCTGGATCTCGGCAGGCAGGCCTTCGGCGATCTTCTGCCCGAAGTCCAGCACCGATACCGTGTCGCACACGCTCATGACCACGTCCATGTGATGCTCGATCAGGATGAGGGTGATGCCGTGGTCGCGCACTTTGCGGATAATGACCAGCAGCTCGGCGATGTCCGGGGCGGTCAGGCCTGCGGCCGGCTCATCGAGCAGCAGCAGTTGCGGGTCGAGCGCCAGCGCACGGGCGATCTCCAGCAGACGTTGCTTGCCATAGGGCAGGTTGCGCGCCTCTTCGCCGGCATAATCGGCCAGGCCAACGAACTCCAGCAGCGCCAGGGCCCGGGCGCGCGCCTGTTGTTCTTCGTTTTTCCAGCGCGGGGTGCGCAGCGCGATATTGCCCAGGCCGGTCGTGAAGCTGTGATGCAGCCCCACCAGCACGTTCTCCAGCGCCGTCATCTCGCCAAAGAGCTGCACGTTCTGGAAGGTTCGCGCCACGCCGTTGGCCGCAATCTCGGCCGGCGTCAGGCCCACCAGCGAGCGGCCTGCAAACGTGACGCTGCCGGCCGTGGGCACATAGATGCCCGTGAGCACGTTCATCATGGTGCTCTTGCCCGACCCATTCGGGCCGATCAGGCCGTGGATGGTGCCGCGCTTGACGGTAAGGTCGACGTTGTTCAGCGCCTTCAAGCCCCCGAACTGCATCAGGATGCTTTGCGCCTGCAGCAGCGTTTCGGCCGGCCCGGCCGCCGCCGTCGGGACGGCGTCGGCGCGGTCGGCCAGTTCCGAGCGGACCGACAGCGCTTTGCGGCGTGTGGAGAAGAACAGGTTGCGCACGAAACCCACGATGCCGTCTGGCAGGTAATAGACGACAAACAGAATCATCACGCCGAAAATGCTCAAGCGCCAGTCGGTGACGACGTCCAGCCAGTAGGCGAACACCGCCAGGGCGATGGTGCCCACCACCGGCACGGCGACACGGCGCGCCTCGGTCTTGCCCCGCGCCACGGCCAGCGCGCTGCCCGCGGCCACCAGAATGGCGACGGCCAGGGCGATGAGGCGGAAGGTGTCGATGTCATCCAGCATCTTGGGCAGCAGCACGATGATGGAGGCGCCCAGAATGGCGCCGGTGCGCGTCTTGCGCCCGCCCATGATGATGGCCAGCAAAAACAGGATGGTCAGTTCGAAGTTATAGGTGTTGGGCGAGATGTACTGTTCGGAGTAGGAGTACAGCGCGCCGGCCAGGCCGGCAAAGCCGGCGCTGATGACGAAGGCGATGACCTTGTGGCGATAGACTGATACGCCCATGCAGTCCGACGCGATGGGGCTGTCACGCAGCGCTTCGAAAGAGCGCCCCAGATGCGACTTCAGGATGCGGTGCACCACGATGAGAGACAACACCAGCAGCAGGGCGACGAGCCAGAAGTACTCCTGTTTGTTCAGGATGTGGCTGCCGAAGGCCGGTTTGTTGATCTTGATGCCCATCGGCCCTTCGGTCAGGAAGGTCATCTCATTGATGAGAATCTGGATGATGGTCCCGAAGGCCAGGGTCACCATGGCCAGATACGGGCCCGTCACGCGCAGCGCGGGCAGCGCCAGCACCGCCCCGAAAGCGGCCGCGATGATGATGGCCGCGGGCAGGGTGATCCAGATCGGCATCTGCAGATGGAAGACCAGCACGCCGGCGACGTAAGAGCCGATGCCGAACAGGCCGGCATGGCCCAGGGAGACCTGCCCGGTGTAACCCACCACGATATCGAGCCCGAACAACAGGATCGAGTAAATCATGATGGTTTCGATGAGGTGCAGATAATAGGTGTTGGTCACGCCCAGCGGAATGGCCGCCAGGCAGGCCAGGGCCACGAGGGCCAGGACTCGGTGCAGAGGTTTCATCGGCTTTACACCTTCTTGATCGCGGTCTTGCCGAACAGGCCGGCGGGTTTGAAGGTCAGCACCAGGAGCAGGAGCACGAGGCCGGGAACGTCCTTGTAGCCGGTCGAAAGATAGAAGCCGGTGGTGGTTTCGGCGATGCCCAGGATGAGCCCGCCGACGACGACGCCCATGCCGCTGGACAGCCCGCCGATGATGGCTACCGCAAAGGCTTTCAGGCCCAGCACGGCACCCATGGTGGCGCCGGTCAGCGTCAGCGGAGCGACCAGCACGCCGGCGAAGGCGGCGGTCAGCGAGGACATGGCATAGGAAAACGTGATGACCAGACCGGTGCTGATCCCCATCAGGCCGGCGGCGTCACGGTCATTGGACGTGGCCACGAAGGCTTTGCCATAGATGGATTTGCGGTTGAACAGCTCGACCAGCAACATCATGGCCAGCGCGCCGAAGACCACCAGCAGTTCCATGGGCAGCAAATTGGCGCCCAGGATCTTCAGCGGGGCTTCCGGCAGCGGCGAAGGAAAGCGCAGATCGTCGCGGCCCCAGACATTCTCGGCCACGTTGCGAAAGATGATGCCCAGCGCGATGGTGGCCATGATCCAGCCGAACTCGGAGCGCGTCTTGATCGCCGGACGCACGCCGACCCGCTCGACGAACATGCCCTGCAGAAAGCCGAAGACGCAGACGATGGGAATCATGACCCAATAATTCACGCCCAGACCGACGAGGGTCAGACCGACCAGCGCGCCCAGCATCAGGGCCTCCCCCTGGCCGAAGTTCAGCGTGCCCGATGTGGCGAACGTGAGCTGATATCCGAACGCTATGACGGCATAGATCATGCCCAGCGCGATACCGCTATAGATAAGCTGTAGAAGAATCATCATGTATGCGCAGTGAGAGTCCCGGCCCGCGCGCCGAGCGGATACCGCGCGGGCCCCGGTGGGGCCCGCGCTGCGGTGAACAACTTAGGATTTACTGGGCTTTGACGACCCGGCCGCCCTTGACCTCGCCGATCACGACTTCTTTTTCGGTGATGGCATCGTGGTTGTCATGCGTGAAGGGCTTGTTGTAGGTCATTACCACGCCTTCGACCGGCGCTTGGAGGTTCTCCAGCGCCTCACGCACCTTGGGGCCGTCGGTGGTGCCAGCCTGCTTGATGGCCGCGGCCAGCAGGTAGATGGAGTCATAGCCCTGAGCGGCCGACACCGGCGAGTCGATGCGGTTGTTCTTGGGCTTGAACTTGGCCAGATAGGCATCGATGAAGGCCTTGCGGCGCGGCGTGTCCGGATCCTGGATGAAGGTCTGCGGCATGCGCGCGCCTTCGCCGTTGGCGCCGGAGTTGTCGATGTAGTTGGCCATGGACAGTGTCCAGCTGCCGATGATGGGCACCTTCCAGCCGAGCTTGGCCATGCCGTTGGCGATCTGGGCCAGTTCAGGACCGATGCCGTAAGTCAGGATGGCTTGGGCGCCGGCCTCCTTGGCCTTGAGCAGCTGGGCCGTCATGTCCACATCCTTGATGTTGAACTTTTCGACGGCCACGGGCTTGATGCCCTTGGCGGCGAGGGCTTTTTCGAGGTCTTCGCGGCCAAGCTGGCCGTAGTTGGTCGAGTCGGCCAGAATGGCGACCTTCTTGAAGCCGCGGCGCGCCACGGCTTCTTCGACGATCATGGGCGCCTGGATGCTGTCATGCGCGGCATTGCGGAAGACGTAGTTGTCGGGATATTCCGGTGCCTTGAACTGATGCGTGATGACGCTGCCGGTGGCCACGTTGTTCATCACGGGAATCTTGGCGTCCTGGTAGAACCGTTGCGATGCCAGGGCAACCCCGGTGTTGATGTAGCCCACGGAGGCCACGACGTGCTCTTTGTTGATGAGCTCCTGGGCGATCTGCACGCCGCGCTCATTCTTGGCTTCGTCATCGCGCTCGACGCCGACCAGCTGGCGGCCCAGCACGCCGCCGTTCTTGTTGATTTCTTCGATGGCCAGGCGCACGCCGTCGCGCATGCTCACGCCCATGGAGGAAGACCCCCCCGTGTAGGGCCCGGCCACACCGATCTTGATGGGATCCGCGGCATAAGCCCCCGCCGAGAGGGCAAGCGTCAAGGTACCGGCAAGCAGCTTCAAGCGAAAGTCCATGATGTCTCCGTTGAGTTTGGTATGCGGACCTCCCACACTAAAGTGCGTTGGGCGGTGGGTGGTCCTACTGCGAAAAAACCAGCTCATGCGCCACTCTTTATCGTGCTGCTGCGGGGGCGCTCTCCTCGTTGTGCTCGGTACTCTGGTCTTGAATGCTTACGCGAAACTTATGTTTTCGGCGGGTTTCACGTAAATCCCTAGAAGAAAGGGCGGCCATCGGAGCAGATTTCCGTCTTTGACCGGAATTATTTTCCGGTCAGGGCGTCAGCGGCGGGCAATGCGGGCGCAGACGTCGGCGATCCAGGCCGCGAAGGCGCGCGCGCCGCGTTGCAGGGGGCGCCGCTGCTCGTGGCAGAGGTAGTACTGCAGGTCGCCATGCGAACTCACGTCGAACAGCCGGATGAGCTTGCCGTCGTTGAGCCACTCGGCCGCCAGGGTCTGGCGGGTGAGCGCCACGCCCTGGCCGGCGTGGGCCGCGGCCAGGACCATGCCCAGGTCTACCAGCCATACGCCCTTGGTGGGCTCGGGCCAGTCCAGGCCGGCGCGGTCGAACCAGGGCCGCCAGGGTTCCATGGGGCAGCGCAGCAAGGCGGCCCGCGCGAGATCCTGCGGCTGGGCGAACGGGCCATGACGCTGCTGATAGGCCGGCGTGCACACGGCGAAGACCTCGTCGTGGGTCAGCTTCTCGACCTGCAGGCCCGGGTATTGGCCATTGCCGAAACGTATCCACAAATCGGCATTGGGGGGCGAGATCTCGAGATAGGGAACCGAAAACAGAATTTCGAGATCGACCTGGGGGTGGGCGTCGGTGAACTCGGGCAGATAGGGGATGAGGACTTGCCGCGCGAAGGTGGGCGTGGACACGACGCGCAGCAATTCGGTGGGCGGCTCTACCCGGGCCTTGAGGGTGGCGGCCGACAACTGTCCGAGTGCGCTGCGCACCTGCTCGAGGTATTCCCGCCCGGCGGCGGTCAGGGTGCCGCCGCGGCGGCCCCGCAGGAACAGGACCGTGTCGAGCTGGGCCTCCAGCGTGGTGATGCGTTTGCCGATGGCGCTGGCCGTGACGCCCAGCTCTTTGCCGGCAGGCTCAAAGCCGCCCAGCCGGGCGGCGGCTTCGAAGGCCTGTATGGCAGCCAGGGACGGCAGGCGTGGCTCTCGGTTTCCGCGCATGGGCGTTGGGGCCGCAGCCGCGGCCAAGGCAGGATCGGAGCTTCATTATAGGGACAGGATCAGGCGCCCAGATCCCCGGTGGCCAAGGCGTAGGCCAGCCCCAGCATGATCACCGCGATCAGCGCATCGAGGATGCGCCAGGCGCGTGCGTCGCTGAAAAAGGGCGCGAACAGGCGCGACCCCACGCCCAGTACCGCCAGCCATAGCACCGAGGCGGTCAGTACGCCGACGGCGAAAGCCAGCCGGGCGTCGGCAAAGCCGTGCGCCAGCGAGCCCACCACCACCATGTCCAGCCAGAAGTGCGGGTTCAGCAACGAGAATCCCAGCGCGCCCAGCAAGGCCGCGCCGCGCGAGGGGACGGCCTGACGGCAATGGGCCAGGGAGCCGCCGCGCCAGGCGCGGCGCGCCGATTGCAGGCCATACCAGGCCAGAAACACGACGCCGAACCAGAGGATGACCTCCGTCAGGCCGGGCACCTGCTCCGTCAACCGCTGCAGGCCCCAGACGCTGCCGAAAATGAAGACCGCATCGACGAGGGCGCAGGTGGCCAGTACGGTCATGACATGGGTGCGCATCAGCCCCTGACGCAGCACAAAGGCGCTTTGCGCGCCAACCACGGCGAACAGTCCCAGGCCGGTGGCGGTGCCGCTGGCCCAGGCGGTGAAAAAAGCGGGGAGGGTGAAGGTGAACATCTTTGCAGCCTGGAATGAAGCCGGCCGGGGGCGTCTCCCCGGCCAGGATGTTGCCATTCTGGCTTGTGCTCACGATGAAATACAGCTAATTTCCATAAAGCATATTAAGCAAAACTTAATTGAGGAAAGCGTATGCGATTTTCCCTGGGCGGCCGTCCCGGGCGGGCACGCCGATGAAGTTGGATCACGATCATTTGCGGGCTCTGGCCGCCGTCGTGCGCGAAGGCAGCTTTGAGCGTGCCGCCGCGGCGCTGCATGTGACGCCCTCGGCCGTGTCGCAGCGTATCAAGTCGCTGGAGGACCGCAGCGGCCGGCTGCTGGTGCAGCGCACGGTGCCGGCGCGGCCGACACCGGATGGCCAGGTGCTGGTCCAGCTTGCCGAGCAAACCGCCTTGCTCGAGCACGATGCCTTGCAGCGGCTGGGCGTGGCCGAAGACGAGATCACTCAGGCCAGCATCCCGGTGGCCGTCAATCACGACAGCCTGGAGACCTGGTTCGTCGCTGCGGCAACCCGTTTTGCCGCGCGTTCGAGTGCCACGCTGGACATGCAGTCCGAGGATCAGGACCACACCGCCGCCTTGCTGCGTAACGGCACGGTGCTGGGCGCGGTGACCACACTGGCCGAGCCGGTACAGGGCTGCCGCATCCACCCGTTGGGCAGCATGCGCTACGTGGCGACCTGTTCGCCGGATTTTCTGGCGCGGCATTTTGTGCAGGGCGTCAATGCACGCACCCTGGCCGTGGCTCCCGTGCTGGTATTCAATCGCAAGGACGGGCTGCAGGCCCGCTTCGCCCGCCGCATCATGCGCAGCCAGCCATGGCAGCCGCCCGTCTGGTGGGTGCCATCGAGCCGCGCTTTCGTGCAGGCAACGCTCGATGGGCTGGGGTGGACCATGAATCCGCTTCCTCTCATCAAGGACGAGCTGGACAGTGGCCGGCTCGTGCCTTTGCGCAGCCGTGCCTGGGAGGATGTCCCCATCTATTGGCAGCATTGGCGAGTAAACTCCCAAGCGATGTCGGTCCTGACGGATTCCGTTCTGGCCGCCGCCCGCGCCCTGGTGCGCACGCGCCAGGGCCAGGCTGGGTAACCCGCCGGCTGCGAGCCGGTATAGCTTTGGAGTAATGCGATGACTTTGCGTAAGTTCGTCTTTGCGGCCACGCTGGCGCTGACCACGGGTGCGACGGCCATGGCCGCTGACTACAAGGTCGGCCAGATCGAGGTGGATGATCTGTGGGTGCGGGCCTCGGCGCCGGGCCAGGAGAACGGCGCGGGCTATCTGGAGATCGAAAACGACGGCAAGGTGGCAGACCGTCTTCTGGCGGTGACTTCGCCGGCCGCCGAGCGCGTCGAACTGCACACCGTCAAGAATGAAAACGGCATGGCGCGCATGCGCGAAGTCGATGGCGGTATCGTCGTGCCGGCCGACGGCAAGGTCGAACTCAAGCCGGGCGGCTATCACGTGATGTTTCTCAAGTTGAAGTCGCCCTTTGCCGAAGGCGGTACGGTGCCGGCCATCCTGAAGTTCGAAAAAGCCGGCGAGGTCGGCGTGAATTTCAAGATCAAGGCGGTCAGCCACAATCCGGGCATGGACCACGGCCATATGAAGCACTGAGCCGTCTGGCGGGCAGTGAGCAAACAGGCCTGCGGGCCTGTTTTGTTTTGGCCACGTCATTGTTGCAACCTCGCAAATCCTTGCCGGCCAGCTTCCTTCTCGTTTGATCTGATTCAGGCCACCGGCCGCGGCCTTTGCCCGGCCTTGCGTCATCGTGAGAGCTTTCCCGCCACCGGCGGGGGTTTTTTGACCGGCGCGCCGCCTCTGGCGCGGCGCGGGCTTGGCCATGCTGCTCACCCATTTTCTTTCGGCCAGCGCGTCCTGTTGCTTATTCCGGAGTACAGGACATCATGGCAGTTCGTCATCCCCTTGCCCTCTGGTCATTGCTGGCGGCCTCGCCGGTCATGGCCGACCCCTCATCCGAGGCCGCGCAGCCCGTGCCGGCCTGGCAGCTCGAAGCTATCCAGGTCGAGGCTGAAGCCGAATCCACCTCCACCGACGTGCGCAGCGCGAGCCAGATCAGCCGCGAGAACGTCTTTGACGCGCGCGATCTGGTGCGCCATATCCCGGGTGTCACGGTGGCCGAAGGCGGCCGAGCCGGCGCCAACGGCTATGCCATGCGGGGCGTCGAGGGCAACCGTGTCGCCGTCACGGTCGATGGCGTGGCGCAGGCCGAGTATTTCCTGCCCGAGGTCTACCTCGGCTACGGCTACCTGAACGGCAACCGCAACAGCGTCGAGCTGGAGCACATGAAACAGGTCACGCTGCACAAGGGCGCGGACTCCTATTCGTCCGGTAGCGGCGGGATAGGCGGCTCCGTGCAATTCCTGACCAAAGACATCAACGACTTCGTCGACCCGGGCAAGACGGCCGGCGCCTACAGCAAGCTGGGTTACGCCTCGCGCAGCCGGGAGTGGGTGGGCGTGGCGGGCGCGGGGGCGCGCCTGGGCGATCTGGGAACCAGTGTGTTTCTGCAGTACACGCGGCGTTCCGGGCACGAGCTCATGCATTACGGCGGCGGCCAGGATATTGCCGGGCGCAGCCGCGGCCGGCCCGATCCGGTGGACGCGCATACACAGGCCTGGCTGAGCAAACTGGACGTCTGCGTGGTCCGCGGCCATTGCGTACAGCTCTCGCACGACGAGCGTGCTGAGCGGCGCTTCACCGATGAGCGGTCTTACAGCGCCTTCGGCCAGACACGCCAGGCGTGGGACAGCTCGCCTTACAAGCGGCAGGCGCTGACCTATCGCTGGACGCCGGCAGACGGCGTGCTCGAATCGCTGTCGGCCGGCCTGCATCTGCAGAACGTCTTGCAGCGCGCGCTGACGGAGAACCGTGACATCAAGGATGGCTTTCTCGATCAGCGCTATGACCGCCGCACGACCCAGCGCGATCGCCAGTGGCGGCTAGAGGCGGCGGCACGGGCGTGGGATACGGCCTGGGGGCGGCACCGCGTCTCGGGCGAACTGTCATGGACGCAGCGCCGCTTGCACAACGACAATACCGATCGCTTGTTCTTCAAGAATTCCGCGGGCGGGCAGAGCAGCTACAGCATCGTCGATCCGGTGCGGGTGCGCAGTGTGAGCGCCAAGTTGATGGACGCCTTCGAACTGAGCCAGGCGTGGCGCGGCGAGCTGGGCTGGCGTTTTGACCGTTATGCGCATCAGCCCACCCCCGGGGTGGCGCCCGGTTACGGATTGGAAGCCGTCGGGCAGCGCCGCTTTGCGGCAGGCAGCTGGTTCGGGAAGCTGCACCATGATCTGACCAAGCACTTGCGCCTGAGCTACGCCGTATCGCAAGGTTTTCGCGCGCCGTCGGCCCAGGAGCTGTACTTCCGCTTTCGGCGTGGATTCAATTACTTCTTGCCCAATCCGGGCCTGAAGGCCGAGCGCGCGCTGAACCAGGAGCTGACCCTGGCCGCGCACGGACAGGCGGGCAACCTGGCCGTAGCCCTGTTCCAGACCCGCTACCGCGACTTCATCGAAGAGCGTCACAGCACGCGCGAGGTGCCCAATCCTTTCTACGAGCCCTTCAACCCCTGGGGTATTGCGCCGCTTCAGATCGAGGATTATTTCCAGCAGCAGAACATCGACCGGGCCAAGGTCTGGGGGGTGGAACTCAAGGGGATGCTCGACGCCCACCATGCTCTGGGCGCGCCCCGGGGCCTGGGCATGGATCTGCGGGCCAGCTTCATGCGCGGGCGCACCAGTCTGGGAGATGGCCTGCGCGCCTTGCAGCCGCTGCAAGTCGTGGCGGGTATTTTCTATGACACCGCGGCCTGGGGCGTGCGCGCCGATCTCGTGCACCATGGCGCCAAACGCGAGCGCGATACGGTGCGCACGACCTACGGCGCGCGCGGCGCCGTCCGAGAACCCTCCCGGTATCTCAGCCAGGCCGTCTTTCTGGTGGACCTGAGCGCCTATGCCCGCCTCGGGTCGAACATGACCTTGTCGGCGGGCATCTACAACCTCTTTGACAGGCGCTATTTCCGTTGGGACACCTTGCGTTCTCTGGCCACCTTCGGGACCACCGGCCGCATCGACCCGGATGGCGAAGGGCTGAACCGCTACACCGCGCCGGGGCGCAATGTCGCGGTCAATCTGGAGATCCGCTACTAGCAGGATGCCGGGCCGGGCGCGCGCCGCGCGCTCGCCTCACCGTGAGCGCGCCCGCCGCGGGCAATGCCTTGCAGGGCGCGCCCCTTACGCGGTTCTGGAGTTCATCGGATCGGCGGGGGCTTCTTTGCGCACGCCCGCTTCCACCAAGGGATTGCCGCCATAGATGGAGCGAATGACGCCGCGCGCGGGCAGGATGGTGCGCTGATTTTTGTAAATCTCGCCGTCCTTCATCACCATCAGAATCTTTTGCGGGTCTTGCAGCAGGCTCAGGTTCTCGATGGGGTTGCCATCGATGAGGATGACGTCGGCCAGAAAGCCTTCTTTGATTTGCCCGAGCTCTTCGGGACGCTGCATCAACTCGGCGCCGTACTTGGTTGCGGCGACCAGGGCTTCCTTGGGCGTCATCCCGACGTACTTCACCAGATACTCGAGATCGCGCGCGTTGGTGCCATGCGGCATCCAGGCAAAGCCATAGTCGCCGCCTGGCAGTACGCGTATGCCGCGCTTGTGCATCTTGCTCAGGCTTTCCGCCGCGACCTCCAGTTCGCGCCGGTAGCCCATCTTGGTGGCGATCTCTTCGGTGATGCCGTACTCCGCGGCGTTGTACAGCGTGTTGACCAGCCAACCCAGGCCGGGGACGACGAAATGCTTGTCCTTGTTGGCCTCCAGCATGTCCAGCGCCTCTTCGTCGGCGAAGCTGGCATGAAACACCAGTTCGAAACCGTGTCTGACGCAGGCCTTGACCGACTCTTTGGATCGGGCGTGAGCCGCGACGCGTTTGCCGGCCAGGCGCGCCTCGGCGGCCAGCATGGCGATCTCTTCTTCCGAGAAGGGATTGGATTCGGCCGGTATGCCGGCGATGTATTCGCCCGAGAGATTGATCTTGAGGTGGTCTACGCCGAGCTTGACGAACATGCGCACGATGCGGCGCATGTCTTCGGGGCCATTACAGACCGCGCCGAAGTTCATGCTCGGATCGGGCAAGTGCGGCAAGGTGTTGTCGCCCAGGCCGCCGGGCGTGGTGATTTCCTGGCTGCCGGCCAGATAGCGCGGGCCGGGGAAGGCGCCCGTTTCAATCACATTGCGTGTCACCACGTCCAGACGGGGCTTGGCGGTGGCCGCGCCCAAGGCGCTTGTCCAGCCCATCTCGAGATAGCGCTTGGCCACGCGCACGCACCACAGAATGTGCTCCTCCGGCGGCATGAACTGAATCGCCGACAGACTGGGTTGATCATTCCACGAGAAGTGGGTGTGCCCTTCGGTCATGCCGGGCATGAGCAGCGCGCCCTGGCCGTCGATGATTCTGGCTTCGCCGGTTTCCAGGTACTCGCCCCGGCGGGCGATGGATTTGATGCGGTTGCCTTCGATCAGTACTTCGCCGGGGTAGGGGTCGGCGCCGCTGCCGTCGAAGATGGATACATTGCTGATGGCGATCTTATTCATGATTTGTCTCCTGATGGTGCAAGCTGCGCGCGCTATGGCTTATAGAAATCCGTGAGGATGCGGGCGCTCTCGAAGGGCTTTTCGTAAGTCGTCCAGTGGCCGCATCCTTGCAGAACGTAAGACCGGGAATCGGTCAGCCGTTGCGCCAGCGCCGCGGTCCCGGCCGGGGTGCCGACGCCGTCCTCGTCGCCGGTGACCAACAGCACGGGAATGGCGAGCGTCTCGACCTCGGCGGACGTGGCGTCGGCCAGTGCTTCGCAGTTCTGCGCGTAGCCTTCGGGCGATTGCCGCATGATCGACTCGCGCACCAGGGCCAGCGCGGTCGGGCGTTCGGTCTTGGTTTCGCTGCTGGTGGCGGCTTTGACGATGAGGTCGGCGATGTCCTGCATGGCGGCCGGTCCGCTGCGAGCCAGGGCGGCGCGTTGGCGGGTGGGTGCGCGGGCCGCCTCGGCCGGGGCGGCCAGCGGACCGAACAGCGCGAGCGAGCGCACGCGGCGCGGATGCAGGACGGCAAGGTGCTGCGCGATGATGGTGCCCATGGAGTGCGCCACGACATCGGCCTGCTCGATGCCCAGGGTGTCGAGTACGCCGAGCAAGGATTGCACGTGCGCCGCGATGCTCAGGCCAGGGGCCGCAGGGCCGCTGCGCCCGGCGCCGGCCAGGTCGGGGCGGATGACGCGCCGCTCACCGAAGGCGCTGAGCACGGGAGACCAGAAATTGGAGCTTCCGCCCAGGCCGTGTATGCACAGCACGGCCTGGCCCTCGCCGCCGGAATCCTCGACCCACAGACCATTGATTTGTGCGGAGCTCATGCCTTGGCCTCACCGATGACGTTTTCCAGGCGGCCGATGCCGGAGATCTCGATTGCGACCACATCGCCGCGTTGGAGAAAGCGAGGCGGGTTGAACCCGATGCCCACCCCTTCGGGCGTGCCGGTGGCGATGATGTCGCCCGGCTTGAGCGTGATGCCCCGGGACAGGGTTTCGATCAGGGCCGGGATGTCGAAAATCAGGTCGCGCGTGTTGGCGTCCTGGCGCAGTTCGCCGTTGACCCAGGCTTTGACATCGAGGTTGCTGCCGTCGATTTCGTCGGCGGTCACGGCCACGGGGCCCATCGGGCCGAAGGTGTCGAAGGATTTGCCCATATGCCATTGCTTGTGGCGTTTTTGCCAGTCGCGGGCGGTCACGTCGTTGATGATGGTGTAGCCCCACACATGCGACATCGCGTCAGCCCGCGAAATGCCGCGTCCGCCCTTGCCGATGATCACGGCCAGTTCGGCCTCGTAGTCGACCGCCGTGCTTACCTCCGCGGCATCCCAGATGCATTCGCCATGGGCGATGACCGTCTCCGGGGTCTTGGAGAACACGATGGGGTCGGTCGGGATGGCATCGGCTGCGGTCTGGCCGGCATCGAACCCGCTCTTGGTGAACTCTTGCGCATGATTGGTGTAGTTCTTGCCCACGCAGAACAGGTTGCGGGCCGGGCGGGGAATGGGCGCGAGCAGCTTGACGGCCGACAGGGGTTGGGCCGCGCCATCGGGCTTGAGCGCGCTCAAGGGGGCGGCGCTGGCGATCAGCGCAAGCAAATCCTCGACCGCGCGGCCATCGGCGTAGGCCAGGGGTTGCACCATGCCATCGGCGGTCAGTTGAGCGACCTGGGTATCGCCCGAGGTCTTGCGGAAGGTCAGCAGTTTCATACGGGTAATCCAATAATGAACCAATGTTAATCAACGTGAACCATTATTGCGTACTCCATCCGCGCGGTCATCTAGAAAGTTGCGGTACATAGCGAAAACCACTAGACGGCGCTGCGTAAATTGGACTATAATTGGTTCAAATATTGCGAGGTTCAACGATGCAGAATCCGGCCCCCAGGCAGGGCTTGCGCAGCAAGGCCCAACACGGCAGCGCCGCGCTCATGCAGCATGTGTGCAAACGCATTGCCGATGGCACATGGCCGGCCGGCTATCGATTGCCGGCCGAGCGGGATCTGGTCGAGCAGTTCGGCCTGGCGCGCAACACGCTGCGCAAAGTCATGGATCAGTTGGAAAGCGAGGGGTTGATTACGCGCCACGTCGGCCGCGGCACCTTCGTGGCTGAATCGCCCCCTGCGGCCAGCGGCGCGGTGGAGTCCCTGCTGCAGCGCATCCACGGCGCGAGCCCGGCGGAAGTGATGGAGTTGCGCTTGTTGATCGAGCCGCAGTTTGTCGAACTGGCGGCCACGCGTGCGTCGGGGCGAGACCTGCAACAGATCGCGCACTGCCTGCTCGAGAGCGAGAAGGCCGGCACCGTGCTTGATTTCGAGTATTGGGACGGCATGCTGCACCAGGCCATCCTGAGCGCAGCGCACAATAATCTATTGATCGACCTGTATGACGCCATCAACGGCGTTCGCAAACAGCCCGAATGGGAGTCGCTCAAGCAACGCAGCCTGACCCCTGAAAGGCTGGCGCGTTATCGGGCCCAGCATCGTGCCATCGTCGATGCCTTGCGCGTACGCGATGCCGACTCGGCCAGCGCGGCTGTGCGCCAGCATCTGCTGGAAGTCCGCAACGGCATGATTGGCGAGCCGTGATGCCGGGGATGGCCGTAAGCTGGCGGCGCGGCCAGCCCGCTATAGGGCGCCCGGGCGCCCTATAGCGGTTCATCAGGGCAGGCGCGGTGCGCCTCACTCCAGATGGATGTTGGCCTTTTTGATGACGTCGGCCCAGGCGGCGCGCTCGCGTTCGGCGAAGGCCTGGAACGCCTGCGGGCTCATGGGCATGGGCTCGACGCCCATGTCGTTGAGTTTCTGCGAGACGGCTTCGGACGTGATGGTCTTTTGCAGTTCGGCCGACAGTTTGTCCATCACCGGTTGCGGCAGGCCGGCCGGGGCGACCATGCCCTGCCAGGCATAGGCCGTGAAGTCGGGCACGCCTTGTTCGGCCATGGTCGGCGCATCCGGCAAGGTCTTCAGGCGTTCGGGCGTGGCCGCTGCCAGCACGCGCAGTTTGCCGGCCTTGACGTTGGGCAGGCCGGCAGCCAGATCGATGAACATGACGTCCACCTGTCCGCCCAGCAGATCCTGGATGGCGGGCGCCGCGCCCTTGTAAGGCACGTGCAGGATGTTGACGTTGGCCCGCTGTTTGAACAGTTCCAGCGCGAGGTGATGGGGCGACCCGGCGCCCGCCGAGGCGGCGGTGAGTTTGCCCGGCTCTTTGCGCGCGGCCTGCAGCACATCGTCCACCGTCTTGAACGGGGAGTTGGCGTTGACCGCCAGCAGCAGCGGGAAGCGCGCGATGCCGCCGACGTAGCTGAACTTGGCCGGGTCGTATGACAGCTTGCTGTAGAGCGAGGGATTGAAGGCCAGCGTGCCGGAGTCGGCGGTGCCCACCATATAGCCGTTGGGTTCGGCCTGAGCGATCGCGGTGGCGCCGATGATGGTGGCCGCTCCCGGGCGGTTCTCCACCACGATGGTCTGGCCCAGCGGTTTTTCCAGCCCGCTGGCCACGGTGCGGGCGACGACGTCCGCGCCGCCGCCGGCCGGATAAGGCACGATCCAGCGGATGGGTTGGTTGGGCCAGTTCTGGGCCGAGGCGGTGGCGGCAATACTCAGGGCGGCAAACGCCAACAGGCGCTTGGCATGCTTGTGCATGGCTTGTCTCCTAGCGGACATTATCGTTATGAGGCGCGATGCTGCGCCTTTACGGCGCTCATTATGCCGCCGCCCTTGCCGCCTGTCTTGCTTCAGATTGCGTAGCTGCGCGCGCCAAACAGCGCGCTGCCGATGCGCACCTCCGTGGAGCCTTCTTCGATGGCGATTTCGAAGTCGCCGCTCATGCCCATGGACAGCCGCTGCAGCGGCAGCGCCGGGCAGGCCAGCGTGTCGCGCAATTCGCGCAGCCGCCGAAAGCAGGCACGCACCGCGGCGCTGTCTTCCGAATTGACGGCCATGGTCATGAGGCCCTGCACGCGCAGGGCCGGGCAAGCCTCGCTCAGGTGGGTCAGCAAGCCCGGCAGGGCTTCGGGTGGCAGCCCGAACTTGCTGGGTTCGGGCGAGGTTTTGACCTGGATCAGCACGTCCAGGCTGCGCCCGGCAGACGCCAGCCGGCGCTGCAGGGCGTCGGCCAGCTCCTGGCGATCCAGGGACTGGACTTCGGCCACGTCGCGCACCACATCCTTGACCTTGTTGGTTTGCAGGTGGCCGATCATCACCCAGGACAGCCCTAGCTCGGCCAAGGGCTCGGCCTTCTCGCGGATTTCCTGGGTTTTGTTCTCGCCGAAGCGGCGCAATCCCAGCGCGGCGGCCTGGCGCACGGCATTGGCGTCGAAGGTCTTGCTTACCGGCAGCAGTTCGACACTGCCCGCCGGGCGGCCCGCGCGCTCGCAGGCCTGGGCGATACGTTGTTCGATGGCGGCCAGGCGGGTGGCCATGGAGTCGGTCATGCGGGGTTCTCGTGGTTGGCGGGGCCGGATCGGGCCATGACGGCATAGTTTAGGCCGGCTGCGGCGAGCCGGCGAGACCGCTTTGCCGGACATGCCTTGCAGGCATAGAATCGGCAAAGCACTTCATATTTCAAGAATTAAGCCATCGTTGCTTGGCGCCTCGCAAGCGCGGCCAGGGCTGGCCGCGCCGCCACGTGACGTGGATCGTCTACGTTCGCTCCCATGTCCCTTGCCGCAACCGACTACGCTTTTGCCCCGCCGTTTCAGGCGCCCTACATTCCGCCGATCCGCTCGCTCATGCCCTACGCCCTGCGCGCGGGCACGATTTCCATGGCGGGCGGCTATCCGGCGCAGGAGCTGTTCGACATCGATGGCCTGTCCAGCGCCTCGAACCAGGTGCTGACCCGGTTGGGGAGCTGCCTGCAGTATTCCAATATCGACGGGCAGGCCAGTCTGCGCCACGAGTTGGCCCGGCTGTCGGCCGAGCGCGGCTTGCATTGCGACGCGGATACCGAGCTGGCCGTCACCGGCGGCTCGCAGCAATCGATGGCGCTGCTGGCCCGGGTGATGCTGCAAAAGGGCGACAACGTCATCATCGAAAGCCCGTCGTTCCCGAATTCGGTGCAGGCGCTGCTGTACACGGGCGCCAACGTGCATACCGTCGAGTCCGGGCCGCAAGGCATAGACGTCGATGCCCTCGATGAGCTGGCCGCGCGCGTCAAGCCCAAGATGGTCTGCGTGGTGGCTTCGTTTTCCAATCCCTGCGGCGCGACCATCAGCCGTCAGCGGCGGCTGCGTCTGCTGGAGCTGGCGGTCAAGCACCGCTTCCTGATCGTCGAGGACGATCCGTACGGCGAATTGCGGTTCGCCGGCGAGATGCTGCCGCCCATCGCCGCGCTGGCCGATGCCGAACAGCGCAACTGGGCGGTCTATATCTCCAGCATGTCCAAAACCATGGCGCCCGGGTTGCGCATCGGCTGGATGATCGCCCCGGCCGAGGTGCGCCGCCGCTGCGTGAGCGCCAAGGCGGCCGACGACATGGCCTGCTCGGCCTGGATCCAGGAGATCGTGGCGCAGTATCTGGCCGATGGCCACTATGCCCGGCACGTGCCGCGGATCCGCCAGGCCTATGGCCTGCGCTGCGACGCCCTGGCCGAAGCCCTGGCGCGGGAGCTGCCGGGCCGGGTGGTGTTCTCCAAGCCGGAGGGCGGGATGTTTTTCTGGGCGCGGCTCAATGGCGACATCGATGCGACGCGGCTGCTGCCTTACGCCATCGAAAAAGAAGTGGTCTATGTGCCCGGCAAGGCGTTCTACCCCGATGAGTCCCAGGCCGATAGGTACGCCATGCGCATGTCGTTTGCCACGATGAACGAAGCCAAGATCGCGCTGGGCATCAATCGGCTGGCCCAGGCGCTGGCGGCCTGCGAGGCCAACGAACCGGTGTCGATTTCACTGGCCGCCTGAGCGGCGCGTCGCGGCCTTAGGCCTTGCGGCTATATCGGGCAGCGCGCAGGTTATTTTGCCTGCGCGCCCGTTCTCGGTACGCTTGCGGACGTTTCGGCGCCCAAGGCGCCATGCTGGGTAAAGAGAGGAGTACGGTATGAAGATTGCAGCTCTGGTGGCGCTTGGCGCCCTGTCCCTGGCCGGCGTGCAAAGCGCGCAGGGCGCCACGCTGGACGTGGTCAAGAAACGCGGCGAAGTCGTGTGCGGTACGACGACGGGGTTTGCCGGATTTTCGGCACCCGACGCCAAGGGCGTATGGCGTGGCCTGGATGTCGATCTGTGCCGGGCGGTGGCCGCGGCGGTCCTGGGCGATGCCGACAAGATCAAGATCGTGCCCCTGAATTCCCAGCAGCGCTTCACCGCGCTGCAGTCGGGCGAGGTGGATGTGCTGACCCGCAACACCACGGTGACCCAGCAGCGCGATACGGCCCTGGGCATCATTCATGCCGGCATCAACTTCTATGACGGCCAGGGCTTTCTGGTGCCCAAGAAACTGGGCGTCAAGAGCGCCAAGGATCTCAATGGCGCGACCATCTGCCTGCAGACCGGTACGTCCAACGAGAACACGCTGGCGGATTGGGCGCGCGCCAACAAGGTCACCTACAAGCCTGTGGTGATCGAGACCTTCAATGAAGTGGTCAACGCTTTTGCCTCGGGCCGCTGCGATGTCTTCAGTACCGATGCCTCGGGCCTGGCTTCGATCCGCATCTCCAAGCTCGACAAACCGGATGATTACGTCGTGCTGCCGGAAATCATCTCCAAGGAGCCGCTGGGCCCCTTCGTGCGCCAGGGCGACGATGCCTGGCTGAACATCGTGCACTGGGCGCTGTCGGCCATGATCGAGGCGGAAGAATACGGCGTGACGTCGGCCAATGTGGATGAGCAGGCCAAGAGCGAAAATCCCAACATCCGCCGCATCCTGGGCGTGGTGCCGGGCGCGGGCGCCAATATGGGCCTGGACGAAAAATGGGCCTACAACATCATCAAGCAGGTGGGCAATTACGGCGAGAGCTTTGACCGCAACGTCGGCCAGGGCAGCCCGCTGAAAATCGCGCGTGGCCTGAACGCGCAATGGAACCAGGGCGGCCTGATGTACGCCCTGCCCATCCGCTGAGGCGGGGCCGCGCTGGCCTGCAAGGCCAGCGCCCCACCCGGGCGCGCGCCGCCCGGGTCAGCGGCGGTATAACTGCGAAATCTTCGCGAAGGCGGCCTGCAGTTCGCGTGTGCCGCCCTGAAACACCACCGGACGGCCCTGGCGCGTAAACACCACCAGGCGTTTGGAAAACAGCCAGGGCATGAAGCGGGCGAAACGGATGTCGTCCCAGGCGACCTCGCGCCGCGTGAACCAGCTCTGGTGCAGGCCCTGGTCATCGATCGTGGTGATGGACTGCTGCATGAACCAGGACACCAGCCCCAGCCCAAGAAAACTCAGGCCCACCACCGCAGCCAGCAGCAGATTGAGCTGGCCTGGCGGCATCTGCGCGGCGCTGCTGAACAGTTGCACGCCCAGCGCCGCCAGCAGAATCCAGGCCAGGATACGGACCCAATCGGGCCAGGCTTGACCATTGAGGGGCAGCGGGCCGATCTCTTGCAGGAGCGCGGCCCGTGCTTGGGGCGATGGCGCGGTTGCAGTCATGGATGGCCTCAGGCGTAAAACCTGGATTCTACGCGGCCTGTGCGCCTCAGGCCTGGCGCTTGGCGGCAATCGCGTTGCCGGCGCGGCTGGATCCCTTGCGGTTCAGGTTGGCGGCCATCCATTGGCCGATGTCCACCACGGCGTCGAAATCCACGCCGGTATCGATATCCAGGCCGCGCAGCATGTAGAGCACATCTTCGGTGGCCACGTTGCCCGTGGCGCCTTTGGCATAGGGGCAGCCGCCCAGTCCCGAGACCGAGCTGTGGAAGATCGTGATGCCGGTTTCCAGGGCCGCCAGGATATTGGCCAGCGCCTGGCCATAGGTGTCATGGAAATGCCCCGACAGCCTGGCGGGATCCACGATGGCGCTGACCGCGCTCATGACCTCGCGCACGCGGCGCGGCGTGCCCACGCCGATGGTGTCGGCCACATCGATCTCATCGCAGCCCAGCGCCTGGAAACGGCGCGCCACGTCCACCACGCTGTCGATGGCCACCTCGCCCTGATAGGGGCAGCCCAGCGCACAGCTGATGCTGCCGCGCACGCGCAGGCCGGCAGCGCGCGCGGCCTCGGCCACCGGCTCGAAGCGGGCGATGGATTCCGCGATGGAGCAATTGATGTTTTTCTGCGAGAACGCTTCGCTGGCCGCGCCAAAGATGACAATCTCGTCGGCCTTGGCGGCCAGCGCGCCTTCCAGGCCTTTCAGGTTGGGCGTCAGGACCGAGTAGATCGTGCCTGGCCGGCGCGCGATGCGGCCCATGACCTCGGCGCCGTCAGCCATCTGCGGCACCCATTTCGGCGAGACGAAGGACGCCGCTTCCACATTGGGGAAGCCCGCCGCGCTGAGGCGGTCGACCAGCTCCACTTTGATATCGGTGGGGACGAATTCTTTTTCGTTCTGCAGACCGTCGCGGGGGGAGACTTCGACAATCTTGACGCGGGAAGGCAAAGGCATGTCTGTTCCTGATGGGTGGCGCGAATCCGGAAGATCGCCAAGTGTAGATCAGCCTGCGCACGGCAGGCGGGCAGGCTAGCGGATGCGCTGGTAGCGGCCATCGTCCAGGCGCGCCACCCATCCGCCGAGTTCCAGTTCGGTGAGTTCGGCGGCCAGGGTGGCCGCATCCGCGCCGCTCAGGCCGGCCAGGGTGTCGCGGTCCAGCGGATCGTGGCCGAGGGCTGCCTGGACCGCGCTGGCCGGCGGCGCGGCGGGGGCGGGCTCGCGGGCGGGGCCCGGGCGTTGCGGCGAACCCAGCTCGTCGGTGATGTCCTGGGCGGTTTCGACCAGTTTGGCCCCCTGCCGGATGAGGGCGTGGCAGCCGCGCGACAGCGGCGAATGAATCGAACCCGGGATGGCAAAGACCTCGCGGCCGCTTTCGCCGGCCAGCCGGGCGGTGATGAGCGAGCCGCTCTGGCGCGCCGCCTCCACGACCAGTACCCCCCGCGCCAGGCCTGCGACCAGCCGGTTGCGTTGCGGGAAGTGATGCGCTTGCGCGCCGCTGCCCAGGGCGAACTCGGAGACCAGGGCGCCGCTCGCGGCGATGGCATGCGCCAGATTGCGATTGGACGCCGGATAAATGCGATCGATGCCGGTACCCAGCACCGCCACGGTCCCGCCGCCGTCGGGGCCCGCCGCCAAGGCGCCCTCGTGCGCGGCCGCGTCGATACCCAGCGCCAGGCCGCTGGCCACGCACCAGCCATGCGCGGCCAGGTGGCGGGCAAAGGCGCGGGCAGTCTGCGCTCCCATGGGCGTGGCGTTGCGGGCGCCGACCACGGCGAGCGTCGGCCGGTTGAGCAGCTCCGGCCGGCCTTTGACATACAGCAGCACAGGCGGGTCCGTGATGCTCAGCAGCGATTGCGGATAGGCGGCATCGCCCAGGGTCAGGATGTGCTGGTCTTGGGCGGCGGCCCATTCGAGCCCGCGGGCCACCAGGGCTTGCAGCGCCGGTTCGGCCTCGGTGGCCAACTGTATGGCCAGATGCTGCGGCAGTTGGCGCGCCAGCGCGCTGGCGCTTTGCGCGTAGAGCGCCTGCGGCAGGCCGAAGGCGCGCAGCAGGCCACAGGCCGTGACCGGGCCCACGCCGGGTTCGAGGGACAGGCGCAGCCAGGCGGCGAGTTCATCAGGGCTGTGTTGCAGGGGCATGGCGGGCAGAGCGAAAGAAGAGCCAGCCGCAAGCGTAGCAGGCAGGCGGCGCCGGCGGCGTGGCCGCCAGATCGCACTGCGCGGCCCCGCTCAGAGGACGCGGTGCTCGATGGCGTATTTGATGAGCTCGGCCTGGCCTTCGATGCCCAGCTTGCGCTTGAGGTTCTGGCGATGGGTTTCGACCGTGCGCACCGACAGGTCGAGCGCCTGGGCGATCTGTTTATTGGCCAGGCCCAGCCCGATATGGCGCAGGATTTCCCGCTCGCGCTGCGTCAGCAGCGACGCGGGCGCACAGCTTTGCGCCAGTTTCATGGAAACACGGGGGCTGAAATAGCTGCGGCCGGCCATCACGGCCTCGATGGCCGTGAGAATGTCTTCGGCCGGTTCGTCCTTGAGCAGGTAGCCCCGGGCGCCGGCGCGCACGGCTTGCAGCATGTACTCCATGTTGTCATGCATGGAGAGGATGAGCACGGCGGTCTGGGGATAACGTTCGTGCAGCAGCCGGGCCAGTTCCAGCCCGTCGATGCCGCGCATGTACAGGTCGAGCAGCACCAGGTCGGGCATCGCTTCGGGGGCGCAGCGCGCCAGCAGATCCAGGGCGGCCTGGGCGTGGTCGGCTTCACCCACGACCACGCAATCGGGGTGAGATTCCAGATGCAGCTTCAGGCCATCGCGCACGAGCGCGTGATCGTCGATCAGCAAAATACGCGTGGGGCTCATGCAAAGGCCTCGGTGGCGGCTGCGCGGGGCAGCCTGGCGTGCAGGGTGGTGCCTTGGCGGCCGCTCTGTATGTCGAGCTCGCCGCCCAGGGTGGCCATACGTTCGGTCATATTGTGCAGACCGATGCCATCACGCGGGTCATCGCGCACGGCATGCAGGTCAAAACCGCGGCCATTGTCATGAATAATGAGCTCGGTGTGTTCGACAGCGTAACGCAGGTCCATGTCGACCCGGGTGGCCCGGGCATGGCGCAGCGTATTGGCCAGGGCTTCCTGAGCCAGGCGGAACAGCGCCGTGGCCTGATTCTCGGGCAGCGGCCTGGGCGTGCCCTGCACGCGCAATTGTGCGTGCAGTGTTCCTTGCGGTGTTTCCCAAGGTTCGTGCGTGAGATGTTCCAGGGCGGCCGGCAGGCCCAGGTCATCGAGCAGGGTGGGGCGCAAGTTGTGGGAGATGCGCCGCATTTCGCCGACCGCGCCATTGAGCCGCGCCAGCGCGCCTTCGAGCAGCGGATCGACCTGTTGCGTGGCGTCGGCCGGGCTGCGTTTGAGCCGGGCGCGCGCGGCTTCGAGTTGCAGTTTGATGGACACGAGCACCTGGCTGAGCCCGTCGTGCAGTTCGCGCGACAGCCTGGCGCGTTCGTCCTCCTGGCTGCGCACCACCTGCCGCGCCAACAGACGCAGCTTGGCGTCGGACTGGCGTTGGTCACTGATGTTCAGGGCCAGGCCGCACACCGCGACGAAAACCAGGCACAGGGCAGAGATGCCGCCGACCCACCCGATCATCTCGCTGATGCTGCTCTGCACGGCCGCATCGACCTCGGCCAGGGTGTGCTGGACATCGTCAATATAGATTCCGGTGCCTATCATCCAGCCCCACGGCTGGACTTCCATGACGTAGCCCAGCTTGCGCACCGTATCGTGCGCCGAGGGCTTTTCCCAGAGATAGCGGATGGGGCTGCCGGCCGCGCCGCCGGCCCGCGCGGCGGCCAGCAGGTCGCGGATGACCAGATTGCCTTCGCGGTCGCGCATATCGCGCAGATTGCGGCCTACCAGCTCCGGCTGCCGGGGATGCATGAGGCTGACGCCATCCAGGCCGTAGACGAAGAAGTATCCGTCGCGGTCGAACTCCATGTTGGACAGTGTTTCCAGGGCCCGCGCCCGGGTCTGAGGGGTGTCCGGCGCGGCCAGCAGCGGCGCGATGGCGCTGTGGGCCAGCCGCACATAGTGGCGCAACTCGGCTTCCTTGGTGTCGATCCAGGCCGCGCGCAGCACTTCCTTCTGGTGCCGGGCCAGTTCCAGCGTCTGCATGGTGATGCCCAGCGCAATGGCGCTGACAGCGACCAGCAGAGGCACCACCGCCAGCAGCAGGATTTTTGAACGCAGTTTCATGGAATGCCAAGAACCGGGGGTTGATTTTTCGAGCATTTTCGCCGAGATTGAGACATGCCTTGGGCATTAATGCGTCCCCAAAATTACGCAGCAATACGTAATCCGCCTGCGTAGTGGCGCGCTTGTTTGCCGTGTGCCGAATGGAAATACTATTGCCGCCCGAAACGGGTGGGTGGCGGTCAGCCGCTCCACGACAACACAGCAGGCAAGGCAGACCCGCCCCGAGGATCGTCAGTTCGCGATCAGCCTGCAGGAGGAGTTCTATGCATACCAGTAAGGGACTGGGCCAACATCTGGTCTGGGTGGCCGTGGCGATTCTGGGCGCGTTCGCGCTCGGCACCGTTGCGCTGGCGCGTGGCGAGACCGTCAATGCGCTGTGGGTGGTGATTGCCGCCGTCTGCGTCTACCTGATCGCCTACCGCTATTACAGCCGTTTCATCGCCAATAAGGTCTTCCAGTTGGACGGCACGCGCATGACGCCGGCCTGGAAGTACAACGACGGGCTGGATTACGTGCCGACGAACAAGCACGTGCTGTTCGGCCACCACTTTGCCGCCATCGCGGGCGCTGGCCCCCTGGTCGGTCCCGTGCTGGCCGCGCAGATGGGTTATCTGCCTGGCATGCTGTGGATTCTTGCCGGCGTGGTCTTTGCCGGCGCGGTGCAGGATTTCACCATCCTGTTCATCTCCACGCGCCGCGATGGCCGTTCGCTGGGCGAATTGGTCAGAGAAGAGCTCGGCACGGTCCCGGGCGTGATCGCGCTGTTCGGCGCTTTCATGATCATGGTCATCATTCTGGCGGTGCTGGCCCTGATCGTGGTCAAGGCGCTCACGCATTCGCCTTGGGGCACGTTCACGGTGGCCGCCACGATACCGATCGCCATCTTCATGGGCGTGTATCTGCGCTACATCCGGCCGGGCCGCATCGGTGAGATCTCCGTCATCGGCTTCGTGTTGCTGATGGCCGCCATCATCTTTGGCCAGAATGTCGCCGAAAGCCCCACCTGGGCGCAGCATTTCGATTTCGACGGCGTGGGCCTGACCTGGGTTCTGATCGGCTATGGCTTCGTCGCCGCGGTGCTGCCCGTGTGGTTGCTGCTGGCGCCGCGCGATTACCTCTCGACCTTCCTGAAGATCGGTACCATTCTTGCGTTGGCCATCGGCATCCTGATCGTGGCGCCTGAATTGAAAATGCCGGCGCTGACGAAGTTCGTCGACGGCAGCGGTCCGGTGTGGTCGGGCAATCTGTTCCCCTTCCTGTTCATCACCATCGCCTGCGGCGCGGTGTCGGGCTTTCATGCCTTGATCTCCTCGGGCACCACGCCCAAGCTGATCGAAAACGAAACCCAGGCGCGCTACATCGGCTACGGCGGCATGCTGATGGAGTCCTTCGTGGCCATCATGGCCCTGGTGGCGGCTTGCGTGATCGAGCCGGGCATCTATTACGCGATGAACAGTCCGGCAGCCGTCATTGGCACCACGCCGGATCAGGTGGCCCAGGTGGTCTCCAGCTGGGGCTTCGTAATCACGCCGGCCGAACTGGTGCAAACCGCCAAGGACGTGGGCGAGAGCACCATCATCTCGCGCGCTGGCGGCGCACCCACGCTGGCCGTGGGCATGGCGCACATTCTGCACCAGGTCCTGGGCGGGCCGGCGCTGATGGCTTTCTGGTACCACTTCGCGATTCTCTTCGAAGCGCTGTTCATCCTGACGGCCGTCGATGCCGGCACCCGCGCTGGCCGCTTCATGCTGCAAGATCTGCTGGGCACGTTCGTGCCGTCGCTCAAGCGCACCGAATCCTTGCCTGCCAACCTTATCGCCACCGGCCTGTGCGTGGCTGCCTGGGGGTATTTCCTGCATCAGGGCGTGGTGGATCCGCTGGGTGGCATTAACACCTTGTGGCCGCTGTTCGGTATCGCCAACCAGATGCTGGCCGCGGTGGCGCTCATGCTGGGCACGGTGGTGCTGTTCAAGATGAAGCGCGACCGTTACGCCTGGGTCACGATTTTGCCGACCCTCTGGCTGCTGGCTTGCACGCTGACCGCCGGCTGGCAGAAGATTTTCGACGCCGATCCCAAGGTGAGCTTCCTGGCCCACGCGGCGCGCTACAACGCCGCCATCGCCGAGGGCAAGGTGCTGGCGCCGGCCAAGTCCTTGCAGGAGATGGGCCGCGTGGTCATGAACGACTACATCAACGCCAGCCTGTGCGGTATCTTCATGTTCGTGGTGATCAGCGTGGTGGTTTTCGGCATACGCTCGGTGATGCGCGCGCGCGCCAACAACCAGCCCACCGCGCAGGAAACGCCGTATCAACCCATGCCCGCCACGCCCGCGGCGAGCTCGCACTGACAGGGAGGCGCTTATGTTATTCAGCAATATGGGCCAGGCGGCCAGCACCGCCGGCCGCTATCTGGGACAGACGCTGCGCTTGATGGTCGGCGTGCCCGATTATCAAAACTATGTCGAGCATATGCGCCGCACCCACCCTGACCAGGAGCCGATGACGTACGAGGCCTTCTTCCGCGAGCGTCAGAGCGCTCGCTATGGTGGCGGCAAGCGCATCGCCTGCTGCTAAGGGCTCACGCCTGAGGGCTCGGGCGCCAGGACGGCCTGTCAACGCAATGTGGCAGGCTGGCCTGGCGCTTTGACTTTGCGCATCACGATATGCGAGCAGATCTCGCGCACCCCGTGCGCGCGGTTGAGTTTGTCCACGACGAACGTCGAGAATGCCGCCAGATCCTCGGTGCGGACTTGCAGGATGTAGTTGCTGGCGCCGGTGACGATGCTGGCTTCGTGGACCTCGGGCCAGCCGGCCAGTTGGGCCACGAAAGCCTCATGCCAGTGCGGCTGCGCCTGATCCAGGCTGACATGGACGATGGCCTCGAACGCCTGGCCTGTGTGGCGCGGGTCGACGACCGCCTGATAGCCCAGGATGACGCCGCCTTCTTCCAGGGTGCGCAGCCGGCGCAGGCAGGCCGAGGGCGACAGCGCCACCCGCTCGGCCAGGTGCTGATTGCTCAGCCGTCCCTCTTGCCGCAGCAGGGCGATTATTTTCAGGTCTATCGAATCCAGCGTCATTTTTAGCAATTCCTGCGGTTTTGTCTCCAATGAGTCGAATAATCGTGCATAACAGCGCCGATGTCATGGGAAGTTTGCAATGCAGGCGACCGGGCCCGCTGCTAGTATGAAAGCCTTCTCGAGCAGCTTTTACGGATCAGCAATGCATACCCGTGACGAATGCGTGGCGGCGGACCGGGCCGATGTCCTGGCGCCTTTGAAACAACAGTTTGAACTGCCGCCTGGGGTGCTCTATCTCGACGGCAATTCACTCGGCGCCAAGCCGCGCGCGGCTGATGCCTGCGCGGCGGCCGTGGTGGCGCAGCAATGGGGGCAGGATCTGATCCGCAGCTGGAATACCGCTGGCTGGTTCGATTTGCCGGTCAGGCTGGGAGCCAAGCTCGCGCCGCTTTTGGGCGTGGCGGGGCAGGAGGTCGTGGTCACCGACAGTACCTCGCTCAATTTGTTCAAAGTATTGGCGGCCGCTTTGCGCACCCAGGCAGGCCGCAAGGTCATCGTTTCCGAGCGCGATAATTTTCCGACCGATCTGTACATGATCGAGGGGATGATGGATTTTCTCGATCAGGGCTATGCCTTGCGCCTGATCGACGACCAACTGTCGCTGGCCGATGCCTTGACCGATGATGTGGCCGTGGTGGTGCTGTCGCACGTCAATTACCGCAGCGGCGCCATGTACGACATGGCGGCGGTGTCGGCGCAGGCTCATGCCTGCGGGGCGCTGGTTATCTGGGATCTGGCCCACGCCGCCGGGGCGGTGCCGCTGGCGCTGTCGGCCGATGGGGCGGACTTTGCGGTGGGCTGCACGTATAAATACCTCAACGGCGGGCCGGGCGCGCCGGCCTTTCTGTGGGTGGCGCCGCGCCACCAGAATACATTCTGGCAGCCGCTGTCGGGCTGGTGGAGCCACAAGCGGCCGTTTGCCATGCTGGACCGCTACGAACCGGCCGAGGGCGTGCGCCGCTATCTGTGCGGGACGCAGCCGATCACCTCGCTGGCGCTGGTCGAGTGCGGGCTGGATATCGCCGCGCAGGCCGACATGGCCGACGTGCGCCGCAAGTCCCTGGCGCTGAGCGATTTGTTCATCGCCCTGGTACGCCAGCGTTGCGCCGACCACCCGCTTGCGCTCATCACGCCCGAGGCGCATGCCCGGCGTGGCAGTCATGTGAGTTTTCGGCATCCGGAAGGTTATGCCGTCATACAGGCGTTGATCGCGCGCGGGGTGATCGGTGATTACCGCGAGCCCGAGGTGCTGCGTTTTGGCCTGACGCCTTTGTATGTGGGCTACGCCGATGTATGGGACGCGGTGGAGGTCTTGCGCGACGTGCTGGATACGCGGGCCTGGGACCAGCCGCAGTTTCGCCAGCGCGCGGCCGTGACCTGAGCGGGCAAGGTCTATGCGGGGCTTAGCTGAAAACTATTAGAAATCCGGTTTCTGATGAACTATCATATGAGTCTACGCATCATTGTTCGGTAATTTCGACTTTTCCATGGCCTTGCTTCCCATCCTTCGTTATCCCGATCCTCGCCTGCACAAGGTGGCCAAGCCGGTCGCGGTCGTGGATGACCGCATCCGCCAGCTCGTCAAGGACATGGCCGAAACCATGTACGACGCGCCGGGCGTGGGTCTGGCCGCCACGCAGGTCGACGTCCATGAGCGCGTCATCGTCATCGACGTCTCCGAAGATGGCAAGAACTTGCTCGCGCTCATCAATCCGGAAATCACCTGGATGAGCGAAGAGCTGCAGGTCTACGAAGAGGGCTGTCTGTCCGTGCCCGGCGTGTATGACGAGGTCAAGCGCGCCGCCCGCGTCCGCTGCAAGGCGCTCGATGCCCAGGGGCAGCCGTTTGAGTTCGAGGCCGAAGGCCTGCTGGCCGTTTGCGTGCAGCACGAGATCGATCACCTCGACGGCAAGGTCTTTGTCGAGTACCTGTCCGTGCTCAAGCAAAACCGCATCAAGACCCGCCTGAAAAAGGCCGAGCGCGAAGCCTTGCGCGCTTGAACCCCGCCTCGCCGCGTGAGGCTGGCCCGCCATCTGGCGGGCTTTGTGTTTTCCGGCGCCGGTTTCACAATATCGCTTTGCCCAACTCTGGAAGTTTCCCCATGCGCATCGTTTTCGCCGGCACGCCGGATTTCGCCCGCCTCGCCCTGCAAGCGCTGTTGGCCGCGGGTCACGAAGTTGCGCTGGTATTGACGCAGCCCGACCGCCCGGCGGGCCGCGGCCTGAAACTGACACCCAGTCCGGTGAAAGCGGCCGCGCTAGCGGCCGGCATCGAGGTGGCGCAACCGCGCAGTCTGCGCCTGGACGGGCGGTATCCCGACGAAGCGCAGGCCATCCAGGCACGCCTGGCCGAGATCGCACCGGAAGTCATGGTGGTGGCCGCCTACGGCCTCATCCTGCCGCGCTGGACGCTGGATCTCCCGGCGCGGGGCTGCCTGAACATTCACGCCAGCCTCCTGCCCCGCTGGCGCGGCGCCGCGCCCATACAACGGGCGATCGAGGCTGGCGATGAGCGTACCGGCGTGACTATCATGCAGATGGATGAAGGGCTGGACACGGGCGATATGCTGCTCGAGCGGGTCGTGCCCATTGATGGCCAGACCACGGCCGCCGCTCTACACGACGCCCTGGCCGAAGCGGGCGCCGAAGCCATCGTGGCGGCGCTGGCGGACCTGGTCGGGCTCGCGCCGCGCAAACAGCCTGAACAAGGGGTGACCTACGCCGCCAAGTTGGACAAGGCCGAGGCGGCATTGGATTTCGGCCAAAGCGCCCAGATCCTCGAGCGGCGCATCCGGGCCTTCAATCCGGTGCCCGGCGCGAGCCTGCGGCTGCCCGGCCTGGCCGAGCCGGTAAAGGTGTGGCGCGCGCAGGCGCTGCCCGAGCACAGCACCGCGGTGCCCGGCACGGTCGTGCGCGCAACGGCGCAAGGGGTGGATCTGGCAACCGGGCAGGGTGTGCTGCGTCTGCTGGAATTGCAGAAAGCCGGCGGCAAGCGCCAACCGGCCGAGGTCTTCGTGCGTGGCTGGCAGCCCTGATCAGGGCCTCAGTACAGCGTGCCGCGCATGCGTTCGGGCAAGTCGCGGTCGTAAGCCACGCCATCGATGGTGCCGGCGCTCAGGTCGGCCAGCATGCGGCCGGTGCTGGGCAGCGTGTCGCGGGCAATTTGCCGGGCCGGATCCCACAGCCCGGAGCGCACAATGGCCCGGGCACACTGGAAATACACTTTCTCGACATGGATGATGAGCACCGAACGCGGCGTTTTGCCATCCATGCTGAAGCGCTCGAGCAGGCCCGGATCCACGCTGATCTGTGCCCGGCCGTTGACGCGCAGTGTCTCGCCGATGCCGGGGATGAGAAAGAGCAAGGCGACCCGCGGATCGTCGAGCACGTTGCGCAGGCTGTCGATGCGGTTGTTGCCGCGCCTGTCGGGCAGCAGCAGCGTGTGGTCATCTTCGATGGTCACGAAGCCGGCGGGGTCGCCGCGCGGCGAGGCATCCAATCCCTCTGATCCGGCGGTGGCCAGGATGGCAAAGGGCGCCGCGGCGATGAAGGCCCGGTAATGCGGATGCACATGATCGGCCTCTTTGGCCAGCGATGGCCCCGCAGGCTCTCCATAACGTTGAGCGAGGTCCACCGCATCGGTGACGAGATAGCGCGGATCGGGAGTCATGGGGCTCGGGAGTCAGGCGGGCAGGAGCGAGCGGGCAAGTTCGTGCACGTTGCTGAAGACCAGGTCGGGTTGATGTTCACGCAGGGTCGCTTCACGGTTGTAACCCCAGGCCACCACGCCGCTATCGACGCCGGTCTTGCGGGCGGCCTCGATATCGCGGATTTCGTCGCCGATCAGGATGGCCTGGCTGGCGGCGATGTGCGTGTCGCGCAGCAAGTGTTCGATCTTGGCGGGTTTGCCGAACAGATCGGTGCCGCAGGCGTAATCGGCGATCAAGGGGGCCAGTGCCGGCCCGAGCACGCGCTGCACGTTGGCGGTCGAGTTGGAACTGACCACGGCCATACGCGAGCCGCTGCCGTGCACGGCACGCAGCATGGCGTCGACGCCCGGAAACAAGGAGACCTTGGGCACGGCGTCTTCCATGGCCTGGCGTACGAAGGCGAGGATGGCCGGGGCTTTCCAGAGCGGGATACCCAGCTGCTTCATGATGTCGTAGGCGCTGTGCTGGCGCAGGCGCAGGCGCTCTTCGGCGTCTGGCTTGCGAAAGCCGAACTTTTCGGCCACATCGTGCAGGATGGATTCCATCCAGGGCAGGGTGTCGGCCAGGGTGCCATCGAAATCGAAGGCCACGAGGGAGTACTTCATGGCAGAGTCTGAGTGGCCGGCGCGGTCTGATGGCGTAACCAGTGCATGACGGGCGCCAGCGCCTCGATGGGCGGGGCGGCCGATACGATGCGCGCGGCGTCGGTCCAGGGATAGGGTAATTGCGTCAGCCAGCCGAGTACGGCGGACTGCGCGGTAGGCGGCAGCACCTCCATGACATCGATGGTGATGCTCAGTTGGCGCGCCAGATAGGGCTCGGGCTGGAACAGCCAGTCATAGCGGCCGGCCCCCACGCGCACCGCGCCGCTGGCCTTGTCCGTCATGCCCACGAACCAGTCGCATGAAAAACCGGCCAGCGCCGCCGCGTCGGGCGGCGCGGTCAGATAGAAGGTGAAGACGTTTTCGTAGGTTTGCCCGAACTTTCGCACCAGCGTGTCGGTGATGGCCTCCAGCCCGCGTGCCTGGGGCGGAAAGGCGATGGCCTGCGTGTGCAGGCGCATCTCCAGCAGGGCATCCGGGGCGAAGGCGCGCGCCATGTACCAGGGCCGGTTCTCGTCCTTGGCATGGAAGTAGTTGCGCAGGCAGGTGGCGGTGGTCGAGGCGGCGGTCTGGGTCATGATGTGCGCGTCAGTGTTCGCCCTGGCTGATCCACTTGGATACGGTGGGCGGTTCGTAGGTGGCAAAGCGGTCCAGCAGGGTCGCGGCGTCGCGTTCTATCGCCAGCATGGCACGATGTTGCGGCCGCATGAAGGCTTCCGCAACGGTGTGGTCCAGAAAGCGGGCGAGGTCGTCGTAATAGCCGGCGATGTTGAGCAGGCCGCAGGGCTTCTGGTGCATGCCCAGCTGCGCCCAGGTCCAGGTCTCGAACAGTTCTTCGAGCGTGCCGGCCCCGCCGGGCAACGCCACAAAACCTTCGGCGAGTTGGGCCATCATGGTCTTGCGCTCGTGCATGGATTGCACCACGTGCAGCTCACTCAGGCCGCGGTGGGCAAGTTCTTTCTGCATCAGGCTTTCGGGGATGACGCCGATGACGTGTCCGCCCGCTTGCAGGGCGCCGTCAGCGACGGCGCCCATCAGGCCGACGGCCGCGCCGCCATAGACCAGGCCGATGCCACGCTGGGCAAGCTGCTGGCCGAAGGCGTGGGCCTGTTCGAGGTATTCGGGCTGGCGGCCACCGTTGGAGCCGCAATACACACAGATTCGTTTGAGAGGCATGGCTGCTAAAGCGGGGCCGGCATGATGCCGGCCGGATGAGGAATCGCTCTAGTTTACGCAATTGTGGCGGCGCCCTCAGGCACGCCGCCACGGCCTCTGTGCGCAGGGTCAGGCCGGAGGGGGATGCAGACGCGAGCGCGTGCCGGCCTTGAGCAATTGGCTGGGGATGTCATGGCCGACGAGGGCGGGCAGCGTGGCGGAGATCTCCAGCAGCCGCTCGACGTCGATGCCGGTGTCATAGCCCATGAGGTTGAGCATATGGACCAGCTCTTCGGTGCAGGCGTTGCCGCTGGCGCCGGGCGCATAGGGGCAGCCGCCCAGCCCGCCCAGCGAGGCGTCGAAACGGTCGATGCCCGCTTCGAGCGCGGCCATGGTGTTGGCCAGCGCCATGCCGCGCGTATTGTGAAAGTGCAGCGTCAATCCCACGCCGGGAAACAGGCGCCGGGTTTCCGCGCAGATACGGCGGACCTGCGAGGGATAGGCCATCCCGGTGGTGTCGCACAGCGTGATGCCCTCGACGCCCAAGGAAGCGAAGCGGCCCACCAGCTCGTAGACGTCAAACGCATTGATGTCGCCCTGCATCGGGCAGCCGAACACGGTGGACAGCGAGACATTGATGGCGATGCCACTGTCGCGCACGACCGCAATGACTTCCGCCAGTTGTTCGAGCGACTGCTCGCGCGTCATGCGCAGGTTGGCCCGGTTGTGCGTTTCGCTGACCGACATCACCAGATTGACTTCGTCGACCTTGCATTCCATGGCGCGTTGCGCGCCGCGCACATTGGGCACCAGCACCGTGTAGACCACGTCCGGATTGCGCTGAATGCGGTGCATCACCATTTCGGCATCGCGCAGGGCCGGGATGGCCTTGGGCGAGGTGAACGAGGTGACCTCGATCTTGGCAAAGCCGCTGGCCGACAGCTTATCGATGAAGGCGATTTTGTCTTCGGTGTCGATGAACTGGCGTTCGTTCTGGAAGCCGTCACGGGGGGCGACTTCCTGGATGTAGAGTTTCTTGCCCGTGTTGTCCATGATGCGTTTTCTCAGATGAGCCCGCGCGAGCGCCATTGCGCCCGTTGCTGAGCGTCCACGCCCAGGCTTTCCAGCACTTCGTCGGTGTGTTGGCCCAGGGTGGGGGCGGCGCTGGCGATTTCGCCGGGGGTGCCGGACAGCTTGGGGACGATGCCGGGCACCTGGATCGGGGTGCCGTCGGCAAGCTGCTCGTCGATGATCATGTCGCGCGCCCGGTAATGCGGGTCGGCGGCGATGTCGGCCACGTCGTAGATCTTGCCCGCCGGAATCTGGCCTTGATTCAGCGCAGCCAGCACCGTTTCCTGGTCATGGCGGCCGGTCCATTCCGAAATGGCCGCATCGAGCATTTCGACATGTTTGACGCGGCCGGCGTTGTTGGCCAGGTCGGGGGCGTCGGCCAGCTCAGGGCGGCCGATCACGCCCATCAGGCGCTTGAAGATGCTGTCGCCGTTGCCGGCGATCAGCACATACTTGTTGTCCTGGCAGCGGTAGGCGTTGCTGGGCGCGATGCCCGGCAGGCTGCTGCCCGCGGCCTGGCGGACTTCACCGAAGACGGCGTATTCCGGCAGCAGGCTTTCCATCATGTTGAAGACGGACTCATACAGCGCGACATCGATCCACTGACCGACGCCGGTGGCATCGCGCGAACGCAAAGCCAGCAGAATGCCGATCACCCCGTGCAGCGCCGACAGCGAGTCGCCGATGGACACGCCCACGCGCACCGGGGTGCGGCCGGGTTCGCCGCTCAGGTGGCGCAGGCCGCCCATGGCCTCGCCGATGGCCCCGAAGCCCGGCAGATCGCGGTACGGCCCGGTCTGGCCGTAGCCCGAGACCCGCAGCATGACCAGGCGCGGGTTGATGGCGCGCAGATCTTCCCAGCCCAGGCCCCAGCCTTCCATCGTGCCCGGCTTGAAGTTCTCGATGACGACATCCACCTCGGTCACCAGCTTGCGGATGAGATCCTGCGCTTCGGGTTGGCGCAGATCCAGGCTGACCGATTTTTTGTTGCGCGACTGGACCTGCCACCAGACAGAGGTGCCCTCATGAATGAGGCGCCAGTTGCGCAAGGGATCGCCCTTGCCGGGAGGCTCGATCTTGATGATTTCGGCGCCGAACTCGCCCAGCATCTTGGCCGCGAAAGGGCCGGCGATGAGCTGGCCCAGCTCGAGAACACGGATGCCGCTCAGGGGTTTGGTTGACATGCTAAGTCCCGTCAATGCTTGTGTTTGCCCAGATAGGCCTGGCGCACGCGTTCGCTGGCCAGCAGTTCCTGGCCGCTGCCCTGCATCACGATACTGCCGACCTCGAGCACATAGGCGCGGTCGGAGATGGCCAGGGCCTGGTTGGCCATTTGCTCGACCAGCAGGATGGTCATGCCCTGTTCCTTGAGCGCGCGGATGATGCGGAAGATCTCCGCGACGATGAGCGGGGCCAGGCCCAGCGAGGGCTCATCGAGCATCAGGATGCGGGGTTTGCTCATCAGGGCGCGGCAGATGGCCAGCATCTGCTGCTCGCCGCCGGACAAAGTGCCCGCGTACTGTTCGCGCCGCTCTTTGAGGCGCGGGAACATCGCAAAGCAGGTTTCGATCTCGGCATCGAGCACGGCCTGGGGCTCACGCCGCAGAAACGCGCCAAGCAGCAGGTTGTCGTGAACGGTCTGGTCCGGGAAGACCTGCCGGCCTTCGGGCACATGGGCGATGCCCAGGCCCACGCGCTGGTGCGCGGGGATGCCGGCCAGGTCCTGGCCCTCGAGCAGCACCTGGCCGGTGGATTTCTCGATGCCCGAGAGCGCGCGCATCATGCTGCTCTTGCCCGCCCCGTTGCCGCCGATGATGGTCACGATCTCGTGGCGCTCGACGTGCAGCGACACTTCCTTGAGCGCGTTGACCGCGCCGTAGTTGACCGAGAGGTTCTGGATATCTAGCAATCTGCTCATGACTGGCTCCTACGCCGGGGCGCCCAGGTAGGCTTCGATGACTTTGGGGTTCTCCTGGATCTGGGCGGGCAGGCCGCTGGCGATCTTCACGCCATAGTCCAGCACCACGATCTGATCCGAGATGGCCATGACGAGGTCCATGTGATGCTCGATGAGCAGCACCGTCAGGCCCTTGTCGCGCAGCCGGGCGATCAGTCCGGTGAGCGCGTCGGTCTCGGCAGGGTTCAGGCCCGCGGCCGGCTCGTCGAGCAAGAGCAGCTCGGGCATGGCGGCCACCGCGCGGGCGATCTCCAGGCGGCGCTGCAGGCCGTAGGGCAGGCTGTTGGCCGCGTCATCGGCGTAGCGCTCGAGTTCGAAGAACTTCAGGATGGCATAGGCCTCGCGGCGCATGCGCCGCTCCTCGGCCAGGCTGGAGGGCAGACCCAGCAGGTTGGCCCAGAAGCCGGAGCGCTGCACGCGGTACAGGCCCACCATGACGTTCTCCAGCGTGCTCAGGCCCTCGAAGAGCTTGAGGTTCTGGAAGGTGCGCCCGATGCCCAGCGAGGCGATCTGATCGGCCGGCAGGCCCACCAGGTCGTGATCCTTGAAGCGGATGCTGCCCGCATCGGGCGTGACCAGCCCGGAGAGCAGGTTCAGCGTGGTGGTCTTGCCCGCGCCGTTGGGGCCGATGAGCGAGACGATGCTGCCTTCCTGGATGCTGAAGGACACCTTGTTGGTGGGCACCACGCCGCCGAAGGCCTTGTACAGGTCCTTGACCACCAGCAGGTCGCCGGCGCCTTGCTTGCGGGTCTGCGTGGGCGACCAGGGTTTGATGGCCTCGCGCTCGCGGGCCGAGAGCAGGCTGCGGCGCGGCAGCACGCGCGCCAGCAGGCCGGACAGGCCTTCGGGCATGGCATAGAGCGCGAACAGCAGGATCAGGCCATAGGCGAAGTGCTGCACCTCGGGCCAGCGCGCGAGCATGGCATCGATCACGGTCAGCACCACCGCGCCCAGGAAGGACCCGGTGGGCGAGCGCCCGCCAAAGAGCACCAGCACCAGGAAGAAGACCGAGAGGTTGAAGTTGACGAAGTCGGAGTTGATGTACTGGTTTTGCTGGGCCACCAGGCCGCCGGCGATGCCGCAGGTGATGGCGCTGATGACAAAGGCCAGGATCTTGAAGCGGTAGACGCTGATGCCCACGCTGCCGGCGGCGATCTCCGAGGTGCGCACGGCGGCAAAGCCGCGGCCGAAGCGGCCGTTGAGCAGCAGCGAGGTGGCCGCATGCAGCAGCAGGCCGATCACCACCACCACGACCACCCACTGGCGCCCGTCGAGCGGCGCGCCGCCCCAGGTCAGGCCGGTGATGCCGTAAAAGCCCTCCTGGCCCTTGAAGACGTCGGTCCATTCGGAGACGATCTTCTCGATGAGCAGGCCGAAGGCGATGGTGACCATGGCCAGGCTGGGGCCTTTGACCTTGAGCGCGGGCAGCGCGATGGCCACGCCGAACAGGGCCGAGATCACGATGGCCGCGGCCAGCGCCAGCCAGGGGTTGACCTGGTAGTTCACCGTGAGCAGCGCCACCGTGTAGGCGCCCACGCCGAACAGGCCGGCGTGGCCCAGGGACTTCTGGCCGGTCTGGCCGACCAGGATGTTAAAGCCCGTGGCGGCGATGTAATACACGCCGATGTTAAAGAGGATGAGCAGGTAGAAATCGTTCAAACCCGAGTAGGCGGCAGCCACGGCCAGAGCGGCCACGCACAGCGGGACGAGGAGAGGACGCAGATTCATACTTTCTCCGCGTGGACACGGCCCAGGATGCCGGCGGGCCGGAAATAGAGCACGACGATGATGAGCGCGAAGACAGCGATCTCGCGCAGATTGGAGTACCAAAGGCCGATGAGGGATTCCAGCAGGCCGATCAGAAAGCCGCCGAAGATGCAGCCGCGCGGGTTCTCCAGGCCGCCGAGGATGGCGGCCGAGAAGGCCTTGAGCGAGAGCAGCGTGCCGACGAAGACGGAAGCCGTGGCGATGGGGGCAACCATGACGCCCGCAACCGCGGCCAGGGCCGAGCTGATGGCGAAGACACCCACGGCGACCGCGTTGGCATTGATGCCCATGAGGCTGGCGGCCGATTTACTGAAGGCGACGGCGCGCACGGCCTTGCCCATCTTGGTGCGATGCAGCGCCCAGTCCAGCACGATCATCAGGACCAGGGTGGTGGCAAAGACCAGGATCTCCTGCGGCCGCACACCGGCGCCCAGGATGTTGACCACGCCCTCGCCCAGCGGCGAGGCTACGGCGATGGGCGCCGGGCCCCAGATGAGCAGAGCCAGGTTCTGGATGATGATGCCAAAGCCGATGGTGCTCATGACCCAGGACAGACCGGCCTCGCCCACGAAGTGCTTGATGGCGGTGATGTAGAGCACGTAGCCCAGCAGGGCCAACACCAGCATGGCCGCGGCCAGGGCGAACAGGAAGCTGCCCCAGGTGACGTCCTGCGGTGACGGAAAACCGATCAGCTTGCCCTGGGTGACCAGCACGATGGCGCTGATGCCGATGAGCCCGGCCAGGGCCAGAAACGCCCCTTGGCCGAAGTTGAAGGTCTTGGTCGTGGTGTAGGTGATGCTGAAACCGAACGCGACCAGGGCATACACGCTGCCCATGGCCAATCCACTGAGTATGGCTTGTAGTAATTGCATGCTGGAATCCTTGCCAGCGCGCCCCTGCCGCGACAGGGACGCGCCTTGCGTCGATCAGAGCTTGAGGTCTGCCGGCGTGATGGCCTTGACGATCTCGTCATCGACCGAGACCACCTTGCCATCGACCCAGCGCACCAGTCGGAAATCCTTGACCGACAGGGCTTCGTGGTTGTCTGCCGTAAAGGGCTTGTTATAGGTCTTGATGACGCCCTTGGCTTGCTGCAGATTCTCCAGCGCGGCTTGTACCTTCTCGCCATCGGTGGACTTGGCTTGCTCCATGGCGGCGGCCAGCAGCTTGACCGAGTCATAGGCCTGGGCGGCCATCACATAGGTGGGCAGGCGGCCGTCGCGCTTCATGAGCGTGTCATACAGTGCCTTGGAGTCAGCCGAAGAGTCTTCGGTGATCGAGGCGGTGAAGATCATCTTCTTGGCCAGTTCTGGCCCGGCGATGCGCAGGAACGGCGAGCTCAGGTTGGCCCAGGAGGCCAGCGTGGTCGGGAAGTAGCCGATCTTCTCCAGGCTGCGCATGACGTGCGCATTGGAGTCCGACAGTGCGTAGACGATGAGCGTATCGGCGCCGGAGCTCTTGATCTTGTTGAGCTGCGAGCTCATGTCGGTGTCTTTCGGACCGAACTTCTCGTTGGCCACCGGCTTGATGTTGTGCAGCTCGAGGATCTCCAGCGCATCCTTGGCGCCTTGCTGACCATAGCCGGTGGTGTCGGCGATGATGGCGACCTTGCCGTTCTTGCTGGCGCGTGCCGCGTAGGCCGCCAGCAGCGCGATCTGGTCGCGGTCGCGCATGGAGACGCGGAAGATGTAGTTCGGCGGCGACTTGGTGTAGCGGCCCGTGATATCGGTGGCCGTGGCAACCGGCGAGATCGTCGGGATCTTCTTCTGTTGCGCGATGTGCAGCCAGGCAAGCATGTTGCCCGAGTTCACGCCGCCCAGCATGGCGTTGACCTTCTCGTTGTCCACCAGTTCGTTGGTGTTCTGGATGGCCTTGGGCGGCGCGCCCACGTCGTCGCGCGCCACGATGACGACCTTCTTGCCCAGCACGCCGCCTGCGGCGTTGAGCTCGTCGGCAGCCTGACGGGCGCCGGCCAGAGCCGAAATACCGAAGTCGGCCGAGCCGGTGGCCGACATATCGCTGTTAAAGCCGATCTTGATGTCGTCGGCCAGTGCGCTGGCGCTGGCCAGCAAAGCGGCGGTCAGGACAAGAGCCTTGAGCGGGTTGTTGTGTTTCACTGCGTTGTCTCCTGGGCGTGCCCCTTATACGGGGTGCCTTAACGATCGGAACTGCTTGTGGGTCAGGACTGCTTGATCAGATCCGCAGCCTTGTTGCCTATCATCATGGTGGCCGCGCAAATATTGGCCGAAGGCATCGCGGGCATGACGGAAGAATCGACGACGCGCAGGTTCTGCACGCCGTGGACACGGAGCTGGGGATCGACCACCGCCAGACGGTCGCCGGCCGGGCCCATGCGGGCCGTGCCATTGACGTGGTACGAAGACACGCCGTAGCGGCGGGCGAAATCCAGCAATTCGGTATCCGACTGGCACAGAGGGCCGGGCAGCGCCTCGCCATCGAAATAGGGGGCCAGCGCCTGCGACTGCAGCAGGCTGCGCGCCAGGCGTATGCCGCGCACCAGCGTGATCTGGTCGTCGGGGTGGCTGAGGTAGTTGGCGCGGATCAGGGGATCCTGCATGGGATCGGCGCTGCGCACGCGCACCTGGCCCCGGCTCTGCGGCCGGTGCTGCCACACCCCGGCGGTCATGCCGGGGAAGTCATCCAAGACGCCGACATAACCTTCCTTGTAGCTGGCCGGCGTGAAGACGCCTTGCAGATCGGGAGCGTCCAGTTCGGGCAGCGATTTCCAGAAGTAGTGCAGCAGCGAGGGGCTCAGGGCCATGATGCTGGGGCGCTTGAGCAGCCAGCGGCTGACTTGCCCGACCAGGTTCAGGCCCTTGACCAGCTCGTTCATGGTCTGGCTTTGCTTGACGCGGGCCACCACGCGGACCGAGTAGTGGTCGCTCAGGTTCTCGCCCACGCCGGGCAGATCGCGCACGACCGGGATGTTCATCTCGCGCAGGAAATCGGCCGGACCCAGCCCCGAGAGCTGCAACAGCTTGGGCGTGTTGATGGCGCCGCTGGCCACGATGACCTCGCGGTTGGCCCGCACGCTGCGCGCAGCCGACGGGTGACGCGGATCACAGTACGCGACGCCGACCGCGCGGTTGCCTTCGAACAGCACCTGGGTGGCTTGCGCATGCGTGCGAACGGTCAGGTTCTTCTTCGCCATGGCGGGGCGCAGAAAGCAGCGCGCCGTGCTCATGCGCCAGCCCCGGTCGATGGTGCGCTGAAAGTAACCGACGCCGGCCTGGCTGGCGCCGTTGTAGTCGGGATTGCGCGGCAGGCCCTGTTCCTCGGCGCCGGCGATGAAGGCCTCGCACAAGGGGTGAATCCAGTCGATGTCCGTGACCGGCAGCTCGCCCGTGCGTCCGCGATAGCGCGAGTCGCCGCCGATGCGCCGTTCCATGGACTTGAAGTAGGGCAGGACTTCCTCATACGACCAGCCGGTGTTGCCCAGACTGGCCCAGTGGTCGTAATCGGCCGCCTGGCCGCGGTTGTAGACCAGGCCGTTGATCGAGGTCGAGCCGCCCAGCGTGCGGCCTTGCGGAATCGGCACGCGGCGGCCGTTGGTCAGATCGGTCGGCTCGCTGGAGAACTGCCAGGCGTACTTGTTGTTGAACACCGCCTTGATGAAACCGGCCGGGATATGCAGCCAGGGGCTGTGATCCGGCGGGCCGGCTTCCAGCACGCAGACCGTCGCGCCGCGGGCGCTGAGACGATTGGCCAGGATGGCGCCGGCGGCGCCCGAACCCACGATCACATAGTCGTAACGGTCCGCATCCCGCAGGGACGATTGCTGTGCTTGATTCATGGCGGTTTCAGCGTGCGGCGTTGAACGTCTTGCCGGCGAGGCAGACGTATTTGATTTCCAGGAACTCTTCGATGCCGTACTTCGAGCCTTCGCGGCCGACGCCCGACTCCTTGATGCCGCCAAAGGGGCCGACCTCGTTGGAGACTGCGCCCGTATTGACGCCCACGATGCCGTACTCCAGGCCTTCCATGACGCGCCAGACGCGCTCCAGGTTGGCGGTGTAGAAATACGCGGCCAGGCCCGACTCGCTGTCGTTGGCGCGGGTCAGAACGGCCGCTTCGTCTTCGAAGGTGCTGATGCCCACGACCGGCCCGAAGATCTCCTGATGGGCGATGTCCATGGCGTCGGTCACGCCGGTCAGCAACGTGGCTTCATAGAGCAGGCTGCCCTCGGCCTGAAGCTGGCCGCCGGTCAGTATGCGGGCGCCCTTGGCGCGGGCGTCCTCGACCAGGCCACGCACTTTGTCCACGGCGCGCTGATCGATCAGCGGGCCCAGCGTGACGCCGGGTTGCAGGCCGCCGCCCAGCTTGAGTTGTTGGATCTCGGCTTGCAGCTTGTCCGTGAAGGACTGCGCCACGGATGCATGCACGTAGACGCGATTGGCGCACACGCAGGTCTGGCCGGCATTGCGGAACTTCGAGGCCATCAGCCCCTGCACCGCGTCGTCCAGGTCGGCGTCCTCGAACACGATGAACGGCGCGTTGCCGCCCAGTTCGAGCGAAAGCTTCTTGATGTTGGCGGCGCTTTGCTGCATCAGCAGGCGACCCGTCTGGGTCGAGCCGGTAAAGGTGAGCTTGCGCACCGTGCTGTTGCCGGAAAGCTCGGCGCCGATGGGCGCGGGGTCGCCAATGACCACGTTGAGCACGCCAGGCGGGATGCCGGCCTGTTCGCCCAGCCAGGCCAGCGCCAGCGCGGTAAACGGCGTGAGTTCGGAGGGCTTGAGCACCACGGTGCAGCCCGCCGCCAGCGCCGGGCTGACTTTGCGCGTGACTAGCGCCGACGGGAAATTCCAGGCGATGATGGCCGCCACCACGCCGACCGGCTGGCGGATGGCCATCATGCGCTGGTCGCCCCGGGGGCTGGGCAGCACGTCGCCGTAGACGCGCTTGGCTTCCTCGGCGAACCATTCCACGAAAGACAGGGCGTAGTTCAGCTCGCCTCGGGCTTCGGCCAGGGGCTTGCCTTGTTCCAGCGTGAGCAGCAGGGCCAGGTCGTCGGCATGGGCCTCGATGAGTTGATGCCATTTGCGCAGAATCGCGCCGCGCTCCTTGCCCGTCTTGGCGCGCCAGGCCGGCAGCGCACGGTCGGCGGCCGCGATGGCGCGGGCCGTTTCCGCGGCGCCCAGGTTGGGAACCGTTCCCAGGCTGCTGCCGTCATGCGGATTGCGTACGGTGATGGTGGCTTGGCTGTCGGCGTCGCACCATTGGCCGCCGATATAGGCCTGCTGCCGCAGCAGCTGGGCATTCTGCAATTTCATGCTGTCTCGTCTTCCACATCGAACTTATCGCCCCATGTCGGTGACATCGAGGCCATTTTGGGGCGAGTCTAGCAATGGCGCGCGCAGCGGCTAAAGCAGTGTTTAGCGATGCTGCCATCACCAAATGCGATGACGGCTGCCGTCGTGGCTAAAATGGGCGCCGTAACCTTTTCCGGGCTGGCCGTTGCATGCGTCTCGATCCCACCTCCCTCAAGCTTTTCATCAGCGTGGTCGAGCTGGGCACGATTGCCGCGGCCGCCGAGCAGGAGCACATCGCCGCGGCGGCGGTCAGCAAGCGCGTCAGCGAGCTGGAAGAGAACCTGGGCATTCGCCTGTTGACCCGCACCAACAAGGGGATACACCCCACGCCGGCCGGCTTCGCCCTGTCGACCATGGCGCGGCGCGCCCTGCACGAGCTGGATGAAGTGGCAGTGCGCATGCGCGAGTACGCCAGCGGCCTGCGCGGTTTCGTGCGTGTATTCGCCAATATTTCGGCCATCACGCAGTTCCTGCCACGGGACATCAAGGATTTCCTGGGTGAATATCCGAACGTTCAGGTGGATCTCGAAGAGAAAATCACGCCCGCCATTATCAAGGCCGTGGCGGAAAACGCCGCCGATGTGGGCATTTTTTCAGGTACGGTGCCCGACCACGACGTGGAGATCCTGCCCTATCGGGAAGACATGCTCGCGCTGGTGGTGCCGGCCACGCATCCGTTGCAGGCCACCGCGGGTTTTCGTTTCGTCGACGCGCTGGAGTATGACTTCATCGGCCTGCATCGCGGCAGCGCCATCAACCGTATCCTGTCGCATGCGGCCAGCGGCGCCAAGCGCACCGTCAAGCTCAAGGTGCAGGTCACCGGTTTTGACGCGCTTTGCTTTATGGTGGATTCGGGGCTGGGCGTGGGCGTGCTGCCGCTGGATCTGGCGCAGCGTTACTCCGCCATGTTCAACATTCGCATCATCCCGCTGACCGAGCCTTGGGCGCGCCGCAAAATTCAGATCTGCGTGCGCGCCTTTGACGCGCTGCCCACCGCGGCCAAGCTGTTTGTCGACCATTTGAGCCGGCCGCAGTTGTAAGGCGGGCGGGTCATCGCCGCAGGCGATGACCCCTGCCGGTCAGATGCGATCGGCCCAGAGGTCGTACTCATCGGCGTCGGTGACCCGCACGCGGACCATGTCGCCCGGCTTGACCGGCGTGTCCGTCGAGACATATACGCAGCCGTCGATCTCGGGCGCATCGGCGCTGGAGCGGCCCACCGCGCCCTCTTCATCGACCTCATCGATGAGCACATCGATCTCGCGGCCGATGCGTCGTTGCAGGCGCGCCGCCGAAATCGCCTGTTGGTGCTCCATGAAGCGCTCCCAGCGCTCCTGCTTGACGGCGTCGGGCACCGGGTCGGCCAGCTCGTTGGCCGGCGCGCCTTCCACGGGCGAATACTGGAAACAGCCCACGCGGTCGAGCTGCGCCTCGCTCATCCAGTCGAGCAAGTACTGGAAATCCGCTTCGGTCTCGCCGGGGAACCCGACGATGAAGGTCGAGCGTATGGTCAGGTCCGGACAGGCGGCGCGCCATTGATGGATGCGCGCCAGCGTCTTGTCCTCGAAGGCGGGACGCTTCATGGCTTTGAGAATGCGCGGGCTGGCATGCTGGAAGGGGATATCCAGATAGGGCAGCACGCGGCCGTCGGCCATCAGCGGGATGATGTCGTCGACGCTGGGATAAGGGTAGACGTAATGCAGCCGGGTCCAGACGCCGAGTTCGGACAAGGCATCGCACATTTCGGTCATGCGCGTTTTGACCGGACGGCCGTTCCAGAAGCCGCTGCGGTACTTCAGATCCACGCCATAGGCGCTGGTGTCTTGCGAGATGACCAGCAGCTCTTTGACGCCGGCTTTGACCAGGCGCTCGGCTTCGCTGAGCACGTCGCCCACCGGGCGGCTGACCAGATTGCCGCGCATGGACGGGATGATGCAGAAGCTGCAGCGGTGATTGCAGCCTTCGGAGATCTTCAGGTAGGCGTAGTGGCGCGGCGTGAGCTTGACGCCCTGCGGCGGCACCAGATCGACGTAGGGATTGTGATCCAGGCGCGGCGGCGCGGCCGTGTGCACGGCGCGCACGACCTGCTCGTATTGCTGCGGGCCGGTCACGGCCAGCACGCTGGGATGCACCTCGCGGATCACCGACTCTTCCACGCCCATACAGCCGGTGACGATGACCTTGCCGTTTTCGGCCAGCGCTTCGCCGATCGCGTCCAGCGATTCGGCCTTGGCGCTGTCGATGAAGCCACAGGTATTGACGACCACCACATCGGCGTCGTTGTACTCGGGCGTGACCTCATAGCCCTCGGTGCGCAGCTGCGTGAGGATGCGCTCGGAGTCCACGAGCGCCTTCGGACAGCCCAGGCTGACAAAGCCCACGCGCGGCGCGCGGCCGCTCGAGCCGCTGCTGGCCGCTTGGCTTGCGGCCGGCGCCTGAAGGGTGGCAGGCGTTGAACCTGCGGCGCTGCTGGGGCCTTTGCCGGCCCGGGATGTTTCCAGGATTTCCACTATCGTTCACCGTAGTTGCGCGCGGCCTGCGGCCGCGTCGCGGAGTTATTCAGGCCGTCTCGTCCATGGGTGGCAGGTCGCGCAGCGTCTCCGGATGGAGAATCGCCACCCGCAGCAGGGTCTGGGCCGCGCCCGAAGGATTGCGGCGGCCTTGTTCCCAATCCTGCAGGGTGCGCACACTGACGCCCAGCAGATCGGCGAAGTCTGCCTGCGGCAGTCCCACGCGATTGCGGGCCTCACTGATGCGCGACGCCGGCCACCGCGCGGGACGCTGCGGCGGGGCTGCTTGTTTCATGGCTTGATCTGTTCACGGGCGGGGGGGATGCCCCCGCGGCCTGGGCCGCCGCGCCGGGGGAGGCGCAGGCCGAAGATGCGGGATTATACGGCAATGCCGTAGGGTGCTCGGCGGCCTATCCGGTGTGGCGTCCCGTCGCGGGCGCAGGCGCCGGCCGGCCCCGGGCATGCACGAGCCAGGCCAGGGCGCACAACACGCCCCACAGCAGGCAGGCCAGCTTCCAGCCGCCGGCATGCCAGGCCAGGCCCGCGCCCCAGGAGCCGGCCGCCGCGCCCAGGAACATGCCGGTCATGTAGAGCGTGTTCAGGCGGCTGCGCGCTTCCGGGCGCAGGGCATAGACCACATGCTGGTTGGCGATCATGGCCGCTTGCTCGCCGATGTCTACCAACAGGATGCCCACAACCAGGCCGATGAGGCTGGCCCAGGCGCCCAGGATCACGAAAGAGACCAGCATGATGAACACGCCCAAGGCGATCACGCTGTGCGGGCCGCGCCGGTCGGCGATGCGGCCGGCCAGCGGGGCCATGAGAATGCCGGCCGCGCCCACGACACCCATCAGGCCGGCCACGTCCGCGCCCAGCCCGAAGGCTTGATCGAGATACAGGGCCAGGATGGTCCACATGCCAATGAAGGCGCCGAAGAGCAGGGCCTGCACGCGCGTTGCGCGGCGCAACTGCGGTTCAGACCGCCACAGACCCCGCAGCGAGCGCATGAGTTCGCCATAGCGGTGCGTGGTCTGAGGGCGGGTAGAGGGCAGTTTGACCAGCAGGATGAGCCACATCAGGGCGCAGGCGGCCGCACCCAGGCCGAAGGCGGCTCGCCAGCCCCAGTGTTCGCCGGCAAAGCCGCCTACTACGCGCCCCAGCAGGATGCCGCAGAGCAGGCCGCTCATGACCGTGCCCACGACCTGGCCGCGGCGTTGCGGATGGGCCAGCTCGGCGGCGAGGGGGACGATCTGCTGAGCCACCGAGCCGCCAATGCCGACACAGACCGAGATCAGGGCTGCGCTCCAGGCCGCGGGCGCCAGGGACAGCCCGGCCAGCGCCAGGCACAAGCCCGCGGACTGACACAGAATGAGATGCCGGCGATTGACGCGGTCGCCCAGGGGCACCAGCAACAGCAGTCCGCAGGCAAAACCCAGCTGCGTGGCGGTGGGAATGAGGTTGACGATGGCCGCGTCGTGCGGGAAGGCTTGCAGCAGCAGTTCCAGCAGCGGTTGATTGAAATAGATGCTGGCCACGAACACACCGCAGGCGGCGGCCAGTGTCGCCAGCAGGCTGGCGTCCAGCGCCGAGGGCAGGGGGGCTTGAGCGGAAGCGGCGGGCATGCCGGCTCCTGGAGAAGTCTCGAAGGTGGGGATTATGAAAGCGCAGCTTCTTGCAGAGAAGACTAATATCTGCAAGGTATCCATTCAAATTTGAAAGAGTGGCGATGATTCCCCGTCCCGACGAAATGGCATTGTTCGTGGCCGCGGTCGATCAGGGCAGCCTGTCCGCGGCGGCCCGGTTGACGGGCCTGTCGCTGGCCTCGGTGAGCCGCCACATGAGCGCGCTGGAAAACCGGCTGGGCACGCGTCTGTTGGTGCGCTCCACCCGCAAACTGCTGGTCACCGAAGCGGGGCGGCGCTATTACCAGGGCGCCAAGCGCATGTTGGCCGAAATCCATGAGATGGAAGCGGGGCTGAGCGCCGAGGCCGCCGAGCCCGCCGGACGCTTGCAGCTGACCGCCCCTTTATTGCTGGGCCGCGTCCACCTGGTGCCTTTGCTGGCCACGTTTCTGCTGCGTTATCCCCAGGTGACGCTGGATGTGTCGCTGCTCGATCGGCCCGTCAATCTGCTGGAGGAGGGGATAGACATCGCCATCGTTGTCGGCCCGCAGCCCGACTCCAGCCTCGTGGCCCGCAAACTGGGGGCGATCCGTTGGGCTTTGGCGGCCGCGCCGGCTTACTTGCAGCGCCGCGGCGAACCGCGCCGCCTGACCGATCTGGCCCAGCATGACGGGCTGGTGTTCAGCCCGCATGCGAACGAGCAGGAATGGTGGCTGCGCGAGGGCGACAATCTGGTGGCCGTGCGTCCGCGGGTGCGTATGCGGTCCAACGTTCTGGACGGTGTGATGGCCGCCGCGGTCGCCGGCGCGGGGATTGTCTACGCGCCGGCCTGGGCCTTTGCCGATCATGTGGCGCAGGGCCGCCTGAGGCCGGTGCTGCCTGAGTGCGAACCCGCGCCCCGGCCCATCTATGCCTTGTTGACCCATCAGCGGCTGCTCGCCAGCCGGGTGCGCGTGCTGCTGGATTATCTCGGCCAGGCGCTGGAGCAACAGTCATTCGCGTGAGCGGCGCTCAGCAAAGATCGAACTCCAGTTTTACGAATTTGGTGGGGAACTCGAGCCGGGCAAAGTAGATGAGGCGCTCGTCGTCACAGGCGTAGCGGCGCACCTCGGCCACGCTGTCGCCGACGTTGAGGTTCAGCGCGCGGGCCGATTCGATGCCGGCGTCGGCGATGGTGATTTTCTGCCGCGCCTGGCCGATCTTCAGCCCGGGGATACGAGCGATGACCGAGGCGGCCGCCGCTTTGAGAAAGGCCGCCTTGTGCCGTTTGAACAAGTCCTCGGCGAGGTAGACCTCGCTGAAGCAATACGGCACGCCATCTTTGACATGCAGGCGGCACAGATGGCGGTAGGCTTGCGCATACTGGCCGGAAAACGCCATGCCGAGTTCGGGCAGCGTGGCGATGGCATGTGCGCCGTCGGCGATGCTCTCGGTGCCCAGCAGATCGCTCAGGGCCACGGTTTCTTCCCAGTTTGACGGTATCTGCAGTTCCGTCACCCCGGGCAGATCGCTGCGCACGAAGGTGCCCTTGCCCCGCCCGCGCCGGATGTAGCCTTCTTCTTCGAGGATGCCCAGGGCGTTGCGCAGTGTCATGCGGGCCACCCGGTAGTGCGCCATCAGGTCTTCCAGCGAGGGAATTTGCTGATCGGGCAGCCAGACGCCTTGCGCGATATTGCGGCGAAACTCCGCCGCCAGTTGCAGATACAGCGGCAACTTGCTGCGGGACAGAACCTCGGAGGCGTGCGCTTGCGGCAGGGACGGCTGGGCCATGGCTAGGTCGGGGGCTGGCGGTCGTCCAGAATGGCCTGGGCTTGCTGGCGCAGCACGTGTTTTTGCACTTTGTTGGAGTTGGCGCTTTGCACCATGGGGAAGTCCTCCACGAAGATCACGCGATGCGGGACTTTGAACTTCGCCATGGCGGTCTGGCAGGCGTCAATGATAGCGCGCTCATCCGTGTCCGCCGCGTTGCGGCGCACGAAGGCGACCGCCACCGTCTTGCCCTGCCACTGCGCGCCGACGACCTGTGCGCCGGCCACGCCGGGCAAGGCTTCGATGAATTGCTCGATTTCCAGTGGCGAGACCAGAAAGCCGCCCAGGCGCAGGTGGTCCCCATCGCGGCCCTGGAAAATGAACAGGCGCTCATCGAGGGTGTAACCCAGATCTCCCGTGCGGAAAAAACCGTCGGCGCTGATGGCCTTGCGGGTCGCCTCCGGGTCGTCCAGATACTCGGCCATGAGGCTCGGCGCCTTGATTTCGATCTGGCCGATGGCGCCGTGGGGCAGGATGGCGCCACTGTCCGGGTCGATCGCGCGCACGCGGCCCTCTGGCGCGGCGATGGTGCCACCGGCGACGCGACGCTGCGGCCAATCGGTCTGCAAGCGGTGGCCGGCCACCAGGGCCTGCAATTCGCTGGACCCGTACAGCCCGGCGATAGGCAGACCCGCCTGGCGGGCGCGTTCAGGCAGATCGTCCATGGCCGGCGAAAAGCTCGCAAAGCCGACGTAGCGCAAAGAAGGATAGGGCCGGGGCTGGCCTTCGGCCTGCCGCAGGACGTGATCGATGAATTCGTTGTTGGCGAAGGTGTGGGTCACGCCATGCTCGCGGATCTGGCGCGCCGTGGCCGCGGCATCGAACACCGCCAACGACACCAGGGTCGCGGCCTGCGTCAGCCCGGCCAGCATGGTGGAGAAGCCGAAAGCGCCGCACAAGGGCGAGGCCAGCAGCACGATGCTGTCCGCATCGATGCCATAGGCCTGCGCGGCGATGTGGCCGTGCGCGATGAGGCCAGCCTGGCGATGCAGCACCAGCTTGGGCGCCGAGGTCGTGCCCGAGGTGGTGTAGACCAGGGCGCCGTCGCTTTCCTGGCCGGGGTCTTCGAGCCGGACGTCTGATTGCTTGCCGCGCGCCGTATAGGGCAGTGCGTCGGGCAGGGCGGCAATGGTTGTCAGCGGCTCGCGCTCGCCCACGGCGATGACGCCGCGCAGGGGGCGCAGGATGGCCGGATCGATGCGCTTGAGTGTGTCGGCGAAGGGCAGGCCCTTGAAATCCGGCCACATGGCCAGCCAGGTGCAGCGGCCGCGCGCCAGCAGCTGCCCGACCTCGTGCTCGCGAAAGCGCGTATTGACCGCCACCACCGTCATGCCCAGCCGTGCGCAGGCCAGAAAGGTCACCAGCCATTCGATGCAGTTGGGCATCCAAAGCGCCAGCCGCTCGCCGCGTCGCGCGCCGTGTTCATGCATGAGGCCGGACAGCCGCTCCACCTCGGCCAGCAGGCCGGCGTAGTCCAGTGCGCGGTCCTGATCCTGAAAGGCAATGCGTTGGGGCGTACGCGCCGCGTGCGCCTGAATAAGCGTATGGAAATTCATGCTGCGGGCCTCAGAGCGTGGCAATCGGCGTGACGGGCGATCCGACGGCGCCGGGCAGGCGCAGCGGCGGCGCGGTCAGCAGGAAGCGGTTGCGCCCGGCGGCGTGCAAGGCCTCGGCCAGGTCCTTGAGGTACCAGAGTTCGGCCAGCGGCAAGCCCAGCTTGAACAGGCAGTGATGATGCAAGGGGAGCAAAGACTTCTTGCCCTCGCGCTCGCGGGCCGGATAGGCTTCGACGGCGTAGTTGTCGGCGCAGATGGCGGCAATGCCGCTGTCGCTGATCCACGCCAGCAAGGCCTCGTCGGCGCCATCGAGCACGCAGCAGGCGTGGTGCAGCCTGTCCGGATCGGGGCTGCCCGCCATCTCGGTGATGAGCTCCGCGAACCCCGTGCGCAGCACGAGCATGTCGCCGGGCTCGACCGTGACGCCATCTTTGTGCATCACCTCCATGAGTTCGCGATATCCGATCAGCGTGCGCTCGCGGCCATAGTGGCGCGTGAAGTCCACCAGCACGCCACGGCCCTGCATGCCCTTGACGGCGAAGTTCTCGATGCCAAGCTTGAGCGCGCCCATGGCGTGGCTGCCGCTACCGCAGCAGTCCCCATGGCCGTGCGGCGTGCCGGCGTCCAGGATGTCCTGGCCGGCCTGGTAGCCGTTGTAGTAGACCTTGCGCGGCGCGCCGCTGCCGTCGGTGTCGAAGTACGCCCCCACATGGGCGAGCGCATCCCATTGCGTGGAGTACTGCAAAGACATGACGACCTGGTCGTCGCTCAACACATCGATGGAGGAGGGGTCGAGCTTTTCCATCGGGAAGTTCATGTACGGCACCCCATCGCGCTCGGTGCCGCTCAGGCGAGGCGGTTTACGGCGCGGATTCAATGCCATGCCGCCCGGCAGATCCAGTGGCAGGGACAGGCAGAACACGCTGCCCTGTCTGACTTCCTTGACGCCTTTGAGCACCTGTTCGGAGCCGATCAGGTTGACGCGGCCCAGTTGATCATGTTCGCCGAAATCGCCCCAGGTGGAGCCTTCCGGTCGTTGTGTCCAGCGTTTCATTTGCTTCCTCAGTATCGGGTGTGTCAGGCCGCGCCGATGGTCATGCCGCCGCAGACCATCTGGGTCTGGCCGGTGACGAATCCGCAGCGCTCGTCCATGAAATAAGCCACCGCGTGGGCGACGTCTTCGGGCTTGCCCATGCGGCCTACCGGTATGCCGGCCAGCAGTTGCCGGGTGCGCGCCTGATCGTTGGCGCCGGCGAAGAAGTCGGTTTCGATGGGGCCCGGGGCGATGGCATTGACGGTCACGCCGGCGCTGGCAAGTTCCAGGGCCCAGGTCCGAGTCATGCCGATCAGACCCGCCTTGGTCATGCTGTAGATGCTGCGCTGCGGTTTACCCAGCGCGGCGCGCGAGGCCATGTTCACGATCCGGCCAATGCCTTGTGAACGCATGCCGCCTGCCACGGCCTGCGTGAAGCGCAACGCGACTTCGATATTGAGCTGGACGGCGCGGTACAGGTCGTCGGGCTGGACATCTTCCAGCTTGCCGATGGGCACCATGCCGACGTTGTTCACCAGGCCGTAGAACGGCCCGCTTGCCGCGGGTCCGGCCAGGAAAGCCGCCACGGCGTCGTTGTCGCCGAGGTCGACGGCGTGAAACACCATGCCGGCAGGCGGGTTGGACGGCGGCGTGCGGGCAACGCCCACCACCTGATATCCGTCGGCCGTCAGGCGTTCGCAGACGGCTTTGCCTATCCCTTTGCTGGCGCCCGTCACCAGTACGCGCTTGCTGCTCACTTCGCTGTCTCCTTGCAGGTCGCTGCCTGCCTGTCCTGTTTTGCTGGGAGCTTATCGGCCATGCCCAAAAAAAGGCATTAGTACAAACATCTATATATATGACCTTTTATCCGTGCAAAATGACTGACGTCGCGCCTGTGCGACAGCCATCGCAAAAGAAGCTGCCCCAGCGGCTCAAGACCATGGAGACAAACTGCAATGAAACACTCCCTCATCAAGCGGGCAGCGGCCTGGGCCTGCCTGTCGCTGTCTGGCGCGTCTGCCCTGGCCGCGGGCTATCCCAGCAATCCCATCAGCCTGGTCGTCGGTTACGGCGCGGGCGGGGGCACGGACGTCTGCAACCGGGTGCTGGCCAATGACGTCGGCAAGAAGCTCGGCCAGACGGTGATCATCGAGAACCGGCCGGGCGCGGGCTCGTCGCTGTCGGTCAGTTACATCACCCGGCAACGCCCCGATGGCTACAGCATCGCCTCCCTGTCGACCGGCGGCGTGCTCAATCAAGTGCTCAATCCCGGCAATAAGTACGACGTCACCAAGGAGCTCACCCCCATTGCCATGGTGGCCCAGTACCAGGTCGGGCTGCTGGTACGTGCCGACTCCCCCTACAAAACGCTGGCGGATCTGACTGCGGCGGCCAAGCGCAGCAAGAAGTCCATGAGTTACAGCACCGCCGGCATCGGTACGCCGCAGCATCTGACCACCGAGCGGCTGGCGCAGGCGATCGGCACGCAGTGGGTGCATGTGCCGTATAAGAGCGGCCCCGAATCCATTTCGGCGCTGCTGCGCGGGGACGTGGATTTCATGGCTCAGACGGCCGAATGGGTGCCCTATGTCCGGGATGGCCGCTTGCGTCTGCTGGCGGTGTACACCGATGAGCGCATGCAAGGATTCGACGCGCCCACGCTCAAGGAGCAAGGCTACGACCTGGTGGCGCCCAGTCTCTTGGGCGTGTCCGGGCCGGCCGGGATGGATCCGGCCAACGTGAAGAAGCTGCAGGACGCTTTCGAAGTCGCCACGCGCACGCCGGAATTCGCCAATTGCGCAGACCAGTTTGGTCTGAAGGTGGATTTCCGCGATGCGGCGGCCTTTGGCCAGTATGTGAAAGACACGCTGGTTGGCTGGACGCCTTTGCTGCAGCAATTTGCGGGTAAGGAGTAGGCATGAGCGAGCGGCAAGCACGGAGTTGGTTGCAATGGCCCTTTCTGGAGACCCGCCACGGTGTGCTGGCCGAGTCGCTCGACCGGTGGTGCCAGGAGCACGCGGCAGGTCTTGCGCACGACGACGTCCATATCGCCTGCCGTCAGTGGGTGGATGCGCTGGGCCGGGCAGGGTGGTTGCGCTACTGCGTGCCGGCCGGTCCGAACGCCGATCTGGGCGGCGCCTTGCCCGCGCTCGATGCGCGCAGCCTGTGCGTCATCCGCGAAACGTTGGCGCGTCACCATGCGCTGGCGGACTTCGCTTTTGCCATGCAGGGCTTGGGCAGCGGCGCCATTTCCCTGGCGGGCGATCCGAGGCAGCAGGCCGCCTATCTGCCCGCCGTGGCCCAGGGCCGCAAGATCGCGGCTTTTGCCTTGTCCGAACCCGATGCCGGGTCGGACGTCGCGGCCTTGCAGTGTCGCGCGCAGCCTAGCGGCCAGGACTATGTGCTCGATGGCTGCAAGACCTGGATTTCCAACGGCGGCTTGGCCGATTTTTATTGTGTTTTCGCCCGCACGGGCGCTTCGGGTTCGGGCGGCATTTCCGCCTTTATCGTCGATGCCGACACGCCCGGGCTTGTGGTGCAGGAGCAGATCGACGTGATCTCGCCTCACCCCTTGGCCACGCTGCGCCTGGAGCACTGCCGGGTTCCCGCGCATCAGATGCTGGGAGGGGCCGGGCAGGGGTTCAAGATCGCCATGCGCACCCTGGACGTCTTTCGAACGTCGGTGGCCGCAGCGGCCCTGGGCTTTGCCCGCCGGGCGCTGGCCGAGGGCCTGGACCATGTCCGCCAGCGGCGGATGTTTGGCCGGACGCTGGCGGATTTCCAGATCACCCAGGCGGCGCTGGGCGATGCCGCGACCGAGATCGATCAATCGGCGTTGCTGACTTACCGGGCGGCCTGGGTGCGGGACGTGCAGCAGGTGTCTTCGACCATGGAAACCGCCATGGCCAAGATGGCGGCGACCGAGGCGGCGCAGCGCGTCATCGACCGGATCCAGCAGATGTTCGGCGGCAAAGGCGTTGTGCGCGGCCATATTCTGGAGCGGCTATATCGCGACATTCGCGCTTTGCGCATATACGAGGGCGCCACCGAGGTGCAAAAGCTCATCATCAGCCGCGAATTGCTGCGTTCTCCGGCGTAAAGGGTCCCGGCCCGCGGCCGCAGACCCGTCGCCTGAGGCGCCCCTTCGGGCGCCGGCCAGCAGACAGGGGCGCCCAGCGGCTACCATAGCGGCTCTGCATATGGAATTCCGCATGGCTTCTGCTTCCGAATCGGGCAATCTGGCCCCGCCCTTGTCCGCTGTTCTCCTGTCCGCCGCTGCCGCGGTGCAGGCAGTCGACGAGGGCCGTTCTCTCACCGACGCCCTGGCCGAGACCGAGCCTGGCTTGCGGCCCGCGACCCAGGCCGTGTCGTTTCACGCCATGCGCTACATGGGGTGGGCCGACACGATCGCCAACCGGCTGGTGCCGCGCGAACCCGCGCCGCTGGCCGGGGCCCTGCTGCGGGTGTCGCTGGCGCTGCTCAAAGCGCCGGACCAGCCCGGACAGGTGGTGCCGGGCATGCCGGTCTATGCCCCGCATACCGTGGTCGATCAGGCCGTGACGGCGGCGGCGGACAGCAAGCGCCTGGCGGGCTTCAAAGGGCTGATCAACGGCAGCCTGAGACGCTTTCTGCGCGAACGCGAGGCGTTTGCCGCCGAATTGGCCAATGATCCGGTGGTGCGCTGGAATCACCCCCAGTGGTGGATCAAGACGCTGCGGCAGGCGTATCCCCAGCAGTGGCAGACGCTGCTGCAGGCGGCCAACGTGCCCGCCCCGCTGACGCTGCGGGTCAACCGGCGCCGCGCCAGCCGCGAGCAGGTGGTCGAGGCGTTCACGGCGGCCGGATTGGCCGTGCGTGAAACCGGCGCCTTCGGTCTGGTCGTGCTCGAGCCCAGGCCGGTCACGCAATTGCCGGGCTATGCCCAGGGGTGGTGGTCGGTCCAGGACGCCGGCGCGCAGCTGGCCGCGCCGCTGCTGCCCTTGGCCGACGGGATGCGGGTGCTGGATGCCTGCGCCGCCCCCGGCGGCAAGACCGCGCACATGCTGGAGATGGCGCAACTGGATCTGGTGGCGCTGGACAATGACGCCCGGCGGCTGGAACGGGTGGGGCAGAACCTCGAGCGTCTGGGCCTGAGCGGGGCCCGGCTGGTCACCGGCGACGCGGCCAACCCGCGCGCGTGGTGGGATGGCAAGCCTTTCGACGCGGTGCTGGCCGATGTGCCGTGCACGGCATCGGGCATCGTGCGGCGCCATCCCGACATTCGCTGGCTGCGGCGCGCCCCCGATGTGGCGCGCACGGCGGCCCTGCAGGCGCGCATTGCCGATGCCTTGTGGGAACTGGTCGCGCCGGGCGGACATCTGCTCTATGTGACGTGTTCCATTTTCCCGGCGGAAGGTCAGGCCCAGGCGCAGGCATTTGCGGCCCGGCATCCCGACGCCGAGGCCCTGCCTTCCCCGGGCCAATTGCTGCCAGTTGCTGTGAATGCAACACCCGAGTCGCAGCATGATGGTTTTTTCTATGCCTTGTTTGCCAAGCGGCGCTGAATCGCCAAGAATAGGGACAAAGCATGCCCCTATTGAAAGTCCATGATTGTTCGTCTAATTGCCGCCTTCTTGTTGGCTACCGCCCCTTTTTGGTTCGGAGGGGGAGGGCGGGCATTTGCCGCCGAACCGACGGTGCAGATGATAGACCCCATCATTCAGGACGGCCGCCTGGGCATCAATGCGGATGTCGATTTCCCGCTCAACGACCAGTTGCGCGATGCCGCCCAACGCGGCCTGCCGTTGTATTTCACGGCGGACATCCAGATCACCAAGGCGCGCTGGTGGTGGTTCGACCGCAGCCTGGTCGATACCAGCATGACCTGGCGGGTCAGCTATAACGCCCTGACGCGCCAGTGGCGGGTGGGGCAGGGAGAGCTCTCCTTGAATGTGGCTTCGCTGGACGACGCCATGGACGTGGTCAGACGGATTCGCGATTGGCGCGTGGCCGATGCGTCCGAGTTCGAGGCCGGTGAGGTCTATACCGGCCAGCTGCGGGTGCGGTTGGACACGTCTTTGCTTGCGCGCCCCTTCCAGGTCAACGCCTTGAATAGCAGCGCCTGGGCCGCTTCCACGCCGTGGCGGGAGTTCTCCTTTACCCTGACCGCGCCGGCGCGGGATCCCTCATGAGAGTCTTGTTGCGGCTGGCCCTGATCATCGGGGCCGTCAGCGGGCTGTCCTTGCTGGGCCTGCTGGTCTGGTCCACGGGCAGCGCATCGCGCCTGGCGCGCTACTACGACGTGCTGCTCATCCTCAACGGCGTGTTCGCCCTGGCGCTCTTTGTCTGGGTGGTCGCGCTGACGGTCCGTCTGGCGCGGCAGATCCGGCGCCGGATGTTCGGCGCGCGGCTGACGGCGCGCTTCGCGCTGGCCTTTGCCCTGATCGGCGTGGTGCCGGGGGCGCTGATCTACACCCTGTCGGTGCAGTTTCTGTCGCGCTCGATCGAATCCTGGTTCAACGTCCGCGTCGATAGCGCCCTGGAGGCGGGGCTGAACCTCGGACGCGCCGCGCTGGACTCGCAACTGGCGGATCTGGATGCGCGGGCCCGCGCCATGGCCTCCGAACTGAACAACCTGCCTGATGCCGATATTCCGCTGGCCCTGACCCGGCTGCGCGAGAGCAACGGCGTTCAGGAGGCCTTGGTGTTTACCGGCAGCGGCCGGCCGCTGGCCTTTTCGACCAACAAATTCGGCCAGCTGGTGCCGCCCACGCCGCCGTCCACCGTTCTGAACCAGCTCAAACTGGCGCGCGGGTATTCGGCCGCCGAAGCCGACGATCCCGGCATCGCGGGCGCCGAAGACGGTTTGCATCTGCGGGTGGTGATCCCGCTCAATACGCCCGTGCGCTTTGACAGCTCGCTGGCCGGCGCCGGTGAGCCGCGTTGGCTGCAGCTGATGCAGAACGTGCCCGAGCAGATCGCGCACAACGCCAATCGCGTGCAGCAGGGCTTTCGCGACTACCAGGAGCTGGCGCTGTCGCGGCTGGGCCTGCGCAAGCTCTATGGCATCACGCTGACCCTCGCGCTGCTGCTGGCGGTGTTTGCCGCCATTGCCGTGGCATTGTCGCTGTCCAAACGCCTGGTGCGCCCGCTGCTCTCCCTGGCCGCCGGCACGCAGGCGGTGAGCGTGGGCGATTACCGCCCCCTGCCCGAGCCGCCCGCGCGCGACGAGCTCGGCCACCTGACCCGCTCTTTCAACGCCATGACGCGCCAGCTCGACGAGGCGCGCCAGATGGTCGAGAGCAACCGGCGGCAGCTCGAGCGCACCAATGTCTATCTGGAAAGCGTGCTGGCCAACCTGTCCTCCGGGGTCATGGCCTTTGATGAGTCCTTCCGGGTGACCACCGTCAACCAGGGGGCGCAGAACATCCTGCAGGCCGATCTGCGCTCGGTCATCGGCCGGCCGCTGGAGACCGCCGATGGCATGCTCGAGTTCGCCGGCACCGTGCGCGAAGCGTTTTCCGCCCACGCGGCGGTAGGCTCCGAGCGCCAGCATTGGCAGCAGCAGTTCGAGATCACGCCGGCGCAGGCCGGGGCGCAGCCCATCATTCTGCTGGCGCGCGGCACGCATTTGCGCGTTGATGGCCGGGGCAATGGCTATCTGGTCGTCTTCGACGACATCACCGAGGTCATTTCGGCCAACCGCACCATGGCCTGGGGCGAAGTGGCCCGGCGCCTGGCCCACGAAATCAAGAATCCGCTCACGCCCATCCAGCTTTCGGCCGAACGCCTGGCGATGAAGCTGGCCGATCACCTGCCGCCCCGCGAGGCGCAGATGCTCGAACGCGCCACCAATACCATCGTCAACCAGGTGGGCTCGCTCAAGCAGATGGTGGATGATTTCCGCGAGTATGCGCGCACGCCGCCCGCGGTCATGCAGCCGATCGATTTCAACGGCCTGGTGGCCGACGTGCTGGCGCTCTATGGTTGGGATCCGATCGACGGTCAGGCGCGCAATGGCGGCCCCCGGCTGGACGCCGAGCTGGCCGAGGGCCTGCCCGTCATCGAGGGCGACCTCACACAACTGCGCCAGGTCATTCATAATCTGCTAGCTAACGCCAGGGACGCGGTCAATGAAAAAGGCGAAGACGCCCAGGTCAAGGTCGTCACCCAGCTCACCCGCATTCCGCACTCAGACGGGTCGGAAACTGCCGCGGTCCGGTTTACGGTGGCAGACAATGGCCCGGGCTTTCCGCCGCAGGTGATGCAGCGCGCCTTCGAGCCTTATGTCACGACCAAGGCCCATGGCACCGGGCTAGGATTGGCAATTGTGCGTAAGATCGTGGAAGAACATGGCGGGCGCATCGATATTGCCAACCGCAAGGAAGGCGGCGCGAGGGTCTCTATCTTGTTGACCCGCTTGGCGAGTGCGTCCGATACTATGGACGAGACCTTGCAACAAAAGCATAATGCGGCTACGCAATAGGTGAAAGGTTTATGGCCAGAATTCTGGTGGTCGACGACGAAGTTGGCATTCGCGAACTCCTGTCGGAGATTCTTTACGACGAAGGACACACGGTTGAATTGGCGGAGAACGCGGCGCAAGCCCGTGCCGCCCGGCTGCGCTCGCGTCCGGATCTGGTTTTGCTGGACATCTGGATGCCGGACACCGACGGGGTGAGCCTGCTCAAAGAGTGGGCATCCCAGGGCCTGCTGGACATGCCGGTCATCATGATGAGCGGGCATGCGACGATCGATACCGCTGTCGAGGCCACGCGCATCGGCGCGATGGACTTCCTCGAAAAGCCCATCACCTTGCAGCGCTTGCTCAAAACCATCGCCGCCGGCCTGGCGCGTGGGCGTCTGCCCGCTGCGGCAGCCGCGCCCGTGGTCCACGCCACACCGGCCATCGCGCTCGAAGACGAGTTGGATCCCCCCGTGGCCGTGGCCCATCCCGCCGCGGGCGAACCGGCCTCGGCCAACAACGGCCAGCTGGGCAGCATTTCGCTGGATCAGCCGTTGCGTGAGGCACGCGATGAGTTCGAGCGGATTTATTTCGAATACCACCTCGTGCGCGAGAACCACAGCATGACCCGTGTGTCCGAGCGCACCGGGCTGGAACGCACCCACCTCTACCGCAAGCTCAAGCAACTGGGCATTGAATCCGCGCGCAAGCGAGGCTCATGAAAATCCTCATCGTGGGAGCCGGCCGCGTTGGTACCAGCGTGGCCGAAAACCTGGTGTCCGAGGAGAACGACATCACGGTGGTGGACGTTCAGCCCGGGCAGCTGAGCTATCTCCAGGAGCGTTTCGACCTGCGTGTCATGCAGGGGGATGCCACCCAGGTATCCGTGCTCGAGGCCGCCGGCGCGGCCGATACCGATCTGCTGATTGCCTGTGCCGCGTCGGATTCGGTCAACATGGTCACCTGCAAGATCGCCCGGCAGGTGTTCAATGTGCCGCGCCGCATCGCTCGCATACGCGCCCCGGAATTCGCCGACCATCCCGAGCTCATGGGCGATGAGGGATTCTGTATCGACGCCCTGATCAGTCCCGAGCGCAGCGTCACGACCTATCTGCACAGTCTCATCGAGTTTCCGGAAGCCCTGCAGGTCGTGGAGTTCGCCGAGGGCAGGTTGAGTGTCGTGACCGTGCGGGTGGGGCATGGCAGCCCCATGGCCCACGCGCCGGTGGATCGCCTGCGCGAAGTCTGGCCCGATGTCACCGCCCGCATCATCGATGTCTTGCGCGACGGCCGCCCGCTGCATGCCGGGTTGGGCACGGTGATCGCGCCGGGCGACGAGGTCGTGCTGGTGGTCGACAGCCGCCACGCCCGCCGGGCGGTGCGCCAGCTGCGCGAAGCCGAGAAGTCCGTGCACCGGGTGATGATCGCCGGGGGCGGCAACATCGGCTTGCGGCTAGCCCGCCAGCTGGCCGAAGAAAACTACAGCGTGCGCATCATCGAGCGCAACGAAAAGCGATGCGAGTATCTGGCCGCCGAGCTGCCCTCCAACGTGCTCGTGCTGCATGGCAGCGGCACGGATGAGGCGCTGCTCGAGCGGGAGAACATCCAGGACATGGACACCTGGCTGGCGCTGACCAGCGACGACGAGGACAACATCATGTCCTCGCTGCTGGCCAAGCGCATGGGCGCGCGCAAGGTGATTGCGCTCATCAACCGGCATGCCTACGGCGAGCTCATGCAAGGCAGTCACATCGACATCGCCGTGTCGCCATCGCAGGCGACCATGAGCGAGCTGCTGCGCCACGTGCGCCGCGGCGATGTGGTGGCGGTGCATCGCCTGCGCCAGGGCGTGGCCGAGGCGCTGGAAGCCGTCGCGCATGGCGATCGCGCGACCTCGCGAGTGGTGGGGCGCCGGGTGGGCGATATTCGCCTGCCCAAGGGGGCCAGCATCGGCGCGCTGGTGCGCGAAGATGAGATCCTCCTGCCTGACGGCGATACCGTGATCGAAAACGATGACCACGTCATTGTGTTTGTGCCCACCCGGCAGCAGATGGCGCGGGTGGAAAAGCTGTTCCAGGTATCGGCATCTTTCTTCTGAACCCGCTCTGGGGCCCATGACCCGATCATGAAGCGTTTGCTGGCCACGTTTTACGTACTCGGACTGACCATGGTGGTGTTCGCGCTCACCATGCTCATTCCCCTGGGCGTGGCCTGGGTGGGCCAGGACGCGGGTCTGCGGGCCTTTGTCGAAGGCTTCGGGCTGGCCATGGGCATCGGCACCGGGGTCTGCCTGGCCGCGCATCGCTGGCGCAGCGAGCTGCACGCCCGCGATGGCTTTCTGCTGGTGTCCATCGTGTGGGTCGGGCTGCCGCTGCTGGCGGCCATCCCCTTGCTGCTTTATTACTCGCAGATCGGTCAGCCGCTGTCCTTCACGCACGCCTATTTCGAGGCGATGTCGGGCCTGACGACCACGGGCGCGACGGTGCTGACCAACCTGAACCATCTGCCGCCGTCGATCAATCTCTGGCGCGCCACGCTCATCTGGATCGGCGGCATGGGCATCCTGGTGCTGGCCGTGGCCATCCTGCCGCTGCTGGGCGTGGGCGGGCATCAGGTCGTGCGTGCGGAAACGCCCGGGCCCATGAAGGACGAGCGGCTCACGCCGCGTATCGCCAGCACGGCCAAGGCGCTCTACGCGGTCTACTTCGGTTTTTCCATCCTGTGTTTTCTGGCCTATCGCGCCGTGGGGCTGTCGTGGTTCGACGCCTGGGCGCACATGGCCACGACCATGGGCCTGGGCGGTTTTTCCACCTATGACGAGGGTTTTCTCAGATTCGACTCGGTGCCGGTCGAGCTGGTGGCCATCGTCTTCATGCTGATCTCGGGCATCAACTTCGCCACCCATTTCAATGCCCTGCGCCAGCGCAGTTTCCGGCCTTACCTGACCTGCCCTCAGACCATCCCCTATCTGGCCGTCGTGCTGGGCGCGGGCCTGGTGATATCCGTCTACTTGTTCTTCAAGCACGTCTATACCGATCCGCTGCAGGCCTTGCGCTACGGCATGTTCAACACGATTTCGGTGGCTACGACCACGGGCTACGCCAATGCCGATTACGGCGCCTGGCCTTTGTTTGCGCCGCTGACCATGCTTCTGCTGTCGGCCTTTGCCACCTCGGCCGGTTCCACCGGCGGGGGCATCAAAATGATCCGGGTGATCCTGCTGATCAAGCAGGCTCGCAATGAGCTCGTCACCATGCTGCATCCGCACGCCGTCAGCCCGGTGCGGATAGGCAGCCGCATCGTCGATCAGCGCGTGATGTTCTCCGTGCTGGCGTTCATGCTGGTCTACGGCCTCTCGGTAGGCGTCTTGAGCAGTTTGCTCTTGCTGTCGGGCCTGGATCTGACCACGGCGTTTTCGGCCGTCATGGCCATGATCAACAACACCGGGCCGGGCCTGGGCGTGTTGGGCCCCATGGGCCACTATGCGGTGCTGAGCGATTTTCAGGTCTGGATCTGCACCTTCGCCATGCTCATCGGGCGCCTGGAATTGCTGACGGTGCTGGTGCTTTTCACCCCCTGGTTCTGGCGGAAATAAGGGCCCGCCGCGGGTCTTGTCAGCTTCGTAACCAGCGGCAAACGCTTACCGCCACGGGGTTTTGTAACCCCCATTTTGCCCCGGAAAAAACGCTGCCTCGGGTTTTCCCTGTGCCGGTTTTCAGCCAATGCTGGCGCGGCTCTGCGGTCCGCGCACCCGGGCAGGCCGCGTCAATACTTGAGTGTGAGTGCTTGCTATCACGCACCTCTTAGAGCGATTTGCGTGATGTGGCGATAACGCCGATAAATGTCACGAATTTCAATCTTTTTGCCACAAACTCGCGGCTATCATGCAATCACTAGATGCCGTCACGCACCCCCCGGGCAGCATCCGGGCTTCAAGGTCAAACGGCGCATCCCTCAACAGCAATCACAAGGAGCCGGAGATGGAACAAATCCCGTTCGTTTCCTCTTCCCCCAATACCTTGGGCATTGAACTGGAACTCCAACTGATCGACACGGCAAGCTTCGATCTGACGGCGGCTTCCGATGAGCTGCTCGCGCAACTGGCCAACCACCCCGTGGCCGACCGCGTCAAACCTGAAATCACCCGCTCGATGATCGAGCTGAATTCTTCGGTACATGAGCACCCGGCCGGCCTGCTGGCGGAAATGCGCGAGATGCGCGATGCCCTGTGCGAGGCGGCGGACGCCGTCGGTGTGGGCGTCAGCGGCGGCGGCACCCATCCTTTCATGCGCTGGCAGGAACGCTCCATCTCCGATACGCCGCGCTTTCAGTACCTGGCCGAAATGTACGGTTATCTGGCCCGCCAGTTCACCGTCTTCGGCCAGCATATCCACTTGGGCGTGACCTCGGGCGACGCAGCGGTAAAGCTGGTCCATGGGCTGTCGCCCTATGTGCCGCATTTCATCGCGCTGTCGGCCTCCTCCCCCTATCGCGAGGGTGTGGATACGCTGTTTTCCTGCGCCCGGCTCAATGCCGTCAACAGCTTCCCGCTGGCCGGCCACATGCCGCCGGACGTGAGTGATTGGTACCGCTTCGAGGCGCATCTGGCGGAGCTGCGCGAAAGCGGCCTGGCCGAAAGCATCAAGGATCTTTACTGGGATATTCGGCCCAAGCCCGAGTTCGGCACGGTGGAGATCCGCGTCTGCGACACGCCGCTGACCGTCGAGCGGGCCTGCCAGCTGGGCGCTTTTGCCCAGGCATTGGCCGTGCTGCTGAGCCGCGAACCGGCCCCGCCTACCAAGGCCTGGCTGGCTTACCGCAGCAATCACTTCCAGGCGTGCCGCTTCGGATTGCATGGCAGCTATGTCACGGCCGAGGGCCAGCGTGTGCGCCTTTCGGATCACATGAAGCAGTTGTTCGAGCGCCTGGCGCCGGTGGCCGAGGAACTGGGCACGGCGGACATCCTGCATTCCCTGCGCGACGAGGTCTTGCGCGGCGGCAATGACGCGCGCTGGTTGCGCAGTCAGTTCCACCGCAGCCGCGAGTTGCCGGCCATGGTCGAGGCCATGACCGACGTCTTCCGTGGCGAACAGGCCGAGCTGCCGCGCCCGGCGGATGCCTTGCGCCGCCGTATCCGCGCCACCTCCGAGCCGGTCGGCTCAGCGATGGCGCCCACCGATCCTGCCACGATGTGGCCGGACCGCCTGCACTGAGGCTTAACTGCCGGCGCGCCGTCCACCGATGGCGCTGACCGACAGGCGGGTTTCGCCGGGGGCCGCGCGATGCGTGGCGGCCCGCCAGGCGTGCCCGTACGCCACTTCGATCGTCAGCGAGATCCGGCCGTCCGCGCCGCGTTGCGCCTCCAGCGCGGCGCACAGGCGGTCGCGCCAGGCTCTGGCCGTCAGGCCAGCACGCCGTCCCCGGGCCGGATTGCCGCCCAGCGCACGGACGTCCTGCAGCAGTTTGTCGGGCGTGGCGTAGGTCAGGGTCAGGATTTCCTGGTCCATGACGGGATCGGCGAAGCCGTTTTCCACCAGCAGATCCCCAAAGTCATGCATGTCCACGAAGGCCGGCGTCGCCGTGCGCAGCCCGGCCGCTTCCAGGGCGCTGCGCAGCTCTTTCAGCGTGGCCGGCCCCAGACAGGAGAACATGGCCAGGCTGCCGGTGCGCAAAATGCGGCGCCACTCCGCCAGGACGGCGTGCGGCGCCGGATGCCAATGCAAGGCCAGGTTGGACCAGACCAGGTCGAGCGACTCGGGAGCCAGGCCGGTCTGCGCCAGATCGGCCTGCACGAACTGGGTTGCGGGTTTGCCGCGGCCGGTGAGTTTGCCCATCAAGGCCGACAGCCCGGCCGGCTGAAAGCGCTGGCGGGCAATGGCCAGTAGCGGCGCGCAATGGTCCAGGCCGGTATAGGCCGCCTGCGGATAGCGTTCGCGCAGCAGGGGCAGGTTATCGCCCGCCCCGCAACCGGCGTCGAGCAGGGATTGCGGCTGCAGCCGGATATAGCCCAGCCGTCCCATCATGCGCGTGGCGATCTCCCCATAGAGAAACTGCGCCTCGGACAGGTCGCCGCGCCGGGCGAACTGGCGGCTGACGTCCAGGGGATTGATGGGCAGGTCGGGCAGAGAGGTTGGCTGGGACATAGGCGTGCAGTGACGTGCGGCAAGCGCGCGCCGGTATGTTGAGATGGCGGACTTCCGCGTTCGCCGCCCACATTATGGCCCATCCACTATCCGTCCCCCGTATGAAGCCCTGCCGGCCGTCCTGGCGTTGGCCCGCGGCCTGCCCGCTGTGCGCCGGCCCGGCCAGAGGCGGATGCCTGTGCCGCGCCTGCCTGCGCGATGTCACCGCCTCCATGCGTGGGCCGGCAGCCCGCTGCCCGGTGTGCGCGGCGCGTCTGCCGGGCGCAGGCGGTCCTTGGTGCGCTGCCTGCCTGAGGCGTCGGCCGCGCATCGGCCGGTGCGTGGCGGCGTTTGACTACGCCTTTCCTGGCGATGCGCTGGTGCAGGTTTTCAAGGGGCAAGGGCGCTTGGCGCTGGCGCGCGCGCTGGGCGCGTTGATGGCCAGCGCCTGGCGCCGGCAGGCCGTCGCCGCTCAGGTGGTGCTGGTGCCCGTGCCCGCCTCGGCCGCGGCGCTGCGGCGGCGTGGATTCAATCCCGCCGCCGAACTGGCCAGCGTTGTGGCGCAGTGCCAGGGGCTGCCGCTATGCCGCCTGGGTTTGCGCCGCACGCGGCAGCGGGTTCAGCAACGGGGCCTGGGGCGCCGCGCCCGCTGGCGCGGCCTGCGGGGGCTGTTCCAGGCCGATGCCTGCCTGGCCGGCCGGGATGTCGTGCTGGTCGACGATGTCGTGACGACCGGTGCGACGGCGCATGCTGCCGCTGTGGCTCTCAGACGGGCCGGCGCGCGCTGCGTCGGCGTGCTGGCCGCGGCGCGCACCCCGGCGCCGGGCTGGCACAATACCGTCTGAATGCCGCACGGCGCCCTTTCCGTCATCATGTTCCACGTCATCCTCGTCTGCCCCGAAATCCCGCCCAATACGGGCAACGCCATCCGGCTTTGCGCCAATACCGGCGCGCAACTGCATCTGGTGCGGCCGCTGGGTTTTGCGTTGGATGATGCCCGGCTGCGCCGGGCGGGGCTGGACTATCACGAATGGCAGCCCATGCAGGTGCATGACGACCTGCCCACGGCGCTCGCCGCCACGGGTGCGCCGCTCGAACGCCGCTTTGCCATGACCACTCAGGGCGCGCGCAGCGCCGCCGGCATGCATTTTCAGCCGGGCGACGTCTTTGTGTTCGGCCGGGAAACGGCCGGCCTGTCCGACGAGCATGTGGCGCTGTTTGCGCCGGCGCAGCGGCTGCGCCTGCCCATGCGGCCCGGGCAGCGCAGTCTCAATCTGTCCAATGCCGTGGCCGTCACGGTGTTCGAGGCCTGGCGCCAGCAGGATTACGCCGGCGGAGAATGAGCCGCGGGGCCGCGCGGCCCCGCAGAGCCTCAATCCAGAGAGAGGTTCAGGTTCTGGATGACGCGGTCCCAGCGCGTCTTTTCTTCGCGCATGCGCTGCGTCAGCGCCTGGGGGGTGGACGGCGCGGGCGTGAAGTATTGCAGCAGCATCTGCTTGCGCACGGCCTCGCTGCCGATGATGCGGGCCAGCTCGCTGTTGAGCTGCTCGATGATGGGCGTGGGCGTGCCGGCGGGAGCGAGGATCGCGTTCCAGGAAATGGCCTCAAAGCCCGGATAGCCCTGCGAGGCCATGGTCGGAATGCCGGGCAGGGCTTCGCTGGGTTGCAGGCTGGTGATGGCCAACGCCTTGACGCGCCCGTCCTTGACCTGCGGCATCGCAATGGCGGGCACCATGAAGCCCGCTTGCACATCGCCGCCGATGATGGCCGAGATGATCTGCGGAAAGCCCGCGTAGGGGATCTGCGTGAGATCGATCTTGGCTTCCTGTTTGAACATCTCCATGGCGAGGTGGGCCGAGCTGCCCGGCCCGACCGAGCCGTAGTTCAGCGTGCCGGCGCGGGTCTTGGCCAGCGCCACGAACTCCTGCACCGTGTTCACGCCCAGGTTGGCGGGCACGGTCAGCACATTGGGGCTGGTGGCCACCAGGGTGATGGGCGCGAGATCCGTCAGCGGGTCGTAGCCCAGGGTCCGCTTGTACAGCGTGGGGGCGGTGACCAGCGGGCCATTGATGGTGTAGAGCAGGGTGTAGCCATCCGGCTTGGCCTGGGCGACCATGCGCGTGCCGATATTGCCGCCGGCGCCGGGCTTGTTGTCCACCACGATGGATTGCTGCAATGCCTGCGACAACGGTTCGGCGATGGTACGGGCCAGCAGGTCGGGCGACGAACCGGGCGGGAAGGGCACCACCAGATGAATGGGGCGCTCGGGCCAGGCGGCGTGCGCCGCCAGCGGCAGCAGGACGCTGGCCAGCCCCAGAGCGCCGCGCAGGCGGGCGAACAGGCGTGCGAAAGACATGGAAGGCTCTCCTCGGGTTTCTTGTTGTGTAAGCGCGGATGGGGGGCAAAACGCTCCGTCTCAGGAGCTGGGTTCCTTGTGGCAAGGGCCCGGGCCCTCTTGGCGCGCTTCGCGGGCCAGCAGGGCCGACACAGCAGTCATGGGCGCCACGCCGTCGAACAGCACGGCGCACACGGCTTCCGTAATGGGTAATTCGACGTCCAAAGCGCGGGCCCGCTCCAGGGCCGCACGTGCGCAGCGCACCCCCTCGGCGGTCACGCCGCTGGCCAGGATGTCGGCGAGCTTGCGGCCCGCGCCGATTTCCAGGCCTACGCGGCGGTTGCGCGAGAGTTCGCCGGTGGCCGTCAGCACCAGATCCCCCAGCCCGGTCAGGCCGGCGAAGGTCTCGGCGCGCGCGCCCAGCGCCGCGCCAAAGCGGGCCATTTCGGCCAGGCCTCGGGTGATGAGGGCGGCACGGGCATTGGTGCCCAGCGCCAGGCCGTCGGAGATCCCGCAAGCCACGGCGATGACGTTCTTGAGCGCACCGCCGACTTCGACGCCGACCACATCCTGGCTGGCATAGACGCGGACCGCGCCGCCGTGCAGGGCGCTGGTGGTCGCGCGGGTGACGCGTGGATCGTCGCTGGCTACCGTGAGCGCCACGGGCAGGCCCTGGGCGACTTCGCGGGCAAAAGAGGGGCCGGACAGCACGCCGCAGGCCAGCCCCTGTAGGCTGGCGGCGGCCTGGTGCGCGATCTCGTGCGGCAGCCGGGCGGTCTCGGTCTCAAAGCCTTTGCAGGTCCAGACGATGGGGGTACGGGCCATCCCGCGCGCGGGCAGGCGCCGGGCGAGCTCGGCCATGATGCCGCTCATGCCGGCGACCGGCACGCCCAGGATGATGAGCGCCGCATCGGGATCCGGGCCCAGAAAATCCAGGGCGTGGTCGAGTTCGGCGCTGATGTCCAACGCGGCAGGCAGTGCCACGTCAGGCAGATAACGGGTATTTTCGCGCCGGGCCTGCAGCTGTTGGGCCTGGGCCGGATCGCGTGCCCACAACAAGGTGGGGTGGCGGCGGGCAGCCGCCGCAGCCAGGGCCGTGCCCCAACTGCCCGCGCCGAGAACGGCTGCGCGCAAGGCAGGGGGAGGGGAACGGTCCATGGCGTGTAGCGTTTACTGGCGGGTCGCGCCGGGCGGCAGGATGATGCCGGAGTCGGCGCCGTTGACCTTGCCTTCCTGCTGTTGCGCCATTTCAGCCAGACGCTGTTCGTACAGGGCCTGGAAGTTGACTTCGGTCAGGTGCAGGGCCGGCAGCGAGCTGCGGGTGATGGCATCGGCCACGTTGGCACGCAGATAGGGGTAGAGCATGGTCGGGCAGACGATGCCCAGGATGGGATCCATCTGCTCGGGCGGGATGTTGGACAGTTCGAAGATGCCGGCTTGCGTGCCTTCGACCAGGTACAGCACCTTGTCGTTGACGCGGGTGGTGACGGTGACGGTGACGGTGGATTCGAACACCGTGTCAGCCAGGCGCTGGCCGCCGACGTTGATGCTCACTTCCACGGCCGGGCCTTCCTGTTCCAGGAAAATATGCGGCGCATTCGGCATTTCCAGCGACAGGTCTTTGAGATAGACGCGTTGCAGGTTGAAGGCGGGCCCTTCGGAGCCGGCTTGCTGAGTGTTTTGGTCCTGATCGGCCATGAGATATTCCGGTTTTAGGGTTGTAGGGCTTGAGGGAAGCCGTTGGCGGTTGTTGCCGTCAGCCGTTTAACAAGGGCAGCAGACCACCGGAGCGGTCCAGCGCCTGGAGATCATCGCAGCCGCCCACATGGGTGTCGCCAATGAAAATCTGGGGCACCGTGCGGCGGCCGGTGCGCTCGATCATGACGTCGCGCTGGGCGGGCGCGTGATCGATCTGTATTTTCTCGATCTCGGCGACCCCGCGTTGACGCAGCAAAGCTTCTGCCCGGGCGCAATACGGACAGTAATCCTTGCTATACATAACGACTTTTTGCATGGTTTTCCTCAATCGAAAGCAATTTAGGACCCATTAAGGATCCCGGGGTTGCGGTCTTAGCCTTTCTGCGTCACGGGCAGATTGGCGGCGTACCAGGCGCGCATGCCGCCGTCGAGCGTCTTGACGTCGGTCAGGCCCAGGGCCTTGAGACGTTGCGCGATGCGCGGCGAGGTGCGGCCTTGTTCGCAGACCAGGATGAGCGGCTTGTTCTTGGGCAGCGCCGCGGCCTTCTTCTCGAGATCATCGGCCGGAACGCTGCGCGCCTGGGCGATGTGGCCGGCCTGGAACTGCTCGGCGGCACGCACGTCCACCCAGACTGCGCCCTGGTGGTTGACCATCTGGATCGCGGCGGTGGTGTCCACGGCCGAGCCGCCGCGGCCCTTGCGCAGGCCGCTCACCACGAGCATGGCGCCCGAAGCCAGCGCCACGACGACGATGAAAATATTGTTCTTATCGAGCAAAAATTGCAGAAAATCCACGAGACGTCCTGAAAAGCGGCGCCTTGGACACCCGGGTTTTCGACGCTTGGCGTCGGGCCGGGTGGCTTTCGGGCCTGATGGCGACGGACCGGCAGCATACCGCGCCGGGAGGGCTAAGCCTGAGGCAAAATCAGTCAATTATAAAATGAGCCTATTGTTCACCTCCAACCTGCGCATTTTGCGCCTCTGACCATGTACAAACTCGTCCTTATGCGCCACGGCGAAAGCCAGTGGAACCTGGAAAACCGCTTCACCGGCTGGACCGACGTCGACCTGACCGAAACCGGCCGTGAGCAGGCCCGCAAGGCGGGAGAACTGCTCAAGCGCGAAGGCTATGTATTCGACCTCGCCTACACCTCGGTGCTCAAGCGCGCCATCCGCACCTTGTGGATCGCGCTGGACGCCATGGACGCCATGTATACGCCGGTCGGCGTGAACTGGCGCCTCAATGAGCGTCATTACGGGCAGCTTCAAGGTCTGAACAAGGCCGAGACGGCCGCCAAGTTCGGCGATGAGCAGGTTCTGATCTGGCGCCGCGCCTATGCCATCGCACCCGAGCCGCTCGACCTGGACGATCCGCGCCATCCGCGCTTTGACAGCCGCTACGCCAAGATCCCGGCCGAACAGCTGCCCGCCACCGAATGCCTGCAGGACACCGTGGCCCGCGTGCTGCCCTTCTGGAACGAGTCGATCGCCCCGGCCATCCGCTCGGGCCGCCGCGTCCTGATCGCCGCCCACGGCAACAGCCTGCGCGCGCTGATCAAGCATCTGGACAACGTGTCGGATGCCGACATTGTCGGCATCAACATTCCCACCGGCCAGCCCCTGGTCTACGAGCTGGACGAAAATCTGCGTCCGATTCGCCATTACTATCTGGGCGATGCGGCCGAGATCGAAGCGGCGATGGCCGCCGTGGCCGCGCAAGGCAAGGCAAAGAAGGACTGATTGCATGCGGTTCGCAGCGGGTTTGCTGGGTTTGGCCGTCGCGGCATGGGTGCCGCAGGCGGCGCAGGCGGCGTCGGGCGATCTGGCCAGCCGCCAGACGGAGGCCGAGCGGCAGCAGGCCGCGCTGCGCAACCGCATCGATTCTTTGCAGAAAACCATCGATGAGCGCGAGGCTGCCCGCAAGGAGGCCGCCGATGCGCTCAAGGAATCCGAGTCGGCGATCTCCACCATCAACCGGCGCCTGCGCGAACTGGCCGACAGCACGCGCTTGGCAGAGGGAGATCTGGCGTCGCTCGAAAAGCAGATCGCCAGCCAGACCGAGGTCCTGCATCAGCGGCGCACCCAGCTCGCCGGCCAGCTCCAGGCGCAGTACACCAGCGGTTTGTCGCCCTGGACGGAGCTGCTGTCCGGCGGCGACCCCCAGGAGCTGGGCCGCAATCTGGGCTATCTGGAGTATGTGTCCCGCGCGCGCACGCAGGCCGTCACCGAAGTGCGTCAGGACATCGATCGTCTCAATGCGCTGCAAAAGCGCGCCGATGCCCGGCGGGCCGAGCTGCAGCAACTGACGGCCGAAACCGCCAACGAAAAATCGGCGCTGGTCGCGCAGCAGAAAGAGCGTGCCACCCTGTTGGCCAAATTAGAGGGACAGATAGAGGCGCAGCGTGCCGAGGCCAATCGCCTGGGGCGGGATGACCAGCGGCTGACCCATCTGATCGACGATCTGGGCACCGCCATCGCCAAGCAGGCCGAGGAAGAAGCGCGCCGCCGGGCCGAAGAGGCCCGGCGCAAGGCCGAGGAGGCGCGCCGGCTCGAAGCGGCGCGTAAGGCGGAAGAGGCCCGCCGGGCGGAACAGGCTCGCAAGGCCGAGGAAAGCCGGCGCGCGGAGGCCGCGCGCAAGGCCCGGCAGGCCGAAGCCGACTCCCGGCGCAGCCAGGATGCCCAGGAAGCCGCCCGGGTGCGCGAGCAGGCCGAGGCGGCCATCGAGCGCGACCGCCGGGCCGCGGTAGTGGCCGATCCGGACAGCGCGGGGCTCAAGCCCGCCGAGGGCGCGCACCCCCGTCTCGTCGAATCGCGTGAACCAGTTGCGACCAAACCTGTCCAACCCTCAAGGCAAGAGGCCGACAAGCCCGTTTCCGAGCCCCAGACCGCGCCAGCACGCACGGCGCAAGCCGCGCAGGAAGAGGCGCGGCCCCTGGTCGGGGGCGGCAATGGCCTGCGCCGTGGGTTGCCCCCGCCGGTGCGGGGTCAGGTGCAGGGCCGCTTCGGCGTCAGCCGCCCCGATGGCGGGGTCTGGCGCGGGATTGTGCTTCGTGCCCCGGAGGGGACGGCGGTTAAGTCCGTTGCGCCCGGGACCGTGGTCTATGCAGAATGGCTGCGTGGCTTCGGCAATCTGATCATCGTGGACCACGGGCAGCAGTATCTGACGGTCTACGCTTATAACCAGAGCCTGCTCAAGCGAGTGGGCGACCGCGTGGCAACGGGAGATACTATTGCTACAGTGGGGGCTACCGGTGGTCAGGTTGAATCGGGCCTATACTTTGAAATTCGCCACAGTGGCGCCCCGGTGGATCCAGCCCAGTGGCTGGCTCAATAAATCGGGCATCAAAATCAGGATGTGTGCATGAGCACTCGCAAGTTTCGCGGTTTCGGTCTGGTCGCCACGGGTGTCGTGGCAGGCATACTGCTGAGCGTGGGCGTGACCGCGGTCGCGCAGCGGGGCAGCCCATTGCCGCTGGACGAATTGCGGCAGCTGACCAACGTTTTTGCCGCGATCAAGAACAACTATGTTGAACAGGTCGACGACAAGACCCTGATCAGCAATGCGATCTCGGGCATGGTCTCCAACCTTGACCCGCATTCGGCCTACCTGGACGCAGACGCTTTCCGCGAAATGCAGACCGCCACGCAGGGCGAGTTCGGCGGGCTGGGTATCGAAGTCGGTGCCGAAGACGGTTTCGTCAAGGTGATCTCGCCCATCGAGGATACGCCGGCCGCGCGCGCCGGCATCATGGCGGGCGACCTCATCATCAAGATCGATGACACGCCGACCAAGGGCATGTCTCTCAATGACGCCGTCAAGCTCATGCGCGGCAAGCCCAAGTCCACCATCACGCTGACCATCATGCGCGCGGATCGCCCGCAGCCCATCGTGATCAAGATCGTGCGCGACATCATCAAGGTGCGCAGCGTGCGCAGCAAGATGCTCGACGACGGCGTGGCCTATGTGCGCATTGCCCAGTTCCAGGAAAAAACCGGCCCGGATCTGGCCCGTCACCTGAACGAGCTCGGCGCCAAGGGAGCGCCGAAGGGTCTGGTGCTCGATCTGCGTAACGATCCGGGCGGCCTGCTCAACAGCGCCATCGGCGTGGCCGGCGCTTTCCTGCCGACCGATGCCCTGGTGGTGTCGACCGACGGCCGCACGCCTGATGCCCGCCACAAGTATCTGGCCACGCCCTCGGAGTACTCCCGCGGCGAAGGGAACTACCTCAACGACCTGCCGGCCTGGACCAAGACAGTGCCCATGGTCGTGCTGGTCAACGTCGGCTCGGCCTCGGCTTCCGAAATCGTGGCCGGCGCGCTGCAGGATCACAAGCGGGCCAAGGTCTTGGGCAACCGCACGTTCGGCAAGGGCTCGGTGCAGGTCATCCTGCCGTTGTCCGAAACCACGGCGGTCAAGCTCACCACCTCGCGTTATTTCACGCCCAGCGGCCGTTCCATCCAGGCAACGGGCATCGAGCCGGATTACGTCGTGGCTGATACGGCCGATGGCGATCTGTTCCGCCTGCCGCGCGAAGCCGATCTGCAGCGCCATCTGTCCAATCAGCAAAGCCCCAACTCGGAAGTGAAGTCCGACCCCAACGAAAACCCCGACACGCCGGCTGGCAAGGTGTTCGAGTTCGGCGGCAAGGATGACTTCCAGCTGCTGCAAGGCATCAACCTGCTGCAAGGCAAGCCGGTGCAGAAGGGCTCGGCGCGGGCGCAGGCCAAGGCCGATATCAAGCCCAACGCCACGGGCGCCACGACCCAGCGCATGACGATCACGCCGTCCGGAGTCGAGCCCGCCGGCAAGAAATGAACGACCAGCAACTGCTGCGTTATGCCCGGCACATCCTGCTCGACGATCTTGGCATCGAAGGGCAGGAGTGCTTTCTGGCGGCAAAAGTCCTGATCATCGGAGCGGGCGGGCTGGGCTCGCCCGCCGCCATTTATCTGGCCACCGCCGGCGTGGGACACATCACGCTGGTCGACGACGACATCGTCGAACTGTCCAATCTGCAACGCCAAATCCTGCACACGACGGCCAGCCTGGGCCGGCCCAAGGCCGAGTCCGGGCGCGACATGCTGGCGGCCTTCAATCCGGAGGTGGAGGTCGAACCCCGCGTCCAACGGCTGGATGGCCAGGCCCTGGCCGACGCGGTCGCTGCTGCCGACATCGTGCTGGATTGCTGCGATAACTTCGCCACCCGGCATGCCATCAACCGCGCCTGCGTGCAGCACCGTAAGCCGCTGGTGTCGGGGGCGGCCATTCGTTATGACGGCCAGATCAGCACCTACGACCTGCGCCGCGATGACGCGCCCTGTTATCACTGCCTCTTCCCGGAGTCGGACGAGGTCGAAGAAATCAATTGCGCCACGACGGGCGTGCTGGCGCCCCTGGTGGGCATCATTGGTGCCATGCAGGCAGCCGAGGCGCTGAAACTGGCCGCCGGTCTGGGCCAGACCCTGGCCGGCCGCCTGCTGCAATTGGATGTGCGCAGCATGCAATGGCATAGCGTCAACGTGCCGCGCGATCCCGACTGCCCCGTCTGCCGCCATCGTTGAGACGGTCGGGCGTGGGGCGGATGTGCGCCCAAAGTTATCAGATAACCTGAATGCTTTGTGGCTATAATCCGCGGCATGCAAACGAGGACGCTTACCGAACAGGTCGCCCATCAATTGGCCGATGAGATTGGCCGCGGCGACTATCCCGTGGGAGAAAAACTGCCCTCGGGCCGCGCTTTGGCCGCCCGATACGGGGTCAGCGCGGCCGTGATCCGCGAAGCGACCGAACGGTTGCGCACGCAAGGCCTGGTGCGCACGCGTCAGGGCTCGGGGTGCACGGTGATCGCCCGCACCGGCGCGCAGGGTTTCCAGGTGCCGCCGGAGATCGCGCTGGATCGTGCCGCCCTGGGCGCGGTGTATGAATTGCGCATGGACCTGGAGGCGGGTGCGGCCGCGCTGGCCGCCCAGCGCCGCGACCCGACCGATCTGCAGGCCATGCAGGCGGCGCTTTCGGCCCTCGAACTGCATCTGGAGGATCCCGTGCAGGGCAGCGAGCACGATGTCGCCTTTCATTTGGCCATCGCGCGCGCCACGCACAACGAGCATTACCAGCGTTTGCTGCACTACCTCAATCTGCAATTGCGCCAGGCCGTGACCGCCGCGCGCGCCAATACCGCTCGCCAGCAGGGTCTGGCGCGCGCCGTGCACGGCGAGCATATTGCCGTTTTCCAAGCCATCGCCGCCGGCCGCGCCGATGCCGCGCGCGAGGCGGCCTGGCAGCATCTGCGCAACGCCGCCGCCCGCCTGCAACTCGATTTTTCTCTGACAGCCTGAACCATGAGCCAGAACACTTTTGCCGAACGCTTGACCGCCGCCCTGGGTCCCGATGTGGTGCTGACCCGGCCTGACGATGTTGCACCGTGGCTGGCCGACTGGCGCGGCATGTACCAGGGCCAGGCCCAGGCGGTGCTGCGCCCGCGCACGACCGAAGAGGTCGCGCATGCGCTGGCCATGTGCCAGGCCGAGGCGGTGCCGGTGGTGCCGCGCGGGGGCAACACCGGCCTGTGCGGGGCGGCAACGCCGGACGCGTCGCCCGCCAACGTGGTGTTGAGCCTGGATCGCATGAATGCCATCCGCGGCATCGATACCATCGCCAATACCATGGTGGCCGAGGCGGGCTGCATCCTGGGCAATCTGCGCCGCGCCGCGCAGGACGCCGGCCGGCTATTGCCCTTGAGCCTGGCGGCCGAGGATTCCAGCCAGATCGGCGGCAACGTTGCCACCAACGCCGGCGGCGTCAACGTCGTGCGCTACGGCATGACGCGCGAGCTGGTCCTCGGGCTGGAGGCCGTTCTGCCGACGGGCGAGATCTTTCACGGGCTGCGTACGCTGCGCAAGGACAATACCGGCTATGACCTCAAACAGTTGCTGATCGGCTCGGAGGGAACGCTGGGCGTGATTACCGCCGTGGCCCTGCGCCTGTTTCCGCGCACCGATGTGCGTACGGTGGTGCTGGCGGCCGTGGAGTCGCCGGCCCAGGCCTTGTCGTTGTACGAGCTGCTGTTCCAGGCGTGCGGCGCGCGTTTGCAAGCCTATGAGTTTTTCACCGGTGACTGCCTGGATCTGGTGCTGCGGCATGCCGAGGGGGTGCAGGAACCCTTCGCTCAGCGCTATCCGGGTTACGTGCTGATGGAGTTGGCCGACACCGAGGACGAGGCGGCCCTGACCGCCATGTTGGAGAAGGTGATCGGTCAGGCGCTCGAAGAGGGGCTGTGCCTGGACGCCGCGGTATCGGCCTCGCTGGGCCAACTGCAGGCACTGTGGAAGCTGCGCGAGGAGATTTCCGAAGCCCAGCGCGCCGACGGGCCGCACTTGAAGCATGACGTGTCCTTGCCCATCGAGAAGATCCCCGCCTTCATGCAGACCGCCCAGCAACGCGTGCGCGAATTGGACCCCGGTATCCGCCTCTATATCTTCGGGCATTTCGGCGATGGCAATCTGCACTACAACCTGTCGCGCCCTGAGGGCGCGAGCAAAGCGTGGGCGGCGCAGGAAGGCGGGCGTGTGACGGACGTGGTGCTCGATGAGGTCCATCGTTATGGCGGCAGCATCAGCGCCGAGCATGGTATCGGCCAGCTCAAGCGCGAGCATTTCCTGCACACCAAGGATCCGCTGGAGCTGCGCTTGATGGCGGGCATCAAGCGCCTGGTCGACCCGGCCGGCATCATGAACCCCGGCAAGCTGCTGTAAGAGTAAAGCCCCTCGGAGCGCCCTTGCAGGTGCCCTGAGGGGCAGGTGTTAGCTGGCGGGGACTTCCTTGCGGGTCTTCCACAGCGAATAAAGGATACCTGCCGCGATCAGCCCGAAGGTCACCGACAGCGAGAAGGTCGCGGGCACCTTGCCCACCAGGCCGTGCAGGAAGATCTTGCCGCCGATAAAGACCAGCACCAGCGCCAGGGCGTACTTCAGGTAATGGAAGCGGTGTATCAGGGCCGACAGGGCGAAATACAGCGCACGCAGACCCAGGATGGCGAAGATGTTGCTGGTATAGACCATGAAGGGGTCGGTGGTAATGGCGAAAATCGCCGGCACCGAGTCCACCGCGAACAGCAGATCCACGAACTCGATCAACACCAGCGCCAATAGCAGCGGCGTGGCAAAGCGCACTTTGCGCTGAGTGGCCGGGTCGGTCTCCACCACGGTGAAGGCGCTGCCGCGCAAACCATCCGTCACGCGCATGCGGCGCTTGAGGAACTTGAGAATGGCGTTGTTCTCGATGTCGGGTGTTTCATCCACCATGCGCCACATCTTGAAGCCGGTGTAGACCAGAAAGGCGCCAAACACATACATGATCCAGCCGAACTGGCTGACCAGCGCCGTGCCCAGGCCGATCATGATGGCGCGCAGCACGATGACCCCCAAGATGCCCCAGAACAGCACGCGGTGCTGGTAAAGGCGCGGGATGGCAAAGTAGGTGAAGATCAGCGCGATCACAAAGACATTGTCCATGGACAATGATTTTTCGATCAGAAAGCCCGTGTAGTACGCCATGCTGCTCTCGGCGCCCATTTGCCACCAGATCCAGCCGCCAAAGGCCAGGGCCGCGGCGATATAGCCGGCCGACAGCAAGAGGCTCTCGCGCACGCCGATCTCGCGCTCCTCCTTGTGCAGCACGCCCAGGTCAAAGGCCAGCAGGGCCACGACCACGCCCAGAAAGAGCAGCCAGCTCCAGACCGGCGTGCCCAGAAAATCGTTCAGAAAGAAAGTCATCAAGGCATCCATGCTTTACCTCGTCTAAGAAGGTTGTCATCTTCCTGGCATGGGCCTGCTCTATAAATCAGCTTGAATTTGAGCTATGGTTCGAAAAAACCGAAGTGATTCCATGCTCAACTACCGGCATCTCTACTATTTCTGGGCTGTGGCCAAAGAGGGCGGCTTCGCGCGGGCGGCCGAGAAACTGGATATGGCCATCCAGACCATCAGCGCCCAGGTGCGCGAGCTCGAGCGCAACCTCGGGCATCAATTGCTCAAGCCCGCCGGGCGGGGCGTGGCGCTCACTGAAGCGGGCGAGGCGGCCTTCGCCCGGGCCGAAGAGATATTCCAGATCGGCCAGCAGCTTGCCGACGACGTACGATCCGCGGCCACCCGGCCGATGATGCGGCTGGCCATCGGGCTGTCGGATGGGATCTCCAAACTGGCGGTGCATGCGCTGCTCGGGCCCATCCTGGAGACACCGGACCTGCGGCTGACCTGCCACGACGGCGAGGTCGACGAACTGCTGGGCGAACTGGCCCGCCATCACCTCGACCTGGTGCTCACCGGGCAGGGGGCTCCTCCCAATCCCAATCTGCGGCTGACCAGCGAGCGCCTGATCTCCTCGCCGGTGGACTGGTACGGGCCGGCACGCTGGGTGCGGCGCGCCGATGTGGCGGCTTTTCCCGCCAGTCTGGCCCGGCTGCCGCTGCTCTTGCCCACCGGGCACTCGGTGCTGCGCCAGACCTTGGATCGCTGGTTTGAGGCGCAGGGCATCGTGCCGCAGATCGTTGGCGAGTTCGAGGACAGCGCGCTCATGGCGGTGTTCGCCGCGCGCGGCCTGGGTGTTTTCCCATTGAGCCGCATGGGCGGCGAAGACGTCCGCCTGCTCAACGGGCTGCGCCCGCTGGGCCGCTGCGAGGCCGTCCACGAGGAAATCCACGCCATACGCAACCGGCGCGGCCAGCAGCATCCCTTGGTGCAGCGCATCCTCGCCGAGGCGAAAACTTCGGTTTTTTCGTAGTGTGGGTATCGCCAGAACTGGTTTTTCGGTCTGGCCAGACTCGCTATCCTGCCGCTTTGCGCGGAGCTGTCATGAGAAAACTTATCTGGCTGTCCTTTGCGGTGTTGGCCGGCTTGTGGACACTGACGATCTGGCTGTTGCTGCGCCTGACCGACTGGATGCTGGGCGCCGTCGCCGCGGCGAGCTTGCCGACGGGCACGCAGGCCCAGCCCGCCCCGCCCTGGGCGGGGCCGCTGCTGGACGGGCCCTGGATGCCCATGCTGCAGCAGATGCTGCTGGATTTCGCCCGGGCCGCCAACGCCGTCCTGCCCATGGCCGGCGGGCTGTCGGCCGTCATCGGCGTGGCGGCCTGGCTGTTTTGGGGCTGCATCATGCTGGGCTTGTTGCTGGTCGCGGCGGGCCTGCACTGGCTGGCGGGCAAAAAAAACCGCCCACGTCAGTGAGCTGACGCGGGCGGTTGCGTGGGGCGGGCGCGCGCCGCTTAGTTGCGGTGATAGACCTCCGCGCCTTTTTTCACGAACTCGATCGCTTTTTCCTGCATGCCCTGGCTCAGTGCCTGCTGATCCGACAGGCCCTGGCTGGCGGCGTACTCGCGCACGTCCTGGGTGATCTTCATGCTGCAGAAGTGCGGGCCGCACATCGAGCAGAAGTGCGCCACCTTCATCGAATCCTTGGGCAGCGTCTCGTCGTGGAATTCGCGCGCGGTGTCCGGGTCCAGACCGAGGTTGAACTGGTCATCCCAGCGGAACTCGAAGCGGGCTTTGGACAGGGCGTTGTCGCGCACGGCCGCGCCCGGATGGCCTTTGGCCAGATCGGCGGCATGGGCGGCGATCTTGTAGGTGATGATGCCGTCCTTGACGTCCTTCTTATTGGGCAGGCCCAGGTGCTCCTTGGGCGTGACATAGCACAGCATCGCCGTGCCATACCAGCCGATGATCGCCGCGCCGATCCCGGAGGTGATGTGATCGTAGCCCGGCGCGATGTCGGTGGTCAGCGGCCCCAGCGTATAGAAGGGCGCTTCGTGACAGTGCTCCAGCTGCAGCTCCATGTTCTCTTTGATCATCTGCATGGGCACGTGGCCCGGGCCTTCGATCATGACCTGGACATCGTGTTTCCAGGCGACCTGGGTCAGCTCGCCCAGGGTCTTGAGCTCGGCGAACTGCGCTTCGTCATTGGCGTCATAGCCGGAGCCCGGGCGCAGCCCGTCGCCGAGCGAGAAGCTCACGTCGTAGGCCTTCATGATTTCGCAGATTTCTTCGAAGCGCTCGTAGAGGAAGCTCTCCTTGTGGTGCGCCAGACACCACTTGGCCATGATGGAGCCGCCACGCGAGACGATGCCCGTCATGCGATCGGCGGTCATGGGGATGAAGGGCAGACGCACGCCCGCGTGAATGGTGAAGTAATCCACGCCTTGCTCGGCCTGCTCGATCAGCGTGTCGCGGAAAATCTCCCAGGTCAGGTCTTCGGCCTTGCCGTCGACTTTTTCCAGCGCCTGATAGATGGGGACTGTGCCGATCGGGACGGGCGAATTGCGGATGATCCATTCGCGCGTTTCGTGGATGTGCTTGCCGGTCGACAGATCCATGACGGTGTCGCCGCCCCAGCGGATGGCCCAGGTCATCTTCTCGACTTCCTCGCCGATGCCCGAGCTCACGGCGGAGTTGCCGATATTGGCGTTGATCTTGACCAGGAAATTGCGGCCGATGATCATCGGCTCGACTTCCGGGTGATTGATGTTGGCCGGAATGATGGCGCGCCCGCGCGCGATTTCGTCGCGCACGAACTCCGGCGTGATGGCCGTGGGGATGGCGGCGCCAAAAGACTGGCCCGGGTGCTGGCGCATCAGGCGGCGGGCCATCTTCTCGCCTTCGGGGCCGCTGGCGCGCAGCGACTCGAGATAATGTTCGCGGCGCAGGCTTTCGCGGATGGCGACGTATTCCATCTCCGGCGTGACGATGCCGCGGCGGGCATAGTGCATCTGGCTCACGTTGGCGCCCGGCTTGGCGCGGCGCGGCGGGCGGCGCAAATCGAAGCGCATGGCCGTCAGTTTGGGGTCTTCCAGACGGCCACGGCCGTACTCGCTGCTCGGGCCGTCAAGCACTTCCACGTCGCCGCGCTCATCGATCCACGCGCGGCGCAATTCCGGCAGGCCGCGGCGGATGTCGATCGTGGCCTGGGGATCGGTATAGGGGCCGCTGGTGTCGTAGACGGTCAACGGCGGGTTGTGTTCGCCGCCGAACATCGTCGGCGTATCGTGTTGCTCGATTTCGCGAAAGGGCACCCGGATATCGGGCCGCGAGCCGGTTTCGTAGATTTTGCGGGATTTGGGAAGCGGTGCGACAGCGGCAGCGTCGACCTCGGCCGTGGCGGCCAGGAACTTCGGGTTGGCATTCATGGAAAGCTCCAAAGAAAATGGAGCCGAATCGGGATCTTCTCCCCGCGGGCAATACCCGGGGAAAGACGCTCCCAGCATCGGCATTATCCGTACTGGTACGAAGGGACTCTCTCAACACGCGTGCCTTGCGGCGCACGAGTACCCCTGCGTGAATCCGGAGTATAGGCCGTATTGGGTCTTTACATCTGGAAGCAGTCCGGCGTGAAGCCGCGTAATATGGCCCTGTAAACTTTGTTCATGAGCCAGGGGCAGGCCCTGTCCTGGTACGCAAGCCAACCTCAGAAGGAATCCACTATGCAACTGACTAAGCGAAAACTTGCTCCGGCGGCTTTGATTGCTGTCCTGGCGCTGGCCGGATGCGCAGCTCCCAAGGGCGCGGACAAGACAGCCAACGGCAATACCCAGCCCACCGCGGCCACGCAGGCCCAGGCCCCGGCCACCAGCGCGGCAGTCGAGTTTTACATCGCCTCCACGGACGCCGATCCTTCGCTGACCCCGGTCAAGGTCTCCGACGGCACGCTGTATCTGCAACGCGCACCGGTGCTTACCCGCGCCGATCTGACCGAGGCCCAAGCTTTGGTGGATCGTCAAGGCCAGAATTTCGTCGGCTTGCGCTTTAGCGAGTCTGGCACCCGCAAGCTGACCGAAGTCAGCACCCAGAACGTGGGCAAGATGCTGGTGCTGGTCATCGATCGCGAGCTCATCGCCGCGCCGCGTATCGCCGAGCCGCTGAACAAGGGCGTGCTGGCCTTTGGCGTGCCCACGGCCAATGCTGCGGCCGCCATCGCCGCCAAGATCCGCGGTGACGCTCCCCCGCCTGCTGCGGCACCGGCCGCGGGCGGCGTGCCGGCTGCGCCCACGCGCTAAGGCCAGCTGTCTGGCGCTTCAGAGCCCGCCCTCACCGGCGGGCTTTTTCATGGCGGCCTGTTCCGGCGGCCATTCGAGACAGGCGCTGATATAGGCGTTGACCAGACGATCCAGAATGAATTGATCCCGTGGGTGCAGCGCGGCCCGGGGCGGGCCGGGCTCTTGCAGTTCGGGCGGCATGTCGATCTCGCGCGGGCCCTGGCCGGTCTCCAGCCAGTCGCGCTGCACGCGCAGGGCGCGCGCCAGCCGGCGGGAAGCCCGGCTGCTGTGTCTGCGTCCGCTTTCGTAGCTGGCGATGGCGCTTTGCGACAGGCCCGCCACGCGCGCCAGCGCCTGCTGCGTGTAACCCCGTAATACGCGAGCTTCTCTCAATCTGTCTGAAAAGGTGTTCACGGCGGGATTGAAGCGTGAGCTGCGCTTACCTTGGTGCTCAAATTAAGCACATACGTGATCTGTGGGGCGGGAAGCGCGCGTGAGGCGGACGCAGTCTAGGGGCGAGAGCCGGCAGGTCCTCGGATCAGCGGGGTTTCTTGGGTTTTGCGGGGCGGCTCGGGTGGCCCGGCTCTGCCTGACAGGCTTCTATGAAGCTTCGGACAGTATTTTCCAGCAGTCGCAGGTCGCGTTTGGACAGCGAAGCAATATGCGCCGGAGTTACTGTACGGAAAGGCCAAGCCGCGACGTTGTCGACGGTTTCGGGAGCAGGTTCAGCCAGCGATGTGCCAGGATCCATCGGGCCGCGACCCATCTCGAGCCAGTCCAGGCTGACGTTCAACGCCATGGCCAGGCGCCGTACGGACCGGCTGCTCAACCGTTGACTGGTTTCGTAGCTGCCGATGGCGCTTTGCGACAAACCACATGCGCGAGCGAGATCCTGCTGGGTGTAACCCCGCAATGCACGTGCTTGTCTCAATCGGTCTGAAAAAGTCTTCACAGGCTGATTGAATCGTGGGATTAAATTACTTTGGTGATTAATTAAACCACTTATGTGGTTCAGATAATGTCACTGGAATCCACCCGCCATGATGCAATCTTTTCGAGAGCTGGATGAGGGGCTGCCCTCATTCTGGGAGTTGAACAGCGCCGAAGGCCGTGCGCCAAGGGTGCCGTCGCTGGCGCTTATCAACTGCCAGGGCGCGGTGCTTTCCGCCAGCGATCAGGATCACCTGGAGACCACCTTCCGGCGCGGCGGCTGGCAGCTCTACAGACTGGGCCTGGACGACGACTGGGAGCACAAGTTGAACGCGTTTACCCCGGACGTGCTCCTGGTGCGCAGCGGTGCCGCGGGTACGGCCAGCGTTACCCGCATTATCAGACTGGTGAAAGGGCGAGGTCAGGGGGTGTGCGTGGTGGTCCAGTATGGCGACGTCGCGCCGGGCTTGCGCATCGCCGCCCTGAAAGCCGGCGCCGATGTCTGCTTCAGCATGGCCGACACGGGCAGATCCTGGCTGGCCGCCGAACTGCTGGCGGTGGTGGACGCGGCGCGCCGCTCGCGCGGCCAGGGCCTGTCCCGAGGCTGGAGCCTGAGCGACACGCGGCGCACGCTGTATGGCCCCGAGGGCGTCACCTTGCCCTTGACGCCCATCGAGGCGCGGTTTCTGGCGCGATTGTTTTCGTCGCCCGGCTGTTGCGTCAGGCGGGGCGCCAATGCCCAGGGGATGCAATCACGCCACATGGACGTGCTGGTGTCGCGGCTGCGCAGTAAGGCCCGGCGCGCAGGGGTCGATCTGCCCTTGCACGCCGTGCATCATTGGGGCTATATCTTTCTGGCGGAACTGTCCGAGTGCCCGTAAGCGCCCGGCCATGGGTAGCGCTTTACTCGGTGATCACCAGATTGTCGCGATGCACCAGTTCGGGGTCCGTCATGCTTCCGAGCAGGGTGGCGATCTGCGACGACGGGTGCCGCATGATGCGGCGCGTATCCGACGACGAGTAGTTGACCAGCCCGCGCGCGCACTCGCGGCCGGCCGCATCCACGCAGGCCACGACATCGCCGCGCTCGAACTCGCCTTGCACTTCGGTCACGCCGATCGGCAGCAGGCTTTTGCCCTCATTGAGCAGGGCCCGCACCGCGCCGTCGTCCAGCACCAGGCGGCCGCGTAGCCGCAGATGATCGGCCATCCACTGCTTGCGCGCCGACCACACGGGCAGGCTGGCCTGCAGCTCGGTGCCGATGCATTCGCCTTGCGCCAGGCGGGTCAGCACGTTGCGTTCACGCCCCGAGGCAATGACCGTGTGAGCGCCGCTGTGCGCAGCGCGCTTGGCCGCCAGGATCTTGGTCAGCATGCCGCCGGTGCCCACGCCGCTGCCGGCCCCGCCGGCCATGGCCTCGAGCGCGGAATCGCCCGCCTGAGCGTGCGAGATGAAGCGGGCCTCGGGGTTCTTGCGCGGGTCGGCTTCATAGAGGCCGCGCTGATCGGTCAGGATGATGAGCGAGTCGGCTTCGATGAGATTCGTCACCAGCGCGCCCAGGGTGTCGTTGTCGCCCAGCCGGATCTCGTCGGTGACCACGGTGTCGTTTTCATTGACGATGGGCACCACGCCCAGGCGCAGCAGCGCAAAGAGGGTGGAGCGCGCGTTCAGATAGCGATGGCGGTCGGCCAGATCCTCGTGCGTGAGCAGGATCTGCGCCGTGCGCAGGCCATGTTCGGCAAAAGCGGCCTCGTAGGCCTGGCACAGCCCCATTTGCCCAACCGCCGCGGCGGCCTGCAACTCATGCATGACCGAAGGGCGCTTGCGCCAGCCCAGGCGGGCCATGCCTTCGGCCACCGCGCCGCTGGAGACCAGCACGACCTGGCGGCCTTGTTTGTGCAGGGCCGCGATCTGCGCGGCCCAATGGCTGACCGCGATACGGTCCAGGCCGCGGCCTTCATTGGTGACGAGCGAAGAGCCCACTTTGGCAACCAGGCGGTTGGCCGATGCAATTACCGAGATAGGGGTGGCAGTCATGGTGATGACCAGGGCGGTTTCGAGGACGGGCCGCCGTGGCGGCCGATGACGCAATATGACGACGGGATTTTATTCGTCACCGCCCGGCGGCGTGCTGCGCGTCGAATCGAAACGCGGGTCCTCGTGCACAAAACTGCCGTCTGCCTTGTCCTGGTCGATCTGGTCTTTCTGCTTTTCGGCGTCCAGATAGTCTTGCAGGGCCCAGATCAATTCCTGGGTGCCTTCGCCATTGAGGCCGGAAATGCCGAAGACCGGGCCTGTCCAGCCAAACGCCTCGCAGAAGCGCTGCTGCAGGGATTCCGCATCCGGCACCATGTCCAGCTTGTTGAGCACCAGCCAGCGGGGCTTGTCGGCCAGCTCCGCGTCATAGCGGCGCAACTCTTCGACGATGGCGCGGGCGTTCTGGACCGCGTCATCGACCGGATCGAAATCCGGATCGGGGCTAGAGACATCCACCAGGTGCAACAGCACGCGCGTGCGCGCCAGATGGCGCAAAAACAGATGGCCCAGGCCGGCGCCTTCGGAGGCGCCCTCGATCAGCCCGGGAATATCGGCGACCACGAAGCTGCGCGATGGCGAGGTGCGCACCACGCCCAGATTGGGGTGCAGCGTTGTGAACGGATAGTCGGCGATCTTGGGGCGCGCATTGGAAATGCGGCTGATCAGCGTGGACTTGCCTGCATTAGGCAGGCCCAGCAGGCCCACATCGGCCAGCACCTTGAGCTCCAGACGCAGCTTGCGTTGCTCGCCTTCCTTGCCGGGCGTCCATTGACGCGGCGCGCGGTTGACGCTGGACTTGAAATGGATGTTGCCCATGCCGCCCTGGCCGCCTGCAGCCAGCGTGACCTGCTCGCCGTGGCGGTTGAGGTCGAACAAAATATCGCCGGTCTCGGCGTCGTGCACCACCGTGCCCACCGGCACTCGCAGCGTGATGTCGGGCGCGGCCGCGCCATACTGATCCGAGCCGCGGCCGTTTTCGCCGTTTCTGGCCCGATGCAGGCGTGCGTAGCGGAAATCGATCAGGGTGTTGATATTGCGGTCGGCCACGGCAAAGATGCTGCCGCCACGACCGCCATCGCCGCCGTCCGGGCCGCCTCTGGGGATGAATTTTTCGCGGCGAAAGCTCGCCACGCCATTGCCGCCTTTGCCGGCGATCACTTCGATGGTGGCTTCGTCAACGAATTTCATAGTGTGTATAGAGTAAAAGCCGGCGCAAGATGGCGCGGCATGGTGAATATTCTGCCTGAAAACAAAAGGCCCTGCCGGTTGCGGCAGGGCCTTGCGTTCTGGTCGAAGCGCCAATTAGTTGGCGGATTCCACCCAGACCGTGGCTTTGTTCATTGCACCCTTGGTGCCGAACTTGACCTTGCCGTCCGCCAGGGCGAACAGGGTGTGGTCCTTGCCGATGCCGACATTCACGCCAGCGTGAAAGCGGGTGCCGCGCTGGCGCACGATGATCGAGCCAGCCTGGATTTGCTGGCCGCCGTACACCTTGACGCCCAGGCGCTTCGATTCTGAGTCGCGGCCGTTGCGAGTTGAGCCGCCGCCCTTTTTCTGTGCCATGTTTTAGCTCCTGCTAAAAAACCAGAAATCCATTAAGCCGTGATGGCTTCGATGCGGATTTCGGTGTAGTTCTGACGGTGGCCCTGACGCTTCTGATAGTGCTTGCGACGGCGCATCTTGAAGATCTTGACCTTATCGTGCCGGCCATGCGCAAGAACCGTAGCCTTGACCACAGCGCCGGCGACGAGAGGCGTACCAACTTTCAGCTGGTCACCTTCGCCCACGGACAACACTTGGTCCAGGGTGATTTCTTGCCCAATGTCAGCAGGTATCTGTTCTACCTTGAGTTTTTCGCCAGCGGCAACACGATACTGCTTGCCACCGGTTTTTACGACCGCGTACATGGGGTTTTCCTTGAAAAGAAAGAGGAGGATGTAAGTCCATCCCTAATTGGCCTTGCATGTTTCCAAAGCCAAGCTCAAGATTCTAGCCCGCCGCCCAATGAATGTCAAAAATCGCTTTCGACTTAAGGGCTTAGGTGGTATGGCTGAAACACTTTCAGCCCAAAAACGGGGTCCGGCCCCGCGATTCCCGCGCCGGGCGCGCCGATCGGGCGTCCGTCCTGGACAGCCCGTATAATCCCCCGGGAATCCACTGCCGCAGGCGGTGGCCTAGCGGTAAGAGCCCCGTGCGGCTCGTTTCACAATCCGGATACGTCTTGAATCTCCCCGCGCTCATTGCCCCCATTGTTGACGATATGAAAGCCGTCGATGCGGTTATCCGCGAGCGGCTGAACTCCGATGTCGTGTTGATCCGCACCATCGGCGACTACATCATCGGTGCGGGGGGCAAGCGGATGCGGCCGGCCATGGTGCTCATGGTGGCCCGCGCCCTCGGCTACGAGGGGACGCATCATCAGCTGCTGGCTGCGGTGGTGGAGTTCATCCACACCGCCACCCTGCTGCACGATGACGTGGTCGACGAATCCGACCTGCGGCGCGGCCGCCAGACGGCCAACGCCGTCTTCGGCAACGCAGCCAGCGTGCTGGTGGGCGATTATCTCTACTCGCGCTCATTCGAGATGATGGTCGAGGCCGGCTCGATGCGGATCATGCAGATCCTCTCCGAAGCCACCACCGTCATCGCCGAAGGCGAAGTGCTCCAGCTGCTGAACGTGCATGATCCGGATGTCTCCGAAGAACGTTATCTGCAGGTGGTGCGCTACAAGACCGCCAAGCTCTTCGAAGCCGCGGCCCAGGTGGGCGCCGTACTGGCGGGCGCCACGCCCGAGCAGGAAGCCGCCGCGGCGGCCTATGGCCGCCACGTCGGCACGGCCTTCCAGCTCATCGATGACGTCCTGGACTACACCGGCGACGCCGTGGCCCTGGGCAAGAACGTCGGCGACGACCTGCGCGAAGGCAAGCCCACGCTGCCGCTCATCCGCGTCATGGAAGTCGGCACGCCCGCGCAGCAGGAACTGATCCGCAAAGCGATCGAAACCGGCGACGCCGACTTCGCCGCGGTGGCCCTGGCGATCCAGGAAACCGACGCGCTCGCCCATGCGCGCCAGGCCGCCGAGGCCGAGGCGCAGAAGGCGCGCGATGCGTTGTCTATCTACCCCGTTTCCATTTATCAAAATTCTCTGTTAGAATTCTGCGCTTTCGCGGTAAACAGAGATCGCTAGATCAAAACGCACTGCGAAACGAGCCCGAAGACATTGTCTGTGGGCTCATAGTTGAAAGAAAATCGGGGCGTAGCTCAGTCTGGTAGAGTACTGCGTTCGGGACGCAGGAGTCGGAGGTTCGAATCCTCTCGCCCCGACCAATCTTCAACGGTCGAATTTAGCTGGTGGTAATGACATCAGCGGCATAAGCCGGAATCGCGCAAGCGGTGCCGGCTTTTTTGCGTTTGTGGCCTGGAGCCTTGGTGCCGCGACGTTACGCACCCCGCCCCAGACCTAGACCTAGACCTAGACCTAGACCTAGACCTAGACCTAGACCCAAGGCCGGCCGCCCTTCCTCATGGATCAAAGTCAGAAAGTGCTGGCCTGGGTTCGCACGTCGCTCGCCATCATCGGCACGACCTTGCTTGCCGACAGAGCGATCGCTCAGATGGGCAGCAGCGCGCTTGCGGTGCTGGTCCTGCAGGTCCGCAGCGCAGCCAGCATTTCCTATGGGCGTCGGCGGGTAAGGACGCAGGCCGCAGGCGTCGATCTGCGCGGCGCCCTCTGCATCCTTCCGAACTCTGGCAGGCATCACGACGCTGGCATGGGGGATAGGGTCTGGGCGTGGCGGTGTGGGGGGGCTTTCGTCTCACGGCCTTGAATGCGTATGGAAAAAGGCGATGCCGGTGACCGCGCTGCACCGTCGTCCAGCCCATGAAGCGGATCATTTCAGGTTTGCCACCCACACTGTGCCGGTCGGTTCTTCTTGAGCTTCGAGCGCGCGAAGCTGCCGATGGTGGGGCGGGCCTGGCAGCGAGGAGATAGCGGCTCGGGTTAAGAATCACCCTACAATCGTTGGCAATAGGAGGCCCCGCGTGTAACGAGGGGCGTGGGGAAGCTGTCTGTCGCGGGTGTGTGGACCCTGTGCGCGGCCTAAACGTCCGGGCGATGGGTAGTGCCTTCGGCTCGCCCTGCGGGCGCCGAGGACGGCGCGACATCATGCGAGTGTTGCAGAACCAGGCAAGCGGACTCGCGGCATAAGTCGGCTGCCTCTGCTTTCCCGCACGCTTCTGCGACAGACACGAATTCGGCAAAACAATGGCAAAAATAAATATCGTGCACCTTCAGACGCTGTGCCACATCGCACAACTGGGTAGCTTTCAGGCCGCAGCTGATCACATGTACACCACGCAACCGACCGTATCGGTGCGTATGCGGGAGCTTGAGGGGCGGCTGGGTTTTCCGGTCTTTCATAAGCGTGGCCGGAAAATGGACCTTACGACGCAGGGTCGGGAGCTAGTCCAGCAAATCAAACCTCTTCTGGCTGCGATCGATGATGTCATCTATTCGCTGGATGATGCCAGCCACGCCTCTGGCCTCATCTGTCTGGGTATCGCCGGCCTTGTCGGGCAGACCTGGTTTCCGGATTTCATCGGCGCCGTGCGCACCGCGATGCCTCAGTTGAGTTTCGATGTGGAGGTAGGGCAGACTTCGCTCAGCGTGAGTAAGCTGGAGGCCGGGCATCTGGATCTCGTGTTCATGGCGACTCCGTCATTGACGTCGGATAAATTCCACGTCGAGCCTTTGGGAGAGATCGATGTCGTTCTCGTCGGAGCACCCAGTCTCGTTGGTCAGATTAACGGTCGCTCAGAGGAAAGCTGGCTGGATTTGCTCGGCAGCCGGCCGTTATGGTCGTTGTCCAAGGAGTCGCCCATGTATCCCGTGCTCATGAAGGTGATTAAGGAGCACAATCTGCGGATCAAGGTCGATATCTGCAGCAATATCGTGACCTTGAAGCAATTGATATGCAGCGGCGCAGGAGTCGGTTTGATGTCCTATCCGTTGATTAAGTCCGAACTCGAGCGCGGGGAGCTGGTCGTCCTCAAGGACGCCCCAGCCTTTCCCAGGATCTCGTTCAATGCGGCTTGGGGTATGGACCAGAGCCAGACCGTCATCCGCAAACTGGTGCGTATCGCCAGAGCGGTGTCCACCTTCCACTGAAGCTGCAGGAAGGCAGCCGCCCGCTATGCCCGCGGCGTTACTCGGGTTTGACGCCGGCTTCGCTAAGGAGTTTGCGCCAGTTGGCGACCTCATCCGACAGGAGTTTTTTCGAACCCTCCAGACTCCGATGGTCGGCAGCCGGGATGGTTAGGCCCATTTGTTTGTAGCGCTCCAGAAGAGCCGGGGATTCGAGACTCGCATTAATGGCAGCATTGAGTTTTTCAACGACATCTGCCGGAACGCCCTTTTTCACCAGCATCATATTCCAGATGACATAGTTCAGATCAGGGTAGGAGGTCTCGCTTGCCGCGGGCACTCCAGGCAGTACGCCGGCGCGCTCCTTAGCCAGCACCAATAGCCCCTTGATCTTGCCGCCAGAGATAGATCCTACCGCCGTGCTGCTGCTTTCGATGGTGTAGTCGATCTGTCCTGCCATGACATCCGAGGTGGCTTGCGCCGCGCCGCGATAATGCACTTTCGGAACGTCGACGCCCAGTTTTGCGTTTAACAGCACGCTCCCCAGAAACGCACCCGAACCGATGCCGGCGTCGCCAGCATTCATTTTTGCGGCATGTGCTTTGGTGTAAGCCGCGAATTCATCAAAGTTAGAAGCAGGAAAATCAGCCCTGACCGAGAGGACTTGTGGCGCGTCGCCAACCGAACCCAAAGGGGTGAAGTCCCTGATGATGTCATAGGGCAGGTCTTTGTAGACGGATGCGTTGGCGGCCAGGGTGCCGACATTGCCAAACAACAAGGTGTAGCCGTCGGTGCCGCCGCGCGCGACGCGGGTTTGACCGATCGTACCGCCGGCTCCGGGATGATTTTCAACGACGATGGTCTGTTTGAGTTCCTTGGACAGACTGTCGGCGACCGTGCGCGCGAGGACGTCTGTCGCGCCACCGGCGGTATAAGGGACAACCAGGGTGATGGGGCGTTCGGGGTAACCTGCCGCGAGGGCAGGAGTCGTCGCGGCTAGTGTCAATGCAGCCGCGCAAATTTGCAGCAAGCGCGTGTGCGCACGCGCCAGGGTTATCCTTGGGTACATGATTGTCTCCAGAGTATGTGGATGCCTCGAATAGAGGCGTTTTTATCCAGCCTTCGAGCGAGGCTTTGATCAAATATCGATGGTCAGCGAGTAGAGGTCGCGGGCATTCCGTCCAAGAAGATCCCGCTTCTCATCCGCCGAATAGGCATGGATGATGCGTTTGAAGGCGTTCCAAACCACGCCATAGGATGCGGTGCCTTTATCGACCGGGAAGTTGCTTTCAAACATGCAACGCTGTGCGCCGAATAGCTCAATGCAGCTCGTCATATATGGCGACCAGGCTGCTGCCAGTTCCGCTGACGTCGGCGCGCGGGCATTTTCATGAAAGCGAAAACCGGCCATCAGCATCCCCATTCCACCGAGCTTGACCCGGATGTTGGGGTACTCCGCCAGACGCCTCATGAAATGCGTCCAGTCTCTGAAAACCTCCGCGCGGCATCCGGCATACGGACCGAAGCCGATTGGTCCGCCCTGATGATTGAGAACGATCCTGGTTTCAGGGTTGTCGCGTGCGAGGTCTACGAGCTCACCCAATTGGGTGTGATACATCCAGGCTTCGAAAACAAGATTCCGGCGAGTGAGCTCTTTGATGCCTTGGCGGAATTTTCTGTCGTACAGCAGCCCTGGCGGGGGCAGAATGACCGAGCCGCGCGCCGCCGGATCGGCATGCCAGGCCGACGTGTTGCGCACACCTCGAAAGCGGCCTTGCGCGACTTCGATGTGGCGATCCAGCAGAGCCCCGGCCTCGGCACCGAGACTCAGATCTACGTAACCGACGATGGCTGCCGCGATTGCGGGCCCGTCCGGATCGGTATCGCGGCAGGTCGTCCCAACGCCGACGGCCTGTTCGGTTTCGCCCAATGGAGCCAGCGCGGGCCCTAGATCATCGCGATAGTTATGGCGGGCCTCTACCGCGACGGTCGCCACAATATTGTGGCCACTGCTTGCGATATCCGCCTGCATCTGTGGCAAGAGATACGATGGCGCATCCTGCTTATGCCACAGGTGATGATGGGCATCGACGATCGGCGTCTCGGGGTCGATCGCAGCCTCGATGGTCGTCGCTAGCCAGGATTCTCGGATCGGGATGTGGCGTGACGTGGCGTCCATGGCCTTCACCCTATATCCGATCGAGTAAAGACCATGGCGACCACTGCGCCCACCGTCAGCAGCGCCCCGCTCACCATGAAAGCCATATCGTAGCGACCGGTCGCAGAGATGATGTATCCCGTTGCGATGGGGCCTAGTGTGCCAAAGATATTGCCGCCAGTGAGCTGAACCGAGATCGCTTTCCCGGCATTCTCCGGGCTCTTCAACAGGTCGGCTGTCAGGGCGATGTTCAAGGACATGCCCGTGGCCAATCCGGTCAGCGAGATCGTTATCAGGACGAGAATCACCGCGACGTTGTCGGTAAGCGGTGTGAAAAGCACGATGGCTGCGCTAAGCATCGAGACGACGATGATGTTGCGTCGTGCTCCCGTGGAGGCTCCGCCGCGCTTTTCGAGCCAACGGTCGCTCCAGTGTGCCAGGCCCCAAGAGGCCACGGCTGCAATAAAGTAGGGCAGAGCAGTGAATACGCCCGACTTAACAATGGAAAGATTTTTGGAAACCGCAAGATGGCTCGGCAGCCAAGTCAAGAAGACATACTGCGTGTAGGCGGCGCATCCGTGAACAAAGGCAATGGCGAGCATGGACCTCGAGCGCAGAAGCTTGGCGAGTCCGCCACGCGAGGCCGGCTTACCGGCCGCATTGTCTCTTTCTTTGACGATCAGAGCGAGCTCTTCCGGCTCGAGCCAGGAGGCTTCTTCCGGACGTCGATACCAGATCATCCAAGCCACCAGCCAGACGAGCCCGAGAGCCGCAGCCACAAAGAAGGCCCATCTCCAGCTGGATACCGAGATGACCCAGCCGAGCAGAAGGGTGCCAAATGCCGGACCGGCGTAGCAGCCGCTGTTGAGCATGGTCGACGCCAGGCCGAACTCTTTCTTCGGACTCCAGTCTCGCAAGGCCTTGGCACCCGCGGGGAAAGTGGAGCCTTCCGCCGCACCCATCAGCAAACGAGACCAGATCAGAGACCAGAAGCCAACGGCGAGGCCGCTAAGCATGGTGGCTCCGGACCAGATGGTGACGCCGACGGTATTGACGATTTTCGCGCCGTACTTATCAGTCAGCAGGCCGCAAGGGATCAGGAGTAAGAGATAGGTCCAAACGTAGGACGAAAAGAGGTATCCCATTTCGATGGGACCCAGACCGAACTCCTTGGCGATGGCGGGGCCGCCGATGGATAGTGCCACGCGGTCGACATAGTTGAATGCAACCACCAAAAAAAGGCCTGCATAGACCAGATAACGTTTGTTTTTCACGGACCCCTCCTGGGATGTCTGCGTTCAGGTTCAGCTTGGCCGACCTGCCGCTTATAAGTTGTTCTCATCGTGTGTCTGCGAGAGGCGCTTTGCCGTACAGCATTGACGCCATGCTGTGCGGCGGGCGGCGAGCGCCCCTCTAGCGCCTGCTTAAACCGGGTCGCGTAGGGAAATCGTCACGACCTTTTCCTCCGTCATGTCTCGGATCAGGTATTTGGGGCCCTCGAAGCCATAGCCGCTGTCCTTGACCCCGCCATAAGGCATGCCATCATTGCGCGAGCTGGAGGTCTCATTGACGTGCAGGCCGCCGACGTGCAGCCGGCGCGCCATGAAAAATGCCGTGTTGACATCATTGGTGAAAACGCCCGCGGCCAACCCGTAAGGCGTGGCATTAATGCTTTCGATCACCTCCGAGATATTGTCAAAGGGCAGCAGCGTGACCACAGGGGCGAAGATCTCCTCGTCCATGACCTTCATGCCACTTCGGACGTTGGTCACAATGGTCGGTTCGAGTACGGATTTGTTGCGGCTGCCCCCGGTGAGGACTTGGGCGCCCATCGCAACGGCTTCCTTGATCCAGGACTCGGCGCGCATCGCCTCCCGCTCGGCGATCATGGGGCCGAAATCGACCTCAGCTTGTTTGGGATCACCGCTTCGCAGCGCACTCGTGGCTTTCTCGAGCCGAGCACTCACTTCCTCCATACGAGACCGGGCGACGTAGAGCCGTTGTATCGACGTGCATACCTGGCCCGCCTTGCGGAACGTGGCGCGAAGGATGCGAGGTAACGCGAGGTCGAGGTCGGCGTCGGCGCACAGCACCGTGCAGGCGATGCTTCCTAGTTCCAATTGCGTGCGCCGCGCCCCGGCTTTCTGTTGAATGATGCGGCCTACGCGTGTGCTGCCAGTAAACGTATAGAAATTGATGTCCTGTTCTTCCAGCAGCCATTCACCCGCCTCGGCGCCTTCGCCCTGAATGAGGGATAGCACTTCGGCTGGCCAACCCGCTTCGATCAGGACGTCGCAGATCAGACTGGCCGTCAAGGGCGTGTACCCCGATGGCTTGATGATCACGGCATTGCCGGCTGCGATGGCGGGAGCGACTTTGTGCAGCAGCGCGTTGAAGGGGGCGTTAAACGGTGTGATCGCGCAGACGATGCCGACAGGGGTGCGCAAGGTAAACGCCAAGCGGTCTTTTTGGCCAGGATTGCTGTCCATCGGAATCATCTCGCCGCAGATTCGTTTGGCTTCCTCTGCCGCGATTTCCAGCGTGTCCAGACCGCGAGCGATTTCGTTGAATGACTCCGCGGCGGTGAAACCTGCCTCCAGAGCCATTATGTCGATGAACACCTGCTTGCGAGACTGGATAATGTCCGCTGCTTTGCGCAGAATGCGCGAGCGCTCATAGCCGTCGGGGATCTTGTCGAGATTCTGGCGGGCAACCACGACGGCCTGCTTGATGAGCGCTTGCGAAGTTTGGTCGACCTGCGCAATCGCTTCGCCGGAGTAACGGTCGTAGACGGTAAACGAGGTTGCGCCGCCTACGCGTTGGCCGCCAATCAGGCTTTGCAGCGAAACGGATTTAAGAACATTGAGGTCGACCGTAGTCATATATAGCTCCTTGATATGAATTTGTGGTGGCGTGCTTACGCGGCAAGCACCATGTCGGCTGCCTTCTCGCCTATCATCAGACTGGCTGCGAGAGTGTTGGCGGAGGGGACTTGGGGCATGACAGACGCATCTGCGATACGCAGGTTCTGCAGGCCATGGACACAAAGATTCGCGTCCACTACGGCCATCAGGTCGTCACGCGCTCCCATCTTGCAGGTGCCAACCATGTGATAGCCCGTGGTTCCCTTTTGCCTGGCATAGTCCAGCCATTCGTCATCGCGCGACACATCCGTTCCGGGTTGCAGTTCACTGGCCAGGAACGGCGCCATGGCCGAGGACAACATGAGCTGCCGGGCCAGTTTCAAGGCTTCGACGAGGGTGCGTTGATCCAGTTCGTGCGCGAGAAAATTCGGTTGGATGAGCGGCGCGACAAGGGGGTCTTTCGACTGAACGCGGACGTAGCCACTGCTTTCAGGACGTTGCTGGCGGGCACCGGTGCTCATGCCGGGCAAGTCATCCAGGACATAATTGCTGCCGGGCTTGTAGCTCGCTGGCGTAAAGAGCACCTGGATATCGCCCCGATGCGGGCTGTAACGGGTTTTCCAGAAGACGTGAACCATCGACGGGCTCAGGCTGAGAATGCTGGGTTTACGCAGAAACCAGTTGAGTATCTCCTTGCCCAGGCGCCAGCCCCTTGCCAGCTCATTCAGCGTGGTGACGGATTTCGCCCGCGAAATGGAGCGTACGGTGTAGTGGTCGCGGAAGTTCTCTCCGACCCCCGGCAGCGCATGCCTCACCGGTATGGCGTGCTGGGCCAGAAGTTCTGCCGGGCCGATGCCCGAGAGCTGCAGAATTTTCGGAGAATTCACCGCACCCGCGCTCAGGATGACCTCATGGTTGGCGTAGAGCGTGTGTGTGGCGCCCCCTTGCAGGTACTTAACGCCAACAGCTCGCTTGCCTTCGAACAGGATTTCGCACACTTGGGCATCCGTCTTTAGCTGGACTCGCCCCGTTTTCATGGCTGGTCTGAGGAAGGCATCCGAACAGCTCACGCGCTTGCTTTGGTAGATATAACGCTGGAAGTAACCGGCGCCGAGCTGATGTTCCCCGTTGTAGTCGGGATTCTCGGGGATGCCGAATTCCGAACAGCCTTTGATGAAGGCCTCGCACAGAGGCGATGTCCAGTCCGGATTGGTGACAGGCAGCTCGCCAGACAGGCCGCGATACGCGGGATCGCAAGGGCCGATTCGGTGCTCGGAGCGCTTGAAATAGGGCAGAACGTCCGAATAGCCCCAGCCGGGATTTCCCATTTCCCGCCAATCGTCAAAGTCCTCGCGTTGACCGCGCGAATAGACTAGGCCGTTGACCGAGCTTGAACCGCCAACCACGCGTCCTTGCGGCATCGCGATTTTGCGGCTGTGGGTGGCGAGGGAGGGCTCGGCTTGATAGTTCCAGGTGATCTTGCCGGCATAGAGTGTTTTCACGAAACCCGCAGGCACGCGAATGAAGAAATTCCTGTCCTCGCACCCGGCTTCAAGCACACAGATGGTTCGATGAGTACGTTCGCTCAGTCTCTTGGCGATGACAGAACCCGCCGGGCCACTGCCAACGATTATGTAGTCTACGTATTCCTTCATTTTCCCTATGCGACTCGCATCGTCTGTGTGAACTTGCGCATAGGCTACGAGCGTGGATACATTCGTTCAATCAATATTTATCTATGTATAAACATTCAAATTAATTATGTATTGAAAGTCTGTTGTGGCTCGCCAGGCTGGGAGATGCTGAGTCGAGAAATGGCGCTTTCAGCGATGCGGCATCAGTGCGCGGCCAGATCCAGGGCAGATCGAGGCCGCGTTAATGCGTTGAGGCGAAGGGGTAGATCCAGGGTGGGGGTACGTAGATGCCTGGGCCAGGTCGCTACGTGTAGGGTGGGCCCGCAAGCGGGAGGCCGCAACGATGGCGGCGCCTGACGGCGCGCCTACGGGGCCTGGTGGTTGAGCGGATCTGACACGTGGTGGAGCGGCATCGACGGTGTCGTTGTCGACGGCATCGTCTTGCGATCAGCCTTGGCGAACCCGGAGGCGGCGCGTCATGCACGTGAGCGCGGCGAAGGCAAGCACCGTATGGGGAAGAGACCTTCAGGAGTCGGCGGTGGCGTGGCGGTAAACGGTACCGCGACCATCACGCCGGCCGCGGTGCCATAGCATCGAGAACAGCCGCCGACGGGTAGGACATGTGTCGAATACGCGATGGCACTTCCGCCGTCACGAGCACGTGATGCGGCTGACGACGAGCAACAAACCAGCTATGCCCTGCTTGGGGGGTCAGCAGCCGCTTTCTCCGGCCTTCGTGCCTGGCCCGTCCATCGGGCCGGCCGTCTGAACGACTGGGCGGTGGACTCGGGGCAGAGGCAGCCTTTGCCCGCGATTCACGCGGACGTCGCAGCTATTGAATCTCCAGCAGCCGCCCATAGCCAGGGATGCGGGCATCCAGCGCCAGCAGATCGAGCATGTTCCGCGCGGTGCAGATGGCGGTGGAGGTGACGGGCAGGCCGAGGCTGTTCTGCGCTTGCTGGATGGCCGGCAGTGAAGGCATTTGCACGCAGGCGGACAGCACCACCACATCGGCGTTGGCGGTATTCAGCTTTTTGACGTCTTGCAAGAGCTGTTGCGGGTCGCGACGGCCGACTTCCAGGTTATCGGGAATTTCGAAGCTCAAACTATCCACAACCTCTATGCCTTCGGCCTCGATGTAGTCGATGACCTTTGCGGTCAGGCCCTTCATATAGGGGGCCATGAGGGAGATTTTCTTGGCGCCGAGTTTGCGCAGCCCGTGTATGAGGGCGCCAGCCGATGTCATCACGCGGGATTGCGCGGCATTGGCGGCGACCACGGCGGCGAAGTCTTGTTCGACCTGGCGATGGTAGCCCGGCCCCTGCGCCATGATCGCGACCAGACATGCGGTGCTCATGACATCGACTCTTGCGTCGGCCAGTTCCGCTGCGCAACGCACGCCTTGGGCGTTCATGGCCTGCAGTTCCTCGGGCGTCACTTTGTGCATGCGCATGCGCGCGGAGTGAAACGTGAAGCGTTCGGGATGGTCCTGTTCGCGGCGGCGCAGTATCTGCGGGATTTCGGTCTCCATCGTGGTGTTGGAGCTGGGCACAATCTGGCCGATGCGATAAGTCTTGGTCATGTTCATGTCTCGTACGTATGGCTTTCAAGCAAGGAACGCAGCGCTGCGGGAATGGCGACGCTTTTGCGTTGGCCGTCGCCCGGAATGCAGATCGCGCTGAATCGCCCGAGGAAGATGTCGCGGCCGCCCTCCTGATAGCCGTGCACGCGCATGTCAAAGGTCGAGCGGCGTATCTCCTGGACGCCGACCCTGATCTCAAACTCGTCTTCGGGCCAGAGCGCGCCGCGAAAGTCCATATCCAGGCCCCGGCATGGCATGCCGATACCAAGCTCGCCGAGCAGTTGCCTGAACTCGACAGGCGCCAGGTTCGCGTAGAAGAGGTTGACGGCCGCGAGCATGTAGTCGACGAATTTGCCGGTGTAGACCACGCCCGCGGGGTCGCACTCTCCCCAGCGAACGCGCCGCCGAACGACAAAGGGCGTGGCGCTGATCACGCTTTCATAGCTGATGAGGGTCATGGCTGCGCCCCATGGCGGGCGGTGGCGCCCGAGGTCTGCAGCGCGGCATAAAGGGCGGGATAGGCGGCAGCCAGGCGCTGGTCATTCACGCGTCCGGTGCGGGTCATGAAGTGGTAGACGAATTGATGCGGCGTGTACTGACGCAGCCAGTTGCCGACCTCTTCGTACCAGAGATAGGAGCGTTCAGAGGCGGAGATCAGCTTTTCTTTCTCCGGTCGGCGCTTTTGCTCGAAGGCGTGCAAGGCCTGCCTGATCGTGCCGTCGGCCTCGCCTACGGCTTGGGCCAGGGCGATGGCATCCTCCATGGCGATGCGGGTTCCGGAGCCGATGGAGAAATGCGCGCTGGTCTGCGCGTCGCCGATCAGCACCTTGTTGCCGCTATGCCAGCGTGCGTTCCTGATGACGGGAAACTGCCGCCACGCCGAGTTGTTCGACAAGAGCGGGAAGCCGTCCAGTTCGGCGGCGAAGACTTTTTCGAACAGGGCCGCTCTGTGGTCGGGGCTGAGTTCTTCCATCCCGAAGCGGTGCCATGTGGCGTCGTCGCACTCGGCGACGAAGGTGCTGCGGTCAGCGGCATAGGGGTAGTAGTGGGCCACAAAGGAGCCGCCCTCGTACTGCCGAAAGACGAGCGCCGGGCTGGGGAAGGCTTTGCCGACCCCAAACCATGCGAAATGGTTGGTCAGGTGCGAGCGATGCGTGCCAAAGCCGGCCTCATCTTCATGGCGCACCATGGAGTTCACCCCATCGGCACCCACGATCAGATCGGCATCGCCCAGGCCCAGGTCCTCCAGATCGGCCAGCGACGCCAGGCGTACGCCGCTGCGGATCTCGACGCCTGCCTGTAAGGCCGAGGCTTGCAATACCTCCAGCAGATCGATGCGGCGGATGGCGCCGCCTTTGTCGGGACGTTCGATGACAAGCGGGGTTTCCTTGACGGTGATGACTTGCCGGTCGGTGAAGGCCATTTTCGCAATGAGCGCGTCGTGGCTCTCCGCGTCGGCCGCGTGCAGGCTATTGCGGCCCGAGCTTGCCATCACGACGCCAAAACCAAAGGTGGCATCCGGCGGGTTCTGTTCGACGACCGTGACGGACCAGGCCGGCTGCCGCTTGCGCACCAGCATGGCAAAGTACAGGCCGGCCGGGCCTCCGCCTATGACTGCGATCTTCATGGGCAGCTCCGGTCGACGATGCGCAGCGTGTCCTTGTCGAATTGAACGACTTCGCCGATCAGCCCGCCCGTGAGCGCACCGTTCCAGACCGCGGGCTTGAAGCCGAGGTCCTGCCGCGAGAATCGCAGCTCGCCCTGCGCCTCGATGCGCCAATAGCCCTTGGTCGGGCCCAGGACGCGCAGCCCTTCGCGCTGGCGCGCATGCTGCACCAAGGGGGAAAACTCTTCGACGTCGAGTACGAAAATCGTGGGCATCACACGTTCTCCAGTTCTTGCGCGAGCAACTGCGCCTTGCGCTGCCAGACCGCATCGATGCCGGTGAGCGCGCCGGGTTGCTGCGACAGTTCCACTGCGGCGTTGATGGTGCGTGCGGCGTCGTCGATGTCCAGTTGGGTGAACGGGCGCGCTTGCCAGGTGATCTCGATGGAGTAGCCGTTGGGATCGAAGAAGTAGATCGACTCGATGACTTCGTGGCGGATCTGGTAGTTCAGTTGGATTCCTGCCGCCTCGACCTTGGCGCGGCAGGCGAGCAGTTGTTCGCGTGTGTCCACGCGCCAGGCGGTGTGGGTGGCTTTGTAGCGGTAGTCCGGCTTGGGCTGAGCGAAGTCCGGTTGATCGGCCCCGATGTAGTAGAAGAACGCGATGGTGCTGTGATTGCCGCTGTCAAAGAAAAAATGCAGAAAATCGGCGTGATTGTCCGGCCCCCAGCCGCGCGCGGAGATCGCATGGACCAAAGGCAGGCCGAGCAGATCGCGATAGAAATGCACGGTCTCAGCCAGTTTCCACGTCGGGCGTGCGGTGTGATGGACGCCTTGCAGCGGTAACGATTGTTGCTTGCTCATTCTGTTTCTCCCTTCTTGGCTGCCGCTTCCGCGGCCAGCTTGTCGACGATCAATTGGCGCAGGATGACCTTGCTGAGCTTGCCCGTTTTGGTCATGGGGAACTCGTCGACGCTCTCCACCCGCTCTGGCCACTTGAATTTGGCCAGCCCTTCTTCTTTCAGAAAGGCACCGAGGGCGGCGACGTCGGGCGCGGTCTGGCCCGGCTTGGCTTGAATGAAAGCGCAGGCCCTTTCTCCCAGCACGGGATCGGGCATGGCACAGATCTGCACATTGGTGACGGCTGCATGGCGGCGGATGAGGATCTCCACTTCTTCGCAATTGATCTTCTCCCCGCCACGGCTCACGACATCCTTGGTGCGGCCGCGAAACTGGAAGTAGCGCACGCCATCGATGGTGCGGGCCATCATCAAGTCTCCTGACCGGTAGAAGCCGTCCGCCGTGAACTGCTCACGGTTTCGGTCCTCCGCCTTGTAATAGCCATGGATGGTGTACGGGCCGGAGAATGCGCACTCGCCGTCCACCTCGTCTTCGGTGATCTCCTGATCGGTGCCCGGCACCAGCAGCTTTACCCGGTCGTGCTCCGAGACCGGCCGGCCGACGGTGTAGTCCTGGATGATCTGCGGGTCTTCTTCCCGCGTCAGCATGATGACGCCTTCGGTCATGCCGAAAATGTGCCGCACCGGCGCATTGAAGATCTGCCGCAGCCGTGGACCGCCATTGGGCGCGATGACGCCGCGCAGGCGCCGCAGTTGCAACTGCCCCGAGTCCAGCGCGGGCTGAATGCGGGCGAGCAAGGCACCCACCGACAGCCAGGTCGGTTGATACGTTTGCAGGGTCTGCAGCACGTCCGCCGTGCTCATGCTCGGCGCGAGAACGACTGTGCCGCCCGTCATGAGGAAGGGCCCGAAGCAGCAACCCATGTTCAGGTTGTGGACCATGGGCAGCGGCATGAACAGCGCATCCTCGCTGGTGTAGCCATTGACCTTGGCGACGGACCGCATGTTGTATAGGTATTCGCTATGGAAACGCGGGATGATCTTGGGCGCGCCGGTGGTGCCGCCAGAGAGCTGAAAGACGGCCACCTGTAAGGGGTCGCGGCAGACCTGTTGCAACCACTGACGCGCTTCGGCCGGCTCGATGCCGTTGGCCAGCGCATGCAGGCCGACGGCGCCGTCACGCGTGGCGCCGCGGGCTTGAATGATCCACTCGATGCCGGGGATCCGGGCTTGCATCTGCCGCGCAAATTCGACGTCATCGAACTTGGGGTCGTCTCCCTGGACGATATGCAGCCGGGCTTCCCCGAGCTCGGCGAGAAAGCCGATCTCGTGTTCGCGGTGCGCCGCAAGCGTGCAGATCGGGATGATTCCGGCTTTCAGGCAGGCCAGGAAGACGATGACCAGCTCCGGGCTGTTGCCCAGTTGCAGCACCGCTCTGTCCAAGGGCCGCACGCCCATTTTGAGTAGCGCGCCGCCGAGGCGGTCTGTGATGTCGTCGAGCTGACGATAGCTGTACGACTGCTCCGTGCATTGCAGCGCGATATGGTCGGGGAAACGGGCGACGGATTGTTGGAATCCTTCCACCAGCGTTTCGTCGGTCAATGCACCGGCCTCGACGTAGCGGCGCACGGTGTGTGGCGAGGGGTAGACCACGCCGGGAATGTGGTGTTGAACTTCTGCCTTCACGATCGCTGCCTCGCTCATTCCGCCGTAATGTTCATCTGCTTGATGACGTCACCCAAAAGCGCCTGCTGTTCGCGCAGGAAAACGGCCGCTTCTTCAAGGGTGGATGTTTTGGGATAGGTGCCCAGGTTGCGGAATTGCGCGATCACTTCCGGCTCTGCGAGCACCTGGTTGAGTTGGGCATTCAGCTGCTTGAGAATGCCGTCCGGCGTCCCTTTCGGCGCATGGAGGGTGAACCAGCCATAGATGACCATCCCCGGGACGGTGTCCTTGGCCAGCGGGATGCCTTCCAGGCCGGGCAGTTCAGCGTCCGCGGCGACCGCCAAGGCTTTGAGTTTGCCGCCTTTGATCAGGCCGGTCAGCGGGGCCACGGCATCGGCATACATATCGATCTGCCCGGAGACGACAGCCTGCACGCCCTGAGGCGAGCCGGAGAAGGGGATTTGCCTGACCTTGACCCCGGCTTTGGCCGCGAGCAGCCCGGAGGCCAGGTCCGGGATGGAGCTGCGCGTCGGGCTGCCGATCGTGACGCCTTCGGGGTGGGCGCGCGCCTGGTCCAGCGCTTGAGCCAAGGTATTCGGAGCAAATTGCTTGCTGGCGGTGAACACCATGGGGGTGATGCCCACGGTGCCGACGATGTCGGCGTCCCGCGTCATCGAGTAGTTGGCGCTTTTGTACGTCAGTGGGGTGACCGCCGCCACGGCAGCCTGGGCGAATCCCAGGGTATAGCCGTCGGCGGGCGCTGCTTTTAAGGCATTCATCATGACGATGCCGCCGGCGCCCGGTTTGTTCTCGACGATGATGGTTTGCTTCATGCGTCTGCCCAGGGCGTCACCGATGACGCGGGCCATCACATCCGGCGCACTGCCGGCAGGGGAGGGCACGAACAAACGAATCGGTTTGTCGGGGAAGCCCGCCGCGGCGTGCGCGCCCGGGACGAGCAAAGCCGCGGCAGCCAGAGCCGCCAGCGTTGATCTGATTGACAGCATGGGTATGTCTCCTGAATTCGGGCGAGCGCCACGTTCGTCGCGACGGGGTCAGCTCATCTTCTTGTGGTTTTCCGCCACCCGGGCCAGAGAGGTCGTCCCGGGCAAGGGCGTTGCTGCGGACTGGGAAGCTATGCGTGCGTGGGCAGATGGGTTCGCAACCAGTCCTGAATGTGGCGCCCGGCGATCAACTGGCCAGATTCTTCTGCTTCGTTTAACGCCATGCCGTGATGATTGCCGCGGACTTTGACGCGGGTCTTGTCGGTACTGCCCAGCGAGGCAAATATCTGATCCATATCGCTGGGGAACGCCGCCTGGTCGCCGGTGTATTCCAGCATCAAGGTCGGAAGGCTCAGTTCGCCGCCAAACTGCGTGAAACTGGCGCGGGAGCTGAGGCCCGACCATGTCGATAGCCATGATTCGGGCGTGATCAGCCGCGCAAAGGCAATGCTGCCCATGTTCGAGACGAAGGGGTCCGCGCCCCATAGCGAACCTATTGCCCGGTCGGAAGGGTCAAGCTTCAGATCCCAGCAGCGCAGGTCCGCGTCAGTGCGCCACAAGGTCAGGATAGGCGTGAACGCGGCGCGTCGCCGCAGGTCCGCCGTGGCGGCGTCGCCTTGCTGCTTGAGGTCTTTGCGCGCCGCGGCGCGTGTGGCGATCAACTGATGGGCCAGCGTGTCGAGGCGAGTGACGCGTGCCTGCTGGGCGGCCCGATAGCGGCGCACGAAGTCCGCGTCATAGGTGGCGGACGTTGTTGACAGGCTGAAGCCGTTGTCCGGACTGAAGGGGTCGAGCTCGGGAAGGACTGAGAAAGGATCCGACTCGTTCTCGACGGAAGGGTCCAGACTCTGCATGAGCAACTTGCCCTGGCCGGGATGGGGGGACACGAAAATCAACGCATCCGGCGCGGGCATGTCGGCCTCGGCCAGTTTGACGGGCCGTCCGCCGGGGGTATGGCTGAGCCGGCGCTCGGGCGCGCGCAGGGCTTGCTGGGCGTAGAAGCCGAAAAGCCCCGCTCCACCCGAGGTGCCTTGCAGCGTGATATGGGTAAAGCCGAGTTTGCGCAGATGCACCAGGGCGGCTGCCACGTCGAGCAGGGCCACTTCGTGTTCCAGGCGCAAATCGTTGCCGATGGCGCGGGGTGCCTGCACCCAGCAGGCTGCGCCGGCGTCCAGGATATCGGGCACCAGATAGGGCGTGCCGGAGAACTCGCGCGGATGCATCAGGCAGACCACGGATGTCTCCTTGCCCGTCTGGCTGTAGAGCAAACCCAAGGTGCGCTGGCCATCGGCCGTGCGTAAGGGGTAAGGCCGCAAGCGGTACGGCCTGTCCATGCGTTGCGCGGACCAGCCCGCGCCTCGTAGCCCCGCCGTTACCGCCGCTTTTTTGATCTCGCTCAAGTCTGCCTCGCTCTTTAATTGACACCCTGTAAATTAATGCTAGGGTAAAATTGATGCACAGTCAATTAGGGGTTCACGCTTGGCAAAAAAAGAAGCTGCTACCGCGCCTGTCACCGCCTCTGCAAGCCGCGCCACCGCGAGCGAAGCGCCGCGCCGGCGCGGCCGTCCGCCGAAGGTCGCCCAGGAAAGCCTGGCCGACACGCCGCTGATTTCGCGTGCCCAGATCATCGAGCGGGCGGTGCAGCTCACCAAGGTCGAGCCCTTGGAGGAGTTGTCCATCGTCGGCCTGGCACGGGACTTCGGTGTCGCGTCCTCGTTGATCCACTACTACGTCGGCAGCCGGGATGGATTGATTTCCGGGGTGGTGAACGAGTACTTCAAGCGCCGGGTGCAAGGGCTGGTCGAGCTCACCGGGCAGTGGCGCCAGGATATCGAGCGCCATGCGCGTTTGAGCTACGACTTCATGGTCGAGTACGGCGGGGTGTTGCGCTATGTGATGGCGCACAATCGGTTCCGCCTGTTTCAGCAGGTGGAGGCTGGCCAGACGGACTATGGGCTGGTGTATCTGAACCGCGTGGCCGAGATCTTTCGCAGCGGGGGGTTCAGCCCTGAGGACACCGCGATGGGCTACCACCTGCTCGCGCAATACATCATGACGGCCGCCTATGCAGATGTCAGCCGCCAGTTGCCCGCCATGCATGCCAAATACATCCGCAAGCGCTTGGAGGCCGCCTCCACGCAGGACTATGCTGCGGCGCATTACATGCTCGGGCCCTTTACCGAACTGGACGCCAAGCGCAGCTTCGAGACCGGCTTGAAAATGCTGCTGGATTCCATGGCGCAGTGGCGCAAGACGCCGTCAGCGTGAGGCCTGGGGCCCGCCAGGGCTGCAGGCCATCGACCTGCGCGTGTAGAATTCCGCCCACGGCTTCTGCAACGGAAGCCGTGTCGCTCTGACAGCGATCTTTGGTGGACCCGGCCAGGCCGGGTGGCTCGGCCGGGCGCCTATCCCTCGGACAACTTCAAGCGAATGCGGGCTCATCCGCAGCCCGGCAGATGACGCGCAGGGTCGCGGCGTTTCGCTTGCCAACGTCAGCTCAGCTTTCATGTCTTTTCTTTCCACGTTTCGCCGCGACTGGCTGTCCAGTCCGCGCGCCGATGTATTGGCGGGCATTGTGGTGGCCCTTGCCCTGATCCCCGAGGCCATCGGCTTTTCCATCATCGCGGGGGTAGATCCGCGGGTAGGGCTTTATGCCTCGTTCTCGATCGCGGTCATCATTTCATGCGTCGGTGGCCGCCCCGGCATGATCTCGGCGGCTACGGCGGCCGTGGCGGTATTGGTCGGGCCTTTGGTCAAAAGCCACGGGCTGGAGTATCTGTTTGCCGCCACGCTGCTCATGGGAGTATTTCAGGTCATCGCGGGGTTCTTGCGGCTGGATCTGCTGATGCAGTATGTGTCGCGCTCGGTCATCACGGGCTTTGTGAACGCGCTGGCCATCCTGATTTTCATGGCGCAGCTGCCGCAATTGATCGGGGTCGGTCCAACCACCTATGTCATGGTGGCGGCAGGTCTGGCGATCATCTATCTGTTTCCCTACCTGACGCGTGCGGTGCCGTCGCCGCTGGTGGCGATCCTCGTGCTCACGGCGATCTCGATCTATTTTGGGCTGCAGGTCAACACGGTGGGCGACATGGGGGCGTTGCCTTCGGCGCTGCCCAGCTTTGCCTTGCCCCAGGTGCCGCTGACGCTGGATACGCTGCGCACCATCTGGCCTTATTCGCTCACCATGGCGGCGGTCGGTCTGTTGGAGTCGATGCTGACCGCGCAGATCGTGGACGATATGACGGATACGCCCAGCGATAAGCGGCGCGAATGCAAGGGGCAGGGCATCGCCAATTTCGTGACCGGATTGCTCGGCGGCATGGGCGGATGCGCCATGATCGGTCAGTCGGTGATCAACGTGCGTTCGGGCGGGCGCAGCCGCCTGTCCACGTTCGTGGCGGGAGCCCTTTTACTGTTTCTGATCGTGGTTTTAGGGCCGTGGGTGGCGCGCATCCCCATGCCGGCGCTGGTGGCCGTCATGATCATGGTGTCCATCGGCACATTCAGTTGGAACGCTGTGTTCAAACTGCGGACCCATCCTTGGCAGTCCAGCGTGGTCATGTTGGCGACGGTGATGGTCGTGGTCTGGACGCATGATCTGGCGCGCGGCGTGCTGACCGGGGTATTGCTAAGCGGCGTATTCTTCGCCGGCAAGGTCAGGCGGATGTTGAGCGTGCGCAGCAGCCTGTCGCCGGATGGCCGCCAGCGTCGCTATGACTACAGCGGGCAGGTCTTCTTTGCGTCCGCAGGCCGCTTTGCTCAGGAGGTCGATTTCAAAGAGGCCGTCGATGGCGTCGTGCTCGACGTCTCGGCCGCCCATTTCTGGGACATCTCCGCGGTGGAGGCCTTGGACAAGGTGGTTATGAAGCTCAGGCGCGCGGGCAAGCAAGTCGAGGTGGTCGGGCTGAACGCGGCCAGCGCAACGATGGTGGAGCGGTTTGGCGTCCATGACAAGCCGCAAGCCTGCGGACGGGGCGATTAGCGCGCCGCCACGTCCACGACGCAGTGCGGGCGAAAGCCCTCCTGCTCGCCTTTTTTCTGATAGCCCAGTGTGTTGGCGATGACGTGGCACCGGCGGCCGGTGGCGGCGTCTTGGACGACGTAGTCATTGGGGCAATGCAGATGGCCGTGTATCCAGAGATCGGCGTGCACGAAAAGGTCGTCCAGGGCATTGCAAAACCCGGCCGTACCCGGGGTGAGGCCATAGCGGGGATCGGCACTGCGCAGGCTGGGCGCGAAATGCGTGATAACCACGGTCGGCCCGGCGAACGGGCACGCCAGGGCGTCGCGCAGCCAATGCTGGCATTGCAGTCCCAGTTCGCGCAGGTCTTCGGCCAGCATGGGCTGGCCGTCGTCTTTGAACGTGGTGTTCTTGCGCAGATAGAAGTTGGCGGCCCGGTAGGCTTTGTCGAGCTGCTGGCGGCGCGCGGTCTCGGTTGACTGGCTGCTGGCCAAGGCTTCGAAGTCGGTCCAGAGGGTGGTGCCGACAAAACGCACGCCATCCAGATGCAGCGTATCGCGCTCGAGCCAGTGAATGCCCAGCTGCGCACACAGCGCCTTGAGCCTTGCGGTGGCCGCGTGATAGCCCAGGCCGTCGAACTCATGGTTGCCTGGCACGAACACAATGTGGCGGGCGCGCCCCGGCGCATGCGCGAAGCGCCCCAGGCCGAAATCGTCGTCCGGCAGGCGGGAGCCGGCCTGATACGAGCCGATGTCGCCGGCCAGCACCAGCACGTCGGCGTCGGGGGCGGGCGAGAACACGAAATCCGGGTTGGTTTCGAGGTGCAGATCGGAGAGCAGTTGGATGCGCATGCGCTTAGTGTAGAGCGCATGGCCGCCTTACGACGCGCGCCGCGCGCGGGCCTGCCGCCACCGTTGCCGCAGGCCATCGAGGGCCAGGTAGACCACCGGCGTGGTGTAGAGCGTGAGCAGCTGGCTGATGAACAGGCCGCCCACGATGGCCACGCCCAGGGGCCGCCGCAACTCCGAGCCTTCGCCCAGGCCCAGCATCAGCGGCAGCGCACCCAGCAAGCCGGCCAGGTTGGTCATGAGGATGGGGCGCAGACGCAGCATGGCGGCGCGGTGGATGGCCGCCGGCGGGCTCATGCCTTCGCGCCGCTCCAGCACGAGCGCGAAGTCGATCATCAGGATGGCGTTCTTCATGACCACCCCCACCAAGAGGAACAGCCCCAGCAATGCGATGAGCGAGAACTCCATGCCGGCCAGACGCAGCGCCAGCAGCGCTCCGATGCCGGCCGACGGCAGGGTCGAGAGGATGGTCAGCGGATGCAGCAGGCTTTCATACAGAATGCCCAGGACGAGATAGATCGCGACCAGCACGGCCAGAATCAGGAGCGGCTGATCCTGCATCGCTTTCTGGAAACTGCGCGCGCTGCCGCCGAGCCGGGTTTGAATCTGCGCTGGCAGCATGAGCTCGGCCATGTTGCGGTCTATGGCCGCCAGGCCCTGTTCCAGGGACACACCTGGCGCCAGGGAAAAGCCCAACCCCGTGGCCACGAACTGCCCGTCGTGAAAGACCCGGTCGTTGACCATGCTGTATTCATACTTTGCGAAAGCGGTCAGCGGCACGCGTTCGCCGCTGGCCGTCAGGACCTGAACGCGTTCCAGCACATCGGGATCCTCGGTGTAACGGGGATCGAGTTCGAGCACGACGCGATACTGATTGAGGGGATCGTAAAGGGTAGCGATCTGCCGCTGGCTGAACGAGTTGGACAGCACGCTGGCGACGGTCTGCATGTCCACGCCCAGGCGCTGCGCGGCCAGCCGGTCGATGTCGATGTAGACCTGTTGCGTGGCCGCATCGCCGACGGCATCCACGTTCTGCAGTTCTGGCGCGTCCTGCAGTTTCTGCGAGATCTTGCGCGACCATTGCCGCAGCATGCCGACGTCGCTGGCCAGAATGGCCAGTTCATGGTCTCCCGAGGTGTCGAAACCGCCGGGCAGGCGCAGATCCTGATCGACGTTGATGTAGAACATGCCGCCAGCGACCTCCGGCGCATGGCCGCGCAGCCAATCGACCACTTGCGAGGCGCTTTCCTGGCGATCCGGTTTGAGGCGGATGAGAAACAGCGAGTTGCTGATGCCCAGGCTGCCGCCGTTATAGCCGATGACGTCCTGCACCGCGGGGTGCTGCAGCACCAGTTTGCGATAGGCATCGATCTTGGGCTGCATGACCTGGAAGGAGAAGCCGTCATCGCCGCGCACGAAGCCAAGCAATTGGCCGGTGTCCTGCGTGGGCAGAAAGCCTTTGGGCGATTGGGTATAGAGCACAACGTTCAGGCCGATGATGGCGGCCAGCGAGGTGAGCGTCAGGCGTGGATGGCGCAGCGTGCGCCAGAGGCTGTCGCCGTAGGCGCGCTGGACGTTGCCAAACAGCCGGCCGCTGGCGCGCGGCGCCGTGGGCTTGAGCCAGGCGGCGCAGAGGCTGGGGATGATAAGGATGGCCACGCCAAGCGAAATGAGCGTGGCCGCAATCAGGGTGATGGAGAACTCCCGGAACAGGCGTTCCACCAGACCACCCATAAAAAGGATGGAAGCGAAGACCACGGTCAGCGCCAGCGTCATGGCGACCAAGGTAAAACCCACTTCGCGGGCGCCGCGCAAGGCGGCGCGCCGGGCGGACAGCCCCGCCTCCATGTGCCGGCGGATGTTTTCCAGCACGACGATGGCGTCGTCGACCACGAGCCCCGCCGCCACGATGAGCGCCATGAGCGAGAGGTTGTTCTGGGAGAAGCCGGCCAGATACATCACCGCGAAGGTGGCGATCAAACTGATGGGGATGGCCAGGCTGGGAATGGCCGCCGCACGCCAGTCGCCCAGGAAGAACCACACCACGAGGACGACCAGCAGCGTGGCCAGGCCCAGGGTGATATGCGCTTCTTTCAAGGTGGCCTTGATGCCTGGAGAACGGTCCAGCACGACGGTGAGATCGACATCGGCTGGCATCAGCGCGCGCAGCGCCGGCAGGGTCGCGTCGATGGTGGCGATCGTGTCGATGATGTTGGCGCCCGGCTGGCGGCTGATCATCAGCACGACGGCCGGGTTGCCGTTGTGAAAGCCGCTGCTGTAGCGGTCTTCCACCGAGTCGCTCACCTTGGCGACCTGCCCGAGCCGGGTGATGGCGCCATCGCGGTGCCGCAGCACCAGGGTTTCATAGTCGCGCGCCAGTCGCGGCTGGTCCTGCGTGGCGATCTCCCAGCGCTGGCCGGGCGCTTCGACCATGCCTTGCGGGCCCAGTACGGCTGCCTGGTCGATGGCGCTGCGCACGTCGTCCAGGGCCAAGCCGTATTGCGCCGCCAGATTGGGGTTGATCTGCACGCGCACCGCGGGCAATGAGCTGCCGCCGAGTGTCACCTCCCCCACGCCGGGCACCTGCGCCAGGCGTTGCGCCAGCACGGAGGCGCCGATGTCGTATAGCGCGCCCGCCGAACGGGTGGGAGAACTGAGGGCGAGCGCCATGATGGGCGCTTGCGAAGGATTGACCTTGCGGTAGGTCGGGCTGCCTGGCATGCCCGAGGGCAGGTCGCTGCGTGAGGCATTGATGGCCGCCTGCACATCGCGCGCGGCGGCATTGATGTCGCGATCGAGTTCGAATTGCAGCAGAACGCGGGTGGCGCCCTGGTTGCTGGAGGAACTGATGGCCGTCACGCCCGGGATGGAGCCCAGTGCGCGCTCGAGGGGCGCGGCCACGGTGCTGGCGATGCTTTCCGGGCTGGCGCCGGGCAGTTCGGCGCGCACTTCGATCGTCGGAAAATCCACTTGAGGCAGCGGTGCCACGGGCAGCAGCCGCCAGGCCACCAGCCCGATCAGTATCAGCGCCAGCCCCAGAAAAATGCTGGCGACCGGGCGTTGGATGAGGGCGCGGATCATGACCGCGGCGCGGGCCGGGCTTTCATGGACCGCGCCTGACCCAGCTTATGGAAAAACAGATACACGGCCGGCGTGGTGAAGAGCGTCAGCATCTGACTCACCAGCAGGCCCCCCACCATCACCCACCCCAGGGGCTGGCGCAGCTCCGCGCCGGAGCCGCTGGCCAGCATGAGCGGCAAGGCGCCGAATAGCGCCGCCAGCGTCGTCATGAGGATGGGCCGCAGCCGTAGCAGAGCGGCTTCGCGTATGGCTGCCAGCGGGGTCATGCCGCGTTGGCGTTCGGCCTCCAGGGCAAAGTCCACCATCATGATGCCGTTCTTCTTGACCAGGCCGATCAGCAGAATGATGCCGATGACCGCGATCAGGTCCAGCGGCCGGCCGCCGATCATGAGGGCGAGCAGGGCGCCCACGGTGGCCGAGGGCAGGGTCGAAAGAATGGTGATGGGATGGATGGCGCTTTCATACAGCATGCCCAGCACCAGATACATGGTGACGATGGCCGCCAGCATCAGCCACAGCGTATTCGAGAGCGAGGCCTGGAAGGCCGCCGCGGCGCCCTGCATGCGCAACTCCACGCCGGCGGGTATGCCGATCTCGGCACCCGTGTCCTGGATGGCTTGCACCGCTTCGCCCAGCGACGCGCCCGGCGCGAGGTTGAAGGAAAAATTGACCGACGGGAACTGGCCCAGGCGCGATAACGTCAGGGGCGCTTCGCGTTCTGTGACGGTGGCCAGCGTGGCCAGAGGTATGGGTTGGCCGGCCGCCGTCTGAAGATAGATGCGATCGAGCGCCTGGGGCGTGGCGGCGAGCTCGCGGTCGACCTCCATGACCACGCGATACTGATTCGACTGCGTGAACAGCGTGGCGATCTGTCGTTGCCCGAAGGCGTTGTAAAGCGCCTGCGCGACGTCCTCCATGCTCAGGCCCAGGCGGGCGGCGGTGTCGCGCGAGACCTCCAGATAGGCTTGCCGGCCGCCGCGTTGCAGATCGGCGGAGACGCTGCTCAGCGCGGGCACCGCGCTCAAGGCCTGCAGCAATTGGCTCGTCGCTTGCGCCAACAGCCCGGCGTCGGGGGAGTTGAGCGTGAACTGGTATTGGCCCCGGCCGACGCGGTCTTCGATATTGAGTTCCTGCACGGGCTGCAGGTACAGCTGGATCCCCTGCACCGACCTGGCTCGCTCATTCAGGCGCGGGATGATCTCGGCAATGGAGGTCGACCGCTCGCCCCAGGGTTTGAGATTGATCAGCAGCCGGCCGGTATTGAGGGCGGTGTTGGCGCTGTCCACGCCAATGAAGGACGACAGGCTGGCCACATCCGGATCGTCCAGCAAGGCTTGGGCCATGGCCTGTTGGCGGCTGGCCATGGCGCCGTAGGAAGTGGTTGGCGCCGATTCGGTCACGCCCTGCAGCAAACCACTATCCTGCGTGGGGAAAAATCCTTTCGGAATGGCGGCGTAGAGCAGGCCGGTCAGCGCCAGCGTGGCCAGCATGACAGCCAGCGTGGCGCGCTGGTGGCGCAGCGTGACATCGAGCAGGCGTGCATAGGCGGCCTGCAGGCGGCTCATCAACCCGCCCGGGCGCTCGGTGTGCGCCGGCAGCATATAGGCGCACATCATCGGCGTGAGCGTGAGCGAGACGACGAGCGAGATCAGGATGGCGACCGCCAGGGTGACCGCGAATTCCCGGAACAAGCGCCCTACGACATCTTCCATGAACAGCAGGGGGATGAGCACGGCGATGAGCGATAGCGTGAGCGACACCAGGGTAAAGCCGATCTGGCTGGCGCCTTTGAGTGCGGCGTCCAGCCGGCTCAGGCCCTGTTCGCGATAACGCGCGATGTTCTCCAGCATCACAATGGCGTCGTCCACGACGAAACCCGCACCGATAGTCAGCGCCATGAGCGTGAGATTGTTGGCCGAGAACCCGGCCAGATACATGACGCCGAAGGTCGCAATGAGCGACAGCGGCACGGCCAGGCTGGGGATGAGCGTGGCGGGCAGGTTGCGCAGGAACAGGAAAGTCACCAGCACCACCAGGCCGACGGCGAACACCAGCTCCCACTGCACGCCGCGTATCGAAGCGCGGATGCTTTGCGTGCGGTCGGTGAGCACGTCGATCTTGACCGCGGCGGGCAGGGAGGCAGCCAATTGCGGCAACAGCGCCTTGACCTGCTCGGCCACCTCGATCACGTTGGCGCCCGGCTGGCGCTGGATATTGATCAGCACCGCGGGCTGGCGATCCACCCAGGCGGCGAGGTAGCGGTCTTCCGCGCCATCCTCGACTTTGGCGATGTCGCCCAGGCGCACGGGGGCGCCATTGCGCCAGGCCACAATGAGCTCCCGGTATTCGCCAGCGCTTTGCAGCTGGTCGTTGGCATCCATGAGCACGTTGCGCAAGGGGCCGTCGAAGCTGCCCTTGGGCTGATTGCTATTGGCCTTGGCGATGGCATTTTGCACATCGGTCGATTGCAGGCCTCGCGCGGCCAGGGCCAGCGGGTTGAGCTGCACGCGCACCGCGGGCCGTTGTCCGCCGGCCAGGCTGACCATGCCCACGCCCGAGAGCTGCGCCAGGCGCTGCGTCATGCGCGTATCCACCAGATCGTAGACCTGCGGCAGGCTCACCGTGTCGGACGTGACCGCCAGCGTCAGGATGGGGACGTCCGCCGGATTGACCTTGCGGTAGACGGGCGGGGCGGGCAAGTCCTGGGGCAGCAGCGCGCTGCTGGCGCTGATGGCGGCCTGGACTTCCTGTTCGGCCACGCCCAGGGGCAGGGTCAGGGCAAACTGCAGGGTGATGACCGACACGCCGCTGCCGCTGGAGGATGACATCTGCTTCAGGCCGGGGATCTGGCCAAAGCGCCGCTCCAGCGTGGCGGTCACCACGCGCGCCATGACGTTCGGCCCGGCGCCCGGGTAGTGCGTCGTCACCTGGATGATGGGGTAGTCCACCTGCGGCAAGGCCGCTACCGGCAGGATGCGCCAGGCGAGCAGGCCGGACAGCAGCAGGGCGATCATCAGAAAGCTCGTGGCCACCGGTCGGAGGATGAAAGGGCGCGACAGATTCATAGGTCTTCCTGGATGGCCAGTATCTTTGCCGCGCGGCCTTCGTTTAAGCGATCGACGCCTTCGATGACGACGCGCTCGCCATCGGCCAGACCCGCGAGGATGGCTGCCCGCCCGCCGGTGTTCAGGCCGATCTCCAGCGGCTTGCGGCGCGCCTTGCCTTCGTTGTCGATGACATAGGCGTAGGGGCCTTGCGCGCCATACTGCACGGCCGCCGCCGGGATGGTGAGGGTGTGATCCTGCTGTTGCAGCGTCAGGCGGATGTTGACGAACTGATACGGGAAAAGCTGTTCCTGCTCGTTGGCAAACGAGGCGCGCAGCCGCACGCTGCCGTTGCCCGTACGGTTATCCAGCGCCTGCAGCGTGCCCCGGGCGACGAGGCGGCGGTCGTCGGCATCCCAGGCTTCGACGGCCAGGGTGTCCGCATTGGCCATGGCCTCGCGCAGCAGGGGCAGCCGGGCTTCGGAGATGTCGAACAGGACGGAGGTGGCGCCGGTTTGCACCAGGGTGGCCAGGCCCTGCGTGTCGTTGGCGCGAACATGATTGCCCGCATCGATGCGGCGCAGGCCGATGCGGCCGCTGACCGGCGCGGTGATGCGGGTCAAGGCCAGTTGGCGCCGCGCCTCATCCACCCCGGCCTGGTCGGCCGCCAGTTGGCCGGCATCGTGCTCGACGGCGCTGCGCGCGGCATCGAGCTGGCTTCTGGCGACGGCATCCTGGCGCGATAGCGCTGTATAGCGGGCCAGATCGGCGCGCGCATTGTCCAGCCGCGCACGGGTTTGATCCGCTTTGCCCAGTGCGGCGTTGAGCGCATGTTGGTAAGGGCGGGAATCGATTTCGGCCAGCAACTGGCCGGCCTGCACCACTTGGCCTTCGCGGTAGTGCAGACGCATGAGCAGGCCGCTGACCTGGGGCCGCAACACGATATGCGCCAACGGCGTGACCGTGCCGATGGCATGGAGCTGCAGGCGCAGCGGGGCGGCGCGCGCCAGGACGACCTCGACGGGGACAGCTTGCTGGGCCGCGGGCGCCGCGGCGGATAGAGCTTCATCCCGCTGCGCCCAGAAGGCCAGAGCCGCCAATATCAGGAGCGCTGCCAGCCAGCGCCGTGGGCCAGCCGTGAGCGAAAAAGCCATCTGCGCGTACGAGCAAGGATGTTGGGGACAGGCCGTATTCTATATGGAAATGATTGTTATTTTGCTTGAGGCCGGCGGCGGCCCGGCACCGGCGCGCCGACGGTGCCCGACCGTCGGCGCGCCTGCGGCCATCAGAACTGATAGCGCGCGGTCAGCATGGCGTTGCGCGGTTCGCCATAGACGTTGCTCGGAAAACTCACGCTGCCCGACAGCGCGTTGTAGTACTTCTTGTCGAACAGATTGTTGATGTTGAGCTGCAAATCCAGCTTGGGCGTAGCCTGCCAGCCCAGCACCAGATCGGTAATGGTGTAGGAGCTTTGGCTGATACGGAAGGGCACGCCGCTGGTGGTCCCCGTGTTGTAGATGGCCCCTTGCCGGTAGAACGACCCGCCAACGCGCCAGCCTTGCAAGGCACCCGTCATGCGGTACATGGTCGACAGCTTGAACTGGTGGCGCGGCGTGTCGGTGTCGAACAGCTTGCCCACGTTGGACTCGGTGGCGTCCTTGCGGTACCGGGCGATGGCCACGGTGTAGCCGACACTGACCTGCCAGTTCGGCGTGATAGCGCCTTGGACCTCGAATTCCACCCCCTGGCTGCGGACTTTGCCGGCGGCCGAGTAGCAGGTGACCGTCGGGTAGCCTGCGCACTGGGTTTGATCAGAGGCGCGGAAGGCGCGGTTTTTCTGATCCATGCGGAACACCGCGGCCGAGGTATTCAAGGCCCCGCCAAAGTACTCACCCTTGACCCCGAACTCATAGTTCTGCCCGATGACCGGATCCAGCAGTTTATTGCTGGCATCCATGTAGTTCTGCGGCTTGAAGATATCGGTGTAGCTGACGTAGACGGAGTGATTGTCGTCCACGTCATAGATCAGGCCGGCGTACTTGGTCAGTTCATTGTCGATGCTGTAGCGGTTATGCGCCGTGACCGACGGGGTATTGGCATTGAAATTGGGGTAAGTGTTGACGGTGTCGTGGTAATCGAACCAGTCCAGGCGTGCGCCCAGGATCAGTTTCCAGCGGTCGGCCAGGTTCAGGCGCGTGGTGGCGTACGCGCTGCGTTGCGTGACGCTGCTGTCCATCCAGTCGCGCAAAGGGATGTTGGGATTGGCGACCGCGTTGGGATCGAAGTCGTAGAGGTCCAGATTGCTGTTGAGCACCAGACCCTGGCGGCTGTTGCCATCGAAATCGATATGACGGTAGCTGCCACCCAGCACCAGTTCATGGGTGCGGCCAAACAGGTCGAACGGACCGTTGGCATACATGTCCACGCTGCTTTGCTTTTCTTTCTGCAGGTTGCGCGCGGCCAGCTGCGAGTAGCGGCCGGACGTCATGTTGTAGCTGAGGTAATGCCCCAGCATATCGATCTCGGCCTGCGCGTAATAGGCCGACATATGCATGCGCCAGCCGTTGTCGAAACGGTGGTCTACCGCGGCGAAGGCAGAGTCCGTGGTTTTGTTCCAGTGCTCCCAGTCATTCGCGTACGAGGTCGAGCGGGGCAGATCCAGGTTGCTGCCGTCGCGGCCCACGGGCAGGCCGGTAAAGCCGTTGCCGTGCACCCGGCTCTCCTGGTGCAGCGCGCTGAGCGTGACCGTGGTGGCCTCGCCCAGATCCTTCTCCAGAATGCCGTAGAACGTCTGGCCGCTGCTGCTTTCGCCGCGCTTGTAGCTGCCGTAGTCCTGGGTGGCGATCACCGCGCGGCCGCGCAGGCTGCCGTCCTCGGAGAGCGGGCCCGAAGCGTCGAGTTCGCCGCGGTAGCGATCCCAGCTGCCGCCGCTGGCCATGGCCGAGACCTGGACATCCTTGGTGGGCCGTTTGCGCACCATATTGATGGCCGCCGACGGGTTGCCCGCGCCTTGCACCAGACCGGTGGCGCCGCGCACGATTTCCACGTGGTCATAGATCGCCATGTCGGTGACCAGCAGATCCTGAGACAGGTTGGAACTGTCCAGGGCCACGGGCAGGCCGTCGTACATGATGTTGTCGATGTACATGCCGCGCGCAAAGAAAGAAGCGCGCTCCGGCCCGAAACGGCGATAGAACAGACCGGGCGCGGCCTGCACCACGTCATTGACCGTCGCCAGCCCCTGATCCTGAATGCGCTGGCGCGTCATCACGGTGGTCGCCTGCGGCGTCTCGCGCATGGACAGATTCATGCGGGTCGCGGTGCTGGTGCTGTCGGTGGTGTACGACTGCGTGCCTTCGGTCGTGCCCGGAGCGGCGGCCGAAGCCGTCACGGTCACCAGGGGCAGCGTCGCGGTGTTCTGCGCCAGCGGCGGGGCTGCGCGCAGCACGTAGGCGCCGGTATCCAACTGCACCGCCTGCAGGCCGGTGCCCGACAGCAACAGCGCCAGGGCGCTGCGGGTCGCGTGGCGGCCTTGCACGCCGGCGGTCTGCTTGCCGTCGGTTTGCTCGGCCGTAAAGGTCAGCATGATGCCGGCGGTGCCCGCCAGTTCACGCAAGGCCGGCGCCAACGGGCCCGCGGGGATCTTGAAGTCCGGATGCTGGACCTCGGCGGCCGGGGCGGCTTCCTGGGCGTGGACGGGGGGCGCGGCAAGGGCGACGCCCAGCGCCAACAGCGCAAGGGCGATGGGAGATGGTTGGGGCTGCTCCGGTTGCTGCCGGGCGCGGTGCTGGTTGGGCATGTTCTTCCTCTTGATTGGACCTCCGTAAAATCCGGTCCCTCATTAGGTAGGTGCCGCGACAACGAAAACCGGGCAGTCGAACGCGAAAATTTCTGCGGTTGGCTTACTCGGCGGGCACGATCGTGGCCCAGAAGCGGGTGCGCCGCTGCACCGCAACCGGCAGTACGCGGCTTAACGTATCCAGAATGCGGTCTGTGTCGGCCAGGGGGAAAACACCGGATAGCCGCAGATCGGCGACCGCCGGATCCACGCGCAGCACGCCCCTGCGGTAGCGGCCGACTTCCTCCAGAAAGTCCGCCAGCCGCTGTTCGTCGGCGATCAGGTAGCCCCGCGTCCAGGCTGCGGCATGCTCGTCCAGGGCGCGCGGAGGATCGACCGCCTCGCGGCTGAACTGCGCCTGCTCGCCGGCCTGCAGCAAGCGGGCGCTGCCGCCGCCCGCCCAGGGCGTGATCTCCACCGCGCTCTCCAGGACTGCCACGGCCGTCAATTCGTTGTACTGCCGGACCGTAAAGCGCGTGCCCAGCGAGCGGATGCTGCCTTGCGCCGTTTCCACCATCAAGGGCCGGCGGTCCGCCTGCCCCGGCTGGTGCCGTGTGGCGACCATGATTTCGCCCTCGATCAGCAGAATCTGGCGCTGCTGGGCATTGAAGTTCAGATTGACCGCACTGGCGGTGTTAAGCGTGAGCCGCGTGCCGTCTTCGAGCGTGATCTCGCGGCGCTCGCCGGTGCTGCTGCGGTAATCGGCCAGCCCGGCCTTCCACGTGCTGGTGCGCGAAGCCATCACCCCGAGACCACAGGCCATGCCACCCCATAGCAACATCCGCGCGGCGCGCCGGCGCGAGGCCGATGCGGGCTTTTCGGCCGGTCCATAGAAGGACAACGCGGCATAAGCCGGCTCGCGCTCCAGAGATTTCATCCGCCCGGCGATCGACTCGATGTGCTGCCAGGCTGCCTCATGATCCGGGTGAGCCTGGCGCCATTGCAGCCAGCGTTGATGCTCCGCCTCGCCCGTCTCGCCGGACATGAGCAGCGTGAGCCAGTCCGCCGCCGCATCGGCAGTGGCCCGGCTGATGACGCGGCCACAGGGCAGCGTCAGGGCGGTCTTGTTGATGGGCATCGCCTCAGAGCGCCAGCGCGAACAGGCACTCGCGATTGGCCCGGGTCAGATACTGCTTGACCGAACTGCTGGACGCGCCGAGACGCTCGGCGATCTCGGCATAGGTCATCTCGAACAGATGCGCCAGCAAAAACGCCTCGCGCACCTTGGGCGGCAGACCATCGAGGACGCGGTCGATCTGCTGCAGGCTCTCGACGGCCAGCAAACGCCGCTCAGGCGAAGGCGCGAACTCCTCGGGCAGGCAGGCCAGCGCGTCCAGGTAGGCGGTTTCGAGCAACTGGCGGCGATGCCGGTGCGCCAGCAGGCGCCCCGCAATCGTCGCCAGAAAGGGTCTCGGCTGGCGGATCTCGCCCGTAGCCGTCTTGCCATCCATCAGGCTCAAAAACGTGTCTTGCGCCAGATCCGCGGCAGTGAAGGTATCGCCCACTCGCTTGCGCAGCCAGCCTTGCAGCCACGTGCTGTGCTCGACATACAGCCCGGCCAAATCGTGGGTAATGGGGAGATCCTGCGCGGGCATGGCGACGAAATAGGCAAAGTCTGAATTAAATGAGAATTGATCTCATTGTACACAAACGTGTCGGACCCATTTCCAGGTCATGCGGGCCGGCTTGCCCGAAATCTGTCTACAAATTCCGGACATCGACCGGCCGATCCGGGCGTGGTTGATGGTGGGCGCCGGGAGAAGGGGATCTCTACAACAATGCGGTCTGTGTTGGGGGCGGGCCATGCTGAAGCAGGAACTTCGGGTGATGTGCTACCCGTTTGGCATGCATTCAACCAGACAAGCCGCAGCGGACTGCTGCAATCGAGCGATGCGACAGCAGGGCGAACCGTGGGTGGTTGTTTCAGCTTGAGCCCAAAATCTTGAGCACGCCCACGGGGCCTGATACCTGGCATGGGGACCACTACACCCGTACTGTGGCTGGTCATGGTCCCAACGTTGCGACTTCTCGCGCGCGTGAATGCAGCCACTCTCTATCGGAATGAACGATGGTCTGAAAGCCAGAACCCTCGGAGAGCCGGTCTGCGAGGGTGCTTTCCTGGGGATGAGGGCCAAGCCGCCGCTACGCCGATCAGGGCTCGGCAGGGACGGGCCAAACCGCTTTCTGTGCTTGGTTGAACCTTGGATCGTATTCGACGGCGACATTGACTTGCTTACGTATGGCGTTCCCGTCGTACAGAATATCTGCGATCTTCTGTTCCTGCGCGATGAGCTCAGGAGTGAAGGCGATGAAGTTTCCGCTGCGGAGTTTGTACTCAAAAGACGCTCGTTCGTCGGAGATCTTCAGTTTGTCTTTCAATACCGCCAGGACATCTTCACGATGCGCATCGTGCCAAGGCCAGTAACCGGAGAGCCTTTCGAAGAAGTCCTGTAGTGCGGCTGTTTTGACCGGATCCTTCAGAACCGAAGCGGTCGCTGTCCAGACCCCGAGCGCCGGAATCGTCGTATCGCGGTCAGTCAGGAGTATGCGCCCAGCGCCGCTGCGGATAGTATTGAGTACAGGCGCCAGGCTTCCTGCGTACACCTCGACTTGCCCGGAGTTGAACGCCGCGGCAGAGGTGGCGCCATCATTGAATTTGATGGGTTCGATGTCTTTTTCTTTCAGGCCAGCTTGCACCAGCGTAGCCAAGTACTGGGCATGGTTATAGCCGCCGTAGTTGTAGCCGAACTTGTGCCCTTTGATCTGCTGAGGGCTAGTTATCTTGGTGTCACTGCGCACCGCTGTGATGAGGGGAGGGAAGTCTTTCGAGTATGCATTGCGCCAGCCGGCAATGATACGCAGCGGAATCGTTTCGGTCGTCCATTCCGTGCGGGCATTCGCCTGTTCGATCGTCAGCGACGTGTCTCCCATGTGGCCCAGATCGACGCGACCCGCATACAGTGCGGAAAGATTCGCAGCAGGCCCGGTCAGTAAGACCCAATCTACCTTATAAGGTGACCCATTGAGGACGCCGGATTTCTCGACCAGCGCGGGAAACGCGGGATCCTGATAAGCCACGGTCAGTGTCGTGCCTTGTAGTGCTGGTGCAGCTTGGGCGAAGGCTGCTGGAGATACGAACAAGGCAGTAATGGCGACGAAGGCCGCTGGAAGGAGGGTGTTGAGGCGCATCAGAGGGGGACTCGATTGAGAAGGGTGAGGGATCAGTGCATGCCCTGCGAGAACTGTTGCAGGAGTTCTCGTTTCAGGGCGTTGAACGCCGTTGAGGTGGTATCCCGGTCGCGCGGAAGGTCGACGCGGGTTTCAGACTGGATACGCCCTTTGGACAGAATGATGATGCGATCGGCCAGGACCAGGGCCTCCTCCAAGTCGTGCGTGACAATCACGACGCTGAGCGTATATTTGGCCCAAAGCTGCAGGACAAGGTTTTGCGCCCCGCGGCGGGTGAAGGCATCAAGCGCGCTGAAGGGTTCGTCTAAAAGCAGGAGTTCAGGTTGGCGATACAAGGCTCTCGCGACGGCGACACGCTGTGCTTGCCCTCCGGAAAGGCTGCGCGGCCAACTGTCGAGTTTCTCCTCCAGCCCCACATCGCGCAGGGCCGCTTTGGCCAGCTCGCGCGCGCCGCGCCGGCTCGATTCGTCCAGCAGCACATTTCTCCATACGCGTTGAGCCTGGATGAGCCTTGGATCCTGAAAGACCACGCTGGTGGTGCTTTGCACGTGGGCCTGGCCGCCGTTGGCGAACTCCAGACCGGCGAGAATCCGCAACAGCGTGGTCTTTCCGGTGCCGGAAGGGCCCACCAGCGCCACGAATTCGCCCTTGCGCACTTCGAAGTCCACCCCATTTAATACAGTGTTTCCGCCATAGTGCTTGGTGACGTTGGATAACTGTGCCAGCGTATAGGGCACGGCATGATTCCCGATAGCCATGAGTCTATCTCCAGCTTAAGAAGCGATGCTCAGTGTGACGCAGCAAGGCATCCACGAGAATGCCAAGCACGGCGTAAATCAGAATGCCCGCGAGAATGATGTCTGTGCGTTGAAATTGATTGGCGTTATTGAGGATGAAGCCGATGCCGGCACTGGCATTGATCTGTTCTGCCGCGACGAGCGCAAGCAGTGCAGCGGCCGCGGCGTAGCGCGTCCCCACAAGAATGCCCGGCAATGCAAGGGGCAATACGATCAGGCGGATATAGTGCAGCTTCGATAAATGAAATGCCTGGCCCAGTTCGCGCAGCTTGGGATCGATGTTGCGGATGGCGTGATAGACACTCAAGTACATGGGTGTAATCGACGCGCCGACGATAAGCGCGATCTTTGATGTTTCGCCGATGCCGAACCAGACAATAAAGATGGGCACGAGTGCGATGAACGGAATCGTCCTGAGCATATGCAGCAAGGCGTCATAGCCGCGTTCCGCACTTCGGAACAGGCCTGCAGCCAGGCCCAGCAGAAGGCCTGCGCCAGCGCCAATGAGCAACCCCAGTCCCGCGCGCCAGAGTGAGATATGTACGGCGGCTTGAAGATCGCCGGACTGCCATAGCTCACGATAGGCCAGCAACACCGAGGCCGGAGAGGGCAACACGAAGTCAGAGACCAAGCCGAACGAGGACGCGGCTTGCCAGGCAATCACCAGGAGTAGCGGGACCAAGAGCCTCCACACCATTTCTGGTAGCGCGATACGCCTGGCGGGTAGTGGCTCGGCGATGTCTACGGGTTCCACCGCCGTTGGTGAAATCAGTATCGCTGATCCATCCGTGCCGAGGGAGTCGGCGGAGATAATCGATTTTCTGGCAAGCATCTTCCACCCGTGGTGATATCGCTTTGTCGAGTGAATCAGTATAGAAACTGCACCACGTCAAACGAACCACTAAGTGTTGATTTCTACATAGCTCAATTGACTTACGTTCTTTGATTCGCATGCCATGTCTATTCGCACGCTTACGACTGGCAGTGCTAGGCAAATTTCGAATGGATAGTAGGCCCACGTGCCGTGTTCCCGGATACTCGTTTTCTTGCTTGGTATCGGATACTCAGGACTCATGACAGAGAAACGCCAGCTTCACTTGAACACGAATGTGACTGCACTGGGTCGTCATCCCGCAGGTTGGCGGTTGCTGAATCAGCCTAATGCCATTGTCGATCTGCGTTTCTACCAGCAGATCGCGAAGCTGGCGGAGCGCGGAAAACTCGATGCTTTGTTCCTGTCCGATACGGTGGCGCTTAAAGGACACGCAGCCGGGCCATCGCAGGCGCTGGAGCCCACCGTGCTTCTCACGGCGTTGGCGGCCCAAACGACACATCTTGGCTTGATCGCCACGGTGTCCACGACATATAACGATCCCTTCAATCTCGCGCGCCGCTTCAGCAGCGTGGATCATCTGAGTGGCGGGCGTGTCGCCATGAATGTGGTGACGACCTATGATGCGGCGGCCGCCGCGAACTTCAGCCTATCGCATGTTCCGGACAAGGCGGAGCGATACGCACGTGCCCGAGAGTTCGTCGAAGTGCTGACAAAACTCTGGGATAGCTGGGAGGACGGCGCATTACTGGCGGATGCGGCCGCCGGACGGTACGCAGATCCCGGGCGTGTGCATGCTATTCATCATCGCGGGACTTTCTTTCAGGTTCAAGGGCCGCTGAATCTGCCCCGTAGCCCTCAGGGGAGGCCGGTGCTGATACAAGCCGGCTCTTCGGAAGGCGGGCGTGAGCTGGCGGCGGCAACGGCGGACGCGGTGTTCACGGCGCAAACGACCGTGGAGGGCGGGCAGCGCTTCTATGCGGACATCAAGGGCCGGGCTCGCGCAGCGGGCCGGGATCCCGAGCACATACATATCCTGCCGGGGCTGTTCCCCGTCATCGGTGGTACCGAAGCGCAAGCCCGTGCGCGCAAAGCGGAGATGGATGAGCTGATCGATTGGGAGGCTGCGCTGGCCGGATTTGCGCAGGTGTTGGGGCTGGATGCCGATGACCTGCCTTTGGATCAGCTCTTACCTTACGAGAAGATCGCCAAGGTAGCGCGTGGAGATCAGTCGCAGGGTTTCGTGGATGCAACGTTGCAACTGGCGCGTGCGGATAATCTGACTGTCAGGGAGCTGTTGGATAGGAACCCCGGCGCGCACCGCATTGTGATCGGGACGCCAGAGCAAATCGCCGATACGATAGAAACGTGGTTTCTGCATCATGCCGCCGATGGATTCAATCTGAATGCCGATGTCTTTCCCAGCGGCCTGGAGGCGGTTGTCGATCATGTCATCCCTATTCTGCAACGTCGGGGACTTTTCCGACGGGATTACGAGGGCACGACATTGCGAGAGCATTTCGGCCTGCCGCGACCGGCGAGCCAGTATGCCGAGGCCTGAGCCTCGGCAGGGTGGGACGGTAGCAGTTTCAGGCAGGGGCGTGCAGCGATCCTTTCAGGTCTATGCCCGTCCTGGGCTCGCGCTCCAGCTGTGCGACCAGCCCCAGCTCCCAATCGAGATAAGTATTGAAGTTGCGATCCCGCTCTTCGATCGTGTCGAACACGTAGGGGTTGTACCAGGCATCATCGCGCCCGGTCAGCAAGCGCTCGCGGCCTTGGCCAGAAGCAAGCCCGGCCTGATGCCAGGCGAGAGTGCCACCTTGCAATGGCCGGACAGCCACCCCCCGTGCTAGCAGCGCTTGTGCAACGGAACGGGCCCATGTGCCGTCTGTCGAGGCCAGCACGACAGGGGTGTGAGGCGGCAGGCTGGCCAAATACGCGGGCAGAGCATGAGGTGCGATAAAGCGTGCGCCTGCAATATGGCGGCGGGCGTAGGCGACGCTGTTTTCGATCTCGATGACTTCAGGGTTGCCGTACTTCTGTAATTCAGCCAGCTCGGTGGGCGTGATCCATTCAGGAGATTCCGGATAGGCCTGCAGCACTCGTCGTGTTTCAGGGCCAACGTCCAGAGTGTGCTGCGCTTCGGCTTCAACGGTGTAGAGGTGTACGTGGTAGCCACCCAGCTGCGCCAGCCACGCCGCGGTCGTTTGGGCGCGTACCCCATCCCAGTCGGCCAGCACGATATGAGCGCCACGTGTGGCGGCGTACTCGTCAGTCGCTTGCACCAGTTGGCCGCCCGGAGCCCACCGCCAGCCGGGTAGATGACCGGCCAGGTACTCCTGCTTGTCGCGGACATCGAAGCGGTACACCGTCACGTTCTGGAGTGTCAGCGCCTGCAACTCCTCGCTGCTCAATTGCGTTACACCGGCGCGTTGCGCCATAAGGCTGGCGCGTTGCCTTGCGACGTTCAGAGATGGGCCGCGCGGGGTGGGCGCTGGCTGTACACGGCCATTGGCCAGCGTCTCCCCTTCGATCAGCCATGCCATTGTGCCGTTTCGCAGCGATACGACACGATTGGGCAGGCCTGCGTTGATGAGTGTCTGCGCTCCGACGATACTGCGGGTGCGGCCAGCGCAATTGACGACGATGAGTGTTTCGGGATCGGGGGCAACCTCGCCAATACGATAGACCAGCTCAGCGCCAGGCAGGCTATGCGCCCCGGGGATGCTGAATGCCTCGAATTCTTCACTCGTTCGGCTGTCGACGACGACCAGATTGTCGCCTCTTGATAGGCGTTGCTTTAGTTCACTCGCATCGATGTGGGGCGTACCCAGCTCCTCCTCCAGCAACTCGCCAAATGCTTTGCTCAGCACGTTGGTTCCGCTGTAAAGCTCGAAGCCCGCGGCTTTCCAGCCCTCGATGCCGTCTTGCAGGATATGAATGTTGTCATAGCCCAGTAGATTCAGCTTGGCTGCCGCTTGGGTCGACTCGCTGCCATCCGCATCGACCAGCACGATACGCGTTTGCCGACGCGGGATAAGATGGTCAATATCCAGCTCCAGCCGCCAATAAGGTGCGGAAGCCGCCAGCAGCAGGTGGCTTCGGGCATAGATTCCTTGCGGCCGCACGTCCAAGACCGCGATCTCGTTGCCGTCGTGCAGGATATCTTGCAAGGCTTGCGCGGTGAGGGTCCCGAACGAGACGGGTGGTTTTGAAGAGGAAGGCAGAGTCATGACAGGTCCAGAGGTAGGAAATCGGGGCTATCAGAAATAGGATAGCGACGGTAACGGCGTTCCATGTACGAGCTTGCGCCCGATAGCTAGTGCCTTGTAAGAGATGGGGTTGTGCGCCGTGACAGTGCGCAGATTGCGCCAATGACGGTCCAAGCGGTTGCCGCGCCGGATGGCGGACGCGCCCGCGATCTCGAACAGCTCGCCCGCGGCCTTCAGGGCTAATTCATCGATAACCACCTTGGTGCGAGCGGTGCTCTCCGCGGCGCGTTCGAATAGCTGAGCGTCGGGGTTGCCCGTGGCCGCGCTGTCGAATGCCTGGCCCAGCCATTGGGCGGCCTCAAGGACGCCGACACGAGCCAGGTGCGCCGCGCTGGCCAGCCGGCCGATGACCGTCTGGGGCAGGGGATCATCGGCTGGAACGGCTTCGACGGCGTGATAGAAATTGCGTTCCCTTGCCTTGAGCAGTACGACCGCGTCATCGACGATGCGCTGCAGAATCCCTGCGACCACAGCGGAGAGGTAAAGTTGGGGGAAGGTCGCAAAGTAAGGCAGTTTGGTGCCCTCGGCATCATCGACGACGTCGTGGTCATCGACGGCGACATTGGTGTAGGTCGTGCTGCCGCTGCCGGTGAACTCTTGGCCAAATCCGTCCCAGTCATCGGCGATGTCGACGCCTTGGCGCGATGCCGGAACTACGACTTTCGTGGGATCTCCCTGGGCATTTACGGCATAGACGTACAGATAGTCGGCGTAGAGATTTCCCGTGCTGTAGAACTTGCGGCCGCTCAGGCGCAAACCGTCTGGCGTAGAGGTGATCGCTGTGTCGTACTTCAGGTCGCCGACGTTTTGCTTGCCAAGCTCCGTCGCGGAGGTACCGAAGGTCTCACCTTTCGCGACGCGACCCAGGTACTCCTCAAACACGGGGATGCGCGAGCGGTCGATGAGAAATGTCTCGGTGACGTTGAGATGGTTGCGCAGCGAGTGAGCGACACTGGAGTCGGCACGAGCCAGGGCTATGACGAAATCAAAAAGCTGCGGTAGAGAAAGGCCTCCTCCACCTTCGTTTCGCCGCAGGCGCAGAGCCCCGACGCGCGATTGCTTGAGCATGTTGAGGGTTTGCGTGACCGCGCGAGTGTCGCGATCTGGTGTGGCTTCTTGCTCGCTTACCCACGGTAAGAGGGCGAGCAGATCGGACAGTTCGACAGGAGGAGGGGTTGAGGCAGACACGATGGTGGGGCTCCAAGAATGAACTACGGGAATCAGACGTCTTGTTCCGTTACGCCGAGTCGCTTCAGCAGGTGCTCGCGCAGCTGAGAAAAATCGGGTTCTGTCGTCCGGCGCGGCCGCGCCAGATCAATGGGTAGATCCTCACCGACTCGTCCATGCTCCAGAACGAGCACGCGATCGGCGAGAAGGAGGGCTTCATCCACGTCGTGGGTCACGAGCAGAATCGTCGCGGCATGGCGTTTCCATAGGCGGGCGATCAGTCGTTGCATCTGCAGCCGCGTCAGCGCGTCCAGTGCCGCAAACGGCTCGTCGAGGAGTAGCAACTCTGGATCACGAACGAGGGCGCGTGCCAGGGCGGCACGCTGTGCTTCGCCGCCAGACAGGGTCAACGGCCATGCCTGCGTACGATGTGAGATTCCCACTTCCTGCAGTGCATCGGCGATCAAGGTGTCGCGGTCGGCACTGTGCAGACCGAGCGCGATATTCTGTGCGACGGTTTTCCACGGCACCAGGCGGGGCTCCTGGAATACGACACCGCAACGCGGCGGCAGGCTCAGGGTCCCCGAGGGAGCAGGATCGAGGCCAGCCAATGTACGCAGCAGCGTAGATTTCCCGGATCCGGATCTTCCCAGCAGGGCGACAAAGGAGCCAGCGGCGATGTCCAGGTCGAGCCTGTTCAGTACGGTATGCTCGCCAAACCGGCGGGTTAGCCCTTGAACGCGGACGACGGTTCTGGGAATGGATAGTGTGAACATGCTCAGCTCTTCAAGACGCTGGGCCGCCAGGCCAACAGGCGCCGCTCCGCGTGGCGCACCAAGGCATCCGTTGCCAGACCCAGCAGTGCATAAACCAGCAAGCAGCTCATGATGATGTCGGTGCGCATATAGTCTCGGGCGGTCATTGCAAGATAGCCAATGCCGCTAGAGGCATTGATCTGTTCACCGACGACCAGAGAGAGCCAGGCAATGCTCAGTGCGTAGCGCAGGCCGACCAGAAACGAGGGCAGAGCGCCCGGCAGAATGATGTGCAGAATCTGTTCGGATCGAGACAGGCCGAGCGTCTGGGCGACTTCGAGTATTTTTCGATCCACTCCGCGAATTCCGGAGAACAGATTCAGGTAGATGGGAAAGATGCACCCCAGGGTGACCAAACCGATCTTTGGCGCTTCACCTATGCCAAACCACAGAATGAATAGTGGAACCAGGGCCAAATGCGGCAACGTGCGTCCCATCTGCAGAAGAGCATCAACGGCGTTCTCCCCTTGACGCGATAGGCCCGCGACCAACGCCAACGCTACGCCCAGCACGAGACCGAGCGCCAATCCCGCCCCTGCGCGCCACAACGAGGTCAGCAGATGCTCCCCCAGCTCGCCTGAACGTGCCAGCTGCCAAAGCGTTTGGGCGACCTGGATAGGCGAGGAGAAGAGCCGTTGATCCAGCCATCCTTGCCATACTGCGATTTGCCACAGCAGCAGTAGAGCGCCAGGTGCAATCAGTCGGCTGAAGTAGGCTGGCGACAACTGCTTGGAAGCTGGAGAGTAGCTTTCCAGCGGAGTACTGTTCGTGATCATGGGGTGAGTACGCTATGTGTGCACCGCGTTGCGTGGTCGAGTAGGCATCTTTCAGCCGGCGATCGGGAAGCGCGTATCGAATGCCCCGGCCAGATTGGCAACGGGTTGCTTGATCATCCCGTAACGGAGGAACCCGTCGGCGGACGCTTGCAGCGATTGGCGCACGGCGGGGGTCAGGTTCACGGGCGTGGGAACGAAATCGCTCAGTATCGAGCGCGCGATCTTCAGATCCAGCTTGCTTTCGCGGGACAACGCCGCCGCCGCAGCGTCCACATTGTTCAGTGCCCAGTGTTGCGCGCGCGTCGCCCGAGCCAGAAAATCCGAGATCAAGGCTTGCTTGGGCTGTACGGCGTCTTTGTGCACGAGTACGAAGTTATTTCCGGAGTAGAGCGCCTGGGTCTGACTCAGATCTGCAATGGGGCGTGCTCCATTCTGTTCGATCGCCAGAGAAGAGTAGGGCGCCCAGGTCAGCCAGGCATCGACCGCACGTGATGCAAAGGCGGGTTTGGCGTCCAGCGGATTCAAAAAGACGAACTGGACATCCTTGGCGGTCAAACCGGCTTGTTCGAGTAAACCGTAGGCCATCAGTTGAGGCCCGCCTCCGGCATTCACGGCGAGTTTCCTGCCTTTGAGATCCGCGACGGTCCTGATTCCGGAGTCAGGCTGTACCAGCAGTTCTATGAATCTCGGGGCAAAGGTGATGGCGCTTACGGCACGAGCCGGGCTACCTGCCGCGTAGGCGAAGAGGAACACCGTATCGCCGGTTTGGCCTACATCGAGCGCGCCGGCATTGAAGGCTTCGTGTTCGGGCTGGCCGGCGGGAAACCGGCTCCACTGAATTTCGTACGGAATGTCCTTTCCCTCTCCCGATGCTTCCAGAAAGGCTTTCCACCCGATTGCGTTCATGTCGCCCACTCTGAGAACTTCGGCGGCTCTGGCCTTTGTTGCGATGAAGGGTACGGCCAGGGACGCCGTGCCGGCCAACAGAAGTCGACGGCGTTGCGCTGAGCGAGGAGCGGTAGAGCGTGAGGCGGTCATGTCAGGATGGTCCACAGAGAATTGGGGGTTGATGTATAGGGCCGTCAGTACTTCAGCCTTCGTAGCCGCCGCTGTGACGGTCGGCCAGGCGTTTGAGCGCGTCAAAGTGCAGAGCGTGATACGGGCGGCCACCCCAGGCTGCGCCGTCGCGAGCGACCTCTTTGTATTGGCGATGAACTTTCTCTTGTTGCGCGGTACTGAGTTCGCGTAAAGGTCGGCCCGTGGAGTAGGCCAGGATCTGGAATCTCGCCGCGCGCTCTAGCAGATACAGCTTGTCATAGGCCTGCGAGACCGATCTGCCGGTGACAACTACGCCGTGATTCGCGAGGAAAAGAATGCTTTTGTCGCCGAGCACTCCAGCGAGGCGTCGGCCTTCGTCCAGGTCATAGGCGAGCCCATCGTAGTCGTCGTCATAGGCAATATGCTGAATCAAGAGGAGTTCCGCTTGCCCTATTGGCAACAACCGTTGGTCCTGCAGCCGGGTAAGCGCGGTGGTGTACGGCATATGCGTGTGCAGCACGGCGGCATGGCGTACCGGATCGGCCTGATGAATAGGAAGGTGAATGCAGAGCGCTGATTGCTCGACTACACCGTCGCCAGACAATTGCCGTGCGTCATAGTCCAACACGATGAAATCACTTGCTCGGATCTCTGACCAATGCAGGCCGTAGGGAGCAGCAAGAAAGCGCTGGTTTGGCAGCGCCAATGTGAAGTGATTGGCGATTCCTTCATGCAGATCCTGCATCACCGCGATGCGATGCGCGGCCGCCAGATCGATACGAGCTTGCTGTTCGAGGTTAGCGATGGCCGCTTCGTCTGTGTTAGCCATGTCCGTACCGACTTAAGTGAGTAAGGTCAGAAATACTAATCACAAGTTGGCGCAGTGATAACAGCCGATGTTCTATTTAGAAATAGGTGAGAAGGATATGAGCAATATCTAAACAAACAGAACTTGGTTTGTGCGGAGGTATGTGCTCGATACGATGATCGACTTTCGTCCCTTGCGACGAGGCAACCGGAATCGTGGAAATCGAGCGATGGCAGCGCATACTGGAAAAGTATTTTGGGTCACTGGAGCGTCGGGTGCGCTGGGCGGTGCGATAGCACGGCATCTTTCCAGCGAGGGTGCAACGGTGATCGCGAGTTCGCGTTCCGTTCGCACGGAGGACTTTACTGAGACTGCTGGTGTTAGGCCTCTCGCATTGGATGTGAAGAGTACGAGCGCGGTGCAGGCCGCCTCGGACCACATCGTTTCGACCTATGGACGATTGGACGGTGTGGTGGTGAGCACCAACGTAAGTGCGTTCGGTGACTTCCTCGAGCTAAGCGACGACGCCTGGTATGCCGTGCTCGAGGCAAAGTTGTTAGGAAGTGTGCGCGTCATTCGCGCGGCCTTGCCCGCATTGATAGAGCAGGGCAAGGGCGCAATCGTTGTGATCAGCGGGCGTGGCGGTATTGATCCGCCACCGCAGCATTTCCCGGGATCAAGTGTGAATGCTGCCCTGGATCTACTGGTCCAAGGCTTGGGCCGCCGCTATGGCCGCCATGGCATACGCACCAATGCAATCGCGCCCGGCCCGATTCGCTCTCCACGCTATCAGGCGCTGGAAGATTCGCAGCCCGGAGACGGCAAGTCTACGAACCAGTATGCCTCGGTGGCGTTGGGTGGCCCGGGAGAGCCTTTGGATGTCGCCAATGCAGCCTCCTACCTGCTGTCTGATGCAGCGGCATTCGTCAACGGATCGACCCTCGCGCTTGATGGCGGCGGTCCCGGCTATCAACTTTGAGCCTTCAGGATCATGGCAAGCGTTGAGCTCCAGAGCGTCGTAAAGAACTACGGTGGTTCGCCGGTGGTCAATCAGGTATCGCTGTCTGTGAACGATGGAGAGTTCTTGACCTTGTTGGGTCCGAGCGGCTGCGGGAAAACGACTTGTTTGCGCATGGTTGCCGGCTTCATTACACCGGACTCAGGATCGGTGCGTATTGCAGGGCAGGACGTGACGAGTGTGCCCGCCTATCGGCGCAATACCGGCATGGTTTTTCAGCAATATGCCTTGTTTCCTCACCTTTCCGTGGCGCAAAACTTGGCATTTGGGCTGCGGTTGCGCAAGGTGGATAGGCATGACATTCGACGGCGCGTAGAGGATGCGTTGGAGCGCATTCGATTGCCCGGCTACGGGAATCGCTATCCCGACCAGTTATCGGGAGGTCAGAAACAGCGGGTCGCTCTGGCACGTGCGTTGATATTCAGTCCGCGCGTGCTGCTGCTGGACGAGCCGTTAGGGGCGCTGGATCAGAAGCTGCGTGAGGAATTGCAACAGGAGATCAAGCGTATTCAGAAAGAGCTGGGCATTACCACGATCTTTGTGACGCATGATCAGAACGAGGCGCTGAGCCTGTCGGATCGAGTCGTCGTCATGCGGCAAGGCGGCATTGTGCAGATAGGTGCTCCCAAGACACTATATGACAGGCCTGCGGATCGGTACGTCGCCAGTTTCATTGGCAAGATCAATCTGCTAGACGTGCGTGTGAAGCGGGATCCGGAGCGCGACGGGTGGATCGTGGGCCAACCCGGTGGGCCGTTTCAATGGCGAGCCGAAGCCAATGCGGGGCGTTACCCAGATTTCGAGAAACCGTTGCTGCTGGCCTTGCGTCCGGAGCGTATTCAACTGAGTGCAGATCTACCAAACCGGATTCGGGGCCAGGTAGATCAAGTCACTTACGCCGGGGACGGCTGGCTGGTGGATGTGCGGGCCGAGGCTGACGTACGTCTCGTAGCCAAGGTCAACAATCGAGTGATACCGGTTCCTGGGGATACGGTAACGCTGAGCTGGAGTGATGAGGACGCGTTGCTTTTGCCTAATGAGGCAGCGGCATGAGTCAGGACGCTGTATTGCAGGTGGCGGGGGGCCCATCGGTCCGCATCCGCGAGCGTCAGGCGGTACTGTCCCGTCTCGGGGCGCTGGCTGTGCCGGGATCGGCTTTCCTCGCGCTGTTTTTTCTGGCGCCGCTTTGCTATTTGCTGGCGCTGTCTCTGCATCCCGGCGGCAGCATGGGCAGGCTGGATCCTGAATGGAGCCTGGTGAACTATCAGCGGTTTCTCACGGATACCTATTATCTGGGGATTCTTTGGGATACCGGGGTGTTCGGTGCATCGACAGCCCTGATCTGCGCGGTGCTGGCTTTTCCCTTTAGCTACAAGCTTGCGCGCATGAAGGGGCCTTGGCGCACCCCTTTGCTCTTCATCACGGTATTGCCTTTGTTGATCAGTGCAGTGATCCGAAATCTCGGATGGATTCCCGTGCTCAGCGAGCGAGGTGTGCTGAATCAGATACTGCAGGCGTTGGGACTGCGAGCGTGGCATGTCGATTGGATCTACAACTACACCGGAGCACTCATCGGTATGGTCCATGTCGAGTTGCCGTTCATGGTGTTGATGCTGATGGCGGTCATAAGAAAAATAGATCCTGCCTTGGAAGAGGCCGCCATCAATCTGGGCGCAGCACCGTGGCAGGTGTTCTTGAAAGTGATTCTGCCGTTGAGCCGTCCCGGGTTGATGGCAGGAGTCCTGATGGTTTTCATGGCTTCCATCAGCGCATTGGTGACCCCCGCCATACTCGGCGGCAAGAGGGTTATGTTGATGGCGCTATACATCGATCAGCAGATGCGCGGACTGTTGAACTATCCCGTCGGGGCTACGGCAGCGGTCTTGACGCTGGTGGCTGCGTCGCTGGCGATGTTGCTTGCCCTGAAACTGGGCCGGAGCCGAGTGTGATGGCCGCAACGATTTCCGGGCGTACTCTGCGGGCTTGTTTGCAAGCTGCTATCTGGGTAGTGCCGCTATTTCTGATTCTGCCGTTCGTGGGTATCGTCAGTGCGTCGTTCTCGCGCAGCGGCGCCTTGGCATTTCCGCCAAGTGACTGGACTCTGCATTGGTATCAGTCTATTCCTGAGCCCTATTTTGAAGCGCTGCGCTACAGCCTTTCTCTAGGCGCCTGGACAACCGCGCTGGTGACAGTTCTGGGTGTGCCATTGTCGTTGGCACTGGTGCGTGGCCGCCTGCCGGCGCGTTCATTCCTCAACACCTTGTGTATTGCACCACTGGGAGTTCCCACCATTGTGATCGCCGTGGCGGGATTCAAATTTTCAATGTGGATCGCCGATAGCTGGGGTTATAGCTTGAATGGCAGCAGTGCTGGCATCGTGTTGATGCAATCGGTGTTCACGTTGCCCTTACTCGTGCGCTCGGTCGTTTCCTCTTTCGCACACTATGACAATGCACTGGACGAGGCCGCCCAGAACCTGGGGGCGTCGCCGTGGCAGGTGTTCTGGCGGGTGACGGTGCCGTTGATCGTTCCTGGGGTCCTCGCTGGCATGTTGTTTGCCTTTGTCTTGTCTTTCGACGACGTGGTGGTGGCCTGGTTCATGGGCGATCCAGGTACGCCTACCTTGCCTGTCAAGTTGTTCACGGCAATGGAAGTCGAATTTGATAACGCGATTACCGCGCTCAGTACCCTGATCGTGACGGCATGGGCGATTCTTTTATTTCTTTTGAGTCGATTCTTTCAACTAGAGCGCGTACTGGTGCGAGACTAAGCGCCGCGCTCTCGAAGTATGTATCGGAGATGCTATCTTGAAATGGTTGCAAGTGTTTTCCACTGCGGTCCTGACGTTGGCTGGGGTTGTCGCGACCGCACAGCCGGCGCCAGGTGGCGATATTGTGCTGCGCGTATCGTCATGGGGAGGAAAGTCCACCCAGACGCAAATTAAGTACGCAGGCGAAATTTTTACGAACAAGACTGGCGTTAAGGTGCAGTTCATCGATGGGGCGTCCATCGATCATCTCGCCAAGCTTGTGGCCGCGCGTGGAAGAAACGTGCCCTACGACGTCGTGCTGCTCGATGGCGATGTGCGCGCCCAGGCGATCCAGGCGGGAGTGCTGGAGAAGTTTGACTACGATAAGGTGCCCAACGCTCGCCTGGCCTTTGATGAAGCCAAGACAACCGATGGCTATAGTCCGGATTTCGATTTTGTTTCTGCGATCTTTGTCTACAACGCGGACAAGTATCGGGAAGCAGGGATTCCCGCACCTGTCTCGTGGAGGGACTTGTGGGACAAACGGCTTGCGGGACACGTCGCATTGCCGGATCTCGCCAATGGCGCCGGCCGTGCGCTGCTGATTCAGACCTCCCGGCTACTCGGCGGTGATGAAGGCGATTTGAGCAAGGCTGTCGAAGAAGTCGCGCGTGTCGGCGCACGTAGTTATTGGTCCACCTCGCAGCAAGCCGAACAACTGATCAAGTCGGGCGACATCTGGCTGACGGTAATCGCCGACGGCCGGGCCTATTCTCTACAGGACGTATACAAACCAGCACGGGCTGTGCGTCCACAGGAAGGGTCCATTGCCTACGCGTCGACAGCAGATATTGTGAAAGGGACTCCGCACAGGGAACTGGCGGCTCAGTTCCTGAATGAAATCTATGGCCCTTTGTACCAACTGGGTAATGCCGTGGATTTCAATTATGGGCCGACCAATCGTTTGCTCACCCCCATCATCGACGCGGATAAGGCGCTGGCTGCCAAGCTCATTTATACCTCCGAGCAAGCCAAGACGTTGTATCACCCAGATTGGAATAAGTACTGGGCTGCGCACGAACGCGCGCAGGATTTGTGGAATCGCACTATCACGTCCCGCAAATGAGCAAGCACATACGTCTGAATGCGTTTCATATGAACGCCCCATCCCACTCGTGGGCGGGTTTCTGGCGGCATCCTCGCGATCGCTCTGTGGATCACAATCGCCTGGACTACTGGGTAGACCTGGCCGTGACGGCCGAGCGTGGACTGTTCGATGGCGTGTTTCTGGCTGATGTGTTCGGGATATATGACGTCTATGGAGGAGATGCGGCGACGACGTTGCGTGAAGGCTCGCAATCTCCCTCGCACGACCCGATATTGACGGTTCCGGCGATGGCCCATGCGACGACGCATATTGGCTTCGGTGTGACCGCCAACCTGACTTACGAGCATCCCTACCAGTTTGCTCGGCGCTTCTCTACGTTGGACCACTTGACCCAAGGCCGAGCCGGCTGGAATGTCGTGACCGGTTACCTGGATAGCGCTGCCCGGGGGATGGGGCTCGACAAGGCTCGCGAGCATGATGAGCGTTACGCCGCGGGCGAGGATTTCCTGGAGGCAGCCTACAAGTTGTGGGAGGGGAGCTGGAGCGGCTCCGCCGTGATTCGAGACCGGAGTCCTCGTGGTGCCTATATCGATCCTGCTCAGGTCAGAAAGATCGTCCATGAGGGGCCGTACTATCGCGTCAACGGCTTCAACCTGGCCGAGCCCTCACCGCAACGCACGCCCTTGCTGTATCAGGCGGGCGCTTCAGGGCGTGGCAAGGCCTTTGCCGGCACGCATGCTGAGTGTGTGTTTCTGGAGGGGCAGACTCCCGCCATCGTGGCGCAGGCGGCACGTGATATTCGTCAGCATGCCGTCGACGCGGGTCGGCGGGCCGACGATGTGCTGCTGTACTTGGGTGCCACTGTCCTGGTCGCTGCTACCTCCGCCGAGGCTCGAGCCCTGCAAGAGGAGTACGCGCGCTATGTGGGCCCCGTCGGGCAGCTGGCCCTGGTTTCGGGCTGGACCGGCATCGATTTCTCCAAGCTCGATCCCGATGAGCCCTTGCAGTTCGTGAAAAGCAATGCGTTGCAATCGACGGTCGAGAACCTGACCAAGCGCGCTGGCCGTGCTATCACGCCGCGCGATATGGCGCGCTTCGATCAAATTGGAGGGCGCGGGCCGTTCATCGTCGGCAGCCCGGTCGAGGTTGCGGATCAACTGATTGAATGGGTCGACCAGACGGGCGTGGATGGCTTCAACCTGCGGCGTCTGGTCGTGCCGGAGAGCTTGACTGCGTTTGTTGATCTGGTCGTCCCCGAGCTGCAGAGCCGCGGCCGCTATGCCACGCAGTATTGCCCAGGAACTCTGCGTGAAAAACTCTTCCCGGGTCGAGGGCCGCATTTGCCGGCATCGCATCCCGGCGCACGCTATCGCTACGCGTGAAATCGTACTAATTTCATATTGAGAATGGAGACGTATGTCTGCCTCGAAATCCGGCGCCGCCTTGTCGTTGCGTCAATCCTTGGACGCGCTGGCGCCCTGGCTGGCCGAGCGATCTGTGCAAGTGGACGCCGAGGGCAATTTTCCGTCCGAGAATATGGCGGCGCTGCATCGCAGCGGGCTGTTGCAGGTGGGGCTGTCTTTGCAACGAGGTGGGGCGGGATTGGGCCGCGAAACCCCGTTTGCCGATTACTTTGAGTTGGTGACAGGATTGGCGAGGGCGTGCAGCAATACGGCGCAGTTGTTCACCGTGCAGAACGGGGCGCTCTATACGTTGGAGCAACTGGCGAGCGAGGCGCTGTTGGATGAAATCGCCAGCGCGGTGCAGCGTCAGGGGGCATCGTTCTGCTTTGTGGGTGCCGAACCGGACGAGCGTTTTACGCATGACAACAAGCGTGTCAATATCAAGTCTGTCGCGACGCCGCTGCCGGATGGGCAATGGCACATTACCGCGGAAAAGGCTTTTGCCACGGGCTCCGTGGGATGCCAGTACGCGCTGTTTCAATGCGCGACCGTGACCGAAGACGATGGCCGCCCTCCGGAGTCCGTGTTGGTGGTGTTGCCGCGCCATCACAGCGCCGTGACGATCCAGGATACCTGGAATGGCGTGGGTCAGCGTGCCACGGCCAGTGGCCGCTTGCATGTAGCGCCTTCCCAGGTGTCCGCCCATTGGGTGGTGGGCAATCCCGCCAGCGCACCGCATGGCGCGCTCTTTGCTCCGTTGTACCAATTAGGTTTCGCGGCCATTCTTGCCGGTATCGGTGAAGCTGCCCTGGACGACACATTGAAGTTCGTACATGGCACGCTCAAGCCGACGCATGGCTATCAGCGGCCGGCCGATGAACCCGCCATACAGGCGCATGTGGGTGACATACGCATCGCGTTGTCTGCCAGCCGGGCGCTGATTCGGGAAGCTGCGCGGAGCATGGATGCGTATCTGCGGCAGGAGACGGAGATCGCCGACGTACTGGTGGCTGTCTATCAAGCCAAGGTCCATGCGAGTGCGAGTTCCCTGGAAGCGGGTTCACGCCTGTTCCAGGTGGGCGGAGCGAGATCCGCCACGCGTGATTGGGCGTTCGATCGTCATTGGCGCAACGCCCGAACCCTGACGCTCCATGATTCGGTGGACAAGCAAAAGGGGATTGTGGCGCGGCATATATTGGGCATTGAACGGCCCAACGTCTCTACACGCTGACGTAGAAGGGTTGTCATGCTGCTGGCTTACTTTCTTTCGCATTCGGCTTCTCCTCATACGGTGGGGCAATGGCGTTTGCCCCGATCATTCCAGGGGCTGCGCTACGACCGTCCCGAGTACTGGGAGCATGTGGCTCGCGCAGCGGAGCGCGGCGGGATCGATATGATCTTCCTGTCAGATTCCTATTCGATCTACGAGACCTATCGCGGCAGTAGCGATGACACGTTACGCTTTGCCGTGCAGTGCCCGCGCCATGATCCATTGCCCCTGATTCCCATCATGGCGCGCGTGACGCAGCATGTGGGCTTTGTCGCGACGTTGAGCACCGCATTTCTACCGCCGTTCTGGACGGCCAGGATGTTTGCCACGCTGGATCACTTAACCGAGGGTCGCGTGGGGTGGAACCTCGTGACGACCGCTGGCGAGCTGGAGGCCAAGCAGTTCGGACAGACGCTTGATGAGCATGACCAGCGCTACGCAAGGGCGGAGGAGTATCTGGCCCTGTGCCGCAGCTTGTGGGACAGCTGGGCGCCGGATGCCATCGTTGCTGATAGGGTGCAGGGGATCTTTGCCGATCCGAAGAAAGTTGCACCGATTGATTTCCAGGGCGAATATTTTTCCAGCCATGGGCGCTTTACGGTTCCGCATTCTCCGCAGGGCCACCCTTTGATCGCTCAGGCGGGATCGTCATCGGCGGGCTCGGCATTCGCAGGGCGTCACGCAGATCTGGTATTTGGTTTGCGCCACTCCACCCAGGGCATGCGGGAGTTCCAGACCCGGGTGCATGACGTTGCTCGGCAGGCGAACCGCCGTCCCGAGGATGTGCGCATCTTGTGGGGGATAGTGCCGATCGTGGCAGAGACACGCACCGAGGCGCTGCGTAAGCAGCAGGCGATTCGCGATAATGTCACCGTGGAAGCGGGGCTGACTATGCTGTCGGCTTTCTTGAATATTGATCTCTCGCAGTTTGATCCCGATTTGCCATTTCCCGATATCGCCGAGACTAGTGGTATACGAGGTCATTTGTCTGTGATCACCGAGGATTTTCCGCGAGACACACCTCTCGCTGAGATCGCGCGGCACTTCGCGGCAGGGCAGGGTCCACATATTGTCGGAACAGCGGCGGAGGTTGCGGATAAACTGCAGCAGTTGTTGCATGAAGGCGGGGGTGATGGGTTTATTTGTATCAGCCATACGTTGCCGGGCTGCATGGACGAGTTCTCAGACCTCGTCATCCCCGAGTTGCGGCGTCGAGGGCTGCGGCCATCTGGGTACGATCACCGTACGTTGCGCGACAGAGTGAGTGCGAGTTCTTGAAGTAAGAATGAAGATGCCCAGCTGCAAGAGCTGGGCATTGGGAGCGTGGTGGTCAGTGGCGTTATCGAACAATGCCGCGCAAGGCGCACGAACCTTAACTTTGCCTAGTCCCTTGGGTAGCCTCTTCTTTGCAGCGCCGCCTGCGAATCGAATCGTCTCAGCGCTCTTAGCAAGCGCTCCGTTACGACCTCAGCCTGGAGCTTGTCCACGACGTATATCTTACGCAGTTGGCCTTATCGACTGTTTTATGCGGGAGAAGTCCTCAACGAGAATGCGAGGGGTAGGAGAGGCACCTGCCAGGCGTTGAGGATGCTGGCCAGAAAAACGTCTTGACGCGAGCCTCGGTTACGTCGGGCAACCCTTGGTCGATCTCCGCCTTTAGCGCTGACAGCCCGTTGCACATGATCGGGCGGCGTACGTTCCCGCTATGCAGGATTTCCTGAGCGACTTCGCTGGTCGAGGCCATCCTTCACTGCTCGCTTGATGGGGACAACTGTATCAGCAGGGAGGTGGACATCCGTCGCTCAAAGGAGGTGGCCATGACCAGGTTGGCGAATGCTCAAGCGTGGGTAAGGGTTAGATGTCCGATGGGGCCTTGCGTACGGTGGACACGGATTTCGATGTCGTAGCCCAAGCGATTCAGGCAGTCCATCAGCTTGCGTTCGGAGAAGTCGGAGAACTCGCCGCGCAGTAGCGCGGAGACCTTCGGTTGCGTCAGGCCATGCGTTGCGCGGCTTCAATCTGGGTCCATCCACGTTCGCGTATGGCCTTGGTGATCTCGATGGTCAGGCCTGACTTGATCTTGAGCTTGTCCGCGCCGGCCAGTCCAAGATCGGCGAACACATTACCCGTACTGGCCTCGACCTCAGTTCCTTCAACCACGCGCTTTTCCATCCTTCAACTCCTGGGCCACGATCGCCGCGACTTTCAGTCGCTGGCGGATGATAGCCATATCCGCCTGGGGTGTTTCGATGCTGTGTTTGCTCTTTTTCTGGAAGACGTGCAGCGCGAACACCGCTTCCGGAAAGCGCACGATATAGACGGCGCGATAGGTGCCGTCGGCATCGTTGTCGATAACTTCCAGAACACCGGCACCGCCGAGGGCCTTGAGTACCTTGGCCGCGTCGTGTTGGTTGTTCCGCTGCGCAATTCTCGGACGCTGGGGATGGACGTGCAACACCTTGTCCTCGAGCTGCGGCAGCTTTCGGGCTTCGAGATCATCCGGGATGTGGGCCCATTGCTGCACCCTCGTCTTGAGCCGGGCGATGAAGCCCGCCCGGTCGTCGCTGCTGCCGAGTTATTCGTCCGATGTGGGTGCCAGGTGGCGCTCCATCACCTCCGGTTCCCTGCCGAGGTGTTCGCGGATCCTGGTGCGGGCTGTCGCCCGAAAACCGGGGGCGGTGATTTCTTCGTGGGTGCCGTCGCCCATCGAGCGCCGCACCGCCAGGGGGCGTTTTTCACGAAATCATTCCGGGGTACAGCTTGTGGGGTAACCAAACGTGGAATGTAAGGGCGCGGTTTGGGCCGTGATGGGTGCGATTTCTCGCTTAAGCCCTTGATGCACAAAGCAAAAAGCCCCACCAAAGGCGGGGCTTTTTGTTTGAATCTCTTGGTGGCCTGGGGCGGAATCGAACCACCGACACAAGGATTTTCAATCCTCTGCTCTACCGACTGAGCTACCAGGCCAACGAAGACCGCAACTATACACGTTTTTTTCTTGGGTGTGCAGCCGGGCCGGCTTTTTTTTCTGATGTGGGGGCTTTTTTTTATCCGCCGGGGCGTTGGGCGCTGAAAATCGGGCGAAGGCGCGCTGCTTTGGGTGCGCTGCCCGCGCAGTCGGCCAGGGTTCGGGCTGGGCCGAGGCCGCTTGCGGGCGGGAGTATAATCTTGGGCATCGCTGTTACACGCTACAGCCTCGCTCTCTTTCCTGATGTCAGTCGCTGTTCTAGCCTTCGGTCTGAACCACACCTCGGCGCCGGTTTCGGTGCGCGAGCGCGTGTCCATGCCCGTCGATCTGGTCAAGCCGGCGCTGGAAGGGTTGCGTTCGGCGTTTGGCGGGGCGGTGCGCGAGGCGGCGATTCTGTCGACCTGTAATCGCACGGAAATCTACTGCGCAGCCGATGCCACCGTGGCCGAGAAGTTGCCGGTCTGGCTGGCGGATCATCACAGCCTCGAGGCGGGCAGCCTGCATCCCCATCTTTACCGTCTGCGCCAGGATGAGGCCGTGCGTCATGCCTTCCGCGTGGCCAGCGGTCTGGATTCCATGGTGCTGGGCGAGCCGCAGATTCTGGGGCAGATGAAGGATGCGGTGCGCGCGGCCGAACAGGCCGGGTCGCTGGGCACCTTGCTGCATCAGTTGTTCCAGCGCACGTTTTCGGTAGCCAAGGAAGTCCGTTCGCAGACCGCCATCGGCGCGCATTCGGTATCCATGGCCGCCGCCGCGGTGCGCCTGGCCGAACGCGTGTTCGGCAATCTGGATCAGGCGCGCACGCTGTTTATCGGCGCCGGCGAGATGATAGAGCTGTGCGCGACGCATTTTGCCGCCCAGCGTCCGCGCTCGATGGTGGTGGCCAACCGCACGGTCGAGCGCGCCGAGTCGCTGGCCGGCCGGTTCTCGGCCGGCACGATGAAGCTGGCCGATCTGACCGAGCGATTGGCCGAGTTCGATGTCGTCGTTTCCTGTACGGCCAGTTCCCTGCCCATATTGGGTCTCGGGATGGTTGAGCGCGCCACGCGTCAACGCCGGCATCGCCCCATGGTGATGATCGATCTGGCGGTGCCGCGCGATATCGAGCCCGAGGTCGGCCGCCTGGATGATGTGTATCTGTATTCCGTCGATGATCTGGGCCGGCTGGTTCAGTCTGGTACGGATGCGCGCCGGGCTGCCGTGGTGCAGGCCGAAGCCATCATCGAAACCCGCGTGCAGGGTTTCATGCACTGGTTGCAGTCGCGCGAGGTGGTGCCGGTGATCCGCAATCTCCATCAGGCCGCCGAGGATGTCCAGGCCGCCGAGCTGGAGCGCGCGCGCCGCATGTTGGCGCGCGGCGAGTCACCCGAGGCGGTTCTGGAGCAGTTGGCGCACGGCCTGACGCAGAAGTATCTGCACGGCCCGCTGGCCGAGCTCAACCGGAGTGCCGGCGACGAGCGCAAGCAGTTGCTGGCCTGGGTGCCGCGCCTGTTTCCAGGCCGCGATTCGCGCCGTTAGCTGTCCCGTCCGCTTGCGCCGTGATGGCACGGCAGCGCTTGCGCGCGCGTGATTTCTCCTTTTCTTTTTTCAAATACGCCCATGAAATCCTCCATGCGAGGCCGGCTGGAACAGCTGGCGCACCGCCTGATCGAAGTAGACGCGTTGCTGGCCGATCCGGACACGGCCGGGGATATGGATCGTTTCCGCAAGCTCTCGCGCGAGCGCGCCGAGCTGGAGCCGGTGGTGGTGGCGTTCACGACTTTCGTGGGCACCGAGGCCGATCTGGCCACGGCGCAAGAGATGCTCTCCGATCCCGAGATGAAGGCCATGGCCGAGGACGAGATCAAGACCGCCCGCGAGCGCCTGGAGGTGCTCGAAGGCGAGTTGCAATTGCTGCTGCTGCCTCGCGACCCCAATGATGGCCGCAGTCTGTTCCTGGAAATCCGCGCCGGTACGGGCGGCGATGAGAGTGCGCTGTTCTCGGGGGATCTGCTGCGGATGTACTCGCGCTATGCCGAGAGCCGGGGCTGGCGCGTGGAGATCATGTCTGAAAGCCCTTCCGAGCTGGGCGGCTTCAAGGAAGTCATCGCCCGCATCGATGGCGATGGCGCATACGGCCGCTTGAAGTTCGAGTCGGGCGCGCATCGCGTGCAGCGCGTGCCCGCGACCGAGGCGCAAGGACGGATTCATACTTCGGCCTGCACGGTGGCGGTCATGCCCGAGGCCGATGAAATGAGCGAGATCGTTATCAATCCGGGCGATCTGCGTATCGATACCTTCCGCGCCAGCGGCGCGGGCGGGCAGCACATCAACAAGACCGATTCGGCCGTGCGGATTACCCATTTGCCGACGGGTCTGGTGGTCGAGTGCCAGGATGACCGTTCGCAGCACCGTAACAAGGATCGGGCGATGCAGGTGCTGGCTGCGCGCCTGAAAGACAAGGAGTTGCGCGAGCGCCAGAGCAAGGAGGCCGCCGAGCGCAAGAGTCTGGTGGGGTCGGGCGATCGCTCCGAGCGCATCCGCACGTACAACTATCCGCAAGGCCGGGTCACCGATCACCGTATCAATCTGACGCTCTACAAGCTGCAGCAGATTCTGGAAGGCGATCTGGATGAGCTGACCGGCGCCCTGTTGGCCGAGCATCAGGCCGAGCAGTTGGCGGCGCTGGGCGACGCGATCTGAACGCCATGCTGATCAAGGACCTGTTGCAGGACAGTCGTCTGCCGCGCCTGGAGGCGCGCATGCTGGTCGAACAGGTCTGGCGCCGTTCGCGCGCCTGGTTGCTGGCGCATGATGATGAGCCGGCCGATGCGGCGCTGGCCGCGGCCTACGAGGCGCTGGCGCAGCGCAGGCTGGCCGGCGAGCCCATGGCCTATGTGATCGGCGAGCGCGAGTTCATGGGGCATGTTTTTCGGGTGACGCCAGCGGTGTTGATCCCGCGTCCGGATACGGAAACCCTGGTCGAGGCGGCGTTGGCGTTTCTGCAGGGCCGTTCGCAGGCGCGGGTATTGGATCTGGGCACCGGCAGCGGCGCCATTGCGATTTCGATTGCGCTGGCCTGCCCGCAGGCACAGGTGACGGCCACCGATTTGAGCGCTCAGGCGCTGGCGGTGGCGCGCGCGAACGCGCAGGGGCTGGGGGCCGCGCTGACTTTTGCGCAGGGTAGTTGGTTCGAGGCCGTGGCCGCGGGCAGCCAGTTCGACCTTATCGTCTCCAACCCGCCGTATATTCACGCCGAAGATGCGCATCTGGGCCAGGGCGATCTGCGTTTCGAGCCGCGTTCGGCGTTGACCGATGGCGGTGACGGGCTGGCCGCGCTGGCCGAGATTGCCCGCCATGCGCCGGCGCGCCTGCTGCCAGGCGGGGCGATATGGATGGAGCATGGCTGGGATCAGGCCCCGGCCGTGCGTGCTTTACTGCAAGAGGCGGGTTTGCGCGATGTCGCCAGCCGCCAGGACCTTGCCGGGATCGAGCGGATTTCCGGCGGCTTTCTATAATAGGGTTTATGTTCCGCTTGTTCCTTTTGCGAGTTAAACCATGAGCGACGTACAAGATTTCATCCGCGATACCGTCAGCCAGCATCCCGTGGTGCTGTTCATGAAGGGCACCGCGCAGTTTCCGCAGTGCGGTTTTTCCGGCCGCGCCATTCAGATCCTCAAGGGCTGTGGCGTCAAAAAGCTGGTGACCGTCAATGTGCTCGAAGACGACGAAGTGCGTCAGGGCATCAAGACGTTTTCCAATTGGCCCACCATCCCGCAGCTGTACGTGGGGGGCGAGTTCATCGGCGGTTCGGACATCATGAACGAGATGAACGAAAGCGGCGAACTCAAGACGCTGCTGGACAACGCCGGCGCGACGGTCTGAGCATGCGCCGGCTGGTCGTTGGCATTACCGGCGCCACGGGCGCCCTCTACGCCGTGCGCATGCTGCAGGTGCTGCGCGGCGTCGAGGATGTGGAGACGCATCTGGTGGTGTCGGCGTCCGGCGTGCTCAATATCCAGCACGAGCTGGATATCGGGCGCCATGAGGTGCAGGCCTTGGCCGACCATAGTCACGGGGTGCGCGATGTCGGGGCCACGCTGGCCAGCGGCGCGTTCGCCACGGCCGGCATGGTCATCGTGCCGTGCTCCATGCGCACGCTGGCCGCGGTCGCGCATGGGCTGTCAGATAATCTCATCACGCGCGCCGCGGACGTCACGCTCAAGGAGCGGCGCCGTCTGGTGATGATGGTGCGCGAAACGCCTTTCAACCTGGCGCATCTACGCAATATGACGGCCGTCACGGAAATGGGCGGCATCATCTTTCCGCCGCTGCCGGCGTTCTATCACCGGCCCGCGAGCATCGAAGAGATGGTCGATCACACGGTGGCCCGTGTGCTCGATCTCTTCGATATCCAGGTGCCAGGCCCGACCTGGGACGGCACGCGCCCCTGAGCCTGGCCGGCGTGCTCAGGCCGGGATGGGGTAGGTCTGCTGATAGCGCACGCTGAACGTCTTGAAGGCCTGCAGCGCCTGTTGCGGGTCATGGCTGGGCTTGACCAGAAAGCTGTCAAAGCCCACGCGCGCCTGGTAGTAGATGGTATCGATCATCACGTCGCCAACGGCGCGCAGTTCGCCCTGCCAGCCGTAATTGCGGCGCAGCAACTGCGCCAGCGAATAACCACGCCCATCGGTATAGGCCGGGAAGTCGATCGCGATGAAGGCGGGCGCCGCCTCGGGCAGGCCCAGTTGCTCGGGGTCGGCATCCGGGGCAAGCAGCACGCCCACGGGATGTTGGCGACCGGCCAGCGTTTGGCGGTGCGCGTGCCAGAGCGCCAGGCTGACGATCCAGCCGGGCTCGTCGGCCGGCAAGACATCCTCGGCTTCGTGAGCACGCCAGTCGTTGGCTTGCAGTTCGCCGTGGCGGATGAGATGGGGCAAAGAGGTGTCTGTCATGGGAAATCTCAGGCTTGCGCCGGTTCGCGCTGCACGGGCTTGGCCAGTTGCGGGTCGGCGTAGACGTCTTTCTTGAAGGGGTCGATGCCGACGCGGTCCACCACGTCGATGAATCGCTCCATTTCGCTGTCACGCAGGCCCAGATAGGTGCGGATGAGCCGGTCCACCACGTAGGAGACCTGTTCGCGCGCGAACGAGGGGCCGATGATGCGTCCCACGGCCGCGCCGCCGCCGCGCGTGGACTCGATGTCGGGCAAGGGCCGCGCCCCGCCGTTCTGGCGTCCGCCGATGGTCACCTGATACCACTCTTCGCCGGCCTTATCGACGCCGAGAATGCCGATGTGGCCGACATGGTGGTGGCCGCAGGAGTTGATGCACCCGGAGATGTTCAGGTCCAGTTCGCCGATCTCGAACAGATAGTCCAGGTCGTCGAACTGGCGCTGGATGGCTTCGGCCACCGGGATGGACACGGCATTGGCCAGGGCGCAGAAGTCGCCGCCCGGACAGGCGATGATGTTGGTCAGCAGCCCGATGTTGGGCGTGGCCAGATTCAGCGCTTTGAGTTCCGCCCACAGCGCGGGCAGTTGCGAGCGCTTGACGTCGGCCAGGATGAGGTTCTGCTCGTGCGAGACGCGCAGCTCGCCAAACCCGTAGCGTTCGGACAGGTCGGCCACGGCGTCCATCTGGTCGGCGGTGATGTCGCCGGGGGGCACGCCCGTGGGTTTGAGCGACAGCGACACCGCGGCATAACCGGCGACCTTGTGGCCGTGCACATTGCTGCGCAGCCAGCGGGCGTACTGCTTATCCTGCTGCGCGAGCGCGGCGCCCGGATCGGCCTCGGTGGCCGCTTCGGCCTCATAGGCCGGCCAGACAAAGCGTGCCGCGATGGTGTCGAGCTGGGCTTGCGTGATGGTGTCGGGGCCGTCCTTGATGCGCAGCCATTCTTCTTCGACCTGTTGGGCATAGACCTCGGGCGTGAGGTCTTTGACCAGAATCTTGATGCGGGCCTTGTACTTGTTGTCACGCCGGCCGTGCAGGTTATAGATGCGCAGCGCCGCCTGCATATAGGTGAGCAGGTGCTGCCAGGCGACGAAGGGCTTGATCAGATGGCCCACCATGGGCGTGCGGCCCATGCCGCCGCCGATCCACACCCGAAAGCCGATCTCGCCGTCGCGCTCGACCGCCTGCAGGCCGATGTCGTGCACGCCGACGGCGGCGCGGTCCTCGACGGCGCCGCTGACGGCAATCTTGAATTTGCGCGGCAGGAAGGCGAACTCCGGGTGCAGCGTGGACCACTGGCGGATGATCTCGCACCACACCAGCGGGTTGATCAATTCGTCGGGCGCAATGCCCGCGAAATGATCCGTGGTGGTGTTGCGGATACAGTTGCCGCTGGTCTGGATGGCGTGCATCTGCACTTCGGCCAGCTCGCCCAGGATGGCGGGCACGTCTTCCAGGCGCGGCCAGTTGAACTGAATGTTCTGGCGCGTGGAGAAGTGGCCGTAGCCGCGGTCATAGTGGCGTGCGATATGGGCCAGTTTGCGCAGTTGCCGCGCGGCGAGCATGCCGTACGGGATGGCCACGCGCAGCATGGGCGCATGGCGCTGTACATAAAGGCCGTTCTGCAGGCGCAGGACGCGGAATTCGTCTTCGCTCAACTGGCCGTCGAGAAAGCGGCGCGTCTGGCCGGCGAATTGGGCCACGCGCTCTTGCACGAGCTGTTGGTCGACGGGGTCGTACACGTACATGATGGAAACCCTGAATGGGCCGGCGCGCCGGCGTCAAAAGGCGCCTCGACATCGCCGGGCGCCATTGCGGTGATTTGCACATAACCGTAACAGCAGGCCGATGCGCCCGTCTAAGTCATTGTGGTTATATGAATATGGCGCGTGCGGCTCCGCGCTCAGAGCATGGAGTCGATGGGCAGCAGCGCGAGAAACCAGACCAGTATGCGCAGCCCCAGGCTGGAGCCGGGCTCGGTATCGCGGCGGATGCATTGGCCATCCGGCGTGGGCTCTTGCCAATACAGTTTGCCGTCCTGGTCCAGCAAGGCGTGATAGGCATCGGCGTTGATGCGGGTGTCGAACGTGTGCGTGATGGACTCGGCCAGCGCCGGGCTGTCGATGATCAGGCCCAGTTCGGTGTTCAGCGTGGCCGAGCGCGGGTCGAAGTTGAAAGACCCGACGAAGGCGCGGCGTCCATCCACGGCAAAGGTCTTGGCATGCAGGCTCGAGCCCGAGCTGCCGAAGCGGCCCAGCGAGTGGTGGCGGCGCACACTCTGGCCGGCGCGGCGCATCTCGAACAATTGCACCCCATGGGCCAGCAGGGCTTTGCGGCGTTTGGCGTAGCCCGAGTGCACGACGCTGACGTCGGTGGCTTCCAGGGCATTGGTGAGGACCCGCACGCGCACGCCGCGTTGGGTGAGCGCGCCAAAGGCGGCCGTGCCCTGGGCCGCGGGCACGAAGTAGGGCGACACCAGTTCGACGTGCGATTGGGGTTCGCCGATGATGGCTTTGATCTGGTTGGCCACCAGGTCTTTGTCGCGCGCTTTGCCCAGCACTTTGGCGGGATCGTCGCTGACCAGTTGCGCGGGCGACCACTCCAGCGGCAACTGGCCTTGCAGCAGCTGGGTGACCAGGGCGGTTTCGCCCAACGCCTTCATATAGGCTTCGGCCTTGGGGTCGCGTTCGACGGCTTCGGCAGCGCTGACCAGGCGTGTCAGCGCTCCGGCGGGGGCGGCGGGCAACAGGCGCTCGACGGGATAGGCCGAGACGCAGTTCCAATAGCGATCGAAATCATCCGTGACGTCCTGCACCACGGGGCCGACGGCCATGACGTCCAGATCGGCGAACAGCACGCCATCGGTGGCGCCGAAATATTCGTCGCCGATGTTGCGCCCGCCCAGGATAGTGGCCTGGTTGTCGGCGGTGAAGGATTTGTTGTGCATGCGCCGGTTCAGGCGCTTGAAGTCGGTCAGGTAGCCAATGGCCTTGGGGCGTCGCACCACGAAGGGGTTGAACAGCCGCACCGCGATATTGGCGTGTTGCGACAGCGCCGCCAGGGTGTCATCCAGGCCCGACGTGCCGTTGTCATCGAGCAGCAGCCGCACGCGCACGCCGCGTTCGGCAGCCTGATGCAGCGCTTCGAGCAGCAACGTGCCGGTCATGTCGCCATGCCAGATGTAGTACTGCACATCCAGGGTACGTTGCGCGGTGCGCGCCAGGACCATGCGCGCGGCGAAGGCGTCGTAGGCGTCGGGCAGGGAGTGGATGCCGGTTAGGCCGGGGTGCTGCGCCACGCGTGGGGCAATCGCCTGGCCCAGCCGGGTGGCGGTGGCATCAGCCTGAGGCAGGCCAGACGAAAGCTCGCGGCCTTCTTGGGAGGGTAGGGCAGTCACGATAGGCGGCACCAGCAAGGGAAGTCGGCATGCATCGTCATTGCCCTTTATACCTTAGCCGGGTTGCGCCTCGAGGCAAGGGTTGAAGGAGCCCGAAGACCCATCGCGAACGAAGAGCACGCCCGAGGCCACCCCAAAGTAGCAGCCGTGCAATTGCAGCGCGCCGCTTTGCACACGGCGGCGAATGGACGGGAAGGTCATCAGGTTGTCCAGGCTATGGCCGATGACGGCCAGTTCCAGGCGCTTGAGATCCTGAGCGCGATCCCCGGTGCCGGCGCCCAGCGAGTCGGCCACTGGCGCGATCTGCGACATCCATTTGCCGATGAAGTCCATTTTGGACAGCGGCTCGGCGTCATCGTAGTAGGAGCGGATGCCGCCACAGGAGGCATGGCCCATCACGACGATGTGCTTGACCTCCAGGCCGTTGACGGCGAATTCGATCGCCGCGCTGGTGCCGTGATAGGAGGATTCGGAGTCGGGGTCGCAGGGCGGCACCAGGTTGGCCACGTTGCGCACCACGAAGAGCTCACCCGGGCCGACATCGAAAATCGCTTCGGGCGACACGCGCGAGTCGCAGCAACTGATGATCAGGATTTCCGGCTGCTGGCCTTTTTCGGCCAGGGCTTCGTAGCGGCTGCGTTCAGCGGGAAAGCGGCCCTTGAGAAAGGACTGATAGCCGTCGGTAAGTCTTTTGGGAAACATGATCACATCCTGCGGTTAGTGCCTCTTGGGCGCTCGACCCGGCATCAGGCCTGGCCAGGCGCCGGACCCGCGTGAACGGGCCCTGGGCGTACTGCATTTTCCCACATCGGCCTGCCGCTGAGAAACGGCGGTGGTGCCGGCCCTATTGCGCGCCGGCCTGCACGGCGCTGAAGCGCTGAAAATCCAGCGGGCTGCTGGCGTGGAAGTGCCAGACCTCGCCGGGCAGCAAGGGCGCGGTGGATTGGGCGGAGATGCGGCCTATTTCGTGGCCGTTGGCGTCAAATAGCGCAAACGTCACCGATGCCTGCTCGATGCGTGTCTGCCCCTGGTTGCCATAGGTGCCGGTAATGACCGTCTGGCCGGCCTGCGTGTCGCGCGATGCCTGCAGGTTGCCCAGGGTCACGCCATAAGGCAAGGTCTGGCTCCATGCCTGGGCAGCGAGGCCAAGCAGGGCGGCGGCGGACAGGTGTGTGAAACGGGGCATGGCGCGTCTCCAAGTCATCTGACCCGGCCATTATGTCCCGACGGCGCCGCGGTGCAAGCCGCCGCGAGCGGGCGCGGCGGCGGGCTTGCCAGCGGCGGGTGTTTGATCGACACTGGTTCGGACCGGGGACGGCCCCGGCATGTCCGCTTCAGGCAGCGATGCGCAGCTTGCTCGGCCCGGGGCAGGGAGGAAAGCATGGTTTTCCGCAAATCCAGCATCGTTGCCGGGCTGTGCCTGGCGCTTCTGGCCAGTGGCCCGGTGATCGCCCAGACCGCCGCGCCGGCCGCCGCCGCCAAGGAAATGACCCCGCAGCAAAAGCGCATGTCCGATTGCAATAAGTCCGCCGAGGGCAAGAAAGGCGACGAGCGCAAAACCTATATGAGCAGTTGCCTCAAAGGCGAAGAGCCCGCCAAGCAGCTCACGCCGCAACAGCAGCGCATGAAGGATTGCAACGCCAAGGCCGGGGCGCAGTCGCTCGCCGGCGACAAGCGCAAAACGTTCATGAGCACTTGCCTCAAGGGCGGTTGAGCCCGGGCGCGCCTGCCCGCGCGGCGTGCCGCGCGGGGCCGGTGCCGCTTACACCGTGGCGATGGGCGTGACCGGCGAACCGATCGCATGCGGCAGGCGCAGCGGCGGGGCGGTCAGCATGAAGCGGTTGCGGCCGTTGGCCTGCAACCATTGCGCCAGGTCCTTCAAGTACCAGAGCTCGGCCAGCGGCAGGCCCAGCTTGAACAGGCAATGATGGTGCAAGGGCAGCATGGCACGGCGGCCCTGGCGGTCGCGCGCCGGATAGGCTTCGACCGCGTAGTTGTCGGCGCAGATGGCGGCGATGCCGCTGTCGGTGATCCATGACAGCAAGGCTTGGTCGGTACCGTCGAGCGCGGCGCCGAATTGATGCAGCACATTGGCGTCGGGCTTGCCCTGCATTTGCACCACGGCTTCGGCGTAGCCGGTGCGCAGCACCAGCATGTCGCCGGTTTCGATGGTGACGTTCTGCGCCTTCATGGCCTGTTGCAGCTCGGCCGCGCCGATGAGCGTGCGGCCGGTGCCGAATTCGCGCGCCAGGTCCACCAGCACACCGCGGCCCTGCATGCCTTTCTCGGCCAGGTTTTCCACACCGATTTTCAGCGCGGCCGACGGGCCGCCGCTATTGCAGCCGCAACCAGTATGGTCGCCATCGACCGGACCGACGACATCGACGCCGGCACGAAAGCCGTTGTAGTAGACCAGCTCGTCCTGGCCATCGCCGTCCGCGTCGAACAGCGCGCCCACGTGGGCCAGCGAATCCCATTGCGTGGAATACTGCATGGACAGCAGCACCTGGTCATCGCTGAGCACGTCGACCGCATCGGGGTTAAGAGCGCGCAGGGGGAAGTTGACGTAGGGCGTGTCGTTCAGGCGCGTGGGGCTCAGTTGCGGCGGATGCCGGCGCGGATTGAGGACGTTGCCGCCCGGCAAGTCCAGCGGCAGCGACAGGCAGAAAGTCTTGCCCGCCTGAATCTCGCGCGCGGCCTTGAGCACCTGTTCCTCGGTGATGAGATTCAGGCGGCCGAGTTGATCGTCAGGACCGTAATCGCCCCAGTTCGAGCCCGGAGGGCGGTTTTTCCAGCGTTGCATGGCTTACTCCGTCAGGAAGGCCAGGACCTCGCGGGTGAAGGTCTCGGGATCTTCCCAGTTGGAAATGTGCGAGGTGTTCAGTTCGACATAGCGCGCATCGGCGATGTGTTCGCTGAGATAGCGGCCATCGGCGGGCGTGGCGGCCAGATCGTGCGTGCCGGCGACGACCAGGGTGCGGGCCCGGATCTCGCCCAGGCGCGCGCGCAGGTCGGCGTCACGCAGCGCGGCGCAATTGCCGTTGTAGCCGGCATCGGGCGTGCGGCGCAGCATGTCCACCAGGACCTGCGTCAGGCCCGGCTCGCGCAGGCGGAAGTCTTCGGTCAGCCAGCGCTCGACCAGGGCCGGCGCCATGGCCGCCAGGGTTTGCTTTTGCACGGCGGCGATGCGGTCGGTCCAGCCTTGCGCGCTGCCGATGCGGGCCGCGGTGTTGCACAGCACCAGGCGGTCGATGCGCTCGGCGTGATCCAGCGCCAGCGTCAGCCCGGTCGGGCCGCCCATGGACAGGCCGCAGAAGTGGGCGCGCGCGATGCCCAGGTGATCCAGCAGTTCGACGACGTCGCCCGCCAGCTGGTCGAAACTGTACTCACCGTCGGGCACGGACGAGCGGCCATGGCCGCGGGTGTCGTAGCGCACGACGCGAAAGTGCTTGGCAAAGGCCGGCACCTGGCGCGCCCACATGTCGGCATTGGTGCCCAGCGAGTTGGACAGGACCAGGGCGGGGGCGTCGGCGGGACCGTCGACGACGTAGTACAGGCGAGCCTGGCTGAGATCAGCGTAGGGCATGGCATTTCCTTGGCGCGCAGCGCCGGTTCACAACATCAAAGATAGCTCTTGCCGTCCACATAGGCCTTGCGCCAGCGCGTGATCGACACGCGCTCGAACAATTCGGCCTTGTAGAACGGGTCGGCCTGAATCAGCCGCTCAGCCTCCTGGCGGGTCTCGACGTTGACGACGTACAGCCCGCCGCCGATGTCGGTGCCGTCATCGTGCAGCTTGGCGCCGCAGGCCAGCAGCAGATGCTTGTTGGCATCCAGAAAGGCCAGATGGTCGGCGCGCGTGGCCTGACGCAGCGCCAGGCTGCCAGGCTTGTCGAAGGTTTCGATGATGTAGGGCATGAGCGGCTCCGGGATCAGATGGCCGAGGGGTGGCGCGCCAGTGCGGTGACGCGCACGTCCATATAGGGGAACAGCGGCAGCGAGGACAGCAGCTGGTGCAATTCGTCGTGGCTGGCGACGTCGAAGATGCTGACGTTGGCGTAGCGGCCGGCCACGCGCCAGAGGTGCTGCCATTTGCCTTCGTGCTGCAGCTTCTGGGCCAGGGCCTTCTCGTCGGCCTTGAGTTTGTCGGCCTTGTCGGTGGGCATGTCCACGGGCAGGTTCACTTGCATTTCGACCATGTACAACATGTTTTCTCTCCTTGGCCGGGGGGCCGCCCGGCGTCGATGTAAAGGGCCCGCGAGGGGCCCGCAAAATCAATTGGCGAACTTCAGCGGCAGGCCGGTGAGTTCCAGCAGGCGCTCGGGGGTGACGCCGCCGAACAGATCGGTGACGGTGACGCCGTCCTTGCTGATGTCGAACACCGCCAGATCGGTGTAGACGCGCGACACGCAGCCCACGCCGGTCAGCGGGTAGCTGCAGGCCTGCACCAGCTTGCTCTGGCCTTCGCGGGTGAGCAACTCCATCATGACGAAGACCTGCTTGGCGCCGATGGCCAGGTCCATCGCGCCGCCCACGGCGGGGATGGCGTCGGGCGCGCCGGTATGCCAGTTGGCCAGATCGCCTTGCTGCGACACCTGAAAGGCGCCCAGCACGCAGATATCCAGATGGCCGCCGCGCATCATGCCGAAGGAGTCGGCGTGATGAAAATACGAGCAGCCCGGCAGTTCGGTCACCGGTTGCTTGCCGGCATTGATGAGGTCGTAGTCTTCCTGGCCCTTGGCCGGCGCCGGGCCCATGCCCAGCATGCCGTTCTCGGTGTGCAGAATGACTTCGCGGCCGGCCGGCAGATGGTTGGCGACCAGCGTGGGCAGGCCGATGCCCAGGTTCACGTAGGCGCCTTCAGGGATGTCTTGCGCAACGCGGGCGGCCATTGCGTCGCGGCTCAGTTTTTCGCTCATGGTTACTCCTTGACGCTGGTGCTGGCGTCGATCTGCACGACGCGCTTGACGAAGATGCCCGGGGTGACGACGGTCTCGGGATCGATATCGCCCAGCTCGACGATTTCACGCACCTGGGCCACGGCCACGCGGGCCGCGCTGGCCATGATGGGGCCGAAGTTGCGGGCTGTCTTGCGGTAGACCAGATTGCCCCAGCGGTCGGCGCGTTCGGCCTTGATCAGGGCGTAATCGGCGGTCAGCGGATACTCCAGCACGTACTGGCGGCCATTGATTTCGCGGGTTTCCTTGCCCTCGGCCAGCGGCGTGCCGTAGCCCGTGGGCGTGAAGAAAGCGCCGATGCCCGCGCCGGCGGCGCGGATGCGCTCGGCCAGGTTGCCCTGGGGCACCAGTTCGAGTTCGATCTTGCCGCTGCGGTACAGGCCGTCGAAGATCTGCGAATCCACCTGCCGGGGGAAGGAGCAGATGATCTTGCGCACGCGGCCCGCGCCCAGCAGAGCGGCCAGGCCGGTTTCGCCGTTGCCGGCGTTGTTGTTGATGATGACCAGATCCTTGGCGCCTTGATCGAGCAGGGCGTCGATCAGCTCCATGGGTTGGCCGGCAGTGCCGAAGCCGCCGATCATGATGGTGGCGCCGTCCGGCACATCCGCCAGGGCGGCCGCCGCGCTTGGAACGAGCTTAGAAATCATAGGAGTCTGCGATAGTGGTGGCGTGTGATAATTTTGTTCTGCTGTAGAACAAACGTTCTTCAGTAGAACATCCTTTCATGGGGGGCATGGCCCGGCAAGGCCGGCATGCGTGAACACCCATATTTTTGCGGTAGGTAGAGCGAGCGTGATGGAAGAAGGTCATCCCCAAGTCCCTAGCGACAGCTATGTGCAGTCTTTCGCCCGAGGCCTGGCCGTGATCCGGGCTTTTGGGCCGGACCGCGCGCAGATGACGCTGTCGGAGGTCGCCACAGTGGCGGGACTGACGCGCGCGGGCGCGCGCCGCATCCTGTTGACCCTGGTGCAGCTGGGGTATGTCGCTCAGGACGAGCGGCGCTTTTCGCTCACGCCGCGCATTCTCGAGCTGGGTTATGCCTATCTTTCGGCCACGCCGCTGTGGAATCTGGCGCTGCCCTACATGGAAGAGGTGGCCGAGAACACGCGCGAGTCGTGTTCGGTGTCGGTGCTCGAAGGCGCCGACATTGTCTATATTTTGCGGCTGTCCACGCACAAGGTGATGAGCATCAATCTGGCCGTGGGCAGCCGGCTGCCCGCCTGGGTCACGTCCATGGGCCGGGTGTTGCTGGCCGGTTTGCCCGAGGCCGAGCTGGATCGCGTGCTGGCCGCCAGCCAGATCCAGGCCTATACCCCTGCCACGCTTGGCAGCGCCGCGCAGATCAAGCAGGAGCTCATCCGTGTGCGGGAGCAGGGTTACGCCTGTGTGGTCCAGGAGCTGGAGCCTGGCCTGCAATCGGTGGCCGTGCCCATCATGGATCGCAGCGGCCGCGTGATCGCCGCGATGAATGTCAGCGGCCATGTCAGCCGCTTTTCGCGCGACGAAATGCTGCAGGCCTTTTTGCCGGGCCTGCGGCACGCAGCCGGTCAGGTCAATCAGGCCTTGCTGCGGCGCTGATTGCCAGACGCAAAAGCGGGCCTCGACCATCCCGTTCTCAGACGGGAGCCACGCCGAGCGTGGTGCCGCCGCAAACGTAGAGGACCTGGCCCGTCACGAAACCGTTGTCGGGCGACAGGAAGAACATCGCGGCGCGCGCCACGTCTTCGGGCGTGCCCAGGCGCTTGACCACGATGCTGTCGATGATGCGCTGCGTCTTGGGCGCGCCGGCCGGATTGCTCTTCATGAACAAGTCGGTGGCGATGGGGCCCGGGCCGATGGCATTGACGGTGATGCCGTCGCCGCCCAGCTCCATGGCCAGCGTGCGCGTCATGCCCAGCAGGCCGGCCTTGGTGGCCGAGTAGACCACGCGATCGGGCTTGCCGAGCGCGGCGCGCGAAGACATGTTCACGATGCGGCCAAAGCCGGCTTCGCGCATGGCGGGCAGCGCGGCCTGGATGAGGATGAGGGCCGTGCGCAGATGCAGCGACACGACATAGTCCAGATCGGCCAGCGTGGCCGTGTCGGCCGAGCCGGGCCGGGTGGCGCCGGCATTGTTGACCAGGCCGACGATGTCGTAGCGTTCGGTGACTTCGCGGGCCACCGCCTCGGTCTGCGCGGCATCGGTGAGATCGGCCTGGAAGGACACCAGGCCGGCCGGCGGCGCATCCGGCAGACGGTAGTCGATGTTGACCACGGTGTGGCCGGCATCGAGCAGGCTGCGGGCGATGGCCGCGCCGATGCCGTTGCTGGCGCCGGTGACCAAGTAGGCGGTGGGTTTCATGCGGAATCTCCGATTAGTGGGTCATGTAGCCCCAGGCGAGCACGGCGCTGATGTAGATCACGCCGACCCAGATCATCATGATGACGGTGTAGCCCATCACGTCGCGCAGCTTGAGCTTGGACAGCGCCAGCGCGGGCAGGATCCAGAACGGCTGGATCAGATCGTTCCAGGCGTTGCCCAGCATGACCGACATCGTGGTCTGGTTCAGCGCGCTGCCGATTTCCTTGGCCGCATCGATCATGAAGGGACCCTGGATGACCCAGTGGCCGCCGGCCGAGGGGGCGAAGAAGTTGATGACGAACGAGCTCACCAGACCCCAGAAAGGCAGGCTGCCCGGGGTGGCGACGTCAACGAAGATCTTGGAGATCGTGGTGACCAGGCCCGAGCCGGCCATGATGGCCATGATGCCGGCGTAGAAGGGGTACTGCAGAATGATGCCGGAGATGGTCTTGATGCCTTCATTCAGCTTGGCCACGTAGGCGGCCGGCGTACCCAGCAGGATGATGCCCAGGAACAGGATGATGAAGTTGATCAGGTTCAGGTCCAGCGACTTGCCGTCGTAGAAATAGAACACCACGTAGGCCACGCCCAGGATGCCGATCAGCATGCTGAGCAGGCGGCTGTTGTTCAGGCGGTTGGCCAGCGTGTTGTCGCCGCCGATGCTGTGCGCCGAGGCGTTGCTGTCGTTGGCCTTGTCGATGTTGGGGTCGACCTCGACGATCTTGTCGCCGGCCTTGGGGTGCAGCCAGGCATTGAGCAGCGGCAGGGTGATGATGACGATCAGGCTGGTGATCAGCATGGGCGCCGAGAAAATGGTCTCGGACAGCGGAATCACCCCCATGGACTTGACCATCGGGTGGCCCGGCGTGGCAACCAGCACCGGGATGCTCGCCGAAAAGCCCAGGCCGTACAGCGTGAAGCCGCTATAGGCGGCGGCGATGATCAGGGGGTAGTGCACGCCCTTGACCTTGAGCGCCAGTTTCTTGGCGACCACGCCGCCGATCACCAGGCCAAAGCCCCAGTTCAGGTAGCTGCCGATGCCGCCCACCAGCGTGGCCACGATGATGGCCGTGCGCGGGTTGTGCACATGGCTGACGATACGGTCGAGCAGGCGGTCGGTCAGGGGGGCGGTGGCCAGCACATAGCCCATGGCCAGAATGACGGCCATCTGCGTCGTGAACGCCAACAGGCTCCAGAAGCCGGCACCCCACTCACGCGTGATCTGGGGCAGCCCCTGGCCTTCGACGGCAAAGGCCAGCACGACTGTCAGCAGCGTCAGGCCGATCGCGAAGACAAACGGGTCCGGCAGATACTTGCGCATCAGCTCCGTAAAAAATGAAGCGAGTTTATTCATGGTGCCTCCTACAGACTCCAATAAGGCGTATGGCTTGTTTATGTGTGCGCACGCGCTGACACCGCCCGCGCGGGAGGCGCGGGCGGCAGGGGATCAATCGAGTTTTTGTGTTTTGAGCCACTGGACCAGACCGGCCAGTGCTGCGCTTTTGTCGCGCAGTACGCGTTCGCGGCGCTCGGCAGGCCAGGCATAAAACCCTTGGCCGGCTTTGGCGCCGATCTCGCCGGTCTTGACCTTCTGGGTCAGCAACTCGGACGGCGTTTCGCGGTTTTCCAGATCGGCGTACAGATAGCTGGCGATGGCATGATGGACGTCGATGCCATTCATGTCCCGCTGCTCGAGCGGGCCGGATAGCGCCAGGCGGATGCCCAGGCTCCATTTGACGACTTCATCGATGTCTTCGGCGCTCGCCACCCCTTTTTCCAGCAGTGAAATCGCTTCGCGCGCCAGGGCGTGCTGAATGCGGTTGGCGATAAAACCGGGAATGTCGCGGTTGACGCGCACCGGCCGTTTGCCGGCGGCTTTGAGGGTGGCCATGACCAGGTCGACCGCGGCATCGGCGCTTTCGTCGCCGCGCACGACTTCCACCAGCGGAATCACGTCCGCCGGGGTGAAAAAGTGCGTGCCCACGAAACGGTCGCGGCGGGTCACGGCCTGGGCGATCGCATTGATCGACAGTCCGGACGTATTGGTCGCGAAGATGGTGGCGGGTTTGCAGATCTGATCGAGCTGGGCGAACAGATGGCGCTTGAGCTCGAGCTTTTCGGGCACGGCTTCGATCACGAGGTCGCAATCGGCCGCGGCCAGCAAGTCGGCAGACATCTGAATGCGGGCCATACAGCTGTCCACGGCCTCGGGGGCGTAGACGCTCAATTGGCGCTCGATGATTTGTGTGGCGCGCGCGAGCGCTCCGTCCACGGGGTCTATCAGTACGACCGGCAGTCCCTGGGAGGCGAACAGGGCGGCGATACCGCTACCCATGGCGCCTGCGCCGATGACGGCCAGATTCTGGATGGGGAAATCCATGAAGAAGCTCGCTTACCAGCGGCCTTGGCGCGACGCCTCCCTGTGGTCGGGTTCCGGGCGTGGCCGGTGTCTCGTCCTGGGTGCTTCTCCGTGCCGTAGCCAGAAAAATCTTTGTGTTCTATATACGAACATTTGTGCGTATATAGAATTTCTTCACAGATATTACTAAGAATTGCTACTGGTGGACAAATGGCCGGCGCCACTGTCCACGCTATGGACGAATTTGGACTCAGTAGCGATAGTCGAGCGCCACCCCGAGCTGGTGGTCACGCCAGTGGGCTGCCGCCTGGCCGGTGTAGCGCAGGCTCATGGACAGCCCATCGGCCAAGCGGGCGTGAGCTCCCAGGCGCCAGGACAGGCGGGTGCGCGGCAGCGGCCAGTGGCCGCTTTCGCCGTGCACGCTTCCCAGGCCGGCAAAGCCGGCGCGCGGTGCATAGCGCCGGGCACGGGTGTCGTGCTGCAAGGCCAGGCGCCATTGCAGCGTCAGCGTGTCTGCCAGCGTGTGATGGCCGTCCAGCCGCGTCCAGAGCGTGGGCACGCTGCGATGCAGGCTGGCGGCGTGCAGGCCAAGCCCGGATGGGCTGGCCTCGGTAAAGCCGCGCTGGCGCAAATGGCTGAGCGTCATGCCGGCCGATGGCGTGAGGCGGGTGGCCGGCATGGCCTGCCACGGCTTGCCGGCGCCGAGCTCGGCTTGCCAGATCTGCCCGCGCGCCAGGCCCTCGGCCGGTTGGAAGGTGTCGCCCACGACAAGCTGGCGTGCGACGCGATGGCGATAACGGGCGTAGCTCAGCCCCGTGTGCACGAACCAGCCCGAATCCCAGGAGCGCTGAGCGCCCAGCAAGGCGGCAACGGCAACGCTGTCGGCGCGATCGCTGCGCCCCGCGGCCGAGGACTCTTGCCATTGGCCGCGGTCATAGGCCAGCGCCGCGCCGAGTTTGACGTCAGGCGTGCGCGCTTGGGCCGCGCCGAGCAACAGGCCATTGCCGCGCTGCCGGCCATCGAGCCCGGGCGGGCGCCACCGCCCATTGCCATGACGCACGTCGGCCAAGGCATATCCGTCGGCCCGGGCCTGCGCCACGCCGGACTGCAGGGCGTCGAGCCAGTGGTGCTGCGCCAGAGTGCTGAGTGCCGCGGCGTTGGCATAGGTGGCGCCGGACAGCGAGTACAGGCTGTCTCGCAAAGCTCGGCCGTGCTGGACATACTGGAGACGCGCGATGCTGGCTGCCGTGGCCGAGGTTTGCCGCTGCGCCGCGGGCAGCGCGTCGAGCACCTGCATGGCCGCGTCCAGCTGATGGGCCGCGGCCTGGACCGACGCTCGCTCAGCGCCGGTGGACAATCGGGCCGCGACGGCCTGCACCGGGCTGGCGCGCCGCACCGCCAGGCCCACTCGCTGCGGCTGGTAGTCCAGCTGGGCCTGCAGCAACAGGCCGGGGCTGCGCGTGAGCCGGTCAAAGCGGCCTTCCACCGAGGCGGCTTGCAACACGGTGTGCACGCTGCCATCGGCCACGACGTAGTCGGGGCGGATGCTCTGGACATGGAGTTGCCCGGCCAGACTGGCGTTGCCCGTGACATGGAGCAGGCTGCCGATGTCGGCCACCAGCCGGCCTTGTGCGCGCTGACTGTAATCGCCGTTGACCGTGAGGCCGGCATCCTTGATGGCCACCGTGCCCTGGTTGTCGACCGCGCCCACATTGCCGCGCCCCACCAACGTGCCCTGAGGGTGCACCGTGACAGGCGAGGTGATACTGCCCAGGACATCCAGCGTGCCCTGCTGGATGTGGGTGGCGCCGCCATAGGTGTTGCGGCCGGCCAGCGTGAGCACGCCCGTCCCGTCCAGCGTCAGTCCGCCGGCGCCGGAGATATCGTTGCCGAACACCGACTGGCCATGCACCCTGGCCACGAAATCGCCGAACGCGAACTTGGCCGGGCCTTCGATGGCGCGGCCGACGTCCAGCACGCCCCAGCCGTACTGATCGTCCACGCCGGGCCGTCCTTTGTCTTGCGCCGTGGTCAGCAGGGTGGTGCGCAGATTGTCGTTGTCCATCCAGGGAAAGCGCTGTTGCACCAGCACGGCGGCGCCCGTGACCTGAGGCGCCGCCAGCGAGGTGCCCTCCTGGACACGCAGGAGATTGGCATCGTGGGTCTTGATGCCGGGCAGATAGGCTTTGCTGCTGGCGGCCAAGCACCAGCGTTTGGCCTGACCGCAGCGGTTGGACCAGCGTTCGAGGTCGCCCCACTTGTCGACCGCCGTGACGACGATCAGGCCTTTTTGCAATGCGGGTTCGACAAGCGGCGCGCGTCCGGTGCTGCCGACTTCCTGGTAGCCGCGCCCGGAGGTCGCGCTGCCATTGCCCGCGGCAAAGACCAGCAGGGCGCCGCGCTGGACCAGTCCATTGAGCTTGCCGATTTGGGTCGTGGATTTGTCGGCGGCGGCTTCGTACTCGCGGCGGTCTTCCTGGACGCGGCGCTCTCCTTCGGTGCCGTCGGTGGTGAAGCTATTGTTGAAAATCTTGACGCCCTGCTTGAGCAGATCGTCCCAGGCGTGGAAGGCGCCGCTGTCGGAGACCTTGTTGGCCGCGGTGGCGATATTGGCCGAATAGAGATCGGCGTCGGGCGCCACGCCGCCGCGATAGCTTGCGCTGGGCCGGCCGGCCAGCACCAGGGCGACCGAACTGCCATGCTCGCCCTGTTTGCTGCGGTCGGCAGCGCTGCGGGTGCCGTTGGCGCTGTAGTCGCCGCCGTGGCGGGTGTCGACGTTGAGCAGGGCGTGATCGAGGCTGACGCCGGTATCGACGACGGCGACTTTGACGCGCGAGCCCCTCAAGCCGGCGTCATGCGCCGGCTTGAGGTTGATCGTATTGAGCACCTGGTCGTGGTCGCTGTTGAAGAAACTGCCCGATGTGGCGGCGTACTGGCTGGGCGCCGCTTTGCGATAGTCGGCCCGCGGGACGGGCACGGCAGGCAAGGCGTCTTGCGCGACCTCGGGCACGTCGGCGGGGACGGGCGCGTAAGGGCGAGGAGCGGCCGGGGCTGGGGGCGGGGGGCTTGCGTCTGTGCTGGGCTTGCCCGCGCCGGCCCCGCCGGCACCCCCTCCGCCTCCACCGCCGCCTCCGCCGCAGGCGGTCAGCAAGGCGAGCAGGAGGATGCCGGAGCGACGCGTGGCGCGTTGCGCCGGCGCGGAGGCGCGGCGGGTGGACATGGCGGGCTGAACAAGACGAAAAAACGATCGCCATTCTGATCAGACCAAGCCATCGTCCCGATCGGCCCCATTTATTTATCAGTCTGATTCCCGGTCGACACGGCAAACATTTTGCAAGAGCGGCGCTTCGTCCGCCTGCGTGCCGCGCGGAATCCGGTGCCCTTTAAAACGTCCGACCCTCGACCAGGTGGGTGCGGGTCCCGTTCAGGACGTAATCGCCCACGACCCGGGCTTTGTGGTGCAGCGGGTTGTGGCTGAAGATGGTGCGCAGACTGCGCCAGTGTCGGTCGAAGTTGTATTTGCGCGAGGTGGCCGAGGCGCCGCCGGCGTCGAACAGCCGTTCGCCGGCCTTGAGCGCGAGCTGCCCGACGATGATCTGCGTTCGTGCCGTGGCCAGCGCGCTTTGCAGCACCTTGTCGTCGGCCTCGGGGTCCTGGTTCAGGATGGCGTCCGACGAGATGTCCAGCGTGCGCGCGGTGTCGCGGACCAGTACGTCGATAGTGTGGCTCAGCGCCGACAGCTCACCCACCACCTGCTGGATGAAGACGTCGTCGCGGGCCGTGGCGGCGGTAGTGTGCAGCACCGGGCGCCCGTGGCCAACGACGTAGTCGCGGGCATCGCTCACGACATTGCGGACGATGCCTGCGGCCACGGCCACCAAATGCAGTTGGCGGTAGGCGCCGCCGTGGCGCCCGATCAGCGAGGGATAGCCTTTTTCCACCACTTCGGCCGGCTCCACGCGCACGTTGTCGAACTGCACGCTGCCGCTGGCCGTCATGCGCTGGCCCATGCCGTCCCAGTCATCGATGGGTTGCACGCCTTCGGCGCGGACCGGGATGATGGCGGTCACGCCGTTGCCTTGTTCATCGACAAGGTTGGTGCGGATGTAGTCCGCATAGGCCGAACCCGTGGTGTAGTACTTGCGGCCGGTCACGCGGTAGTGGTCCCCCTCGCGGCGCAGCACGGTTTCTATCTGGCCGGCGCGCGCGGTGCCCTGTTCGCCGGAGGCGCCACCGTACAGCTTGCCATCGACCAGGCGGCCGATCTGACGGTCGATGAAGGGCGATGCGCTGGCCAGCCGCAGCGATTCGGCCACGTCGAAGTGCACGCGCAGCGCGTGCGCCACATTGGGTTCGGCCGCCGCCAACGTCGTGACGACATGGATGGCGTCCTGCAGCGAGCCCCCCAGCCCGCCTCTTGAGGTCTGGATGCGCAAGGCGGCCAGGCCTGAGCGCCGGAAGGCGTCAAAGGCGGCGTAGGGCAATTCGCGGCGCAGTTCGCGTTGCGCGGCGTCCTGGCCGATCTCGCGGGCCAGGCCGGGCAGGGCGTCGAGCGCCGTGTGCAATCGGGTCGGGGTGGGGGCGTGGGTGGTGCTCATGCAAATTCCCCTGTCGGGAGGGTTGAGGCGGTGACTCAGCGGCGAAACGCCGCTGCGGGATGGGGATGGCGCAGGCGGGCGCCGGTGTGCCCCAGCTTCTCGCGCAGCGTCCCGGGGGCGTAAGCGGTTTTGTAGCGGCCGCGCGCCTGTAATTCCGGCACGATGTGCGCCGCGAAGTCTTCATAGGCTTCCGGGGTGACGGCATAGCTCAGGTTGAAGCCGTCGATGTCGGTCTCATCCACCCAGTCCTCGAGCGCATCGGCGACCTCCTGCGGGTTGCCGATGAAGACTGGTCCGCGCCCGCCGATGGCGTTGTGCAGCGCCAGCTCCTTGACGGTCCAGACGCGGTCGGGATCGAGCCGGGTGAATCCCTCCAGCGCGGAAGAGGTGCCGGCATCGAGTTGCAGATAGCGGATCGGCTCGTCGGGGTCGTAGGCAGAGAAGTCGATTCCCGTCCAGCCGGAAAACATCGCCAGAGCGGCCTCGGGCGTGACGTAGCGCCGATAGTCTTCGTATTTGTCGCGGGCTTCGCGCGAGGTGCGTCCTGTGATGACGGTGGCCATGGCATAGAACTGAATATCCTGCGCGCGCCGCCCGGCTAGGACGGCTTCGGCGCGTGTGCGCGCCACCACTGGCGTCAGGACTTTCTTGCTGGGGCCGCTGAGATAGATGCCTTCGGCATGCCGCCCCGAAAAACGCATCCCGCGCGCCGAGGACCCGGCCTGAAACAGCACCGGCGTGCGTTGCGGCGAGGGCTCGGTCATGTGGATGCCTTGCACCCGGAAGTACTTGCCCTGATGGTCGATGCGGTGGACGCGATCCGGGTCGGCAAAGATGCCGGTCGCCGTGTCGCGGATGACGGCGGCGTCTTCCCAGCTGCCTTCCCAGAGCTGGTAGACCACGTCCATGTATTCGTCGGCGATGTCGTAACGCTCATCGCGCGACGCGATGCCCGGCTTGCCCAGCACTTTGACGCTGCTTTGTGCGAAACCGGTGACGATGTTCCAGCCAATGCGGCCTGCGGTCAGGTGGTCCAGCGTGGACATGCGCCGCGCGAAGACATAGGGCGGTTCGTGATTGGCGTTGCTGGTCACGCACAAGCCCAGGTGCCGGGTGGCGTAGGCCATGGCCGAGAGCGACATGATCGGGTCCTGCTTGGGGACTTGCGCGCCATGCCGCAACGCCGTGGCGACGCTGCCGCCGTAGACGTCGTTGACTCCTACGCTATCGGCCATGAACAAGGCGTCGATCAGCCCGCGCTCCAGCGTGCGGGCAAGGTCCACCCAGTAATGCAGGGTGTTGTAGTCCAACGAGCGGTCACGGGGGTGTCGCCACAGCCCGGGCGAGTGATGCACCGGGCTATGCAGGGCAAAGGCGTTGACGCGGATTTCTTTCTTGGCGGGATTCATGAGGCGGCGTGCGCGTGAGCAGGCGAAGCGGTGCCGGCGGCTTGGGCGCGATGTCCGGCGGCCGGGTGAGGCGTGTCCAACAACGGCCCTTGGCCGTAGAGTTTTTCGCGCAAGGTGCCGGGCCGGTACGCGGTTTTGTAGACGCCCCGGCGCTGCAGCTCGGGCACCACCAGCGTCACGAAATCCTCATGCGTGCCGGGCAGCAACGCGTGGCTGAGATTGAAGCCATCCACGTCCGACTCGGCGATCCAGGCTTGCAGCGCATCGGCCACTTCGGCGGCAGACCCCACGAACACCGGGCCTTTGCCGCCGATGGCGTTGTGCACCGCGAGTTCGCCGATAGTCCAGACCCGGTCCGGATCCGCCAGCGTGAATCCCTCCATCGTCGATTGCATGCCTTCGCTCTGCAGGTAGCGCAGCGGGTCATCGGGGTGATACTTGGACAGGTCCACGCCTATCCAGCGCGAGAACAGCGCCAGCGCGCCTTCGAGGCTGACGTGTTGCTGCAGTTCTCGCCATTTGTCCTGCGCCTGGGCCGAGGTCGGCGCGACCACGACGGTGGCCAATGAGAAAAACTGCACGGCCTCGGGGGCCCGCCCCAGGGCGATGGCGCGCTGCCGGATGTCGTGGACGTCCCGGCGCGCGATGGCGGCGGTCGGCGTGCTCAGAAACACGGCTTCGGCGTGGCGGGCCGCGAAGTCCTTGCCGCGGCGGGACGTGCCCGCCTGATACAGCACCGGGGTGCGCTGCGGCGAGGGCTCGCTGTAGTGCGTGGCCTGCATTTCGAAGTAACGGCCCCGATGCTGGATTTCATGCACCCGGCTCGGATCGGCGAATACGCGCGTCTGCCGGTCGCGCCGCGCGGCGCCGTCTTCCCAACTCTGTTCCCACAGGCGGTAAACCACGTCGAGGTATTCGTCCGCGACGTCATAGCGTTCATCGTGAGGCCGTGCCGCGGCCTGGCCGAGTGCGCGCGCGCCGCTGTCGCCGAAGCTGGTGACGATGTTCCATCCGACACGGCCTTGCGTCAGATGATCCAGCGTGGACATCCGGCGCGCGAAGAGATACGGGGGCTCATAGCTAGTACTGCTGGTGACCGCGAACCCGAGGTGCTCGGTAGCCTGGGCCATGGCCGGGACCAGCAGCAGGGGGTCGAGCCGGGGAAACTGCAGGCCGAGCCGCACGCCGGCAGCATTGGAGCCGCCATAGACGTCGTACTGGCTGATGCCGTCGGCGAAGAACAGCGCGTCGTAGCCGCCGCGTTCGGCGGTGCGCGCCAGGTCCGTCCAGAAGGACAGGGTGTTGTAGTTCAGCGAGCGATCCTGCGGATGCGCCCATAAACCGGGCGACAGATGCGTGGGCGCGAAAGTCAGGAAAGCATTGAGGCGGATTTCTTTGGGCATGGAGAGCGGCCTGGATGAGTCAGCGCCGCGGCGCAGCGACGATGGGGAAATGGCAAGTGACGCTATGGGTGGCGGACAGCTGCTGTGTGGCGGGTGCCTCGCTGCGGCAGACGGCCGTGGCGTGCGGGCAGCGGGTGTGGAACACACAGCCCGAAGGCGGAGCCAGCGGCGAGGGGATTTCGCCGCCGATGGCCTGCGCCTGCGCCGAGTCTGGCTCCGAGGCGGCGATCAGCGCATGGGTGTAGGGATGCGCCGGCCGCTCGATGATGTCATCGCGGGTGCCTTGCTCCATGAAGCGGCCCAGGTAGAGCACCCCGATGTGCGTGCTCATGAAACCCACCACCGCCAGATCGTGCGAGATCAGCAGATAACTCAAGGCCAGGCTGTCCTGCAGGTCTTTCAGGAGATTGAGCACCTGAGCCTGGATGGACACATCCAGCGCGGACACCGGTTCATCGAGTACGAGGATTTCCGGCTCCAGCGCCAGCGCGCGGGCAATGGCCACCCGCTGGCGCTGCCCGCCGGACAGCTCGCGCGGCAGACGATCGCGGAACGCTTGCGGCAGGCCGACCTCGTCCAGTAAGCGCGCCAGGCGCTCTCGCAGCGCGGGATGGGCCAGGTCACCGCGTTGCACACGCAGGGGTTCGAGAATAATGTCGCCGATGGTCATCCGGGGGTTGAGCGAGCCCAGCGGGTCTTGCAGTACGGCCTGCACTTTGCGCTGCCGCCAGCGGATGTCCTGCGGCCTGGCCCGGCTGCCCAGCAAACGGTCGCCATACCGGATCTCGCCGCGGCTTGCGTGGTCCGCACCCAGCAGAATGCGCGCCAGCGTGGATTTGCCGGAGCCGGACTCGCCCACCAGGCCGAATGTGCCGCCCTTGGTCACACGGAAGCTGGCGTCGTGGACGGCCTGCAGCAGTTGAGGGCGCGCGAACAGCCCGGCGCGCACCGGAAAGGCGCGGCTCAGCCCGCGTACGTCGATGGCGGACAGGGCGTTCTGACTCATAGGGCGCTTTGCAGTCGAATGACGGGTAAGGCAGCCTCATGCCAGCAGGCAGTCAGATGCCCGGGGGCGTGGGCCTGCACCGGGGGGTAGGTCTCGGTGCAGAGGGCCTGCGCGTTGGGGCAGCGCGGCGCGAAGCGGCAGCCTTGTGCGATGGCGCCGGGCAAAGGCGGCTGTCCGGGGATGACGGTCAGGCGGCGCGGGTTGTCGCGCAATCGGGGCACCGCGCCCAACAGGCCCTGGGTGTAGGGGTGCCGGGGGGTGGCGAAAACGCGGGCCACCGGCCCCTGCTCCACGATCCGGCCGGCGTACATGACGGCCACGTCATCGCAGTAGCGGCGCACCAGATGCAGATCATGGGTGACGAACACGATGGCCGTGCCCTGTTCGGCTTGCAGTTCACGCAGCAAGTCCAGGATTTGCAGGCGTACCGTGATGTCCAGGGCCGTGGTCGGTTCGTCGGCGATCAGCAGACCCGGATTGCAAGCCAGGTTGATGGCAATGGCGATGCGCTGCCGCATGCCGCCGCTGAATTGATGCGGATAACTGTTCAGGCGGCTCTCCGGCGCGGGAATACGCACGCGGTGCATCAAGGCGATGGCGCGCTGGCGATGCTCGCGCGCGCTGCCCGCGCCGGTGCCGTGATGACGATACATCTCGGTGATCTGCCGGCCGATGGTCAGTAGCGGGTTGAGCGAGGTCATGGGGTCTTGCAGCACCATGCCCATGGCGGCGCCACGCAGCGTATTCAGCCTGGCGGGCGAGGCGGCGCGCAGATCCTCTCCTTTGAGCAGGATGCGGCCCTGGGCGACCCGCAAGCCCGGCGGGGGCAGGCCAAGCACGGACAGACAGGTCACGCTCTTGCCTGAGCCGGATTCGCCCACCAGGCCCAGCGTACGGCCGGCATGCACGGAGAGGGACAGCCCATCGACCAGGCGCACGGGGCCGGTGTCGGTAGCGGCTTCGACGACCAGATCCTGTATCGACAGGACCGCCGCAGACGGCAGGGAGTGAATCTGGCCGGTCATGCGCGCCTCGCCATCAGCGGTTTGCCATCCTGAAACGCCTCGCCGATGAGGTTGGCGCACAGCACCGTGGCCATGAGCACCAGGCCCGGCAGGGCGGAGATCCACCAGGCGTTCTCCAGATGGTTGCGTCCGTCGGCGATCATGCTGCCCCAGGAGGGGTCGGGCGGCTGCACACCCAGGCCCAGAAAGCTCAGCGCGGCTTCCATGAAGACGATGAGGCCGACATCGAGCGTCAGCAGCACGATGAAGGTATTGCGCACGTTGGGCAAAAGGTGGCGCCAGGCCACATGCCAGGGAGAGGCCCCGACCAGGCGGGCGACGAGGACGAAATCGCGTTCGCGCAGGCTCAGGGCCTCGGCGCGGATGATGCGCGCGAAACGGCCCCAGTTGGCCAGCGTCACCACGACGATGATGTTGGTGATGCTCGGGCCGAAGACGCCGACGATCAGCATGGCGAGAAACACCGGAGGCAAGGCATATTGCGCGTCCACCAGCCGCATCATCGCGCCATCGAAGCGGCCGCCCAGATAGGCCGAGAGAATGCCGGCCAGCGCGCCGGACACACCCGCCAGCGCGACCGCGCAGAAAGCAATGAACAGAGAAATCCGGCCGCCATGCAGGGTGCGGACGAACACATCGCGTCCCATCTGATCCGTGCCGAACCAATGCTGCGCGCTAGGCGGCTGAAAGGTCGCGGCCAGATCGATCGCATTGGGATCGACCTGGCTGAGCCAGGGCGCCAGCAACGACGCGCAGGCGATGAGGGCGAAGATTGCGGCGGGCAGGAGGATGCGCCGTGGCGTTCTGAGACGGCGGACCCAGGCGATGGCCGGGGCGGGCCAGGAAATTGGCGCGGGGGTCTTCATGCTCGATACCGTATGCGGGGATCTATTGCGGCGTAGATCACGTCGGCCGCCAGGTTGACCACGATGAACAGCAGGACCGACACCACGACGGCCGCCTGCACCACAGTGAAGTCCAGGGTGTTGATGGCTTCGACCATCAGGCTGCCGAATCCGGGCCAGGAGAAGACGGTTTCGATCGCCACGGCGCCGCTGACCAGAACGCCGAATTGCGAGGCGGCGAAAGCGACGATGGGCAGGGCGGCGTTTTTCAGCGCATGCACGCCCACGACCACCCGCGCGGGCAGGCCTTTGATGCGGGCCATTCGGATGTAGTCGGTCTCCAGAATCGCCAGCATGTTCGCGCGCGTCAGGCGGGCGATGCCGGCGGCCGAGTACCAGGCCAGGGCGGCCACGGGCAGCACCAGATGCCGCCAACTGCCGTGGCCGCCGGTCGGCAGCCAGCCCCACTGCACCGAAAAGAGTCGAATGAAAAGCAGTGCCACGAAAAACGGCGGGGCGGCCTGCCCGAGCACCGAGAACAACATCGCGAAACGCGCCAGCGCGCGGCTGGTCGACACCGCCGAGGCAACTCCCAAGGCCAGGCCGACGGCCAAGGCCAAGGCCAGGGCGATACCGACCAGCGTCAGGCTGGACGCCAGTCGGTTCATCACCATTTCCAGCGCGGGCGCGCCGAAATGGAAGGAGTTGCCCATGTCGCCCCGGGCCATGCCCGCCAGAAACCGCAGGTACTGCACGACGACTGGATCAGCCAGCCCCAGTTGCTCGCGAAACAGTTGCCGGTCGGCCTCGGTGGCCTCGGGCGGCATCAGCAGGTAGGCCGGATCGCCCACCTGCCGCACCAGCACGAAGATCAGCACCGACATCAGCAGGACGGTCAGCAATGCGGAAAGCAGTTTGCGCAGGCTATAGGCCAGCATGACTTACTTCCACTGCACCGTGCGAAAGTTCAGGAAACCCGAGCCTTGTTGCGGTTGCCATTGCAGGGCCTGCTTCTTGGCGAAGATGTACGAAAACTCCGAGATATAGAAGGCCGCGGCGTCGTCGTGCAGCTCGCGGCCGATCTGCTTGAACACCTCGCCGCGTTTGGCCGTGTCGCTCACCGTCGCGACCTCGGCCAGCAAGGCGTCGACCTTGGGATTGCTGTAGTCCGACCAACTGCCATTGGAGGCGAAGGCGCCGCCGACCGGATGGATGGGGTCGTACAGGGCGTTGGTGAACTGGCTCAGCGCCAGGGGGCCGGAGGCATGCGTGTTGTTCAGGCGTTGAAACGTGGCATAGGTGAGCCGGTTGAGTTTGACCTTGACCCCGACCTGGCCCCAGTAGGCCGCGATGGCTTCGGCCACGCCCTGCGGGATATCGCCCTGGATGTTGAGCTCGGTCGAAAAGCCTTTGGGATAGCCGGCTTCGGCCAGCAGGGCGCGGGCGCGCGCCGGGTCGTAGGGATAGGGTTTGATCGACGGATCGGCGCCGTAAGGGTAGTAGTTGGAGATGAAGGTCCCCAGCGGTTCGCCCACGCCGTGCAGCACGCTCTTGATGATGGCGGGGGTGTCCAGGGCATGGCTTAAGGCCTGGCGCACCTTGACCTTGGCAAAGGGGGAGTCCGCCTGATTGGTGTAGACGCGCACATAAATGGGCGAGGCCACGCGGCTCTCGATGACATCCAGGCCCTGCTCTTTTTTCAGGCGCGCGAAATCGGAGAAGGGCAGCGCCACCGACAGGTCCACTTCGCCACGCAGCACGGCATTGACGCGGCTGGCGGGTTCGGTGATCGCGCGAAAGATCAGCGTTTTGATCTGCGGCTTCTCGCCCCAGTAGTCGTCAAAGCGTTCCAGCACCAGTTCGCTGCCGCCGGGCGCCAGCGACTTGAACTTGTACGGTCCCAGCGAAACCGGCTTTTGCGCAAAGGCGTCCGGCGTGGGCAGGCTGGCCAAATAGGCCGCGGGCACGATGTAAAGATAGCCGGCGATCTTGTTGGCGAAGGCGCCGTCCGGCGCTTTGAGCTTAAAGACCACGGTCTGGTCGTCGGGGGTTTCCACCGCCTCGACCACCGGCGCGAAGTAAGGCCGGCGCGTGCTCTTGCTCTGCGGGTTGAGCACATGTTCCAGCGAGGCCTTGACGTCACGCGAGGTCAGGGTGGTGCCATCGTGAAACTTCACGCCCGGGCGCAAGGTATAGGTGAAGGTGCGAGCGTCATCCGACACCTTCAGGCCGGTGGCAAGACGAGGGACCAGATTGCCTTTCTGGTCAAAGCCGAACAGGGTGTCGTAGAGCTGCCAGCCGTAGCGCAGCGAGTCGCCGCTGACGGCCACCAGCCCATCGAGGTTGTAGAACTCTTTTTCCACGCCGACGACCAGGGTGTCGCGGTCGACGGCGGGAGACTGGCTGGCCGCCAGGGAGGGTTGTGCATAACCGCCGGACAATGCGGCGGCCAGCGCCAGCCCGCGCAGGGCTGTCGAAAGCTTGAACATGGAGCTAACCTTGAGGTGCGGAAGAAGGGGAGTTCAGTCGGCGATCTGGTGGGCCAGAACGGGGTCGCCCTGCAGGCCGATGGAGGCCCGGCCGTCGGGGCCGACGGGCACGTCGCCGACCAGGGTGATGCGGTAGAGCTGGCGGCCGAAGTCGCTTTGCTGGATATCGGTCGGCGCGCGATGGGCGGTGGCGCGGTTGTCCCAGAAGGCCACGTCGCCCGGCGCCCACTTGAAGCGCACGATGTATTCCGGCTTCAGGATCTGCTCGAACAGCAAGGTGAGCAGATGCTCGCTTTCACGCGGGCTCAGCCCCACGATCTGCTTGATGAACGAGGGGCTGACGAACAGCGCCCGCTCGCCCGTCTCCGGATGCACACGCACCAGCGGGTGCTCGGACACCAGCGGCGTGTCGGCCAGGCGTTTGATGAAGTCTTGTTTGGCGAGCCGGCCTTCGGGCGGCGTGAAGCGGTGCAGGGCACGCAAGCCGTCGACAAACCCGCGCAGTGGCGCGGACAAGCCCGCGTAGGCGGCCACGAGGTTGGTCCACTGGGTATCGCCACCGTAAGGCGGAATATCCACGCCGCGCAGGATGGATGCGGCGGGCGGGTTGATCGCGGCGGTGATGTCCGTATGCCAGCCGCTCCAGGGCCGCACCAATTGCTCGCCATCGAAGCGGGCCTTGAAGCGATCCTTGGCGACCGAGTAAAGCTCGGGGTAGCCTTCGACGTAACCGAAGACGGGATGGCCGACGGTCAGGTCGCCAAAGCGCCGGCCAAACCGGATCTGATCGGCGTGATCGAGATCCTGCCCGCGAAAGAAAATGACTTTCCACTTCAGCAGGGCGGCGCGGATCTGCGCCACGGTTGCGTCATCCAGATCCTCGCGCAGATCGAGGCCGTGGATTTCCGCGCCCGTGTGAAGCGTAAGCGGGCGGACGTCGAGTTCGGTGGCGATGAGAGACATGTCGTTCGGGGCCTAAGGGCAAAGGGGGCAGGCAACGTCTCGGGACGCAGCCATCCATATGCCGCCTATGGTAGGAACGAACCCCCTCCGCGCAAACGACCGATATCGAATATTGATATTTGATGGCCGGGCGCTCACGCTGCGGACTCGCCTTGCGGCAGGTCCGCAGCGGGCCGGTCAGCCCGAGTTGCGCAGGCCCGCCGCGATGCCGTTGATGGTCAGGTGGATGGCGGGGGTGATGCGCGGGTCGGGTTTGGCGTCGGAGCGGCGCTGGCTGGCGCGGTGGCGGCGCAGCAGGTCGATCTGCAGGTAGTTCAGCGGATCGATGTAGGCAAAGCGTTCGCGCAGCGATGCCGCCAGCGCGGGGTTGTCGGCCAGCAGATCGCGCTGGTTGATGAGTTTGAGCATGGCCAGGGTGCGCGCATGTTCGGATGAGATGGCCCCGAAGATGCGTTCGCGCACGCCGCGCTGCGGCACGAGCATGGCGTAGCGCGAGGCGATGGCCAGATCGGATTTGGCCAGCACCATTTCCATGTTGGACAGCAAGGTGCGGAAGGCCGGCCAGTCCTGGGCCATTTCGCGCAGCTGCGCCAGGCGTGCGCGCTTGGCGCGCGGCGCGCCGGCCGCGCCTTCTTCCAGATAGGCTTGCAAGGCGGACCCCATGCCGTACCAGCCCGTGAGCATCAAGCGGCATTGCGCCCACGAGAATCCCCAGGGGATGGCGCGCAGGTCGTCGATCTTCTGGCCTTGTTTGCGCGAGGCCGGCCGCGAGCCGATGTTCAGCCCGGCGATTTCATTGATGGGCGTGGCGGCGAAGAAGTAGTCGGCAAAGCCCGGGGTGTCGTAGACCAGCTTGCGATAGCCGGTCTGCGCGCTGGCGGACAAAAAGTCCATGGTCTGGCCGTGGTGGGCCATGTGGGCGTCTTCGGCCTGCCGCGCGGCGGCCGGCTGCTGCGCCAGGGAGGCTTCCAGCACGGCCGACACCAGCAACTCCAGATGCGAGCGGCCGATCTCGGCATCTTTGTACTTGGTCTGGATGACTTCGCCCTGCTCGGTCAGGCGCAATTGGCCGGCCACGGTGCCCGGCGGCTGCGCCAAAATGGCGTCGAAGCTCGAGCCGCCGCCGCGCCCGACGGACCCGCCCCGTCCGTGAAACAGGCGCAGCTTGACGTGGCGGGCGCGGAACACGTCGACCAGTTCGCGCTCGGCGCGGTAGAGCGACCAGTTCGAGGTGAGGTAGCCGCCGTCCTTGTTGCTGTCGGAGTAGCCGAGCATGACTTCCTGGCTTTCGTCCTGAGCCAGGCGCACGCGCTCGCGCACTTCGGGCAGGTCCAGCCAGGCCGCCATGATGCCCGGGCCGCGCTCCAGATCGGGGATGGTTTCAAACAACGGCACGACCATCAACCCATCTTCGTGCTGCGCCGCCACGCCGGCCGGGGCAATGAGGCCGGTTTCTTTCTGCAGCACGAGGACTTCGAGCAAGTCGCTCAGGGTTTCGGTATGCGAGACGATGGCCTGGCGCACGGCGGCGCGGCCATAACGCGCGCGCGCCGCGGCCGCCGCGCGCAGCACGGCGAGCTCGCGCGTGGTGTCTTCGCTGTAGCTGATCCAGGGGGAGGCCAGCGGCCGGGCGGTGGCCAGTTCATTGCGCAGCAGCTGCACGCGGGCTGCTTCGTCCAACTGGTCGTAGGCGATGGCCTGGCCGTCCTGCCCGGCGCGCGCAAACAGCTCGGTCAAGACCCGTTCGTGGACGTCGGAGCTTTGGCGCAGGTCCAGCGTGGCCAGGTGAAAACCGAAAACCTCGACGGCCTGCTGAAGCCCGGCCAGGCGCAGCCTGGCGATGGGCGCGCCGTGGTGGCGGGCCAGGGACTCGGCGATGGTGGCGAGGTCTTGCGCGAAGGCCTGGGGATGCGGATAGGGTTCGGCAGGCAGCGCCGCGCGCAGCGCGAGCTCTCGCCCGGTCAGCGCGCGTGCGGTGGCGGCCAGGCGCGCATAGATGCCGATGAGGGCGCGCCGGTAGGGCTCGTCGCGGCGGTGCGGCGAGGTGTCGCCGCCGGCGTCGGCCAGGGCGCGCAGCGCCTCGCTGGCATCGATCAACAGCGTGGCCACCGAAATTTCCGCGCCCAGCGCATGAACCTCATTGAGATAGTGCTCGAACACCACCGTGGCCTGGCGCAGCAGGGCCAGTTCGAGAGTGCCGGCATCGACGTTGGGGTTGCCGTCGCGGTCGCCGCCTATCCAGCTGCCCATGCGCAGAAAGGGTTCCAGCGGCGCGGCCGGGGCGGCGAAGGGATTGGCGGCCTCCTGGCCCAGCAGCCGCGACAGATCGGCATACAGGCGCGGGATGGCCGACAGAAAGGTGCTGCGGTAGTAGCTCAGCGAGTTTTCGATTTCGTCGGCCACCGTCAGGCGCGTGTTGCGCAGCATGCGCGTCTGCCAGAGCGTGTCGATCCGGCCCAGCAAGGCGCTGTCGATGTCGGCGGTTTCTTCGCTGGTGAGGGGCTGATCGCGCTGCGCGATCAGCGTGGCGATCTCGCGATGGGCGTCGAGCGTGCTTTTACGCTGCACTTCGGTGGGGTGGGCGGTGAGCACCGGCATGACGCAGGCTTCGCTGATGAAACGGCGGATGCGGTGCGCCGAGACGCCCTGGGTATGCAGCAATTGCACGGCCTGGCGCAGACTGCCCGGGGCCGGCGCCGGATCGGCCAGCGCCCGGGCCCGCTTGCGCCGGTTCTGGTCGCGGTCTTCGGCGATATTGAACAGATGCAAAAAATAGCTGAAGGCACGCGCGACCAGGTTGGGGTCGTCCGCGCGCAGTTGCTTGACCAGCTGCTGCATGAGCTGCCCGTCTTCCTCGCGCCCCTGGCGGCGGAAACGCACGGCGCTGCGGCGCAGTGTCTCGATGGTGTCAAACACCCGTTTGCCTTCGCAGGCCTGGATCACGGTGCCCAGAGAGCGCCCGAGCAGGCGGAGGTCGTTGCGGAGGGGGTCGGCCAATTCAGACTGCGCGCGTGTAGCGTTCATCAAGCGTTCCGTAATAGGGAGGATAGGAAGGATGGTGTGGCGATAGGGCAATGCAGAAATTCGGGACGCTCAAATTTTACGCAGGCTTGCTTACGGCGTGGCCTGCGTTACATTGGCGGCTACCCTTGCACTGATTTCGTCTTCCCGTTATGCAAAACCACCAACGACGCGCCCTGGTTCTTTTTTCCGGCGGCCAGGACTCCAGCACCTGCCTGGCCTGGGCGCTGGAGCGCTACGCCCACGTCGAGACCGTCGCCTTCGACTACGGGCAGCGCCATCGCATCGAGCTGGATGCCCGCTTGAACGTGCTGCGCGAGTTTCGCGCGCGTTTTCCGGATTGGGCGGCGCGGCTGGGTGAGGATCATCTGCTGGATTTGAAGGTGCTGGGTCAGGTCGGCGACACCGCCATGACCAGCGACCGCGCCATCGAAATGCAGGCCAACGGGCTGCCCAATACCTTCGTGCCCGGCCGCAACCTGCTGTTTTTGACGCTGGCCGCAGCGCTGGGCTATCGCCGCCAGCTGGACGTGCTCGTGGGCGGGATGTGCGAGACCGATTTTTCGGGCTACCCCGATTGCCGTGACGACACCATCAAGGCGCAGCAGGTCGCGCTCGGCCTGGGCCTGGGCGCGCGGGTCACCATCGAGACGCCGCTCATGTGGCTGGACAAGGCCGACACCTGGGCGCTGGCCGACGACCTGGGCGGGCCGGATCTGGTGCAGATCATCGTCGAAGAAAGCCACACCTGCTATCTGGGCGAGCGCGGCGAGCGCCACGATTGGGGCTATGGCTGCGGCGAGTGCCCGGCCTGCAGCCTGCGCAAGTCGGGCTGGCTGCGCTGGGTGGCGCGCGCCGAGGATTGACGCGCGCCGGGTTCAGGCCGTGGGCGGCTGCAGATCGCCGTCGCCCAGGGCGCGTTGCATCAGCGCCGTATCGCGCCACTTGCCATGCTTGTAGCCCACGGCGCGCAGCGTGCCGGCGACATGAAAACCGCAGCGCGCGTGCAGCCCCAATGAAGCCGGGTTGTTGTCGCCGATGACCGCCAGCATCTGGCGCCAGCCGGCCCGGGTGCAGTGCTCGATCAGGGCCTCCAGCAGCTTGCGCCCGATCCCCAGGCCATGACGGCCGGAACGCACGTAGATGGAGTCCTCGCAGGTGTGGCGATAGGCCGGCCGGGGCCGGTAGAGCGTGGCATAGGCATAACCCACGATCTCGCCGCCGCATTCGGCCACCAGATAGGGCAGGCCGCGTTCCAGCACGGCGGCGCGGCGCTGGCCGATTTCTTCTACCGAGGGGGGCTCCAGTTCGAAGGACGAGGTGCCATGCAGGACATGGTGCGCGTAGATGGACTGGATCTGGGGCAGATCGTCCGGCGTGCTGGGGCGGATCTGGAGGAAGGGGTGCAAGCTCGAGTTCATGAGGGCCGAAGGAAATACCGCAAGGAAGCGCTAGTGTGCGCGCCTGCCACGGATAAGTGAAGATTCTTCAAATTATCATTGGCATAAGAAAATCTTCTGGTTCCACATGAAAACCGCCGGCCTGAATCTGGATCATCTGCGTGTCTTGCTCGATGTCATGGAGCAGGGCAGCTTTTCGCTGGCCGCCGAGCGCCACGGCCTGTCGCAGCCGGCCGTCAGCCAGCAGGTGCGCCAGCTCGAGCGCCGCTTCGGCCTGCGCCTGATCGAGCGCATGGGCCGCCGCGCCAGCGCCACGGCCGCGGGCCAGGAGCTGGCTGGCCATCTGCGCGGCATTCTGGCCGCCGTGGACGACGCCGATCGGGCCATGCAGTCCCTGGCGGCGGGGGTGACGGGCCGGGTCAGGCTGGGCACCGGGGCCACGGCCTGCACCTATTTGCTGCCGCCGCTGCTGGCCAGTCTGCGTCAGCGCTTTCCGGACCTGGATGTCGTGGTCAGCGTCGGCAATACCGCCGATCTGCTGCGCGACATCGAGGACAACCGCCTGGACGTGGGCCTGCTGACCATGCCGATACGCGCGCGCACGCTGCTGGCCACGCCCATCCTCGAGGACGAGTTCGTCGCGATTTTCCCGGCCAGCGGGCCGGCGCCGGCCGCCCGCCTGACGCCCCGGCTGCTGACGCAGCGTCCACTGGTGCTGTTCGAGCCGGGCGCGCAGACCCGGGCGCTGGTCGATGGCTGGTTCGGCGCGGCCGGGCTGTCGGCCAGGCCCACCATGGAGCTGGGCAGCACCGAGGCCATGAAGGAAATCGTGGGCGCCGGCCTGGGTTGTGCCGTGTTGCCACGCATGGCGGTATCGGGCGCCGGCGCGCGTCCCGGCCTGCTCACCCGCCCCTTGCAGCCCCGGCTGGGCCGCAAACTGGCCATGGTCACCCGGCGCGACAAGCCGGTCAGCCGGGGGCTGCGTCAGGTGCTCGACGGCTTGCTGGCCCTGAAACCGCCCGGGGACGCACCCTGATTGACCGCTCGCGCCGAGGGGCTTCAGGGCGACGCGGGCCGATACAGCGTAATATTTACGTCTTTGCTGACACCATCGCCCGAGAAGGATCATGCCGCACTATCGTTCACGCACCTCTACCCATGGCCGCAACATGGCCGGCGCGCGCGCACTTTGGCGCGCCACCGGCATGAAGGACGGCGATTTCGGCAAGCCCATCATCGCGGTGGTCAATTCCTTTACGCAGTTCGTGCCGGGCCACGTGCACCTGAAGGATCTGGGCGCCCTGGTGGCCGGCCAGATCGAGGCCGCCGGCGGCGTGGCCAAAGAGTTCAACACCATTGCCGTGGACGACGGCATCGCCATGGGCCATGGCGGGATGCTGTATTCGTTGCCTTCGCGCGAGCTGATCGCCGACTCGGTCGAGTACATGGTCAATGCGCATTGCGCCGACGCCATGGTCTGCATCTCCAACTGTGACAAGATCACCCCCGGGATGTTGATGGCCGCCATGCGTCTGAACATCCCCGTGGTGTTCGTGTCGGGCGGTCCGATGGAAGCGGGCAAGGTCACTTCGCCCACCGATGGCAAAGTCATCAAGCTGGATCTGGTCGACGCCATGATCAAGGCGGCCGATCCCACGGTCAGCGATGCCGAAGCCGAACAAGTCGAGCGCAGCGCCTGCCCCACCTGCGGCTCCTGTTCCGGTATGTTCACGGCCAATTCCATGAACTGTCTGACCGAGGCCATCGGCCTGGCGCTGCCGGGCAACGGCACCATCGTGGCCACGCACGCCTGGCGCCGTGGGCTGTTCGAGCAGGCCGGCCGCCTCGTGGTGGATCTGTGCCGCCGTTATTACGAACAGGAAGACAGCTCGGTGCTGCCGCGCAGTATCGCCACCAAGGCGGCTTTCGAGAACGCCATGGCGCTGGATGTCGCCATGGGCGGCTCGACCAACACCGTATTGCATTTGCTGGCGGCGGCCCAGGAAGCCGGGGTGGATTTCACCATGGCCGACATCGACCGCATCTCGCGCAAGGTGCCCTGCCTGTGCAAGGCCGCGCCGGCCACCGACAAATATCACATCGAAGACGTGCATCGCGCCGGCGGCATCCTTGGCATCCTGGGTGAGCTGGGCCGGGCCGATTTGCTGGACCTGAGCTGCGGCAATGTGCATAGTGGCACGCTGGGCAAGGCCATCGAGCAATGGGACGTGGCCGGCGGCGCCGGTGAAGCGGCCCAGAAGTTTTACCGCGCGGCTCCCGGCGGCGTGCCGACCACGATTGCGTTCAGCCAGGAAAAGACCTTTCTGACGCTGGATATGGATCGTCAGGCCGGTTGCATCCGCAGCAAAGAACACGCCTACTCCAAGGACGGTGGTCTGGCCGTGCTCTACGGCAACCTGGCCGAGAAGGGCTGCATCGTCAAAACGGCGGGGGTGGACGAGTCGCAGTGGGTCTTCACCGGACGTGCGCGCGTGTTCGAAAGCCAGGAAGACGCCGTGGAAGGCATTCTGGGCGATCAGGTGGTCGACGGTGACGTGGTCATCATCCGCTACGAAGGCCCCAAGGGCGGCCCCGGCATGCAGGAGATGCTCTACCCGACCTCTTATCTGAAGTCCAAAGGCCTGGGCAAAACTTGCGCGCTGTTTACCGATGGCCGTTTCTCGGGCGGGTCTTCGGGCTTGGTGATCGGCCACGCTTCACCCGAAGCCGCCGAAGGCGGCACGATCGGCCTGGTCGAAGATGGCGACACCATCGAGATCGACATCCCGCAACGCCGCATGCATCTGGCCGTCGACGAGGCCGAGCTGGCCCGCCGCCGCGCCGCCATGCAAGCGCGCGGCGAGCAGGCCTGGAAGCCGGTGGATCGCGAGCGCGTGGTGTCGCTGGCCTTGCAGGCCTACGCGGCCCTGGCCACGTCGGCCGACCGCGGTGCGGTGCGTGATCTGTCGCAACTCAAGCGCTGATCGAGCCTGATGCCGACCATACAGCCCGCGCCAGCGGGCTGTATTGCTTTGGGCGGGCGTCTGATCTTGCAACCCGGCTTTTCACCTTGCGCGGCATGGGCGGGCAGCCAACTCCGATGCATCGCACCGGGCACGTCGGAAACAATGGGCATTTTCATGGAGAAACGCATGGAGAGCTCGTGTGTCAGTCCGCAGTCCGCAGTCCGCAATTGAATGCGTAAAGCTCGTCGCCGCGTCGCTGGCGATCGCCGGCATGATGCCCACCCCTGCGCGGGCGGTGGATGGCACCATCACCATCAACGGCGAGATCACCGATCAGACCTGCAAGATCAATGGCAAGGAACCGCCCGCCGACATTCTGGTGAAGCTGCCGAAAATCTCGCAATCCGCGCTCAAGGCCAAGGGCGATACCGCGGGCGCCACGTTGTTCACGATCAGTTTGACGGAGTGCCCCGATACATTGGCCGGCAGCGTGAAATCGCACTTCGAACCCGGCCCGACACTGGACTACGACACGGGCAATCTCTACGCCTATCAGTCCAGCCAGCCGGCGACGACGGCGTTGACTGCGATTCCCAGTCTGAGCGGCAAGACTCCACTTGAGAACGTGCAGATCCAGCTCGCCAATGCGGATGGCAGTGCCATCAAGATTGGAGACGACAGCAAGACCAAGGGCGCCACGCTGGTCAGCGCCAACGGAAAAAAATCCGCCACCTTGCGTTATCTGGCGCGCTATATCAAAAGCGGTGACAAGGCGATCCAGGCCGGCAAGCTGGAAAGCTATGTGCAGTACTCCATCATCTATCCCTGATGCGTTGCAGAGCGGTCTGGTTCTGCGTGAGGGCCTTGAACAGGCCTTGCGCTCGGGGCCGGGGCGCATGAGGAAGGCAGCCACGCCGCTATCCGCCGCCTCCCACAGCGCGGGCACGGCACACTGCCGGTATCGCTTCTGGAGTTTGTCGAGTCTATGGAACCATGCAATCCGCAATCCGCAATCCGCAATCCGCAATCCGCAATCCGCAATCCGCAATCCGCAATCCGCAATTGAGTGCGTAAAGCTCGTCGCCGCCTCGCTGGCGATCGCCGGCATGATGCCCACGCCGGCGCGGGCCGTGGATGGCACCATCACCATCAATGGCGAGATCATCGACCAGACTTGCAAGATCAATGGCAAGGAACCGCCGGAGAACATCCGGGTGGTTTTGCCCAAGATATCGACGTCAGCGCTTAAGTCCGTGGGGGATACGGCCGGGGCGACGGCCTTCACCATCAAGCTGAGCGACTGTCCGGATTCATTGACCGGCAACGTCAAAGCGCATTTCGAGCCCGGACTGACCACGGATTACGCCAATGGCAGCCTATATGCCTATACCGAGACAACGGCCGTGACGACGGCCGCGTCGAAAATCCCGGATTCGCCCGGCGCCAAAGTCGACAATCTCGGCATTCAATTGGCCAATTACGACGGGAGCAAGATCACCTTGGGGACGCAATCGCCCGTCGGGGTGGGGGTGCCGCTGACCGCCAATGCCGGCAAGAAGGAAGCGACGCTGCGTTACCTGGCGAGCTACGTCAAGACTGGCACGGGCACCATCAAATCCGGCAAGGTCGTGAGCTATGTGCAATACAGCATCGTCTACCCTTAGGCGAAGGCATGCTCCATCTCACGGCGCACGCGGGCGGCGACCGATTCCTCGTCGCAAGTGACGTCGCTCATGCGGATGAGTTGCGACTGCCGGACGGGGTGCTTGAGCACGGCCCCATCGGCCAAGCCGATGGGCAGGTAGGCGTCGTCCACGGAGGTGCGGGCCGGCACCAGCCGGCCGTAGACGCCATAGCCGCCCGCGCCGTCGAGGATCTCGCCGGCGGCCATGTCGCGTTTGGCGGTGGCGATGACGTCGGCATGCCAGGCGGTGGGGCTGCCGGTGGGCTCGCGGCGCAGGCCGATGCTGGCTACGCTCATGCCCAGTTCCATGCCGATGAGGTGATAGGGCTTGTACATGGCGGCATAGTTGCCCGAGGGATCGGTCACCAGCCCGTAGTCGCGGAAAGAATCGCGCACGAAATCGCTGCCGGCGGCCAGGGTCACGTACACGCCCCAGCGCAGGTCGCGAAACACCGCACGCCCGTCGCGCTCCAGCGAGGAGACGACCTCGACCTGGCCGCGGTGATGCAGCATGCCGCCGTCTTCGCGCGGGCGTAGCACCCGCGCCAGATCGTCCACGCCGCAAGGCGGATAGAGCAGGCCTTGCGGCGCGGGCGTCAAGCCCGTGGCATTGGCCACGCTGGCCATCTCCAGCGCGCTTTTGGTGCCGTCCAGAAAACTATTGAAGAGTCGGGCGTCGAAGTCGCCCGCAGCCACCATCTCATCGGTAAAGCCGTAATACGGCCAGACGGTGTCTGGCGTGGAGGTATGAAACTCGGGCAGATATTTTGTGCCTTTGCCGGCCGCCACGACCTCGAAGCCGCAGGCGCGCGCCCAGTCGACCATCTCGCAGATGAGCGCCGGCTGATCGCCGTAGGCCAGCGAGTAAATGATGCCGGCTTCGCGCGCGCGCCGCGCCAGCAGCGGGCCGGCCAGGGCATCGGCCCCCACATTGACCATGATGATGTCCTTGCGGTACTCGCAGCACAGCAACGTGTGGGCCACGCCATCGGCAGCCCGAGCGCTGGCGTCGATGACGATCTCGACGTCGGCGTCGGCGATCACGTGCAGCGCATCGTCGCAGCAGAACACCTTGCCCTGGCGGGCCGCGTCATGGATGCTGGCCGGGCCCAGGGCGCTGGCGGGCCAGCCGCTGCGCGTGAGCGCGGCCCGGGCACGCGCGGCGTTGTCGTCGGCAACCGCGACCAGGCGCATGCCCGGTGTGCGCTGCACCTGGCTCAAGAACATGGAGCTGAACTTTCCGGTGCCGATCAGGGCCACTTTGAGCGGCTTGTTGTCGGCCTCGCGCTGTTTGAGCAGGCGGTGCAGATTCATGGGTCACCTTGTTCTGGCTGGCCAGCCCCGCTGGGCAGGCGATGCAAAGAGCATAGCCTCAATCGGCTGTCATGAGGGACTCAGTTGTCGGCCCGGTAAAGGGCGGCGGCCAGCACGTTGCGCCAGGTCTGCCAGGTCAGGCGCAGGCGGCCGGTTTCCTGGCGGTTATAGGGGGCGTCGTAGATGACATGTTGCCAGCGCGGGCGCTGGGCGCCCTCGATGCGCGGGCGGTCATCGATGAGCAGATCGCCCTGGACCAGGGTTTTATCCCGGGTGAGGATCAGGCGCTCGGTGGCCGCGCGCCCGAGGTGATGCTCGATCCACTGATACTTCTCGAGCACGCAGTTGTCGTATTGCCGCAGGGGCGAGCTGCAGATGCGCACCTCCATGCCCAAGGCCATCAGTTCGCGCACCGCCTCGAGCGCGCCGGGCACGGGCGGCAGATTGCGGATAAAGCCGGGCGCGGTGTAGATGGCTTCTGCCTGGGCGCGCAGATGCGGCGGGTAGTCTTCCAGGATGTGAAAGGAGCGGCGGTTCTCGAAGGCGACAGGCTCGATGTCGGGATGGCGTTGCCGCCAGGCATCGATAAAGGCGTGTTCGAAGTCGGCCAGCACGCCGTCTTGATCGAGCAGGATCAACATGGTGTCGGTATGAGAGTGGGCTTGGCCGATTTTGCCACGCCCGGCGGACCGGCGCGCTTACCGGCTGCGGGCCAGTTCGCGGTAGCGCGCCTGCCCGCCGGGATCGGAGGCGATGAGGCTCAGGTGCGCATAGGGCCAGTCGAGTTCGCCGGGGGCGGCAGGCAGTTCGAAGCGCTCGGCGTGGCGCAGCAAGGTGACATGGGGCGTGAAGCCTTGCTCGGGTCGGGACCACCCCAAGGCAGTGAGATCGCGCCAGAGGGTCTCGTGCATCTCGGCCAAGGCCGTGTGCCCGGCTTCGGGGCCCGCCCAGATGATGCGCGGCCGCTTGAAGCAGCCATAGCGGCTGATGCGTACGCTGCCGGGGGTCAGGCGGCATTGGTGGGTGTAGTGGAGCAGCTCCCGGGTCTGCGCGGACGTGGCCGCGCCCAGAAACGCCAGGGTGATGTGCAGGCTGTCCGGGCGCATGAGACGCCCGCCGCAAGCGGGCTGCACGTCGCGAGCCCAGGCGGCCAACGTGCGGGCCAGCGCAGGCTCTGGCCACAAGGCAAAGAAGAGGCGGTTCGGGCCGTCGCGGGTGTCAGGCATGGGCCGATTATGGCGCAAGGCCGGCGCCGGCCCAAGCCTGTCGCGTCTAGCGCGCGGCCAGCGCGGGCGAGGGCAGCCCCCAGCCGCCGCCCAGCGCCCGGATGAGATCCACCGTGGAACGTGCCTGCTCGCCGGTTAGCTGGACGGCCGCGCGGCGCTGCGCCAACACACTACGGTCGGCCTCGATGACATCCAGGTAGCTGATCGAGCCTTCGCGGTATTGGGCATGCGAAATGCGGGCGGCGCGCGCCGAGGCGTCCACGGCCTCGGCCTGGGCGCGGGTTTGCTGGCCCAGGATGCGCAGATTGGCCAGGTTGTCTTCGACCTCCCGGAAGGCCGTCAGCACGCTTTGGCGGTAACGCGCCACGTCTTCTTCGTACACCGCGCGCGCGCGATCCAGGCCCGCCTGCCGGCTTCCGCCATCGAAGATGGGCAGCGATAGGGCTGCGCCCACCAAGGGGCCGAGCAGGAAGGTCCGCGAGGACCACTGAAACAGATTGCTCAGGGCCGAGGACTCATAGCCCAGCGCGCCGGTCAGGTCCAGCCGGGGGAAGAACGCCGTCTGGGCCACGCCCACGCGTGCATTGGCCGCGGCCATGGCGCGTTCGGCGGCGGCGATGTCCGGGCGGCGCTCCAGCAAGGCCGAGGGCAGCCCGGCAGGCACGGCGACGGCGACCGGGGTCAGCGGTTGCGGCGGCAGGGTGAATTCCGCCGGCGTCTTGCCCAGCAGCACGGCCAGCGCATGCTCGGCGGTGGCGCGCTGGCGCTCCACACCGAGCGCATCGGCCTGGGCCTGTGCCAGCTCGGCTCTGGCGCGCGCGAGGTCCAGCTCGCTGATGTCGCCGGCATCAAAGCGCCGTTGTATCAACTGCAAGGTGGCCTCGCGCAGGCTGACCGTCTGGCGGTAGAGTTGTGACTCGGCGTCGCGCTCACGCACCAGGAAGTAGGTCGACGCCACATCGGCCTGCAAGGCCAGCAGCACGGAGCGATAGAGCGCTTCGCTTTGCTGGGCATCGGCCGTGGCCGCATCCACGTTGCGCGCCACGCGGCCAAACAGGTCGGCCTCGTAGGCCACGCTGGCTTGCGCACGCCAGAGTGTGGTGCTGGCCGCCGGCCCGTCGTCGGCCAGGCCTTGGGAGGCGGGCGAGGCGCGTTGCCGCGTCGGCCCCAGGCCCGCATCCACCTTGGGAAAGGCGTCCGCGCGGGCGTCACGCTGCAGCGCACGCGCCTGCTGCAAGCGGGCGGCGGCGGCCTTCAGGTCCTGGTTGGCGGCCTGAGCTTCTTCCTGCAGCGCATCCAGGCCCGGGTCGCCAAAGACCTGCCACCAGGGGCCGCGCAAGGCGTCCTCCGCGGGTTGGGCGGCCTGCCACTGGCTGGCCGGGGCCGTGCTGGCTTCTTTGTAGTGCGCCGGGATGGCGCTGGCGGGTCGTTGATAGTCGGGGCCGACCGCGCAGCCGGCCAGCACCAGCAGGGCGGCGAGCAGGCCGGCGCGTTGAACGATAGGTTTTTGCATGGCGATGTCCGGGCTCAGTGTTCGAGATGAGGCGCGGGAACCGGCGCTTCATGGGGGTTGGCCGAATGCAGCTTGCGCTTGCTCAGGCTACGCAGGACCACATAGAAAACCGGCGTCAGGAAGAGGCCGAAAAGCGTCACGCCCAGCATGCCGAAGAACACGGCCACGCCCATGGCATGGCGCATCTCGGCGCCGGCGCCGGTGGACAGCACCAGCGGCACGACACCCATGATGAAAGCGATGGACGTCATCAGAATGGGCCGCAAGCGTAGGCGGCTGGCCTCGATGGCGGCCTGCAGGGGGCTGGCGCCCTGCATTTCCAGTTCGCGGGCGAACTCGACGATCAGAATCGCGTTCTTGGCCGACAGCCCCACCAGCACCATGAAGCCGATCTGGGTGAAGATGTTGTTGTCGCCGCCGGTCAGCCAGACTCCGGTGAGCGCGGCCAGGATGCTCATGGGCACGATGAGGATGACGGCCAGCGGCAGCGCCAGGCTCTCATACAGCGCCGCCAGCACCAGAAATACCAGCAGCACCGAGATGGGGAAGACCCAGATGCCGGCATTGCCCGCCAGAATCTGCTGATAGGTCAGGTCGGTCCACTCCATCTTCATGCCACGCGGCAGCACCTCGGCGGCGATCCGCTCGGCGGCGGCCTGGGCCTGGTTGGTGGAGTAGCCGGGCGCCGGGCCGCCATTGATGTCGGCGGCGGTGTAGCCGTTGTAGCGGACCACCATCTCCGGGCCGTAAGTCTGCTTGAGCGTCACCAGCGAAGACAGCGGCACCATGTCGCCGGCGGCATTGCGGGTCTTCAACTGCAGGATGTCGTCCGGGTGCGCGCGGAAGGGCGCATCGGCCTGGGCCCGCACCTGGAAGACGCGGCCGAAGCGATTGAAGTCATTGACATACATGGAGCCCAGATAGATCTGCATGGTGTCGAAGACCTCGGTGACCGGCACGCCGAGCTGTTTGGCCTTGACGCGGTCGAGGTCCACGTCGAGCTGCGGCACATTGATCTGGTAGCTCGAAAATGCCGGGCCCAGTTCGGGCGTCTGGGCCGCGCGGGCAAGAAAGGCCTGCGCGGCGCGGTCCAGCTCGGCATAGCCCATGGCCGCCCGGTCTTCGATCTGCAGCTTGAATCCGCCCAGCGTGCCCAGGCCCAGCACCGGCGGCGGCGGAAAGACCGCCACGAAGGAATCCTTGATGGCGCCGAACTTCTGGTTCAGGCTGTCGGCGATGGCGTTGCCCGACAGAGCCGCCGTCTTGCGCTCGGCAAAGGGCTTGAGCGTAACGAACACGATGCCGGCGCTGGAACTGTTGGTGAACCCGTTGATCGACAGACCCGGGAAGGCGATCGCGCTTTGCACGCCGGGTTCGGCCAGGGCGATCGCCGACATGCGGCGAATCACCGCATCGGTGCGGTCCAGCGAGGCGCCATTGGGCAGTTGCGCAAAGCCGATCAGATACTGCTTGTCCTGGGCGGGCACGAAGCCGCCAGGCACCAGATACGCCACGCCCACCGTCAGCGCCAGCAGCAGGACGTACACGCCCAGCGCCTTGCTCTTGTGGCGGATGACGCCCTGGACATTGACGGCGTAACGCTCCGAGGCGCGGCCGAACATCCGATTGAATGCCGCGAAGAATCCCCCCAGATAGCGATTCATCTGCCGGGTCAGCCAGTCGGGGCGGTCGTGGTGGCCGCGCAGCAGCAGGGCCGACAGCGCGGGCGACAGGGTCAGGGAGTTAAAGGCCGAGATCACCGTCGAGATGGCGATGGTCATCGCGAACTGCTTGTAGAACTGGCCCGACAGGCCCGTCATGAAGGCCAGCGGCACGAAGACGGCGCACAGCGTCAGGGCGATGGCGATGATGGGGCCGCTGACCTCGCGCATGGCGCGGTAAGTGGCGTCCCGGGGCGACAGGCCGGCGGCGATATTGCGCTCGACGTTTTCCACGACCACGATGGCGTCATCGACCACGATGCCGATGGCCAGCACCATGCCAAAGAGCGATAGCGCATTGATGGAGTAGCCGAACATCAACAGCAGCGCGAAGGTGCCGATGATGGACACGGGCACCGCCAGCAGCGGGATGATGGAGGCGCGCCAGGTCTGCAGAAACAGGATGACCACCAGCACCACCAGCGCGATGGCTTCGATCAGGGTGTGGATCACGGCCTCGATGCTGGAGCGCACGAACTGCGTCGGGTCGTACTCGATGCGGTACTCCACCCCGGGCGGGAAGTCCTGCGCCAGCTCCTGCATGGCGTGGCGCACCTGGGTGGCGACATCCAGCGCATTGGAGCCGGGCGACTGCATGATGCCCATGCCCACCGCCGGTTTGTTGTCCAGCAGCGAACGCAGGCCGTATTCCTGGGCATCGAGTTCGACCCGCGCCACATCGCCCAGCAGCGTTACGCCGCCGTCGGCCGACGTCTTGAGGATGATGTCGCGGAACTCTTCTTCGGTTTGCAGGCGGCCGCGCGCGTTCACGTTGAGCTGCAGGGGCACGTCGCCCAAGGTGGGCGAGGCGCCGATCACGCCGGCGGCGACCTGCACGTTCTGCTCGCGGATGGCATTGACGACCTCGGTGGCCGTCATGCCCCGTTGCGCGACCTTCTGCGGATCCAGCCACACCCGCATGGCGTAGTTGCCCGAGCCCCAGACCGTCACTTCGCCCACGCCATTGATGCGCGCGAGGCGGTCCTTAATGTTGATGATGGCGTAGTTGCGCAGGTAGGTGATGTCGTAGCGATCGTTGGGCGAGAGCAAGTGCACGACTAGCGTCAGCGTGGGCGAGCTCTTGACGGTGGTCACGCCCAGGCGCTGCACGTCCTGCGGCAGGCGGGGCAGGGCTTGCGAGACACGGTTCTGGACGAGTTGCTGCGCTTTGTCCGGGTCCATGCCGAGCTTGAAGTTGACCGTCAGCGTGAGGTTGCCGTCGCTGTTGGCCTGCGACTGCATATAGATCATGTCCTCGACGCCGTTGATGGCCTCTTCCAGCGGCGAAGCCACGGTTTCGGCGATCACTTTGGGGTTGGCGCCTGGGTATTGCGCGCGCACGACGACCGACGGCGGGACGACTTCGGGGTATTCGGCGATCGGCAGCTGAAACATGGCCAGCAGGCCGGCCAACAGAATCAGCACCGACAGCACGCCCGCGAAGATGGGCCGGTCGATGAAGAATTTGGAGATGTTCATGGGAGGTTCCGGGCCTGGTTATGCTTAGCGCAGCGCCGCCGAGGCCGTCTTGACGGCTTGCGGCGCGGTGTCCATGGACACGTTCTGGGGGGCAACCACCGCGCCCGGGCGCACCCGCTGCAGGCCATTGACCACGATGCGCTCGCCTTCGGCCAGACCTTGCTCGACCACACGCAGCGGCCCGACGTTGGCGCCCAGGGCGACTTCGCGATAGACGGCATGGTTCTGATCGTCCAGCACCAGCACGTAGCGTTTGTTCTGGTCGGTGCCGATGGCCTTCTCGTCGATCAGCACCGCGGTGCGCGGCGCGCCGCCGCCCAAGCGGACCCGGGCGTACAGCCCCGGCACCAGGTTGCCATTGGGGTTGTCGAACACCGCGCGCACGCGGATGGTGCCCGAGGTGGTGTCCAGGCGGTTGTCGACGTATTGCACTTCGCCTTCGCGCGAATAGCCGTCCTCATTGGCTAGCCCCAGTTGCACGGCCACCGGCGCGCCCGTGGCCAGCGCGGGATGGACATACTTCAGATAGGTTTGCTCGTCGACATCGAAAGCGGCGTACATGCGCGATACCGATACCAGGGTGGTGAGCGGCACCGACTGCGCCCCGGCATTGACGACATTGCCCACGGTCACCTCCGCTCGCGACACCCGGCCGTCGACCGGCGCGGTGATGCGGGTGTAGCCCAGGTTCAGGCGTGCCGACTCCAGCGCGGCGCGCGCGCCCTGCAGATTGGCGGCGGCCTCGCGGGCGGCATTCTGCTTTTCCTCGAAATCGCGCTTGGCGATGGCGTTCTCGCCCAGCAGGCGCTGGCCGCGCGCCAGATCGCTGGCGGTATAGGCTGCCCGGGCCTGCGCCGCGGCCAACTGGGCGCTGGCCCGGTCGACTTCGGCCGCGTAGGGGCGCGGGTCGATGGTAAAGAGCAGATCGCCCTTGTTGACCCGGGCGCCGTCGCGGAAATGCACGGCGGTCAGCGTGCCGGCGACCAGGGGGCGGATTTCCACCCGGTCGATGGCCTCCAGCCGGCCGGAGTAGCGCTGCCAATCGACGATGGTGCGCGCCAGCGCAGGCGCCACATCCACGGCGGCGGCCGCCGGTTGGCCCTGGGCGTGGGCCTGGCCGGAGGTGGCGGGCAACCAGGCGTAGCCGGCGCCGGCGGCGATCAGGGCTGCGGCGAGCGACAGGACGGCAATGCGATGGCGCGAAGGCGTCATGGTGTTTCCTTGGGAGAGATAGCGGGGCGAATCGGCCGCGCAGAGCGGGGGACGCGAGCCGGAATGTTGCGTTGCGGGAGACGCGGACAAGCCGGTGGGCCGATACAGATGAGCCGGATTCTGTGCCTTTTGTCGGACCGAATAAACAATGCTTATTCGGCAATACTGTTCGGCATGGACGTACAATCAAGCCGAAATCCGCGTTATCCTAGGCGGACAATTTCTTGATAGGACAGGAAGATGGACCGCTTTCAGGCCATGCAGGTCTTCGTCCGGGTGGTGGAGGCCAATAGTTTCACGCGCGCGGCCGACAGCCTGATGCTGCCCCGCACAACGGTCACCACCGTCATCCAGAACCTCGAGCGCCATCTGGGGGTGCGGCTACTCAATCGCACGACACGCCGCATCAGTCTTACCCCCGACGGCGCCGCCTATTACAAGCACGCCACCCGCATCCTGGCCGAAGTCGAGGAAACCGAGGCGTGTTTTCACGATGCGGCCCTGCGGCCGCAAGGGCGCTTGCGTGTCGACGTGCCGGCCTCCATTGGCCAGCTCATCCTCATCCCGGCGTTGTGCGAGTTCCACACGCGTTACCCGGATGTCGAGCTGGTCATCGGCATGGGCGACCGGCGCGTGGATCTGGTGCAGGAGGCCGTGGACTGCGTCATCCGCGGCGGCGAGCTGGAAGACTCCAGTCTGGTGGCGCGCCGCATCGGTACTTTCCAGACGCTGACCTGCGCGGCGCCTTCCTATCTTGAGCGGCGCGGCACCCCGCAGACCCTGGAGGATCTGGCCCAGGGCCATCAGGCGGTGCATTACTTTTCTTCGGCCGGCCGCAACTGCGCCTGGGACTTCGTGGTCGATGGCAAAGAGCAATTCGTGGACGTGCCCGGCATCGTGTCGGTCAATGACTGGGGCGCGCATCTGGCCTGCGGCTTGCAGGGTTTCGGCCTGATTCAGACCGCGCGCTACATGGCCTTGCCGCATCTGCAATCGGGCGCCCTGGTCGAGGTGCTGCCGCAATGGAAGCCCACGTCGGTGCCCATTTCACTGCTCTATCTGCAGAACCGCCAGCTCTCGCCCAAGGTGCGGGTGTTCTCCGACTGGGCGGCGGATCTGTTTGCGCGTTGCCCACTGTTGTCGGGCCGCGACGAGAACGCGGCCGAGGGCTATCAATGCAAGATCGAGCAGCCCACCTTGCTGCCGGCCGGCGAGCACGCCGCGCGCCGCCGGGTGCCGCAGGACGTGCCCGAGTTCGTGATGTAACCGGCCGCGGTCAGGCCGGCAGGGGGCGGCGCATAAAAACTAGGTATATTGCGAAGGTCTTCACCGCGATACCAGAGAGCCGCCCCGCCCATGCAGCAGCCTGTCTTTCCCGCCTACCTCATCGCCCGTTGGCTGTTACTGCTGGTCGTGGCGGCGGGAATCTACTTTCTGTCAGGCTTTCTGGTCCCGGCGCTGGCCGCGCTCATCATCGGCCTGGCCACCTGGCCGCTCTATGAAAAAGTGGTCGAGTTCTGCAAGGGGCGCAACGCCCTGGCGGCGACCTTGGCCCTGTGTGCCGTCATTCTGGTGCTGGTCGTGCCGCTGTCGCTGGCCCTGACCTACGCCTTCAAGGAAGCCAGCAACTTCATCGGGTGGGCGCTGGCGGCCAACAAACACGGCGTGGATGTGCCGGCCTGGATTTCTTCGCTGCCCATCGCGGGCGAGCGGCTGTCGGTCTACTGGACAACCTATCTGGGCGAACCCCATGCCTTGGGGGCGCTGGTCGAGATGGTCAGCGGCGAGCATCTGGGCAATATCTATCGCATGGCGCTGTCGGCCACCGGCAATGTGTTCCAGTGGCTGCTGACCCTGCTGTTCATGCTGATCACGCTGTTCTTCGTCTACAAGGACGGCACGCGCATGGTGTCGCAACTGGACGTGCTGGGCGAGCGTGTGCTGCCGGCGCGCTGGCAGCGTTTCTCGCGCGTGGTGCCCGCCACCGTCAGCTCCACGGTCACCGGGATGTGCCTGATCGCGCTGGGCGAAGGCGTCGTGCTGGGCCTGGCCTACTGGATCGCCGGCGTGCCCTCGCCCGTGCTGTTGGGCGTGATCACCGGCTTCATGGCGCTCATCCCGGGCGGCGCGCCGCTGTCCTTCACCCTGGTGTCGCTCTACCTCATCGGCTCGAATCATCTGGTGGCCGGCCTGGGGCTGTTCATCTGGGGCACGGTGGAGCTGTTCATCGTGGACAAGACGCTGCGGCCCAGGCTGGTGGGCGGGCCGGTCAAATTGCCGTTTCTGCCGACCTTCTTCGGCCTGGTGGGCGGGGTCAAGACCATGGGCATCGTGGGCCTGTTCGTCGGGCCGGTGCTGATGGCGCTGTTGGTGGCCATCTGGCGCGAATGGGTGCGCAACACCGAGCGCGATCGCGACCTCGAACGCAACTGGCCGGCCGAGCGCGGCCCCGGTCAGGCGGACTGATACCGGCAGGAGTATGCTTGCCGAGAGGCCGCTCAGGCAGCGGCTTCGCCCCAAGCAATCCTTGCCCGTAGAGAACAGAGATGTCTACCCCTTCGGTTGCCGGCCTGGTCGCAACCCTGCGCCAACAGGGTTTTGTGGTGGCCCGCAACTTTGCTTCGCCTTCCGAGGTGCAGGCCCTGCGCGCCGCAGTCCTGCATGACCTGGCAAACGTGGTCGCGCCCGTCGAATACGAAGCCGATCTGAAGTACCCCGGCGCGCCGGCCTCGCGCCAGGCCGCCGGCGGGCTGACGGTGCGCCGCCTGCTCGACGCCTACGGCCGCGGCCCGCAGTTTCAGCGCTGGGCCACCCAGCCTGCCATCGCCGAAGTGCTGCGCGCCTATTACGACGGCCGCTCGGCGGTGCTGTCCACCGTGCACCACAACTGCATCATGACCAAGCATCCCATGTATGGCAGCCTGACCGGCTGGCATCAGGACATCCGCTATTGGTCGTTTTCCGAACAGGATCTGGTGTCATGCTGGCTGGCGCTCGGGCCCGAGGCCGCGCATAACGGCGGGCTGTTTTTTCTGCCGGGCTCGCATACCGCCGCCTACGAGGCCGAGCGCTTTGACGGGCAGAAATTCTTCCGGGACGATCTGCCTGCCAACCAGGACTGGATCGCGCGCGCGGTCAGCCCGGAGCTGGCCGCCGGCGATGTGGTCTTTTTCCATTGCCGCACCCTGCACGCCGCGCAGCAGAACCGCAGCCAGGAAGTGAAGCTGTCGCTGGTGCACACCTATTACCCGCAGGACTGCCACCCGCTGCCGGGCAGCCGCTCCGACTCGCGGCCGGGGGTGGCGCTGGGCTAGCGTGCTGCAAAATCGCCACACCTTGCCGCGTGCAACTAGGTCATTCAATTGATAACCATTATCATTATTGGCTTTCCAGACTGCAAGGCGGTGAACGCGTGTCGGCGATCAATCAGCCGCATCCCTCTTTGGATGCGCTGTATCGGAATCATCATGGCTGGCTGGTGTCGTGGCTGCGCCGCCGCTTGGGCTGCGCGCACGATGCCGCCGATCTGTCGCATGACACCTATGAGCGTCTGATCGTCAGCGGCCGCCTGCCGGCCGAAGGGCAGGACCGGGCTTTCCTGATGCAGATCGCCCGTGGTCTGGTCATCGACCTGCACCGCCGCCGCGCGCTGGAGTGCGCCTATCTCGATGCGTTGGCGCAATTGCCCGAATGCCATATGCCGTCGGCCGAATCCCGCGCCCAGGCGCTGCAGACGCTGGTGGCCATCGACGCCGCGCTGGACAAGCTGCCGGCCAAGGCGCGTGAAGTCTTCATCCTGTCGCGCTTCGAAGGGCTGATCTACTCCGACATCGCCCAGCGTCTGGGGATCTCGGTGGCGCTGGTGCGCAAGCACATGCTGCGCGCCGCCCAGGCCTGCCTGGAGTTTCTGTGAACAGTGCCGTCATCCCCAAGACCGTGCTGGATCAGGGCCTGCAGTGGCTGGTGCTGATGTGGTCGGGCGAGGCTAGCGAACACGAACAGGCCGCCTTGCGCCAGTGGCGCGGCGCGCATCCCGATCACGAGCGCGCCTGGCAGCGTCTGCAGCATATGGACTCCCGGCTGCTGGACATGACCCCCGCGCCCGCCGTGCGTGCGCTGGCCGCCAGCGGGCGGCAACAGGCGCGGCGCAAGGCTTTGCGCCTGATGGGCTTGGGCTTGGCGGCCGGAGCGGGGCTGGGCGCGGCCGGGCTGGCCTGGCGCGAAATCCCGGTCTATACCGCGGCTTACCGCAGCGCCACCGGGCAGCGGCGCGATATCACGCTGGAAGACGGCACCCGCATTACCTTGAATTCCGACAGCGCCATCGACGTCGATTTCGATGCCCGGGCGCGGCGCGTGATCCTGCGCCGTGGCGAGATCTATATCGAAACCGGCCATGCGCCGTCGGCGGCTGGCCGGCCGTTTCTGGTGCGCACCAACCAGGGCGACGTCCGGGCGCTGGGCACGCGCTACAGCGTCTGGCAGCAGCCGCAGCACGTCTCGGTCAATGTGTTTGAGGGCGCCGTCGAAATCCTGCCCGAGGATGGGCAGGCCCTGCGGTTGCAGGCCGGCGAAGGCACGGTGTTCAACGCCCGGGGGGCTGAGCGGCCCCAGGCCGCGCAGCCGGCCGCCTGGGTGCAGGGGCTGCTGGTGGCCGAACGCATGCGCCTGGACGACTTCCTGGCGCAGGTGGGGCGGTATCGCCCGGGCTTTCTGCGCTGCGAGCCCCAGGTGGCCGACCTCATCGTGTCCGGCGTTTATCCGCTGGCCGACACCGATCGCATTCTCGCTGCCTTGCAGACCGCGCTGCCCTTGCGGATTTCACGCCTGACGCGTTATTGGGTTAGCGTCGGGCCCGCGCAGTTACAAAATAGTGATCCACAACCGTAGCACTTTGCGTGGCTCGTCCGGGATACCTGCATAACCCGCAACGTTATGCCTTCTGAGGATATCCCGTATGCAAGTCCCCGCTCTTCCCGCCGCGCTCGCCTTGGCTCTGGCCAGCACCGTACTGCTGCCCCCGACCGCCGCCCAGGCGGCCGAACCCGCCACCGCCCAGCAGCGCAGCTACAACATCCCGGCGGGCTCGCTCGATCAGGTGCTTAACCGTTACGCGCAGGACGCCGGCGTCATGCTCACGGTGGACGGCGCCCTGACGGCAGGGCGCCAGAGCGCCGGCCTGCGCGGCAGCTACGGTTTGAATGATGGCTTCGCCGCCATTCTGTCGGGTTCGGGGCTGGCTGCCGTGACCCAGGGGTCGGGTTATGTCCTGCGCCGCCTGCCGCCCCAAAGCGGCGACGTCGCCACCCTGGCGCCGGTCAGCGTGAGCGGCAGCGGCGCGGCCGGTGATGCCACGTATGTCGCCGAGACCAGCCGCGCCGGCAGCAAGACCGAGACATCCATCCTCGATGTGCCGCAATCGATCTCGGTGATCACGCGCCGCCAGATGGAGGCGCAGAACGCGCAAAGCGTCACCGAAGTCCTGCGTTATGTGCCGGGCGTCAACGTGGAAACCTACGGCATCGACCCCAAGGGTTTCGACTGGGTGATGATCCGGGGTTTCAACGCGCAATCCTCCAGCGACTACAAAGATGGTCTGCGCCAGGGTGGCTCGGGCTACACCTTGTTCCGCTCCGAGCCGTTCGCGCTCGAGCGCATTGAAGTGCTGCGCGGCCCCTCATCGGTGCTGTACGGCCAGGGCGACGCCGGCGGCATCATCAATCGCGTGAGCAAGATGCCGCAGGCCACGCCGCACTACGAGGCCGAGCTGGAGTACGGCACCTACCAGCGCAAGCAGGCGGCGGTCGACCTGACCGGGCCCGTCAACGAGGACGCCACGCTGATGTACCGCGTGATCGGCGTGGCACGAAACGCCAATACGCAGTTCACCTACCCCAATGGCGACCGCATCGAGGATGACCGCCGTTATATCGCGCCGTCCTTCACGTGGGCGCCGTCGGCCGACACGCGCTTTACCCTGATGGCCGAATACTTGCGCGATCGCAGCGGCGGCACCATCGGCACGGTGACCATCAACGGCAAGCCGACCAACATGCGCAACGGCGATCCCAACTTCAATCGCTTCGACCAGGATCAGAAGTCCGTCGGCTATTTGTTCGAGCACCGCTTCAACGAGACCTTCCAGGTGCGTCAGAGCATGCGTTATGGCCAGGTCAACGCCATTCTGGACAACCTGCTGCTCTCCGGCCTGGGCGCCACCGGCATCCAGCGCGTGGCGCGCCGCTTCGATGAAACCATGGCCAACTTCGCCATGGACAACCAGCTGCAGGCCGACTTCAAGACCGGACCGCTGGCGCATACCGTGCTGGTGGGCCTGGACTACAACCGGGTGCATGCCGATGCCCGCCGCGACACCGGCTCGGCGCCGGCGCTCAACCCCTACAACCCGGTGTATGGCATCGACGTGCCCACGCCGTCCACGCCCATCTATGACGGGCTGGAGCGCACCTACCAGACGGGTCTTTATCTGCAGGATCAAATCAAGATCGCCGAACGCTGGATGCTGACGGTGGGCGGGCGTTACGACTGGTACGAGCAAAAGCTCGAAAACCGTCTGAGCCAGGTGGACAGCAAACAGACCGGCGAGCACTTCACCGGCCGCGTGGGCCTGAACTATGTGTTCGCCAACGGCGTGGCGCCCTATGTGAGCTATGCGCAGTCCTTCCTGCCTAACTCCGGCACCACGGCTACCGGCAGCACTTTCTCGCCGTCGCAGGCGCGCCAGTGGGAAGCGGGCGTGAAGTATCAGCCCGTGGGTAGCAGCGCGCTCTACACGGTCGCCGTCTTCGACATCCGCAAGACCAATGTGCTCACCAATGACCTGAGCAATCCGGGGTTTGCCATCGCCGCCGGCGAAGTCAAGTCGCGCGGGGTGGAGCTCGAAGGCAAGTTCAGCCTGGGCTCGGGCTGGGACTTCACCGGCTCGTATACCTTCGTCGATGCAGAGATCAGCCGCTCCAACGATGGCACCAAGGGCAATCGGCCGTCGCTGGTGCCCGAGCACAGCGCGTCGGGCTGGCTGAACTACACCTTCCGCGACAGCCTGCTGGCCGGCCTGTCCGTGGGGGCGGGTGTGCGTTATGTGGGTTCGACCTATGGCAACAACACCAATACGCTGAAGATCGACTCCCACACGCTGGTCGATGCCGGCCTGTCGTATACCTACGACAAGCAGCTGACGTTCTCGGTTAACGCCACCAATCTGTTCGACAAGGACTATCTCGCCACGTGCTCTGATCTGACGGATTGCTACCCGGGCAATAAGCGCGCGGTGATCGGCCGGGTGAAGTACAAGTTCTAAAGGCAGGCATTGGCCTGGCGTCCAATACGGAATGCGCCAGGCCAGTTTTTTTCCGGGTCGCGCTGCTACACTTTGGCAGCCTTGGCCCACCGGTTATCTGTGATGCTTCTCCCGCTGCGTTCCACGTTTGCGCGTTATCTGCCCGTACATCTGTTGCTGGCGATCGCGGTCGCGCTGGACGGTTATCTGCATTTGAAGTCCGTCTTCGTGCATGCCGGGCGGCCCAACTTCGATTTCTTTGCCAGTTTCGAAACCTGGCGAGGCGCCATCGACGCCGTCGGCCTGTTCGATGCCCCGCGCACCTTGCTCGGCCTGTGCCTGGTCTTTATGGCGCTAGGCTTGCTGCTGCGTGCACGGGTCGCCTGGGCGTTTTCTCTGCTCAACCTCGCCGTCATCGGCGTGCTCGGCTTTCTGGGCACGGCCAGCCCGGTGCTGGAGATTTACACCTTCGCCGTCTTCGCCCTGTTGCTGGGGGCCTGGCCGCGCTTTGACCGGGCCAGCGTGGCGGCAGGCAGCCTGTACGCGGTCATCGCCATCTGCTCCTTGCTGGCCTATGCGGTCTTTGGCAGCCTGTATCTGGGTTCGGAGTTCGCCCCGCCCATCAATGACATGGACGCCGCCGTGTATTTCTCGGTGGTGACGATGTCCACGGTCGGTTATGGCGACATCGTGCCGCACACCGTCGTGGCGCGCTATTTCACCTTGTCCATGATCATTCTGGGCATTACGGTATTTGCCACCTCCGTCAGCGCGATCGCCGGGCCGGTGATAGGCGGCAACGTCAAACGAATCATCAAAGGCAGGATTGCTCACGCCATGCGTCACGATCACATCATCCTGGCCGGCGCCTCCGCGCTGGCCTGCGCGGTCTACCCCGTGCTGCGCGCGCACGGTTATCCCGTCACGGTCATCGTGCCCGAGGATGTCGAGCACACCTATCCCGAGGATGCCGACCTCATCCAGGGCGACGCCTCGACCTCCGCCGTCTTGACGCAGGCCGGCGTCAGCAAGGCGCGCTACGTGCTGGCGCTGCATGGCGACGACGCCGAGAACGCCTTCATCGTGCTGGCCGCCAAGGACGTCGCCGGGCCCGACACCAAGACGGTGGCGGTGGCCAATACGCCCGAGCATATGACCAAGCTCAGTCGTGTGCAGCCGGATATCGTCTTCTCGCTGCAGCAATTGGTGGGCGAGTTGCTGGCGCGCACCCTGAGCGGCGAAAAAATCGACCAGACCTTCGTCGACAGCCTCTTTACCGGCAGCAAGAACGCCTGATCCCGGCGGCTTGCCGCTCAACGGATGAGCTGGTTCATGTCCAGGATGGGCATCATCACGGCTAGCACGATCAACAGCACGAAGCCGCCCATTACCAGAATGAGCGCCGGCTCGAGCAGCGCCGTCATGGCCAGGGCGCGGCGCTCCAGGTCGCGTGAGAGGTTGCGCGCGCACTGATCCAGGAGTTCGGGCAGGCGGCCGGTTTTCTCGCCGCTGGCCACCAGATGGATGAGCAGGGGCGGCAAGACTTTGCGGCTGGCCAGCGCGGCCGATAAGGGCACGCCCTTACCGACCTGCTCGGCGGCGTCCTGCACGGCCGCGCGCAGGACGTCGTTGGTCATCGTGCGCCGTGCGGCGTCCAGCGCGGCCAGAATCGGCACACCGCTGCCGGCCAGGATGGCCAGCGTCGACGCAAAGCGCGCCGCGTTCACGCCCAGTACGAAGCGGCCCATCAAGGGCAAGCGCATCAGGCGGCCATGCCAGGCGGCGCGCGCGGCCGGCAGCTGCAGGCTGTAGCGCCACAGCCCGGCCGCGAGGACGATGGCCAGCGCGCTTAACCCGCCCCAGTCGCGCACATAATCCGAAAGCGCCAGCATGATGCGGGTCAGCAGCGGCAGTTGCTGCTTGGCCTGGCTGAACGCCGTGACCACCTGCGGCACGACATAGCCCAGCAGAAAAATCACGATCAACACGGACACGGCGGCCACCACGACCGGATAGATGAAGGCCGTGAGGACCTTGCTGCGCAAGGCATTGCGCTCTTCGATGTAGTCGGCCAGCTTGTCCATGACTTGCGACAGATCCCCCGACTCTTCTCCGGCGCCGATGAGGGCGCGATAGATCTCCGGAAAATCCCGTGGCCGCGCCGCCAGGGCGCCGGAGAGCCGGTGCCCGGCGCGCACATCGTCGCGCACGCCGGTCAGCACGCTGGCGACGTGGCGCTTTTCCGCCTGCTCCAGCGTCACCGTCAAGGCCGCGTCCAGCGGCAGGCGGGCCGCCAGCAGGCTGGCCAGTTGGCGCGTCAGCCAGGCCAGATCGGCATCGCTCAGCCTGGCGCGCAATACGCTGTCGTGGCTGGCGCGCGCCGTCGAAATCGGAAAGAGCCCTCGGCCGCGCAACTGATTGCGCGCGCTGCGCTCGGTATCGGCCTCCAGGGTGCCACGGACGATCTTGCCCAGAGCGTCGCTGGCCTCGTAACGAAAGGAGGGCATGTCATCTGCCTGTAATGCAAGGGCTGCGGGCCCGTCAGATTGGCGCTGAAATATGACCGTAGTATTGCACCGTCATACTCGCCGCTCTCAGGCGCTGTGCGCTGCTCTTGTTGATGGCTTCCAAGCCCATAATCGTCATGCGTTCCTTTCTGTCAGTCGGTCTCGCCCTGGCGCTGGCCGCCGCCCTTCCTCCTTCTGCGCAAGCGCAGCCAAGCGCCGGGAGCACTCGCGGCACTCCGGACGGCAACGTCAGCCTGAACTTCGTGGAGACGGACATCCCGGCCGTCGTGCGCGCGATCTCCCTGTTCACCGAGCAGGACTTCCTCATCGATCCGCGTGTCAAAGGCAAAATCACGCTCGTGTCCGACAGGCCTGTTTCCCGCGCGCAGGCACTGGCCATGCTGAGCGGGTCGCTGCGCCTGCAGGGCTTCTCCATGGTGGAGGTCGGCGGCATCATGCGTGTGGTGCCGGAAGCCGACGCCAAACTGCAAGGCAGTGCCGTGAGCACGGCCGGACGCCCCGCTAGCGGGCCCGTGCCGGTGGCGGATTTTCTGCGTGGCGCGGCAGGCGGGCAGATGATGACGCGGGTCTTTCCGCTGCGCTATGAGAATGCGGCCAATCTCGTGCCGGTGCTGCGCCCCATGGTGCCGCCGAACAATCCGGTCAATGCCTATCCGGGCAACAACACGCTGGTGGTGACCGATTACGCGGACAACCTGGACCGCATCGCCGAAGTCATCGCGCGCATCGACGTGCCCAGCGCCATCTCCACCGATGTAGTGCCGCTCAAAGGCGGCATCGCGGCCGACATCGCCGCCTTGGCGTCGCAGCTGCTCGACACGCAAAGCAACGATCCCACGCAACGCGTGACGGTGGTGGCCGACCCGCGCAGCAACAGCGTGCTGGTGCGCTCCGGCAGCGCGGGGCGCACCCGCCTGGCGCGCGAGCTCATCCTCAAGCTCGACGCCCAGCAGTCGGTCGAGAGCAATCTGCACGTGGTCTATCTGCGCAACGCGCAGGCCACCCGTATCGCCGAAGTGCTGGGCGGCCTGCTGACCGGTCAGGCCAGCAACCAGGCTGGCAGCGCCGCAGGCGCGGCCAACAGCGCCTCGCGCAGCGTGAGCAGCGCGGCGGGCGGCACGCAGGCCGCGCGCACGCAGACGACGGCCGTCTCCTCCGGCACATCCAGTGGCGGCCTGAGCGGCTCGAACGAGCGCATCACCCGCGAAGAGGCCAGTACTCAGCCTGTCTCATTCAGCGCCGGCGGGGCCACGGTACAGGCCGACCCCACCTCGAACTCGCTCATCATCTCCGCGCCCGAGCCGCTGTATCGCAATCTGCGCACGGTGATCGACCAGCTCGATCAGCGGCGCGCGCAGGTGCTGGTCGAGAGTCTCATCGTCGAAGTCTCGATGGACAAGGCCGATGAGTTCGGCATTCAGTGGATGACCGGCGCGGGCAACATCAACAGCAACGGCACGAGTTTCGTGGGCGGCACCAATCTGGGCGGCAGCGGCCTGGGGACTTCCAGCGGCGCAACCTCGCTCGATCTGCTGGGCAACGGCTTGAGTTTGGGCGTCGTCAAGGGCACGGTGGATGTGCTGGGCAACTCGGTGATCAACCTGGGCGTCATCGCGCGGGCCATGCAGAACAGTGGCGATGCCAACATCCTGTCCACGCCCAATCTGCTTACCCTGGACAATCAGTCGGCCACGATTCTGGTGGGCAAGACCGTGCCCTTTGTGACCGGGCAGTACGTCACCTCGGGCAGCAGCGGCAGCAGCAATCCTTTCCAGACCATCGAGCGTGAGGATGTCGGCCTGAAGCTCAATATCCGGCCGCAGATCTCCGAGGGGGGCGCGGTCAAGCTGGATATCTACCAGGAGGTCAGCAGCATCGACGAGGCCAGTTCCTCGACCGCGGCCGGCGTGGTCACCAACAAGCGCGCGATCGACACCAGTGTGCTGGTCGAAGACGGCCAGATCATTGTGCTGGGCGGATTGCTGCAAGATAGCGTGACGCAGGGCACTAACGGGGTGCCCGGGCTGTCTTCCATCCCGGTGCTGGGCGCGCTGTTTCGCTATGACACCCGCAAGCGCAGCAAAACCAATCTGATGGTGTTTCTGCGTCCCTACGTCGTGCGCGATGCGCAACGCGCCGCCTCGCTTACCATGGACCGCTACGACTACATGCGGCGCCAGCAGGCGGGCGCGCAGCCCGACGCGCACTGGCTGCTGCCGGACATGCAGGGCCCGCAGATCCCGCCGATGGGCGCGCGGGGCGGGGTGTCCAACAACCTTTATGACGCGCGCCCCGGGAGCGACGGCCAGGCCCCGCGCCGTGCGCCGGCTGTGGCGACGCCGTCGGCGGCCGTGCGTCAGTCGCCCGCGGTGTATCCCAGCCTGGAGGAGCAGCCCATCCGGGTGACCGCCCCGGTGTCGATCAGCGTGGCCATCGATCCCACGACGCTGGCCTCGGCCGCGCCAGGCGAGGGGACGGTGCTGCAGCTGGCCGCCGTCAAGGAGCAGAAGGCCGCCGACGCCATCGCGCGCCGGGTCCTGGCCAGCGGGCTGTCGGCCTATGTGCAGCCCGGTCCGGACGGGGCAGGGTATGTGGTGCGCAGCCAGGTCGCCAACGATGCCGGTACGGTGCAGACTGCCACGACCCTGCTGCGCGAAATGGGCTACCCCGCCCAGGTGGTCAGCCGCCTATGAGCGCGCATCCCCTGCCTTATGCATGGGCCCGCGCCCAGCGCGCGGTGCTGGGCCTCAGCGGCGGCCAGGCGCGGCTGACCGTCAGCCCGCGCACGCCGGCCTGGGCCGTGCAGGAAGTGCGCCGCCGCTATGGCGAGGTCGCGCTCAGCGAAGTGGACGATCAGGCGTTGGAGACCCTGCTGACGGCCAGCTATACGCACGGCGAGGACGCCGCCTCGGTCATGGGCGTGGCCGAGAATGAGGTCGACCTGGATCGTTTGCTGCAGGACATGCCGGAGGTGGCCGACCTGCTGGAAGCGCAGGACGACGCGCCGGTCATCCGGATGATCAATGCCTTGTTCGCCCAGGCTGCGCGCGATAACGCCAGCGACATCCATATCGAAGCATTCGAAACCCGCTCCGCCGTGCGCTTCCGCGTCGACGGCACCTTGCGTGATGTCGTGACGCCACGCAAGGCGTTGCACGCCGCGCTCATCTCCCGCATCAAGATCATGGCGCATCTGGATATCGCCGAGAAACGCCTGCCGCAGGATGGGCGCATCGCGCTGCGCGTGGGCGGGCGGCCGATCGATGTGCGGGTGTCGACGTTGCCCACCGGGCATGGCGAGCGCGCCGTGCTGCGCCTGCTGGACAAAGAGGCGGGGCGCCTGCAGCTGGAGCGCCTGGGTATGAGCCCGGCGGTGCTGGGCCAGCTGGATGCGCTCATTAGGCAGCCGCACGGCATCGTGCTGGTGACGGGGCCGACGGGCAGCGGCAAGACGACCACGCTCTATGCCGCGCTCAGCCGCCTGGACGCGGCCACGAGCAATATCCTCACCGTCGAGGATCCCATCGAGTACGACCTGCCGGGCGTGAGCCAGACGCAGGTCAACGCCAAGATCGACATGAGCTTCGCGCTCGCCCTGCGCGCCATCTTGCGCCAGGATCCCGACGTCATCATGATCGGTGAAATCCGTGACCTGGAGACGGCGCAAATCGCCGTGCAGGCGTCGTTGACCGGCCATCTGGTGCTGGCCACGCTGCACACCAATGACGCCGTCTCCGCCGTGACGCGCCTGGTGGATATGGGGGTGGAACCTTTTCTGCTGGCCTCCTCGCTCTTGGGCGTGCTGGCGCAAAGACTGGTGCGGCGGCTATGCCCGGAGTGCAAGTCGCCTGTAGAGCCGGGCGGCCTGCACTATCGCGCCGTGGGTTGCCCTGCCTGCAACCACAGCGGCTACGCGGGACGCTCCGGCATCCATGAACTCTTCATCGTGGACGACGCCGCGCGGGCCCTCATACACGACGGGCGCGACGAGCGCGCGCTGCGCGCCGCCGCCACCGCGGCGGGCCTGCGCAGCATGCGCGACGACGGCCAGCGCTGGGTGGATGCCGGGCAGACCTCGGCCGAGGAAATCCTAAGAGTCACGCGCGACGATTGAGCCGCCCGTCTGGTTTTCAAGAATCGCGTTCGGGCTGGTGCGCCTCGTAACGTGGCGGGAGCCGGAAACCCGCCACGTCAACACGCGCTGCATCCTACACCCGCCACGCGGCACACTGCGGATCTCGATTTGGGAGAAACACATGACGAACCGACAGAGCAATGTCTCCGCAATCCGCAATCCGTAATCCGCAATTGAGTGCGTAAAGCTCGTCGCCGCCTCGCTGGCGATTGCCGGCATGATGCCCACCCCCGCACGGGCGGTCGATGGCACCATCACCATCAATGGCGAGATCACCGATCAGACCTGCAGGATCGAGGGCAAGGATCCACCGCACAATCTGATCGTCAATTTGCCTAAGATAGGTCGAACTGCTCTGAAAGCCGTCAATGTCACCGCGGGCGCCACGCCCTTCGAGATCAAGCTGACGGACTGCCCAACAACATTGAATGGCAAGGTCAAAGCCTATTTCGAGCCCTATGCGACGACCGACTACGGCACGGGAAATCTGATCGCCTACACCACGACGAATGCTGTCACGACACCCGCGTCGTCCATCAATACACCGGCCACGGTGTTCAAATCGGTACAGATTCAGCTTGCCAACCCCGACGGTAAGACCATCAAGGTTGGGGTGGACTCCGCATCGCAAAGCGCCCAGCAGACCACGATCGCAAACCAGAAGGCGACACTACGGTATTTGGCGCGCTACATCAAAACTGGCTCGGATCCCATCAATGCCGGCAAACTGGTGACTTACGTTCAGTACTCCATCGTCTACCCATGAGCCCCTCTGCGGCGTAGCCGTCTGGTTTTTTCAGGCGGCGGGGCCTGCAGCGCGCCGAGGTGAAGGCGCGCTAGGGAGAAAGGAGCCACGGCAACGCGCGCTCCCTCCCACACGTGGGCTGCGGCACACTGCGGCTCTCGCTTCGGGAGATCACCATGACGGATAACGCCCACCATGTCTCTATCATTAATCGTCCGCAGTCCGCAGTCCGCAGTCCGCAGTCCGCAGTCCGCAGTCCGCAGTCCGCAGTCCGCAGTCCGCAGTCCGCAGTCCGCAATTGAATGCGTAAAGCTCGTCGCCGCGTCGCTGGCGATTGCCGGCATGATGCCCACGTCGGCGCGGGCAGTGGATGGCACCATCACGATTAATGGCGAGATCACCGATCAGACCTGCAAGATCAACAGCGCTGATCCGCCGTACAACCTGATCGTGAATTTGCCCAAGATAGGCGTTAAGGCGATCCCAAAAGCCAATGACATAGCGGGTGCGACGCCTTTCCTTATCAAGCTTACCGATTGCCCTTCGTCCTTGAACAACAGCAAGGTAAGAGCCTACTTCGAACCGGGGTCCACTACCGACTACGGTACAGGTAACCTCGTTGCTTATACGGAAAGCACACCTAAGAGCAAAGCGGAGTCGTCGATTCCAAGTCTGAGTAGTGCGTCGGTATTTAGCAATGTTCAGATCCAATTGGCAAACCCGAACGGCAAGACGATCAAGGTGGGTGCGGACGCTGCAACACAGCTGGCTCAGGATGTAGAAATTACCAACCAATCGGCCACGCTGCGTTACCTCGCCCGTTATGTCAGAACCTCCACCAATGCAGTCACGGCCGGAAAACTGGTCAGCTATGTCCAGTACTCGATCGTCTATCCCTGAGGGACGAAGGCCGGTCCCGGCCTCGTCTTGGTGGCATCGCTGCCGTGACAGCGTGGGCGGAGGGTGGCCAGCGAGAACTAGTTCTTGCCGTTGATGCCGGCTTCTTGCACCACTTTTTTCCAGCGCTCCTGTTCTTTGGCGATGGAGGCCTGGTAGTCCTTGGGGCCTTGATAGTCCCGTTGCAAGCCGAGCGCCGCGAGCTTCTCTGTCGTCTCTTTCTCGTCGAGCACCTGCGCGATATCCGCAGCCAGGCGGTTGACGACGGCGTCGGGGGTTTTGGCCGGTGCCACGAAGCCGAACCAGGACCGCACATCGAAGTCCTTGAGGTCTGAGGCTTCTTCTACCGTCGGGACCGACGGCAGCGCCGAGCTGCGGACGTTGGTCGCGACCGCGAGCGCCTTGAGCTTGCCCGCCTTGACGTACTGGCCCGCCAGCGCCGAGGTCAGCGCCATCATGTCAACCCGCCCGGCCAGCAGGTCTGAGAGTGCGTCGGACTGCCCCTTGTAGGGCACGTGCACCATGTCGGTGTGAGTCTGCTGCGACAGCAGTTCGCCTGTCAGGTGGTTGGAGGTGCCGACGCCCGGGGAGGAGTAGGTCAGCGGCGAGCCGGTTTTCGCCTTGGCGAGTAGCTCTTGGAAGGTGTTGGCGGGGTTGTTGGGGTTGACCACGATGACATTCGGAATCATCCCGACGTTGGCGATGGCGGTGAAATCCTTGGTCGGAGACCACTTCACGCCGTCCATCACACTCGGCAATACCGAGAAGTAGGTGCTGACGGTCAACAGGGTGTAGCCATCCGCCGGGCTGTTGGCCACGTAGGCCGTGCCGATCGAGCCACCGGCGCCTGCCCGGTTCTCGATGATCACCGGTTGCCCGTACTTGGTCGACAAGCGCTCGCCGACGATGCGGGCGATGGAATCCACCACCCCGCCGGCCGAGAACGGCACCACCAAGGTAATCGGTTTGGTGGGGTAATCAGTCTGCGCAGACCAGGCCGTGCTCGACAGTCCGAGCACGGCAATCGCCGCGATTGATCGCATCAATGCGTTCATGTCTTCCTCCAGTTTCCTGGTGCTCAAGCCTTGGCATCATCGGCCAGGCCGGCACGCTGTTTTAGTTGTGCAGTTGACCGGGGAGGTCACCGCTGCTGCCGCAGATCTCGAAGTACTCGACGTGGGGATCATATGACTCCAGGCGCTTTTGCGTGCTCTCTTTCACGATGGCGTCGTGCAGCGAAGCGCCCTTGGCGAACAGTTTGACGGCGTCCATGTCGCGCCAGTAACTCAGATACAGCAGTTCGAACTTGTCGCCGATCTGCTTCTTGGACAGCGAGGCGCCCAGGTTGCCGTCGAGCGCCGCCATTTCCTTGAAGGTGGTGGCTTGAAGATGGGCGACATACTCGTCGATGACGGCTTGCGAGGCGGCGACGGCGCGCCAGGATCGGATGATCATGTGTATTCCTGAAGGATGAAAAGGGGCGTTAAAGAGGGCGTTAGTCGGCGTTCTGTTCCACAACCTTGCCCGGGTTGAGAATCCCTTTGGGATCCAGCGCGCGTTTGATGTCCTGCATCATTCGCAGACGCGGTCCGGCCTTGTAGTGGCTGAGATAGCCTTTTTTTGCGGTACCGATGCCGTGTTCGGCCGAGAAAGAACCATGAAGCTGGATGACCAGGTCATAGATCAGCGCGCGGAGCTCCGGCTCGACCGCGGCGGTCTGCGCCGCGCGTTGCTGCAGCGGGGCGGTATGGACACTGAAATGCAGGTTTCCATCGCCCAGATGGCCGAAGTTCACGACCTTGAGCGCACCGAAGCGCTGCTCCAGCGCCTTGGCGGCGCGAGCCAGGAAAGGCGCGATGGCGGAAACCGGCAACGCAATATCGAAATTGACGACGTGGGGCAGTTTGGCCTGAGCAAGCACAATGTGCTCCCGTATCCGCCAGAAGCCTTTGGCACGCTGCAAACTATCGGCCAGCGCGGCATCGGCCACCACGCTGCGCTCGAGGGCCAGTTCGAGGAGACGCTCGATCTGCTCCTGCAGCGCGATCGCCGGGCCTCGCGCGTCGGCCTGGAGCAGCACCCAGTAGCCCACGGCCGGATCGTGAAGAAACGGCACCGTCGTGTCCGGGAACTGTTGCTCCACCAGCGTCAGGCTGGTGCGATTCATGATCTCGAAGCTGCTCAAGGCGCTGCCCAGCTCAGCCTGGCATAGCGCCAGGAGGGCGACGGCGGCCTCAACGTCCGGCACGCCAAGCCAGGCGCATAGCGATGCGTCGGGCGCATCCAGTATCTTGAGCGTGGCGGAGGTGATGATGCCCAGACACCCTTCACTGCCGATCATCAGATTGCGCAGGTCAAAGCCTGTGTTGTCTTTACGCAGGCCGCCCAGTTCGGAGATCAGTTCGCCTTGCGCAGTGACGAATTCCAAGCCGAGGCACAGGTCGCGCGCGTTGCCAAAGCGCAGGGCCTGGGCGCCGCCGGCATTGGTCGCGAGGTTGCCGCCAATCGTGCAGCTGCCCTCTGAGCCCAAGCTCAACGGAAACAGCAATCCGGCATCAGCCAGCGCCTCGCGCAGGTGTTGTAGCGTGCAACCGGCCTCGACGGTCACGGTCATGTTGGGCCGGTCGATGTGTCTCACGGCCTTGAGCCGGCAGAGGTTCAGGAGGATTTGAGTTCCCGTGGCATCGGGGATGGCGCCGGCTGCCAGCCCGGTGTTGCCGCCTTGGGCCACCAGGCCGATGTGCCAGGCATCGCACAGGCGCACCACGCGGCTGACTTCGTCGGCCGTGGCCGGGCGCACCAGCGCCAGCGCCACACCCGAGACCTGGCCGCGCCAGTCTGCCTCATACGGCGCTTTGTCGGCCCCGGTCAGGACGTTGGCCTCGCCGACAATGGCCCGCAATTGATCCAGAATTTCGTCGCTCATGCGGCGAATCCGTAGCCGTTCATGATGATCCCGCCTTATTTCGTTCGGCAGGATTGTCTTTCGGGGGCTGCCCGCGGGCAACGGCTGTTTCGCTGTGCGGTTCAGGGGGGCCTGAGGCCGGTTTTTGCACGGCAGGCGTTTTGCAGGGTGAAACGCCCGCTGCGGCGTCTGCCGCCATGCTTTATGGTCCGCCCTCGTGCCCGAGAACGCGAGGGCGTGGCCTGGCGTTCAGGCCTGAGGTTAGGGATCGCTCCAGAATGAAAGAACACACATGCCAGCCTTGGTATCGCCAAGGATCGGATCCGGATTATCGATTTTCTCTCGCCAATGAGAGGACTTTCCTGGCCTGGGTGCGCACGACCTTGGCCTTCGTTGCCGCCGCCGTGGTGCTGGATCAGATCGCCGAGCACGCCGCGGCCCCGACCGGGCCCAGAACGCTGGCGCTGATGCTGTCCGTGCTGGGCTTCGCGCTGGCGGCCGGCGCCTATTTTCGCTGGCGAGCCAATGAGGTGGCCATGCGTCATGGCCGGCCCCTGCCGGTGTGCAAGGCGCAGGCAGGGCTGGCGGCCGGGATTTCGCTGGTGGCGGCGGCCGTGACGCTATGGATATTGCGCGGGTGAGCGACCCGGGATTGCAGCCTGAACGCACGCGCCTGGCCTGGCAGAGAACGGGCCTGGCCTGTTGGGCGCTGGGCCTGCTGTGGCTGCGCACGGCGCTCTTATCCGGCCCCGGCATGGGCAGTTGGGCAGCGGGCATTGCCGCGGGGGCCTGCGTGTGCACCGCCGCGGCGGCGGGCCGGCACTGCCGCGGGTCTGCGGCGGCGCCGCCTGCCCGGCGCATGGCGGCGCTGTCCGCCAGCCTGGCCTGCCTGCTGCTGGCGAGCGGTGTGTGGTTGCTTGCCCGTTTGCTCTGTGACACGCGCTTTTCTTGAATGACTCCCCATGACAGCTTTGGCCATGATCGACGACAAATTTTCCCATTACTTCAAAAACCCCGAAGGCTCGCCCATCCGTGCCCTGTTCCCTTATCTGCGGGACCCCGCGATCATTGGCTTTGCCGGCGGCAATCCCGCCGCCGACGTCTTCGACGTGCCGGGTTTGCAGGACGCGATGGCCGAGGCGATGCAAACCCCGGCCGACGCCTGGGCGCAATACTCCGCCACCGAAGGCTTGCCGCGGCTGCGCCACGCCATTCTCGGCGACATGCGGCGTCGCGGGATGGTGGTCGAGGACGCCTCCCTGCTGCTGACGGCAGGCTCGCAGCAGGCGCTCGATCTCATCGCTCGCGTTCTGGTCAACCCCGGTGACGAGATCCTCGTCGAGCGTCCCACTTATCCCACGGCGATCCAGACGTTCAAGGCGAGCGGTGCGCAGCTGGTCGGGGTGCGCAGTACGGCCGATGGCATTTGCCTCGCGCATTTGCGCGAGATCCTGCTGAGCCGGCCGCGCCATGCACGGCCCAAGGCGCTGTACTGCGTTCCCACCTACGGCAACCCGACGGGCAAGACGTTCAGCGAAGCGAACCGCCGGTCCTTGCTCGCCCTGGCCCGGGAGTTCGATCTGCTGATCATCGAAGACGATCCGTACAGCGCCCTCAGTTTCGAGCCCGCCGGCGTATCCCGCATGTATGACCTCGCGCAAGGCGATCCGCAAACCCAGGATCGGGTCATTTATCTGTCCAGCCTGTCCAAGGTCATGGCGCCGGGGATGCGTATCGGCTGGATGGTCGCCGCGCCTTCGCTGGTGCGCCGCTGCGCCATCGCCAAGCAGTCTGTCGATCTGTGCTCGAGCACATGGACGCAGGCAGCGGCCGCCGTTTACCTCGAGGCGGGACGGCTCGATGCGCATATCGAGCGCGCCAGACGCGTCTACGCACAGCGAGCCCAAGCCATGCAAACGGCGTTGCACGACTTGCTGGGCGAGCGCTTTGCCTTCGAGCGGCCTGGCGGCGGGATGTTCATCTGGGGGAAATTTTCCGATGGCATCAGCGCGCAAGCCGTTCTGGAACACGCCATTCGGGCCGGCGTGGTCTTCGTGCCCGGCACGGCGTTCTACGCGGACCAGCCAGAGGGCAGTACCGCAAGGCTGTGTTTCTCGATGTGCACGCCCGAGCGGATCGGCGAAGGCGTGGCGCGCTTGCGCCGGGCCCTGGATGCCTGCGCCGCCTAGGGGCCGCTGCCGGTCGGCGTAAGGGTGCCTACGTGCTGGTGGCGTGCAGCACGGCAATCCGTTTGGCGGCCGCGGTCAGCATGGGGGCCAGCTTTGCGAGATCGATCTGCTTGTTCGCCTGCTTGGAGAGGGTGCAGTTGATCGCGGCCGGATCGACCGACAGGGGCAAGGGGATATACGTGGCGATGGCATCGATGTCCGACAGCCACGGGCCACGTGCCCTGCAATACCCCTCGGCACGAAACAAGGCTTCGTCGGCTTGCAGATACTCCAGGCCGGTGGGGTAGGCGGCGGGGTCGGACAGCTTGATGCGATTGAGCAACTGCTCGCGTTGCCGGCCCTGGTGCGCCAGTACCAGCGCGCGGCCGATGGCACTGTGCAGTAAAGGGCTGAGGCTGCCGACGTCGGGCAGATAGGGGTTGGCCAGATCGGAACGCAAGGAGTCGATGTAAATCGCCTGGACCCGCTCCTGGGTAGCGAGGTTGACGGTGCAGCCCGTGGCGGAAGCCAGTTCCTGCAAAACGGGGCGGGCGAGTTGCCTCAACCGCATGCCTCCGAGTACCGGATGGGCCAGGGATAACACGGCTGCGCCCAGGCGATAGGCGCCTGCCTCGTCCTGGCGCAGATAGCCAAAGGCCGTCAGGGTGTAGGTCAGGCGCGAGACGGTCGCTTTTGGCAGGCCGGTTCTGTCGGAAATGGCACGATTGGTCAGCACGGGCGCGGCCGCCGTAAAGGCCCGCAGAACCTCCAGGCCCCGAGCCAGATTCATCGAAAACTGGCGGTCTTCGCCGCCCGAGCTGGCTTCCTCGATGGCAGGAGAGAGCCGGCGTGCCGGCTTCACTTTGGGATTGGCATCCATATCGCCTCTTTCGGCATGGCGGGAGTTCGGGCAGGGCGGGAGGCGGCTGCCCGCGTGGGCCAGGCGCGGCTCATTCGAAGACGCGATTGGGGCGGATATCCAGGGCCATGGACTCTTTCACTTCTTCCATGACCGCGAAGGTGCGCGTCTCGCGAATACCGGGTAACTCCCAGAGCACGCGGCCGGCGAAGTCGCGGTAGGCCGCCATGTCGTGGTGGCGCGTCTTGAGCAAATAGTCGAAGCCGCCGGCGACCATATGGCACTCCATGACTTCCGGACGCACTTGGACCGCGGCTTTGAATTCATGGAAGACATTGGGCGTGGTGCGGTCCAGCAAGACCTCGACGAACACCAGCAAGCCTGCGCGCAGCTTGCGCGGATTCAGGCGGGCCTCGTAGCCGAGGATGTATTGCTCGCGCGCCAGCCGTTGTACCCGCGCCAAGACCGCCGTCGGCGACAGAGACACGGCCTCGGCCAGTCGGGTGTTGGGGATGCGGCCATCGCGCTGCAGCAGATCCAGCAACTGCACATCTATCCGGTCGAGTTGATACGCCTGATCGTTCATTGAGTAATCGCCAGCAAAGCGGAATAAAAACAGAGAAAAACTCTGACTTTGTGGCGGCATGATAACGCCTGATTTCAGCAGATCAAGTTATTGCTTCAAATAATTAAGAGTCAAGGTGCAAACCATGCAGTCAGGCATTGCTCACGCGTTCCCCGCTTCGAACCCGGCTGCGGCCGCCATCACGCCCTTACCGCCCCGATCCGCGTTGCGCGCGCGCATTACGGCGGCCTGGCGCTTACCCGAGACCGAGGCGGTGCCCGATTTGATCGCCGCAGCGCGCTTGCCGGCCGCGCTGCAGGCACGCAGCCAGGCCCTGGCCACCAAGGTGGTCACGGCCCTGCGCGCGGGGCAAGGGCGCGGCGGCAAGGCCGGACTGGTGCAGGGCCTGTTGCAGGAATTCTCGCTGTCGTCGCAGGAAGGCATTGCTTTGATGTGCCTGGCCGAGGCGCTCTTGCGCATCCCGGATACGGCCACCCGGGATGCGCTCATCCGCGACAAGCTCAAAGACGGCGATTGGGCGGCCCATCTGGGCCGGGGCCAGTCCCTGTTCGTCAATGCCGCCGCCTGGGGGTTGATGCTGACCGGCAAGCTGGTCGAGGCGCGCAGCGCGCAGGGTATGGGCGCCGGGCTGATGCGTATGCTGGCCAAAGGGGGCGAGCCGCTGGTGCGAAAAGGGATCGACGTCGCGATGCGGATGATGGGCGAGCAATTCGTGACCGGCGAGACGATTGAGCAGGCGCTCACGAATGCGCGTCCGCTGGAATCACAGGGGTTTCGCTACTCCTACGACATGCTGGGCGAGGCGGCCATGACAGCGCAGGACGCGCGACGCTACCTCGCGGATTACGAACAGGCGATTCATGCCATTGGCAAGGCGGCCGCCGGTAAAGGGGTGTACGAAGGGCCGGGGATCTCCATCAAGCTGTCGGCGCTGCACCCCCGCTATACCCGGGCGCAGTACGACCGCGTGCAAGATGAGCTCTATCCCGTTTTGCTCGGTTTGGCCCAGCTCGCGCGCCGGTACGACGTGGGCTTGAACATCGACGCCGAAGAGTCCGATCGCCTGGAGCTGTCGCTGGATTTGCTCGAGCGGCTGTGTTTCGAGGAATCCCTGCAGGGCTGGGAGGGCATCGGGTTTGTCATTCAGGCATACCAGAAGCGCTGCCCGGCCACGATCGATTTTCTGATCGATCTGGCGCGGCGCAGCCGGCACCGTCTGATGGTCAGATTGGTCAAGGGCGCATACTGGGATTCGGAGATCAAACGCGCCCAGGCCGATGGCCTGGCGGACTATCCGGTCTACACCCGCAAGGCGTACACCGACATCGCCTACATCGCGTGCGCGAAGCGATTGCTGCAGGCGCCAGAACAGATCTATCCCCAGTTCGCCACGCACAATGCCCAGACACTGGCCACCCTCTACGAAATGGCCGGCCCGGACCGTTATCACGCCGGGCAGTACGAGTTTCAGTGCCTGCACGGAATGGGCGAGCCGTTGTATGAGCAAGTCGTCGGCCCAGGCAAACTGAACCGTCCCTGCCGGATCTACGCGCCGGTCGGCACACACGAGACGCTGCTGGCCTACCTCGTACGCCGGCTGCTCGAGAACGGCGCCAATACGTCTTTCGTCAACCGGGTGGCGGATCCGACGATCGCGCCGGAGGCGCTGGTCCAGAACCCGATCGACGTCGCGCAAGCCTGGGCGCGGCAGGAGGGCGCCCTGGGCCTGCCGCATCCGGATATTCCGGCGCCTTCGGCGCTCTACCAGCCCGTACGGGACAATGCGCCGGGGATGGACCTGGCTTGCGAAACCGTGCTTGCGCGTCTGGATGCGGCGCTTGCACAGGCAAAGGCCACAACCCTCGTGGGCGGCCCCTTGCTGGCGCACCCTGCTTCGGACGAGGGTGCCCAGGCGCAGCCTGTCGTCAACCCGGCTGACCACCGGGATGTGCTGGGCTCGTTAAAGACGATAGCCGTGGCCGACATCCACACCGCCATCGCCTCGGCCGACGCCTATGCCCCCCAATGGGCCAAGGTGCCACCCGGCCAGCGCGCCGCCGCGTTGTCCCGAACGGCCGATCTGCTGCAGGCGCATACGGATCGCCTCTTGATATTGCTCGTGCGCGAAGCAGGCAAGACGTATGCCAATGCCGTCGCCGAGATCCGCGAGGCGGAGGATTTCCTGCGCTATTACGCCGCGCAGGTGCTAGCGGACTTCAACAATGTGACGCATCCTCCCTTGGGCGTTGTGACCTGCATCAGCCCGTGGAATTTCCCGCTGGCGATCTTTGCCGGCCAGGTGGCGGCCGCACTGGCAGCGGGCAATGTGGTGCTGGCAAAACCCGCGGAGCAAACCACGCTGGTGGCCATCGAGGCCGTGCGCCTGTTCTGGGAGGGTGGAGTTCCTCCCCAGGCCCTGCAACTGATACCCGGGCCCGGCAAAGTGGTCGGTCCGTATCTGGTCGATGACGATCGGGTTCAGGCGGTCATGTTTACGGGGTCTACCGAGGTGGCGCGGCACTTGCAGCGCGTGCTGGCTCGACGGCTGACGCGCGGCGGCCAACCCGTGCCGCTGATTGCGGAGACGGGCGGCCAGAACGCGATGATCGTCGACTCCTCGGCCCTGGCCGAGCAAGTCGTGCAAGACGTCGTCATGTCGGCCTTTGACAGCGCTGGCCAGCGCTGCTCGGCATTGCGCGTGCTGTGCGTGCAGGATGACGTCGCCGGGCGTTTGAAGGAGATGCTGGAGGGCGCCATGCAGGAGCTCTGCGTCGGCCCGCCGACGCAGCTGTGCAATGACGTCGGGCCGGTCATCGATGCCCGCGCCAAGGACACGATCGACGCCCACATTGCTGCCATGAAACAAAACGGCCGGCGCGTCGTGCAACTGGCCCGGGATACCGTGGGCGGCGACAGGGCGGGGACCTATGTGCTGCCGACGCTGATCGAGATTCCCTCGCTGTCGGACCTCAAACGGGAAGTGTTCGGGCCTGTGCTGCATTTCCTGACTTTCCGTCGCGATGCGCTGGATGGCGTGTTGGCGGAGATCCGCGAGACGGGCTATGGGCTGACGATGGGCATTCACTCCCGCATCGAGGACACTATCGCGCATATTGCGCAGCAATCCAATGCCGGCAATCTTTACGTCAATCGGAACATGGTCGGCGCGGTGGTCGGCGTGCAGCCCTTTGGCGGCCAGGGATTGTCTGGTACCGGGCCCAAGGCCGGCGGCCCGCTGTATCTCTACCGGCTTCTGGCCGCCTTGCCGCCGACGGCCTTTCGCACGCCGTTCGGTGTGGCGTCTGCGCAGCCGCCGGCGGCTGGCGCTACCGGGGCGTGCGCGTATGAGGCCCTGCAGGCATGGGGGCGGCCGCGCGGCTATCGGTATGACGACACGCCTTACTTCTTCCTGCAGACGCAGGTCTGGGAGCTGGCCGGGCCGACGGGCGAGCGCAATCTCTACGAGACCCGCCCGCGACGAGCGATTTACTGCCATGCGGACAACCCGGCGGATTTCAATGCGCAATTGGCAGCGGTCTTGCGGGTGGGCGCTACGGCGATTCTCGATGCGCGGTCGGCGGCCGCGCGGGAGTTTCACGCCTCGCTGCCGGATACGCTGCGGGCCTCGCTGCATTTGTCATCCGCCATCGAGCAAACGCCTTTCGATGCCGCGATATGCCATGGTGAGGGTGACGTCATTCTGCAGCACTTGTCGGAGATGGCCGCAAGACCCGGCGAGATCGTCAATGTCATCGCCCTGCCTTCAGGCGAGGTGCATGTGCCGCTGTACCGGTTGATCACCGAGCTTGCGGTGAGCACCAACACGGCAGCAGCGGGAGGTAATGCCTCGCTCATGACCATGGCCTAGGCAGACCCCGAAGGCGTCTGGTTATGGTTTGCAGGCTCAAGGGGGCGGTTCAGAGGAGGGGGAGGCGCATGCGGAAAGCGGCCACGTGATTGCGCGCCACCTCCCACGGGTCTGTAACGGCACACTGCGGCTCTCGCTTCGGGAGATCACCATGACGGATAACACCCACCATGTCTCTATCGTTAATCGTCCGCAGTCCGCAGTCCGCAGTCCGCAGTCCGCAGTCCGCAGTCCGCAGTCCGCAGTCCGCAGTCCGCAGTCCGCAGTCCGCAATTGAATGCGTAAAGCTCGTCGCCGCGTCGCTGGCGATCGCCGGGATGATGCCCACCCCGGCGCGGGCGGTGGATGGCACCATCACGATCAATGGGGAGATCACCGATCAGACCTGCAAGATCGAAGGTAAAGATCCTCCCTATGATCTGATCGTCAATCTGCCCAGGATCGGCACTACTGCCCTCAAGAAGGTGAACGACACCGCTGGGGCAACGGCTTTCGAAATCAAACTCTCACAATGTTCGGCGACACTGGACAACCAATCGGTGAAAGCTTACTTTGAGCCATATTCCACGACAGATTACGGCACCGGAAACCTGATCGCTTATCAAATGGCCCAACCGGTTACCCAAGCGAAGTCTTCCATCCCGTCGCCAGCTACAGTCTTTAAAGCCGTGCAGATCCAGCTTGCCAACCCAGATGGAAAGACTATCAAAATGGGGGTGAATACCGACACACAAGCGGCGAAGAGCGTAAAGGTCACCAATCAGGCCGCGACGCTGCGTTATCTGGCACGCTACGTGAAAAGCACGCACGAATCCATCACCGCCGGCAAGCTGGTGAGCTACGTCCAATATTCCATCGTCTACCCCTGAGGCGTCACGGCGTCTGGTGCGCCGGCGCCGCAGTCCTGTTCCCAAAGCTCACGACGTCGCCCTGACGGCGCCCCAGCGCGCTCAATAGACTCTCGAGCGCGCGGCGCTGGCTGGCGTCGATGCCGGGCGCAAAGGTGGCGCGGCCCGAGAACTGCAGCCCTTGGGCATCGGCGCTGCCTTGGCCATCGATCTGCAGCAAGCCGCCTTCGGTGGCCAGCGCCAGCGCGGCGCTGCGTCCGCCTGCGCCCTGAAGCCGCATCACATAGTTGCCGATGCGGGGCAGGGGCGCCAGCGCCGTGCTGGCATCCTGCCAGCGCAGTTGCGCGAGCGGCCCTTTGGCCAGGGCGGCGGTATTCAGGTCCTGCCAACGCAGGTCCAGCATGCCGCCGGGGTTGAGCGTATTCCACGGGGCGCCCAATGCGGTCAGGACCGTGGCCGGAGCACGCAAGTTTTGCGCGCTGATGCGCCAGCCATCGAGGGCCGGCGTCAGCGTCAGCGGGCCTTGCAGCCAGGGGTGGCTGGCCACGATCTGCCGGCCGGACCAGCGCCAGTGCACGGGTTCGGCAAGCAAGCGCCGCTGCCCGGGCGCACCCAAGGCAATCCAGGCGCGGCCTTCCCATAGCGTGCCCTGCGCGTCGGCCAGGCTGATCAGCGCATCGGGTGGCTGAGCGATCAGCAGCCAGCGCGCCGGCAGGACGCAGAGCGCGGCCACGACCGCGCAGGCCGTCAGCCCCAGACCCGCCCAGGCGGTGTGCCAGCGTGTCATGTCAACCTCCTTGCCGCAGGCTCAGGAGCAGCTTGCCGTTGACCAGGCCCGGCAACGGTCGGCCGTAAGGGTTGGTGGCGCGCACGAGTTCGGCCTGGCGCGCGGTCAGGCTCCAGTCTTGGCTGCTGCGGGCCAGCCAGTCCAGCAAGGTCTGCGCGGGCACTTCGCTGACGCGCAACTGGTAGCCGTCTTTGTCGGGGCTCAGGATCCAACGGTCGGGGCTCAGGCCCGCCTGGCTCAGGCTGTGCTGCAACTCGGCTTGCGCCGGCAGGGTGGCGCGGGCGGGGGCCTGCCTGGCCAATGAAGCAGCTTGCGCCGCCAGATCGTCGATGGCTGCAGCCTGCACGCGCAACTGCGGCAGCTCCGCATGCAGCCGCATCACTTGATTAAGCGCCGGTTCCACACCCAGCAGCCAAAGCGCCGTCGCGCCCAGCGTCACCGCCATGGCCTGGAGCAGACGCCGGTCGCGGGTGCTGAGCGCGGCATGGCGTTGGCGCAGCTCGCGCAGGGAGGGGTTGATGCGTTGGCGCAGCTTTTGCCAGGCCGGGGTCAGCGCTTTCATGGTTGTTTGCGCGTGATGCGCCAGATGGGTTTGTTGTCCTGCTGCTCGATCTGCAGGCCCAGGGCCGCCGCTTGTTGCAGGCTTTGCGCCATGGCCGCCGGATCGGCGGCGACGTCGGCGGGCGGCTGCCATTGCAAGGTGAGCGCCTGGCCGGTGTAGTTCAGTTGTTTGAGTTTGTCCTGGGCCTGGGGCAGCAGGGTGGCCGCGTCGCGCGCTAACGCCAGCAGATCATCGCCGCCCTTGCGGTCCTGGCGCAGGGCCTGCAAGCCCTGTTGCGCTTGGCGCAGCGGGTCGATCACCACCGGCAGATGAAACGCCTGTTGCACGCGTGCCGTCATGGTTTCGCGCAACCCCTGCGCCTCGGCCGCCAGTTGGCGGGCATACAGGTTCAGGCCCAGCACCCAGAGCGCCACGGCCAACGCGCCCAGCCGCAAGGGCGCGCGCCAGGGCGATGGACGGCCCTGCGCCACACGCGGCAGCTCCAGCGACCAGCCCGGCGAGGGGTGGTGCCAGCGCGCGTCGCCATCGGTCTCCAGGGCCGGACCCGCACCCCATGCCTGTGTGGGGACGATGGCGCGCAATGGCATGCCCTGGCTGGCGAGCAGGGCGCAGGCCTGCGCGATGGCGGTGCGCGTAGACCAGGCCACCGCCACTTTGCCGTCGGCGTTGGCGGGCGAGTAGCCGATGGCTAGGTCGTTCAGGTCGCCCAGCACCAAGGGCTCGAGCGCGCCGCGCACGACGGCCGCGTGGCGCGTGCGGCCCAATGCAGGCACCGCGATCTCGGCGGCGATGGCATCCTCGGGATGCAGCACGGCCTCGGCGGGCGCATTGCGAAACGCGGTGGCCAGCGCCTGCGCGGTTTCCCGCCCCTGGCGCACGGGCCGCCCGCGCCGGTCGTACCAAGCAAAGGGCAGCAGGGTTTGCGGGTGCAGCAGCGCCAACGGCGGCAGGGCGATACGCAGCATAGTCTTCATGGCAGCTCTCTTATCCAGGTGGTCTGCGGGACGGCAGGCGGCACGCTGTGCAGCAACGCCTGCATGCCGACGCGGGCGCGTTCATAGACCAGCGCGCCGTGCGCCATGAACCACTGGCTGGTCGTGGTCACCACGGGCGCGCTGGCCGTCAGGCCAAACGCCGCCAGCCGATTGCTGAAGTCGCCGCTGTTGTTGAACCAGTTGCCGCGATCCCGCTCGCCTGTCAGGGCACGGGCCTGCGACAGCGTCAGCGTCGGGACGATCGCGGCGATCACCTCGGGGGGGGCGGTGTTGACGTTGATGCTGGTCGATGCGGGCAGCAGAGTGAGCGTGCGTTCGAGCTCGGCGCGTACCTGAGGCGTCAGGCCCAAGCGGTCAGCCAGCTCCGCCACGCCTCGGGGCAAGGGTGCTTGCGCGACGGCTGTGAGCGGCGTGCCGGTACTGTCCTTGGCCGACGCCGGCGCCTGGGCTGCAGCGACGGCCTGCACCAGGGGCTCGGCCAGGCTCGCCGGCAATTGCTGCATCTGCAACAAACGCGTGAGGGTGTCGATACTGTCGGGTTGCGCAATGCCATGCTGCGCCAGCGCATAGAGGTTGAACTTGCCCTGCTCATCCTCGATGCGGCCGCTGAAGACCGCCACCCGTTCGTCGCCGGGGCGATCGATCCGCGTATCCATCACCGGCGTGGCCCACACCTGCTGCAAGACGGTGACCGTCTCCTGACGGCCATGCTCGCGCAGGATGAGGCGGGCCCAGTCGGTGCCGCCGGCGAGCAGTTCGCGGGCTTGCGCCCGCGCCAGCGCGTTCTCGAACTGGCGTGTGCTGGCGGTCTGCCGCTGGAACAGGCTGGTGGCCAGGGCGGCCACCACGGTCACCACGACCAGCGCCATGATGATGGCCGTGCCGCCTTGGCGTTGGGAGGAGGTCATGGCAGCTCCACCACGCGGGCATAACGTTGTTGCGGCCCGCGCTCCACGGTGAGTTCCAAGCCCTGCGGTGTGCTGCCCGGTGTGGCGGTGGTGGCGACCCAGCCCGTATTGGTCAGCCAGGCGCGTAGTGTCAGGGCCGTGGCGCCGGGCAGGATCAACACGGCCTGGTCGGGCAGCGGCAGCGGCATACGGGGGGCGGCCGCGCCGGTGGCGCGCCACAAGCCGCGCGCGTCGACCCGCCATTGCACCCGGTGCCACAGGCCCGCGCCCTCCGGGTCAGGGCGCACCAGGTCCAGTACCGGGCGGCTCAACTGCCTGGCGCTCAGGCGTATGCCCGGGGTCAGGGTCACGGCGTCGCTGGCGGCGGTCTCGAAGGCAGGGCCGGCGTACGCCAGCTCCACGTCGCGCGCCAACTGCCCCAGGGCGCGGATGACCTGATCGGTGTCGGCGGCTTGCGCCGCGATGCCGGCACGCGCCTGGGCGATATGTTGCAGCCCGCGCCAGGCGATGACACTGACCAGCGCCATCAGCGCGATGGCGACCAGCACCTCGATCAACGTAAAGCCCTGCTGGCAGCGGGCACCGCGGCCGCTTCTCATCGCAAACTCGACACCATGCCATCGAGCTGGATCAGCGCCCCGGCGCTGTCCGGGCCGTAGACCTTCACATTGACCTGCCTGAAACTGCGATTCATGGTGTTGGTGATGGTGAGGTCGCAGCGCAGCGCCAGGCTGCCCTGCGGGCAGGCCTGCGACTGCGCGCCGGCACGCGGCAAGCCAGGCTGCAGACGGAGTTGAGCGATCGCGTTCTGCGCCGCCAGGAGCGCCAGCGCCTTGTCATGCAGGGCGCGGTGATTGGCGGCCATCAAGCCGGTGGCGCGTAGCGCCGCGGTGAGGGCGACCGCGATGATGGCCAGCGCCACGAGGACCTCGATCAAGGTAAAGCCCGCCTGCGGCGGCGTGGCGTCACGGCACGTCATAGTTGCCCGCCGCATCGCGCCGCAGCACCACTTGCCGGCCGGCTGCCTCCAGAGTGAGCGCAAACGGCCCGGCCACCCACTCGGTGTTGAACACCAGCGGACGGTCCGGATCCAGGCGCAGGGAGACGGGGGCGGCGGCAAAACGCATGGCGCGCAGCTCGGCGTCTTCGGCGAAGGTGTCCGGCGGCGGGAGGCGGTCATCCTGAGCGGTCAGCGTCGCGCTGCGCCCGTCGCGCTCGAATGACCAGCCGCCGGTATCGGCCCGCCAGCGGATCACACGCCCATCGCTGCGCGCCTCGCCCTGTGCGACCGTAAACGCATTGGCCAGCCGTTGCGCATCGTCACGCAAGGGGTCGCTCGCCGGGCGCACCGACAAGCTCACCAGGCCGGCCGACATACCGATGATGACCAGCACCACCAGCATCTCCAGCAGCGTAAAGCCGTGCTCAGAGATCCCAGGAGCCGACGTCCGCATCATTCGCCTCGCCGCCCGGCTTGTTGTCCGCGCCGAAGGAAAACACATCGACCTCGCCCTTGGCACCGGGGTTGAGGTATTGATAGGGATGGCCCCAGGGGTCGACCGGCGTCTTGTCCAGATAGCCGCGCCAGCCCGGCACGCCGTCAGGCTTCTCGGCGAGCGCGCGCAGGCCCTGCGCCGCCGTGGGGTAGCGGCCGTTGTCCAGACGATAGAGTTTGAGCGCCTGCATCACGCCGGCGATGTCCTGGCGGGCGGCCACGCGGCGGGCCTGCTCGGGGCGATCCAGCACGCGCGGCACGATGAGAGCGGCCAACACGCCGATGATGACCATCACCACCAGCATTTCGATCAGCGTCAGGCCACGCTGGTAATAAAGAGGAGAACGGTGCTGCACGCGATAACTCGGTTTCTGCGGAAAACTCGATTATCGAAATGAAATAGTACAGAAATATTAAGGCCGCCAAGATAGCCGCAAAAAAGCGTCGCGACGTTGCGCGCAGGCCCTCAGCGGACGGCCACGATGCCGGCCGGCGCCGCTGCCTGCGCCGGCGCGCGCAAGCGCAACGTCCGCCCGTGTTGCGCCAGAACCACCGTATCGGCCGCCACCTCCTGCAGCACCAGCGCGCCCGGCAGCTCCTGCCCCACCCGATACGCCGTCGCCGGCCCGCCATCCAGGCTGAGCACCACCGCGCCCGAGGGCCCGGCGGCAATCACCCCCAGCACTTTGATGTCGGTTTGCAGGGCCTCATCCTTGCCGAACCAGCGCGCCACCGCCTGATTGTCCGGCGCGCGCGGTGGCGCGGCAGACAAGGGGGGCGGCAGCGCCTCGGGCCGCGGCGCCAGCAACATCACCCCCCAAACCCCGACCGCGCCGGCGCATGCCGCCGCCGCCACGGCGTAGAGCAAACCAGAAGCAGACAGGGAAGGCAGGGACAGACGCATGAGGATTCGTAAAGGCGGACCGGGATGCGCAAGCTAAGCATGCCTATGTTGCAGGGTGATGATGCGGCTAGCACTCAGGTTTATCTTGTCATGTTGTAATGTTGCCATTACATTATAAAAATAGAGAGGCAGGTACACACTGCCATCCCGGCGGCAGGCCGGCAATTGATAGGAGACATTTTTGGACGCTTCCAACACCGTCCGCGCTTTGCTGGCGCGCCCCGAGCTGATTGTTGCGCCGGGGGTATACGATGGCCTGACGGCGATGCTGACCGAGCAAGCGGGTTTTCCTGCGGTATACATGACCGGGGCCGGCACGGCGGCGGCACGCGGATTTCCGGATTTTGGTTTATTGACGATGTCGGAAATGGTGGAGAACGCCGGCGTCATCGCGCGTTCGGTGAGCGTGCCTCTTATTGCCGATGCAGACACGGGGTACGGCAATGAGTTGAACGTCACGCGCGCGGTGAGCGAGTACATCATGCGGGGTGTTTCGGCCATCCACATCGAGGACCAGGTCATGCCCAAGCGTTGCGGCCATCTTGACGGCAAAGAGGTCGTGTCGCGGGAGGACTATCTCGCCAATATCCGCGCTGCTTCGGCTGCGCGCGCCGGCACGGATTTCGTATTGATTGCTCGCACCGATGCGCGTGCCGTGCTGGGCATGGAAGAGGCCATCTGGCGCGCCAACGCCGCGCTGGACGCTGGGGCGGACGTGGCTTTCGTGGAGGCGCTGCAAGATGCCGATGAGGTGGCCGCAGTGCCCCGGAAAGTGTCTGGCCCTTGCTTGCTCAATCTAGTGAGGGGCGGGAAAACACCCGACATCGGTCTGACCGATGTGCACGAAATGGGGTATCGGATCGCCATCATGCCCAGCATGCTGTTGAGTACGGTTTTTGAGGCCTGCGATCGTGCGCTGGCGACCGTGCGGGAAACCATGCGGCCGTTGTCGTCGGCGGGTTTCCCAAGTGTGCGCGAGCGTTTTCAGCGTGTGGGGGCCGATCGTTGGGATGCCTTGCGTACGCGCTTTCGCGATCCCGCTGTGCCGGAAGCACGGGGCCGCGGTGAGGATGGCGCATGACAGGTCGAACGCTGTTCGAGAAGGTGTGGAGCGGTCATGTTATCGAAGAGGCGCCAGATGGTTGGGCCTTGCTGCATATCGATCGGAATCTCCTGCATGATCTGTCAGGTAACAACGGGCTCGCAGCATTGGCCGAGCGCCGGCTAGGGGTGGCCGTACCAGAGCTGTCTTTTGCCACGCCAGACCATGTCGTCTCCAGCGCGCCAGGCCGCACAGGAGAGTCCGGGGAGGCCGGCGCCGTGCTCTACGGAAGGCTGAAGGCGCGGGCGCGCGAGCAGGGCATAAGGTTCTTTGATGTGGGTGAGGCGGGGCATGGCATTGTGCACGTCATGGCACCTGAGCTTGGGCTCACCCTGCCGGGTGTCACGTTGGTCTGCGGCGATAGCCACACCTGCACCAACGGGGGGTTGGGGGCGCTGGCCTTTGGAATAGGGTCGTCGGAGTTGGTTCACGTGCTGGCGACTCAGACGCTGTGGCAGCGTCGGCCGCGCACCATGCGGATTCATTTTGACGGCGAGTTGGCCGAGGGTGTCGCGGCCAAAGATTTGATTTTGTATCTGATCGGCCGTTTGGGCGCCAATGCTGGAACGGGTTTTGCAGTGGAGTACGCGGGCTCGGCCGTGCGTGCCATGGGCGCCGAAGCGCGCATGACCATCTGCAATCTGTCCATCGAGATGGGCGCGAAGATAGGCATGGTCTGTCCCGATGAGGTCACCTTTGAGTATCTCAAAGGTCGCCCATATGCGCCAAAAGGGGCTGCCTGGGCGGCGGCGGTCACGGCTTGGCGCGAGTTGAGCAGCGATGCGGACGCTCGGTTTGATCGCGAAGAGAGAGTGGATGTGAGCTCGGTATCGCCCATGCTTACTTGGGGCACCAGCCCTGAGCACGTCATGCCGGTCGACGGCCGTGTCCCCGACCCGGCGCGGGCGCCAGACGGCGCGCGCGGACAAGCCTGGCGTGAGGCGCTCGATTACATGGGCCTCAAGGCAGGACAACGGCTGGCGGGTACGCCTGTCGACTGGGTGTTCATCGGTTCGTGCACCAATTCGCGTTTGTCGGATCTGCGGTCGGCAGCAGCACTGATACGGGGTCAGCACGTGGCCAAAGGCGTGAACGCCTGGGTCGTGCCGGGTTCGGAGATCGTAAAGCGCCAGGCCGAGGCGGAAGGATTGGATACCGTATTTCGCGAAGCAGGCTTCCAATGGCGCGAACCCGGCTGCAGTATGTGTGTGGCGGCCAATGGAGAGATCGTGCCTGCGGGTGCCCGTTGCGTTTCGACGTCCAACCGCAATTTTGTCGGTCGTCAGGGGCCTGGCGCGCGGACCCACCTGGCCAGCCCGCAGGGAGCAGTGGCTGCGGCGCTGGCAGGCGCCATTACCGACGTCAGGGAGCTGTGTCATGCATAAAGTCACAGTGATTCGCAGTCGTGCTGCGCCCTTGCTGCGGTCCAACGTGGATACCGATACCATCATCCGGATCGAGCGGTTGATGCATGTGCCGCGGGAGGAGTTGGGCCGCTATGCACTTGAAGCCTTGCGCCTGCGCGATGATGGCAGCGAGGAGCCTGGATGCGTGCTCAATCAGCCGCCCTTTCGCGAAGCGAGCATTCTGCTGACGGGAGACAATTTCGGCTGCGGCTCGTCGCGAGAAGGGGCCGTCTGGGCTCTCATGGGGTGTGGCCTGCGCTGTGTCATCGCGCCCAGCTTCGGCGAGATTTTCTATAACAACTGTTTCCAGAATGGCATGTTGCCGGTGCGCTTGCCTGCCGATGCGATCGGCCAGCTTGCCGCCCAAGCGGGCACTCAGGAAGTGATCGTCGATTTGCGGGCGCAGACCGTGAGTGCGGGAGAATTATGCTTCCGGTTCGAGATCGAGCCAATGCGGCGAGAGGCCTTGTTGGAGGGCCTGGATGCCGTCACGGATACATTGCGTCGGGGCGAGCGTATCGCCGCTTGGCAGCAGGCAGATCGCCAGGCTCGGCCCTGGGTGTGGCCGCCTTTTGGCTGACGCGGCAACCGGGCAGCAAGCTCATGCTGCCTGGTTACACGTCAGGGCGCCAGAGCGTCAGGCGCGTCCCGTGGCGGTCTTGGGCCGCGCTGCAGGCACGTCATGCACGATCTGGCCCGTGCGCAAAGTGTTGATTGAGTCGGCCATCATGTCGACGACAATCCGGCTGTGCTCGGGACTCATCGTGAGGGTCAGGTGCTGGACTGGCGTGCGCGCGCAGTCATAGACGATCCGGGTTACTCGCAGCAAAGGAGCGCCGATGTCGACATTGAGCCAACGGGCGCAGGAGGGATCAGCCGATACCGCGGTGACATCCTGAATGACGCGGCCGAATTCGATGCCCAGTCCAAGAAGAATCTCATACATCGCCTGTTTCTTGAGCGTCTCGGCGTTGATGGCCTGACTGAAACGTTCGGGTACCCAAGCGTCCGTGACCATGACCGGCGTGTCCTCGATGCGGCGCAGCCGAATGGCGTGGACCGCGAGTGCGTCAGGCGGAAGATGCAGTTGTTGTGCAATGCGCAGTGGGGCCACTAGCGTGTCGCAACTGATGACCTCGACGCGGGTCTCTTCCGCACTTTTATGCAGTGCCTCGACGAAACTGAGCGTGGTGGCCGTGCGGCCCCGAGGCAGGTCCGGCGAGACAAAAGTGCCCAGCCCTTGCCGACGGCGGACGTAGCCTTCTGCTTCGAGGTCGGCCAGGGCGCGGCGGACCGTGATGCGAGAAACGCCAAAGTGATTGCACAGCTCTTCTTCCGATGGAATCGGCGCATTGACCGGATAGCGGCCGGTGAGAATGCTCTCGCGCACGACCATGAACATCTGGCGGTGCAGGGAAGTGCCGCGCGTGCGCGGCAACATCTCGGTGGAAGCGGACATGGGCTCGGGCGCGGATCAGGCGCGTTTATTACGTTATGACATCATCATAACCCAGCAAGTCCGGTGATATCCGCCGTAAGGGAAAGCACTCAGCAACTTCAAGGCAACAAGGCTCGAAACAGGTTATAGGGTTTCTGCTAATGTCGTCATAACAAGATAACGTTAGACTGACTTCACCAATAATATACGGCTCGGCTATGGCGGTCAGGACTTTCCACGCCACCGCCGAATCGACATGGAGACAGCCTCGATGACCCAACATGTGCAGTCCGTAAGCGGCGCGATCGCCGCGGATGCGCCACCCGCCGCGCCACAGCTGACAGCTGCATCCCGACGCTCCATTGCCGGGAGTTTTTTCGGGATGGTGCTGGAGAGCTACGAGTTTTTGCTTTATGCCAGTGTTGCGACGGTCATTCTGGGCCCCTTGTTTTTTCCGTCCTCGGATCCTTTCGTGGGTGCGATCCTCGCCGCCGCGACTTTCGCTGTGGGATTTGTGGCGCGACCCGTGGGGGGCATGATCTTCGGGCATTTCGGCGATCGTCTGGGCCGTAAGCCCTTGATGCTGCTGTCGCTCATGCTGATAGGTATTTCGACGGTAGGCGTCGGCCTGTTGCCCACTTACGCCCAGATCGGATTGGCCGCTCCCATCATTCTCGTACTGCTGCGTATTCTTCAAGGCATTGCTTATGGCGGTGAACTGGGCGGAGCCGTCTTGATGTCCGTTGAGCATGCGCCGCGGAAAATGCGCGGATTGGTGGGTGCCCTGCCCATGGCCGCGGTGCCTTTGGGTCTTCTCCTGGCAACCGGCATGCTCAAACTGGCCAGCGCGGCGACTGGTCCGGCTTACATGACTTGGGGCTGGCGCATTCCTTTTCTGTTTGCGGTCGTGGTGTTGGCCCTGGGTATGTGGGTACGGCGCCAGACAACCGAGACACCGGTTTTCGAGGCTGCGGAGAAAAATGGTGAGCGGCCGCGTCAACCGTTGATGCAGGCCATACTGAATTATCCACGTGAGATTGTGTACTCCGCTGGTGTATTCGCGTTGGCGCAGTGTGTCTACTACACCGTTATTGTTTTCGCAGTTGACTACTGTGTGGTCACGCTGAAAATTCCGTTTGTCGACATGATGACATCGGTGGCGATCGCGTCGGCGGTGCAGATCTTCGCGCTGATAGGTTTCGGCGCCCTGTCGGATCGCCTGGGGCGTGTACCCGTCATGTTGTTTGGCGCATTGGCCCTTGTAGTGCTCATGACACAGATATTCGGCCTGCTGCAAACGCGTGACCTCGTCACCATTACGCTGGTTCTGACACTTGCCTTGGTGCTGAACTCAGCCTTCTATGGACCAAGCGCGGCGCTTATCGCTGAGTCCTTCGGGCCAGAGGTCCGTTTCTCGGGTATCTCTCTTGGGGCAAATCTCGGTACCTTGCTCGGCGGGGCCTTCACTCCCATGATCGCTTTGAGCTTGCTGCGCTCTTCCAATAACCAGACCTGGCCCGTGGCGGTATACGTTGTCAGCGTGATCGCCATAGGCATCATCTCGCTCTTGCTGCTCACGCGTGCCGTGTCGGCCCGCCCGCGTTGACGCGTGCCCCAATTTTCAATGCCCGATCACTCGGATAAATAATGAGATGGAGGAACATATGACCAATGCAGTATCCAAGGCCGACAAAGAGAGTTCAGGCCGGCGTCCGCATCCGTTGATGAACGATCAGAAACTTAAACTGGGCGTTTTCGGGATGAATTGCAGCAATGGGCTGCTTATCAGTAACGCGCCCACTTCATTTGAGATGACCTGGGAGCAGACGCTTGCCATCGTCACCAAGGCTGATCGCATGGGCTTCGAGATTGCCTTGCCGCTCGGCCGTTGGAGAGGATTCGGTGGCACCACCGATTTCAATGGCGTTTCGTTTGAGACATATACCTGGGCCGCAGGTCTGGCCCAGGCAACCAGCAATATTGCAGTCTTCGCTACCTCGCACGTTTCTACCGTGCATCCCGTTGTCGCGGCCAAGCAGGCTGTAACCATCGACCATATATCAAACGGCCGTTTCGGCATCAATCTCGTGATGGGGTGGTTCCGCCCCGAAATGGAGATGTTTGGCGGCAGCATGAGCGAGCATGATGCGCGCTACGCCTACGGCGACGAGTGGCTGGATATCGTGCAACGCCTTTGGCGCGAGGAGGAGCCGTTCGACTACAACGGCAATCACTTCAACCTTAAGGGTGTGCAAGCACATCCCAAACCGATACGGGATCGGCCGGTGCTCATCAATGCGGGTACCTCCGGTGCGGGTCTGCAGTTCGCAGCCAAGAATGTGGATTTTGCATTCGCAAGCATCGATAAACCGGAAAATATATCGCGGCATCTGGCCGTCACCGAAATCGCCAAAACCAAGTATGACCGGGATGTCGGCGTGTTCGCTTCGGCATTGGTGATCGCTCGCGACACTGAAGAAGAGGCACGCGCGGTGTATCAGTCCATCCTGGATCAGGGGGATTGGGTCGCAGCGAAGAACATGATGGCGGTGCTGGGTATTGAAAGTCAGTCATTCAACGAGAGACTGGCCAAGTCGCAGGAGAAGTTCGTCGCCGGGTATGGCACCAATGCCCTGCTCGGGACCCCTGAGCAGATTACCGAGCAGCTGCAGGCTTACTCTGACTACGGTTTGAAAGGCGTCGTTCTGTACTTCCTCGATTACGTGAAGGAACTCGACTATTTCGACCGCAAGGTCATGCCTCTGCTCAAGGAAGCGGGGCTGCGCCATTGATACGAAAAGGGTAGCAAATGAATATGCTGCAAAACGGGCAGGGCAGACTTGCCGGAAAGACTGCCATCGTCACCGGAGCATCGGGAGGAATCGGGCTAGAGATCGTCCGGGCTTTCTGCCGTGAGGGTGCGCAAGTCATGGCCCTGGATCTGAAGTCTCCCGAAGACGATGACGCGCGCAAGGTGTGTGCTTTATCTCCAGCCGTAGCGTACCGACAGTTGGATATCTCGTCGGAAAGCGAGGTTCGCGCTTTTTTCGGTGCGCTGGTTGAGGCTGGGACGCGCGTCCATATCCTGGTAAACAATGCCGGCATCATCTTAGGGCGGGCGTTACGGGAAACGAGTCTTGAACAATGGGACTTGTTGGCCGCTGTCAATGGACGCGGCACCTTTCTCATGATGCGCGAGGCATTGTCTGTACTGGACGCAGAAACCGGATCTGTCGTTAACGTGTCGTCCGGTGCCGCCCTGCGGCCGCTGAAAAATCTGGGCGCCTATTCTGCTTCGAAGGCTGCGGTCAATGCATTGACCAAGGCTGCGGCTTATGAACTGGCCCCCATTCGCTTCAATGTCGTGTGTCCCGGCGTCGTGGATACCCCCATGCCCCGCCGTTCAGTAGCCAACCTGGACGAGGCTGCGCGGCAGGAAACCTTCGCGGCCTTCGCTTCGGTCCGCGCGCTGGGACGGATCGCCCAGCCGGAGGAAATCGCTGAAGTCGTACTTTTCTTGGCCAGTGACCAGGCCTCGTATTTGACCGGCGCCGAGATCAATGTGGACGGAGGAAAACCATGAGCCATCTTCTACAGAACGCAGGCCTGCCGGCGACTGATGTGCTGAACGCACTCGCTTTCAAACAGCTGATGCGGGGCGTGGCTTCCAGTGTCTCGGTCGTGACGACTTTCCACCACGGCATTCCGCACGGTATGACGGCCACCGCATTTTCCAGCGTGAGCGCTGATCCGCCCACAGTGCTTATCGTGCTCAATAAAGGGACGCGATCGCATCCACTCATCTCGGAAAGTCGCCGCTTCGTGGTCAACGTGCTGCGGGACGACCAGCGCGAACTCGGCAACCACTTCTCAGGAAAGTTGGATGACCAATTCGCCGCCGTGGATTACCACGCCGGCCAGTTGGGAGCGCCGGTGCTGGACGGTGTCGTTTCATACTTCGAGTGTGAGACCGTCGATGCCTTCGATGCAGGTTCGCACACGATATTCGTGGGCCGTGTCGTCGCAGGTGCGACGAATGAGACCTCTCCGCTTCTTTATCACGATGGCCAGTACAAGGCCGTCCTGCCTCTCTCGAACTGACTCTTTCAGGATCCCTTATGAAAACGGCATTCATCGGCCTCGACTACATCGTGGATATCATGCACCCCGATGGAAAAATCGCGAGGTCGGCCCAGCAGGCCGCCGATCGTCGCGTCATCGAGAAAGCCAACCAGGCGCTGGCTCACGCCAAAGCCCACGAGTGGCTCAGCATTCTCGTGAAGGTCGGTTTCAAACCGGGTTATCACGAATTGCCGCTGCATTCGCCCATGTTCGGCAAGGCCAAACAATTTGGGGCTCTGGCGCTGGGTGGGCCCGGCACGGAATTCCATCCGGACCTGCGCAGTGATTTGGCAGACATGGTGATTGAAAAGCCGCGTGTCAGCGCCTTTTACGGTACCGCCTTGGAGCCGGCGTTGCGCGCGCAGGATGTCAAGCGCCTGGTCGTGGCCGGCGTAAGTACGGCCTGGGCCGTGCAGAGTATCGTGCGTGAAGCGCATGACCGCGACTATACGGTGGTCATTCTCGAAGATGCATGTGCCGCGCCTACGGTGGAAGAGCATGTGTCGTCCATTGCATTGCTCAGGACCATCGCCCAGGTCACTTCAGTTGAGGAGCTCGGCAATCTGTAATGGAAAGCCAGGAGCCCCTACAACTCCGCCGCTGACCGCAGGATGTTGTGATACGTGTTGGTCAGCTTGAGTACTGCCGGATGCTGATCCGGCAGTAGCGAGCGGATCTGCATGATGGCCATGTCCAGCTCGTGCAGGATGTTGCGCTGTTCATGGGATTTGACGATGGATTGGGTCCAGAAGAAGCCGGCCCAGCGGGAGCCGCGCGTGACGGGGCTGACGCTGTGGATGCACTGGGTGGGGTAGACCAGCAGGTCGCCCGCGTTGAGTTTGAAGGCTTCGGTGCGGTGCTCGTGGTGCATGACCAGTTCGCCGCCGTCATACTCGTCGGGGTCTGACAGGAAGAGCGTGGCGGACAGGTCGGCGCGCATGCGGGGGGCGCCGGGCACGCTGTGAATGGCGCCATCGACATGGGCGCCGTAGGTCATGCCGACGTCATAGCGGTTGAACATCGGCGAGCGGACCCGCAGCGGAATGGCCAGTGAGTTGAACAGCGGATTCTTGCCCAGGGCGCGCAGCACGAACTCCCCCAGTTCCTGGAACTCGGGCGCGTTCATGGCGATCTGCAGGTTGTGTTTGACGTCACGCGCCTGTTCGCCGGCGCTGGCCTTGCCGTCGACCCAGGCCGAGGCTTCGAGTACGCGGCGGCAGTATTCAATCTGTTGGCGGTCGAGCAGTTGCGGTATCTGGACAATCATGATGAGCGGCTTGGTAGGAGGGGCGGGCCGGCTTCCGGCCGGATGCCGGAAGCCGGGTCAGCACAGGAAGGTCAGAACATGACCCGGGCGCTCAGGACGAAGCTGCGCCCGGCCGAGGGGATGGCCCGCGCCGTGTTGGCGTTTTCGCCGGCAAAGAAGTTGTCGTAGTTCAGGCGATTGGCGAGGTTGTAGCCGTTGAGGGCAAGACGCACATTTTTGTACTCGTAGGCGATCATGGCATCGTAAGACAGGCTGAACGGCACTTCGGCCATCTTGTCGTCGCGGATGTACATGCGGTCGCGATAGGTGGCGCCGCCACCGATCACAAACCGGCCCGGGAAGTACGCCGACGTCAGGGCGCTGAGGTCGTAGCTGGTCCACAGGGTGGCCGCGTTGCGGGCCGCGCCCTGCACCGGGTTGCCGATATTGGCTGCGGTGGCGGAGTCCTTGATCTCGCTATCGAGGTAGGTGTAGCCCAGATAGGCCGACCAGTACTTGGTGATCTGGCCGGTCAGGCCCAGTTCCACGCCCTGGTAGCGCTCTTTGTTGCCGGTGGCCGACAGCCCCCCTGTACCGTTGTCGTAGTAGGTGTTGTTCTTCTCGGTATGGAAGATCGCGCCGGACACGCCCAGGCGGTCATCGAGCAAGCTGATCTTGCCCCCCAGCTCCAGTGTCTTGGTTTTTTCCGGCGAGAGGTTGCGCAGCGCGTCGCTGGCGGCGGTGGTGCTGTTCACGCCCAGGGGATTGGCGTCGGCGGTGATGGAGCCGGCCCACGGCGCGGTCGAGGCCCAGCCATAGGAGAGGTAGTAGGTCTGGCTTGGGGTGGGCTCCCAGATCAGGCTGGCTTTGGGGCTGAAGAAATTGGAGTTGGTGCGCACATCGCCCGACACGGTGCCCGTGCTGCCCGTGGACAGCTTGGCCGACTGTTCGTAGTGGTCCCAGCGTACGGAGCCGAGCACGGACCACTGCGGGCTGAAGCGCACGCGATCCGTGGCAAAGAGGGCCACGTCGGTCAGTTTGGAGTCCCGCACGTCGTTGGTGGCACGCGGATCCTTGGCGATGACGTAGTTGCTCGAGCTATTGTCGGGGTGTTGCAGGGTGCCGGGAATCTTGGTGGTCGTGCCCGATAGATCGGGCTTCATGTAGGCATACGCCTGGCGATGGTCCGTCTGGTGCGAGACGTCCAGGCCCAGGCGGACATCGTGCTTGAGCGGGCCGGTGTCGAACTTGGTCGCTAGCGTGGTGATGTTCTGGACGCCGTCGGAGCGCTGCGAGTAACGCGGCCCGCCGCCCGAACCGTAGATGATTTTGCCGTCGCCGCCCGAGAAAAACGCGTTGGCGCACGCCTGGTCGCAGGTCGCCGTGGTGGTGCTGAAGCGGCGCTCATAGTAGCCGTAGCGCGTTTCGTTGCTGACCGAGGTGTCCTCGTTGAATTGATGCTTGAACAGCGAGGTCAGGATGTTGGCGTGCGTGCGGTCGCGGTCGGTGTCCTTGCCGTAGTAGTTGGCGCGGTCAACGCCGTAGGTGGCCACCGGGCGGCGCACCTCCGTGGCGGTCCGCGCGATCAAGGGCTGCCCGAAGTCCGGCGTGCGGTCGTTGGACTGGTGCATATAGTTCAGGTACCAGGTGGTGTCGGTGCCCAAGCCCATACCCAGCGACAAGGCCGCGCCCCAGCGGTCGGATTGCACCCCATCGCGATCGACGATGTCCTGGTTCTGGCGCATGGCGTTGATGCGCAGCCCGGTGGTCTCGCCCACCTGGCGATTGATGTCCAGCGTCTGGCGGTTCATCGGGCCGTTGCCGAACATGCCTTCCACACTGGCCTGGTTCTGCAAATGCGCGAGCTTGCTCTGGCTATTGATCGCCCCGCCGTTGGTGCCCATGCCGAAGTTTTCCGAGGACGGGCCTTTGAGCACCTCGACCTGCTCGGTGTTGAAGGTGTCGCGCACGTACACCCCGAAGTCGCGCAGGCCGTCCAGGTAGGCATCGTTCTTGGTCGCGGCGCCGCGAATGCGGAACTGGTCGCCGTTGGCGCCGCCATTGGCTTCGCCGATGGCCACCGTGATGCCCGGCACATTGCGCAGGGCTTGTTCCAGCGTGGTGGCCTGCTGCTGTTGCAGGATCTCCTGCGGCACCACATTGACGACCTGCGGGATGTCCTGCACGGGGCCTTCGATGCGCGGAATGCCCAGCGTGGAGCGCAGCACATTGGGCTCGACGTCCGAGCCGGTGACCGTGACGGGTGCCAGGGTGGGGGCGGCGGGCGTCTGTTCCTGCGCCAGGCTGGCTTGCGAGCAGACGCAGGCCAGGGCCACGACCAGCGGCTTGAGGGCAAAGCCGGCCGATGCTTTTGGGGAGTTTTTCACGTAGCAATATCCTCGGTAAGCGAATAGACAAAAAATTCCGGATGGGAATGATTGCTATTGCATGTGGCGAGGGTTTGCTGATGTGTGGTGGCGATGTGGCAAGCCCGCAGGTTTTGCCACGATTTGCCACAAAACCGCGGCGCAGTGCCTAGATGGGCAGTTCGATGACCGCCGACAAGCCGCCTTCCGGGCGGTTTTGCAGGGTGACATCCCCGCCATGCGCCCGGCAGCACGACCGGGCAATGGCCAGGCCCAGGCCGGCGCCGCCCGTGGTCTGGCTGCGCGCCTGGTCCAGACGCACGAAGGGCTCGAAGACCTGTTCCAGCTTGTCCGGCGGGATGCCCGGGCCGTTGTCGGCGACGTCGATACGCAGTTTCTGGCGGGCGGGGTCGCAGCTGACGGTGAGGGCGACGCTGCCGTGGCGGGCGCCGTTGTCGATGAGATTGTTCAGGGCGCGTTTCAGGTGCACCGGCCGGCAGCGATAATGCAATGCGGCGCTGTCAGCCAGGAAGCGCGGCTCCACCTGATGGCCATGCAGGCGCTGCTCGGCCACGACGTCGCTGATCAGGGCCTGCAGCGGCACCTCCTGCGTGGCCTCTTGTTGCGCGTCGTCGCGCGCGAACTGCAGGGTGCCCTCGACGATGACTTTCATGTCGTCCAGCGTGCGCACCATGGCTTCGCGCAGCGCGTCGTCGTCCACCAGTTCGGCCCGGATACGCAGCGAAGTCAGCGGCGTTCGCAGGTCGTGGCCGATGGCGGCGATCATGCGGGTGCGCCCCTGTACAAAGCGCAGCAGGTTCTCCTGCATGTCGTTGAAGGCGCGGGTGATGTCGCGCACGCTGTCCAGGCCGTTGGAGGGCGGCAGGATGACGTGCTCGCCCCGGCTCACGCGGCGGGACGCCTCGGTCAGCTTGCGCAGCGGCCGCATGATGCGCCGGCCGAACAGCAGGGCGATCAGGGCCGTGGGCAGCATGCCGACCAATAAGGAAAAACTCAGCACCCGGCTCCAGTGGGCAGGCATGATGGTGGGCATGTGCTCGCTGCGCAACCACTTGCCGTCCGGCAGGGCGACTTCCACGCTCAACGCCCAGATCTTGGTCGACTTGAGCATTTTTTCAAGCCAACTGCGATTGTCATGCCCGCCCATCCCGGCATCGGCATGATGCAGGTGGACGTTCACGGCCGAGCCGGGGGCGAGCGCCAGCGTTTTGCGCAGGGTGTCGGCCAGCGCCTGCTCCTGCGCGTTCATGCCGCTGCCATCGTCGCGCGACGCGCCGGCGAGCGTGAAACGGGAATCCGGCAGGCTCACGTCGTCCAGCAAACGGGTGTCGTTGGGCGAGCGTGTGGCGATGCGATAGGCCGACAGAATGCGCGTTTCGATGGTGCGCGCCGACATCGGGTGGATGGTGTTGTTGTCCATGCGCCACCAGGACATCATCAGAACGGCAATCAGGTGGGCGGCCAGCATGGCCACCAGCCAGAGCGCCAGCAACTGGCCGGACAGACTGCGGGGGAATGCTCTCACGCGCGCAGATCCGTGACGCGGGTGGACAGCACATAGCCATCACCGCGAACCGTCTTGAGCAGGCTGGGCCGGCGCGAGTCCTGCTCGAGGCGCTTGCGCAAGCGGCTGATCTGGCTGTCGATGCTGCGGTCAAAGGAAATCGAGCCGGAACGCTGCGTCAGATCGAGCAACTGGCTGCGGCTCAGCACGCGGTTGGCGTTCTCGACCAAGGCGCGCAGCAGATGAAACTCGGCGGTGCTCAGCGGGACGTTCTGATTGTCGGGGTTGCGCAGTTCGCGGGCCTGCAGATCGAATACCCAGCCGCTAAAGCCCAGAACCTTGCCATCCTGCGCGCCCGGTGCGTCGGCCGGGGCGGCGGGCCGGAGCTCGCTGCGCCGCAAGACACTGCGCACGCGCGCGACCAGCTCGCGCGGGTCAAACGGCTTGACGACATAATCATCGGCGCCGACTTCCAGGCCGGCCACGCGGTCGGCCTGTTCGGTGACCGCCGTCAGCAGGATGACCGGTGTGCCCACATGCTCTGACAGATAACGGCACAGCGACAGCCCGTTCTCGCCGGGCAGCATGATGTCCAGGATGATCAGGCTGAAGGAGCGCTCGCGCAATCGCTGGCGCATGGCTTTGCCATCGCCGACCGCCTCGACCTCGAAGTCGAAGCGGCGCATGTAGGTAGTCAGCGGATCCCTGATGCTTTGGTGGTCATCCACGATGAGGATGCTATGCCGACCATCCATACTTTCGCTATCTCGCGCAAATGAGTCTTATTAGCGGGAGTTTACCAGTATCGCCGGGCCCGGCCGTGCCAAGACGATCGAGGGCATGAATGAGAATTATTGTTAACATGCGGGCCTGTCGAATTCTGGTGTCCTGCCCTTCGTATGTCTGCCCCCGCCGCGCCGAAACGAGGCTGGCTCGCGCACTACCGCGAGCTGGTCGCGGCGTGGCGCCGCAAAGGCATGCATGAAGACAGCGAGGATGCGATGCAGGATGCCGTGCTGCGCCTGCTCGAGGCGGGCAGCGCCGCGGTCACTGATCCCGCCGCCTATCTCAAGCGCAGCGTGGCCAACGGGGTGATCGATCGGCATCGCCACCAGGCCGTGCTGCCGATGACGCCCTTGCATGAGCTGGCCGAGAACGAGCATCCGGCTAGCGATGGTCCCGACGCGCAGCTGGCCTCGCAGCGGCTGGCCGGCGCATTGAAGGCCGCATTGGGCGAGTTGCCCTTGGTATGCCAGCAGGTTTATGTGAGGCAGCGCCTCGAAGGCTGGACGCATGACGAGATCGCCCGGGCCATGGGGATTTCCAAGGCCATGGTTCAGAAGCATATGACCCGGGCGCTGCAGCACCTGAACAGAAAGTTACAAGAATATGCGCCATAAACGTTCCGGCTTTGGCCCGGCTCATCCGTCTATGTCTGTGAAGGGCTGCGGTTTGCGGTTGCCGCCGTGGCGGGCCTGTTGTTTCTCGCTCTGCGCGCCATGAGACCTCCCAACGATACTTCGACCTCCGACGATCCGCGCGATCTGGCCGCTGCCTGGTTTGCGCATCTGCAATCCGGCGATGCGACGCCGGCGGATCGGCGGGCGTTCGAACAGTGGCGCGCGGCTCACCCGGAGCATGCGCGGCAGTACCGCAATGTGCAGCAGATCTGGGAGGGTACGCTCGCCATCCCGGAGCATGAATTGCGCGCCATTCTCAGCCAGCGCCCGGCAGCCGTGTCGCGTCCGAACCGCGTCCGGCGGCGTTTGGCCTGGGGGCTGGCGGGTGGTTTGACGTTCGCGCTTACCGGGGCCGTCGCCCTGAACGGCGGCTGGCTGCAAACCCCGCTGCAAACGCTGCAGATCGCCACCCGGCGGGGCGAGCGGCGTCAGGTGGCCTTGCCCGATGGTTCGGTCCTGGACGTCAATACCGGCACGCGCGCCGTGGTGCGCATGTACCGGGACAAGCGCGTGGTCGAGCTGCTGGAGGGCGAAATCTTCTTTGCCGTGCAGCGCGATGCCGGGCGTCCCTTCCTGGTCGATGCCGGCGCCAGCCGCGTCATGGTCACGGGGACCCGCTTCAACGTCCGCTACGACAACGACGCCATGCGCGTGAGCGTGGAATCCGGTTCGGTCGAGGTCTCCAGCGGCCCCTGGTGGAACCGCCGCACGCGTGCGCTCGCCAAGGGGCAGGGCGTGCACACCGCGCCGGGTCAGGCTTTGAGCGCCGTCGAACCCGTCGACCTGCAGGCGATGCTTGCCTGGCAGCGCGGCAAGATCGTGTTCGAGAACACGCCGCTGGCGCAGGCCGTGGCCGAGATCAACCGCTACCTGAAGCGGCCCGCCCGGCTGGAGGCGCCCGCGCTGGGCAACCATCGCATCGCCGGCATCTTCAGCGTCAATGATCCGCAGTCGCTGATCGACATGCTGCCCGAGATTGCGCCGGTGCGGGTCTTTCATCTGCCAGACGGCGAGATCAGCATCGTCGGCCGCTAGCCGCCGCGCGGCGCGGGCATGCGCGCGCAGCCCGGGGCGATGCCGTGAGCAGGGCTGTTACAGTCTGTCACGATAATGATAGTCATTTCCATTCTGATGTTTCGACGCTGGCGCGTCTAGGGATATGACGGGGCGTGGTTTCAGTGATGAGGCGCCCCGGCAGAACCTTTGGCCAAAGGGTTGGCGCGCCGTGCGCGAAACATCATTCATGGAACCCGTAGGATTGTGAAAACGAAGAACCCAGCCGCCGTCTGCGGCGCGCGACCCGCCGCGATGCGCATCAGCCTATCGGCATTGGCCATTTCCATCGCCGTGATGTGCGGCACCCTGCCTGCGCCGGTGCAGGCGCAAGCCGCCAGCGTCCCGTTCAGCATCCCGGCCCAACCGCTGAGCAAGGCCTTGCTGCAACTGGGCGAGCAAGCGTCCCTGCAGATTTTCTTTCCGCAGGACATCGTGGATGGCTACACCGCGCCGGCCGTGACGGGCAGCCTGCCGCCCGAAGAGGCCCTGCGCCGTCTGTTGGCCGGCACCGGCATCGAGTTTCGCCGCACGGGCAACAATATTTCGTTGTCGCGCCCGGGGGCGGGTGTGGAGCTGGCGCCCATCGCCGTGCATGGCGCGCTGGGCGCGACCACCGAAGGCACGGGTTCATACACGACCAACGGGCCCAGCACGACCGCGACCAAACTCGGGCTGTCGCTGCGCGAGACCCCGCAGACCGTCAGCGTCATCACGCGCCAGCGTATCGAAGACCAGTCCCTGACCAGCATTGCCGACGTGCTGGAGCAGACGCCGGGCATCTCGGTGCAGAACATCGGCAGCGACCGCTATACGGTGTACTCGCGCGGTTACGCCATCGACAACTATCAGCTCGATGGCCTGTCCACGCTGTCGGATATCGTCAGCCAGAATATCCCGCAAGGCCTGGCCGACATGGCCATCTACGATCGCATCGAAGTGCTGCGCGGCGCCTCCGGGCTGCTGACCGGCGCGGGTGACCCTTCCGGCGTGATCAACATGGTGCGCAAGCGTCCCACGCGCGAGTTCCAGGGGCATGCCGATGTGGGTTACGGCTCCTGGGATCAGTACCGCGCCGAAGTCGACGTCAGCGGCCCGCTGACCGAAGACGGCCGCGTGCGCGGCCGCCTGGTCGGCGCGCACGAGCAAGGCCACAGCTACATCGACTACTACAAAACCAAGAAAGACATCGTCTACGGCGTGCTGGAAGCCGACGTGACCGACACCACGCTATTGCGCCTGGGTGTGGACTATCAAAGAAATGATCCGCGCGGCGCCTCGGGGTCGGGCTTTCCGCTGTTCTACAGCGACGGCGAGCAGACCGACCTGCCGGTGTCGACCAATGCCGCGGCGCGCTGGAACACCAACAAGATCGAAACCACCAATACCTTCATGGCGCTGGAGCAGAAGTTGCCCCAGGACTGGTCATTGAACGTCGCGGCCAATTACATGGACGCCAAGCGGCATGGCAAAAGCGCCGATGCCTCCTGGGGCTATCCCGATAAAACCACGGGAGAGGGCGTGCTGTTCTACGGCGGGGTGTCCACCGGCAAACAACGCCAGACCAGCTTCGACACCCATGTCAAAGGGCCTTTCCAACTGCTGGGCCGCGAACATGAGCTGGTGCTGGGCTTTAACTTCTCGGAATACAAAAACTTCCACGAGCCGCTGCGCTATGACGGCATCGAAGGCACGCCCGTCAATATCTACACCTGGGGCAATGACGCCGCCGGTCCGGACATGAGCTCGGATGAAAAGCTCTTTGACTATGACCTGCACGTCAAGCAATACGGCGGCTACTCGGCCCTGCGTCTGAAGCCCCGCGACGATCTGGCCGTCATCCTCGGCGCGCGCCTGAGCAGCTATCGCTACAAGCTATCCACCCTCTACGCCGACCCCAAGCTGTCGCGCTGGAACAGCATCAAAACCATGCGCGAAAGCGATGTCATCACGCCCTATGCCGGCGTCATTTACGACATCAATGAGGCACACTCGGTCTACGCCAGTTATACGAGCATCTATAAACCCCAAAGTTATCGCAACGCCGCGGGGGACTTTCTGGATCCGCGCGACGGCGACAACTATGAGCTTGGTTTAAAGAGCGAATTCCTGGGCGGCAAGCTCAACAGCGCCGTTGCGCTGTTTCAGATCCGGCAGAACAACCTTGCCGTGGCCGACGACGGCAAGGTGGTCGCCGGCACCGACCGCGAGGCGGCCTACCGCGCCGTCAAGGGCGCCAAGACCGAAGGCCTGGACATGGAGCTCAATGGCGAGCTGATGCGCAACTGGAACATCGCCGTCAGCTACACCTATAGCCAGACCAAGGATGCCCAGGGCGAGCGCATCACCACCCTGGTGCCGCGCCATATGGCCAAGTTGTGGACCACCTACCGCCTGCCCGGCGATTGGCATCGCGTCACCCTGGGCGGCGGCGTCAACTGGCAAAGCAAGGTCTATCTCACCGTCACGCCCTGGGACCTCGGCAAAACCGTCACCGCCAAGCAGGACAGCTACGCCGTCGTCAACCTCATGGGCCGCTACGACTTCAGCAAGCAACTCTCCGCCACGCTCAACGTCTACAACCTCTTTGACAAGAAGTACCTGAGCTCGCTGGACGAGAACTTCTACACCGGCTATTACGGGGCATCGCGCAGCGTGATGCTCAATATGCGGTACTCGTTCTAAGGGAGGCGCCCGCCACGCCGGGCGCAGCCTGGGTAGCGGGCTGGGTGTGCTGGGCGTGTGGCCCGGCAGCCGGCAGGATGGGCGCATGCCATCGCGTCGGCGGGTTTGGCGCTGGCTTAGGGCGGCAGGCCCTCCTGCTGGAGGTCTGTCCGATTCGGGGTGCTCAGCGCCGGGCGGCGCTTGCGGGATCTCCAGCGTTGTCAGGGCGTGCACGTGTTCTTGTCCGCGCGCTAGGCGCGCCTGACGGGCAGATGGTCGCCTCGCATTTTCTGGCTTCGATCTCGGAAATTTTCTTGCTTGGTCCCATGCTAGCTTTTTGACGATTACGCGTTTTCTTCGTCAATGCCGTTAGCGTCAATGCAAGTGCTTCATGTGTCGATAGCCAGGCTGGGTCGCGGTTGCCTGGCCGTGCTGGCTGCAATGCCCGCAATGAGTCAGGCGGATAGCGCCGCCGTCACCGCCAGCCCGGTTGATCTGCCCGCCATCTCGATCCAGGCCGCGGGCCAACTAGAGACGGATTTTCGGGCGGGCGGACCTCCGCAGGTGAATAAATCGAACGCCTCGTTGGCAGAAACTCCGCAGACCGTGACGGTCGTGCCGCGTTCGGTACTGGATAGTCAGCAGGCACAGACGCTGGCCGACGCCTTGCATGACGTGCCTGGTGTCGTGGCCAATAACTTCGGCCGTCGGGGCTGGGATGATGTGATCATTCGCGGGCAGAAGGCTTCTGACGCGCTGTTCGTGGATGGCCTGCGGGTGTCGACGACGAACCGCATCGCCCAGGAGTTGTTTGGTGTCGAGCAGGTCGAAGTCATCAAAGGCCCGGCCTCGCTGCTGTATGGCCAGGTGCTTCCGGGCGGCTTGGTCAATATGGTGAGCAAACGCCCGCGCGCAGACCGCTTTGCTGAGGCGGGCATCACGACCGGCAGCCATCATCTCTACCAAGGGACGATGGATGTCGGCACGCCACTGTCCGCAGACGGCAAGGCCGCCTTGCGCATCAATGCGCTGGCCAGAAACACACGCGATGCGACGGATTATGTCTGGTCCAGAAACCGCTGGGTGGCGCCGTCGCTATCGCTGGATGTCGGCCCGCGCACGGACGTCACTCTTTTGGCGAGTGTGCAGCAGCGCACCTACGTCCGCCAGCAAGGCCTGCCGCTGTCCGGATCGATCGCCGCCAATCCCCATGGCCCCGTTCCGCGCCGCCGCTTTACCGGCGAGCCCGATCAGGCGCCCTATCGCGGCAGGGAAAGCCGCCTTGGCTATGCCTTGTCGCATCGCTTCGATAGCGGCTGGACGCTCCATCAGAACTTCCGCCATCAACAGTTCAGGTTGGACGGGCAGTTTGTCGCCAGCGGCAAATTCCTGGCGGATGCCCGAAACCTGCGGCGCACCGCCAGCGATCAGCATTGGGATGGCAGCACGATCGCGCTGGACACGCACGTCCAGCGCCGTTTTCTGGCCGGGCCTTGGGGCGAGCACGAGCTCACCGCCGGCGTTGACTATCTGAGATCGCGTCAGGACGCGGTGCGGACGAATTGCGCGGTTCGCCCTCTGGATGTGTATGCGCCGAACTACGGCGGCGGCTTTGTCTGCGCGGCCAAACCGCGCCTGGATACGCGCACTACGATCCGCGATCTCGGGATCTATGTCAGAGACCAGGTCACGCTGGCCGAGCGCTGGCGCCTGTTGGCCGGCCTGCGCCACGATCGCGCCGCGACGCGCAATCAGGATCAACTGGCGGGCAAGCGCGAAGCGGAGCGCGCGCAGGCTTCTACTGGGTCCGCCGCCCTGATGTATGAAATCTCGCCGGGCGTGCGTCCTTATGCGAGCTACGCCACCTCCTTTACCCCCAACGCCGGTACCGACATCAATGGCGATCGTTTCGTGCCGGAGCGCGGCCGGCAGTGGGAGCTGGGCGCGAAGCTCGAACTGGACGGCGGCGCCATGCAGCTGAACCTGGCCGCGTTTGAGCTGCGGCGGCGCAATGTGCTGCAGAGCGACCCCTTGCACGACGGTTTCAGTATCGCCGTGGGCGAGCAGCGCTCACGCGGCGCAGAAATCGGGCTGGTTGCGGATCTCAGCCACGGCTTGAGCCTGATGGGCGGTTACGCTTATACCGCTGCCGTGATCACGGATGATGGCGGCCAGATGCCATCGACCGAAGGCCAGCGGCTCAACAACGTGCCACGGCATAGCTTTACGCTGTACTCACGGTACGCATTGAGCGGCGAAGCCCAGGGCTGGGAACTCAACGCCGGCCTGCGCGGCGAAAGCAAGCGCTACGCCTACGGTTATTTTCTGCCAGGCTATGTGGTGGCCGACCTGGGCGTGGCCTATCGCGCGCGGCGGTGGCGGGCCGCACTGACGATCAAGAATGTGTTCGACAAGCAGTACTACGCCGGCGGCCTGATCGCCGCGGTGGCCTTGGGCAATGACCGCGCCGCGCTCTTCACCGTGGGCTACCACTATTAACAGCGACGCGATGGCGGTGCCGCGCACTGCCGGCCCGCGTGGCGGGCTTGCCGGGCGGCGTGCGCGCCGGTATCGTGTTGGCATGCCGCTGCCCCTGACGACCCGCCCCATTATTGTCCGTATTCACTGACTGGCGGACCGGTGCAGCGATCCACCCGCCAGAAGGCGGGTTTTTTCGTTCTTCTGGCGCAACTCTCGACGGAGCGTCACATGAACACACATCCCCTGCGGCAAGTTATCGAAGCCTGCGACCGCGCCATTACCGCGGCCGATTACGACACCCTGATGGGCTCTTACGCGGATGATGCGGTGCTGGTCGTGCAGCCCGGCCAGACCGTGCAGGGCAAGGCGCGCATCCGTCAGGCGTTTGCCGCGATCGCCGCGCACTTTCAACATCGCCTGACCGTCACCCAGGGCGAGATGCAGGTCATCGAGGCCGGCGGCACGGCGCTGGTCATCATGGAGACCCGGCTCGCTTATCCCGGCGCAGACGGCAGCAACCAGACGGCCGTGCGCCGCGCCACCTATGTCTTTCGCCACGATGCCGACGGGCAGTGGCGCTGCACGATCGACAACTCGTACGGCACGGATCTGCTGGATAGCAAGTCCTGCCTGGCCGGAAACAAGGCCGTTGCATGACGAGGTGCGCAGGGCGGCCGTCATCTGAACGGCGGGTTCGCCTGAGGGCGGGCCCCTTCTCCATCAAGCCTCCTCCGTCGTGGGGGCGGCGCCTCGCGTAAAGCCGATCATTGGCGCGAAGTACGGATCATTCTGCCGGTTGGCGGGATGCCATGTTGCTCGCGCTGCAATCTGCATGCTCTTCTGCGGGCAAAGCCGTTCCCAGGGAGCGTGTGCAAGCCGACCCAATGGCGTCTCGGGCAAGTTTTCACGGTTTACGGCGCCGCCCTTGCATGCGCAGGGGCTGGGGTGTTGGCGGTCTATCGCTGACCCGTCTCGGCCAGGAAATACAAGGGCGCGGCTGAAGGACTCCCAGGCCCGCTCCCCGCACATTGCTCGCAAATACGCCCAGCGGCCTTTTCCCCTGAAATCACGGCTCACCGGCCGAGCCGAGGCTGGACCCGCGTCGATCGCGGATCCGGCCATTTATAGGTTTGGCATGAGATTGTTTAGACGGGCGGCGAGGTCGGGCTGACCGTGGCGCGCCGTGTCACAGGGCATCTTAGATTGGGCCATTCATGACAACTAGGGTGGAAAAATGGAAGCCTTTCATATCTCAAACGGGATAATCCATGCGCGATGGCCTCGATCTGAACGCGGTCCGTGTCTATACGGCGGTGGTGGACGAGCATAGCTTTGCCGGCGCGGCGCGTCTGTTGGTCATGCCCCCGTCCAACGTCAGCCGGCATGTCGCCGCGCTCGAACGCAAGCTGGGGGTGCGCTTGTTGGAGCGCAGCACCCGGCACCTGCGCATGACCGAAGCCGGCCGGCTGCTGTACGAACGCGCCAAACCCTTGCTCGATACGCTGTTGTCGACGCAGGAAGCGCTGGGCGCGGTGCAGCGTGAGCTGCGCGGCCCGCTCAGAATCTGCATGCCTGGCGAAGCGCCGCGACTGCTCGCGCCCATCCTGGCCGAGTTCTGCCGCGTCCATCCAGGCATCGAACTGGAATGCGATACCCGCATGACCGGGCTGGAGGTATTGCGGGAGGACGTGGATCTGTCCATCGTCTTTCACCGGGGGCGCCAGGACGACAGTGCCTGCATCACCCGCGAACTCGCCACCTTGCCCAGCATCGTGGTCGCGGCTCCCGAGCTGCTGGCCCGCACCGGCATGCCGCGCCACGTGCGTGACCTGAGGTCGCTGCCCTGCATTACCACCTTGAGCGCGCTCAAGGGCCAGCCCTGGCAGTTTCTGGACGCCGCCGACGCCATCGTCAAAGTGCCGGTGCGCAGCCGCTACCGCGTCAACAGCGGCGAACTGGCCGTGGCCGGCGCGCGTCAGGGCATCGGCTTCGCGATCGTGGCGGCCTACCCCTGCCAGGAAGACCTGGCCGCAGGCCGATTGCAGGAAGTGCCGCTGGATCTGCGCCCCGCGCCCTTGCAACTGCTGGGGGCCTACCGCCATCGCCACTCCGTGACGGCGCGCGTGCGGGCGCTGCTGGCATTGATACAAACGCGGTTGGCCGAATCGCTGAACCCGGGCGCGGCGCCCGCCTCGCGCGGGGGCGTGTAGGGCCGCCAACCCGCTGCCGCGCCGGCATGGTTTGCCCCGCAGCGGGGCGGGCTGCCCGTCTGCGGCCCGGGCAAAGCCAGGCCGCCCGCCTCACCGCGCCAGGGGGGCGGATTGGCGCCGGGCATCTGGCCGAGAATAAACCGGGCGAATGTGGAACAATAGCCAGTTCAACCAAACTAGAGAGTTTTTCATGGGCAACAAAATCGTTACCGAAGCCGACCGCAAGCGCACCCCCGCTCCTGTCGCTCCCAAGGGCTTCACCATCCAATCGCAAGGCGGCGGCCAGCGCGTGAGCAAAGAGCGCGGCTCGCACACCCACCACAAGAAAAACCCCGGCAAGCGCCCGCACTCGGGTTGATGATTGAGGGCGCTTCGGCACCCCCAAAACTGCTGCCCGCCCAGGGGCGGCGCTCACGCCGTTCCTGGGTTTTCGCGCGATACCATCGCCAGCCTCCCTCCGCCTCTGCCACCTGCGCCGAAGGCCGCTGCGCCGCACAGCGCATTCTCAGCGTTGTAAACGCACCTCACCGGGCGCCGGACACCCTGTCCCTAGGCCGCCGCATGCCCCAGCACCACGACCACGCTTCCTGAGCCCCCGGCTTGTTGCCGCACCGGCGCGTATCCGGTCTGGAAGAATCCGCTCAGATGCTGCGGCGTCAATGCCTGCGCTGAAGTCGTGCCTATGAAGCGCCGAACGCGGGTGTCTGTCGTGGATCCACACCTATCCAGTCGCTGATTACCGGGCGGACGTGCCGACTGCGCAAGCGCCGCAGACGCTGCGCTAACGGCGTGGCAACGAAGCCACGATCGAGAAAGCGCCCACCTACGGTGTGCTCAAGGGGCAGGCCGCGCGGATGACTCAAAAGAATGCACGAGTCATTCAGACACGGTGGCGGATGAGCGCAGAGGGATGCTCGGGCGACGGAAGCTACCAGGCGGCTTGGTAGATGGCCAGCGCGTCTTCGTAGCGAACGGGACGGGGGTTGTTCACCAGAAGACGCGTTTGTTTCATCGCATCCTCGGCCAGAACGTTGCAGTCTGCCTGCGCAATATTCAGGTCGCGCAGGCGAGTAGGCAGGCCGATGTCAGCACAGAGGGCCGCCATGGCCTCGATGAACCGGCTGCATGCCGCCTGACCCTCATCGCCACGCAGCGCCGGGAATACATAGGGCGCGATCTCGGCATACGCCTGGGCGCTGACCGGCGCATTGAAGCGAAGGACATGGGGCAGCATCAGGGCGTTCGACAAGCCATGCGGGATGCCATAGTGGCCCCCTAAGGGGTAGGCCAAGGCATGGACTGCGGCGACCGGAGCGTTGGCGAAAGCCTGGCCCGCGAGCAAGGATCCCAGCAGCATGCCCGAGCGTGCCGCCATGTCATGGCCCGCGTTAACCGCCTGTTTGATATTCGCGCCCAGCAGTTGTAAAGCTTGCAGGGCCAGGCCGCGCGAGATGGGGTTGTTGTTGGCGTTCGCCGAGGTGAAAGCCTCGATGGCGTGCACCATGGCGTCGATGCCGGTGGCTGCCGTCACGGGGGCGGGCAAGCCGGCCGTCAGCCGGGGATCGAGTAGCGCGACATCGGGCAGCAGCAGTGGCGATACGACGCCTTTCTTTTCATGCGCGCCGGTCGTCACGATGGAAATGGGCGTGACTTCGGAGCCGGTTCCGGCTGTCGTGGGAACCAGAATCAAGGGCAGGCGCTGGCCGCGGGCTTGATTCACCCCGTACATGTCCGTCAAGGATTGTTCGCTGCCTAACAGGAGCGCGACCAGCTTGGCGACATCCAAGGATGAGCCGCCGCCGATGCCCAGCACCACATCGACTTGAGCTTGCCTGGCTGCTTGCGCGGCACGGAGCACGAGGGCTTCCGGCGGATCGGCCTCGACCTCGTCGAACAGGTGATGCGTTAAACCCTGTTGATCCAGCGCATCCCGAATGGGCGTCACCAGGCCGGCGCGCATGACACCGGGGTCCGTGACGAGCAAAACGCGTCGCCCGCGCGGGTGGACCAGCTCGCCCAGCCGGCTCGCAGCCCCTTCGCCAAAGACGATGGAGCCCGTGGTATTAAATTGAAAGGCATTCATGCAAGAGTCCCGGTTTAAGTGGGCAGCTAGGCCATGCAAGGGCTGGCGTGCTCGGCGACCGCGCCTTGGCGCACCAGGTCGTCGATTTCGTCGTCTCGAAACGCATACTCACGCAGAATCTCACGCGTGTTCTCGCCCAGCAAGGGGGCCGGGTGGGTCACGCGGGCGGGCGTTGCCGACAGTTTGACGGGCAGAGCGAGGCTATGGCCGGTGCCGGCGATAGGGTGCTCCACTTTGATGACCATGTCGCGCGCCTGCGTCTGCGGATGATTCAAGGCCTGCTCGATATTGTGTACCGGCCCGGCGGGGATGCCGGCGCCATCGAAACGCGCGACCCAGTTGGCCGTGTCATCGTTGGCCAGTTCGAGGCTGATGGCTGCAGCGAGCTCGGCTTCGTTCGCCTTGCGGTCGGCGTTGGTGACAAACCGCGGGTCGCTTTTCCATTCCGGGTGCCCCAGCAGATCGGCGATACGCTCCCAATTGGCCTGATTGGCCCCGCCGAGGACGAGCCAGCTGTCGCGCGTTCGAAACGCCTGGTAGGGCGCGGTCAGCGGATGGGCCGATCCCGATGCGCCGGGGACTTTGCCCGTTTGGAAAAACATCGAGGCAAACCAGTACATCTGCTGCAGGGAGACTTCGATGAGCGAGGTCTCGACGAATTGGCCGCGGCCGCTACGGGCGCGGTGCAGCAACGCGGAGAGTACGCCGACCACGGCCATGACGCCGGCATTGATGTCGGCCACGGAGTTGCCGGGTTTGAGCGGCGGGCCATCCTTCTCGCCCGTTACGCTCATCAGGCCGGCATAGGCCTGCGCGATCAGATCAAAGCCGCCCTTATCCGCGTAGGGCCCCGTGCGGCCATAGCCCGAGATGCTGCAATAGACAAGCGCCGGATTGATGGCGCTGAGCGCTTCCCAACCCAGGCCCAGCTTGTCCATCGTGCCCTTGCGGTAGTTCTCGAGAAACACATCGCTGCCTTGGACCATGCGCTGCAGCACATCGCGCCCGGCAGGCAGCTTCAGGTTCACCGCCATGCCGCGCTTGTTGCGGTTGAGCATGACAAACGGCGCCGGCAGGGCTTGGCCGCCTGCGCCGGTGTAGAGCCGCGAGTCATCGCCATGCGGGAGCTTCTCGACCTTGATGACATCCGCACCGAGGTCGGCGAGCATCATGCCGCAGGTGGGGCCGGCCATGATCTGGGCGAGTTCGAGGACCTTTACCCCGGCTAGCGGACGGGTATCGTTCGTTTCCATCTTGTTCCTTGTGCTTGTGGCTTTACTCGGCCTTGATGTCCGCGGTCTTGATGACCTTGCCCCATTTGTCCAGATCTGCGCGTACACGCTCGGTCAATTGGGCCGGGCTATCTGGCACGGCGTCCAGGCCCTGCTCTCGCAGGAGGTCTTGCACCTTCTGCGAGGCCAGCGTCTGCGCGAGAACCTGATTGAGCTTGGCCACGATGTCATCTGGCAGTCCCGCCGGGCCGACAAGGGCATACCAGTTGAGCGCCTCGAAACCGGGATAGCCTTGTTCGGCGATGGTGGGCACATCGGGCAGAGCAGAGGCGCGGTTCAGCGACGTCACGCCCAGGGCGCGGATCTTGTTGGCTTTTATCTGCGGGATGGCGGGGGCCAGCGTGGACATACCGACGGAGATCTGGCCGCCCATCAGATCCGCCATGGCCGGGCCGCCTCCACGGTAGGCCACGTGCTGCATGCCTAGACCGGTTTCGATCTTGAACTGTTCGGCCGCCACATGGCCGCCGCCGCCCACACCGGACGTCGCATAGCTGTACTGGTCCGGCGATTTGCGCAGCAGCGCAATGAATTCCGGCAAGGTCTTGGCCGGCAGCGAGGGATGGACGGCGAGAACCAGGCCGCCGGCGGCTGCGGTGCCTATCGGCTTGAATGATTTGAGCGGATCGAAATTGGTCTTGCGGATATGGGGCAGCACGACCATCGCGCCCGAATCGATCAGGTGCAAGGTGTAGCCGTCAGGTTCTGCCCGCATGGTTGCTTCGGCCGCAATGGCGCCGCCCGCGCCGGGCTTGTACTCCACCACGACGGATTGGCCGAGCAGCTCGCTCATGAGCGGGGTGATCGAGCGCGCCGCCGCATCGGCCGCGCCGCCCGGGGTGTAGCCCACGAGCAGCTTGATGGGGCGGTCCGGATAGGCCGCCGACGCGCCCGCCGGCAGGCAGGCCATGGCCGTTGCGGCCAGCGCAGTCAACAGGGGGAATACGTGTTTGACACGCATGGTTTTGTCTCCTCGTATGAGGTTATTGATATAGGTGTGAATGGCGGGATGCCAGAGTCGTGCAAAAAACCTAACGGGAATGAAAGACCGGCGCGCGTTTTTGCTGCCAGGCCGTCACGCCTTCCTGGATGTCCGCCGAACGCAGGCATTGGGTCTCTGTCGCGGCGAACTGCTCGGGATCGAGCTTGTCCTGAGCCAGCGCGTTGAGCGCGGCCTTCATGCCGCGCACGGCCAGCGGCGCCATCGCCGCGGCGGCATGCGCGGCCTCGCGCGCGGCCTGCTCGAGTTGTTCCGCGGGGACGATGCGCTCGATGAAGCCCGTGCTCAGCATTTGTGCTGCGTCCATCTCTTCCGCGAACAGGAACAGGCGCTTGGCGGTGTTAAAGCCCAGGCGCGATACATAGCGCCGCATACCGCTCAAGTAGTAATGCAGGCCCAGCCGCGCCGCGGGCATGAACATCTTGCTGTGGGGCACGCCGAGGCGCAGATCGCAGGCCAGGGCCAGATCCGTCGCGCCGCCGTAAACGCCGCCATTCAATGCGCAGATGACCGGCTGGGGCAACGCTTCCAGCGTGTCCACCATGGTGCCGAAAGGATTGACGGCATGCCGTGCGTGGGGATCTTCTTCGACACTTTGCAGAATGCTGGTCAAGTCATAGCCGGCGCTGAAATGCTTGCCGGTGCCCGTCAGGATGACCGCCCGGATGGCGCTGTCCCGGGCGATGCGCTCGCAATGCTGCAGTAGCACGGGCAGGTCGGCGGGCTCAATACGGTTGGCCTGGGCGGGGCGGTTCAGCCGCAAGGTGGCGACGGGCCCGTCAATGGAGAGCAAAGGAGGGGTGGAGGTATCGATCGTCATGGCTGAACCCGAGTTATGAGCATTAATGGTATTCGAAAATATCCTCGTGGTATACCACGATCGGTGGTGTGAATTATTAGTGGAACTACCAATACACCAGCCGCACGAGGCGGGGCATGCTGCTGCCTGTCCATGCCTAGCCTTTGCGGGCTATCCGGGCGTCTGGACGACAGGCGCTCGCAGCATGACGAGGCGGGCAGGGCGCTTGCCGCGCCAGGGACGGGGGCACGTCCGCGGATGCAGCGGGCGCGTCAGGACGCCGCGCCTGGCATGGCGGCGGGATTGCATTCAAGGGGAGGCATGCAGTGGGGCGGGTCGCTGGGGGCTTAGTGCGGTTGCGCAGCCGGGTCTTGACGCGGCTTGAGTCCCCGGGACCCGGGCGCAGGTCCCTGACCGTCGGCGTGGCTGCGGCCAAAAGCGGCAAGGCCACGTGACGAGGAGCAAGGGTGAGAAGGCATGCGCTTTGCTGCGGTCGACGCGATGGGCGGAGCCGTCGCTGTGAGTCACTTCGGTACAATCGTCGCCACCCATTCCGACCTCGACACCGCGCCGCTTGCCGTGTGTCGAGTCCTCGCCGGCATGGCTGCTCACCGGAGGTCCGGGGCGGCCGTGACGCGCAGACCTGGCTTGGCTGCCCGCAGTGGGACGCCCTTGCTGTTGGCCACCCACACGCCAAGTTTCATGCTTGCTTTGCCAGGGGCTTCGCACGGCGCCCCGCTCGCCTTCCTATCATGATCACCTTACCCAAAAAGAAGCGCGGCCTGGCCGCAGACATCGTTACGGAGCTCGAAGCGGAGATCGATAACGGCGTCCTCTTACCTGGCGATACGCTCGACGAGCGCGCGCTGGCAGAACGTTTCGAGGTCTCTCGTACGCCCGTGCGCGAGGCCCTGCAGCAACTGGCGCTGCAGGGGCAGGTTCAGATCGTGCCGCGACAGGGCATCTTCGTGGCGCGCATGTCGATTGCCGAGCTGCGCGCGATGTTCGAGTTGCTGGCGGAGATGGAGGGCGCTTGTGCCAAGCTGGCCGCGCGCCGGATCCAGGATCCCTGGCGCCAGACCATGATCGAGGCCATGAACGCGTGTCTCGTTCATGCCCAAAGCGGCGAGATCTCCGCTTATGGCCAGGCCAATGCCGACTTTCATGAAGCGCTCTACCAGGGCTGCTGCAATCGCTACCTGGCCGAGCAATTGCGGCTCATCCGGCGCCGTACGCAGAGCTATCGGCGCAATCCCTTTCAGTTGCCCGGGCGCATGCTGCAATCGGCGCAAGACCACGAGCGGATTACCCAAGCCATCCTGTCGGGAGACGAGCAGGCGGCGCAATCCGCGATGATCGACCACATCGCCATCAGCGGTAAGGGCTTTGCCGAGTTTGTGTCGACCTTGCCCGAGCAGATGTTGGCGAGCCACGATTTGGCCTATCCGGCCTCTCACCGAACGGGTACTAATACACATGAGTAGGCAACAACCTTCGGCTCGCATCGACTACGTGCATTTTCAGCCGATCGCAACGCGGTGGATGGACAACGACGTCTATGGCCATGTCAATAACGTCGTCTACTACTCCTACTTCGACACCGCCGTGAATCAGTACCTCATGGAGCAGGGCGTGCTGCGCATCGGCAGCAGCCCAGTCATTGGTTTGGTGGTCGATACCGGGTGCAGCTATTTTTCATCTGTCGCCTTCCCGGATGCATTGGAAATAGGCCTGCGCGTGGCCAGTATGGGCAAATCCAGCGTGCGCTACGAACTCGGTGTGTTCCGCGCCGGAGACCAACAGGCCAGCGCACAGGGCCACTTTGTGCATGTGTACGTCGACGCGCAGACACGCCGGCCCACGCCCTTGCCCGACGCCCTACGCCAAGCCTTGGTGCGTCTGAAAAACGAGCAGGAGGTCTGATCCGCATCGGCGGTGACGGCAGGCAGTTGGAGACGACTCCAACCATCGTCCCGCCTGGCTTCTCAGGCCGGGCGAAGTCTTGAGCCATGCATCGCCCACCCCGGCGGCCGATCCTTCCGCCTATCGTTGCGTGCGATCTGGCGCGCCTCATAACGGATCCCCGCTGTGCGCCTCATGCCGCCTGGACCGGGCATGCTTGCGCCCTGCGGTCTGCCCACAGCATTGATGCCCACCCCAAACGCGTGAGCTAAGGCCGTCTCAGATCCTGAGTGAAGCAGGACCAGAAAGCGCTCGCGGGCGTGGCATAGACCGTCCGGCAGCAGGAGCGCCAACCGGGCGCTCCTGGCCCGGGAAGTCAGGCGCTCAAAAAGCGCAGCACCTCGGCCCAATCGTTCGTCGACAGCGCGACATCTTCGAAGTCGCCTTCTTCCTCGTCGAAGCGCGACACGCAGAAACGCTGGCTCCTGCCGGAGGCGCGGTCGGCATAGTTGGCGTAGTCGACAAACACCTTCAAACTGCCTTCCTCGTTCTCGAACGAAGGCGCGGCATCGATAAAACTCGACGCGTCGAAATAACCTTCGGGCAGCGGCGGCAGGGTGGTGATGTCGAAGTCAGGAAACTCGCGACGCAGTCGATCAAGATTCATAAGGCACGCATAGGGACGCTGGAAACCTGAGATTTTACGTTGCTGAGCCTCGGCCGCCATAAGCGCCCCTGAAACGGCCTTTAGACTGCGCGCCACGGCTCAGTGAATCGCCCCGGGGAGCGCAGCGATTCCAGCGCTTGCGAGAGGGTGGGGCATGAACAAGGGTCACGCGAATGCGTTGTCCCGAAATAGTCCACCTGGATCTCAGCTGCTAAGAATGAGGGGATTATCGATGTGTCGGGATGTAATGGCGGTCTAAAGTGCCCACAATCACCGCATGAATCGCGGTGAATACTTATGGCAATCGCCGCACTGGCCCGATTGGCGCTACGACCATGCCGCCTTGGCAGAGCCGTTGGCGGCCGTCAGTCGTGCGCAAGGCCTATTGCTGGGCCGTCTAGCAGACGTCGGCACGGCTATGCGCGGCGAAGCGAACTTGGCGGCCCTGACCGAAGACGTCGTTCAAACCAGCGCCATTGAAGGCGACACGCTCAACGTCGTCTCGGTCCGATCTGCTGTCGCACGTCGCTTAGGCGTCGATATCGGTGCATTGGCCCCCGCAGACCGTCATGTCGACGGCATCGTTGACATGATTTTGGACGCTACCAGCAAAGCCGCGGCTCCTCTCACTGCCGAGCGCTTATTCGGCTGGCATGCGGCGCTATTCCCTACCGGCTACTCTGGTATCACTGCCATCAAGGTGGGCCAGTGGCGAGACGACAGCACCGGGCCCATGCAGGTCATCTCCGGCTCTATTGGAAGAGAAAGGGTGCATTTCGAGGCGCCGCCCGCCAGCCGGTTACCGGCCGAAATGGCCCGCTTCCTCGCATGGCTTAATAACGCAGCACCAACAGAGCCTGCTCTCATTCGCGCGGGTCTGGGCCACCTCTGGTTTGTCACGTTGCACCCTTTCGACGACGGCAACGGCCGCATCGCACGTGCCATTGGCGACCTACTGCTGACGCGTGCCGAAGGCAGCCCACAACGGTTTTACAGTTTATCCGCTCAGATCCAGCGGGAACGCAAAGCCTATTACGACATCCTTGAACACACGCAAAAGGGCGGCATGGATGTGACGCAGTGGCTGACGTGGTTTCTGTCCACCCTGCTAAAAGCCATCGAACAGGCTCATGGCCTCCTCGATCTAGTATTCGCCAAGGCGAAGTTCTGGCGGCATGCGGCAACCATTCCGATGAATGAGCGGCAGATCAAGGTGTTGAATCGACTGTTGGACGGATTTGAAGGCAAGCTGACGACTCGCAAATGGGCTGCGTTGGCCAAATGCTCGCAGGACACCGCTCTTCGAGACATCACGGAGCTTCTTCAGCATCACATCCTGGACAAATCTTCCCCGGGTGGGCGAAGTACATACTACGTACTCCGTAATACAAGCAGCGAATCCGAATAGAACAACGGTTAAATCTGACGACGGTAATTCAGCATTTATAGTGGGCGTGGATTCGCGTTTGGTGGGTCTGGCTTCGCGCACTAACGGGTCAGGGCGGGCTAAAGCGTAATGCATTTGCCAGGGGCTCAGCGAGATAAGAGGGCTCCCAAGCGTACGGGCGGCACGTTGCCGCGATATCCGGCTGGCAAACTGGGAAAAATCCCACGTGCTACGAAAAATATAAAAGATCGCGCTAGCTGCTCTTAAATACTATGGATTCTAGTGATGCCCGGGGCCAACTCGAACATTCCCGCCTTTCGGCGGGTGATTTTGAGTTGGCGATTTAAGGTGCTGGTCTAGGGAAGTGGTACGAAACCGAGCGTAGCTTGGGGTAGGGGAAAGTAGTTTTAAATCAGTTGCTTATCGTATTTTAGCGAAATCGTCGGGAACTGATGTGTGTACTTGTACTGTACCGAGGTGTGGGTTTGGTATTGCGGGGGGGCATGGGGCAGCTGGTGCCTGGTGTTAGTTGGGATGTAGCGGACTGTGCACAAGACCGTGGCGATGTTTATGCGCTACGTTCACACGGGAGACGACCCAGTGCGCAGGGCGGCAGCATTTAAAAGCCACGCTGGCCGCGAGCGTTGCCGATGGCATTGGCACTTTCCACCGTCAAGTCATCATGGCGCATTTCAGCGCGTCATTGGGCGTGCGTTCGCGTCTGCCTCTGCGCGGCCTCCACTGCGCAGGCCGCGCCTCCTCCATACCGAGTTTGCGTGCTGTGGCGCTTGAAGCGGCGGAAGGTGAGATAAAAGGGCGTGGTACCCCGGTGCGCGCAAAGTCAGTCTGCACACGGGGTTGACTCGGCACACGTCGAATACGGCATCGTGCCGTGGAGATACGTGAAGTGGTATGACGACCGGCTTGGCCGAGTGCCTACCGCGCCTAGATACGTACTGCTGTGCCAAAACAACAAGGCGTCGAACTCATGACGGCGAGTCAGGAGCACCTTGAATGGCGCGCTCGATGAAGCGCACTGATGACTCACAATGGGCTATGTCGTCCATGAAAAATAGGACGTTAGGGTGGGCTACGGCTATCACTGGCAGCTGATCACATTCGGAGGCCAGTTCAAATACATGACGTGATGCGCCCAATTTGTTCACAAACCATTACAATTCTTTCGATCAAGAGAAAGGTCGCTACACCTGAAGGAGGAACAGCAAAGATGAAGATGTTGAGCTTCGACGGCTTTATGAATGATTTCGGTAATGCTGCGTCAAACACCATGAACATGTCCATCTACCGGGACAACTTCCAATGCGCCTGTGGGCGAAGCCATTGGTTTGATGAGTCCATAGATGTGGTTTGCCAAGGCGGGATGATGAAAATCATGGTTACCTGCCCCGATGATTCATCCTACATAACCAGCCTAAAGATCAAAACCTTCATGGTTTTCAAGTTCAAAGGTTTTGAGTCTCTTTCTGGCACACGCATGTCCAGCAACGAAGATCGTGTTGCGTTCTCCGCTATTCGCCAATACATGAGGCGCTGATAAACATGGGGGTTTTTCTGCTCATCCTCGCCGTTGCTGGCATTGTGTATTTTTTCGCATCTTCCAAGACACGGAGAGATACGGCAGTCGAATCAAGGGTAAAAAGAATGGTTTCATCTGGCGTGGGCTACTCAACTTTCCCAGACCTCTACTATGAGGCAGCAAAATCGTATGCCCTCTCTAAGGGAGCTACCGCTGCTGATCATGAGAGTGCATCCGCAAAAATCGTAATAGATGCCTCCGTTTATTTCGTCGTATTCATCCGAGACACAAGCGGCGGAACCATTATTACCGTCGAGCGTGACTCAGATGTAACGAAACGCGTGCTTGATGACATGAATCGCATGATGAGGCATTGACGACGAAAACGTCGTCTAACAACTCCATAAGGAGTTTTTCGTCAAATCAAGATACAGATGCCCTTGTCTTATCGGTGCGAAGTTTATCCTCGTGCCACTGTTCGAGCGCAGGGCGCGAGATCCGGTATGCGCTCCCTGCTGATACGGTTGCTCTAACACCAATACGTTATCGGGCGCGCAAGCCGGGCTCTCGATGCCTAAGCTGGGACAGATCAAAAATATACGGCGTTAGCAGCACAACAATAGAGAAACCTAAATGAGATCTTTTAACGTATACGAAGGAAGCAATGGAGCCTATCGGGTCGTAAAGAATGGCTGGTCATGGCCAGCTTTTTTCTTTGGCTCAATATGGGCATTTTTTGCACAGCTGTGGCTTATTGGAGTGATTCTTCTGCCAATTGAACTGTTTCTTCAGATGCTTATGTCTATTATTGAGCAAATGCAAAGAAATGCATCTGGTAGCTATGCTGAAACAATATCAGTTATTGGAGGGGTTGTTGCGATTGTTGGCCTAGCAATCCATATAGTTTTTGGCGCATACGGAAACGCTTGGAGACGTAAGAAGCTTGAGAAATCTAACTTCCGGGTAGTCAAAACACTTGATGCCAGCAGTAAGGATAGTGCGATTTTAGCATACAAAAATTCAATGCTCTAGCGGCTAAGAATTCATTCAAACCGAAGGGGATTTTCTTTGTAAAGCAGGTGCTAGGCGTATGCTTGGTGCTTTCCGGGTTTGTTCTAAATTTGCCTTTGCGTTGCTCTTATGCTTCCTTTGCCTCATTAGGTTCCGACGGCACCTGGGCAGTGAAATCTAGCATAGGCCATTGTTTTTTTTCTCGGAAAAATGCTGAAAAATAACTTGAAATCGGAAATTTTTCATCTGGCTTGAGCGCATTGCTATGATTTTTCGCAGCTGCAAGTGAATCAGTGTTTTGTCGTGTATCTGAAGTAGGTTGGACTCGCGATTTTCTGGGTTCTAAGTCCGTGCACTAGTTGCCTTCTGCAACGCAAACCACATCCGCTCAGTGCCATGCCCTTGCTTCGCAAGCCCGACAGCAAGCTCCTGAGTGACAGCACATTGCCCCGCGATAACCCTAGCCAACACCTCTGGCTGTACACCAAAAAGTCCCGCAGCCGTCTCTAAATCCAGCCCCAACGGTTCCATGATGTCCTTCTTGATAATCTCGCCAGGATGTACTTTGGGCGGCATGTGGGTTTCTCCTTTCTCACCGATTTAAACGCGCTTGAGCGCCTTGTGAACGGCTTGGCGGCTGACGCCGAAGTGTTCGGCGATGGCTTTTCTTGGTGTGCCTTGCGCGGCCATGCGGCGCATTTCATCGGCTCGTGTTTCGTCGGGTACTCGCGCCAATCCGTACGCTTGCATGCGGACTGCCCATTCATCGGGGGTGTGAGTCCACGGCGCTTGCTTGCCTCTCACTAGTCCCCACTGTCGTTTTACTTCATCTTGAAATCGTTGCCGATAGCGATGGTCTACGCGATAGCGTGAAGCGGGGTCGGAGGGGTTATGGTCGGCACAAAAGCGGCTGCTAAAACGTATGATTTCGGCCAGCGGCACACGCGTGCCTGCGGATAATTTCTTTGCTTTTTCTTCTGCAACAGCACGCATGGATTGTTTCCAGCATAACTCGCAAAAGGGATATTCAGACGATTGGCGGCGTCCATAGTTGACGGCTTGGGAGGCTTTCTCTTTGGACACGCCAACGGATATTCGAGGTGTGCGCGACAGGACAAAAAATCCCACTTCGCATAGCGTATCCAGTAAGGCATGTAGGCCGGGATAAAACTCAGATTTGAAGGCGCGTTGCAAGGCTCGTATGTTTTTGCCGAGCCTTTCGAGTCGCACTCTTTCTCCGCGTTCGCAGCCCAGTTCTAGCCAGCGCGAGAATGAGTGACCCAGCAGGTTGGGCAGCTTCGCTGCTTGCAGCGCCTCTGCGACCGGGGCGTCCATCTGCTCACGCAGCAAGCTCCAGATTGAGTAGCGGCGTGAGGCTGTGGTGTATGAGGGCGTGCAGGCTTGTTCGAAACGACGCACGGCTGCCGCGACGGTGCTTGGGCAGCCATCGCACACGATGATTTTTTTGGCCTCTATTGGTGTCATGTCTTTCGATGTAGGTGCCAACCGATGTTCGTCAACCTTACTGTCATATTTTAGGTCTTTCAAGGGCAGTGCTTACGCGTAACTTCTATACCTATCGAATGACACCGAAAGGATTCAGAATGAACAATGCGCACAGCCAGCAAGCCTTGGAAAGCAATCTGCATCAAAAGTACGGGCCGCTGCTTAGCTTGCAGCAGTTGGCCGAGCTGCTGCACCGCAGTGCTGACGGTTTGCGGGTCGCGTTACGCACTTCGCAGCCCTATGCGCTGAGAATCTGCGAGGCCCGCGTGAAGATCGGGCGGCGGGTGTATTTCCGAACAACGGATATTGCTACCTACTTGTGCCACGCAGAAGCCCCTCAGGCGGCTTCTGGCGCGTTAACGCCGCGTCAGGCAGGTAAGACCATGCGGACAGGCCTGGAGGCTCCTGGAGCGGCTGTATGAGCGCGGTGGACACAAGGGCTGTGCCGTGCAACCTGTTGGCGTGGCCTGCGATCAGCAATTTGCTGCCGGATCAAAAGCTCATTGGGGCGTATCTGTTTTTTTCGCCGGATGCCAGCGCCTGCGGTTGCTATTTCCTGCCACGGCCTCGTGCGGCGGCCGACCTGTCGTTACCGATTGCGGTGCTGGAAGAGGCTTTGCGCGAGTTTGAGCGCCGCAAGCTCGTGGCGCTCGATAGCGAAACCGGGGAGGTTTTTGTGCTGTCTTGGCCCCGCTGGTTGAACTTCCGTACCCCCAGCGCGAGAGGTGCCCTGTGGACATCTTTAGACCGCATAAAAAGCCGGAAGTTATCCACAATTGCAAAAAGTGCTTATAAATCAATACCCAGACCGGGGGAGGGGGTGGGGGTGGGGGAGGTATTTCCTTTTTCAAAGGAAATAGGCGAACCCTTGCCGTCAGGGTGGTGGGAAAGCGATGAGGGCATCATCGCGACAGGACGGTTGCTAAAGCTCAACGCTCAACCCGGAGAGAGCATGAGTGCCTTCAAGGCGCGCATTCGTGTTGCGGTAGATCGGCAGCACCAAACAAAACGATCCATGGCCTCACGCGGATGATCGGCGCGAAGATGGGTAAGCAACATCGCGGGGCCGCTCGCGTGGCCTTTCTGGCTCGTCTAGGGGCGATACGCAGCCTGTTCGACGCGGGTCACACCCTGATGACCATCTACGATGCGCACAGAGACGCTCTGGGCGTCATGAGCTACAGCCAGTTCACGCGTTACGTCGCACGGTATGTCAGGGGTCAACCAAAGCGTTTGAAGGGCTCTGAGGCCCGTTTAGGGGCATTGGCGGGGCATGCATACCGAACGGCTGCATCCTGCGTGGGCAGGGAGGATGCAATGCCGGTGTCTGGGCATCGTTCAAACCGCCTGGACGACGACCTTATCTGACGCTCGGGGCATGAAGGCAATTCAATGCGAATGAACGCAACTCAGGGCAACTCAAGGCAATTTCATGCGCTGCGGCCCTCCGTAAAGGCAATTCAGGGCAACTGAAGGCAACTTAATGCACAACAAGGCAATTTAGAAATTCGGTTTTCCTAAATCGCATTCCTTTGCATCTTGTTGCCTTGCTGCAAATGGCAAGATATGTGTTGTAGCCATACGCTGCTGCGCACCCTATCGCGACAACACCCCCCCTTATTCGCCCGAGGCTCAACGGAATCTTGCTCTGCGAGGCTGTTGGTTGCTGCCGCAACAGATGAAAAACATGGATATCGCTGAGGCCGTGAGTGGGGCATGAATCAACAAGACGGGATGGCCCTTAATGTACAAATCCCTGAGGGTTCTTGGCGAAATTCGTGGGCTGTCAGCGGTGGGCTGAGTATTCTTAGGCCCGGTTTGCTTCGATTTTGGCCTTATCTGTGGCCGTGTTTTGTACTTTAGGGGCCGCGTCCAAAAGCCATATTCTGCGTGATCGAGGCGACGCCGTGGCAGGTGTTTCGTTCAGCCTTACGCTAGATTGCGCTTGATTACGGAAGGCATTGATTTTAATGAAATTTGGCGCGAATCAGCGCATTTTCAGCCTGCTTTTGATGCTACATTTCGGTCGTGTGCCCGAGTGGTGAAATTGGTAGACGCAGGGGACTCAGACCAATTTGAGCCTTCAAGGGGAAACCCATGAAGTGAAGCCCGTCAAACTCGGCGAAGGCCCTGGATTTACGTGTCCGAGCTAATACCGAGCCAAGCCTGGTGATTGACCGCCAGGAAGGTGTAGAGAGCAGACGGCGGGCACCTAAGGTCGAAAGGCTAAGGTGAAGGCGTGCTCCAGACCGCGAACGTTGCTTGCCAAGCGACGGCGACGAAAGCCGAAGCGGTAAGAAAATCCCCCGCCGCAAGGCGTGCCAGTTCGATTCTGGCCTCGGGCACCAGTATTTTTATACTACCCATATGCTCATTGGTGAAAGACTAATTTCGACTTACGGAGGTCAGTCAACACGTAAGGAGTGAGTAGCGGATTTATGCTTGATTGACTTAGATGCCCAGCCTCCTGATTGCAGGTTACTAATTGCCCTTGAACTCCTCCACGCGATGGTGAGCCATGTACATCTCGTGCTGAGGTTTCAGGGCGATCTTCATCGAAGGCATGATGCCAAGTTTCGCAGCCTCGTTGAAAAATGGTGAGATGCGAATTGAGCCACTTGTCTCAAATGTGATAAATCCTTTGTCAAACGCTTTGTCCAAATTTGGCGAAAAAAGCAATCCGTTCCATTCGTCCAGTCTTTCACTATTCGTTGATTTCTTCCACGGCTTGATGTGAGATGCAATGAGGAGGGATGTGTCGCTGAAACCCGTCACAGCACAGCAGGTCCAGTGGCGTAGCACCTTGTCCCGAAACGTTCCCTGACCGACCCTTGACTTGATCAGTGCTGTCTTTTCAGTCATGGTCATGCTCGGATCGCCGATGATCTGTTCAAGGTCGGCTTGCATGTCATCGCTGCCGTTGCTCGCTAGGTATGCAGCGAATTGCGACAATGTAGCGCTATACATGTGGTGCCCACGCATGTTTCGCTCTTTGAAGATAGGTAGCTCCTGGATTCTTGGGGAAAGGGCATCAAAGGCCGAAGAACTACTCAACGCGATCAGAGGGCCTGAAATCAGGTCGCTATTCATCGCCCACTCTGACAGTACGCCACGGAGCGCCCCGTCGTAACTGCGTGCAGAGGACTTTGATAGCCCTTTGTAAAGCATCCAATCGTAGAAGTTCATGCATTAGACTCCCGTTTGTTCTTGTCGTGCATTGGCAGGTTGGCTAATAGTAAGTGCAAAGTTCCTTAATGAATTGGAAAGCTGAAGTTGCTCTTGGCAGATAGCAGACTAGGCCGGACGCCCGCTTTCGACCCCATGGAGACTTCCACGCTCGCAAACTGGGAGCCGCAAAACGGTCATTAACTGTAGAACGCCTTCCCACCGCAGTGGGCGCAAGGGAGAAGGCTGCTCATTTCCGCTCCCAGAAGTCCACTACCTCATTCCATTCACGGGGCACCTCTGTGGCCACACCAGGTAGGGCCAACGCCTCGTCGAGGGTCATTGGAGGTCCAAGCTCAACATCGAGCATCTGGGACATCTCATCCGCGAACGATTCAATAGAAAGGAACTCGGTTGCCACGCGGCCAAGCATTTGTTCGCTAATACGCTGAACGCCCATGATGAGGTTGTGCGGAGTCTTGGTAATTTGGACAGAATGGGTACCGTCCATGATTACGGTCGCTTCGACGCCACACCTAGCGAAAGAGGCCTTAACGTTCTTCATATCTATAAACACCACCAGTCCGAAAGCCTGCTGCATGAATGCGACGCTATTCGCGGGTTCCATCGACAGCGTGAACGGATAGCTCGGCAGGTAGTCGGGTTGGGCCGAGAGAAAGTAAACCACGGTCGACGGTGTGGTCCCGTGCTGTTTAAACCTCGCTTCGTCCATCACTGAGCACACTAAGTAGGTCAGACCTGGCTCTGGTGTTGCCGTGTTCCAACCTGTCCGCATTCCGGCCTCAATACACGCATTCAAAACACTCCGGTGATCCACCTCTTCAGCCATCGTCGCGACACGAAGGACGTTTGTAATTCCTCGAAAATTAGAGGCGCCGTCGTTAACATAGAAGTTTGTCAACTCCTGAAGCAGCTTGGCTTGCCTATCCGTTCGAGCGTTTCGATTGCGCGAAGTCTTTACTTCGATAAGGCAAGGATCCTCTGCGCCAAGAGCACACACATCACCGTAGCGGATCACATTCGTAAGGTCACATAGGACAACTGGAACGTTGTGTTTGATGCCGGAACACAGGATGCGATACTCACGAGCAAAACCTCGTTTGAGCCGACCATGCTCGGTGATGAAACCTGCCGGAGCCTTCACGTTATAGGTCGCGTCATAATAGGTGTGTTTGAGGCTGTACTTCGACTGGTAGATGAAAGCGATGCCGTCACCAAAACATCGCCAGAGAAACAAGAGATGCAGCAATTGTTCTTCCCTCTCGCGTAGCGCCCTCAATCCGGCCTTGCGCGCTTGCGCCTGCTCCTTTGTGGCGCGTTGGTCGTCTTTCTGCGGAAGGCTTTTTCGCCTACGCCGCAGGCGCAGCACTCGCAATTCGGTGCGTACGATGCAGCGAATGAGATGACGCTGAAGTTCGTGCACAAGGTCGAGACGTGCAGAGTCAGCCTTGACTTGATGAAGGAGCTCCGCCGCATGAAGCAGGTCAAGCTCTGCGTAATGGTAAGGGCGCCGATTCTCAGACACGTCTTTATTTCCCATTTTTAGTAACCGAAAGCCGACTCTCACGAACGGCCGCTTCTGGCCGATAGCCGACGCTCAGCAATCCAACTTATCCAGCTTCCCCACCAAATCCTCAGCCCTTAAATGCGTATACCGCTTCAGCATCTGCATACTCTTATGCCCGCTGATCGCCGCCACTTCCTGATCGGATAACCCTGCCTCCACCAACCGGCTAACTGCTTCATGTCTCAGATCATGAAACCGGAAGTCCGTCAGTCCCGCCTCTTTCTTCGCATCCGTCCAGGCCTTGTCGAATAGATACGGCCGTCGTACACCATCACGCCCCGGTTCACCAAAGAACACCAGATCGGTTTCTGGTGGTCGAGTGGGGTTATCCATCGCCGCCTGAAATGCCGCCGTCGCCGCTTTGGTGAGTGGTACGGTGCGTGGCGATGAGTTCTTGGTGATATCCAGGCGCACGACGCGTTTTTGCAGGTCTACTTGACCGAGGCGCAGGCCACCGATCTCGGAGAGCCGCATGCCGGTTTCCAGGGCGATGCGCACGATCCAACTGAACATGGGGTTGGAGTAGGCATCGACGGCGGCTAACAGCCGTTTATTTTCTGCGAGTGTCAGCCTGCGATTGCGACCTGCGCCGGGAGCCGGGCGGCGAATCTGAGAGACGGGATTGAAGGGCAGACCCAAGCCCCATTCTTTGATGGCGATGGTGAATAGGTGGCTGAGTAGTGCCAGCTCCAGGCGCACGGTGTTGTTGCTGCGCGGCACTGGCTTGCCGTTTTCGTCGGGATCGCCTGCCAGCCGCATGTCGCGGTATTGGGCGACGATATCGGCGCTCAAGGCAGCGAGCGAGTATTTGCCAAGGTGTTTGAGTAGCGGCTGGGCTTTCTTGAGCTCTGAGGCGCGGGTGGATTCGCGTTTGGTGGGGGTGACTTCGCGCAGGTAGCGGGTCAGGGCCGACTCTAGCGTCATGCGCTCGCCTGGAGCGCGCTGAATGTAGACGCCGCGCACCATTTCGTCTTCTGTCCGCCGTGCCCAATCTTCAGCGTCGCGTTTGGTACGAAATGTTTTGGACGAAGTTGGCCAGCCTGTCTTGCGAATGACGGCTTTCCAGGTGCCTGAGGGGGTCTTGACGAGGGTAGCCATGTGCTAAAGCTCCGAAAAGTACGCTCGGTGCTTCGCCACTGTACCGAAACTGTACCTGGCTCACAAACTTGGAAAATCCCCTAGTGCTAGGGAAAGACTAAAAATCGCGCTAGATGCTTGTAAATACTAGGGATTTTTAAGTGGTGCCCGGGGCCGGAATCGAACCGGCACGCCTTGCGGCGGGGGATTTTGAGTCCCCTGCGTCTACCAATTTCACCACCCGGGCGGGGGATGCGCTGCCCTGTTGAATCAGGTCAGGCTGGCAAGAAAGTCCGCCATTATACGTGATCCTGGCGAGTTTGCCAGCGGGGCGGCGGGGTGGGCCGCGCGCCCGCTGGCGGGCGGGTCAGTCCTGGCGGGGTTCGGGGAGGAACCAGTTCATCAGCAGGGCGCAGATGCCGCCGGTGGCCACGCCGGATTCGAGGACGCTTTTGAGGGCGTGGGGCATGTGGGCGAGGAACTCGGGCACTTGCGAGACGCCCAGGCCCAGCGCCAGGGAGACGGCGATGATGAGCAGGGCGCGGCGGTCCAGGCGGATGCCGGCCAGGATGTTGATGCCGGAGGCGGCCACGGCGCCGAACATGACCATGGCGGCGCCGCCCAGGACGGGTTCGGGCACGGCCTGGAGGATGCCGGCCACGCTGGGGAACAGGCCCAGGATGATGAGCATGGCGGCAATCCAGATGCCGACGCGGCGGCTGGCGATGCCGGTGAGCTGGATGACGCCGTTGTTCTGGGCGAAGACGGAGCTGGGGAAGGTGTTGAAGACGCCGGCCAGCAGGGAGTTGGCGCCGTTGACCAGTACGCCGCCTTTGATGCGCTGCATCCATTGCGGGCCCTGCACGGGCTGGCGCGAGACCTGGCTGGTGGCGGTGATGTCGCCGATGGCTTCCAGCGAGGTGACCAGGTAGATGATGAGCATGGGCACGAAGAGCGGCCAGGAGAAGGACAGACCGAAGTGCAGGGGCACGGGCACCTGGAAGAGGGCGGCGTCGCGGGCGCTGCTCAGGTCCAGGCGGCCGAGGTAGGCGGCGGCCAGGTAGCCGATGGCCAGGGCGATGACCAGGGCGGCGCTGCGCACCCAGGTGACGGGCACGCGGTTGAGCACGATGATGGTGCCCAGCACCAGGCCGGAGAGCAGGAGGTTGTCGCTGTTGGCGAAGGTGCCGTTCTGCATGGCGGCAAAGCCGCCGCCCATGCTGATGAGGCCGACTTTGATGAGGGTCAGGCCGATGAGCAGCACGACGATGCCGGTGACCAGGGGGGTGATGAGGCGTTTGACGAAGGGCAGGATGCGGGAGATGCCCATTTCGACGAAGGAGCCGGCGATGACGACGCCGAAGATGGCGGCCATGACGGCTTCGACCGGCGTGCCTTGCTTGACCATGAGGCTGCCGCCGGCGATCAGGGGGCCGACGAAGTTAAAGCTCGTGCCCTGCACGATGAGCAGGCCGGCGCCAAAGGGGCCGAAGCGGCGGCACTGGACGTAGGTGGCGATGCCGGAGATGACCAGCGACATCGAGACGATGAGGGTGGTGTCGCGGCTTGGCACGCCCAGGGCCTGGCAGATGAGCAGGCCGGGGGTGACGATGGGCACCAGGATGGCCAGCAGATGCTGCAGGGCGGCGATAAAGGTGACGGGCGTGGAGGGGCGGTCGTTGGGGCCGTAGACGAGGTCGCCGGCGGCCGAGGCGGGCTGGGATGCGGAGAGGGGAGCGGAGCTCATGGTCAAAAGAGCGGTAGGTGGGCGACGAAAGTGCGGGATTTTACCGATTTCCGGGTAGGAGGCCCGCGGGCGAGGCCTGCGGGGCAGGCGCTAGACTCTTGAAATTGTCCGAGCCACCCCCATGTCCAGAGGGCCTGGCGGGAGACCGCCTTTTCACTATCCATTTAGCCAACGATCACCACCATGACTCAAAACGCCACGTCCGAAACCCTGGGATTCCAGGCCGAGGTCAAGCAGTTGCTGCACCTGATGATCCATTCCTTGTATAGCAACAAGGAGATCTTTCTGCGCGAGTTGGTCTCCAACGCGTCGGATGCCTGCGACAAGCTGCGCTTTGAGGCCATCGACCAGCCGGATCTGCTGGCCGGCGACGGCGAGCTGGCCATCCGGGTGAGTTACGACAAGGACGCCCGCACGATCACCATCTCCGACAACGGCATCGGCCTGTCGCGCGAGGAGGCCATCGCCAATCTGGGCACGATCGCGCGCTCGGGCACGCGGGAGTTTTTCTCGCAACTGACGGGCGACAAGCAGAAGGACGCGCAGCTTATCGGCCAGTTTGGCGTGGGCTTTTATTCGTCTTTCATCGTGGCCGACAAGGTCAGCGTGTTGAGCCGCCGCGCCGGCGCTGATGCGGCGATCCGCTGGGAGTCGGACGGCCAGGGCGAGTTTTCGATTGCGCCGGCCGAGAAGGCCGGCCGCGGCACGGATGTGGTGCTGCATTTGCGCGCCGACGAAGACGAGTTTCTCAATGGCTGGAAGCTGCGCGAGATTCTGCGCCGCTATTCCGACCATATTTCGCTGCCCATCCAGATGAAGAAAGAGGAATGGGACGCCGACAAGGGCGAGCAGGTCGTGCGCGACGAGTGGGAGACGGTCAACCAGGCCAATGCGCTGTGGACGCGCAGCAAGGGCGAGATCAGCGACGAGCAGTATCGCGAGTTCTACAAGACCGTGTCGCATGATTTCGAGGATCCGCTGGCCTGGACGCACAACCGCGTCGAGGGCCGCAGCGAGTACACGCAGTTGCTCTATGTGCCGCGCCAGGCGCCGTTCGATCTGTGGGACCGCGATGCGCGCCGCGGGGTCAAGCTCTACGTCAAGCGCGTGTTCATCATGGACGACGCCGAGCAATTGCTGCCGGCCTATCTGCGCTTTGTGCGCGGGGTGATCGATTCGGCGGATCTGCCGCTGAACGTGTCGCGCGAGATTCTGCAGGAAAGCCGCGATGTGCGCGCCATCCGCGAGGGCTCGGCCAAGCGCATTCTGTCGTTGCTGGAAGATCTGGCCGAGAACCGCAAGGACGATTACGCGGCCTTCTGGAACGAGTTCGGCCAGGTGCTCAAGGAAGGCGTGGGCGAAGATCCGTCCAACCAGGAACGCATCGCCAAGCTGCTGCGTTTTGCGTCGACGCAGTCGGGCGATGCGGCGCAGACGGTGTCGCTGGCCGATTATCTGGGCCGCCTGAAAGACGGCCAGGACAAGATTTATTACGTGACGGCCGACAGTTTCTCGGCGGCCAGCAACAGCCCGCATCTGGAGATTTTCCGCAAAAAGGGCATCGAGGTGCTGCTGTTGTGGGATCGGGTGGACGAGTGGATGCTCTCGCACCTGCGCGAGTTCGACGGCAAGTCGCTGGTGTCGGTGGCCAAGGGCGGCCTGGATCTGGCCGATCTGGCCGACGAGGAAGAAAAGAAAAAGCAAACCGAGGTGGCCGAGTCCTTCAAGCCGCTGGTCGAGCGCCTGCAGGCGGCGTTGGGCGAGCAGGTCAAGGAAGTGCGTGTGACGCTGCGCCTGGTGGATTCGCCGGCATGCGTGGTGGTGGGCCAGAATGATCTTAGCCCGCATCTGCTGCGCATGCTCAAGGCGGCCGGGCAGGAGGCCCCCGAGGTCAAGCCGGTGCTGGAGATCAATCCGGAGCACGCCCTCATCGCCCGCATCCGCGACGTGCCCGAAGCCGATTTCCCGGCCTGGGCGCAATTGCTGCTGGATCAGGCGTTGCTGGCCGAAGGCGCGCAGATCGCCGACCCGGCGGCTTTCGTCAAGCGCTTGAATGCCCTCTTGCTGAAGGTGTAGGCCGCGTCAGCCGCCCGGCGCATGCCACGCAACGGACCCTATGGGGTCCGTTGCGTTTTTGGGGGTGCCGATGCGGCCAGAGCGGGCGCGGCGTTCTAGAATGCGGGTTTCCGGATCGGATAGCCGCCGCGATGATAGATCTGCGCAATATCGAGACGTTTTTCTGGGTGGCCACGCTGGGCGGCTTTCGGGCGGCGGCCGAGAAACTCAACGCCACGCAGCCGGCCATTTCGCAACGCATCGCCAGCCTGGAGGCCGACCTCAAGGTGCGCTTGTTCGAGCGCGACACACGCGGCATCCGCCTCACGGCCAAGGGCCAGGAGCTGCTCTCGCACGCCGAACGCATGCTGCAGATGCGCCACGATATGCAGGCCGCCGCGGTGGCCAAGAATGTGATGAGCGGCACGCTGCGCTTGGGGGTGTCCGAGACCTTGGTGCATACCTGGCTGCCGCGCTTCATGGAGCGGCTGCATGATGTGTATCCGGCGCTCATGGTGGAGATCCAGGTCGACACGACCACCGCGCTGGAGACGCAGCTGACGTCGCACCAGATCGATCTGGCCTTTCTGCTGGGCCCGCTGCGCGATGAACGAGCCGAGAATCTGTTTCTGTGCGACTACCCCTTGTCGTGGTTGGCCAGCCCCAAACTGAAAGTCGGGCGCCAGCCGGTGGCGCTCAAGCATCTGGCGCAATGGCCGTTCATTACGTATAGCGCGACGACCGAGCCGCACCGCGCGGTGCGGCAGGCGCTGCAGGAGGCGGGCGTGCAGGCGCCGCGCATGTACGGCAGTTCGGCGCTGAGTGTGATCGTGCGCATGGCCATGGACGGCATCGGCACGGCGGTGATCGCGCCGATTTTTCTGCGCGAAGAGCTCAACCAGGGCGAGCTGCGCATGCTGCAGGTCAAGGCGCCGGACCTGCCGCCTTTGCATTACACGGCGAGCTGGATGCGCGGGCCGGACGGCCATGTGCCCGAGGTGGTGGCCCGCATGGCGCAGGAGATCGCGCACGCCGATAGCGAGCGGCGGGCCAGCGCGGCGGCTGCGCGCTAGTGTTTTCCCTTAAGGGTTTCACCCTGATAAGAAAACCTGATCGGCCCGTATCGCAAGATGTGATTAGACGCTTGTGATGGCTTGAGGTGCAATGCGCCCACTAAGCCCAATAACATCACAAGGGAAATCGTCATGGCATCGTCCGCCAAGCTTGCCTATCAGGCGCGCCTGGATGCGCGCAATGGCATCCATACCGGCCCGACGGCCAATGTCGCGCCCGGCCATGTGCAGGCCAATCTGGCCATTCTGCCGCGTGCGCTGGCCGCGGATTTTCTGCACTTCTGCCAGATGAATCCCAAGCCCTGCCCGCTGCTGGCCATGTCCGAGCCGGGCGATCCCAGCTTGCCGCTGCTGGGCGAAGACATCGATATCCGCACCGACGTGGCGCGCTATCGCGTCTGGAAGGACGGCGAGCTGGTGGCCGAGCCCACCGATGTGCGCGATGTCTGGCGCGATGATCTGGTGACGTTCGCGATCGGGTGTTCGTTCTCGTTTGAAGAGGCGATGCTGGACAACGGCCTGCCGGTGCGCCACATCGAGCAGGGCTGCAACGTGCCCATGTACCGCACCAATGTGCCCACGCATCAGGCCGGTGTCTTTGGCGGGCCGCTGGTGGTGTCCATGCGGCCGATGAAGGCCGCCGATGCCATCCGCGCCATCCAGGTGACCTCGCGTTTTCCGTCGGTGCATGGGGCGCCGGTGCATTTTGGCGACCCCTCGCTTATCGGGATTGCCGACATCAATCGACCCGACTATGGTGATGCCGTCGAGATACGCGCGGGCGAGGTGCCGGTGTTCTGGGCTTGCGGGGTGACGCCACAGTCCGTGGTGGCGGCCGTCAAGCCGGAGTTCTGCATCACGCACGCGCCGGGCCATATGCTGGTGACCGATTGGCTCAACAGCCGCGTGGCCATTCTTTGACCCGCGCCGGCCGGATGGCCGGCGCTTGCATCCGCTTTGCTTAAACCAACGATCCTTCAAAGGACGAGAGGCGACAAGGCTTCATGCCACGGGATTCCCGTGGCCAGGTGCCACGCCGCTTTCCGGCGTGGCGCTCCCGATCTGCTTTCTACACAGAAGTATTTTTCAGGAGTCGAGTGATGAAGATGAAACGCTACGCGGGTGCAGCCGCGGCCCTGGCGCTGGCATGCGCGGCTTTTGGCGCGCAGGCGCAGGACAAGACGGTGCGCATCGGCGCCATTTACCCGCTGAGCGGGGCGCTGGCGTCCACCGGCGCGGAAATCAAGGCCGCCGTCGAGCTGGCCGTCGATATCATCAACAATCCGCATCCGGAGCTCGAAGGGATCCCCCTGGCCGCCGGCAGCGGCCTGCCCGGGCTGGGCGGCGCCAAGCTGGAAGTGATTTTCGGCGACTCGCAAGGCAAGCCCGAGGTGGGCATGGCCGATGCGCAGCGGCTGCTGGATCAGGAAAAAGTCGTGGCCTTGACCGGCGCCTATCAGTCGGCCGTGACCAAGACGGCCAGCCGCATTGCCGAGCAGCGCGGCATCCCATATGTCAACGGCGAATCCAGCAGCCCGGATCTTACCGAGCGCGGCTACAAGTGGTTCTTCCGGACCTCGCCCAATGACGACACCTTCGTCGAGAACATGATGCAGTTTCTCGATGGCATCAAGGCCGTGCCCACGGCCAAGATCGCCGTGGTGTACGAGAACACCGACTTTGGCGTGAACACGTACAAGGCGGTGGAGAAGTTCGCCAAGCAGTACAACCGCCAATTGGTGGCCAATATTGCCTATAGCGCGGGCTCGGCCTCGGTGACGGCCGAAGTGCAGAAGCTGGCCGCCGCCAAGCCGGATGTGGCGATCTTCGCCAGCTACACCTCCGACGCGATGCTGTTCGTGCGCACCATGCGCGAGAGCAAGTACGCGCCGCCCGTTTTCCTGGCCAATGACGCGGGCTTTATCGATTCTCGCTTTGTGCAGGAAGTCGGCCCGCAGGTGCAGGGCGTCCTGTCGCGCGATGTCTGGGGCAGCGACGTGGCCGCGGCCAAGGCGGGGCTGAAGAAGATCAACGATATGTACAAGGCCAAGACCGGCAAGGAGCTAAACGGTAACAACGCGCGCTCCATGCAGGGCGTGCTGGTGCTGGCCGATGCCATCAACCGGGCGGGTTCGACCGATCCGGAAGCGATCCGCAAGGCATTGATCGCCACCGACCTGGGCGAGTCGCAAGTGGCCATGCCCTGGGCGGGCGTGAAGTTCGACGACAAGGGGCAGAACACCAAGGGCGCCGGCCTCATTCTCGAGCTCAAGGGCAGCAGCTATCAGACGGTCTGGCCCGAGAAGTATCGCACCGACAAGAATCTGCCCACGCTGCCCTTTAGCTGGAAATAAACCTCTTGCGTGACGGAGGCGGCCGCGCGGGGCCGCCTCGGGGAGTTCGATATGTTTGAAGCGCTTTCGGCGGGCCTGTTCAACGGGCTGATCTATGCAGCCGTTGCCGTGGGCCTGGCCTTGATATGGGGCATTACCGACGTCATCAATTTCGCCCATGGCGAGTTTCTGATGCTGGGGATGTATGCGGCCTATTGGATGTTCACGCTGGGCCACCTGGATCCGACATTCTCGGCGCCGCTGGTGGCCATCCTGCTGGCTTTTGTGGGTTTTCTGACCTACGCCCTCATCATCAAGCGCTTGCAGAAGGGCCCGGCGATGGCGGTGATTCTGGCCACCTTCGGGCTGGGCCTGGTGCTGCGCCAACTGGCTTTCATCGCCTTCTCGCCGGACTATCGCAGCCTGCCGGATACGCTGATTTCGGGCAGCGTGACGCTGGGCGGGGTCTCGCTGGGACGCCCGCAGGTCGTCACCGGGCTGGTGGCGCTGGCCATGGTGGTGGCGCTGTTTTTTCTGGTGTATCGCACGCGCTGGGGCCATGCCTTGCAGGCGGTGGCCGAGGATCGTCAGGTTGCTGCCTTGGTGGGGATTTCTCCCGACCGCGTCAACGCCCAGGTGTGGATGCTGGGCAGCGCGGCCGTGGGTCTGGCCGGCGCGCTGTTGACGACGTTCTTTTATGTGTTTCCGTCGGTGGGGACGGTGTTCGGCCTGCTGGCCTTCGTGGCGGTGTGCATGGGCGGCTTCGGCTCGTTGCCGGGGGCCTTTATCGCCGGGATTCTGATCGGCCTGATCGAGGCGATGACGGGCTATTTCGTGGCGCCGGCGCTCAAGACGGTGAGCGTGTTCATCCTCTTCATCCTGGTGCTGTGGTATCGCCCGCGCGGGCTGTTCGGGCGGTGGTGAGATGCAGATGACGCAAACAGACAAACACACTCTGGCGCCCGGCGAGGCCGGCCTGCCCAAATGGCCCATGGCGCTCGCCCTGGTGGTGGCGCTGCTGCTGGCGCTGGTGCCGCTGGTGGTGCGCGATGCCTTCACCTTGCAGGTGCTGCTGCTGGCCATTATGTTCGGCGCGCTGGGCGCGTGCTGGAATCTGGTGGGCGGCTTTTTGGGGCGCATTTCTTTCGGGCATGGCGTGTTCGTGGGCGTGGGCGCCTACACCACGCTGTTGCTCTTGCAGCACCTGAAGCTCACGCCCTTGTTGGGCATCCCGCTGGGCGGGGTAATCAGCGCCGCGCTGGCCTGGCTGGTGGGCGGCCCCACCTTGCGCTTGTCGGGCCATTACTTCGCGATGGCCACGATCGCCTTGCTGCAGATCGGATTGCTGCTGATGGTGAACTGGGAGTGGGCCGGCGGCGCGGTGGGCCTGGAAGCGCCGATTGCCGATGCGCCCTGGATGCTGCTGTTTCGCACCAAAGTGCCTTACTACTGGATCGCGGTGGGCCTGGCTTTCCTGACCTTTCTGTGCACCTATCTGCTGGTGCATTCGCGCACGGGTTTTTACTGGCGCGCAATCAATGGCGACGAGGCCGCCGCGCGCAGCCTGGGCGTGCCGGCGGACCGCTACAAAATGCTGGCCTTCGTGATGTCGGCGGGCATGACCGGCGTGTGGGGCGGCTTCTTTGCCATGTACGTGGGCTTCATCGATCCGGAGTCCATGTTCAGCCTGACCATGTCGGTGCAGGTGGTGCTGGTCACCATTCTGGGCGGCGTGGGCACGCTGGTGGGGCCCTGGCTGGGCGCGGCGCTGCTCTTGCCCTTGTCCGAAGGCACGCGGGTGGCCTGGGGCAGTTCGGGCCTGGGGCTGGATCTGCTGATCTTCGGCCTGGCCATTTTGCTGGTCACGCTCTTTCTGCCGGGTGGCCTGGTGACCCTGAGGAGGCGTCGTGGCACTACTTGAAGTCAAGGACCTGACCAAGCGCTTTGGCGGTCTGGTCGCCAACAAGGATATTTCGCTGTCGGTCGAGGAAGGCGAGATCGTCGCCATCATCGGCCCCAATGGCGCGGGCAAGAGCACGCTGTTCAATGGGCTGGTGGGCCACCATGAGCCGACCTCGGGCACGGTGGTTTTCAATGGCGAGTCGCTGGCCGGCAAGCAGCCCGAGCAGGTCGCCGCGCTGGGGCTGGTGCGCACGTACCAGATCCCGCGCAGTTTCGGCCAGATGACGGTGCTGGAAAACGCCATGGTGGGGGCTTTGCTGCGGCATCCGCGGCTGGCCGATGCGCGCCGCGAAGCCATGCGGGTGCTGGAGCTCGTGGGCCTGGCCGACCGGCATGATGTCAAGGCCGCGGGGCTGAACGTCGCCGGGCAGAAGCGGGTCGAGCTGGCGCGTGCGCTGGCCACCGAGCCGCGCATGCTGCTGCTCGATGAGGTGGCCGGCGGGCTCAACCCTTCCGAAGCCATTGCGCTGGCGGAGATCCTGCGCGGCATACATGCTGCGGGCGTGACGCTCATCATCGTCGAGCATGTGCTCGAGGTGGTGATGCGGCTGGCGCAGCGCGTGCTGGTGCTGAATTTCGGGCAGATGATTGCCGAAGGCCCGCCGCAGGAGATCGTGCGCCATCCCGCCGTGATCGAAGCCTATCTGGGGAGAAAGCATCGTGTCTGAGATGATGCTCGAAGTGGAGAACCTGAGCGTGGCCTATGGCGGCGTGCAGGCGGTGCGGGATGTGTCCTTGCAAGTGAGGGCCGGCGAGATCACGGCGCTGCTGGGCGCCAACGGCGCGGGCAAGTCCAGCACTTTGATGGCCATCGTGGGCGCGGTGCGGCCCAAGAGCGGCCGGGTGCGGTTCGAGGGGCGCGAGATCACCGGCACGCCGCCGCAGCATCTGGTGGCTCAGGGGATTGCCCTCATTCCGGAAGGCGCGCGGGTGTTCGCGCGCCAGTCGGTGGCGCAGAACCTGCGCCTGGGCGCCTACACCGTGCGCGACGCGGCCGTGTTCGCCGAGCGGCTGGAGCGGGTCTATCGGCTGTTTCCGCGCCTGAAGGAGCGCGAGGAACAACTGGCTGGCACGATGTCCGGCGGCGAGCGCCAGATGCTGGCCATCGGGCGCGCGCTCATGAGCGGGCCGCGTCTGTTGCTGATCGACGAGCCCAGCCTGGGCCTGTCGCCCTTGCTGGTGGAGCAGGTTTTCGACGCGCTGGCCGCGCTGAACCGCGATGATGGTCTGTCGGTGCTGCTGGTCGAGCAGAACATGAACCAGGCGCTGGAGGTGGCCACCCGCGCCTATGTCATGCAAAGCGGGCGCATCGCCCTGGAAGGCGGGGCCGAGGCGCTGGCCGCCTCCGATGAGGTGCGGCAAGCCTATCTGGGGATGTAGGCGGGCGGCAGGCGGCCTGCCGCCCCAGGTGCTTAGCTCAGGGGCAGCGTCAGCACGCCCTGGACGGCCGGGCGCATCATCAGGCGGCGGTACCAGGCCGCCAGATGGGGCGTGTCGGGCCGCTCGATGGGCAAGCCGAACCAGCGGTGCGTGGCGCAACCCAGGGGGATGTCACCCATGGTGAATTGCGGGCCGGCGATGAAGTCGCGGCCTTGCAGCGCCTGATCCAGCAGCAGTGCGCAAGCCGTCGCCCGCTTGACGGACAGCGCGATGGCGCTGGCGTCACGCTTGTCTTCGGGGGTGCGGATCAGCCCCAGAAAGGCCGGGCCTTGAGCCGGCTGCCATTCGGTAGTTTGCCAATCCATCCAGCGGTCGGCGTCGGCGCGCACGCACGGGTCGGCGGGCCATAGCGAGCCCGCGCCATAGCGCGCGGCCAGGTAGCGCACGATGGCGTTGGACTCCCACAGCACGAAGCCGCCGTCGTCGATGACCGGCACGCGCCGGTTGGGGTTCATGCGGCCGTACTCCGGGGTATCCAGGCCGCCGAAGGCCCCGCCGGCTTCGGTCAGGGTGTGGGGCAGCGCCAGTTCGCGCACGGCCCAGACGACTTTCTGTACGTTGACGGAGCTTAGCCGTCCCCAGATCTTCAGCATGGTCTGTCCTTGGAGTTAGCGCGGCGGCAGGGCGCGCCGCGGAAAGCCTGCGCCGCGCGCAAAGCGCGGCCAATCGAAAGCGGGACCCGGATCGGTTTTGCGTCCAGGGGCGATGTCTTCATGGCCCCAGGCCGCGCGCAAGGGCAGCCGCGCGCGCAGGCGCTGGGCCAGCTCGCTCAGGGTGGCGTACTGTGCATCGGTGTAGGGCCGATGGTCGGTGCCCTCGAGCTCGACCCCCACCGAGAAATCATTGCAACGCTCGCGGCCTTCAAAGCGCGAGACGCCGGCATGCCAGGCGCGGTCATACACGGAGGCGAACTGCACGATGCTGCCGTCGCGGCGGATGAAGAAATGCGCGCTCACGCGCAGCCCGGCCAGCCGGGCGAACCAGGGGTGGGTGTCCAGGTCGAGGCGGTTCAGGAAGAGGTCGGCGACATAAGGCCCGCCGAATTCGCCGGGCGGCAGGGTGATGTTGTGCACCACCAGCAGGCAGACCTGCGTGTGGGGCGGGCGGGCGTCGACATTGGGCGAGGGCAGTCGCGTGACGGCGGCGGCGGGACGCAGCCAGCCGTGGCGATCCAGTTGCAAAGACATGGCGCAAGGCAGTTCAGGGTCAAGCCGCATTATGCAGGCCCGACCGCAGCTTGCCTATCGCGGCGGCCCCAGCCGGGCGTGTTCGAGGCTGCACCAGGTCTGGCCGTTTTGCAGCACGGCCTCGGAGCGAGGCACATGGATGCCGCAGTGTGTGCAGCGCACCATGGGCTCGGCGGCCTTGGCCGCGGGCGGCCCGCCCGGGCGGCGCGGCGCGGCGCCGGCGCGCGGGCTGCGGCCGTTGCGCGCGTTGAGCATGCGCCAGACGGTCAGCACGACCAGGATGGCGAAGAACCAGAAAATTATCTTGCCCACCAGCGTCAACTCCGATGCAGAATCATTTCCAGCACGAACCGGCTGCCGGTATAGGCGAGGATCAGAAAGCAAAAGCCCGCCACCGTCCAGCGCAGCGCCACCCGGCCGCGCCAGCCGCGCGCCTGGCGGCCCACCAGCAGGCCGCCGAAGGTCAGCCAGGACAGCAGGGTAAAGATGGTTTTGTGGTCAAAGGGCAGGATGCGGCCGGTCAGCAGGATGGATGCTACCGAACCGGTGGCCACCGCCGCGCTGAGCACCAGAAAACCGATGAAGATGATGCGAAACAGCAGTTGCTCTTGCACCAGCAGCGGCGGCTGGGCGTCCAGCACCCGGCCGATGATGCTGCGCGCGGCGGGCGCATCGAGCGGGCGGTGCAGGTGGCGATCCAGCAGCGCCATGAGCATGGCGTGCAGCGCCGCGATGGTGATCAGGCCATAGGCGGCCAAAGCGATGATAAGGTGTATGCGCAACCAGGGGGTGCCCGCATGCGGCACGGCCACTCCCTGCGGAAAGAGGGCGGCCAGCAGGGTCGCCAGCGTGGCGGCGGGCAATAGCAGCAATTGCACGCCGTCGATGCGGATGAACAGGCTCTCTATCCAGAACATGATCAGACCCAGCCACATGGCCGCCGACAGGGCCAGGGCCCAACCGATGAAGATATGATCTGTCCCCAACATGGCCTCGCGCAGGGCGTATCCATGCACGACCAAGGCGCCGAGCAGGCAGATCCGGGCGATTTTGCCGGTCTGCTCGACGCTGCCGGCCTGCTGCAGGCGGCGCCACATCGAGGCGCCAAGCACGGCGTAGACCAGTGCGGCCACGGCGTGAAATACAATGCCTGATGACATAAAAACCGTTGTCTGGGTGGGAGCAGGGCAAATGTCACCCGCTGACATCGCCCGCTGCCGGCCTTTGCGGCCAGCGCGGTCCCGTTCAATCAATTAGTTTAAGCGGAAACGCCTCTCATGCTCGATAACCTTACTCAACGCCTGTCGCGCGTCGTCAAGACGCTGCGCGGCGAAGCCCGCCTGACCGAGGCCAACACCCAGGAGATGCTGCGCGAAGTGCGCATGGCGCTGCTGGAAGCCGACGTGGCCCTGCCCGTGGTGCGCGACTTCGTCGCCCGCGTCAAAGAGAGGGCCCTGGGCGAGGAGGTCTCCTCCAGCCTGACGCCGGGTCAGGCCCTGGTCGGGGTGGTGCACAAAGAACTGACCTCCCTCATGGGCGGCGATCTGGGGCCGGGCAGCGGCGAGCTGTCGCTGGCCGTGCAGCCGCCGGCCGTCATCCTCATGGCCGGCCTGCAGGGCGCGGGCAAGACGACCACGACCGGCAAGCTGGCTCGCTGGCTGTCCGAGGGCGAACACACCCAGGGCGGGCGCAAGACCGGCAAGAAAAAGGTCCTGGTGGTGTCGGCCGACGTCTATCGTCCCGCGGCCATCGACCAGCTCAAGAGCGTGGCCGCCCAGGTGGGGGTGGATTTCCTGCCGTCGGATCCGAGCCAGAAGCCCGAAGACATCGCCCGCAACGCGGTCGAGCATGCCCGCCGCCATCACTATGACGTGCTGATCGTCGATACGGCCGGCCGCCTGGGCATCGACGAAGCCATGATGCGCGAGATCGCCGCGCTGCACGCGCTGGTCAAGCCGGTGGAAACGCTGTTCGTCGTCGACGCCATGCAGGGCCAGGATGCGGTCAACACCGCGCGCGCCTTTGCCGATGCCTTGCCCCTGACCGGCGTGGTGCTGACCAAGCTCGATGGCGATGCGCGCGGCGGCGCGGCGCTGTCGGTGCGGCACATCACCGGCAAGCCCTTGAAGTTCGTCGGGGTCTCCGAAAAACTCGACGGCCTGCAGGCTTTCCATCCCGAGCGGATGGCGCAACGCGTGCTGGGCATGGGCGACATCGTGTCGCTGGTCGAGCAGGCGCAGAAGAACATCGATATCGCCGAGGCCGAGAAGCTCGCCAAGAAGATCAAGTCGGGCGATAAGTTCGACCTGAACGATTTCCGCGAGCAACTGGGCCAGGTCAAGAAACTGGGCGACATGAACTCCCTGCTGGAGAAGCTGCCGTCGCAGTTTCAACAGGCCGCGGGCCAGTTGCAGGGCGGCCAGGCCGAAAAGCAATTGCGCCGCACCGAAGGCATCCTGAACTCGATGACGGCTGGCGAGCGCGCCAAGCCCGAGCTCATCAAGGCGTCGCGCAAACGCCGCATCGCCGCCGGCGCTGGCGTGCCGGTGCAGGAAGTCAACCGCCTGCTCAATCAGTTCGAGCAGATGCAGGGCATGATGAAGCAGATGAAAAAAGGCGGCATGGCCAAGATGATGCGCGCCATGGGCGGCCTGAAGGGCATGGGGCGCTTCGGCGGCTTTGGCCGTTGATCGCGCCGGCGCCGCGCGCGGCCCGCGCGGCGCATAAAAAACGGCCAAACATCGCGTTTGGCCGAATCCGCCGGCACTGACGGGATAGCCCGCGCCGGCACAGGCCAGCCAACGCTGCGGGGTCGGCCGGCCCGATCTGAATGCGGTTTACGACAGCGGGGGGATGCGCAGCACCTGCCCCGGATAGATCTTGTCCGGGTCGCTGAGCATGGGCTTGTTGGCCTCGAAGATGACGTTGTACTGGCCGCCCTTGCCTTTGCCATATTGCGCTTCGGCGATCTTCCACAGCGTGTCGCCCTTTTGCACGGTGTACATCTTGGCTTCGGGGGCGGCCTGCTTGGCCGTGAGCTGGTTGTCCACCTTGGCCACGCCCACGGTATTGCCCAGGGCGAGCGCGATTTTTTCGGCCTCTTCGGTCGAGGCGGCTTCGCCGCTGACCGTGACGGTATCGCCATTGACGCTGATGTCGAGGTTGGAGGCCGACAAACCATGCTTGTCGAGTTCTTTCTTCAGTTCTTCCGCCGTGGCGGCCTTGGCTTCGCTGGCGCCAAAGAGTTTTTCGCCGACATCCTTGATGAAACTGAGCAGGCCCATGGTCTTGTCCCTTTTCCGGTTGTTGATGACAACGAGGGCCGGGGTCGGCTGACCCCGGCGCTAGGACCGATTATGGTCAAGCAGGCATGTCGGCGAAATGACGAGGTTGTAACAGCTTGCTAGCCTGCCGGGCTCAGCCGCCGCCGACGGCCACGACGATTTCCACCTGGTCGCCGTCGGCCAGCGGGGTGCCGGCGTGTTGGCTTTTGGGCACGATGTCGCCATTGCGCTCGACCGCGACGCGCTTGCCCGTATAACCGAGGGTGTCGAGCAGGCCGAGAACGGTGGTGCCGGCCGGCAACTCGCGCGCCTGGCCGTTGAGCGTGATCTGCATATCAATCAATCCTTGCTGCTGGCATATCGGTTGGTGGCCTCGATCAGACGGGCCAGGATGCCGGGCTCGTCGAAGGCGTGACCCGCATCGGGCACGAGATGGAAGTCCGCCTGCGGCCAGGCGCGGTGCAGATCCCAGGCCGTGCGCGCGGGGGTGCAGACATCGTAGCGTCCTTGCACGATGGTGCCGGGAATGCCGTGCAGCTTGTGCGCATCGCGCAGCAGCTCGCCTTCTTCCATGAAGCCGGCGTGGACGAAATAATGGTTTTCGATGCGGGCGAAGGCCAGCGCCGCGCGATCGGCGGCATGGCTTTGCTGGTGGCGCGGGCTGGGCAGCAGGGTGATGGTGTGATCTTCCCATTGGCTCCAGGCCTTGGCGGCGCGCAATTGCTCGGCCGTGTCTGCGCCGGTGAGGCGCTGGCGGTAGGCCGCGATCATGTCGCCGCGCTCCGCTTCGGGAATGGGCGCGAGGTAGCCTTCCCAGCGGTCCGGGAAGAGCCAGGACGCGCCTTCCTGGTAGAACCACAAGAGCTCGGCGCGGCGCAGCGTGAAGATGCCGCGCACGACCAGTTCGCTGACGTGCGCCGGGTGCGTTTCGGCGTAGGCCAGGGCCAGGGTCGAGCCCCAGGAGCCGCCGAACACCAGCCAGCGCTCGGCGCCCATGACTTCCTGGCGCAGCCGCTCCATGTCGGCCACCAGATCCCAGGTGGTGTTGTTCTGCAGGCTGGCGTGCGGCGTGGAGCGCCCGCAGCCGCGCTGATCGAACAGCAGCACGTTGTAGCGCTGCGGGTCGAACAACTGGCGATGCACCGGCGAGCAGCCGCTGCCAGGGCCGCCATGCAGAAAGACAGCGGGCTTGCCCTGCGGGTTGCCGCAAAGCTCCCAATACACCTGGTGGCCGTCGCCGGTGTCCAGCATGCCATGGCGGTAGGGCTCGATCGCGGGATAGAGCATGGGGACTCTCCTTGAGGGACTCAGGCCTTGCGCTTGAAGATCAGGTCCCAGACGCCATGGCCCAGACGCAGGCCGCGGGTCTCGAACTTGGTTTGCGGGCGGTAATCGGGCCGCTCGGCGTAGTCAGGCGCGGTGTTCTCGAGCAGCGCCTCGCCGCTGAGAACCTCCAGCATCTGCACGGCGTAGTCCTGCCAATCGGTGGCGCAGTGCAGGTAACCGCCGGGGCGGATACGGCTGGCCAGCAGATGCACGAAAGGCGGCTGCAGCAGGCGGCGCTTGTGATGGCGTTTTTTGGGCCAGGGGTCCGGAAAATAGACATGCACCCCGGCCAGCGAATCGGGGGCGATCATGTCGCGCACCACTTCGACGGCATCGTGCTGGATGATGCGCACATTGGGGATCTGGGAAGTCTCGATCCGGTGCAGCATGGAGCCCACGCCGGCGTTGAAGACTTCCACGCCCAGAAAGTTGTCGCCGGGACGGGCCAGCGCGATCTTCTCGGTGGTCTCGCCCATGCCGAAACCGATTTCCAGGATGGTCGGCGCCTCGCGCCCGAAGGCGGCGGCCGGATCCAGCGGGCGCGCCGCATAGGGCAGGGCCCATTTGTCCATCAACTGATCGAGGGCATCGCGCTGGCGTTGCGTGATGTGGCCGCGGCGATGCACAAAGCTGCGGATGTGCGTGGCGCCAGGACTGGCCGGCGCGTGCTGGGCCGGTTCCAGCGCGGCCTGGGTGGCCGGCGTCAGGGGCTCGGCATCCGCCGCGGCGGGGGGGAGATTGGTCGGGGTATTCGCGTTCATAACCCGGATTGTAGTGGGAGCCGCCGCCCCGGAAAATCGGGGGGCGGATCCCGGGGTTCAGGCTGCTTCGGGGGGCACGCCGAGCTCGGCGTTGGCCTCGCCCTTGGCCGGCGGCGCGCGACGCAGGCTGGCCGGGGTGCGCGACAGTTTGATGGGGCTGGCGATGCCGCGATAGCTTGCGTCTTCGAGCACCATGCCCCGGTGGTGCGTATGGGGATGATCGAGGACTTCGGCGACATCCTGCACGGCCGCGGCCGGCACCCCGTGCTTGAGCAGGCGTTCTGCCAGCTCGGCGGCCTGGTGCGCACGCAGCAGGCCGCTCAAGGCCTCGCGCAGCGCCGGGCGATGGGTCAGGCGTGCGGCGTTATCGGCAAAGCGTGGGTCGCTGGCGAGTTCGGGCGCGCCCAGGGTCTCGCACAGGCCCGCGAACTGGCGGTTGTTGCCCACGGCCAGGAAAATCTCGCCGGCTGCGGTGGCGAAGGTTTCGTAGGGCGCGATGTTGGGATGGGCATTGCCGCTGCGCTGGGGGACCTGGCCGCCATAGAAGTAATTGGCCGCATGCGGGTGCAGCAGCGAGATGGCGCAGTCATACAGCGTGATGTCCAGAAACTGGCCCAGGCCGCTGCGCTCGCGTTCGTAGAGCGCCAGCAGAATGGCCGAGGCGGCGTTCAGGCCCGTGACCATGTCCACCACGGGCAGGCCCACGCGCGTGGGCGGGCCGTCGCGCTCGCCATTGACACTCATCAGGCCGCACATGGCTTGCGCGCAGGCGTCGTAACCCGGCAGGCCGCCCAGGGGGCCGTCGCCGCCAAAGCCGCTGACGCGGCAATGGATCAGGCGCGGGAAGTCGGCCTTCAGGCGCTCATAGCCCAAGCCCCATTTTTCCATGGTGCCGGGCTTGAAGTTCTCCACCACGACATCGGCGTCGGCCAGCAGCCCGAGCAGAAAGGCACGCCCTTCGGGCCGCGCCAGGTTCAGTGTGATGCCGCGCTTGTTGCGGTTGACGCCGGCGAAGTAGGAGGCCGAGCCTCCCGCCACGCCGTCGGCAAACGGCGGGCCCCAGCCGCGCGTCTCGTCGCCGTCGGGCGGCTCGATCTTGAGGACATCGGCGCCATGGTCGGCCAGCATCTGGGTGCAGTAAGGGCCGCCCAGCACGCGCGACAGATCAATGACTCGGCAGCCGGCCAGGGCGCCTTGGGGCAGAGCGGATGCGTTCATGTCAGTCGATGGAAATATTGGCTTCGTGGATGACCTTGCCCCATTTGTCCACTTCTTCATTGATGAAGGTCTGCAGGGCCTGGGGGCTGCGCTCTTTGGCGGGCACGATGCCTTGCCGGGTGAGCGTTTCGTTGACGGCGGCCGAGTCCAGCGTATTGATGAAGGCCTTGTTGAGCTTGTCGACGATCTCGGGCGGCGTGCCCTTGGGCGCGACGATGCCGAAGAACACGCTCACGTCGTAGCCCGGCAGGCCTTGTTCGGCCAACGTGGGCAGATCGGGCAGCGAGGCGGAGCGTTCGGCGCTGGCCAGCCCGATGGGGCGCAGCTTGCCCGATTGCACAAAGGGCAGGGCCGTCAGGATGTCGGTGAAGGACATGGACACCTGGCCGCCCACCAGATCGTTGAGCGCCGGGCCCGTGCCTTTGTAGGGCACGTGCAGGATGCGCGTCTGCGCCATGTTGTTAAAGAGGACGCCGGCCAGATGCGAGGAGGCGCCATTGCCCGACGACGCATAGCTCAGTTGCTCGGGGTGGCTGCGCGCATACGCGATGAGCTCTTGCTCGTTGTGCGCGGGCACCGAAGGATGCACGACCAGGATGTTGGGCAGATGGCCGATGCGCACGATGGGCGTGAAACTGGTGCGCGGGTCATAGCCCTGGTTTTTGTACAGGCTGACATTGATGGCCAGCGGGCCCGACGTGCCGAACAACAGCGTGTAGCCATCGGGTTTGGCGCGCGCGACATACTCGGCGCCGATGTTGCCGCCGGCGCCGCCGCGGTTCTCCACCACGACAGTCTGGCCGAGCTGGTCTTTCAGGCCTTCGGCCAACCGGCGCGCCATGGCGTCGGTCGGGCCGCCCGGCGGGAAGGGGACGACGAGCGTGACGGGGTGGTCGGGGTAGGCCGCCTGCGCGCCGCCGATCAGGCAGGCTCCCAGGGCGAGCGCCGCGCCCAGGCGGCGTAGGGTCATGCGTGGCATGGAGTGTCTCCTGTCGTTATGGACACGCGGCGGATCGAGCCGCCGCGCGGGGGTCAGGCCTGGGCCTGCAATACGCGCTGATTCAGCGCATCTTCGTTTTCTTCCGGGGCGCAAGGGTCGCGCGGCAGCAGGCGATGACGCAGCACCTGATCGGCCAGCAGGGCGCGGCCGGCCAGCGCCGGCAGCCGGGCCTCCCAGCGCAGCGCGGCCAGCGACAGCGCGTGGTACAGCGCCGAGGCCGCCTGGCGGGCCAGCTCATCACGCTGCCCCTGCGCCGCATGATCGGCCAAGGCGAACGCCGCATCCAGCGCCTGGCGCTGGCGCTCGGCCAAGGCCGCGTCGCAGGGGCGGCCGGCTTGCAGCAGGGCGTCCACATGGGCGCGCAGCGCGGGCAAGGCGTCTTCGCGGCGGATGGCGCGCAGCACATCCAGCGCCACGATATTGCTCGTGCCTTCCCAGATCGAACCCAGATGGGCGTCGCGCATCAAACGCGGCTCGACCCATTCTTCGATATAGCCGCAGCCACCGCGCACTTCCATGGCGTCGCCGGTGACTTTGCGCGCATCGCGGCAGGCGCGGAACTTGATGAGCGGCGTCATGATACGCGCCAGGGCCGGGCTGGCCTGGCCGGCTTCGGCCTGCGCCAGCGCCTGGGCGGTCTGGTACATCACGCTGCGGGCCTGTTCGGTCCAGAGCATCATCTTGGCGAGCTGGCGGCGCATCAGGGGCATATCCACCAGCGAGCGGCCGAAGGCCTGGCGCTCGCGCGCCACGAACATGGCCTCGCTCACGGCCCGGCGCATGAGGCCGGCCGCACGCATGCCGTTGGACAGACGCGAGTTGTTGATCATGTCGGCCATCTGCTTGAAGCCGCGGCCGCGTTCGCCCACCAGCCAGGCGCGCGCGCCTTCCAGGCGGATTTCGCCGCTGGCCATCGAGCGCGTGCCCAGCTTGTCTTTCAAGCGCAGAATGCGATAGTGATTGTGCGTGCCGTCGGGCAGGTCGCGCGGCAGCAGAAACAGCGACACGCCCTTGAGGCCGGGATCGCTTTCGCTGCGGGCCAGCACCATGGCAAAGCCCGCGTCGGGATTGGAGCAGAACCATTTGTCGCCGCTCAAGCGCCAGGTGCCGTCTTCGTCCAGGTGCGCCTCGGTCGCGGTGGCGCTGACGTCCGAGCCCGCGCCCTGTTCGGTCATGAACATGGCGCCCTGGCGCAGGGTGTCGAAGTCCAGGCTGGTGACCTGCGGCACGACCTGCTCGACGAGGGCGGGGTCACCATAGCGGCGCAGCGTGCGCGCCAGCGAATCCGTCATGCTCACCGGGCAGCACAGGCCGAACTCGGCCTGCACGAACAGGTGGCTCAAGGCATATTTGGCCGCCGCCGGCATGGGTTGGGACCAGCCCAGCACCCCGGCGCGGTGCGACAGCGCCGCCAAGCCGAATTCGCTGTAGGCCAGGCGTTCCAGCTCCACGTAGGCGGGGTGTTTTTCCAGGCGCGACTCGTCCGCGCCACTGCGATGGCGCACCGACAGGGTGGGCGCATGGTGGTCGGCCGTCATGGCCAGCTCGTCCATCCGGCCGCCCGCCAGTTCGCCCAGCCGGCGCAGATGCGGCAGCAGATGGGCATAGAGATCCGCGGGCAGATAGCACGCCGCCATGGGCGCGGCATAGGGATCCACATCGAAAAGGTTCTGGCCCCGGGAGTCCGGGACGGCGGTCTGTTCGGGCATGACGATTCCAGAGGTCGGTTGGCTCGATGGTGCGCCGGCTTATCGATCCATACAAATACTGTTTTAATGTCAATCAATACAAAAAGAATATCGACGGAGACTTATGGAACTGCGCCTGCTGCGTTACTTCATCGCCGTGGCCGAAGAGCGCCACTTCGGCCGGGCCGCGCGGCGCCTGCATATTTCGCAGCCGCCGCTGTCGTACGCCATCCGCCAGCTCGAGGAGCAAATGGGCGTGCGTCTGCTCGAGCGCAATAGCCGGCATGTGGCGCTGACACCGGCCGGGCAGGTGCTCTACGGCCAGGCCCAGGCGCTGCTGCGCCAGTCGGAAGAGATCAGCCTGCTGGTGCAGCGCGTCGATGCGGGCTTGCAGGGGCGTTGCCGCATCGGCTTCGTGGGCTCCATGCTGTACCGGGGCCTGCCCGACGTGCTGGCCCAGTTGCGGCTGCAACTGCCCGGGGTCGAACAAGTTTTGCAGGAGCGCAATTCGCACGACCAGATCGAGGCCATCCAGCGCGGCGAACTCGACCTGGGCTTCGTTCATGCCAACCCCCTGCCGCCCGAAGTCTGCAGCCTGGACCTCATGGCCGAGCCCTTCGTGGTCTGCCTGCCGCAGGGGCATCCGCTGGCGGCGCGGCGCAAGCTCGAGCTGCGCGAACTGGTCGACGACGACTTCATTTTTTTCGCGCGCGAAGCGTCGCCCAGCTATCACGAGACCGTGCTGTCGTTGTGCGTGGCGGCGGGGTTTCATCCGGCCGTGCGCCATGAGGTCAGGCACTGGTTGAGCGTGTGTTCCCTGGTCTCCCAAGGCCTGGGCGTATCCATCGTGCCGGCCTGCATGGCGCGCAGCCGTCTGGCCGGCACGCGCTTTCTCCACTTCGATCATGAGGCGCGTTCGCGCAGCCAGCTCATCTGGCCGGCCCGCCACGGCTCGCCCCTGGCCGAGCGCACCCTGGCCATCGTGCGCGAGCATTTCGTCAAGCCGGCGTAGCCGGTGGCCGGCACGCCGGCCAGGCGCTACCATCGTGGCGGACCCACCACCGGTAGCGCCTCATGATCGATCATCTCGACCACCTCGTCCTGACCACCGCCAACGAAACCGCCTGCGTGGATTTCTACGTCGGGCTGCTGGGCATGACCCTGGAGCGCTTTGGCCAGGGCCGCAAAGCCTTCCGGTTCGGCAACCAGAAAATCAACCTGCACATCAAGGGTAGTGAGTTCGAGCCCAAGGCGCATCTGCCCGTCCCGGGCGCGTTGGACCTGTGCTTTATCGCCGCCATCCCGCTCGATGACGTCATCGCCCAGCTCTCGGCCAAGGGCGCCACCATCATCGAAGGCCCGGTGCGCCGCACCGGCGCCGTGCACGCCCTGCGCTCCATCTACCTGCGCGACCCGGACCTGAACCTGATCGAGATTTCGGAACGCGCGGATTGAGGGGGGCGTCTGCCGCGAGGCAGCCTCATCCGGCGGGCGGTAGCGCCGGCAGCGGCAGCAGGCGCGGCTGTATGGCAGCCATCGCCTTACCCAGCTGCGCAATCAACGCCTGGGCCGCCGGCGACAGGGAACGGTCGCGGCGGTGGAGCAGCCCGATATAGCGGCGCGCGGAGGCATCGCCGAGCGGGGTGCAGCGCAGCCCCGACAGATTGAGCTCGGGCAGCGCCAGGCGCGGCAGCACGCTCACCCCTAAGCCCTGCCGCACCATGCCAGCGGCGGTGCCCATATGCGTGACGTCATAGCGCAAGGCGGTGGCTGGCGCGTCGACCTCGTCGCGCACGGCGCGGTCGAATTGCTGGCGCGCGTTGGAGCCTTGTGACAGCAGAATCAGGTCGTACCGCAATACGTCGCGCCAATGCAGCGTGCCGGACTCGTCATCGAGCGGATGGCCGGCCGGATACACCGCGCAGAAGCAGTCTTCGCCCAGGGGGGTGAAGGTCAGATCGGGCATGGGTTCGGCCTGCGCGGCCACCGCGAATTCGATCTGGTTGGTGCGCAGCAGCGTCACCAGCTCGTCGTTGTGCGCTTCGACCACGCGCACCTTGAGCGCCGGATGCGCCAGGCGCAGGGTGCCGGTCGCGGCAGGCAGCAGGCTGAGCGCGGTCGAGGGCAAGGCCCCGAGCGCCACGTTGCCGCGCCGCACGGCGGCCAGGTCTGCGAGGCTGCGATAGGCCTCTTCCAGGTCGGCGATGGGGCGTTGCACGCGCGCGTAGAAATCCTGGCCGGCCGAGGTCAGGCTGATGCTGCGCGTGGTGCGCTCGAAGAGACGCAGGCCCAGGACTTCTTCCAGGTCCTGAATCAATGCCGTGAAAGACGGTTGCGTCACGCCGAGATGGTTGGCTGCGTGCGTGAAGGAGCCGGTATCCACCGCCAGCAGGAAGGCCTTGAGCGGCCGGTATTTGATATTGATAGCCATAGACTAAGAATATTAGATAAATATCTATTTGTATCTAATAATTGGCCGCCCGATGATGACGTCTGTCGAAGCCCTTCCGGATTCCGAGACGTTATGGACGCACCAAGCAACAAGCCCTTCCGGCTGGGCGCCAACTGGCGCCTGAGCCACGACGGCGACGCCGTCATTACCTCCATCAACCCGGCCGATGGCAGCATCGCCGGCATCGTCACCCGCGCCCTGCCAGAGGACGTGGATACGGCGGTCGGCATTGCCTGGGAAGCCTACCGGCACAAGCCCTGGCGCAAGCTGCGTCCGGATCAGCGCGCCGCCACGCTGTACGAGATCGGGCGCCGCCTGTCCGCCGAGCGCGAACCCCTGGCCCGCCTGCAGATGCTCGACAGCGGTAAGCCGTGGAAGGAGTGCCTGAACATGGTCGACAGCGCGGCCGGGCATTTCCGGTATTACGCCGCGGTGTGCGAGACCTGGCAGAACGAAATGACCTCGCCCCGGGGAGAGTACTTTTCGATGGCGCTGGCCGAGCCCTTCGGCGTCATTGCCGCCATTACGCCGTGGAACTCGCCCATCATGAATGAGGCGCAGAAAGCCGCGCCCGCCCTGGCCGCGGGGAATGCGGTGCTGATCAAGCCTTCCGAGGAAACACCGCAACTGGCGCTGGAGCTGGCACGCATCTGCACGGAGGCGGGCCTTCCGGAAGGGCTGCTGACGGTGCTGCCCGGTTATGGCGAGGACGTGGGCGCGGCGCTGGTACGGCATCCCGGGGTGCGGATGGTGTCGTTTACGGGCGGCACTGAAACCGGGCGCGCGATCGGCGGTATTGCTGGCCAGCGCCTGATTCCGGTCGGCCTGGAACTGGGCGGAAAGTCGCCGCATATGGTGTTCGAGGACGCCGACCTGGAGCGTGCGGTGGCCGGGGTCGTATCGGGCATTTTCGGTTCGGCCGGGCAGAGTTGCGTGGCCGGTTCCAGGCTGTTCGTGCAGAAGTCCATCTATGGGCGCTTCATGGATGCGCTGGTGGAGCGCACGCGGCAGATCCGGGTCGGTCTGCCCGACGATCCCGCCACCCAGATGGGACCGCTCGTTTCGCGGGCGCATCGTGACAAGGTCGCCGGCTACGTCGATATCGGGCGCGCCGAAGGCGGCCGCGTGCTGGTCGGCGGAGCGCCGCCCGCCCAGCAAGAACTGGCCAACGGCTGGTTTTATCTGCCCACGGTGATCGATGGCTTGGGCAACGGCGCGCGCGTCTGCCAGGAAGAAATATTCGGCCCCGTGCTCGTGGCCTTGCCCTTCGAGGATGAGGAGGATGTCGTCGGCCAAGCCAACGACACCGCCTTCGGTCTGGCTGCGGGCATGTGGACGGGCGACTATGCGCGCGCCTGGCGCGTGGCCCGCGAAATCGAAGCCGGTTCGATCTGGATCAACACCTATAAGCAATCGCACATCGCCACGCCATTCGGCGGCTTCAAGGCCAGCGGCATCGGGCGCGAGAAAGGCCTGCACGGCCTGCGCCTGTATAGCCAGGTCAAGAGCCTGTATTGGGGCATGCACGACAAACCCTTGGGACTTTGAACATCTATGACGACTGAAAAGAAAGGCATTGCGCTGTCGCTGGCCGACTCCCGTATCCTGATCGCCGGCGCCGCCAGCCTGGTGGGCTCCCACACCGCCGACGCCCTGCTGGCGGCTGGCGTCAGAGAGGTGGTGCTATTGGACAATTTCGCTTTCGGCACCCCCGAGGCGATTGCGCATCTCAAGGACAACCCGCGCGTCAAAGTGGTGCGTGGCGATCTGATGCGCCTGCCTGACCTGTTGGCCGCTACCGAAGGCGTGGACGGGGTGCTGCACCTGGCCGCCTATATGACGCTGGGCTTCGCGCAGACGCCCTGGCAGGCGGTGGATGTGAACATCCGTGGCGCACAAAACATGCTGGAAGCCTGCCGCGCCAACAAGGTCAAGAAGATCGTCTTTGCTTCCTCCAATGCGGTCTACGGTTACGGCACGGGCATCGCGGGGGCTTTGGTGGAAAACGGACCCTTCCATTCCGTGGGGGCGCCGCCCGCCGCCATCCTGTATGGCGCATCCAAGATCATGGGTGAACAGCTCTGCCGTCAGTACTACCAGAAGGCGGGTCTGGATTACGTGGTGTTGCGGTATTCCACCGTATACGGCGAGCGTCAGCATTACCGCGCGGCCAATTCGCTCTACATCATGGAAACCTATGACCGGGTGCGCAAAGGGGAACGCCCGGTGCTGCCCGGCGATGGCACGGATACCAAACACTTTGTCCACGTGTCAGACGTGGCGCGCGCCAACGTGGCGGCCTTTCAAAGCAACGCGACCGACGTGGCCGTGAATGTGTCGGGCCCGGCGCCCATCACGACAGGCGAGTTGGTGCGGCTGGTTCTCGATTACTGCAAAAGCGATCTGCAGCCCGAGATCAAGCCGGACCCGCCGGGCACCGTGCGCCTGACCTCTGGCGGCGCTTTCCATATTCCCCACGACCTTGCGGGTCAGAAAATCGGCTGGCAACCCAAGGTCAGCATGGCCGAGGGCGTTTCCCGGTTGCTGGCATGGCGTGAGGCGCAGGAGAGCGCTTAGCGCAGCAGACAGGCCAGAGCGATTCGCCACACGGCGCCGCAGAGCGCCGGGGCAGGACAGTGAAAAGCATCGCAGGTCCGCCACCTCGAACGCGGACCCGATGCGCCCACGAGGAGACAACATTATGAAAATTGCATCCCTGTTTCTGGCGGCGAGCCTGGCCGTGGGTCTGGCGGCGCCGGCAGGCGCCGCGGAGGACTACCCGGCGCGGCCCATTCGTCTGGTCGTGCCATTTCCCGCGGGCAGCACCACCGACGCCATGGCCCGCTTCCTGGGTGAGCGCGTCGGCAGAGCCTTGGGCCAAAGCGTGATCGTCGAGAACAAGGCCGGGGCCCAGGGCAGTATTGCGGCCTCGGAAGTCAGCCGCGCCGCGCCGGACGGCTACACGCTGTTGGTGGGCACCAACTCCACGCAATCGGCCAACGTACACCTGTTCAAAAAGCTGGCCTACGACCCCGAGCACGATTTCGCCGCGATCACCCAATTCACCATGAACCCCTTGGTGCTGGTCGTGCGGCCGGACCTGCCGGTGCAGGATGTGGCGCAGCTCATTGCCTATGCCAAGGCGAATCCGGGCAAGCTCAACTACGGCACCGGGAACACCGGCAGCCTGGCCGCCGCGCAGATGCTCAAAAGCATGGCGGACATCCAGGCGGTGGACGTCCCCTATGCAGGCACGCCGCAAGCCATCACGGACCTGCTGGCCGGGCGGTTGGACTTCATGATCACGGATATCTCCGTGACGCGCCCCTACATCGATGCCGGCAAGTTGCGCGCGCTGGCGGTCACGCCGCGCGAGCGTGTTGCCTCCTTGCCGGACACGCCCACGCTGGCGCAATCCGGTCTGCCCGACTACGAGTTCGTGGCCTGGGGTGGGTTGTTCGCGCCGGCCGCGACCCCCGCGCCCGTGGTCGCGCGTTTGAATCAGGCTTTCGTGCAGGCCTTGCAAAGCGAGGAGGCGACGGCCTTCTTTGCCAAGCAGGGCCAGCAAGCCGCGCCGCGTACGCCCCAAGCGTTCAACGACTACGTTGCGTCGCAGACGGTGCTGTGGGGCGAGCTTCTGGCCGCCGCGGGCCAGAAGAAGCAATAACGCGACGCCGGAAATTTGACAGCCGAACAGGGCGGGAGGGGGGCAATGAGCGCAATCACTGTGGACGCCGGGAAAGTAAAGCGTCAGATACTGGTCATTCTCGATGCCTGGGGCATGGCGCCGGATCTGGCGCAGACCGCCGCAGACATCATGGTCGAAACGGACTTGCTGGGCGTGGATTCGCACGGGGTATCCATGCTGATGATGTACGAGGACATGCGCAACACCGGCATGCTGTCTTTGCAGTCCCGGCCGCGCGTCGTGCGCGATCGCGGCTGTACGGCCCTGTTGGACGGGGGCGCCGGGCTGGGCCATCCGGTGTCGGCCATGGCCATGACACTGGCCGCCGACAAGGCGTTGGAGCACGGCGTGGGCGTGGTGGGCGTGCGGAACTCGCATCATTTCGGCGCGGCGGGCCTGTATGCGCGCATGGCCAGTGCGCGCGGGCTCGTGGGCCTGGTGACCACCGCCACGCGAGGGATGACGATGGTGCCGCCTCGCGGAGCGGCCCCCGTGCTGGGCACCAATCCCTTGGCGTTCGCGGCGCCCGCGGGCCGCAACCCGGCCTTCGTGCTGGATATGTCGACGACCACCGTGGCCGCCAACAAGGTCAAGGTCTATCAGCTCAACGACACATCCATGCCCGCAGGCTGGGTGGTGGATCCGGCGGGCCAGCCGGTCATCGATCCTCAGGCGGGCATGGACTACGTGTTCAGGCAGCCCGAGGGAGGGTTGACACCCTTGGGCGGCTCATTGGAACTGGGCAGCCACAAGGGCTATGGCCTGGCGATGATGGTGCACATATTGGGCGGCACCTTGACCGGCGCATCGTTCTCCCCGATTCGGAATCGCACGCAGAAGCCGGGCGACCCCGACAACATCGGCCATTTCTTCATGGCCATCGATCCGGATGCATTTCGAGACGAGGGAGAGTTCGAGAGCGATCTGGACGCCGTCATCGACACGATGCATGCCACCCCGCCGGCCGACCCCGACGAACCCGTGATGGTGGCCGGCGAACCCGAGATGGCCACGCGCGAGCAGCGGCTGCGCGAGGGCATACCGATCCCGGCCCGGCTGGACGCGCATATCCGTGAGATCTGCGCGCGCAGCGGGGCCGATTACGTCCTTCAGTAGTCAGAGCAGAAAAACATCCACAGGAGACAGAGCAATGAATAAGCGCAAGTGCATGGCAGGCATGTTGGCCGCGATCGGGCTGATTTTCGGTGCAGGCGCGGCGGGGGCGGCAGGCTATCCGGACAAGCCGGTGACGTTGATCGTGCCGTATCCCCCCGGCGGCGCCACGGATGTCATCGCGCGGCTGATCGCGGAGAAGCTGCCGGCGGTATGGGGGCAGCAGGTCATTATCAACAACCGGCCCGGCGCCGGCACGACGGTGGCCGCCGAGGCGGTGGCCCGTTCTCCCGGTGATGGTTACACGCTATATATGACCACGGCGGCCCACACCATCAGCGCCAGTCTCTACAAAAAACTGAACTATGACCCCTTGAAGGACTTTGCGCCGCTGACGCTGACCGCCACCATCCCGCTGGTGCTGGTGACCGCGCCCTCCTTGCCGGTCAAGAATCTAGACGAGCTGATCGCTTATGCCAAAGCGGCCCCCGATGGCTTGAGCATGGCCTCCACCGGCAACGGCACGCCGCAGCATCTGACTGGCGAGCTGTTCAAGGCCCGGGCCGGACTGAAACTGGTGCATGTGCCGTATCGCGGTGACGCGCCGATGCTGACGGATTTGATCGGCGGTCAGGTGCAGATGGCATTCGTCACGCTGTCGGCGGCCCTGCCGCACATTCAGGCCGGCAAGCTCAACGCGATTGCGCTGGCGCATCCGCGCCGTGTCGACGCCATCGCGCAGGTGCCGACGATGGCCGAGGCCGGAATGAAGGACTTCGAGGCCGCGACCTGGTTCGGCCTGTTCGCGCCATCGAGCATGCCTGCCGAGCAGCGCCAGAAGATCTATCGGGATGTCTCCAAGATCGTGGCCACGCCCGAGATGACCAAGAAACTGCAAGAGATGGGAGGCGACGTGAACAACAGTTCGCCTCAGGCGTTTCAGGCATTCATCAATGAAGAAGCGAAGCGTTGGGCCGAGGGCGTGAAGCTCTCGGGGGCGCAGATCGACTGACCGGCCACACAACCATTCCGACGGAGTCAATGCAAAATGAGTCATTCCGAGCAAGATCTCTTGGCGCGCTGCGCCCTTATCGGAACCAGTACCTGGGCCGACGCCATGGACACGCTGGGCATCGCGGGAGTGGTCCAGGGGATCACGCGTCGCGGGGGGCAAGGACGCATGGCGGGCTTTGCCGTCACGGCGCGCCACGTCTGGGGCGGGTTGGGGGACTTCGACCGTAGCGACTTCGCCGTGGGCCGCCTCGTGGCCGCGACTGGCCCGGGGCGGGTGTTGATGGTGGACGCCGGGGGGACGTGTATCTCCACGTTCGGCGGCATTGCGTCGATGGCGGCGTCCAAGCGCCAGGCGACCGCGGTGGTCATCGACGGCGCCTGCCGCGATGTCGACGAAATCCAGGCCACGGGCCTGTGGCTGGCCAGCCGTCACGTCACGCCGCTGACCGGCAAGACGCGGCTGCGGCTGCAGGCGATGGGTGAGCCGGTGACGATAGGCGGTGCGCAGGTGGCCGAGGGCGACCTCGTGGTCGGCGACGACACGGGGCTGGTCGTCGTACCGCGCGCGCGCCTGCAGGACGTGCTGGCCGCGGCGCAGGAAGCCTTGGCGGTCGATGAGCGAGTGGAGCAGGGCATACGCGACGGTCTGTCCTTCGCGCAGGCTGCCGCCGCGGCCAACTATATTCCGGCCCGCGCGGGAGAACATGCGTGACTGCCGCTTTCGACGTGGTGCAGGTGGCGTCGCTGGGCCCGGCTTTCGATGCGCGGCTCGCGCAGCGCTGCCGTGTCCTGCAGACCTGGCACGAGCCCCGGGGGCTGGCCGCGTTCGGCACGGCGTTGCCAGGGATTCGCCTTGCGGTGACTTCGGTGCGCCACGGCTTTACTGGCGGCATGTTTGATGCGTTGCCGGATCTGAAGGCCGTGTGCAGTTGGGGCGTCGGGCACGACACGCTGGACTTGCACGAGGCGGCACGGCGCGGCATCGGCGTCAGTGTCACGCCCGATGTGCTGGACGACTGCGTGGCGGACCTGGCCTGGGCGCTCTTGCTGTCAGCCGCGCGGCGCACGGCGGCCGGCGATCGCTATGTGAAGACCGGTCAGTGGCGCGCGCTGGGGCAGTTTCCCGTGACGACCCGGGTGTCGGGCAAGCGCCTGGGCATTCTTGGGCTGGGACGCATCGGCGAGGCGATCGCCCGGCGCGCGACTGGATTCGATATGCAGGTGCGCTATCACAACCGCAGCCCGAGGCCGGATTCGCCCTATGGATATGCGCACTCCCTGGTGGAACTGGCCGACTGGGCCGACTTCCTGGCCGTGGCGTGCGTGGGCGGCGCAGCCACGCGCCATCTGGTGGACGCCGCCGTGATTCGCGCGTTGGGGCCGCGAGGCATTCTGGTGAATATCGCGCGCGGCAGCGTGGTGGACCAGACGGCGGTCCTGGCCGCGCTGCGCAGTGGTGAGCTGGGCGGCGCGGGGCTGGATGTGCTCGAGCGCGAGCCTACCGATGCCGCGGAATTCGCCGACCTGGACCAGGTGTCGCTGATGCCGCATGTGGGCAGTGCCACGCACGAGACGCGCGCCGCGATGGCGGACCTGGTCTTTGACAATGTGGATAGCTTTCTGCGCACCGGAGCCTTGCTCACGCCCGTCGCCGCCAGGGAGATGCAGGCATGAGCCAGGCGACCTTGTTGACGAACCTCATCGCCTGTCTGGGCGCGCCGAATGTGCTGACGGGCCCGGACGCCGAACCTTACCTCACCGACTGGCGCCGCACCCTTACCGGCCGGGCTCTGGCGGTGCTGCGGCCCGCCGATACCCGCGAAGTGGTCCAGGTGGTCCGCTTGTGCGCGGCCGCCGGAGTCCCCATCGTGCCGCAGGGCGGCAATACCGGCCAGGTCGCCGCCGCCACGCCGGATACCAGTGCCTCGGCCGTGGTGTTGTCTATGGCGCGCATGAACCGCATCCGGGCAGTGGACCTGGACAATGACACCATGACGGTCGAGGCTGGATGCGTGCTGCAGACTGTTCAAGAGGCCGCCCGCCGCGCGGGCCGCTTGTTTCCGCTCTCTCTGGGGGCGCAAGGCAGTTGCACCCTAGGCGGTAACCTGGCTACCAATGCCGGCGGCACGCAGGTGCTGCGCTATGGCAACGCGCGCGAGCTTGCGTTGGGTCTGGAGGTCGTCACACCGCAAGGCGAAGTATGGGACGGTCTGCGCGGCCTGCGCAAAGACAACACCGGCTACGACCTGCGGGATTTGTATATCGGCAGCGAGGGCACGCTGGGCATTATCACTGCCGCGGTACTCAAACTCTTTCCCTTGGCGGCGGCCCAACGCACCGCCCTGATCGTGGTGCCGGGCCTGCCGCAGGCGTTGCTCCTGTTGCAGCGCGCCCGCGCCGGCTTCGGTGCGGCGCTGACGGCTTTCGAGGTCATGTCGGCGCATTGTTTGCGCGATGTGATGCGCGCGTTTCCGCAGCAGCGTCTGCCCTTCGCCACCCTGGCCGATGACGCCTGGTGCGCGCTGCTGGAGCTCTCCGACAGCGAGGACGAACAGCATGCGCAAGCGCGGCTGGAGGCCGTGCTGACGGCGGCGCTGGAAGCCGGCGAGGCCGAGGATGTGGCGGTGTCGGTCTCCGGCGCGCAAAGCGCCGCATTCTGGCATCTGCGCGAAAGCATTACGCTCGCGCTCGCTCAGGCCCCGGCTTGCGTGAAACACGACATCTCCCTGCCGGCGTCGCGGATTCCCGACTTCGTGATCGCCACCGATCAGGCCCTGGCTGCCGCGTTTCCTGGCGTGGCGATGCGGGTGTTCGGCCACCTGGGCGACGGCAATCTCCATTACAACCTGCTGCCCCCGCCGGAGGCCTCGCAGACCGCAATCCAGCGATTCGTGCATGACCGTGTGCACCAGGCAGGCGGGTCCATCAGCGCTGAACAGGGCATCGGCCAGCGGCGTGTCGACGACCTCGAACGCTACAAAAGCGCGGTGGAGATGGATCTGATGCGCCGGATCAAACATGCGCTGGATCCGCAGGGGCTGATGAATCCGGGCAAGGTGCTGTCTACGGGCGCGGCCGGCCCGGCAGCCTAGCGGCACGCGAGCGGGCTGGCGTCCTTTCTTGATGGCCGACCGGCCTGACAACCTGAGGTATGGAGACAATCAATAATGGCATTCTCATGCAATATTCTGGCGCGCGTCGCGCTCTCGGTGGCGGGCCTTTGCGCGGCCGCGCCCGTCTGGGCCTGGCCTGACCGGCCCATCGAACTCGTCGTTGGCTTCGCGCCGGGCGGCGGCACGGATCTGACGGCCCGCTCCTTGGCCGTTTTTCTGGAAAAGGAGCTCGGCACCACCGTGGTGGTTCAGAACAAACCGGGCGCCTCGAGTGCCATCGCGCTGTCCTATGTGGCGCGCGCCAAGCCCGACGGCTATACGCTGGCCATGACCAACATGCCCGGACTGGTGTCGCTGCCGATCGAACGCAAGGCGGGCTTTACCGGTGAAGACTTCACCTACCTGGCCAACCTGGTGCGCGATCCCAGCGCCTTCAGCGTGGCCAGCGACAGTCCCTATGAGACCCTGGATGCGCTGGTTTCCGCCGCGCGAGCCCAACCCAATGTCGTGAGCTATGGATCGACCGGCGTGGGCACGGACGATCATCTGGCGTTGGTGCTGTTTCAGGCCCTGACGGGCGTCAAACTGAACCATGTGCCCTATAACGGCGCCGGGCCGCTGCGTAGCGCCGTGCTGGGCGGCCATACCGTCATCGGCGGGCTGAACCTGGGCGAAGTCATGCCCTATAGCGGCAAGAGCATGCGGGTGCTGGCTCAGGCGAGCGATAAGCGCTCCCCCCTGGCGCCGGACGTGCCCACCTTCAAGGAACTGGGGGTGAATCTGGTCTTTGCCTCGGAGCGCGGCATCGTTGCGCCCAAAGGGCTGCCTGCCGAGGTCGCCAGCAGGCTGCGCCAGGCGCTGGGCAAGGTCGCCGCCAATCCGGAGTTCCAGGCTCAGATGAAGCAGCAGTTCACGGAAATGGACTATGTGGATGGGCCGCAGTGGCAACAGCGCCTCCAAGGCGACGACGCCCGCCTGCGCCAGATCTGGGCGCAAACGCCCTGGGTCGAGTGAGCGGCGTCAGCCTGACCGCGGGTGTGCGGGGCGGTGCCCGAGGCGCCACCTCAGCCGCCCAAAGCAAGCTATAATTCGCGCCTGCGTTGAACCGGGCCCCGCGCCCGGCCGGCGCCAGCCTCCCGAGGCGGGTGTAGTTCAATGGTAGAACGGCAGCTTCCCAAGCTGCATACGAGGGTTCGATTCCCTTCACCCGCTCCACTCCGCCGCTGTTCCGAGATTTCAGGATCGGGCGGTCAGGGATCAAGCTTTTGCATCTCCAGGGGCTTCCGAGTCGGCTCAGTCCGCTGACGTACGGGAAGACCACCGGCAGTCATTCCACACGAGTGCATTTTCAGTCCACCAATCGGGTGGGCGGGCGTACTGCATCGTTGCGGTCAGCGATAGGTTTATGCCGCGGCTTAGCGCCACTTGTAGAAGACGAGTGAGCGACGTCATGCGCGCTTATGTCGAGCCCTCGTCGTCTGCGGCTGGCGCCGGCTTGATCGCTTGGGCACGGGCGGCCGTGCGTCGCTTGCGGGCCAGACGCAGCCGTTCTCCCAGTGCGGACGGGAGACGGTGTTCTTGAGGGAAGACGATGGGCGGTTTGCGCGGCATGTTCGCTATTACGGACTGGATAAATCAAATGTCCGTGGCTGTCTGCCGCGGGCGAAGTCCAGGCTATCCCCCCTGTTTCGCGATGGTAAGCGGCCGCTGTATGAGCCCAGGCAAAGGCGAGTTCAGGGGGCCGGAGAAACGTCGCGAGGCGGATGGGACTCGGATTTTTGCCAGTGTTCGGCGGCTTCCTTCAGCGCTTGGAACGTCGCGTTCACGGCGGGTCTGGCTAATGCATTGGGGAGCATGGCGACACGAATCTTCCGATGGATGGGGGGCTGGAGTCCGACCATCGCTATCCCGCCCAGGCGCTCCGCCCAGCCGAGACCCATTTTCGGGATCACCGTCACCATCCCCATCTGCCGCACAAACTCGATGGTCGCGGGGGTATTGCTGCAGTTGCAAACCTCGATAGGCGTGAAACCCGCGGCCTGGCACGCTCGTATCAAGTGCGTGCGATACGCCGGCGCCGCCTGATTGATGACCCATTTTTCCTGGCTCAGCTCCTGCAGGCGCACGTTGCGGCGGCCGGCCAGGGGGTGGTCGCTCGCGACGACAAGCATGAACCGATCTTCACCGAGTTGAGCGAAATGCAGCGCTCGCGCCGGGCGCATGATGTCGGCCCACTCGTCAATAACCGCGAGATCGATCTCCCGCGCGGCGACAGCCCGGAGTCCGGCGTTTGATTCCGTCTCGTTGAAGATCAGGGAGATGTGCGGATGCTTGGCACGCAGTTGTCTAAATGCGTGCGGGGCCAATCCGGTAGCCAACGATCCAAAGGCGGAAACCCGGACCTCTCCAGTGAGAAAGTCGCTTTCAGACTGGAGATCACTTTCGATTTGCTCGACGAGGTTGAAAACCTCGGCTGCGCGTAAGGCCAGCCGTTCTCCGGCAGGCGTGAGAGTCACGCCCTGCGATGATCGGTCCAGGAGGGGTTCTTTGATTTCCTCCTCAAGCAAAGCCAGTTGCTGGGAAATGGCTGGCCGCGTCAACCCCATCGATTTTGCGACGGCGGTAATCGACCCGAGCGCAGCCAGCTCATGCAAAAGACGCAGGCGATTCAGATTGAGCATGAGCCGTTCCCTCAGCCGTTTGGCACCTTTATAGGAGCGTAAGTTTATCTTACGGCCCTTGTTAGCCAAACTGTCGTTCTAAATTTCGGCGAGCGCCCGTAAATTCTGCCCAATCTTGTCCTTGAAGTGGCGATTATGGCGAAGAACACGAGTGAGAAGGTCCCGGCCGACCGTTACGGCAACCCCTTGGACCGTACCGTAGGATATGCGCGCGGAAACATACTCAAATCCAGCGTGGAGGAGCGGCAGCGGCTGGTGCACGGACAACGCATCGCGACGCAGCGTTTGACGGAAATGGGAAGCGAGTCCATCGGGGTGTTCACGGGGAATCTTCGGGCGTTCCCTATGCAGGCAGAGCGGATGCCTGTTCTGTGTGATGAATGGACCGGACCCGGCCTGATCGACGAGGCCTTCCAGGATGCCGGCGTGAACCACCTCGGCGGCGCTCGTCCCCGGCATTCCGCGGCACTCTTTAATCGGACCAGTGGGGGCCTCATTGCGGCTATCGGCGCTTTATCTGGGGGGCGTCCCGTCGTAAGCGCTGTTCCTGAGGGAAGCAAATCGCACGCATCCGTGCCACGCGGGTGCTATGCCGCGCGTGTGGATCTCGTGGAGTGCGACACGGTAGAGGAATTCGGCGATGCCATTCGAGTTCAGCAACCGGCGTTGACGTTGATCACAACCGTGTCCAGTAATTTGGATCGGCTCGACGAGGACGTGATCGCCGGGATGGTAAAGATGGCTGTCGACGCCGGGACGATCTGCCTGGTCGACGACGCCTACGGCGCACGCATTCGACCGATCCTGCATAACGGTACGCATGCGCTGGTGATGGGGGCACACCTCGTTATCACCAACTGCGACAAGGCGGGGATGATAGGGCCGCGCGCGGGTCTATTGGTAGGCCTCGATGCGCTCGTTCAACGGGTCGCCGCAAAAGCCGCCGAATTCGGCAGCGAAGCGCGGGCTCCGATCGTCGCGGCGGTCACCGAATCGTTGGGGATTTTCGAATCTGCCTGGCTTCGCGAGGAGGCCGGGCTGGGACAGCAGTTGACCGAGTTGTTCGAACAAGAATTCGGCGCAGAGCGGGTGCAGCGTAGCGACCTGGGACCAATCATCGTTGAAGACGACGTCTTCGCTATGGTTCTGGAGCGCGCCGGCCTGCAACCCGGTGACACCAGCCTGGTGCCGGCGGAAGTGACCTCGGCCCTGGGAGCCATTCTTCTGCGCGATCACGGCGTGCTTACAACGAATACGCACGGCCAACCCGGTGCAAAGGCCTCCCTGCGGCTACGTCCGACTCCGGACGGCATCGCTCGCCTTGGTGGACTGGCGACGGTGGTCAACGCGCTTTCAACTTCGTTGGATACCTTGGCGCCTCTGGTCAGCGACCCGGGCCTCGTCTCGCAACTTATTCTGGGCAAGGATATGCAATGAATCAGCCTTCAGCACTCGCGGCCTTCGATCGGCGGTTGGATCAGCTTAGCAACATTGATATTGGAGGGCGAGGTGTCGAAGCCTTGCTCGACGCTTCCCGTGAGAAGCTTTCCGGTCACTCGCCGGTCGGGGCCGCTGCGGAGTTGCTGGCCAAGCTGCCCCGAGGGGCGACCGTGCTCTATACGACGGGCTCGGTTTCTCGCGCGTGGATCTCTCCGCGTGTCGGCGAGAATGATGGGCCGGCAGGCACCGCAATTCTCGCTCGCGCCTTGACCTTGGGCTTGGGAACGCACAACGTTGTGGTTTGTGAGGAGACTCTCGTCGATGGCCTGAAGGCGATCTTTACCGCTGCGGGCTTTTGCGTGCTTGCCTATGACGAAGCGAAGAAGGCCAGTGCAGACGGCAGCCTCGCGACTGTTTCTTTCGAGACATTCACGGTGCGCACGGACAATGCGGACCAGGAAGCCGAAGCGTTGCTGGCTCGAATCAAGCCGGATTTGCTCATTTCCGCCGAGCGCGTGGGCCGCGCAAAAGACGGTATTTACTACAGCATGCGCGCCATCGATTACGGCCAAGGACGCTCGCGTATCGACCACATCTTCGATCTGGCTTTAACCAAAGGCATCCCCACGCTTTGTATCGGTGACGGTGGCAACGAAATAGGCATGGGGCTCATCGCGGATGTGGTGGCTCGCAATGTCAAGCACGGCGCCAAGATCGGCGCGGTCTCCGCGTGTGACGTCCTGGTGACGGCCGCATGCAGCAATTGGGGGTGTACGGCTATCGCGGCTGCCTTGGCCGCGCGCTTGCGTAATCCCGCTATGCTCCATACGCCCGGCCGCGAAGAGCATTTGCTTCGTCGTGGCGTGGACGTTGGCCTGATCAACTCCGTAGACAACTGCGTCGATGCAAATGTCGACGGCATTCCGGCAGCCACCCACCTGGCGCTGGTGCAGATCATTGAAACGCTGGGCCAGCGCTTTATCGCGCAGAACATGTATTGATAGTCATTAAGAGAAAGCATATGTCCACATTCAAGCCTTCCTTTGGATTCCGCCATCTTGCGAAGATCCTGGTCATGACCTCGATATCGATGGTCTCTGGCCTGGCCAGCGCCGCACCGTGGCCCGATCATCCGATCACCCTTGTCGTTCCCTTCGCACCGGGCGGATCTGCCGACGGATTGGGACGCATACTGGCCGAAAAAATGGGCCAGAAGCTGAACCAAACGATTATTGTGGAGAACCGGCCAGGCGCGGCGACGACCATCGCCAGCAGCTATGTCGCGCGCGCCAAGCCGGATGGCTACACCTTGTACATCGGCATGATGAATCTTCATGGGATGGATAAAGTGCTCTACCCTGGAGTGGCCTACGATGGGATCAAGAGCTTCAGCCACATCAACAAGCTAGTCACTTTTCCCATGGTGGTTGTCGCTGCGAACAGCAGTCCGATCAAGAGTTTTGCGGATCTGATTGCCAAAGCCAAAGCGGAGCCCGGACGCGTTACCCATGGAAGCGCAGGGGTGGGCTCGTCGAATCATCTCGCTGCGGTGGAGTTCATGCGCGCGGCCAACGTGAAGCTGCTTAACGTGCCCTACAAGGGCGGTAATCCGGCAGCAATGGCCACCATCGCGGGCGATGTGGACATCAGCTTTGCGACGCCTCCGACCGTCATGCCTTTAGTGACTGCCGGCCGTATCAAGGCGTTGGGATTGACCTCTGCCGCGCCTTCGGCGCTGTTCCCGGGAATTCCTTCCTCTGCCGAGGCGGGATTGCCGGGGTACGATTTTGTCGTGTGGCATGGTCTGTATGGCCCGGCCGGGATGGACCCGAAGATCGTCGAGCAGCTCTATGAGGTCTCCACGGCTGTTCTCAAGGATCCGGAGGTCAAAGAGAAGTTGGGAACCCTGGGGATGGAAGCGCAACCTTCGACGTCCGTCGATGCATTCAATCAGTTCGTCCGCGGTGTTGCCAAAGACACCGAGGGGCTTGCCGCCGCTGCGAAGGCGGACGAACAATAGTACGCGCCGGCTCGCCATGCCGGAGTGAAGATCGGCCGGAGATACCTCCGGCCTTTTTTGTGCCGGGCAGGGAGCAGCGGGTCAGGGCAGGCGGGGTCTTGGCCTCCACCAGCAATGTTGTCCATAACGCACCGTCCATGAGCGCGCTAAGCCCGCTTCGCTTGACTCACCTTGATGAAGCGGCTGGGGTATCGGTGCGCGCCGTCTTGCCCTTGTCCGCATTCCGGGCTTATGCCGGCGCCGGATTTCCCATGAACGCGCGGTGCAGCGCATCGCGCAAGGCGAGGGTGGCTGGCGAGAGGTAGGCGGCGCGGCGGGTCAGCAGCACGAGCGGTTGCATGCTGGATTCGGCGTCGAAGGGCAGTTCGACCAGGCCTTTGCCGGCCGGCGACAGGAACATGGGTGTCATCAGCGCGGTGATGAGGTTGCTGGCGCGGATGAGGCTGGCGAATTGGGCCGTGGAGGTGTCGGTCTGCACGGCCGTGACGGGGGCGGGCAGGTTCAGGTCCAGAAAGGCTTTTTCGACCCACAGGCGCATACCGACAGACGGCGCGGGCAGGAGCCACTCGGCCTGGGCGAGGGCCTGCATGGTCGAGCGGCCGGGCAGGGTGAGGGGATGGCCGGCGCGCACGACCACGTGGTAGCGCTGAGGACCCAGGGCCAAGGCTTGCAGTTCGGAGCGCGGCGTCGGGGCAAAGCCGATGGCCAGGTCCAGGTCGCCCTGGCTGACCATTTCGGTGAGTTCATCGGAGACTTTGACGCTGATCTGCAGGAACTGGCCGGGATGTTGTTTGCGCCATACGGCCAGCACCGGCAGGAGTTTGGCATCCAGCAAGGCGGGGATGATGCCCACGCGCGCCACGGCTTTTTGCGCAGACTGCGCGGCCGCCATGTCGTGCCGCAGGCTTTCGTAGGAAGCGACGAGGTCGGCGGCTTTGCCATGCAGCAGATGCCCAGCCTTGGTTAGGACGACGCCGGAGGCGCTGCGCTCCATCAGGGGCAGGCCGAATTCCAATTCGAGCCGCTGCAAAACTTTGGTCACGGCGGATTGGGTCAGGCCGACACGCTCGGCCGTGCGGCGCACGTTCTGGTGCTCGGCCAGCTTCAGGAAGACGTCCGCATCCTCGATACGCATAAATACCGGATATTCCCATCAGGAATTGATTGAGGAACCATATTATCTTCGATCCGATGAAGAATGCGGCTGCAGGAGACCTGATGTTTACGCTTACAGAACTACAACAACGCCCGGCCGCCATTGTTGGCCTGGGGCAGATCGGCATGAGCTGGGCGGCGTATTTCGCCGCGCGAGGCTTTGCCGTGCGGGCCACGGACCCCGATCCCGAGGCGGCCGGCCGGACCCGCGCCTATGTCGCCAAGGTGTGGCCGGTGCTGGTCGAGCTGGGGTTGGTGACGCCCGCCGGCGCGCCCGACCGGATCAGTTTTCACGCAACGGTGACCGAGGCGGTGGCCGGCTGCGGCTGGATTCAGGAGAACGCGCCGGAAGTCGAGGCTTTGAAGATCGAGCTCCTGGCGCAGATCGATGCGGCGGCCGAGGCGGGCGCCATCATCGCGTCTAGTACGTCGGCCCTGGCCATGTCGGTGATGCAATCGGCATGCACGCGGCCGCAGCGATGCCTGACGGCGCATCCTTTCAATCCGCCGCATCTGGTGCCGCTGGTCGAGCTGGTGGGCGGCAAGGCCACGGCGCCCGCCGCGCTCGACCTCGCCGCCGATTTTTATCGCGCGATTGGACGCGAGCCCATCCGGCTGCGCCGCGAGATTTATGGGCATGTCGCCAACCGCCTGCAGTACGTGATTTTCAACGAGGCCGCGCGGCTCGTGCTCGACGGCGTGGCCTCGGTGGAGGACGTCGATCGCGCGATCACCTGGGGCCCCGGGATGCGCTGGCCTTTCGTCGGGCCCTTCATGACCTTCCATATGGCCGGGGGCGACGCGGGCATGGCAGGCGCTTTCGCCAAGTTTGCCGCGCGCGATGCCTCGAGCACGGACCGCAGCAAGCGCATCAGCCTGGGCGAGCAAGAGCGCGGGCAGTTGCACGACGGCGCGTGCGCGGCGCAACAGGGGCTGTCGATGCAGGCGCTGGAAGCGCGCCGGGATCGATTGCTGGTGGAGCTGTTGAAGGTCAAGGCGGAGATCGCCGCGCTGGGTAATTGACCCGGCGGCAACGGATCGATGGCGCGACGGATCGCGCCTGGAACCCACAAAGACAGCCGGCTGAGAGCTGGCGGTATGTTCATGGAGACTGCATTGCACAAGTACTTCGCCACCCGGCGTTCTTTCGTCGTCGCGGCCGCACTGGCCACCCTGACCCTCAGCCCGCTGGCCGCCCAGGCCAAGGATGCCTATCCGGATCATCCCATCCGCTTGGTGGTGCCGTTTCCGCCGGGAGGCACGACGGACACGCTCGGCCGTCTGCTGGCGCCACGCCTGGCCGAACGCCTCGGGCAGTCGGTCATCGTGGAGAACCGCGCTGGGGCGGCTACGCAGATCGGGGCGATGGAGGTGGCGCGCTCACCGGCCGACGGATACACGCTGCTGCTGACGGGACCGTCTACCTTCACCGCGAACCCGGCGGTCAATACGCAGACGCCTTATGACCCGCTCAAGAGTTTCGACTATCTGGGCTTGACGGGCACCATGCCGGTGATTCTGCTGGCGCATCCCAAGACGCCGTATCACGACGTCAAGGCCTTGGTGCAGCAGGCCAAGCAGGAGCCCAGCCGGATGTTCTATGGCTCTTTCGGGCCGGGATCCATCATGCATTTCGCGGGCGAGACGCTCAACTCGGTGGCCGACATCAAGATGACGTCGGTGGCCTACAAGGGCAGCTCACCGGCGATGACGGACCTGATCGGCGGGCAGATACCGATGACCTTCGACACGGTGGTGGTGGCCGCGCCCTACGTCAAGTCGGATAAGGTGCGTGCGCTGGCGGTGACCACGGCCAAGCGCTCGACGCTGCTGCCCGATGTGCCCACCATGACCGAGGCTGGCTATCCCATGGATATCAGCAGTTGGCTGGGCATTGCCGCGCCGGCAGGCTTGCCGGCGGACGTCCGGGCCAAGCTGGAGCGCGCGATCGCCGACACCATGCAGGAGCCGGCCACGCGTCAGGCCATGCTGAATATCGGCATCGAGCCCGCGCCGACGGGCGGGGCCGCCTTCGAACAGAAGGTCCGTGACGAGTACGCGGATTTCCGCAAGCTCGCGCTCGAGAAAGGCATCAAACCCGAGTGACCCCGTGCCGGCGCCGCTAGCGCCGCCAGCTACCCCTAGCTTACGCCTCTTCCCTTTCTGCATAACCGAACCCGTCGCCTGATGTCATTTGTTTTCGACGCGCAACAGCTCTATCGCATGCCGGCCCATTTCGGACCCACCCCGGGTCCGCGGCAAGGACCGGACGGCCAGCCCTTCGATTGGTCGCATCAGCCCGACCGCACGCTGTGGGCGATGGATTTCGATGCCGATGCCGCCCGCATCGCCGCCTGGCTGCCGCCCGGCTTCGAACTGGACGGCGAGCCCGTGGTTCGCATCGAGTTGCAGCAATGGCGCAATCTGGCCTGGCTGGCCGGCCGGGGCTACAACACGTTCGGCGTGAAAGTGCCGGTGCGTTATCGCGGCAAGGAGGACGCCGCGCGCGGGCACTTCCTGACGGTGCTGTGGGAGAACATGCCGGATGCCATCATCAGCGGGCGTGAGGAGCTGGGCTACAACAAGATCTACGCCGCGATTGCCGATCCCGCCCGCCAGGATGAGGGGCCGTGGACCGCGTCGTTGGATTGGCTCGGGCATCGCTTCGTGGAGTATGACTTCGAGACGCTGAGCGATGCGGCCCTGGACGCCGGCCCGGCCGCGCCCGGTGACGGGATTCTGAATTTCAAGTACATCGCCGGCACCGGCCCGGCCGCCGAGCCGGACGCCTGCTACTGCACCTTGACCCCCAAGGGCGGGCAACTGACGGTGACGCGGGTACAGACTGCGCGGGCGCATCTGCGCTTTCTGCCCACCCGCTGGGAAGACATGCCGACGCAATATCACATCGTCGAGCAGTTGCGCGCGCTGGCGCTGGGCCAGGCACGCCAGGCCTGGCGGGTCGAAAGCACGGGCGCCCGCGATCTGGCCGATACCCGGCGTCTGACGTAAACGGCGCAGCGCCGGCGTTGCGCGGCCGCCGCGCGCGCGTGGCAAGCCTGATGGGCGGCTGGTAAGATCGGCTCAGATTATTGAGCCGGGTTCATCCATGCCGGGTGCGAGTTACCACGACCTGTTGGCGTTTATGGCGGTGGCGCGCGCGAAGAGTTTTACGCGTGCCGCGGCGCAGCTTGGCGTGTCGCAGTCGGCGCTCAGCCACACCATCCGGGCGCTGGAGACGGCGCTGGGCCTGAGGTTGCTCACGCGTACGACACGCAGTGTGGCGCCGACCGAGGCCGGCGAGCGCCTGCTGCAGAACGTGGCGCCGCGATTCGAGGCGATCGAGGCCGCCTTGCTTGCCACGGGCGCTGCCAGCGGCAAGCCGGCCGGCACGGTGCGGATCACCGCCACCGAACATGCCGCGCGCACGGTGCTCTGGCCCAGGCTGGCCCGCTTGCTGCCCCGTTATCCGGACATCAAGGTCGAGGTGATCGTCGAGGCCCGGCTGGTGGATATCGTCGCCGAACGCTATGACATGGGGGTGCGCTCGGGCGACATGGTGACGGGCGACACGGTGGCGGTGCGGATCGGCGCCGACTTGCCCGTGGCCATTGTGGCCGCGCCCGACTATCTGGCCCGGCACCCCGCGCCCAGATCGCCTCGCGACCTGACCCGCCACACCTGCATCAATCTGCATTTGATGAGCCAGGGCGGCCGCTATGCCTGGGAGCTGGCCAAGGGCAAGCGGCGCGTCAATGCGCACGTCGATGGGCAATTGGTCTTCAGCGAACCCTCGCAGATCGTCGATGCGGCCTTGGCCGGTTTCGGGCTGGGTTATGTGCTGGAGGACATGGTGCGCCCCTATCTGGCCCGGGGCCGTCTGGTCAGGGTGCTGGCCGATTGGTCGCCGGTGTTTCCCGGCTACCACCTTTACTACCCAAGCCGGGGTGCGCCGTCGCCGGCCATGGCCGTGCTGATCGACGCGCTGCGCGTCCCGGATGGCGCGCCGTAGACGATGCCCCGTCACCCCGATCCGTTCAGCGATGTGCTCGCCTGGCTGCATGTGGTGCGCGAGGGCAGTTTCACGCGCGCGGCGGCTCGGCTGGACGTGACGGCATCGGCGGTGAGCCACGCCGTCAAAGGCCTGGAAGCGCGTTTGGGCGTACGTTTGCTGGTGCGCACGACGCGCAGGCTGGCCCTGACCGAGGCCGGCCAGCAACTCTACGCGGCGGTCGCGCCCCGCTTTGATGAGATCGACGCCGAGGTCGACGCTGTCAGGGACCTGGGGGCAAGGCCTGCCGGCACGATCCGGATCACCGCGGCGGAACACGCCGCCAATTGCGTGCTGTGGCCCAAGCTGGCGGCCGTGCTGCGGGACTATCCCGGCATCCGCGTCGAGATCAGCGTCGATTATGCGCTGTCGGATATTGTGTCAGAGCGCTTCGACGCCGGTGTGCGGCTGGGCGACCAGGTGGCCAAGGACATGATCGCCGTGCGCATCAGCCCCGATCTGCGTATGGCCGTGGTGGGCTCGCCGGATTACTTCGCCAGGTATCGCAAGCCGGCTTCGCCGCATGATCTGGCCGCGCACCAGGGCGTGAATCTGCGCTTGCCCACCCATGGCGGCATCCTGCCCTGGGACTTCGCAAAGCAGGGCAAGGCGGTCAAGGTCCGCGTCGAGGGGCAGTGGGTGTTCAACAGCAGTACACCCATCGTGAGAGCGGCGCGCGCCGGGTACGGGCTGGCCTTCGTGCCCGAGGACATGGTGCAGGAAGACCTCGCCGCGGGAACGCTGGTGCGTGTGCTGGAAGCATGGTGCCAACCCTATCCAGGCTATTACCTCTATTACCCCAGCCGTCTCCATCCTTCTGGCGCGCTGGCGGTGGTGGTCGAGGCATTGCGGCATCGGGATACGCCTGAACGGCCGGGCCCGGCGCGTCGCTGACGCGCCACGCGCATGACGCGGGCCGGGCGGCCGGCCACGCGATTCATGAATCCAGCTCAAGAGTGCATGCGGCCCCGGGGTCTGTATCCGCGTGGCGCTTCTGCCTACCATGACGTTCAGCGAAGAGGCGATCGGGCCGGGCCCGCATCGGGCATAGGGATCCGCGCTTGCGCGTCATGAATGGGAGCCAACATGAAAATCAGCCTGGCAGGTTCTGCCCCGTCGGCCAGAGGGCCGGCGGAATACTTCACCGGTACGGTGCGCATCGATTGCCCCTTTTGCGGCAGCGGCAACCTGAGCGGCGCCACCGTGACTTTCGAGCCGGGCGCGCGCACTGCCTGGCATACCCATCCCCTGGGGCAGACGCTGCTCGTGACGGCCGGGTTGGGCTATGTCGGCCGCTGGGAGGGGCCTGTCGAGATTATCCGGCCTGGCGACACGGTATGGATCGAGCCCGGCGAGAAACATTGGCACGGCGCATCGCGCGATTGCGCGATGAGCCATATCGCGATCGTGGAAATGAAAGACGGCAAGGCGGTGGATTGGATGGAGCACGTCACCGATGCGCAATACGCCGCAGCAGGGCGCTGAACGCGCCTTGCACTCTGGAAAATCGAAGGAGCAAACACTTATGCAAACACGCACACTGGGCAAGCGCAAACTGGAAGTGTCCGCCCTTGGCTATGGCTGCATGGGGCTGGATTTCAGCTATGCGCACAAGCTGAGCAAGGAAGACGGCGTCAGGCTGATCCGCCAGGCGGTGGAGCACGGCGTCACGTTCTTTGATACGGCCGAGGTCTATGGACCCTACACCAACGAAGCGATGGTGGGCGAGGCCTTGCGGCCGCTGCGTGAGCAGGTGGTGATCGCGACCAAGTTCGGGTTCAACATCGTCGACGGCAAGCAGAGCGGGCTGAATAGCCGGCCCGCGCACATCAAGGCCGTGGCCGAGGCGTCGCTCAAGCGCCTGGGCATCGAGCAGATCGATCTGTTCTATCAGCATCGCGTGGATCCCGAGGTGCCTATCGAGGATGTCGCCGGTGCGGTCAAGGACTTGATCGACGCGGGCAAGGTCAAGCATTTCGGGCTGTCGGAACCGGGGGCGAACACGGTGCGCCGCGCGCATGCCGTGCAACCGGTGACGGCGCTGCAGAACGAGTACTCCTTATGGACCCGCGGGGTCGAAACCAACGGCATCCTGGAGGTGTGCGAGGAATTGGGTATCGGGCTGGTGCCCTACAGCCCCCTGGGCAAGGGGTTTCTGACCGGCGCGATGAGCAAGGACACGCCATTGGGCGCAGGAGATTTCCGGCGTCAGCTGCCGCGCTTTACGCCCGAGGCCATGGCAAAGAATCAGGCGTTGGTGGAGCTGTTGCGCCGTATCGGGGCGGACAAGGGCGCCACGCCGGCGCAGATAGCATTGGCCTGGCTGCTGGCGCAGAAGCCGTGGATCGTGCCTATCCCCGGGACGACGCGCTTGTCGCGGCTGGAGGAGAACCTGGGCGCAGCCAATATTGCGATGGACGCGGCCGATCTGGCGGCCATCGCGTCGGCCGCCGCCGCCATTCCGATCGAAGGCGAGCGCTATCCCGAGCAACTCCTGAAGACGACCGGCCTGTAAGGCCGCGCACTGCTTCATTTCAAGGTGAGATACCGATATGCATGAGAACATCAAGGACAAGGTGGTGGTGATCACCGGCGCGTCGAGCGGGTTGGGCGCGGAAACGGCGCGTCATCTCGTTCGGGCCGGCGCGAAGGTCGTGCTCGGCGCGCGCAGGCTGGATCGCCTGCACGCGCTGACGGCCGAGCTGGGTTTGCCGGAAGAGGCGGCACTTCAGGTGGATGTGACGCAGCGCGAGCAGGTCAAGGCATTGGTCGATCATGCGGTCGCACGCCATGGCGGCGTGGACGTGATGATCAACAACGCCGGGGTGATGCCGCTGGCGCCCTTGGAGATGCTGCGCTTCGACGAGTGGGACCAATGCATCGATGTCAACATCAAGGGCGTACTGTGGGGAATCGCCGCGGCATTGCCGCATTTCAAGGCGCAGCAGTGCGGGCAGTTCATCAATGTGTCTTCGGTGGCCGGCCATACCGTCAACGCCGGCGGCGCCATTTACTCGGCGACCAAGTATGCGGTGAGGGTGATTTCCGAGGCCTTGCGCAAGGAGGTCAAGCCTTATCGCATCCGCACGACCGTCCTGTCGCCCGGCGCCGTGGATACCGAATTGCCGGCTTCGGTGGGCGCGCCGGAGGTCAATCAGGCCATCGCGGCGTTCTACCGGGACAACGCGATCGGCGCCGATAGTTTTGCGCGCTGCGTGCTGTTCGCGATGAGTCAGCCGCCGGAGGTCGACATCAACGAGATCCTGTATCGGCCCACAGTGCAGGAGCGTTGAGGCGCGCGGCGGCTGCCCCGCCCGGCGCGAGGCGGCGGGGCGGGGGCGCGATCAGTCTTCCGGGTCGAAGCCGGCCAGGCGGTAGGCGCCTTGCGGATGGGAGGTGTCGCCGGCGAATCCGCGTCTGACCAGTTCGGTCAGGTACATCTCGTCCCACTCGATGTTGGCGAGGTTGACTTCGGTACCCAACTCTTTGACAAGCCAGGCGCAGATTTTGTGTTTGTAATCGCGGGTCACGCCCGGGATGACGACGACTGGCAGTTCATAGATGAGTTTCTCCGCCGGGAAACGGCGTGCCAGTTCGGCTATCAGCGCCCCGCGGACCTGGTTGCCGGCAAAGAGTTCGGAGGCTTCGAGAAACACCCAGTCCGAGCCGGCGTCCAGGCAGATCTGCACGTCCTGAATCAAGGTCTGGTCATCCAGCGAACCCTCCTTGCGGCCGACTTCGCCAAACACCTTCAAGCCCTGGTCTTTGGCCCGCTTGATGGCCGCGCTCTTGTCGCTGGCGCTGAGTTTGAGCAGATTGTCGGAGACTTCGATCCCGCTGAAGCCTGCCGCCAGCACGTCGTCGACGAACTTCTCGTAGCGGCCCGTCTTGAGCGCGAGCTCGGCGAACAGGCCGCCTGGCGAGGTGGATATGCCGTGCTGGGCGTACTGCGCCAGCTTGGCCCGCAGCAGGTCCGCCGGCATGAAGCGGGCGATGCCGGCGGCGATTTTGGCGAAGTCGATGTACTCGCCGGCGGATTCGACGGTGTCGGTCTGGCGGGCCAGGCCCATGCCCCAATCGATCATCATGGCCAGGCCGCGGGTGCGCGGTTTGGCCTGACGCTCGGGGATGCTGAAGTCTTGGAATGCGGTGGTGATCATGGCGGTTAATCAGTCGATGTTGAGATGCGCGGTGTCGACGAGCTGCTTCCAGCGCTGCAAGTCCTGGGTCACGAATTCAGCGGTCTGCGCGGGCGTGGCCGCTTCGGGATCGATGCCGACCCGGGCGAAGCCGGCCGCGATCTCCGGCTCTTTCAGAATGGCGCCGATGGCAGCGTTGAGCTTGTCGATGCGGTCGGTTGGCGTGCCGGCCGGACTGGCCACGACAAACCATTGCGTTGCCTCGAAACCGGGCAGGGTTTCGGCCAGCGCAGGCACATCAGGCAGGTTCTTGGAGCGGGTGGCGGTGGTGACGGCATAGGGCTTGAGCTTGCCGGCCTGGATATGCGGCAGCACCGAAGTGATACCGAGCACGCCGAGATTGACCTGGCCGCCGATCACGTCCGTGACGGCCTGAGTGCCGCCTTTATAGGGGATGTGGTTGATGCGGGTGCCGGCCATCTGGTTGAAGAGTTCGCCCGCCAGGTGTTGGGCGGTGCCGTTGCCGGAAGAGACGTAATTGAAGTGTTGCGGCTTGGCCTTGAGCGCGGTGATCAGCTCGGGCACGGTGTCGGGCAGCGGTTCTGCCTTGGTGCCGAACAGTACGGCAGGGCCTTTGCCCATCATGGCCACGGCGGCCAGCTCCCTGCCGATGAGGGGCGCGGGTGTGGCGGTGAGCACCGGGCCGGGAACGGTCACCAGGGTGTAGCCATCGGCCGGGGCTTTCGCGGCGTAGTTCAGGGCGATGACGCCAGCGGCGCCTTGGCGGTTTTCCACCACGACGGGCTGGCCCAGCATCTGTTCGAGACGGTGCGCGATCAGGCGTGTGGCGGTATCGGCGCTGCCGCCCGGCGGCCAGCCGACAACCCAGGCGATGGACTTATTCGGATAGGTGCCGGCGGCGGATTGCGCTACCGCGTGCGTGGCGGCACCCGTCAGGCAGGCCAGCAGAACACAGGCGGCCGTGCGGCGGGAGAGACGGCAGGTGAGCGGGTTCATGGACATCCTCATGCAGTGAAGGTTCAAGGCCAGGCTATGCCGCCTGCGGGGCGGGTTGGGGTTGGGCGACGGTGGCGGCGATGGCGCGGGCCACATGAGGCAGGTTGGCGGGGGTCAGCCCGGCCATGCACATGCGACCGGAGCGCAGCAGGTAGATGGCGCTGTCCTGGCGCAGCCTGTCCACGTGCTCAGGGCTCAGCCCGGTGTAGCTGAACAGGCCTTGCTGCCGGGTGAGATAACCGTAGTCTGCGGCGGGCAGCAGGGCTTGCAGCGCGGCCCGCAGCCTGACGCGCATGTCGGCGATACGCTCGCGCATGGCCGAGAGTTCGGCCAGCCAGCTCGCTCTGAGCGCCTCGTCGGCCAGAACGGTGGCGATGAGTGCGGCGCCCTGGGTCGGCGGGTTGGAGTAGTTGCGGCGCACGGCCGCCTGCAATTGCCCCTGCACGCGGACGGCTTCGTCGGCCGAGCCGCAGACGACATGCAGGGCGCCGCAGCGCTCGCCGTACAGCGACAGATTCTTGGAGAAACTGCAAGCCAGCAGGAAGCTGGCGCCCGCCTGGGCCAGCATGCGCGGCACCCTGGCATCTTCGTCCATGCCCCGCCCGAAGCCTTGGTAGGCCATGTCCACGAAGGCGATGAGTCCGCGATCGGCGATGACCTGGCAGATCGCTTCCCACTCGGCTGGGCTCGGATCGACCCCGGTGGGGTTGTGGCAGCAGGCGTGCAGCACGACGATGCTGCGCGCGGGCAGGGCCGACAGGGTGTGCAGCATCCGGTCCAGGGCGATGCCGCCGGTAGCGGGGTCGTAATAAGGGTAAGGCTGGACCTCGATGCCGCAGCCGCCCAGCAAGCCGTAATGGTTCTCCCAGGTCGGGTCGCTGACCCAGGCGCCGCTCGCAGGGTGGCTGGCCTTGAGAAAGTCCGCACCGATGCGCAGCGCGCCCGAACCGCCCAGCGTCTGGATGGTCGCGACGCGGCCTTGCCGCAGCACAGCGGCGTCGGCGCCAAAGGCCAGTTCCTGCGCCAGGTGGCGATAGTCGGGCGCGCCGCTCATGGGCAGATAGGGTTTGGCTCCGCCGCGTTGGAAGACGCGGCATTCCGCTTCGCGGACCGCCGCCAACTGGGGCAGGATGCCGTGCTCGTCGAGATAGACACCGATGCCAAGATTGACCTTGTCAGGCCGGGGATCTCGCCCGAAGTCTTCGTTCAAGGACAGAATGGGATCGCCCGCGAAGGGCGGCACATGGGCGAAGGGCGAGGCGCTCATAGGGGGTCCTTGGCGCCTGGCCGGGTGTTGGGGAAGGCCTCGACGCTTTCGTTGAAGGCCTTGACCATGCGCAGCATGGGGCCGAGCACCCAGGTATTGAAGACCAGCACATCGGTCTCCTCCTTGGGGTCGCGCGTCAGGTTGAACAGATAGGGCGATTCCAGTTTGCCCTTGCCCTCGTTGACCTCGGGCTCCCAGTAAAAATGCAGCTTCCAGTCGCGCCATTTGAGCGCGCGCATTTCCTGCTTGATATAGAAGATGAAACCTTCTCGCGCCGATTTCTCGGCGTTGCCGAACAGAAACGCGCTCTGGTCGACGCCGTCGATGGGGCGGTCCTCGGGCACCGGAGCGCCGCCCAGTTTGGCCAGGGTGGCGAAGATGTCGGTGACGTGGAGGATCTCATTGCTGATGCGGCCCGGTGCGATATTGCCGGGCCAGCGTGCAATGAAGGGCACCCGCAGGCTGCCTTCCATGGCGGTATGGTAGGTGCCGCGCCACGGCCCGGCGGTGCCGCGGAACGGAGCGCGGAACTCGGGGCCGTTGTCGCTGCAGAAGATGAACACGGTGTTCTCGGCGATGCCCAGGCGCGCGACCTCATCGACGATCTGCCCGACCCGGTGATCCATCTCGGCCATGGAGTCCGCGAAATCGCCGTTGCCGGTGCTGCCCGCGAAATCCGGGTGCGGCAGGGTGGGAAAGTGCAGGTGCACCAAGGGCAGATACAGAAAGAAGGGCTTGCCTGCCTGGGTGTGGCGTTCGATGAAGGCGCGGCTCTTGTCGACCAGGTCGGCGTCGATGCCGCGCCGCGACTCCAGGTCGTACAGCTTGACCTTGCGCGAGGGCTCTCCCGCCTTGCCCTCCATGATGTAAGGCAGCTCCGCCACCAGCGGGTCATAGCCCACGCTGGAAGTGAATTGGCTTTCGTCGGTGGTTCGGGGGATGCCATACCATTCGTCGAAGCCGCGGTCACTGGGATAGCGGCCCTCGATGTCGCCCAAATGCCATTTGCCGAAGTGCGCCGTGGCATAGCCCTGCGCCGACAGCAACTGCGGCAGGGTGACTTCCCAGCGGGTCAGACCTTGCGGCAGACCCGGAGGCACCGACTGCAGGCTGCCCGTACGGATGGGGTGGCGGCCGGTCATCAAGGCCGACCGCGTGGGCACACAGTCGCTCTCGACGTTGAAGTTCTGCAGCAGCAGACCCTCGCGGGCCAGTTGGTCGATGCGGGGAGTGGGGGCCCCGCGCAGGGCCCCGCCGCCGTAGCAGCCGAGTTCGCCCCAGCCTAGATTGTCGGCAACGATAAGGACGATGTTGGGTTGAGTCATGGCGCAAAGCTTGTGGAGTTCCGGAACCCGCAGCGTCGCGCCAGAAGCCGCCGTCAGCCATGCTCAATTGAACTGCAAAACATGCCTGGTGGGCATATATCGGGAAACTACCTGTGCGGTGGCGCCATCGCCGCCAGCAGCACGCCACGGAATTCGACCATCAGGTGTGACCATTCCGCTTCCGGGCGGGTCAGCAGCACCAGCGAGCGCTTGATGTGCAGTTGTGCCAGGGGCAGCGGCACGACGCGGCCCAGCCAGCCGCGCAGCAAAGGGCTGCGCACCAGCGCGAGCAGGTCGGTGGAGGCCAGCAATCCCAGCGACGCTTCGGACATGTAGTCGACTTCAAGCGCCACGCGGGGCACCGGCTCGTTATGGCTTTGAAAAATGCCGTTGAGCAATTGCCGGGCGGCGCTGTGCTGCGAGGCCATGACCCAGGCATAGGGGGCCAGGTCGCACAGTTGCAGGTTGGCTTTCTGCGCCAGGGGATGGTGGACACGGGCCACCAGGCGCGAGTCCTCCTCGGCCAGGGTCAGCTGAGTGCAGCTCCAGTGTTGTCCCGGGTAAGTGGGCGCCACGGCCAGATCCAGCAGGCCGTCTTCGACGGCGGCATTGAGCTCGTCGGATTTGCCGATGCGCAGTTGCAGCCGCACGCCCGGCCGGCGGCGGACCAGCTCGGACATACTGTGGACCACGACGCTTTCGCCGGGGCTGGTGATGCCTATACGCAGCAGGCCCGAATGCCGGGCGCGCAGTTCCGTGGCCGTGCGCACCAGTTCATGGTGCTGCGCCTCATAGCGGCGCGCCGTTTCGTGGAACAACTGGCCTTCGTTGGTGAGTTTGGCGCCATGCACACCGCGTTCGAGCAGGGTCACGCCGGCCTCGTCTTCGAGGCGTCGTAAGGCCTTGGACACCGAGGGCTGCGTGACGCCGATATTGTCGGCCGCGCGGCTGACACTGCCGGCGCGCACCACTTCAAGAAAGGCGGCGATATCGTTGCGTGAGAAGTTCATTCCTGTCCGGCATGTATTGGCGCACGGACAAGCATACTGCGGCGCGCCCGCAGCAGGGGTGGTGAGGTGGCGGGAGGGCGGCGGAATTACCACCCGATTTATTCGAATAAATACGGCTATTACGTTGCGCAGTGTCTTGATATTTTTATCTGATTAAGAATGGTTTTGTTTCAACTTGCCGAAAGATTATTTGATTGCCGCAATTGACACTGCGCGCGCTGATCGACTTAAATTCTCATTCCCATTGCGAGCGTCGGGCCTGGCGCTCGACCTCGCCGGCTGATTGTCAGTACGCAATTTTTGTTTACATCAGTGAGTGCTGCGGTGCGGCATGGCTGGCTGTGGTGCTTGTTGAGAGGCTTTGTTTCCTGTCCGGTTGTTCTCAATAGGGGTACTTGGCATGACAAGAAATGTTGTTGCGATTACGTGGGACGATGAATCGCGCGCCTACAAGGCGTTTACCGATTTGTCCTCATCTTCCCCCGCCACGATCAACCAAATGGCAGTCGTGCAACGCGACGCCTCCGGCCACATCTCCGTGCGCGAAGGCGCCAACAGCATTTTCGGCACGGGCGCAGCCACCGGTTCGGTGATCGGCGCGGTTGTGGGTATTCTTGGCGGCCCGGTCGGGATCCTGCTCGGCTTTTCGGGCGGCGCGCTGTTCGGCTCCTTGGCCGATGCCGACGCCGCCACGGGAGATGATCTGCTGCTGAGCTCCTTGAGCGCGCAAATCCTTCCCGGAACCACCGCTTTGATCGCCGACGTCGAAGAAGTCGATCCGAGCCTGCTCGATGCGTTCGTCAAGAGCTCCGGCGGCCGCGCGCTGCGGGTGCGCTATGACGAGTTGTTCGATGAAGTGGCCAGTTCGGTGGCTGCCGCCGAAGCTGCCGCTGACGCGGCAGAAGACGCGATTCGCGCTGGCAAGAAGGCCGAGCGCAAGGCCGAGCGCGACAAGAAGTGGGATGCCGTCAAGGCCAAGCTGGAGAAGTTTTTCTCCAGCAGCCGGGCCTAAGCCCTTGCAGGCGGGCGATTGACCCGCCCGCTCTGCAAAGCAAAAGCCGGACACTCGTAATGCGAGTGCCCGGTTTTTTTCATGGGCTTAAGCGGGCCGCAACGCCGCGCAGCGGCGTGATCTGGCCGGGGGCGGCCGCTGGGGCCAGGCCGCCGAGCTTGGCGTCGCTGGAGGCTGCCTGGGCAGGGGGCGCGCACACCACGTTGTGACGTTGCGGATGGCGGCGGTAGTCTTCGATATCTTCGTGCAGGATGCGGCGGATCTCGATGATGGCCGCGGCGCTCTGTTGCACGCTATGCCCCGAGACGATGATTTTTTCGGATTCCGCGCCCGCAAGATGCGAGCTGGCGTAGGGCACGAGGCCGTCGTCAGTATTGGCCAGCGAGCCGTCGGGCGAGCGGCGCGCAATGATCGAGTGGTAGCACACATCCGGGTTGATCGGCAGGTCCGATGCGGCGATGACGAAGCTGTCGTGTTCGCTCAGGTTGTCGATGCTGTTGGGCACGGCGGCGACCAGGCGCGAGACGCCGTCGGAGGACTTTCCGGTCTGGGCCTGCAGCTTGCCGTCGAGCCCTTCGAGCAAGGTGATGGGCAGGCGGATAAAACCCGAGACCCAGTGCGCCAGCCCGCCGGCGGCAACGGAAGTGCCGCGATGGGGTGAGGCGATGAAGATGGCGCGTTCGACACCGGGAAAGGGCTTGAAGTCCAGCATGGGCCGCAGGCTCGGGGAGGTCTGGCTCAGCAGTTCCGGGGCGATGCCCTGCTTGTCGCGCGCCCAGTCCAGCAGTTGATCGCCCGAAGAGGAGATGAGCAGCCGGCTGATGAGCCCGCCCATGCTGTGGCCAATGACGACGATGCCCTGGGCGGCGCGGCTGTTGCCGTGGGGGTCCAGCTGGTGCAAGGCGTCGGTCAACAATTCGCGGATAGCGAGATGGTTGACCAGCACCGGCATATTGGTCGGGTAATACATCTGCCACACCTGGTACTCGCTGCGCAGACTGTCGTCGCTGAGGACCTCGTTGGCGACGTTGACCCAGGCCTCGGGGCTGCTGGCCAGCCCGTGGATGAGCAGAATGATGCGCCGCTTGGGATCGAAGGGCTGCATCATGTACAGGTGGGGCTGCGCGATGCCCTGTTCGCGCCCGAACAGGCTGAGCAGCGATTGGCGATTGAAGCCGGAATTGGCCAGCCACACGCCATAGCCCGCCGTGAAGTTGCCGGCCAGCGGCACGAGCTGTCCGTTGACCGGGACTTCGCTTTCGACGAGCGGGTCGTGCACGCTGATGCGCACGTCCTGCGAGCGCAGCACGCTGTCGAGGTCGCCGCCGTTGAAGTGAACCAGGGCGGTGATGTTGGGCGAGGGCATCTCGCTCCACATCGGCGTGCGCGTGGCGGCACGCGGGTTGTTCGGGGGCGGGGGCGTGGCGGCGTCGGTGGACGAGGTCAGCACGACGGGCGTGCTGTCGACCAGCGCGACCAGCTCGGCGCCCAGGCCATCGCGGCGGTAGGTATTGCGCACACCCTTGAACGACAGGGATGAGGCCGGCAGCAGCTCATTGGGCATGCCACGGTCGCCAGGCAGGCGCACTTTGATGTCGAACAGGATGTTCCAATCGCCCACCGCGACCCGCTGCTGTCCGGCGGTGACGACCGTCGCGCTGCGGTTCATCTCGGCAAACAGGGCCAGCAGGGTTTGCTGGACCGCATAGTTGTACCAGTCCCGGACCTGGGTCTGCCGGTCTTCGAAGGCGCGATCCTGCGAGGACTTGTCCGTGAAGAAGAGGTAAGCATAGGCGTAACGGGCCACATCCATCCAGAGATCGATGGCCTGCGCCGGCGTGACCGATGCATGGGCTTCGGTGGTGGGGATGGCCCGCTGCAGGGCCAGTTCCGCCAGGGCGGCGAGGCGGCGCTCGGAGGAGAGCCCGGAGGCCGCTTCCAGGCCCGGGATGCAGGCCGGATCCTGGCTGGATTTGCAGGCCCCGATATCCAGTCCGGTGACCTGAAGCGCCTGCGTGGTGGGGCCGCTCAGCTTGCCGGTGGCCAGCACGTCGCCGCGCTGATGGCGGATATATTCACTGGGCGGGATGGGCTCTATCGCCACCGCGGGCTGAAACTCCTGCAAGAGCGAACAACCGCTGACCAGAAACAGAAAAACGCTGCACAAGACGGCTTTGGGTAAAGCGGCACCAATTATGCGAAATCCCATGGAGCGAGAGGCCTGTGAGTAAAGGGCTAATCATCAACCTTATTTACGCGCAACAGCAGAACACCCTGCCGGTTCTATTATTCGACCGGCGGTGATAGTTTGCCTGAGGCAGGCCCGGGGGGATATAGCTAATGAAGGCCGCGGCCCAAACGCGCGTGGCCGCGGCGGGTCAGGCGCGGTACAGATTACTCAGCGAGGCTTTGAGAAAACCGCCGTCGACGACGATATCCTCGCCATTGACATAAAGCGCGGCGTCGCTGGCCAGAAACGCCACCGCGCCGGCGATGTCTTGGGGCCACCCGGTGCGGCGCGCCGGGATGCTGGCATGGCGCTTCTGGAGCACGGCGTCATCGCGATAGTGCGCCTCGGATAAGGGCGTACGGATCATCCCGGGGCTGATGGCGTTGGCCCGAATACCCAGCGGCCCCCATTCGACGGCCATCTGGCGGGTCAGCGCCTGCAAGCCGGCCTTGGCGGTGCCATAGGCGCCGACCCGGGTGGGCGCGTGGGCGGAAATCGACGCGACGTTGACGATACTGCCGGCCGGCTGCTCGCGCAGGAGCGGGAACAGCGCTTGCGCGCACAGCAAGGCGCCGCGCAGGTTGACGCGCATGATCCTGTCCCACAGATCGATGAGGAAGTCTTCCAGCGCGGTCGGTGGCGCGCTGACCGCGGCGTTATTGACTAGGATATCGCAGCGGCCCAGGCGGCTGCGGACCTGTTGGGCCATCTGCGCCACGGAGTCCGGATCGGCGATGTCGCATCGCAGATCGATCCGGCCGGCCGTGGTGGCAGGGGGCTCGGCGGCATGGATGTCCACGTGCACGACCTGGGCGCCCATGGTGTGCAGTTGCTGGCAGATGGCCTGACCAATGCCACCGGTGGCGCCTGTCACGACAGCCACGCGGCCCAGCAGAGCGGAGGGGGAAAAGACGGTGGAGCCAACGGTGTCCATGCAGAACCCTTCAAGCGGACAAGGTGGGGGGAGCGCGCGTTGCCCGAACAGGCAGCGCGGCGGGGCGTGTGCTTACTTGTTCTTCAGATCCGATAGCTTGGCCAGGTCTTGCCAGATCGTGGCATCGCGTTTGATCGAGGCGGCGAACTCCTGTGCGGTCGCGTCAGGCGGGACGATCATGTTCTGCCCTTCGATTTTTTCCTGGACTTCCGGGTCGTGTTGCGCACGGTAGATCTCGGCGTTGAGGCGCTCGATGATTTCCGGCGCAGTGCCCGCCGGCGCGAACACGCCGTACCAGCCATCGGCTTCGAACTTGTAGCCTTGCTCGGCCAGCGTGGGGACATCCATCGTGGCCGGCCAGCGGCGCGAGCCCGTCTGGCCCAGGGCCACCAGCTTGCCGGCACGCATGTGCGGGATGGGCGAAGCGATGTCCATGAAGCCCACGCTGATGTTGTTGGCGATCAGATCGGTGCTCTCGGTGACGAGTTGCTTGTAAGGGACATGCGGCATGTCCAGACCGTAGCGTGCCTTGATGCCTTCCATCGCCAGATGGCCGGAAGAGCCCGTGCCCCATGAGCCATAGGCCAGCTTGCCCGGATTGGCTTTGGCGTAGGCCACCATGTCGGCCAGGTTCTTGAAGCCCGTGCTGGGGTTGGCCACGAGCAGGATGCCGGCGGCGCCGACCTGGGCCACCGGCACCAGATCTTTTTCGGTGTCGTAGGGCAGAGAAGGCAATACGACGGGGTTGAGCAGGATGGTCGACGAGGGTGCGAAGAGCAGGGTGTAGCCATCGTTGGCCGAGCGAACCACGTTGTCGGCGGCGATCATGCCATTGGCGCCGGGCTTGGTCTCCACGACCACCGGCTGCTTGAGCGCCTGGGCCAGGGGCGTGGAGATCAAACGCGCAAAGATATCGCCGCCCGCGCCCGGCGACCCGGCGACCACCATGCGGATCGGCCGCTGCGGCCAGCTCTCCTGCGCGGCAAAGGCTTGCGAGCCCAGGCTCAGCATCAGGCCGGCCAGCAGCACGGCGCGCCGTGTCAAAAGGGAATGGGGCATTGCGTTGTCTCCCGAATTTTCGAGTTATATGAAACCCCTAAATTCTAGGTAGCCCGGCTGAATTGCCTATAGCTGAAACCGCAGATCAGAACTGCGTGCAGATGAGGGAATCGCGCGCGCGCCGATCGATACACTGGGTTCGGGGACAACTGAAGAAGACTATCCATGACTCAGGCCATACGGCGCCGTTTGCTGCTGGGCAGCGCGGCCTTCTGCACCCTTTATGCCATCGCCGCCAGCGCGGCCCCGGCCGATTATCCGGACAAGCCGCTGCGTCTGGTCGTCCCCTATCCGCCCGGGGCGGCGACGGACGGGATTTCGCGCGCGTTCGCGCAGGAGCTGGGTAAGATTCTGGGCCAACCGGTGGTGGTGGAAAACCGGCCTGGCGCCGGCTCGGCTATCGGCATTCAGGCGGTCAAGAGCCGGCCCGCCGATGGCTACACGCTGCTGGTGCACGCCGAGGGTTTCTACAGCGCCAAAATCATGACGCCGAGCGCGGCTTATGAATTCACGGACTTCGACATCCTCGCTGCGCTGGGCCAGAGCAGTTATGCCTTCATCGTGCCAGCGGATCGCGGCTGGACGCAGCTATCGGACCTCAAAGGCCTGAAGCGGGAGCTGGACATCGGCACGGCCGACCTGGGGGTGGGAACCTACTCCACACTGGCCGAGCGGGTTGCCGCGGGCCTGGGCGTTAAGTATCGCTCTATTCCCTTCAAAGGGGGCGCCGAGGGAGTGGGAGCCATTCTGGGCGGCCAGATCGACGCTTACTTCACTACGATCGGCACGACGCAAAGCGTCAAGGACAATCCCCGGGTCAAGGTGCTGGCCTACACCGGACGTCCCGGCAGCGTAAGCCAGATACCGGGGGTGAAGACCTTCGCGGACTTGGGGGTGCCCGACATGGTGTTTCACAGCAGCTATAGCGTGGCGGTGCGCAGCGGCATGGACGCCGCGGTTCGCGAAAAACTGTCGGCCGCCGTGCGCCAGGCGGTGGATTCGCCGGCCTTGAAGAAGGCGCGCCACGATCTGTATCTCGAGGCGTACCGCGGCAGCCTGGATGACTATAAGCGCGACATGCTGGACTTGGCGCAGACGTTCGCAACGGCCGCAAGCCGCCAGGCGCAGCCCTGAAACCCGGCGCCGGGCCGCGCGGCTGAATCAGGACTGCGGGCCTTGCCGGGAGAAGACGACGGCGCCCAAGGCGGCGCCGTGAACCGCGAGGTGGGCGCCCAATTGCAGGGCCTGCAGCATGGCGGCGCGGCCGATGCCGCGCGCCACGCCCTGCTGGATCAGCGCGTGGGTCGCGGGCAGATCGGCGTGGGTGAAGCAGGCGTGCAAAGCGAGGTCGATCAACAGGCATTCGCGCGGCTGCAGGCCGCCCTGAGGCCGTCCCAGTTCGAGAAAATCCAGCAGCGCGGTCACGTAGCCCGGGTCGGCCGCCGCCAGCCGGCGCAAACTGCCGGCCTGCTCGGGGCAGGCGGCAGCGATGCGAGCCTGCAGCGGGTGGCCGGCCTCCAGGGGGGGCAGGGGCGCGGCCTCGTGCAGCAGGTCCGCGGCCTGAAAGACGGCGCTCAACCCTTGCAGCGTGACCCGGTGCAGCACGTCGAACAGGTCGGCCTCGCTGGCGCCCGCTTGCCGCGCCAGGCGCAGATGCGTCGTCAGCCCTGCCTCATAGAGATGGGTGGCGGAGGCATCCAGGGCGAGATAGATCAGTTCGACCATGCGTGCCGATAAGGGGCCGGTGCGCGCCGGATGACCCGCGTAGGCGGCATACCGTTCGATGAAAGCCGGATTGCCGTGCAACAAGGCTTCATTCCAGGGGCGCCAATAGCCGCGCGCGGCGATGAAGTTCGCTTTGAGGGTGTCGGGATCCGTCATGGGCTGCCCAGTGTCTGGCCGGTGAGGTACTGCGCCTGCGCGCCGGCCATGAAGCGCAGCAGGGGGAGATAGCGCTGCGGGTCGCCGCCTGGCGGGACTTCGATGGCATTGACGCGCGCCGCGAGGGGGCCCCATTCGCAGGCCAGGGTGGCGATCAGCATGCGGGCCGCCGCGCGTTCGCCTGCGGCTTGCCAGTCCGGTTGCGCATCCTGCGGCAACAGGATCGTGAGACTGCCGGGACCGGTCAGCGCGGCTTGCTGCGCCGCCTGCACGATGGCATCGAGGCGTTGGCCGGGCGGGCTGGCCAGCGCGCGGGTATCCAGGATCGCCGGGTAACCCGGCGTGCCGTCCGCTGGCGGCCCATCCCAGGGGCCATGCACCCGCAGGTCCAGCGGCGTATCCCACGCCAGCGGCGCATGCGGAGTGGGGCCGTAGGCCTGGCTACCCCCGAAAATCGACGACCCGCCATCCACGGCCAGCATGTCGGCCGGCAGCGCCGCGGCCTCGTCGCTGGCCAGAAAACGCAGGGCGCAAGCGATATCCTGAGGCTCGCCGAGACGGCCGAGCGGGATCTTGGCCACCGCGCGCGCCGGATCCAGCCGGCCCGACGCGATCAGGCTGGCCACCAGTTCCGTGCGGACGAAACCCGGGCACAGCACGGTGAAACGATAGTCAGGCAATGCCGCCGCCATGGCCCGGGTCTGAGCGATCAGGCCTGCTTTGCTGGGGCTGTACGCGCCGCGCCAGGGGATGGCGCGCAGGCCGGCGCCGGAGGCCACGTTGATGATCCGCGCGCCGGGCCGCAAGGCGGCGCGCAAGGCTTGCACCAGACGCGCGGGAGCGTGCAGGTTGAGTTCGAGCAGGCGCCGCCAGCCGTCAGGGTCTTGCGTCACGACGGGCAGGTTGCTGCTATCGGTCATGCCGGCATTGTTGATGAGGGCATCGAGCGCGGGCATACCGTGCGCCAGCGCGGCGATCTGCGCGGCATCGGTGAGGTCGGCCACACGCGGCAGGTGGGCGGCGCCAAGTTCGTCGCTGACGGCCTGCAAGGCTTGTGCATTGCGGTCGACCAGCACGCAACGCCAGCCGTCGGCCGCCAGTTGGCGCGCCGCGGCGCGGCCGATGCCGCTGGCCGCTCCGGTCAGCAGGGCCGTGCGCATCACAGCGTGGTGAAGGTGATGCCGCCGTCGATCACCAGCCCCTGGGCGGTAATGAAGCGGGCTTCGTCGCTGGCCAGAAACACGATGCCGCTGGCGATGTCTTCGACATTGCCCAGGCGGCCCAGCGGGGTGCTGGCCACGCGGCGAGCATCGCGCTCGGCATTGCGGTTGCGTTGCGTGCCTTCGGTTGGCACCGCTGACGGACACACTGCGTTGACGCGTATGTGCTGCGCGCCGAGCTCGGCCGCCGCGGCCCGGGTGATGCCGAGAATGCCGGCTTTGATACCCGAATAGACGATGGAGTTGGGAGCGGATTTCAAGGCTGCCGTGGAAGCGACATTGACGATGGCGCCGCCGCGGGCCGGGTCCATCACGGCGGCCGCAGCCTGGATGCCCCAGATCACCGCCTTGAAACCGATATCCAGCATGCGGTCCAGGGTATCGGGCTGAATCTCGGGCGCGCTCTGGTAGCGCACCCACGCGGCGTTGTTGACCAGGATGTCGAAGCGGCCCCCCTGGTCGGCCGCTGCCTTAACGGCCTGGGTGATGCCCTCGCGCGTGGCGACGTTCTGCGTGACGGCGAAGGCGCGCCCGCCGGCGGCGGTAATACTGTGTACCGTCGCGTCGACCAGCTCTTGTTTGAGATCGTTGACGCCGACGATGGCGCCGCGCGCGGCCAGCAGGCTCGCCGTGGCGCGGCCGATGCCGGCACCGGCGCCGGTAACCAGCGCCACGCGGGCGCTCAGGTCCTGTTGCAGGGTCATGGTGTCATACCGATTGAATGTAGGCGCGGCCGGTCTCGCGCGATAAGCCGGCAAAGGCGGCGTCCAGTCTGCGCACGGCGCGCAGCGCCCGGTGCAGCGCAAGCTCCCAGGTAAAGCCCATGCCGCCATGCAGATGAATGGCCTTCTCGATAACGTAGGCGGCATTGCCGAGCGCGCCGGTCAGCGCCGGGCGGGCGTCGCGCGGTGCGCCAAACTCATCGGTGAGCGTGGCGCGGCGGATGGCCGCACGGGAGACGTCCTGCAGCAGGCGCATGCGCGCCAGGAGATGGCGCACGGCCTGTTTGGCGGACAGGGGCCGCCCGAACTGGACGCGGGTGGCCATATAACTGGCCGCTGCCTGCAGCGCACCCTCGGCCGCGCCGTTGGCGAATTCGGCCAGCAGAATCCGGGCGCGGTGCTGCAATCCGGCCCAGGCCGCCGCATCCAGACGCGCCAGCACCGGCGCGCCTTGCAGCGAGAGCCAGCGTTGGGGCTGCTCCGGATCCAGGGCGGACTGTTCCTCGCTCGTGGCTCCCGTGATGTCCAGCAGGCTGGCGCCGTCGCCATCGGCGACCAGCACCCAATCGGCGGGGCCATGGTCCAGCCGCGCATGACCGCTTTGCACGCTGCCTTGCCAGGCGATGCCCGCCAGTTGCTGCGCGCCTGCCAGCGCGGCTGCCTGAGGCGTACCCGTCAAAGCGTGCGCCAGCAGGATCTGCTCGGCCAGCGGCAAAGGCAGGTGCAGATGGCCGGCCGCGTGAGCGATGGGCAGGGCAAAGGCCAGGTCCAGGCCCAGTCCGCCGTCATCTTCGGCGGCCATGACCCCGTACAGGCCGGCTTGCGCGAGCACCGCGGCCATGGCACGGTGGTCCGGGCGCGTCATGGCATCGGTGATGGCCGCATGGGCGGCCTGGGCGAATTCTTCGGGATGCAGGTCGTCGCTGCTCATGTCAGATCCTTGGGGAGATTCATGACGCGCTGCGCGATGACATCGAGCTGCACTTCCGTGGTGCCGGCGTAGATGGTTTCGGCGCGCGCGAACAGGTAGGCGTTGGTGAATGCGGCCTGGGCTCTGCGAGCCAGCGGGCTGGAGTGCGGGCCGACCTGTGAAAGCGTGGCCAGCGCCAGCCCGGCGAAGGCTTGATGGCATTCCGACCAGTAAAGTTTGGTGAGCGAGCCGCGTGCGCCGATGGTCTCGCCGCGCATCATGCGCTCGACGGTCAGTTCAACCAGGCCTTTGAGACCATCGATCTCGCCCAACAGGTCTGCGACACGGCGCTGGAAATAACCATCTTCCAGATGGTGGGCCAGCTGGCTGTCGGATTTGCAGGCCGTAATCAGTTGCCGCAGCTCGCACTCGAAACGCCAAGGACGATACATGCGATTGGTGGCCCGCTCGATGGACAGCACGCGGATGGCCGCGCTCCAACCCTCGTCGGGCGCGCCCAGCCGTGCGCTGTCGGGCACGACGACATCATCGAAGAACACTTCGGCAAAAGAAGATTTTCCGTCGATGGACTTGATGGGCACGACGCGAATGCCCGGGGTGTCCATGGGCACCGCAAACATGAGCAGGCCCCGGTGCTTGTCGGCGACTGTACCGGTGCGGGTCAACAGCAGGCAGTAGTGCGCCTTGGCCGCGCCGCTGGTCCAGATTTTCTGTCCGTTGATACGCCACTGACCGTTGTCCTCCACGGCCTTGGTGCGCAAACGTGCGAGGTCCGAGCCGGCGTCCGGCTCGGAGAAACCTTGGCACCAGTACTGTGTCATGGCCAGGATATTGGGCAAAAAGGCCTGTTTCTGCGCCTCGGTGCCTACCGCCATGATGATGGGGCCGGCCAGTTCTTTGCCGATGGAGCTCACGCTTTCAGGCATGGGCAGGGCGCCGATCTCCTTGTTGACGGCCAGATGCTCGCGCAGGCTCAGGCCATGCCCGCCATAGGCTTTGGGCCACGTCATGCCCGCCAATCCGGCGTGATACATGGCGGCTTCCCAGGCGCTGCTTTCCTCCAGCGAAGGCGTGCGCCAGGCGGGATTGTCGGCGCGCATGAAGTCGGGCAGATGGGCCCGCAACCACGTGCGTGCGTGCTGACGGTAGACCTCGGGTCCGGCGGCCGGGTCCGGTACCGCGACGTGTTGATCGAAGTGCATGCGTGTCCTCAGAGTACGGCAGCGGCGCGCGGGATCATCAGGGCGTCGAGTACGACCGCGCCCTGGCCCTGGGCCCGCAGCAAGATGGGGTTCATGTCGATTTCGGCGATGTCGTCGCGGTGCTGGTAGGCGAACTCGGACAGCCGGGCGACCGTGCGCGCGGCCGCCTCGATATCGGCCTTGGGCTGCCCGCGTGCGCCATCGAGGATGGCGAACATCTTGAGCGAGCGGATCATCGCCAGGGCTTCCTGTTCGCTGACGGGGGCGGTCTGGACGGCCACGTCCTTGAGCACTTCGGCGTAAATGCCGCCCATGCCCACCATCACGACCGGGCCGAAGACCGGATCCTGAGACACGCCGGCGATCATCTCCGTGCCGCCTCGCAGCATGGGCGCGACGAGCACACCGTCGATACGCGCGTCGGGCGCGTAGCGGGCCGCGTTGTCCAGCACGCGCGCGTAGGCACTGCGCACCGACGGCGCGTCGGCAAGGTTGAGGGCCACGCCGCCGGCCTCGGTTTTATGGGCGATGTCCTCCGAGGCGATTTTCAGCACCACCGGGTATCCGATCGCTTCGGCCGCGCTCACCGCGGCGGCGGCATCGTGGACGATGACTTCATGGGGCACATCGATGCCCGCGCGGGCGAGAGCGCGCTTGGCTTCGAACTCATTGCGAAACACGGCGGCGTCGATCCCCTGCGCGGCGCTCTCGGCGTCGCGGGGGATGGCCGCGCCCAGCCTTTGGTTCAGACGCAGCAGGCCGGCCACGCCGGTGGCGGCCGCATCGATGCTGGCGAACACCGGGATACCCAGCGCGGTGATCTGTTCGACCGCGTCTGCCGGCCCCTGGCTGATGATCATCAGCAGCCGATCCGGATGGCTGGCGCGCACCTGAGCCAAGGCCTGAAGATAAATGCCCCGCAACCGGGTGCTGTACAGCGACAGCGACATGAACAGGATCAGCGCGCCTTCGGCGGGGTCGTCCAGCAGTGCGGTCAGCATCTTGTGCAGGATGTCAGGCCGGCTGGACATCTGCGCCGAGGCATCGACCGGATTGCCGGTGCTGGCCGTGGGCACTGCCTCGCGGATGCGCTGTTGCGTGTGGGCCGCCAGCGCGGGCAAGGTCAGGCCGGCTTCGCTCATGGCGTCGGCCATCATGATGCCGAAACCGCCCGAGGCGGCGACCAGGGTGACGGCGTCGGTGCGCGGCAGACGGTTGGGCATCAGCAGCGAGGCGGCGTGACCGATGTCGATCAATGCCTCCACCGACCGAACGCGCAGCACGCCGTGGCGGCGGAATACTGCATCGATGACGGCGTCCGAGCCTGTCAGCGCACCGGTGTGCGAGGCGGCGGCGGCCTGACCCTTTTCGGTGGAGCCGATCTTGAGAACGATGACGGGCTTGCCCTGTTCGCGAGCCATGCGCAGGGCGGCGATGAGTTTGCCGGCGTGGCGGCAAGTCTCCATGCAGCACAGGATGATGCGCGTGGCGGGGTCTTCGGCCAGGGCGGCGATGCCATCTGCCACGTCCACGTCGGCCTCGTTTCCGGTCGCGATGAAGCGACTCACCCCCATGCCGCGGCGGGCGACGCTTTGCATGGTGTGACTGCCGACGTTGCCCGATTGCGAGACGATGCCGACCTGACCGGCAGGCGGCATATTCTCTTCGAGCGCGATCGAGAAGGAACCGATCAGGCGATCGGCGACGTTGACCGCGCCCAGGCAATTCGGGCCCAGCACGCGCATACCGCTGGCATGGGCGATTTGCACCAGTTCGGCTTGCAGCGCCGCGCCTTCAGGTCCGGCCTCGACAAAGCCCGAGGACAGGACGATGGCCGCTTTGACACCGCGCGCGGCGCAATCGCGCAGCGCCGCGGGCGTGGCCGCGGCCGGGACGGCGAGGATCGCCAGTTGGGGCGCCGTCGGGGTATCGCGCACGCTCGGGTAGGCAGTCAGCCCCTGGATCGTTCCCGCCTTGGGGTTCACGGGGTAGATCGGTCCGGCATAGCCGTACTTGATCAGCATATGCACGGGACGTCCGCCAATCTTGGTGACGTCATCGGAGGCGCCGATCACGGCGATCCCCTGCGCCTGGAAAAAGTGCTGCAGCCCCAGGCCGGGGCGTGGCATCGATGCGCTCATGTTCAACGTCCCTTGAATTGCGGTGCGCGCTTTTCGAGGAAAGCCATGCGTGCTTCGCGGGCGTCTTCGGTCTTGGCCAGTGCCATGGTGAAGTCTTGCTCGAAGCGGTAGGCATCGCGCTGCGGCATCAGATCGACCATATTGGCGGCCCGTTTGGCGTACACCACGGCCAAGGGAGCCTTGGCGGCGATCTCGTGCGCCAGCGCCAGCGCGGCGGGAAGCAATTCCTCGGCGGGAAACACGTCTTCCAGGACATTGCGGCGCAGCAAGTCCTGCGCGCTCAGCCGTTGTCCGGTGAAAAACATGCGGCGCAGCGTCGAGCGGCCGAACAAGGTGCGCAGCATGGATGCCCCGCCAGCCAGGCCGACGTTGATTTCCGGCATGCCGAAGGTGGCGTTGTCGGAGGCGTACATGATGTCGCAGGCAGCCATCAGGCCCAATCCGGCTCCCAGCGCCGCGCCGTTGACCGCGGCGATCACGGGTTTGCTGCACTCGCGGATGGCATTGCCCGTTTCACGGGTGATGCGGTTGTGCTCCAGGAAGTCGCCGGCGATGTCGGCCGCGGGCCGGTCCTTCAGATCGGCTCCCGCGCAGAACACGCTGCCGCTGCCGGTCAGCACCGCGCAGCGGATGTCTTCGCGTTCCGACACTTCGTCGAAGATGGCCACCAGGCGGCGGCGTGTCTCGCGGTTCAGCGCATTGACCGGCGGACGGTTCAGGGTGACCAGCGCCACGCCACCGTCGACTTCGAACTTGACGGCGGAATCGCTCATGCCAGCACCTCGCTCAACACGAAAAAAACGGGGGCGCGGACGGCGCCGTTGGCATGCTGCATCGTGAGTCTCCTCGGGTCATATTGGCCGGCGCGGTCTGCCCTTGCAGGCCGGGACGCCGTTTTTTTTGGATTATATGGACGCGATATGCGCAGTATTTACGCCATAAATGTTGGTTGTGTTCTGCAGGAAATCGCTCTATTCCGCGGCGCGGCGAGCCGCTACCATGCCTATGGTCAGGAGACTATCGACAGATGCAGATCGCAAGAATCGGCACGGTACGCACCGCCCTGGGCGAGTGCCCGGTATGGGATGAAAAACAGGGGCAATTGTGGATGGCGGATTGCCGCGCCGGACTTATCCTGGCGCTCGATCCGGACAGCGGCGCGGCGCGCCAGTGGCAATTGCCCGCGCCGCTCGGCTCATTTGCCCTGAATGGCGACGATGCTCTCGTGGTCGCATTGAAGGCGTCTTTTGCGCTCTTGGATCTGCACGCGGGCAGCCTGTGCGAGCTGGCGAGCATTGGCGACAGCCACCCCAATCTGCGCCTGAACGACGGGGCTGCGATGCCCGACGGCAGCTTTGTCGCAGGCACCATGCATATTTATCGCGAGCCGCAGGAGCCGCCTCTGGGCGGTCTCTACCGCCTGGATCGCCAGGGCGGGCTGGCCTTGCTGGCCCGCGGGCTCGGCGTGGTCAACGGGCCGGGGATGGATCCGTCCGGATCTCACCTCTATGTCTGCGATAGTTCGCAGCGCAAAATATTCCGCTTCCAGGTGGGAGACGACGGCGGGCTGCGCGAGCAGGAGGTATTCGTTGACACGCAAGCCCTGGGCTCAGCGCCGGACGGATGCTGTTTTGACGCCGAGGGCGGCTTGTGGACGGCGCTGGTGCACGCCGGGGCGATCGCGCGTTTTGACCGCCAAGGTCGGCTCGACGCGCGCATCGATCTGCCCTTGCGGCATCCCGCTTCCTTGTGTTTTGGTGGGGCGGATCTGGACGACATCTACGTGACATCCATCAGCGACAGCGGACGCCTGGCCGCAGATGGGCCGCTGGACGGCGCGTTGCTACGGGTGCGTGGCAGCGGTGTGCGGGGCGCAGCGCGGCCGCGCTGCCGGATCCGCCTCTGAGCCTGCCTTAATCGGCGCTGGCCGCGCTGGCCTTATAGGCGGAAAATCGCAATGCCGGGCCCGAGACGTGCTCGGCCACGAAATCCAGAAACAGCCTGATCTTGGCAGGGATCATGGCCGTGTCCAGGATGGTGGCGTACATCCCTTCTTCGAACGTCGTGTTGGTGACGCGGTATTCCGGGAATATCCGCGCCAAAGATCCGCGCGCGATGTCGTTCTGCACGGTGTAGTCATCCAGCAAGGCAATGCCTTCGCCCAGGCGCGCCAGCTCCAGCAGCGCCACGCCGTTGTTGCTGACATGGCGGGGCCTGACCGGGACCTCGTCGATGCGGTCGTCGCGCTTGAATCGCCAACAGTACTGCTCGCCGGGCAACAAATAAGCCAGACAGGCATGATCGGCGATGTCGGCGGGCTGCTCGGGCATGCCGCGTCGGGCCAGGTAAGCCGGCGACGCCACCAGATGCCGCTCGCTCTTGAACAGGATGCGCCGCTTCAGGCCGGCCTCCACGGGCGGCGAGATGCGGAAATCAATGTCGAAGTTGTTGCGGCGCAGGTCCGTCTTGGCTTCGGAGAGCACCAGTTCGATATGGATGTCGGGATACTGCTGGCGAAACTCCGCCACCAGCGGCGGCAGCACGCCCAGGCCGAACATCATCCGCGAGTGGACCCGCAGAATGCCCTTGGGCGCCGAGCGGATCTCGGTGATGTTGCGGTGGGCTTCGTTGATGTTCCAGAGAATGCCCTCGAGCTGGCTCGCATACTCCTGCCCGGCTTCGGTCAGCACCACCTGGCGGGTGGAACGCAGCAAAAGCTTGACGTTCAGTTCGGTCTCGAACTCGGTGATCATGCGCGATACCGAGGTGGCCGATACACCAAACTGCCGCGCGGTTTCGGAGAAGCTCTCCGTTTTCGATATCGACAGAAACAGCTCCATCGCGCGCAGCCTGTCCATCATTCCTCCACTTTTCGCAGCACAGATCGCCGCTTTTCTTGTATTCCGGCCAGGGGCTGCCCGACTCTAGAATTTCCTCAAAATCCGCTATTGAGGAGACATTATGGAATTCGGCGTATTCATCCTGGCGCAGCAACGAGGTTACCACCAGTCCTCCAAGCAAGTCATTAACAACTCCATCGAACAGACCGTGGTGGCCGAGCAGGCGGGCTTCGATACCGCATGGTACGCCGAGCACCATTTCAATAACTACTCGCTCTCGCCGTCGCCGTTGATGACGGTGGCGCATGCCGCGGCCAAGACGCAGCGCATCCGCCTGGGCACGGCGGTGTGCATCCTGCCGCTCTACCATCCCGCGCGCTTTCTGGCCGAGGTGGGTTTCGTGGACACGGTATCGAATGGCCGGCTGGAGCTGGGAGTGGGTTCGGGCTATCAGGAGTTCGAGTTCGAACGCTTCGGCGTGCAGATCGCGGACTCGGGTGCGATTTTCAACGAGTTCCTGGATGTGATCCCCAAGGGCCTGAAACAGAAGATCTTCGAGCACCAGGGCCAGTACCTGAGCATCCCGCCGAGCTCGATTGCCGTGCGCTGTTTGCAGGATCCCATGCCGCCGATCTGGATCACCTCGGGCAATCCGGTGACGCTGGGCCGCGGGGTGCGCGAGGATCACAACCTTTTCGTGACCGCCTTGCTCAATGGCAATGAGGCGATCGCGGCCTTGCGCGGCCGGCTGGAAAAAGTCGCCAGCGACAATGGCAAGGATCTGGATCGGGACGTGAAGTTCGGATTCCTGCGCTGCGGCTATGCCTCCGACAACAATGCCGAGATCGATGCCTATCTGGATTGCGCACGCTTTCAGCGCCGTATCTCCGAGAGCCTGAAATATCGGCGCGCGCAGAGCGATGACGGCTACATGGTCAAGGAGGTGCCCTCCGAGACCGACCCGACCTTTGAACAACTGCGCAAGAATCTGCCGGTGGGTTCGGTCAACGAGGTGATAGACAAGATGCTCGAGGAGATCAGCATCCTGCGTCCCAAACATATCGCCCTGCAAACGCAGCTTGGGGATTTCGATCAGAAGACCATGCTGCGTCAGATAGAACTCTGGGGCGACCGGATCATCCCCGCCATCCGCAAGGAAATCGGCAGCACGGCCGCGCTCGCCTGAGGAGGGAGCTATGCAGATCTACCTGAGTAACGCGGGGGCCATCACCCTGCGTCATCCAAATGATTTCCGGCGTCTGGATGTGCTGGCCGATCCGCAGCCGCGCGAGCGGCTGGAGCAGGCCATCGCCCGCGTGGGCCGGCGCGAAGACGAACGCCACTTACGTCTGGCGCCATCCGTGCTGCGTTTTCTGTCGCAGCACGCGGGCGACCCGCAATGGGAGGCGGGCTTTTCCGCCATGGTCGATTATGCGGCCAGGCATGGCTGGGTCGATGACCGCGGCGACATCCGCGCGCACATGGTGATCAACGAGCGCGACGAGGTCGTATCGATCGACGACTTCAAGGCCGCCATGCGCGCCCTGCCGGCCGGCATCAGCGCGGTGAGCACCGGCGACGGCGAGGAGGTGGCCGGGATGATCGTGTCCAGCTTGACCTCGATCTCGGCCGAACCGCCCATGGTTGGGTTCTTCGTGCAGCAGACTTCGTCGGCGCGCGAGGCGCTATTGCGCAACGGGCGTTTCGTGGCCAACGTGCTGGGTGAGGATCATGACGACGTGATGCAGGCCTTCCTGCGCCAGCCGCAGGGCAGCGCACGTTTCGCCAGCGGCGGTTGGGTCCGCACGGAACAAGGCTTGCCGGTGCTGGCGGACGCCCTGGCCAGCATCGAGTGCGACATCGTGTGCACCGAAGCGCTCGGCACGCACGACCTCATCGTCGGCAAAATCCGCAAGACGGCCTGCCGCCAGGCGCAGCCGGTGATCAACTTCAACTCGGCCACGCACCGGATTTCGCGCCTGCAATAAGGCAAGGCCGGGCCGGCATGCGCCGCAGCCCGGCGCGCTGCCATCCGCTCAATCAAGCACGATGTGGTTGTCGCGGATGACCTTGCCCCAATACAGACGATCGGCCTCCAGTTGCGCCTGCAGCGCCTGGGGGCCGGCGGCTTTCTCGGTCTGGCCGTTGGTCAGCAGCATCTGCCGGAAGGCGGGCGTCTGTACGGTTTTGACGGCCGCCTCCGCATACGCCTGAACGAGGGCGGCAGGCGTTCCTTTCGGGGCATGCAGCGCCGTCCAGTAGCTGGCCTTCAACTGGGGGTAGCCCAGTTCGGTGACGCACGGCACCTGCGGCAGCGCCGGGTCGCGGTGATCCGTGGTCAGGCCGAGAATTTTCACGGCACCAGCTTTCTGATGATCGGCCAGCGCGATCGGCGTCATGAAGGACAGATCGTTGCGCCCGGTGATCAGGTCGATAAGGCTGGTGGGCGTGCTTTTATACGGGACCGCGGTGAGCGGGATGCCGAGCGTTCGCGACAGGATCAGGCCATAAAGGTCGGTGACGCTGCCCGGCCCGAGCGATCCGTAGGTCAGCGGGCGGCCCTGTCGCCGGGCGTAGGCGACCAGTTCGGGCAGCGAGCTCACGCCCATTTGCGGCGGCACGGTGATGGTCAGGGGGCCGTCAAACAGCATGGCGACGGAGGCAAAGCTGTCGAAGCCGTACTGCAGCGCCGGGCGCAGCAGGATGTTCAGCGAAATGGGCCCGGAGCCGCCCATCAACAAGGTTGATCCGTCCGGCGCGGCACGCGCCACCTGGCTGGCGCCGATGATGCCGTTGGCGCCAGGACGATTCTCGACGATGAAGGCGCGGCCGGTCTGTTCACCCATGCCTTCGGCCAGCAGCCGCGCAAAGTTATCGTTAGGGCCGCCTGCCGCGTAGGGCACGATGAGCGTGACCGGTTTTGGCGCGGCGCGCAATGGCCGGCTGAGCGCCATCAAGGCGCCGGCCGCGAGGAAGCCGCGGCGCGTAGGCATGTACATACGATGTCTCCTGAACCCTGGCGCCCTGTCTGTCCGCCTCGGGGGGCGGATCCGGCCTGCTCATCGTCAGGCGTGCGTCTCTGGGGCGGCGGCCAATGCGGCCGTCCATGATGGTCTACACAATGGTAAGTTTTATCGGAAGGGGAGATTACCTGCATTTTGCGCAGAACAGTTCTGCGTAAATCGCCGGAGTGTGGCCGCTGCGTGGACATTGCCGCGCGGCGGCGCAGGCGCATCGACGTCTGCCGGTCGATGTGCGAGAGTAGCCCGCTGACTCCGCCTGCCGGCCTGGCCGGCGCCCATTCGTAAACCGAGACGATGATGACCGCAGATACCGCCCTGATGCGCGCCGCTTTGCAGGCGCCGGCCGTGAGCACTGTCGTGGCCGATCCTGCCAGTGTGCAGGCCGCGATCGAGAGCCGATTTTGCTGCCGTGAGTTCCTTTCCACCCCCGTGCCGCGTGATGCGCTCGAACGCATTCTGCGGGTAGCCAGCTGGGCGCCGTCCGGGTCGAACATTCAGCCCTGGAAGGTCTATGTGGTGCAGGGCGCCAGCCGCGATGCCTTGTCGCGCAAGGTGTGCGCCGCGCATGACGCCATGGCCGCCGATCCGGCCGCGGCCGGGCAGTATCGCGAGGCCTATCAGTACTATCCCAGCGAATGGGTGTCACCGTATATCGAGCGGCGGCGCGCTTGCGGGCTGGGCTTGTACGGTGTGCTGAACATCGCCAAGGGTGACCGGCCGCGCATGCATGCGCAGATGCAACGCAACTACGAATTCTTCGGCGCGCCGGCCGGGCTGTTCTTCACCAATGACAGTCTGATGGCCGAAGGGGCGCTGGTCGACACGGCCATGTTCGTGCAAAACGTCATGATCGCGGCGCGGGCCGAGGGGCTGCATACCTGCATCCAGGCCGCCTGGAATCCATTCGCCTCGATTGTGCTGCCGCATCTGGGCGCGCACGACGAGCGTCTGGTGTGCGCGCTGGCCCTGGGGTCCGCGGACGAGGGGGCGCCGGTCAATACCTTCCGGCCCGACCGCGTGGATCCGGCCGCCTATACGACGTGGCTGGACTGAGCTGGCTCAGCCCTGCGCGGTGACGGGTTCGAACGGGGTGCGCGCCCGCGGTTCGAGATCGGTGACGATGCGCTGCAGCAGTTTCATCAGGCGTTGGCGCTCGGCGGCCGATAAGGGGGCCATCTGTTCGGCATAGGTGGCTTCGGCCATCTCGGCGGTCTGGTTCAGAGCCTTTTTGCCTGCCGGGGTCAGCGTAAGCCGCAGACGGCGGCGGTCCGGGTCGGATTGTTTGCGCGACACCCAGCCGCGTGTCTCCAGGGCCTGGACGATCTGAGAAACGGTGACCTTGTTCATGCCGATGGCTTTGGCCAGTTCGCCCTGATTGATGCCTTGCAGATCATGCAGGGCGATCATGACGGAGTATTGCGCGGGCGAGATGCCGAGACGCGCGAAGTTTTCCTCGAAGATCGCGACGTAGATCTGGTGCGCGCGGCGCAGCAGAAAACCCGGGCGAGAGTAGAGCTGAGGGAGACGTTCGATGGCGGGATCGGGCATGGGACTCGGTACGGAGCTGGAGGTGGGGCGGCCGCCGGGCTCCGGGTGGGTCGCCAGCGTCATGATGGGCGATGGCCGCTGAGCTCCGATCCGGCCCGCTCGGGCAGCGCGCGATAGCAGGGGATGGCGGCGCCGGCAAACATGGCCAGGATGACGAAGGCCACCGAAAAATCCACCGCCGCCGGCGCGCCGCGGGCGCCTAGGTTAGCAGACCACTGCACGATCAGGGCGGACAGCGAGATGCCAAGCATGATGGCCAGTTGCCAGGCCATGGTGTTCAGCGTGGTGGCCGAGGCGACTTTCTCGCGCGGCTGGTCGGCGTAGGAGACGGCCGTCAGGGCATTGAACTGCACGGCACGAAAGAAACTGGCCATCGAGACAAACGCCGTGATCCCGGCCAGTCCCCAGTGCGGCAGCGCGAAGAGCGCACAGCCGGCCAGCGCGAGCGCGCACGCCGCGCCGTTGTAGCAAAGCACGGCGCGAAAGCCCCAGCGGCGCAGTACGCGGCTGGTCTGCGTTTTGGTGAAAAAAGCGATAGACCCGCTGATCAGCAGCACGATGCCGCTTTGCAGGGCGGTGTATCCCAGGCCCAGTTGCAGCATCAGCGGCAAGAGAAAGGGCAGGGCGCCGTAGCCGACACGCACGAGCGAGCCGCCCCAAAAGCCTGCCGCGAAGGTCGGCAGGCGCAACAGGCGGAAATCCAGCATGGGGGCGGGCAGCCCCCGAAAGCGCCGGACATAACACCACGCGCACAGGCCAAACGCCAGGGCCAGACCGGCCAGCAAGGCGGGCTCGGCGCCGTGGCGCGCCTTTTCGATGAGCACAATCAGCAACGCCAGCGCCAGGGTGGCCAGCAGCCACTCCTTGAGGTCAAAGCGCAGGTCGGCGCGGTGATGCAGTTGCGGCATGATGGAGCGTGCGGCCCAAAGACCGGCCAGGCCCACGGGCACGTTGATGAGAAACACCCAATGCCAGGAGAGGTAGGCCGACAGCAGGCCGCCCAGGGGCGGGCCCAGCATGGGGCCCACCATGGCGGGCGTGATGAACCAGGCCAGCGCCTCCACCAGTTGCGCCTTGGTCGTGGTGTGAACGATGGCGGTTCGGCCCACCGGCACCATCATGGCTGCGGCCACGCCTTGCAGGCCCCGGCACAGCGCCAGCGCAGGCAGGCTGGTGGCCAGCGCGCACAGGATCGAGCTGGCGGTGAACAGGGCCACCGCGCTGCTAAAGACGGTGCGCGTGCCGTAGCGTGCCGCCACCAGCCCGCTCAGCGGTACGAAGACCAGTGAGCAGAGCAGGTAAATGGTCATCGTCAAGTTAAGGCTCAGCGGCGCCACACCGAAATCGCGGGCGATGTCGGGGATGACGGGGCTGATGATGGTGGCGTCGAGCTGCTCCATGAAATAGGCCGCGCCCACCAGAATGGACAAGGGGCGGTAGCGGGTGTCGCGCACCGGTGCGCTGGCGGCCGCGTCGCGGATGGAGCTGGGCATGGGTCTACAGGATAGGGCGGTGAAGTTCAGTATTCTGCGCCCGCAAGACGGTCCGCAAAAGTAGAAATAGTAAATAAGCTAACAAATTAATGTGCGTTTGATAGTTAGCTTGCTGACGATAGGATGCCTGCAATACCCATCCGTATTGGAGCAAGGCAATGGCGTTATTTGAGCTGGCACAGCCGCAGTGGCTGGCGGCCCACATCAATGAGCCCGGCGTGGTGGTCATCGATACCCGCCCCGCGGCAGAGTATTGGGCCGGACATATCCCCGGCGCGCGGCACCTGGACCCGGCGCTGTTTGCGCTGACGCAGACCGACGCGGCGGCGCTGGCGCGCTTGCACGCGGTGCTGGCCTGGAGCCTTTCGGCCATCGGCTTGTCGGCGGCGGATCAGGTCGTGGTGGCGGGCGCGGGCAACGAGGTCAACGCGGCCCGTGTCGCCTGGGCCCTGGCCTATGCCGGACAGGAACACATTCGCTTGCTCGACGGCGGCGTCGCGGCCTGGGCCGGGACGCGTGAGCAGGCCGCGCCTGCCGTGCGCGCAAGCGCCTATGTCGTGCGGCCGCAGGCAGCCTATCTGGCCACCGCGCAGGAGGTCCTCGAGGCAACCCGGTCGGGGGCCGCGCGCATCGTCGATGCCCGCAGCCAGGAAGAGTATGCGGGGCAGCGCAGCAACGCGGGCCGCAAGGGCCGTGTGCCGGGAGCCCGCTTCTGGGATACCGCGCAGGAACTCGCCGCCGATGGACGCTATGCGCCCGCTGCGCAAGTGGCGCGGGCCGCCCAGGCGATCGCCGGGGCCGACGAGCGCGCCATTGTCTATTGCGGCGGCGGCGGGCGCGCGGCGCGCACCTTCGTGGCGCTGCAGTTGGCCGGCCACACGGCGACGGCGGTGTACCCGGCTTCCTGGAACGAGTGGGGCACCGCCGAACACTATCCGGTTGAGACCGCCTAGCGCGCGGCGCACACGCCCCTCATAGCCGGCCTCAGGCCTATCGATCGCAAGGACGCAAGCACATCATGTACGGCATCGTCGTCGACAACGACAAAATCGACCGGATCCAGCCGAAGATTCTGGATATGTCCCGTTACCCCACCGATGCATCGCGCGTCGAGGGCATTACGGTGACGCCCTATTCGCCCACCGTCGGCGCCAAGGTCAGCGGCCTGCGTATCGACGGCCAGGAGGCGCTGACGCCGGCCGTCCGCGCGCAGCTCTATGAGGCGTTGCTGCGCTACGGTTTTCTGAGCTTTGAACCGGGAACGGTCGAGGTGGAGCACTTCGAACGCCTGGTGTCGCTGTTTGGCAAAGCCAAGCTCATGAATACCCCCTACACCCCGGAGACCGGCAAGAGCGGCCAGCTCAACACCATCGATGCGTCGACCAAGAAGACGCGCATGAACTACATCTGGCATATGGATCAGGTGTTTCAGCCCACCTCGCCACCGTATACGGCCTTGCTGGGCGAGGTCATGCCGGCGCTGGGCGGCGACACGCTGTTCGCCAACGCCACGGCCGCCTACGAGCTGCTCGACCCCTTGCTGGCGGCCTATCTGGAGACGCTTACCGCCGTGCATGATGCCGACACCATGGGCTATCTGACCCTGGCTTATCACGATCTGGAGGCGCGCGCCGAGCAGCGTCGCAAGTATCCGCCCATCGAGGTGCCGCTCATCCGCAAGCATCCCGAGACCGGCCGCAAGCAGATCTTTGTCAACGAGCTGTACACGCATCGCATCCTGGGCGTGAGCCGGCGCACCAGTCAGGCGCTGCTGGATGTGCTGTTCGATGCCCTGAGCGCGCCGGAAGTGCAGACGCGCCACCGCTGGGAGAACGGCACCGCCCTGATCTGGGATAACCGCACAGTACAGCACCGCGGCGTGCCGGATTTCGGCGCCCAGCGCCGCGTGATGCACCGCGCCCTGGTATTGCCCAGCTGACCCCAACGGCCATTGATCCGCCCCTTAGACGTAGAAAGACCATGAATCGCAGACATTTCCTTCAATTGACAGGCGGCGTGGCCGCCGCTGGCCTGCTGCCGGGCGCCGCCTGGGCGCAGGACAACAAGAAAATCCGCATTACCTTGCCGTCGGCGGGCAGCGCCGGGTCGGCCTGGCGGCCCATTGTCGAGCGCTACAAACTCGATCAGGACCTGGGTATCGCGCTGGAATGGGTGACCGCCGACCCGGGCAAGATGCAGGTGCAACTGAGCGCAGGCTCGCTCGATGTGGGCGTGTTCGGCGCCGTGGGCCTGGCCACGCTGGCCAACCGGGGCAGCGACATCGTGCTGTTTGGCCCGGCGCTGAACAACCATGGGCGCTGGATCGTGCGTGGCGACAGCGGCTTTCAGTCGCCCAATGACCTGAAAGGCAAGCGCATCGCCACGACGGCGGAGACGAGCGAAACCTATCAGCAGGCCCGTATCGCGGCCTCGCTCTCGGGGCTGGATCTGAAGAAAGATCTGCAAGTCATCTTTGGCTCGCCCACCGCGAATCTGGCCTTGTTCGAACGCGGGGATGTGGACGGCATCATCACGCTGGAGCCGACGGCCACGCGGCTGGTGGGCCGGGGCGCGCGAGAGATCGCCCGCGTGGCGGACCTCTGGAAACAGGCCACCGGCCAGACCGACGACCCCTTCCTGGTGGGCCTGGCCGCCAGCCGGGCTTGGTACGACCAGAATCGGGCAACGGCGGCCAAGCTGGCCACGCTGTTCGAGCGTATCGGCACCACGATCGCCCAGCACCCGGACAGCCTCAAACCCATCGCTGCCGATCTGGGTATCAAGGCCGACGAGCGCCAGGCCATCGATCTGCTGCCGCAGCGGCTGGCGCCGACCTACGCCAGCAAATGGGATGAGAGTGTGTTCGCCACGATCGACAAGCAGATCGCCGTGGCGGTGCAACTTGGCCTGCTGGATGCCGCGCCAGCGCGCAAACTTTACGTGAAGGCCTGAATGACAACCGATAACGCCGTTTTGCGGGGCAGCGTACCGGCGCGCCGGTGGCCCTGGCGCGCCGTCGCGGGCAGGGTTCTGCCGCCCCTGGCCTTTTTTGTGTTGCTCACCGGCGCGTGGGAAATCATGGCGGTATGGGCGCATTCGCCGCTGGTGCCGGGCTGTGCCGCCATCCTGCGCGAGCTGGTCGAGATCGTGCGCACCGGCTTTGCCTTCACCGAGATAGGCGTGACGTTCATGCGGATGTCGCTGGGTTTCCTGCTGGCGCTGCTGCTGGCGCTGCCCATCGGCATCCTGACCGCCGTCTCGCGCGTGGCCGAGCGATTCTTCGAGCCGGGCGTCATCCTGGGCCTGACGGTGCCCGGGCTTGTCTGGGCCTTGCTGTGCGTGATCTGGTTCGGCGTGTCGCTGGCTTCGCCCGTGGTGGCGGTGGCCTTGGGGGTCTTGCCGGCCATGGTGATCTCGGTGCACCAGGGAGTGCGGTCACTGGAGCAGGAGCGCGTGGAGATGATCAAGGTGTTCCGCCTGCCGCCCGCGCTGGTGTTGCGCAAAGTGTGGTTGCCGCTGCTCTACAGCTTCATCGTCTCGGGTTGCCGGGTCGGGTTCTCGATCGCGTGGAAAGTCATCGTGCTGGTGGAGATCTTCGGGATGTCCAATGGGGTGGGGTATCAGCTCAACTCCAAGTTCAGCACGCAGGACGTCGAAGGGGTGATTGCCTGGACGCTGGCCTTCTGGCTGGCCATGCTGGTCATCGAGCATGGTGTCTTTCGGCCGCTGGAAATTCATGCCAATCGTTGGAAACGCGGGAGTGGGCGATGAGCAGCACAATACGTCTGCGCGGGATCGGCAAGCGTTATCCGCCGCTGGGCAATGCGGGCGAGCGCACCGTGCTTACCCAGGTGGACCTCGACATCCGGGCCGGCGAGCTGCTGGCCCTGGTGGGGCCGTCCGGCTGCGGCAAGTCCACGCTGCTCAACCTGATCGCCGGCCTGGATCAGCCTTCGCGCGGCGAAGTGCAATTCGACCGGCCCTTCGCGGGGATCAACCTCGGGGTGGTGTTCCAGCAGCCGCGCCTGCTGGACTGGCTGAGCGTGGCGGAGAACATCGGCATCGTGCTGTCCGGGCAGGACAAGCGCGATGCGGCCACCACCGTACGTCAACTGTTGCAGCGGGTGGAGCTGCCGGATCATGCGCAAGCCTATCCGCAGTTTCTGTCCGGCGGCCAGCGGCAGCGCGTATCCATCGCGCGGGCCTTCGCGGTGCAGCCGGATGTGCTGCTGCTCGATGAACCCTTCAGTGCGCTGGACGAACTGACCGCACGCCGCCTGCGGCAACTGCTGCAGGCCATGTGGCTGTCCGGCGCAGGGCCGCGGCCGACCGGCGTACTCGTGACGCACAACATGCTGGAGGCCGCCTTCCTGGCGGATCGCATCGCCGTCATGGGCGGTTCGCCGGCCGAGATCGTGCGCATCATCGATGTAAACGTCCCCCGTCCGCGCGACCCCGACGATCCGGCCTTGTTCGAGGTGCACCGCCAGGTGATGCAGGCGTTGCAGCACTGAGGGCGGGGCCGTCGGAGAGCGACGCAGCTTCGTGACACCGCCGCGCCTGGCAGCGCGGCGGTGTCACGTGTGCGGCGCAGTCCTCAAAGTTGGAAGGTGCTGTCGTGGCGCTGAAGATCGCGCAGGAAGGCTTGCCAGGTGCGGTCGGTGTAGGTGCCGCCCACGCCGCGCCAGTAGACGGCGGCGGCTTCGGCGACGATGGCGTCGGGCGGCTGGCGCAAGGGATTGCCGCCCGCCTGGGCGGCAATCTGGATGGCGCAGGAGCGCTCCAGAAAGTACAGATGATGAAAGGCTTCGCCGATGCTGGCGCCGGCGGTCAACAGGCCGTGGTTGCGCAGGATGAGGATGCGCTTGTCGCCGATGTCGCGGATCAATCTGGCCTGTTCTTCCCGATTGAAGGCGAAGCCTTCGTAGTCGTGGTACGCGATCTGCCCATGAAAGCGCGCGGCCTGTTGCGAGAGATAGGTGAGCAGGCCGGTTTCCTGGGCGGAGACGGCCACGCCCGGGGTGGTGTGGGTGTGGAGGATGCAGGTCAGATCCGGCCTGGCGCTGTGGATGGCGCCGTGGATGACATAGCCGGCCAGATTGTGGCCTCGCCCCAGCGGGTCATAGAGCACCTTGCCCTCGATGTCGATGCGCACCAGATTCGAGGCGCTGACCTCGTCGAAGGTCAGGCCGTAAGGGTTGATTAGAAAGTGGTCGTGCACGCCGGGCACGCGCGCGGAGAAGTGGGTGAAGATGTGGTCGGTCCATCCGAAGCGGGCGGCCAGGCGATAAGCGGCGGCCAGTTCGACGCGCACGGCCCATTCGGCCTGGCCGACATGGCGCTGGACGTCATCGGTGTCGGCTCGGGTGACGATTGCAGTGCTCATAGGGGTGCATGCCTTGGTTTCAGGACAGCGCCACGCCGTCGTAGACGGGCGATGTCCGGGCTTGTTGATCGAGAATGCCCACCGACACCGCGGCGGCGATCTGGCGGTCCATGCCGCGCCAGACGTCGGGGTCCCAGCGGCTGGAGTAGGTGTCGCGCATCCGCCCGGCGACCAGATCGAGGGCGGCCTTCTCCTGGGCTTTGATGCCGATCTCGGCGTGGATCTCACGCAAGACGTCGGGTTGGCGCGTGATGGCCGCATTGGCTTGAGCAAAAGCGCGCGCCAGGCGCGTGGCGGTCTGGCGGTTTGCGTCGAGCCAACTGCGCTGGGCCGCCAGACCGACGAGGAAAGGATCGCTGGCATCGCCGCTGGCCTGGCGCCACATATCGCCCACCCGGCCGATCTGCCGCGCGCCTTGCGCGACCAGGCGGGTGGCGGTGGGCTCGAGCACGATGACCGCATCCACGTCGCCGCGCTCGAACAGCGCAACATTGGCCAGCGGGGAGCCGTGCAAGACCTGGAAATCGCGTTTCAGGTCCAGACCGGCCAGCGACGCGGCCGTGCGTGCCTGTTGATAGGTTTCGGCGGTTTCCGGCTGGGTGGCGATCTTGTGGCCGATCAGATCGGCGGGCCGTTGATAAGGGCTGTCGGCCTTGACCAGCCAGACCGAGTGATTGTGGGTGCCGGGGCCGAACAGCAGGATGTCGTTGCCGCGCGCACGCAGCGCCGCCAGCCCGATGGGGCCGAAAAAGCCCACATCCAGGGAGCCCGCGATCAGTTGCACTTGCATTTTGCCGGGGTCCGACACGGTCCATTGCAGGGCCGGCAGGTCAGCGACCCGCAGGCGCTCCAGCATGGGCCGCCACACGGAGCCGGCAGTCCCGGGCGAAGGCAGGGCGATGCGCAGGGGCGTCTGGGCTCGGGCCAGGCGCAATAGCGGCAGGGCGCCGATCAGGGCGGCACTTTTCAGAAGGCGGCGACGCCGCGGCATTGGGGTCATGATGCAGGGGTGTCAGGGTGGGCGCCGACGCGGTCCAGCAGCCCTTGGCCCGCCAGCCAGCGGCGATGGTTCTGGGCGGTCTTGTGCGCCAGCGCCAGACGCGAAATGCGGCCGATGGCGGCCGTGTGGGGGCTCAAGCGCACGCGGGGATGGGTGTAATAGGGGTGCCCCGGCGGCAGTGGTTCGGGGTCTGTGGCGTCCAGGGTGGCGGCCGCGACAAGGCCTTGTTCCAGCGCCCACAGCAATGCCTGGTCGTCGATCAGTTCACCCCTGGCCACGTTGACGATATGCAGGCCCGGTTTGGCCCGGGCCAAGGTGTCGCGATTGAGCAGGTGCCGGGTAGCCGCGGTGGCCGGCGCGGCCAGCACGACATGGTCACAGGCGGCCAGCAGGGCGCCCAGGTCGGTCTGGATGTCGACCCCGGGTACGGGCGAGGGCAGCGGGCGCGCGCGCAAGGCGATGACCCGGACATCCAGGGCCAGCAGTCTGCGCGCCAGCGCGCTGCCGATGGCGCCCAGCCCGACCACGCCGACGGTGCTCCCGGCCAGGCTGCCTAGCGCGCGCGCCTGCCAGTCCGCGGGACTCTGCACCCAGAGGTCGGCCAGGCTTTTGGCCTGATAGAGCATGGCGGCCAAGGCATATTCGGCGATCTGATTGGCCGCGACGCCGCGCGCCGTGGCCGTCGGCAGGCTTTGAGACAGCCATCGCGGATGCTTGTCGGTGCCGGAAGTGACCAGCTGCACCCATTCCAGGCCGAAGGGCCAGCCCGCCGGTGGCGGTTGGTCCGCGTCCATGGGCGCGGCCACCAGAAGGGCCACCGTGGCCGGCAGGTGCTGAGGCACGCCGCGCGGCACGGCCAGCACCGGCAGGCCGAGCGCTTGCGCCAGAGCCGCGTTGAAGTCGGGCTCCAGTTGACTTGCGATCTGCATGGGAGTGCCCGCGGTTAAAGGACGACGAGGTCCTGATACTGGGCGCGTTGCAGATCCAGCCCCCAACTGCCCATCCATTGTGCGGTGAAGGCGAAGCGGTCTTCGTCCATGGGCCGGCTGGGCGCATAACGGAAGAACTGGTCGCCGATTTCGTGCGCTTGGATTCGGCCGCGGATGGGCTCGGTGATGAGGTGGTGCTTGTAGCGGCCGCGGTCGGCCTGGATGAGCGCCGAGGCCTCGTTGACGGCAGCCAGATAGGCCTGGCGCAGGTCCAGCGGCAAGTCGGGGGAAATTACCTCCGCGCCGCGATAGAAGTTCGCGCCGATGATGTGCGCGCCTTCTTTGAGCGCCAGGCTGACATAGGGCTCCATCAGCGAGGCCGCGCGCAAGGTACCGGCCTTGAGCTGCTCATAGCGGACATAGGGTTCGCCCACGTGTTCGAGCACGACCTGCTCGCGTGGCAGCGCGCCGTCCAGGAATTGCAGCGCGGTGTAGTGAGAGCCCGTGAATTCGTTGATACCGATGGGAACTCCCGCCAGGTCGCGCAGCTCCTGGATCTCCGGATCGAAAGACAGGATGACCTGCGCCACGACGGCGGGCCGCAAGGCAAACACGCGGCTGCCGCGCCCGCTGCGGTCGGAGCGGTCCAGGCCGGCCCACTCGCACAGGTTGTAGGCGTCGGCCTTGCCGCACTCGTAGAGCGATTCTTTCTGGCGCGCGAAGGCGTCCTTGCTGGAGGTCAGCGGGTCGTGTCGATCGACGAACTCGACGCGCAGGCCGCGTTGTTCGAACAGCCCGTGCTCCAGGGCCACCGTGATGGGGAGATCGAAAACCGGGACATTCGGCGCCAGGCGCAAGGTATGCAGTTGGGTCATGACGGTAGGCGAGAAAAGGTCGATGAGGCCGAGCGCGCCCGCGTGCGCGGCGCGACAGGATAATCAGCAGGCTAACGATAAATAGTTAGCGCACTGTCTAGTTATGCAGTCTAGGAGCGGCAGGCGAAGCCGGGCCAATACCTTTTGCTCATGACCTAATAAGCCGCTGCGTCCGGGGGGCGTAGAACCAGCGCGGCGCGCTCGCGGCTGATGATTCTCACTTATTGAGAGAAACGGGCGCGATGACCGGTTTTAGTATCATGGGTGCAGGATTTTTTCGTATAAGCCCTGCCCGCAGGGATCCCAAAGAGCATTCATGAGCGACATTTTTCATTTCGAAGCCGGTACCGCGCCGCTGCTGATTTCCATTCCCCATCTGGGCAGTCTGATCCCCGAGGCGCAAAAGCCGCTCATGACGGAACTCGGCCTGCGGTCGGGCGACACGGACTGGCACCTGGACCGCCTCTATGCCTTTGGCAAGAAGCTGGGCGCTTCCTTTCTGTGGGCGCGCTACTCGCGCTACGTGGTGGATCTCAATCGCCCGCCCAATGATGAAAGCCTCTACCCCGGCCAGGCTAAGACCGGCCTGTGCCCCACGCATACCTTTGATGGCCAGCCGCTTTATCTGGACGGCCGCGACAGCGTGACCGAGGACGAGCGCGAGGCGCGGCGGCGGCAGTACTGGCAGCCCTATCACGACCAGTTGCGCGCCGAAATCGACCGGCTGCGCGCGCAGCATGGCAAGGTCATGCTCTGGGAGGGGCACTCCATCGCCAGCGTCATCCCGCGTCTGTTCGAGGGCAAGCTGCCCGATCTGAATATCGGTACCTCCAGTGGCGCCAGCGCGGCGCCGGCGATTCAGGAGGCCATCGAACAGCAGCTTGGCGCCCAGCAGGATTACACCTGGGCGATCAATGGCCGCTTCAAGGGCGGCTATATCACCCGGCACTATGGCAACCCGGCCGATCACATCCATGCGGTGCAGCTGGAGATGTGCCAGTCCACCTATATGGCCGAGCACTATCCCTATCCCTGGGTGGACGCCGAGGCGGCCCGGGTGGGCGCGCTCGTCGAGGCGCTGGTGAGCAAGGCGTTCGAAAAGCTCTGAGGCCACGCCCTGGCTGAAGCAAAAAGGACTGCGCGGCAGTCCTTTTTTTGCTCGTCGCCGGCCAGGCGCACGGCCGCGCCATGCGCTAGCATGTTGGCCATCCTTCACCTGGAGATCACGCATGAGCGCCCTGGACGCCTTCCCCATCACCCGCAAGTGGCCCGCCCTGCATCCGGACCGCATTCAGTTGTATTCGCTGCCCACGCCCAACGGCGTGAAAGTATCCATCATGCTCGAGGAGACGGGGCTGCCCTACGAGGCGCATCGCGTGAGTTTCGATACGCAGGATCAGTTCTCCGCCGAGTTTCTGTCGCTGAGCCCGAATAACAAAATCCCGGCCATCCTCGATCCGCACGGCCCTGACGGCAAGCCGCTGGGCTTGTTCGAGTCGGGCGCGATCCTGGTGTATCTGGCCAGCAAGACGGGCAGCCTGCTGCCGGCCGACGCGGCGGGCCGATTCGAAACCTTGCAGTGGTTGATGTTCCAGATGGGCGGTGTCGGCCCGATGTTCGGCCAACTCGGTTTCTTCCACAAGTTTGCCGGCAAGGACTATGAAGACAAACGTCCGCGCGACCGCTATGTGGCCGAGTCCGCCCGCTTGCTCGGCGTGCTGGATCAGCGTCTGCAGGGCCGCCAGTGGGTGATGGGCGATCAGTACACCATCGCCGATATCGCGATTTTTCCGTGGGTGCGCAATCTGATCGGCTTCTATGGCGCCGGCGAGCTGGTGCAGTTCGAGCGGTTTACCCAGGTGCAGCGCGTGCTGGACGCCTTTGTGGCGCGGCCCGCGGTCGAGCGCGGCCTGAGTATCCCGGCGGCCTGAGGCAGGCCGCCGGCAGGCGGCCCTCCCCCGGGCCACCCTGCGCTGCCGCCCGCCTGGAGGCAGCGTGCATTTCTGGAGAGGATCAAGGTGTTTCCGCTCGTTCCCGGCCTGGTTGGCCTCTACCTCGTCTGGCGCTACATCAGCCGCCTGCAGATCGGCCTGGGCGCTCGCTGGCTGCTGTCGGCCGTCCTGCTAGTGTTCATCGAGCACCATTGGCTGGTGAGCCGCGTCTTTGGCACGATCGCCTCGCCCGAAATCCCGCGCGCGGCCATCATGGTGTTGGCGACCGTGTTCGGCGCGCTGATGATGCTGGCCTGCCTGCTGCTGATCAGGGATGTGGCCGGCGTGCTGCAATGGCTGCTGACCCGTCACGCGGGCCTGTTGCGGCGGCGCCCCGGCCCCTGGGCCCACGGCCTGGCGCTGGTGTGTTTGGCGCTGTCCGGCATCGGCGTGTGGCAGGGCACGGGCCAGCCGCAGTTGCGGCATGAAGAACTGGCCATTCCGGGTCTGGCGCCGGCGTTCGACGGCTACCGCGTCGCCCATCTGACCGATTTGCACACCAGCCGCCTGCTGCCCGGCCCGTGGTTGGCGCAGGTGGTAGAACGCACCAACGCCGCGCGGCCCGATGTCATCGTGATTTCGGGGGATCTGGTCGACGGCACCCCCGAGGCGCGTGCGCAGGATTATCCGGCACTGGCCGGCCTGGCCGCGCCCGATGGGGTGTTCGGCGTGACCGGCAACCATGATTATTACCAGGGCTATCCGCAGTGGCTGGACGTCTTTGGCCAGCAAGGCGTGCGCATGCTGATGAACGAGCATGTGGTGCTGCGGCGCGGGCCGTCGGCCCTGGTGGTGGCCGGCGTGACCGATCAGGTGGCGCCCACGCGCGATGCGCCGGGGCCGGATGTCGTCCAGGCGCTGGCCGGCCGCCCCGCGCACGCCCCGGTCTTGCTGCTGGATCACCGGCCGGGCGCGGCGCGGGCCAATCGCGCCGCCGGCGCGGATCTGCAGCTGTCCGGGCACACGCATGGCGGGCATATCCTCGGCATGGACAGGCTGGTGGCGCGCTTTAACGGGGGCTTTGTGTCGGGCCTGTATGGCGTGGATGGCGGCCAGCTCTATGTGAGCAACGGCGCCGGCCTGTGGCCCGGGTTTCCGCTGCGTCTTGGACGCCCGTCGGAAATCACCGTGTTCACCTTGCGTGAGGCGCCTTAGGCGGCGTCGTTGGCCGACAGGCGCAACTGAGTTTTAAGCATGTCATAGACATGCCGCGTCAGCGGATGAATGAGGTCGCGGCGTTTCCAGAGGAAGTAATTCACGTCGGGCAGCGGGGGCAGGCCGTCTTTTTCGCCCAGGACACGCATGTCCGGGCCCAGCAGTTCGACGCTGCGCGCCGTAATGCCCAGCCCGGCGCGCAGCGCCGCCTTGATGCCGACCAGGTTGGGGGCGACGTAGTTCGTCTGCCAACGGACTTGCGACTGCTCCAGCGCATTGAGCGCCAGGCGCCGAAAAATGCTGGGCTCGTCGGCCAGCACCAGCGGCACGGCGGCGTGGTGATCGTGAACGTAATCGGCTGAGCACAGCCATACGGTGGGCGAGGTGCGCAACACCACGCCATCGAACTCGGGATCGAAACGCGTGGAGACGGTCAGATCCAGCTCGCCGTTGCGCAGGGCCGTCATCAGATGCGGGCTGCGGTCGACGCGGATTTCGAGCTTGATGCGCGGGAACGTGCGCGCCACATGCGTGAGCAGGCTGGGCAGAATGCTGTCGGCGACATCGTGCGGCGCGCCCAGGCGCAATTCGCCTTCGAGCAGGCTGTCCTGCAGAGCGCGCAGCGCTTCGTCATTGATGGCCAGCATATGCCTGGCGTAGGTGACGAGCTTTTCACCGTGCGAGGACAGGCGCTTGTTGCGGCCGCGTTTTTCGAACAGCGGCAGGTCGATGAGCTGTTCGAGCCGCTGCATTTGCTGGGTGATGGCCGATTGCGTCTTGTGCAGGCTGTCGGCGGCCTGGGAAAACGACTCGTGTTCGGCAATGGCGACCAGCGTGCGCAGCAGGTCGAGGTCCAGGTTGCGCATGGCGGTTCTCGATGTTGGGACGGTGCAGGGCCGACCTTAGCGCAATTCGGCCGCGTGCGCCGCCAGCCTGCCGGGCCGCGCGCTCAGGCCTGGATGCGGAAAGCGGCGCGCTCTTGGGCATCGATCTGCCGCACAAGCTCCATTTCCCATTGCAGATATTGCCTGGCCGCAGCTTTATTGCCGCTGTGCCGGTCGTGCACGAAGAAGAGGAAATCGATGCAGGCCTCGTCGGGCGGCATGGCCGGAGTGCTTTGTATGGGCAGGCCGGCGGCTCGCCATTGATCGGGGGTGTCCAGCAGCAGTTCGGCGTCATCGGAGCGGCCGTGCTCGCCGACATACAGCGCGGCCACACGCGCGTCGCTGGCGATGAGGACAGCGCCCGGGGCCAATGGCTCACCCCGGCTGCGGATCCGCCATTGCGCGGTGGCGATATGGCTCTGACGGTAGTGCATGCTGGGGCGCAGGTCGATGAAGCTGCGGCCCTCGTCCAGGCGTGCGCGCGCCTGGACGCTGTCGATGCGCGGCAGCCCGGGGACCGGCGGCGGGAGGGCGCGCGGCGCGGCCGCGAGCGGCCCGGCCTGCAGGGCGCAGGCCTCCCAACCGAGTTGGCGCAGCCAGCTCGCCACGACGGGGGCCCGGACTTCTTCGCCGTCGACGAGCACCAGACGGGCGCCACGGGTGCCGACGAATTGATCGGTGGCCTGTACCAGTTGCCCGCCTGGCGCATGCTCGGCGCCGGCCCAGGTCCCGTCGGCAAACTCCTGCGCCGTGCGCACATCCAGGACGTAGGTCGTGCGCGCCGGGTCGGCCTGCAGCGCACGCAAGGCGGCGGGTGAGATGAGCGGCACGCCGTGGCGTCGGGCAAGCGCCAGGGCGCGTTGCCGGGCGTGGCGGGTTTGCACCGGTGAAGGGGCCGCCGGATGGCGGCGGGTCTGGCCGTGTTCGAGCGCATAGTCGCGCAAAAACCATCCCTGGGTGCCGTTCTCCAGGGCGTAAATGGGGTTAGGCAGACCGAGGTTGATGAGGGTCTGCGCGCCGATGATGCTGCGCGTGCGGCCCGCGCAGTGGATCACGATGGGGGTGGCGGTATCCGGGACGAGCGAGTCGATGCGCAGCGCCAGTTCACCATTAGGGCAGCAGATCGCCGCCGGAAGGCTCATCTTCTGATACTCGGCATAAGGCCGGCCATCCAGCAGTACGAGCTTGTCTCCCCGGGCCTGCCGCTGGTGCAGTTCATCGGCGCTCATGGTGGGCGTATGGAGATGCTGTTCGACCAGTTCGCCAAAGGTTTTGCTGGGGAGGTTGACGCCGGCAAAGACCGCGTAGCCCTGTCGTTGCCAAGCCGGCAGGCCGCCGTCGAGCACGGCGAGCCGTCCGTACCCCTGTGCGCGCAGTGCGCGCGCGGCGCGCTCGGCCAGACCGTCGTTCTGGTCGTAGACGACCAGGCGCGTGCCGCGGCGCGGCACCAGTCGGCCGGCTTCGAACTCGAGCTGGCTGTAGGGCGTGTTGACGGCGTAGAACAGATGCGCCTGCCCATACTGGCCATGTTCGCGGACGTCCAGCAGCGCGAGCTCCTGGCCGTCGTGCAGCCAGGTTTTGAGCGTGTCCGGGGTGACGCGCGCGATGCTGGCCTGCGCGGTCGTCGGCCGGGCCGGTGCCTCGGGCTGCGGGTTAGGCGTCATTGGCGCGTTTGCACACCGATCGCCATGGGCTGGCAGGTGCCTTGCGCCAGATCGAAGGCGACGCGCCGGTCCAGCGTCTCCAGCGCACGCCCATACATATGCAAGTGCCGGATGACATCCTGGCCTTCGATATGAACCGCGTGGATATCTTCGGGCATGAGTGCGATGCCGCTGCCCGGCGCCACGACCACGGTGCCGGTCTGGACCAGGTGGGCGCGGCCGGGTTGGCTGCCGTCGTCCTGGCGGTCATAGGTGTAGTTCAGTTCCACGCCTTCGACGGCGGCGATGCAGGCCCAGGTGGTGTGGTTGTGCGGCACGATTTTTTTGCCCGGGCGCATGACGTTCAGATAAAGCGCGTAACGCTGATCGGGATCGGCATGGATGAGGTAGCGTGCCTGCAGCTCACCGGCCTGCGGCGGCGCGTAGCGCGTCGCATCCCACCAGTCCTTGCGCGCAGCCAGAGCGATGAGCTTGTCCAGGGCGGTGGCCAGGGTGGCGCGGCTCTCGCCCTGCTGGTCGAGCAGGGTCTTGATCTCGGTGATGGCCGCCCGGATCTCTCCGTCGGCCGGGTGGGCGTGCTGCATGGGCGGCTCCTGCGCTCAAGGGGAACAGGCGCCCACCTTAAAGAGCTTGGGCGGGGGATTCAAATTAGGATTGCAGGGCAACCCATAAGCGTTGCTAATGAATTGCCCGCCGCCCGAGCGCCGCGGCGCGCGTGGCCCGGGCCGCCCGCGCGCTGTCTGAGGGTAAATCCCGAGGCCGGGCGCGCCCGGCGGCGGGGTCAGCGGCCGGTGAAAACCGGGGCGCGCTTTTCCAGAAAGGCGCGCCGGGCTTCCTGCGCATCCTCGGTCTTGGCCACCTGGGCGGTCATGTCCTGTTCATAGCGATAGCCATCGCGCAGGCTCATGTCCTCGATGGCATTGGCCGTCTGGATCATCAGCTGTACCGAGATCGGGCTCTTGCTGGCAATCTGCCGGGCGATGTCGCCGGCGGCGGCCAGCAGTTCCGCGGCCGGTACGCAGGCCTCGACCACGCCCAGCCGATACAGCTCCTGAGCCGAGACGCGCATGCCGGTGAGCATCATGCGGCGCAGGCGCGAGTGGCCGAACAGACGCTGCGCGTGCTTGACGCCGCCCAGCAGTCCGACATCGACCTCTGGCAGCGCCAGGCAAGCGGTATCGGCGGCGATCAGGATGTCGCAGCTGGCCGCGATACCCAGCCCCGCGCCCAATGCCGGGCCGTTGAGCGCGGCGATCACCGGCTTGGGGCACTCGCGCAGGGCATGGAACAGCTCGCGGGTGCGCCGGGAGTGTTGCGGCAGGCCGGCCGGCTCGGCCAGCATCTGCGCGCGGCCCTTCAGATCGGCGCCGGCGCAGAACACCTTGCCTTCGCCGGTGAGGATGACGCACCGCACGTCGGGGTCTTCGCCAAACATGTCCAGCGCCAGCGTGAGCTCCTGGATGAGGGCGGTGTTCACGGCGTTGACCGGCGGGTTGGCCAGCCACACGGTGGCGACATGGCCTTCTTGCGCGATGCGCAAGGTGGAGAAATCATAGGCAGGCATCAAGGGTTTCCTGATTTCAGATGGTTTGTTCGGCGCGCAACTGCGCGATGTCCGTGGGCGACAGGCCGAGCTCGGTCAGCACTTCGTCGGTGTGCTGGCCCAGCGTGGGCGGGCCCTGATCCAGGCGCAGGCTGGTGTTGCGGAAACGCATGGGACTGCGCACCTGGGGCATGGACATTCCGTCCGGGTGAGGCACGTCGAAGCGCATTTCGCGGTGCTGCACCTGCGGGTCCTGCAGGACGTCGGCGATGGTGTTGATGGGCGCCGACGGCACGCCCTCGGCCTCCAGGGCCGCCAGCAGCGGCGCTTTGTCGTGGCGGATGAGTTGCTCGTCCAGCCAGGGGTCCAGTTCGCTCAGATTGGTCACCCGCCCGGCGTTGCTGCGGAATCGCTCGTCCTGCGCCATCTCGGGATGGCCCAGCACCCGGCACAGTTTGACGAATTGCGAATCGGAGCCGATGGCCAGGATGATGCGCCCGTCGCGGCACTGATAGACGCGCTGCGGCTGGATGTTGGGATGGCGGTTCCCCCGGCGCTGCGGAACCTGATCCGACAGCATGTAGTTCATGGCCTGGTTGGCCAGCAGGGTGACGCCTACGTCCAGCATGGCCATATCCACATGCTCGCCTTCTCCGCTGACTTCGCGCCGCGCCAGCGCGGCCAGAATGCCGGTGGCCGCGTACAGCCCGGTGATCAGATCCACCATGGGCACACCGATCTTCATGGGGCCGCCGCCGGGACGATCGTCGGACTCGCCGGTGATGCTCATCAGGCCGCTCATGGCCTGGATCATGAAGTCATACGCCGGTTGTTGCGCGCGTGGTCCGGTCTGCCCGAAGCCCGTGACCGAACAATAGATCAGGCGCGGGTTTTCGCGCTTCAAGTCTTCATAGCCCAGACCCAGGCGGTCCAGTGTGCCGACCTTGAAGTTCTCCAGCACCACGTCCGCCTCGCGCGCCATGCGGCGGATGAGGGCCTGGCCCTTGGGCGACTTGAGGTTGACCGTCACCGAGCGCTTGCCGCGGTTGCAGATGAGGTAATAGCCCGATTCCCCCGTGCGCGAGCCGTCCTCGCGCTTCAGGAAAGGCGGCCCCCAGGCGCGGGTATCGTCGCCGACTTCGGGCTGTTCGATCTTGGTGACGGTGGCGCCCAGGTCGGCCAGGGTCTGGCTGGCCCAGGGGCCGGCCAGTACCCGGCTCAGGTCGAGGACGCGGATGTGAGAAAGCGGATGAGGCATGGAGACTCCAGGGACTACTGTTCGGCGATGCCGGCTTGATTGATGACCTCGCGCCAGCGCGCCTGCTCTTTCTTCAGCAGTTCGGCCATTTCTTCGGGGGTGTTGGAGATGGCGAGGATGCCCTGATCGAGCATCTTGGCTTTGACCTGAGGCTCGGCGATGCTGGCCTGGATGGCGCTGGCCAGTTTCTGCACGACGGCCTCCGGCGTGGCCTTGGGCACCGAGATGTAATTGACCGGCGAAGCGTCATAGCCGGGCAGCGAGCGCGACATGGGCGGCACGCCGGGCAGGATGGCGATCTCGCTGGTGGTGGTCACACCCAGCGGAATCAGCCGCTTGTCCTTGATGAAGGAGGTATAGATGCCGACTGTGTCGATGGCCAGATCGCCATTGCCGGCGACCAGGTCCTTGACCGCTTCGCCCGTGCCTTTGTACGGGACGTGCTGCAGCTTGATGCCGGCCAGAATCTGCAGCAGCTCGCCGTTGAGGTGGCTGGAGGCGCCGATGCCGGCCGACACGAAGTTCAGTTCGCCCGGGCGTTTCTTGGCCAGCGCGATGAGCTCATCGAGCGTCTTGACGCCCAGTTTGTCGTTGACCACGAGCACGCTGGGCGCCAGCGACACCTGCGACACCGGGCGCAGGTCCGCCGGGTCGTAAGGCATGTTCTTCATGAGATAGGGCAGCGTCATCTGCTGGCCCGGCGTCGTGTAGAGCAGGGTGTAGCCGTCGGGGTCGGAACGGGCCACGGCGCCGGCGCCGATCACGCCGCCGGCGCCGGCCTTGTTCTCGACCACCACGGGCTGACCCAGGCGTTTGCTCAGGCTCTCGGCCACCACGCGCGCGGTCAGGTCCGCGCCGCCGCCAGGCGCGAAGGGCACGACCAGCCTGATGGGTTTATCGGGGTAGGCGGCCATGGCGGGTTGGAACCATGCGGCCAGGGCCAGCAAAGCGGCCGGAAGTACGCGTTTCATGAAAGTCTCCTCGTGTGCTTGCCCGCGCGGCGGGCTGTTTGTTGTCAGGGTCGGACGGCGAGTCGGGGCGTGGCTTCCCGGGCCATATCGCGCAGCAAGGTGGCGACCACCTTGACGGCCTGGGTGGGGCGATCGGTCAGCATCAGCGAAACGATGCGCAGCACCGAGGGCTCGACGATCTCGGCGGCCTGCAGCTCGCCGCGCCCGACTTCGGCGGCCACCACATGCCACGGCAAGACGGTGTAGCCGGCGCGCTTGACGGCCATCTGCTTCTGGATGAAGCCCGAGTCGGCCTCCACCAGCAGGCGGATCTCGATGTTGTGCCGGCGGCCCATTTCGTCGAGCATCATGCGCACCGACGACGGCTTGCGCGAGAGCACCAGCGGCAGGCCGTCGAGCCGCGCGAAGGGCACCTGGGGGGCGGCCGTGATGCGATCGCCCGGCGGGCCGATGAGATACGACGGCAGCCGCAGCAGCACGTCCTCGTCATTGCCCAGGGCATCGTGGCTGCGGTAGGGCAGGCCGATATCGATTTCGCGGCGTTGCAGCCAGCTCTCGATCTGGCCGGCCGCGCTTTCGACGATCTGCAGCTGGATGCCCGGGTGCTCCCGTTGCACGCGCAGGATGAGCGGAATGATGAGCGCTTCGCTCAGGGAGGGCAGGGTGCCGATGCGCACCAGCCCGGTCACCCGGCCCTGCGCGGCGGCGACCACATCATTGAGGTCGTCGGCGCTGGCCAGTACCTGTTCGGCCATGGGCAGCACCTGTTTGCCGAGTTCGGTCAGGCTCACGCCACGCCCGTTGCGCGTGAACAGATAGCCGCCGCATTGCTTTTCCAGCATGGACAGATAACGGCTGACCGCCGGCTGGCTCACGCCCAGATCGATGGCGACTTTGGTGATGCTGCCATGCCGCGCCACCAGCGAAAAAATACGCAGCGCGCGCAGGTCCCAGCCGGCGCCGTCTTGGCTTGTGCTCATGGTTGTGCGGAGAGATGCTCGGCCGCGATGATGGCGCTCCAGCGCTGCACTTCGCTATCGAAGAAGGATTGGAATGCCGCCTGGTCGCGGTAGACGGCGATGGCGCCCATTTCGTTGGCCCGTTGCTGCACGGCCGGATCGGCGACGACCTTGGCGAGTTTCTGCTGCAGGGCCTGGACCTCGGCGGGCGGTGTCTTGGCGGATACGAAGATGCCCCACCAGCTCGAGGCGTGCACATTGGGGGTGCCGAGTTCGTCCAGCGTGGGCACGTCCGGCGCCTGGGGCAGGCGCTGCGGGCCGGCGACGGCCAGCGCGCGGATGCGCCCGGTGGTCACGTGGTTCATGGCTTGCGGGGTGTCGAAATACGCGTCGACCTGGCCGCCCAGGAGATCGTTGATCGCCGCCGAGGTGCCCCGATAGGCCACATGCGTGACCTTCAGGCCCAGCTCACGGGCAAAGAGCGCGGCGGCCAGATTCGGGCTGGAACCCACGCCGGAGTTGGCGAAGGACAGCCGGCCTGGCGATTGGCGCGCGTAATCCACCAGCTTGGGCAGCGTGTCGGCGAGATCGGCGCGCACATACAGCACCAGCGGGCTGATGGCGACCTGGGCCACGGGCTGCAGGTCCTTGGGATCGTAGGGCAGCGCCTTGATCATGGCCGGGTTGGTGGCGGTGCCGACGCTGCCCAGCAACAGCACCTTGCCGTCGCCGGCGCTTTTGGACACAAAGGCGGTGCCGATGGCGCCGCCGCCGCCCGGGCGGTTGTCCACCAGGATGGGGTGAGACTGGCCGGCCTGCAGCTTCTCGGCCAGCACGCGGCCATACAGATCGGTGATTCCGCCGACCGCGTAGGGCACGACGATACGCTCGGGGTCGGCGGCATGCGCCAGGGACGCGGCGGTCAGGGCAGCGGCCGCCAGCCAGCACTTCATAACCTGCATGGATGTCTCCTCGCCTTTGGGGGGCGCTTCTTGGTGTAGACGCATTCTAGGAAGGAAATTTGGCCCGCATCACAGGGATTCGCTAATAGCTGCTCTCAGCGTTGCGTTATGAACCAGCGGCCGCGCCAAACCTAGAATTTGGCCCATTGCAGGCATGTCCTCATGACCAAGGATCACGATGAAGGTATTCGACGCTTACTCGCTGTTCGGGCCGCTGCCGCGGCAGGCCGAATTCATGGAGGCCGCCGCAGGCATCCTGGCGCAGGTCTCGCCCATGAAGCGGTTGCGCGCTCTGCGCGCCACCTGCCCGGGCTGGGAGGCGGACACCTGGCGCCGGCTGGCCGAGGCCGGCTGGACGTCGGCCACGGTGCCCGAGCCGCTGGGCGGCCTGGGGCTGGATATGGAAGTGCTGGGCGCGATGGCTACGGCGGTGGGCGAGGCCCCGGTGCCCGAACCCTATCTGGGCGCCGGCGCCTTGCCCGCCCTCGTGCTGCCGGCCTTTGCCGCGCATCCGCTGGCCGCCGAGCTGCTGCAAAGTGTGATCAGCGGGGAGACGGTGGTGGGGCTGGCCTGGCAGGAAGAGCCCGGTGAACTGCTGCCCAACTCGGTGTCGACCTCGGTGGCGCGCGAGGGCGACCGCATCCATCTGATCGGCGCCAAACGCTGGGTGGCGCCGGCGGGCGCGGCCGGCTGGCTGGTGCACGCGCGCCTGGGCGAGTCACCGACGCTGGTCTGGGTACGCCCGGACGATCCCGGCGTGCGGGTCGAGAATGAGCTGCGGGTCGACGGCAGTATGCTGTGCTCGCTGCATCTGGACACCGTGATCCCCGGCTCGCGCATGCTGGGCGAAGGCGCCGAAGTCGATGTGGTGTGCGCCCGCGCGCTGGAGACCGCCCGGCTGCTGCAATGCAGCGAGCTCTATGGCATTGCCCGCCGGGTCTATACCCTGACGTTGGACTATCTGAAAACGCGGGTGCAGTTCGGCCGCCCGATCGGCGCCAATCAGGCCATTCAGCACCGCATGGTGGACGCCTACGTCAGTGTGCAGGTCTGCGGGGCGTTGCTGGCCGACAGCTATCGCCAGGCGCAGCGGTTTCCGCAGTCCCTGGGCCGCCAGGCGGCGCTGGCCAAAGCCCGGATCGCCGAGCGCGTGATCGCCCTGTGCCGCGAGGCGGTGCAGTTGCACGGGGCCATCGGCTACACCGACGAGTACGACATCGGGCTGTATCTCAAGCGCGCGCTGCAGACCGCCAGCTGGCTGGGCAGCCCGCGGACACTGCTGGCGCGCTACTACGCATTGCGGCCGCAACGCGACACGGTGCAGGACGGGCCTGTCGCGCTCGGCGACGACTACAACGCCATGAGCGACGAGGCCTTCCGCCAGCGGGTGCGCGGTTTTCTGCGGCAGCATTATCCCCAGGCCCTGCGGCATGTGCCGCGCCGCTTGCGGCTGGCCGAAGTGCGCGACTGGTATCTGACCCTGTCGCGGCATGGCTGGCTGGCGCCGGCATGGCCGCGCGAGCATGGCGGCATGGCGCTGTCGCCGGCCAAACTGCTCATCTTCTTCGAAGAGATGGAAGGCTGGGGAGCGGCGCGGCTGCCCGATCAGGGCATCATCAATCTGGGGCCGGTGTTGATCCAACATGGCACCGCCGAGCAAAAGGCGCGCTATCTGCCGCGCATCCTCTCCGGGCAGGATATCTGGTGCCAGGGGTACTCCGAACCCAATGCCGGGTCGGATCTGGCGTCGCTGCGCACCGAGGCGCGGCGCGAGGGCGATCAGTTCATCGTCAACGGCCAGAAGATCTGGACCACGCTGGCGCATGACGCCAATCATATTTTCGCGCTGGTGCGCACCGACACCAGCGGCAAGCCGCAGGCAGGCATCAGCTTTTTGCTCATTGATCTGGCCACGCCGGGCGTGACCATCCGCCCGATCACCAACATCATCGGCGAACAGGAGTTCTGCGAAGTCTTCTTCGAGAACGTCGCTGTGCCGGCCGAGAACCTGGTCGGCGGCCTGAACCAGGGCTGGGCGATCGCGAAGGATCTGCTGGGTTACGAGCGCGTCTTTGCGGGCAGTCCGCAGCAATCGCGGCAGGCGCTGCACCATCTGGAGCAATTGGCGCACAGCCAGTCCTTGTTCGAGCTGCCCGAGTTCAGTCAGGCGTACGCCGGCCTGCTGGGACAGGTGGCCGAACTGGAAGCGCTTTATGGCCTGTTTGCCGATGTGGTGCGGCGCGGCGAGCTGCTGCCCGCCTCGGTCTCCGGCCTGAAAGTCCTGGCCACCGAGACTTACGTCGGCATCGCGCGCGAGATCGTGCGGTGGGCCGACGAGGCTGGCGGCACCTGGAGCGGCGTGCCCATGGCCGACGGCACGCAACTCATTCCCGGCGCGCCCTTTTTGCAGTCTTTGGTGACCACCATCTACGGCGGTTCCAACGAAATCCAGCGCAATATCGTGGCCAAGGCCGTGCTCGGGCTTTGAGCACGCCAGCCCGTCGCGCCCCTGCCCGCGGCGGCAGGGGATGCCGCCCTGCTCCCTGACCCGGGACGGCGCGGCGCGCGGGCAGGCGCCTCCTGTCGCGGCGGCGATGCGGCGTGAGCCGCGTCCGGCTCTGGCTCCTGCCAAAAGGCCGGGGCTGGCCCTATCGTTTGCGCCGCCTGCCGCGCAAAATAAGGGCCTTCTTGTCCCGGACCGCACTTATGTATATCCCCGCCCACTTCAACATCGAGGATCGCGCTGCGCTCGTCGCCTTGATCCGGGAGTTTCCGTTGGGGGTGCTCATCACGCACGGCGCCGCGGGGCTGGATGCCAACCATATCCCGTTCGAGCTGGACGAGAGCGCCGGCGGCCTGGGGGTGCTCAATGCGCACGTCGCGCGCGCCAATCCGCTCTGGCAAGAGGCGGCCGATGGCGATGAGGTATTGGTGGTGTTCCGGGCCGAGCAGGCTTATATCTCGCCCAACTGGTATCCCAGCAAGCACGAGGCGCACAAGCAGGTGCCCACCTGGAACTACCGCGTGGTGCACGCGCGCGGACGGCTCGCGATCAAGGACGATGCGCGTTTCGTGCGCGGCGTCGTCGCCCGGCTGACACGCCAGCACGAGGCCGCGGAGCCGCGGCCCTGGAAAATGACCGACAGCGCGCCGGACTTCATCGATGGCATGTTGCGCGCCGTGGTCGGCATCGAGATCACGCTCACCTCGCTCGAAGGCAAGTTCAAGCTGAGCCAGAACAAAGCGGCCCGCGATATCGAGGGCGCGGCGCGGCAATTGATCGAGCGTGGCGCGCCTGGTCTGGGCGAAGTGATGCAGGCCTGTGCGCAGGCCAAGACGCGCGGCGACTAGTTTGTCTGGCGGGCCGCACCCGCCACGGCGTTACCTCGCCGCGCCCGGGCGCGGGGCCTCGGCAGCGAGCTCGGCCTCTTGCTGCGCCGTTTCGGCCTCTTGCCGGCGCAAGACATCCAGCGCAGTGCGCTCGGCGTTGACGATGTGATCGCGCGCCGCGGCTTGCGCGCCTTCCGGGTCGCGGGCTTTGATGCAGGCAAAGATGCGATCGATCTCGGTCAGGCTTTGCGGCAGGCGCTGCGGGCTGCCAAACGACGTGGCCCGCAAGAGATTGATGCGCGACAACAGGCCCGGCAGCATGTCCTTGACCAGCGCGTTGTCACAGCCGTCGAGCAGCACGTCATAGAACTCGCGCTTGGCCGTGAGCAGGCCGGCCTGATCGCCCTTGCCGGCTTGCTCGCGCAAGGCGGCCACCGCTAGTCGCAGACGTTCCATGTCGGCCTCGCTGGCCAGCCGCGCGAACTCATGCGCCGCATACCCTTCAAGCAGGGCGCGCAAGGCATAGAGGTCGCGTGCGGCCTTGGCCGTGATGCGCACCACGGTCGGGCCGCGATGCGGTTCGATGGTGATCAGGCGCTCGGCTTCCAGCGTGCGCAGGGCCTCACGCAAGGTGGGGCGGCTGATGCTCAGCTGCTCGCACAGTTCATGCTCGCGCAATCGGTCGCCGCCTTTGATACGCCCCTGCATGATGGCGGTGCGCAAGTATTCCTCGACGCGCGAGCGCAATGTGCTGGGTTTCTCGAAAACGGTATCGGACGGGCGGGCCATGGTTTCCTCGGCATACATGTCATGGCGGGCCGGGCAGCGGCCGCGCACGAATAAGGCCGAACTATATCCCGTCGCACGCTCACGCCCGGCAGGGACGGCGGGCGCCTTGCCCGGCAGCGCGCATCCCCCCGGCGGCCGAGCCCATGTCGGGATTATGGTTTTTGCACTATTGACTGTCAATAAGATTGTCTGACAATATGACGGTGAATCACGACAACCATGAGGCCGGAGATGCCGCCAAACGGCCCGGCCGCCACGACCTGAGGAGGATTTTCCATGGCAGACAAGCAAAACCCCGTCCAAGCGCTCTTTGATCAAGGGCTGGAACTGCGCCGCGAAGTGCTGGGCACGGAGTATGTCGACGGGTCGCTGGCCCGCGCCAATGACTTCATGATGGCGTTTCAGCGCATCACCACCGAGTGGTGCTGGGGCTATGCCTGGGGCCGCCCGGGTCTGGAGAAAAAAACGCGCAGCATGCTCAATCTGGCCATGCTCACCGCGCTGAACCGCCCGGCCGAAATCAAGCTGCACGTCAAGGGCGCGCTCACCAATGGCGTGAGCGCCGAAGAGATCAAGGAGATCCTGCTGCACGCGACGGTGTACTGCGGCATCCCGGCCGGTCTGGACGCGTTCAAGGTCGCCAATCAAGTGCTGGAAGAAGAGGGCGCCTTCAAGGCGCAACAGGCATGAGCGCGCCTCGCGTAGGTTTCATCGGCGTGGGCAGCATGGGCTGGCCCATGGCAAGCCAGCTGCATCAGGCCGGTTTTGCGCTCACGGTCTTTGACGCGGCTGCGGGTCAGGCAGACCGCTTTGCGGCCGAGGTCGGCGGGCAGGCGGCGGCCGACTGCGCGGCGCTGGCGCGCCAGAGCGACATCATCGTCACCATGTTGCCCACCAGCGCCATCGTCGAGCAGGTCTTGAGCGGGGCCCAGGGCGTCCTGGCCGGGCTGCAGCCCGGCGCGGTCATCGTCGAGATGAGCTCCGGCGTACCGGCGCAGACGCAACAGCTCGCCCAGCGCGTAGCGGCGGCCGGCGGCGAGCTGGTCGACGCGCCGGTATCGGGCGGCGTGCCGCGCGCGCGCACCGGCGAGCTGGCCATCATGTTCGGCGGTGAAGCCGCCACGCTGGAGCGCCTGCGCCCGCTATTGCAGGCCATGGGCAGCTCCGTGCTGCACACCGGCGCGGTGGGCAGCGCGCATGCCATGAAAGCCCTGAACAACCTCGTGTCGGCCGGCGGCTTTCTGATCGGCGTCGAAGCCATGCTGATCGGCCAGCAGTTCGGGCTGGATCCCGAGGTCATCGTGGACGTGCTCAATGCCTCCACCGGCATGAACAATTCCACGCAAAAGAAGTTCAAGCAGTTCGTGCTGTCGCGGGCCTTTAATTCCGGTTTCGGCCTGGATCTGATGGTCAAAGACCTGGGCATTGCGCTGGGCATGGCCGATGACACCGGCACGCCGACGCCGTTCGCGGCCTTGTGCCGCCAGATGTGGGCCTCGGCGGGCAAGTCGCTGGGCCAGGGGCAGGACCACACCGCCGTGGCGCGGCTGTCCGAAGACCTGGCCGGCGTCGAGCTCAAGCCCAAAGCCTGATGGCAGGCGGGGCTCGCCCCGCCGCCTACCTACCTACCTACCTACCGACAACGATATCCGTCCCAAGGATGGAGGGCGTTCTGCGCCCTGGAGACAATGATGAAAGCAATCTGGTTGGCAGCGGCCTGCATGGCCTTCGCATCGACGGGCGCCAGCGCCCAGGACTATCCCACCCGCGCGATCTCCATGGTCGTGCCCTATGCCCCGGGCGGTTCCACCGACGGATTGGCCCGCATCGTGGCCAACGCCATGAGCAAGAACCTGGGTCAGACCGTCGTGGTCGAGAACCTCGGCGGCGGCGGCACGATGATCGGCAACCAGAAGGTCACGCGCGCCACGCCCGACGGCTACACCATCACGTTCGGCAACATGGGTTCTCTGGCGATCGCGCCGTCGCTCTATCCCAAATCGAATTTCGATCCGCGCCGCGACATGGTGGGCGTGGGTCTGGTGGCCACGGTGCCCATGGTGCTGTCGGTGAGCAAGGCCAGCGGCATCCAGACGTTGCCGGAGTTTGTCTCCCGCCTGCATGCCAAGCCCAACTCTCTGAACGTCGGCAATGCCGGCTCGGGATCCACCAGCCACATTGCCGCGGCCAACTTCCTGCATGTCACGCAAAGCCAAGGCATGCAGATTCCGTACCGGGGGGCCGGGCCCGCCATCTCCGATCTCATGGCCGGTACGGTGGATGCGGTGATCGACCAGACGGTCACCATGATTCCCCTGCACGAGGGCGGCCGGGTGCGCGCGCTGGCCGTGGCCAGCCCGGCGCGTCTGCCGCAGATGCCCGATGTGCCGACCTTCGCCGAAGCCGGCGTGCCGGCTTTCGATATGAGTGTGTGGAACGGCATCGCCGCGCCGGCGGGCACGCCGGCTGCCGTGGTCAAGCGTCTGGAAACGGCTTTGGCCGCTGCGTTGAAGGATCCCGCGGTGCGTGAATCGCTGGACAAGCTCGCCGCGCAGGCTCCCACGCCGCAACAGGAGGGCGCCGCGGCGTTCCAGGCGCTGATCGCCCGCGATGTGCCGCGCTACGAGGAGCTGATCCGCGTGGCCAACGTCACCGTCAACTAAGGGGTCACAGGGGCGTGCGGGCCAGGCCTTCGATATAGAGATAGGGCCTGGCTTGCCCCTGCAGGCTGGCGCGCACGCCATAGGCGCGCTCCAGCACCTCGGGTTGGATGACCTCGCGCGGCGCGCCTTCGGCCAGCAGTGCCCCGGCGCGCAGCATCAGGGCATGATCGGCGTGGCGCAAGGCGATGTTCAGGTCATGCAGAACCACCAGGGTGATGAGACCATGCTCGCGCGTTTCCCGTTTGAGCAGGTCCATCACGTGAAACTGGAAGTTCAAATCCAGCGCCGAGAGCGGCTCATCGAGCAGCAGCACCCGGGGCCGGCGCAACAAGGCCTGGGCCAGCGCCACCAACTGCAACTGGCCGCCCGACAAGGCATCCAGCGTGCGGTCGGCCAGCGCGGCGATGCCAAGGTGTTCGAGCAGCGCCGCCACGCGCTGCGGCGCCTCCGCTTGCCGGCGCTGTCCGCAGGCAATGAGCACGGCCTCGAAGACCGACAAGCGCACCGCCCGGGGCAATGCCTGCGGCATGTACACCAGGCGTTGCCTGCGCACGGCCGGCGGCAGCCGCGCCAGGTCCTGCCCATCCAGGCTCAGGTGTCCCTGCGCGGGAAGCAGGCCGGCCAGCGCGCGCAGCAAGGTGGACTTGCCGCTGCCGTTGGGGCCGAGCAAGGCGCTCAGACGGCCGGGTTGCAAACCGGCTGCGCTGACCTCATGCAGCACCGGCCGCGAACCGTAGCGGGCGCTCAGGCCCTGGATGTGCAGCATGGGCGGCTCAGTTGCCCAATACCAGCGTGCCGCGCATCTTCTCGGCGTGGGCCGGGAAGGAGCAGTAATAGGTATAGGACTGCCCCGCCGCCAGACGCTTGACGGGGAAGGTCACCGTGGCGGTTTCCTGGCCGCCGAGCATGGGCGTCTTGGCCAGGATGCGCGCATCGCCCGGGGCCAGCCAATCGCTCGCCGGGCCGGCACGCATGCCGTCGAGCATGACGGCATCGGTGTCTTCGCTGCGCGTGAGCACCCAGTTGTGCCCGGCCTTTTCCTTGCTGTTGTGGCCCACGTGCACCAGGCGCACGGTGAAGAACTCGCATTGCGCGGGCACCGCGATGTGGTCGGGCGAGAACTTCTTGCCCGGGCGGCCTTCGACATCGATGCTGCAGGCATCGCCGGCATGCGCCGCGCCGCTCAGGCAGAGGGCCGTCAGGCCGAGGATCAGTGCTTTCATGCTTGCTCCAGAAGACAAGACGTCAGCCACGCCGCATGGCGCGCACGACGATGGTGAGAAAAAACGGAATGCCCACCAGGGCGGTGACGATGCCGATCGGCACGAGTACGCCGGGCAGCAGCGTCTTGGAGGCCACCGAGGCCAAAGACATGATCAGCGCGCCGGCCAGGGCGCTGGCCGGCAGGTAGTAGCGGTGGTCTTCGCCGGCCAGCACGCGGGCGATATGCGGCGCGACCAGGCCGACGAAGCCCACCGTGCCCACAAAGGACACCGCCAGCGCGGCCAGGGCGCTCACGCGCAGCAGGCTGCCCAGACGCAGCCGGCCTATGTCCACGCCCAGGCTGGCGGCGCGCTCTTCGCCCAGGCGCAAGGCCGTCAGTTTCCAGGCATCGCGCGCCGAAAACGGCGCGGCGAGCGCCAGAGCCAGGGCCAGCACGGCGGTCGACAGCCAACTGGCGCGCGCCAGGCTGCCCATGGTCCAGAACACAATGCCCTGCAAGGCTTCTTCGGTGGCGACGAACTGCAGCAGCATGATGAGCGCCTGGAAGCTGTAGACCAGGGCAATGCCAAAGAGCACGACGCCCAGCGTGCTGCCGCCGCGCGCCACGCGTTCGAGCACCAGCACGGACAGCAGCGCGGCCGCGAAGGCGCACACCGAGACCGTCAGCGCCGGCGGCAGCAGCGGCAGATGCCAGTCCAGCGTGATGGCCAGCGCCGCGCCGAAGGCCGCCGCGGCCGACACGCCCAGGGTGTAGGGGCTGGCCAGGGGGTTATCCAGCACGGTCTGCATTTCGGCGCCGCCCAGCCCCAGGCACATGCCGACCAGCGCGGCGGTCAAGGCATAGGGCAGCCGGAAGTCCCAGACGATCACACGGGTCGCGGCGTCGGCCTGTCCGGGATGCAACAGGGTGCTGGCCAGCGCATTCAGGCTCAGCCCCGACGGGCCGGTAGCCATGTCCAGCAGCAGGGCGGCCAGGATGGCCAGCGCCAGCGATAGCGTCAGGGCGAGACGGCGGCGCTGGGTGTGGCGATAGTGCGCAATCGTGGCGTGCATCGCGGTCTCAACGGGTCCAGTAGCTGCCCTGGCCGTCGAGCTGCACGAAGTCCCGATACAGGCGGTCCATCGACGCTTGCGGGTCCAGGTTGCTGTCGGGGTAGAACCACTTGGCCAGCGCTTCGATGGCGACGATGTTGTACGGCGAGTTATAGAAGGCATGCCACAGGCCGTGGGCGCGGTGCTGGCGCACGGCGTCCAGATCCTTGATGCCGGCGCGCGCCACGACCGCCTGCAGACTGTCGCGGGCGGTCTGCGGCGTGACGCCCGGGCCGGCCATGATGCCCGGACGGCCCGGCTCGCTGCGGCTGCCGGTGGCGACATACACATCGGGTTGCGCTTTGAGCAAAAACTCCAGGCTGACGTCGCCGATGGCCCCCGGCACCAGGTCGCGGGCGATATTGCGGCCGCCGGCGGCGGCCACCATGTCGCCCAGACCGCCGCCGCCCGTGGTGTGGCAGCAGGCCGGCCAGACGCCCGCCAGCATTTCCACGAACACGCGCGGGCGCCGCTCGGCGGGCACGGCCGACACCACGGCGTCCACGGCGGCGCGGCGTTGTTCGGCAAAGGCGATATAGTCCTCGGCCTCGCGTTCACGGCCCAGGGCCTGGCCCAGCAGACGCAGGCTGGGCAGGGTGTGCTCCAGCGGCTTGGCGCGGAAATCGATGAACAGAATCGGGATGCCGGCGCTTTGCAGGGCGGCGATCATGGGGTTGGCCGGGCCGGGGCCGTGGCCGCTCAAGCCGAAGATGGCCAGATCGGGATGCAGCGAGACGATGCGCTCGGGGCTGACACTGGCCTCGGAGTTCTTTCCGATGAAGGGAATGTCGGCGGCCTGGGGATAGCGGTCGAGCAACTGTTTCCAGGCTTGCGGATCCTGGGCCTTGAGTTCGCCCTGCCAGCCGGCGATGCGCGCCACCGGATTGGCCCGATCCAGCAGCGCCATGGCAAAGACAAAGCGGCCCTCGCCCAGCAGGATGCGCTGGGGTCGATCGGGGATCTGCACCTGGCGCCCCGCCAGGTCCGTGACCTCGCGCGCCAGGACGGCGGGCGACAGCAGGGCGGCGGCCAGGGCCACGGCCGCGATACGCAGGCTTTTCACGCGTGTTCTCCATGCAGGAAGGCCATCGCAGAGCGGTTCTGAATGAAACGTATTCCTGATCGGCGGGCAGTATGCGCTTGCGGGTCTCAAGAATTCGTTAAGACGCCAGGCCCGCCCTACAATGGGCGCCACCCCTGTCCTGAGACCGGCCCCGCCATGCGCATTCTCGTTATCGAAGACGATCCGGACATCCTTGCCAACATCGCCCATCACCTGGGCGCGCGGGGCTATATCGTGGATTGCGCCAGCGACGGGCAGCAGGGCTATGCCCTGGCCGCGGCCAACGACTTCGATCTGATCGTGCTGGATTTGATGCTGCCCCGGCTCGATGGCCTGCAGCTGTGCCGCCGCCTGCGCCATGAGGCCGGCCGCGTGACCCCCGTCATCATGGTCACTGCCCGCGACACCCTCGACGAGCGTCTGCAGGGGTTCGATGCTGGCGCCGACGACTATCTGGTCAAGCCTTTTGCCTTGAGCGAACTGGCCGCGCGCATCAAGGCGGTGCTGCAGCGCGCGCAGCCCGCCACCGCGGCCCGGGTGCTGCAAGTGGGCGATCTGCAATTGCACACCGATACGTTGCGTTTGTCGCGCGCGGGCCAGCCGCTGCGGCTGCCCCCCGCGCCGCTGCAACTGCTGGCCATGCTGATGCGCGCCAGTCCGGCGGTCGTGCCGCGCGCGCGTTTGGAGGAGGCGCTGTGGCGCGATTCGCCGCCCGACAGCGACAGCCTGCGCACGCATATCCATCAGATACGCCAGACCGTCGACAAACCTTACGACCAGGCCTTGCTGCACACCGTGCATGGCATCGGCTACCGCCTGGCGGCTGACGATGGCGCCTGATTCGCGGCTGTCGCGCCATCTGGTGCTGACTTATCTGTGCCTGAGCATTGCCGTGGGCGCGGTGCTGTCGGCCTTGTCGCTGTGGACGGTGGTCAAACTGGAGGAACACTTGCAGCGCATCGACATGGGCATGGCGGTCGAGCGCGTGCGGGGCGATTTTCTGGCGGGCAAAGACATCGGCCGAGCCGAGCGGTTTTTTCACGGCGAGCCGGGCAGCACGGCTTTTCCGGACTGGCTGCGCGGGATTTCCGCCGGGTTTCACAAACTCGAGCATGGCGGGCGCATCTGGCATGCCATGGCCGACGACCATGCCGGCACGCGCTATGTGCTGCTGCGCGACTACACCGAGTACGAGCACAGCCAGTTGCGCTCGCACTGGGTGACGGTGGCCGCGCTGGCCGGCAGCCTGCTGGCCGCCTTCGGCCTGGGCGCGCTGGCCAGCCGGCGCTTTGTGCGCCCCTTGCTCAAGCTGGCCGAGCAGGTGGGCTCGCGGCCGGGCTTGCCGCCGCGCACCCGCTTGGCCCAGGCCTATCCGGCCAATGAGATCGGCCAGCTCGCGCAGGCCTTTGACGAAACCTACAACCAGCTCGAGCAGGCCCTGGAGCGCGAACGCTTGTTCACCGCCGATGTCAGCCACGAGTTACGCACGCCGCTCATGGTGATCGCCAGCAGCGCCGAAGTGCTCGACGACGCGCCCGGCCTGCCGGCGGAGGTGCGTACGCAGGCCATGCGCATCCGCAAGGCCGCCACCGAAATGCAGCAGCATCTGCAGGCCCACTTGATGCTGGCGCGCGGCGCGGCGCCCGCCAGCGGTTTCGCCCAGGCAAGCGCGCGGGACGTCGTCCAGGAGGAGTGCCGGCGCTGGTTGCCCCGTGCCGAGGCCTTGGGCTTGCAGTTGCAGTGCCGCGCCGGGGCCGATAGCACGCTGCTGTGGCCGGCCGCCTTGCTGCATGTCGTGGTGTCCAACCTGATCCGCAATGCCCTGCAGCACGCCCAGGGCGCGGGCTGGATAGGCGTGAGCGCCGAGGACGACTGCATTGCGGTCGAGGACGATGGCCCGGGCATCGCCGCCGAGCGTCAGGAGGCGCTGTTCGCGCCCTTTGTCAGCGGCCCTGGCGGCACCAGCGAAAACCTGGGCCTGGGTCTGTCGCTGGTGCAGCGCATCTGCCAGCATCAGGGCTGGCGTATCGAGCTGGATGCGGCGCCGGATCGCGGCTGCCGCTTCCGGATCTGGCTCGCCCCTGTGGAGTAGCCGGCCGTGCGCCAGCGGGCGCGCTTGCGCGGGGCGTGGTCTTGGCTGAAGATGGGCCAAACCGCGCCAAGGAGACGCCATGCAGGCCTGGGATGTCAGTTTGATCGGGGTGCCCACCGACGTGGGAGCCGGGGCCCGGGGGGCGTCCATGGGCCCGGAGGCCTTGCGCGTGGCGGGCCTGACAGCCAGGCTGCAGCGCCGCGGGCAGCGGGTGCATGATCGCGGCAATCTTGCCGGCCCGCCCAATCCCTGGCTGCCTGCCGAGCAGGGCTATCGCCATCTGGACGAAGTCATCGCCTGGAACCAGCGCGTGCACGACGCCGTGTATGCGGAATTGCAGCGCGGCCATTTCCCTATCATGCTGGGCGGCGATCACTGCCTGGCCATCGGCTCGATCAGCGCGGTCGCGCGCCATTGCCGGGCCGCCGGCAAAACCCTGCGCGTGCTGTGGCTGGATGCGCATACCGACTTCAATACCCAGTTGCTCACGCCCAGCGGCAATCTGCATGGCATGCCGGTGGCCTGCTTGTGCGGCAGCGGGCCGCAGGCCCTGACCCATCTGTCGGGCGTCTGCCCGGCGCTGCAGCCCGCCTGGTTGCGGCAGATCGGAATACGCAGCGTGGACGAGGGCGAGCGCTGCCTGGTCGAGCAGGCAGCGCTGGCGGTGTATGACATGCGTCATATTGACGAGGCCGGCATGCGCGCCACCATGCAGGCCGCGTTGGCCGGCCTCGATGAGGGCACGCATCTGCACGTCAGCTTCGATGTGGACTTTCTGGATCCGGAGGTCGCGCCGGGCGTAGGTACCCCGGTGCCGGGCGGCGCCACCTATCGCGAAGCCCAGCTTTGCATGGAGATGATCGCCGACACGGGCCGCATGGCGTCGCTGGACATCGTGGAGCTCAACCCCGCGCTGGATGTGCGCAATAAAACCGCGATCGCGGCTGCCGAACTGGTCGAGAGCCTGTTCGGCAAGTCGACGTTGATCCGGCGTCAGGGGTAGACGATGGAGTACTGCACGTAGCTGACGAGTTTGCCAGGGGTCACGTTGCTGGCGCCGGTTCTCACATACCGGGCCAGATAGCGAAGCGTGGCCGCTTTGCCGGTGACTGTCGCGCCTTGGGCGGCTTGGGCCGTCTCGTCGACGCCCACCTTGAGGGTTGAGCCATTCGGGTTGGCCAACTGGATCTGCACGTTGCTAAAGACGTTTCCAGGGGAATTCGGGATCGACGTCTGCTTGGTCGCTGCGCTGGTCGTCGAGTAGGCGAGCAGATTGCCCGAGTCATAGTCGGTGGTCAGCCCGGGTTCGAAATACGCTTTCAGCATCTTGGTGTTGAGCGAGTCAGGGCATTCGCTCAGCTTGATTTCAAATGGCGTGGCGCCCGCCGTGTCATTGACGTTAGGGATGGCTTTCGTGCCGATCTTGGGCAGCGTGACCACCAGGTTGTACGGCGGCTGATTGCCATTGATCTTGCACGTCTGATCGGTGATCTCGCCGTTGATGGTGATGGTGCCGTCCACGGCGTGAGCGGCGGGGGCGGCCATCATGGTGACCACCATCAACGATGCCGTGGCGGCCTTGACACATTCAAACGGGGTTGGGGTATTGCGGTCGTTCATGGCTATACCTGTCTTGCGGAAGAGCCTTCAGTATGCCGAGGCAGCTTCGTCGGACATGCCCTAAAAACGCCGGTTTTGATTATTACTATAGTGATTAACGTCGAGCCGAATCAGACAGGTTTTCCGGTCGTTTCCGGGGCGCGTCAGGCCGGCTCGGCCGTGTCGGGCTCAACCTCGGCCGCGAACATATAGCCCCACCCGTGGACCGCCCGGATGGGCAGAGCCATATGTTGCAGGGCCGCCTTGCGGCGCAAGCGGCTGACCATAACGTCCACAAAGCGGCTGCGCTGGGTGCCCGCCTCCGCGCCCAGCTCTTCCGGTTGCAGGGCGTCGCGGCTGAGCTTGCGCTCGGGGGCGGTCATCAGGCGCGTCATGAAGGCGCGTTCTCCGGTGGTCAGGCCCATGCTGCGTCCGCTCGGGTTCACCAGTGTCCAGCCCTGGTTGGCCAAGCGCCATTTGGCCACCGCGCCCGGCCAGCCGCGCAGCTCGGTGATCTCCGGAGCCATCTCGGCGGGGCTTTCCAGGCGTTCTTCGGTGTCGGCGGCCAGCGCGGCCAGGCCGGCGATGCGGCGCAGCAAGGATTGCAGCACGGCGGCCAGTTCCAGTCCGCTGGCGTCGCGGTCCAGGCAGGCATCGGCGCCGCACAACAGCGTGCGCACCCGCGCCTCGCTGTCGGCAAACCGGGCCAGCGCGATGATGCCGATCGCGCGGTCCATGGCGCGCAGGCGCACGGCCGCGATGTGGATGTCGGCCAGCGGCGCGCACAACACCAGCAGGGGGCAGGTTTGCCTGCCGTAGTGCTCGTACAGCCCGGTCAGATCCTGACAGACGCGCACCCGGAAACCGAGGCGGCTCAGGCTGCCCAGTTGTTCTTCATGCGTGGCATCGTCTTTGATGAGAAAGATGACATCCAGCGTACTGTTCATTCGTTTATCCGAGTGCATGGGCGGCTGCCGGCGGCTGGCTGGGGCCGTGGGCGCGGCTGTCTCCTGAGCCTGGCGGCGCAGCATGGCCTTTGCCCTGTCAAGCGCATGCCTGTGGCCAATTTAAGCACAAATGTGTTTATTTGTGAATATAAGTTTCCATTTTGAAATAGAGGCCGCCGGATTATGCGCTTTGCCGGTTACTTATCGCTTTTTTCTGCCAGTTTTGTATAACAGAGATACATTAGTTTCTATATGTATCTTTCTGTGCCCCGCTGACGCTCGCCGGGCCGGCTGGCCGGATTCCGGTCGCGCGGTTACAGTAGGCCGAAGTGCTACACACGGAGAGAGTGCGATGTCTTTCATTTCCATCCCTCGGGCAATGGTGTGCGCAGGCGTGCTGGTGGCGATGGCCGGTTGCGCCACGCATACCGGCCAGGCGCGTCCCGAGGGGGCGGCCGCCGCCAATGCCGCCACCAGTGCCGATTCGCTGGCGCAAACCCGGTGGGAGCTCACCAGCTGGGTCGACGCCCTGGGCAATCAGCGCAATATTCCGCATGGCGACAATGGCGAGCCGATCTCGCTGACCTTCCTGGCCGATGGCAAGCGTTACATCGCGCAGGGGTTCTCGGGCTGCAATCGTTACAGCAGCACCTACAAGCTTGAGGCCGGCAAACTCAGCATCTCCGCGCCGGCCTCTACGCGCATGGCCTGCACCGATGCGCAACGCGCCCAACTCGAGGCCGACTACCTGCGGGCGCTGGCCGATATCCGTTCGTTCACGCTGGACGCCAGCGGCGCGCCGCGGCACCTGACCTTCAATGTGGCATCCGGCGACGTGCTGGACTTCACGCGCCGCAAAGACCCGCCCACCCCCTGAGGCGGTGGCGGGCCGGGCGGGCCTAAAATAGCGCCTCCAGCCGGTTCGACCGGTCAGTAATCGATGGAGGCAGCCATGCCCGTTTCTCTCCGCCCTCTGGGTGCTTTGGTGTTCGTGTTCAGTCTTGCGGCCTGCGCCTCGCGGCCGGCCGCGCCGCCCATCGTGGGGCAGCAGCCCGGACAGCAATCGGACGTGCTGGCCCAGACCAGCTGGGAGCTGGCGCGCTGGACCAAGCCGGGCGGCGCATTGCGGCCCGTGCCGCACGCACACAGCAACGAGCGTCCCATCACGCTGGACTTCAATCGCCAGCAGGGCAAGGGCCAGGTCTCCGGGTTCGGCGGCTGCAACAACTATGCGGCGCAATATGTGGTGGCCAATGGCTCGCTGCTGCTGCAAGACACCCCCGTGTCCACGCGCATGGCTTGCCCGGCCGCCAACATGCAGCTGGAGCAGGACTATCTTGCCGGCCTGACCCGCATCACCAAGACGCAGTTCGATAATGTCGGCAACCCCAGCCGCATGAGCCTGACGCTGTCGTCAGGCGATGTGCTGGACTTCGCCCGCCGTTGATTGCCTGCATTTCCCGATCGTTCGCGTCATTCCTGTTGTTGCCATGTCCATCGTCAATATTGCTGCCTATAAATTCGTGAGCCTGACCGACACCGCCGAGCTGCGCGAGTCGATGCAGGCGCAAGCGCACGCCCTGTCGCTCAAGGGCACCATCCTGCTCGCGCCCGAAGGCATCAATCTTTTCCTGGCGGGCGCCGGCGCGGCGATCGACGATTTTCTGGCCAGCCTGCGTCAGGACGCGCGCTTTGCGGATCTGGAGGTCAAGTTCAGCCTCTCGCAGGACGTGCCCTTCGGCAAGCTGCGCGTCAAACTCAAGCGCGAAATCATCCGCATGGATCACCCGGCCATCCGGCCGGAGGCCGGGCGCGCGCCCAGCGTGGACGCCCGCACGCTGGCGCGTTGGTTGGAGCAAGGGCGCGACGACGCCGGGCGCGACGTCGTCATGCTCGACACCCGCAACGCCTTCGAGGTGGATGTGGGCACCTTTCGCAATGCCATCGATTGGCGTATCGAGCGCTTCACGCAGTTTCCCGACGCGGTGCGCGCGCATCGCGCCGAGCTGGAGGGCAAAACCGTGGTCAGCTTCTGCACCGGCGGGATACGCTGCGAGAAGGCCGCGATCTTCATGGGCGAGCTTGGCATCGAGCACGTCTATCAGCTCGAAGGCGGCATCCTGAAATACTTCGAGGAAACCGGTGGCCCTGGCTACGAGGGCGCCTGCTTCGTGTTCGATGAGCGCGTGGCGCTGGACCCGGCTCTCAAGCCGGTGGTCTGAAAAAAGCGCCGCGGATCTCTCCGCGGCGCTTGTCGGCATCAATGGATGCGCATGCCGGGCTGCGCGCCCGGCCAGGGTTCCAGCACATAGATGCCGGCATCGACCTTGTCGTCGGCATGGCTGGCCGCCAGCACCATGCCTTCGGAGACGCCGAACTTCATTTTGCGCGGAGCCAGGTTGGCCACCAGCACGGTGAGCTTGCCGATGAGGTCTTGCGGGGCGTAGGCCGACTTGATGCCCGAGAACACATTGCGATGGCGGCCCTCGCCGGCATCCAGCGTCAGGCGCAGCAGCTTGGTCGAGCCCTCCACCTCTTCGCAATTGACGATCCTGGCGATGCGCAGATCGACCTTGGCGAAGTCATCGATGGAGATGGTATCGGCCAGCGCTTCGCCGCCCGGCGTGGCCGCCGGTTCGGCTTGCGGCTCGGGCGCTTCGAACAGCGCATCCAGCATCTTGGGGTCCACGCGCTGCATCAAGTGCTTGAAGGGCGCAACCTGCGTGGGCAGTTCGGCCGCATCGGTCCAGACGAAGTCGCGCTGCGCGCCGAAGAGCTCGCGCGCCACGCGCGCGGCCAGGGCCGGGAGCACCGGGGCCAGCATCACCGACAAGGCCTTGAAGCCGGCCAGCGCGCGCGAGCACACATCCTGCAACTGGGCGCGGCGCGCCTCGTCCGCTTCGGCGAAATTCTTGGCCAGCACCCAGGGCTGGGCGGCGTCGAAGGCCTGATTGATGCCGTCGGCATAGGCCATGATCTCGCGGATGGCGCGGTTGTACTCACGGCTTTCCAGCGCGGCGCGGATGGATTCGGCCTGTTGCGCGAACTCGGCCGACAAGGCTGCCGTATCACCCAGGTAGGCGAGCCGGCCGTCGAAGTAACGCGTGATGAAGTTGGCCGCGCGGCTGGCGATATTGACGTACTTGCCGACCAGATCGCTGTTGACGCGGGCGATGAAGTCGTCGGGGTTGAAGTCCATGTCCTCGACGCGCGCATTCAGCTTGGCGGCCATGTAATAGCGCAGCCACTCGGCATCCATGCCCACGTCCAGGTAACGCAGCGGCGAAATGCCGGTGCCGCGGCTCTTGGACATTTTTTCGCCGCTCACGGTGATAAAGCCGTGGACATTCAGCGCGTCGGGCGTCTTGCGGCCCGCAAACTTCAGCATCGCGGGCCAGAAGAGGGCGTGGAAGTAAATGATGTCCTTGCCGATGAAATGGACCTGCTCGGTCGGGCCGGCCGGGTCGAGCAATGCATCGAAATCCATGCTGGTTTTGGCGCAATACGACTTCAGTGAGGCGAGGTAGCCCACCGGCGCGTCCAGCCAGACATAAAAATACTTGCCCGGCGCATCGGGGATTTCAATACCGAAATAGGGGGCGTCGCGCGAAATGTCCCAGTCGCCCAGCTTGGCCTGGCCGTCATCGGTGCCCAGCCATTCGCGGGTTTTGGCCTGGACTTCGCTTTGCAGATGCCGGTTGCCGTTGCGGTTGCTGCCGGTGGTCCATTGCTGCAGAAACTCCACGCAACGCGGATCCGACAGCTTGAAGAAGAAGTGATCCGAGCGCTTGAGCACGGGGGTCGCACCCGTCAGCGCGGAGTAGGGCTGGATCAGCTCGGTCGGGGCATAGACCGCGCCGCAGACCTCGCAGGAGTCGCCATACTGGTCCTTGGCGTGGCAGCGCGGGCATTCGCCCTTGATATAACGGTCGGCCAGGAACATGCCCTTGACCGGGTCGAAGAACTGCTCGATGGAGCGCGTCTCGATCAGCCCGGCGGCCTTGAGCGCGCCATAGATCTCATGCGAGAGGGCGACATTTTCGGCCGAGTCGGTGGTGTGCCAGTGATCGAAGCGGACGTGAAAGCCATCCAGATAGCGCGGCCGCTCGGCGGCGTAGCGGGCCACCAGCTGCTGCGGGCTGATGCCTTCCTTTTCGGCCTTGAGCATGATGGGCGCGCCGTGCGCGTCGTCAGCACCCACGAAATGCACGGTATGACCCGCCATACGCATCGAACGGACCCAGATGTCGGCCTGGATGTACTCCATGATGTGGCCGATATGGAACGAACCGTTGGCGTAGGGAAGGGCAGTAGTGACAAATAGCGTGCGTGACATGACGGATTTGACGGTGGGAAGAAGGCGGGTAGTCCGCCGGGCAGAAGCCGGCTATTTTAGAGCCAGGCGCGGCGGGCACGGGCGGGCGGCCAAGCCTGCGAGGGCCTGCCGCCGAAAGGGACATAGTAAACGGTACGCGCCTGGAGCAGGCGCGCAGCAGGGCCACGCGGGCCCGGATGGCCGGGCCGGGGGCGCTTAGCGGACTTCGCGGGCTTCGACGTCGATGACGTCGCCGCCGCGGGCCGGGGCCGTGGCAAAGGGCGGCTGGCCCTGGAAGGGGCGGCCGGCCTGGCGTTGGCTCCAGTAGGCGCGCACCCCGAAAGGTTTGCCGCGCACCTTGGCCACCACGTACAGAATGCCCAGCGCAATCGCGGTGGAGGCCATGAAGACCAGCGCCATCAGCATGCCGATCAAGCCCAGCACGATGACGGGAATGGCGCGAAGAAAGCGAATGAGAGCGTTGGTCATGAAATTAGGATGTAAAAACAGGGCAAAAGGTTCCGTCGCATCCGCTATCCTTGTGGGTAATGGCTGACGTATTTCCCGCAGCGCCTCTGAAATCATAGTGACATGAGTATAACGATAGACCAAATCCGCGGCGTATTGCGCAGTGTTTCCGACCCCAATACCGGCCTGCCCCTGGGGGCTTCTGTAAAAGATCGTGACATCCAGGTCGAGGGCGGCCTGGTCCGCGTCCTGATCGAACAGGGCTATCCCGGGCGCGAGGCGCAGGCCCAGCTGGCGGAGATCGCCCGCTCGGCGCTGGCCGCCGCCGGCGTGAGCCAGGCCGAAATCTCGGTGGCCGTGCGCGTGCAGCCGCACGCGGTGCAACGCGGGCTCAAGCCCCTGCCCAACGTGCGCAACATCATCGCCGTGGCCTCCGGCAAAGGCGGGGTGGGCAAAAGCACCACGTCGGTCAACCTGGCGCTGGCGCTGGCCGCCGAAGGCGCCAGCGTGGGCGTGCTCGACGCCGACATCTATGGCCCCAGCATCCCCACCATGCTGGGCATCTCGGGCCGGCCCGAGAGCCTGGACAACAAATCCATGGAGCCGCTGGTCGGCCATGGCATCCAGGCCAACTCCATCGGCTTTCTGATCGATGCCGATTCTCCGGCCATCTGGCGCGGCCCCATGGTCACGCAGGCGCTGGAGCAGTTGCTGCGCCAGACCAACTGGCGCGACCTCGACTATCTCATCGTCGATATGCCGCCGGGCACGGGCGATGTGGCGCTCACGCTGGCGCAGAAGGTGCCGGTCGTCGGCGCGGTCATCGTCACCACCCCGCAGGACGTCGCGCTGCTGGATGCGCGCAAGGGCTTGCGCATGTTCCAGAAGGTCGAGGTGCCCATCCTGGGCGTGGTCGAAAACATGGCCATCCATATTTGCACGCAGTGCGGCCACGCCGAGCATATCTTTGGCGAAGGCGGGGGCCAGCGCATGGCCGATCAGTACGACGTACCCTGGCTGGGCAGCCTGCCGCTGACGCTGGCCATCCGCGAGCAGACCGACGCGGGCACACCCACCGTCGTGGCCGATCCGCAAGGCGAGGCCGCCGGCTTGTATCGCGCCATCGCGCGCAAGGTGGCCGCCCAGGTCGCGGCTTTGCCCAAGGACATGGCAGGCAAGATGCCGGGCGTCGTCGTCCAGCAGCAGCGGCCTTCGTAAGGCATGCGGAGGTATCGCGCCGCTCTAGCCCTGGCAGTCCTGGCGTGGTCTGTGCAGGCGCATGCAAGCCGTCCCGAGATCATCATCGATCCGGGCGGTGTCACGCCGCAGGCGCTGACCGTCATCACCGAGGCCGTCGACGCCATCGCGCGCCTGGCGGAAGATCAGGATGGCGGTGAAATCACCCGCCTGCGGCGCCGCGCCCGCGATGCGACGGTCGCCGCGCTGGCCACCCAGGGGTATTTCACCCCCACGGTGACCCTGGCGCCCGGCACCGACGTCGGCGGCGATACCTGGGATATTTCGATTCAGGCCGGTCCGCGGGCGGTCATCCGTTCGGTCGACCTGAATTTCACGGGCAGGGTGCTGCGGCCCGAGTACGCCGCGCGCATCGATCAGTGGCGCCAGGCCTGGAGCCTCAAGCCTGGCCAGCCCTTCATCAATGGCGAGTGGAACAAAGCCAAGGCGCATCTGCTCGACAGCGTTTCGTCGCGCGACTTTCTGCTGGCCACCATGACCGAATCGCAGGCCGAGGTCCATGCCGACAGCGCCATGGTGGATCTTTCGGTGCGCATCGACAGCGGGCCGTTGGTGCGCCTGGGCGAGTTGCAGACCCAGGGACTCAAGCGCGTACCGGAAAGCCTCATCACCCGCTATGTCCGGTATAGCGAGGGCGAGTCCTACAGCCAGGATCAGCTCGACGATTGGCAGCAGGAGCTGCAATCGACGGCGTTTTTCCGCGGCGCCTTCGTATCCTTGCGCCGCTCGGGCGGCCAGCTGGCCGATGCGCCGGTGGCCAACACGCCGGATGGCGACGTCAAGGCGCGCGCGCCGGGCGCCAGTGGTCTGGCGGCGGCGCAGCCGGCCGGCGAGGCCAAGGTTTCGGGCGCGCCCGGCGCCGCGCCGCCCGCGGTCTATGACCCGGACGGCGAGGTGACATTGCCCGTCGATGTCCGCGTGGTCGAAGCCCCGGCCAAGCGCGCCGCCGTGGCCATCGGGGTCGATGACACGGCCGGCGCCCGTTTCGAGACGCTCTACCGCCAGAACATCGTCTTCGGCCAGCCGGTCACGATGGAAACCGGCCTGGGCGTGGACCGGCTGCGGCAGCGCGCCTTCATGGATTTCACGCTGCCGCCCGACAGCCGGGGCCGGCGCGATTCCGTCGGCGTGCTGGCGCAGCGATCCGATATTCAGGGCCTGGAAGTGACCCGCTACGCCCTGGGCTTTACGCGCATGCAAGAGCGCAAGGGCGCGGGCGACAGCCGGGTCGAGTACGAGACCCGCTGGGGGGCGCTGCTGGCGCACGACCACGTCCAGATCGACGGGGGCGACACCTACGACCTGCCCACCGCCACGGTGACGGCGGATTGGCTGCGCCGCGATGTGGACAGCAAATACGACCCGCGCGAGGGCAATCTGATCGCCGTGGGCGGCGGCGTCGGCACGGTGCTCGATAGCGGCGACCCGTTTTTCAGGCTGCGCCTGCGCGGCCAGAAGTGGTGGCCCATCGGCGAGCGCGACGTGCTCACGCTACGCGGCGAAGTGGGCCGGGTGTGGTCCAACAGCAAAACCCGTGTGCCGGATGATTTCGGCTTTCGTACCGGCGGAGCACGCTCCATCCGCGGCTATCGCTATCAGAGCATCGGCCTGAAGCAGGATGACGCCACGGTCGGCGCGCCCACACTGGCGGTGGCCAGCGTGGAGTACGACCACTATTTCAACGAGCGCTGGGGCGTGGGCTTTTTCGTCGATGCGGGTGACGCGGCGGAGTCGTTCGGCGGCATGGACGTCGCGGTGGGTTATGGCGTGGGCGCGCGGGTGCGCACCCCGGCCGGCCCGCTGTTCCTGGACGTGGCCTATGGCCAGCGCGAGCATGACCTGCGTTTGCATTTTTCGCTGGGGATCGCGTTTTGACCAAGCTGCGCGCCGTATTGCGGCATCTGCTGATCTGGTGGCTGCCGGGACTGGCCATCCTGGCGGCGCTGGCCGCTTCGTTTGTGTTCTGGCTGGTGGCCTCGCAAACCGGCAGCCGCCTGCTGCTGGATTCGGCCGTGTCGATGTTGGGCGGCGAAGTGGAAGCCATCGAGGGCTCGGTGCTCAAGGGCTTGCGCGTCGGGCGGCTCGACCTCACGGTGGCCGACACCCGCATCGAGGCAAGCAACCTCTGGCTGGACGTGGATTGGAGCGAGCTGGGCCACCGTCGCGCCTATGTCCGGGCGCTGACGGCGGATCGCCTGGCCGTCGGCCTGCCGGCCTCCTCGCCGGAAGACCCGGCTCAGCAAACGTCTGCCGGCCTTCCCGATGCGCTGTCTTTGCCGGTCTCCATCGACGTGGATCGCCTGGCCGTCGGCGAGTTCGCGCTGACCCGGGCCGGCCAACCGTTGCCGGTCAGTGTGCACGACATTGCGCTGGGGCTGCATGTGCAGCGCGAGGCTGCCGCCCGGCTGGATATCCAGAGCCTGCGCGTGGATCATCCCGAAGGGCGGGTGCGCCTGAACGGTTTGCTCGATGTGCAGAAGCTGGCTGCGCCCTGGCCCGTGGCCGCGCGCCTGGAAGCCCGCATCGCGGCCGCGCGTCCGGACGCCACCTTCTGCATGGAATTGGGCGACCTGAAGGCCAGCCAGAAAGCGCAGGACGAGGCCGCCCGCGCTGGCCAACAGGGTGCCTATCTCGTGACGCGCCCGGAGGTGGTCCAGGGCGCCGCCAGCGCGCTGGGTGGCCAGGCGCCGGGCGCGGCCGAGGCCGACTTGCGGCGCGAGCGTTGGCGCGAGGCGGTGCGGCAGTTGTGCCCGATTGCGCTGTCCGCCCAGGCGCAGGGCACGCTGGAACAGCTCGCGGTCACGCTGCAAGGCAGCGGCGCGGGCCTGGTGGTCGACGCGCAGGCCGCGGTCAAGCCGCTGGCCAGTTTTCCGTTGCGCGACGCGCGCCTGGAACTCAAGCGCGATGACGGCTCCGGCCTGAGCGCCGTGGTCGACTGGGAGTCGGCCGCCGAGGCCGGCGCGCCGGACCGCATCCAGGCGCATGTGGTCTCCGACCGCCTGGATCTCAAGCGCCTGCTGGGAGATTGGCTGCCGCCGGCGGTCCTGAGCGCCCAGGCCGACATCAAGGCCGAACTCCAGGATCTGAGCGTGTTGCGGTCGGCGGATCTGCAACTGCGGATCGCGCCGGACAGCCGCTGGAACAAGCAAGCGCTGGCCGGCACCGTGGCCGCGCAGTTGCGCAGCCAGGAAGGCGGCGCGGCCTTCGCGCCGGGCCTGCCGCCCGGTCTGCGGGTGCCCTTGCTGGACGTGGATCTCACGTTGGGCAAGAACCGCGTGCGCGCCCAAGGCGCCTTGCAGGAGGTGCAGGCCAAACTGGCGCTCGACGTGCAGGCGCCGGATCTGGCTGCTTTCTGGCCGGATCTGCCGGGCGGCGGCGTGGCGCTCAAGGCCGACCTGGATGGCGAGCTGGCCCGCCACAAAGGCAAGGTCGAAGCGCGCTACACCCCCCCCAAACCGCAGCCCAAGCGCTTGGGCAACGCGCCGGTCGAGGCCCGCCTGGCGTTCGAAGGCGGCTGGGCGGCGCAGGACGGTCTGGCCGGGTGGCGTGGCCGGGTCACGGGCCTGTCGGCGCAAAGCGCCGGGTTCACGCTCGCCATCCCGGGCGCGCTGGCGCTGGCGTATCAGCCCGATGCGGTGGCGCCGGCCTGGCAGTGGCAGGTGGGCGCCGCCGAGCTGCAGGCCACCTTCCCCGACAAGCAACGTCTGTCCTTGTCCCATGGCGGCTCGCGCGGCGGGCAGGGCCGTTGGGAGACGGCCGGCCGCGCCGAGAATTTCGAGCTGCGCGCCACCATGCTGCGCCAACTGATGACCGCCCTGGGCCAGGAAAACAAAAACGCCCAGGCCAACCGGGTCAACGCCGTGATCGCGGATGAGCAGCGGCGGATCGCCCTGGATTTCTCCTGGGATCTGAAATACGCCGGCGCGTTGTCGGGCCGCGCCCGGCTGGCGCGGCGCAGCGGCGACCTGCGCATTCCGGGCGACCCGCCCGTGCCCCTGGGCCTGAAGGCACTGCAGCTCGATGTCACCGCCACGGCCGGTCAGGGAGATGCCAGCCGCATCAATGCGGCGCTGGAGCTGAGCACCGAGAAGATGGGGCATGTCACGGCTACCGCCAACACCCAGATCAAGGGCTTGACGCTGGACCCGCGCCAGCCCGTGCGCGCCGATATCAGCGCCGATGTCGCTGACCTGACCTGGCTGAGCCTGTTCGTGGGCGATACGCTGGAAGTCGGCGGCTCGCTGCGCGCCAAGGCGCAGGTCGACGGCACGCTGTCCGGCGGCTGGAATGCCACGGGCAACATCGAGGGCGACAAATTGCGCGTCGTGCGTATCGACGACGGCGTGCGGCTGGTCGACGGCACGCTGCGCGCACGCCTGATCGGCGACCGGCTGGTGCTGGATTCGCTGCGGTTTCCGGCGGTGCTGCGTGTCATGCCCGACGAATGGCGCACCAAGGAGTGGATCACCACCAATCCCGAGGCCAAGGGCGGTTATGCCGAGGCCAAGGGAGAATGGAATCTCACCAGCATGGCGGGCCGCATCGGCGTGACCTTGTATCGCTTCCCGGCGCTGCAACGCTCGGATCGTTACGCCATGGTCAGCGGCCGCGTGGACATCGACATTGCCCTGCCGCGCATCTCCATCAACGGCGATATCACCGCCGATGCCGGGTGGATCAGCCTGGAAATCCTGCAGGGCGTGCCCTCGCTGGACGACGACGTGCGCGTGGTCCGGCCCGGTGACGACCAGAAGTCCGCAACGCCCATCCAGGTGGAGATGGACCTGAAAGTCGATATGGGCCCGCGCTTTTACATTACCGGCATGGGCCTGGACGCCGGTCTGGTCGGCAATCTGCAGATTCTGATGCAGGGCGGACGCCTCACCGGCATGGGAGCTTTGCACACCCGGGCCGGCGGCATCGAAGCCTATGGCCAGAAGCTGCGCCTGCGGCGCGGCACGCTGACCTTCCAGGGCCGGCTGGATAACCCCATCCTGGATATTCTGGCCCTGCGCACGGGCGAAACGGTCGAAGCCGGCGTGCAGGTGACCGGCACGGCTCAGCGGCCGCGCATCGATCTGGTCTCCTACCCGGACGTCAGCGATGTGGAAAAACTCTCCTGGCTGGTGCTGGGCCGGGGGCCGGACTCCGGCGGCGGCGACACGGCGCTGCTGCTGTCCATCGGCACGGCCCTGTTGGGCGGCGGCGAGCCGCTGTATAAGCAGTTCGGCCTGGATGACGTCAGCATGCGCACTGGCGCGATCGGCAGCTCCGGCAGCCTGTTGCCCGACCGCACCGTGGCCAGTTCGGTCAACCGCGACGCCGACGCCGACCTGGCCACCCAGTTTCTGGTGGCGAGCAAGAATTTCGCCAATGGCATCACGTTGAGCGTGGAGCAGGCCATGGCCGGCAGCGAGACCGTGGGCCGGGCCAGTTACCGGCTGGCCCAGGGCCTGTCGCTGGACCTCAAGGGCGGCTCGGTCAACGGCATCGAACTCATCTACCGTTGGGTGGTGGGCGAATGAACCGGGGCTCCTCGCCAGGCCGCGGCGGCGACGCGATAAAATATCGCGCATTGCATAGGGGTACCCATTCATGAGCATCAAAAGCGACCGCTGGATCCGCCGCGCGGCCGAGGGCGGCATGATCGAACCGTTCGAGGCAGGCCAGGTGCGCACCGCGAACGGCGGACGCATCGTCAGCTATGGCACGAGCAGCTACGGCTACGATGTGCGTTGCGCCGACGAGTTCAAAATTTTCACGAACATCAATTCCACCATCGTCGATCCCAAGAACTTCGACGAGGGCTCGTTCGTGGACTTCAAGGGCGATGTCTGCATCATTCCGCCCAACTCGTTCGCCCTGGCGCGCACGGTGGAGTACTTCCGCATCCCGCGCAGCATCCTGACCATCTGCCTGGGCAAGAGCACCTACGCGCGTTGCGGCATCATCGTCAACGTCACCCCGCTCGAACCGGAGTGGGAGGGCCACGTGACGCTGGAGTTCTCCAACACCACGCCGCTGCCGGCCAAGATCTACGCCGGCGAGGGGTGCGCGCAGATGCTCTTCCTGGAAAGCGACGAGGTCTGCGAGACCTCCTACCGTGACCGGGGCGGCAAGTACCAGGGCCAGCGCGGCGTGACCTTGCCGCGCACGTAATCACAGCCGCAGGATCATCAGCGTTTCTTCCAGGTAGCGGCCGTCCACGCACAGCGCGGCCGGTTCGCGCCCGTAGGCGGTAAAACCGAGGGTCTCGTACAGCCGCGAGGCGGCGGGATTGCCCTCGGCCACGGTCAGCAGCACCTGGCGCACGCCGTCCCAGCGGCCCGCCTGCGCGACGATGGCGGCCAGCAGACGGCGCCCCAGCCCTTGCCGCCGTTGCGCGGGCGCAACGTAGATGCCCCAGATCACGGCCTTGTGCATTTGTTTCAGCGTACCCAGGCGCATCAGGCCGGCGCAGCCCACCAGCAGCCCCTGTTCCCAGGCGCCGAGCACGGCCCGGCTGGAGCAGGATTCGAGCTTGCGGGCCCATTCCTCCACCGTGACAAGCTGCTCCTCTTCGTAACTCGATCCAAAAGCCTCGGGCGTCTCGCGCAGGGCGGCCAGCCGCAATGCCTTGAAATCTGAAGCATCTTGCGGGCCGAGCGGGCGTATGCTGAAGGTTTGCATTGACGATCCTTTGCTTGTGGAGCGGGCGGAACTGCTCTGTGGCTTCCTATAATGGAAGATACCCGAATGCAGGAGTCGCCCGATGTTTGGTTTCTTCAAGAAGCAAGCGCCTGAAGCCGATCCGCAAGTTCAGGCCGAGTTCAGCGAGCGCGTGAACGCGGCCGCGGCCGATTTTCTCGCAGCGTTGCCGGATACCTCCCGTTTCGACTATCAGCCGGCCAGCGTGGGCCTGCTCGACGGCGTGGCCGCGCAGGTGCGCGCCGGCGAACTGTCGCTCACGCCCATGCAACGGGTCGGCATGGCCGCCTATCTGTATGAAGTCGCGCGGCGCGCCCACGGCGGGCAGTACGAGGTTTGCGATAACGATGATCCGGTCGTGCTGGTCACCGGGCAGCCCGATTTCGACGTGTGCCTGTGCGGCATTTCGCGCATCGAGCGCACGCTCAGCGGCAAGGAAGACGAGTCGGTGCAGGCCTTTTACCGCCATTACGAGGCTGCCGTGGCGGCCGCCGCGCCGGCGACCCTGCGCTGACCTGCGCGGGGTTGGCCGTGCGCATGACGGATGCCGGACGAGGCAATTTCGAGGCTGTCATCCGCGTGGCTAAGAATCCGTCCTACAATCCCCCCCGAATCGCCGGCCTCGCGCCCGACTGAGGATTTCAGCCGGGCGTCCCGAAGTACACTCGCGTCCGTTTTGCCTTGCCCGCCCCAGGAGCGCCCGCATGAAATTTCGCTTCCCCATATTCATCATCGACGAAGACTTCCGCTCCGAGAACGCCTCGGGTCTGGGGATACGTGCCCTGGCGTCGGCCATCGAGGCCGAGGGCGTGGAAGTCATCGGCGTGACCAGCTATGGTGACCTGAGCTCCTTTGCCCAGCAGCAAAGCCGTGCGAGCGCGTTCATCCTGTCCATCGACGACGAAGAGTTCGACGTCGACTCGCCCGAGGACGTGGCCAGCGCCATCAAGAATCTGCGCACCTTCATCGGTGAGCTGCGCTTTCGCAATGCCGACATCCCCATCTATCTGTATGGCGAGACGCGCACGTCGGAGCACATCCCGAACGACATCCTGCGCGAACTGCATGGCTTCATTCATATGTTTGAAGACACGCCCGAGTTCGTCGCGCGGCACATCATCCGCGAGGCGCGCAGCTACGTCGACAGCCTGCCGCCGCCGTTTTTCCGCGAACTGGTCAAGTACGCTCAGGATGGTTCCTACTCCTGGCACTGCCCGGGCCACTCGGGCGGCGTCGCCTTCCTGAAAAGCCCGGTGGGCCAGATGTTCCACCAGTTTTTTGGCGAGAACATGCTGCGCGCCGACGTCTGCAACGCGGTGGACGAATTGGGCCAGTTGCTGGACCACACCGGCCCGGTGGCCGAGTCGGAAGTCAATGCCGCGCGCATTTTCCACGCCGATCACTGCTTTTTCGTGACCAACGGCACCTCGACCTCGAACAAGGTCGTCTGGCACGCCAACGTGGCCGCCGGCGATGTGGTGGTGGTGGACCGCAACTGCCACAAGTCCATCCTGCACGCCATCACCATGACGGGCGCCATCCCGGTGTTCTTGCGCCCGACGCGCAACCACCTGGGCATCATCGGCCCCATCCCGCTGGCCGAGTTCGATCCCGAGAACATCCGCAAGAAGATCGAAGCCAACCCGTTTGCGCGCGAGGCGGTCAACAAGAACCCGCGCATCCTCACGCTCACCCAGAGCACCTATGACGGCGTGATCTATAACGTCGAGATGATCAAGGAAAAGCTGGGCAGCTATGTGGATACGCTGCACTTCGACGAGGCCTGGCTGCCGCATGCGGCGTTTCACGAGTACTACCAGGACATGCACGCCATAGGCCAGGACCGTCCGCGTAACAAAGACGCGATGGTCTTCGCCACGCACTCCACCCACAAACTGCTGGCCGGTATTTCGCAGGCCTCGCAAATCATCGTGCAGGAGTCGGAGTCGCGCAAACTGGACCGCAACGTGTTCAATGAAGCGTATCTGATGCACACCTCGACCTCGCCGCAGTACGCCATCATCGCCTCCTGCGATGTGGCCGCCGCGATGATGGAGCCGCCGGGCGGCACCGCGCTGGTCGAAGAGAGCATCCGCGAAGCCCTGGATTTCCGCCGCGCCATGCGCAAGGTGGAGTCGGAGTTCGGCAGGAATGACTGGTGGTTCAAGGTCTGGGGGCCCAACCGCCTGGTTTCCGAGGGGATCGGCAACCGCGACGAATGGATCCTGGAAGCCAACGATCATTGGCATGGCTTTGGCGAACTGGCCGAAGACTTCAACATGCTGGATCCGATCAAGGCCACCATCATCACCCCGGGGCTGGACATGTCCGGCAGCTTCGGTGAAACCGGTATTCCCGCGGCCCTGGTGTCCAAATACCTCACCGAGCACGGCGTGGTGGTCGAGAAAACCGGCCTCTACTCCTTCTTCATTCTCTTTACCATCGGCATCACCAAGGGCCGCTGGAATACGCTGTTGACCGCCTTGCAGCAGTTCAAGGACGATTACGACCGCAACCAGCCCTTGTGGCGCATCCTGCCGGACTTCTGCCGCGAACACCGGCAGTACGAACGCCTGGGGCTGCGCGATCTGTGCCAGGTCATCCACGAAGCCTATCGCCAGCGCGATGTGGCACGCCTGACCACCGAAATGTATTTGAGCGACATGGTTCCGGCCCTCAAGCCGTCGGACGCCTTTGCCCGCATGGCGCACCGTCAGGTCGAGCGCGTGGAGATCGATCAGCTCGAAGGCCGAGTGACCGGTGTGCTGCTCACGCCTTACCCGCCGGGCATTCCCTTGCTGATCCCCGGCGAGCGCTTCAACCGCACCATCGTTCAATACCTGCAGTTCGCGCGCGAGTTCAATGAGCGGTTCCCGGGCTTCGAAACCTATATCCACGGGCTGGCCCAGGATGTGGGGCCGGACGGCGCCAAGCGTTATTACGTGGATTGCCTCAAAGAGAGCGACGCTCCCTGAGCTTGTCTGCCGGCATGTTTGACGTTGCGATAATTGGCGCCGGGGCGGCCGGCATGATGTGCGCGGCCGTGGCCGGCCAGCGCGGCCTGTCCGTGGTGCTCATCGACCACGCCAGCCGGCTGGCCGAGAAGATCCGCATCTCCGGCGGCGGGCGCTGTAATTTCACCAACCTGGGCGCCAGCCCCGCGCAGTTTCTTTCCGAGAATCTGCATTTCTGCCGCTCGGCGCTGGCGGGCTATACGCCGCAGGATTTTCTCGGGCTGATGCGCGAGCACCGCATCGCCTGGCACGAAAAACATCGCGGGCAATTGTTCTGCGACCACAGCAGCGAAGACATCATCGAGATGCTGCGGCGCGAATGCGAGCGCGGCCGGGTGACCTGGCGCATGCCCTGTGCGGTGCGGGAGATCACGCGCGATGGCGAGTCCTGGGCCCTGGCCACCGATGGCGCGCCATTGCGCGCGGCGCGGCTGGTCATCGCCACTGGCGGTATGGCCATCCCCCAGCTGGGCGCGACGGACTTTGGCTTGAAGGTCGCGCGCCAGTTCGGCTTAAAGGTGGTCGAGCCCCGGCCCGCGCTGGTGCCGCTGACCTTCGACGCGCAACAGTGGCAGCCGTTCGCCGAGTTGTCCGGGGTCGCGCTGGAGGTCAGCCTGGGCACCGGGCAGGGCAAGGCGCGCGGGGAGTTCCTCGAGGATCTGCTCTTTACGCACCGGGGGTTGTCGGGGCCGGCGATTCTGCAGATCTCCAGTTATTGGAAGCCGGGCACGGCCATCGAGATCGATCTGGCGCCGGGCCGGGATCTGGCTAAGGAATTGCTGCAGGCCAAGTCGGGGGCGCGGCAGCAGATGCATACCGTGCTGGCGGGCCTGTGGCCCAAGCGCCTGGCCGACGCCTGGCTGGCGCAATCGGGCGACGCGGGCCTGGCGCAGGCGCGGCTGGCCGACGTGCCCGACCGCAAATTGCTCGATCTGGCCGCGCGCATTCATCACTGGTCGCTCGCGCCGACCGGCACGGCCGGCTACAAAAAGGCCGAGGTCATGCGCGGCGGCGTCGATACCCGCGCGCTGGATCAGAAATCCCTGCAGGCGCGGGCCGTTCCGGGGCTGTATTTCATCGGCGAGACGGTGGACGTGACGGGCTGGCTGGGGGGCTACAACTTCCAGTGGGCCTGGGCGTCGGCGGTGGCCTGCGGCCGGGCGCTCTGACCCTGGGGCCTGCCGCCCGGCCTGGGCGCGCGCGGCCATGGCCGAACGCTCGGCGATGCCGCGTCCGAGCGGCGGGAGAACCCGGGTTTTGCCGCCCCGCGCTTTCGTTGTATGCTTCGCACGCTGTCATGCATGTCGCGGGAGAGAGCGGGCCTTGAGGTCCGCCGCCGAAGGCGCAATTCGCCCGGAATCGCTCAGGTAACCCATACCGCGCATTGCACGCCCAGCCGCCTGGCGGTTGGCCGTAACAGCACTCTGGAGAGACCTGGCGCCGCGCAGCGGTCAGCCCAGGCGCCGAAGGTGCAAACCCGCCATGCGCGCGGGGCAACTCTCAGGCAAAAGGACAGAGGGGCGGAAACCCGACCGGCTACCGGGCGTTTTCCGCATCCCTGGGGCCGGCATTCTCTATGCCATTGGAGCGCCCTCGCATGTCCGCCTCTTTGAAACGTACTCCCCTGGCCGAAACCCACCTGGGCGCCGGCGCCCGCATGGTCGATTTCGGCGGCTGGGAAATGCCGCTGGCCTATGGCTCGCAGCTGGAGGAGCATCACGCGGTGCGCCAGGATGCCGGCATGTTCGATGTGTCGCACATGCTCAACGTCGATGTCACTGGCGCCGATGCCACGGCCTTTCTGCGCCGTCTGGTGGCCAACGACGTCGCCCGCCTGAGCACGCCCGGCAAGGCGCTGTATTCCTGCATGCTCAACCCGCAAGGCGGGGTGATCGACGATCTGATCATTTATTACTTCGCGGCGGATAACTGGCGCGTGGTGGTCAATGCCGGCACCGCCGACAAAGACATCGCCTGGATGACACGCGTGGCGGCGGCCGGCGATTTCGCCGTCAGCATCACCCCGCGCCGCGATCTGGCCATGATCGCGGTGCAAGGCCCCAACGCCCGCGCCAAGGTGTGGTCGGCCCGCCCGGGCTGGCAGGCCGCCACCGAGGCCCTGACGCCGTTTAGCGCGGCGCGCCAGCCCGAGGACACGCTCGTCGCCCGCACCGGCTACACCGGCGAGGATGGCTTCGAGATCGTGCTGCCGGCCAGCGCAGCGGTCGCGCTCTGGCAAGACCTCACCGCCCAGGGCGTACGCCCTTGCGGGCTGGGCGCGCGCGATACCCTGCGCCTGGAAGCCGGCATGAATCTCTACGGCCAGGACATGGACGAACTCATCCATCCCGATCAGGCTGGCCTGACGTGGACGGTGTCGCTCAAGGACGACGCGCGCCGCTTCATCGGCCGGGATGCGCTCGAGCAATTCGCCACGCCCCGCGCCTTTCTGGGGCTGCGGCTTGCCGAACGCGGCGTGATGCGCGCGCACATGGCCGTGCGCACCCCGCAGGGCCCGGGCGAGATCACCAGCGGCACCATGTCGCCGACGCTGGGCGTCTCCATCGCCTTTGCCCGCCTGCCGCTGGCCGTCAAGCCCGGCGACGCGGTCGAGGTCGACATCCGCGGCAAATGGGTGCCCGCCACCGTGGTCAAACTGCCTTTCGTGCGTCACGGCAAAGCTGTCGAACACTCGTAAACTGGCGGCTTGCGCGCGGCCTGCCCGCGCGCAAGGCGCGCAGCATTTTTTCTATACCCATACCACCGGATTTCTTCAGGAGCTCCCATGAGTCTGCCTACCGATCGCAAATACACCTCGTCCCATGAGTGGGTCAAAGCCGAAGGCGACGTCTTCGTCGTCGGCATCACCGACAACGCCCAGGATCAACTGGGCGACCTGGTTTTCGTGGGCGACGTCAATGTCGGCGCCACGCTCAATGCGGGCGAAACCGCTGGCGTGGTCGAGTCCGTCAAAGCGGCCTCGGACATCTACGCGCCGGTCGACGGCGAAATCGTCGCCTTCAATGACGAGCTCGAAGCCAATCCCAACCTGATCAACGAATCGGCCTTCACGGCCTGGATCTTCAAGATCAAGCCGGCCAATGCCGCCGACGCCGACAAGCTGCTGGACGCAGCCGGCTACGAAGCGGTCGCCAACGGCTGACCGGCCGCGCGGGCCGCGGCCCGCGCCTTACCCGAATTTTCGAGAACACCATGTCGCGCGCCCTAGACACCCACTCCGACTTCATCCCCCGCCATATCGGCCCATCCGATGCCGATCAGGCCAAAATGCTGGCCGTCATCGGCTGCGCCAGCCTGGATGCCCTGATCGAGGAAGTCGTTCCGCCCCGTATCCGCAACGAGGCGCCGCTGGCGCTGCCGGCCTCGCGCAGCGAGCCGGACGTGCTGGCCGAACTCAAACAGGTGGCCGCGCGCAACAAGGTGTTCCGCAACTATATCGGCCAGGGTTATTACGGCACGCACACGCCCAATGTGGTGCTGCGCAACGTGCTCGAGAATCCCGCCTGGTACACGGCTTACACGCCCTACCAGCCCGAAATTTCGCAAGGCCGCCTGGAGGCGTTGCTCAACTACCAGACCATGGTCGCCGACCTGACGGGGCTGGACATCTCCAATGCCTCGTTGCTGGATGAGGGCACGGCCGCGGCCGAAGCCATGACGCTGGCGCGCCGGGGCGCCAAGTCCAAAAGCCAGGTCTTCTTCATTTCGCAGCACTGCCATCCCCAGACCATCGAAGTCGTGCGCACGCGCGCCGAGGGCCTGGGCATCGAGATCGTCATCGGTGACGAAGCGCAAGGCTTGCCCGAGTGTTTTGGCGTGTTGCTGCAATACCCGCACAGCCTGGGCGGCGTGGTCAATTATCGTGATCTGGCCGAGGCCGCGCATGCGCAGGGCGCCGTGGTCGCGTGCGCGACCGATCTGCTGGCCCTGGCGCTGCTGACGCCGCCGGGCGAGTGGGGCGCCGACATCGCCATCGGCACCGCTCAGCGCTTCGGCGTGCCTTTCGGCTTCGGCGGCCCGCACGCCGGCTTCATGGCATGCCGCGACGCGTTCAAGCGCAATATGGCTGGCCGCCTGGTGGGCGTGTCCAAGGACGCCCAGGGCAATCCGGCCTTGCGCCTGGCGCTGCAAACGCGCGAGCAGCACATCCGCCGCGAAAAGGCCACCTCGAACATCTGCACGGCGCAGGTGCTGCTGGCGGTGATGGCCGGCTTGTACGCCGTCTGGCATGGCCCGGCGGGCATCCGCCGCATTGCCACGCGGGTTCACAGCTTTACCGGCGCGCTGCGCGAACAACTGCTGGCCTTGGGCCTGACGGTGCAGAACGACAGCTATTTCGACACCTTGCTGATCCAAGCCGGCGCATCGACCGCGGCCATCGTGGCCGCCGCCGAAGGCGCGCAGATCAATCTGCGCCGCGTCAACGACGCTCAGGTGGCGGTGTCGCTGGACGAAACCGTCACGCTCGAGGATCTGCAGGCGCTGGTCGATGTGTTCGCCGCTGCCGTGGGCAAGCCGGCCGCGCGCCTGGACAGCCAGTCGCTGGCGGCCGAGGCCGGCGCCGCGCTGCCGCCGGGCACCGTGCGCACCTCGCCCATCCTGGCGCACCCGATTTTCTCCAGCGTGCAATCCGAAACCGACATGCTGCGCTACCTGCGCAAGCTCGCCGACAAGGACCTGGCGCTGGATCGCAGCATGATCCCGCTGGGCTCGTGCACCATGAAGCTCAATGCCACGGCCGAGATGATCCCCATCACCTGGCCGGAGTTCGCGCTGATCCACCCGTTTGCGCCGGCCGCGCAGACCACGGGCTACCGCGAGCTCATCGATCGCCTGTCGGCGGCGTTGTGCGAGATCACCGGCTACGACAACATCAGCCTGCAGCCCAACTCCGGCGCGCAGGGCGAGTACGCCGGCCTGCTGGCCATTCGCGGCTACCATCAGGCGCGTGGCGAGCATCAGCGCAACGTCTGCCTGATTCCGGCTTCGGCGCACGGCACCAACCCGGCCTCGGCGCAACTGGCCGGCATGGACGTGGTCGTGGTGGCCTCCGACGCGCAGGGCAACGTCGATCTGGCCGACCTGCAGGCCAAGATCGAGCAAGTCGGCGACCGTCTGGCGGCCCTCATGATCACCTATCCTTCGACACACGGCGTGTTCGAAGAAGCGGTCACCGAGATCTGCGAACGCGTGCATGCGGCCGGCGGCCAGGTCTATCTCGACGGCGCCAACATGAATGCCATGGTGGGCGTGGCCAAACCGGGCAAGTTCGGCTCCGATGTGTCGCACCTGAACCTGCACAAGACGTTCTGCATCCCGCATGGCGGCGGCGGCCCCGGCGTGGGTCCGGTGGCGGTTCGTGCTCACCTGGCGCCCTATCTGCCGGGCGTGGTCAATGAGCAAGGCAAGCTGGACGCCCAGGCCAAGGTGGGCCCGGTGTCGGCTGCGCCCTATGGTTCGGCCGGCATCCTGGCCATTCCCTTCGTTTATATCGCCCTGATGGGGGCCGAAGGGCTGCGCCGCGCCACCGAAGTGGCCATCCTGAACGCCAACTACGTGGCCACGCGCCTGCGTGAGCACTATCCGGTGCTGTACGCGGGCCGTCACGGCCGTGTGGCGCACGAATGCATTCTGGACGTGCGTCCGCTCAAGGACAGCAGCGGCGTGAGCGCCGAAGACATTGCCAAGCGCCTGATGGATTATGGCTTCCACGCGCCGACCATGAGCTTCCCGGTGGCTGGCACGCTCATGGTCGAGCCGACCGAGTCCGAAGGACTGGCCGAGCTCGAGCGTTTCATCGATGCGATGGTCGCCATCCGCGCCGAGATCGCCCAGATCGAGCGTGGCGAGCGCGATCGTGAGGACAACGTCCTGAAGAACGCGCCGCATACTGCGCAGATGTTGCTGGCCGATGAGTGGGACCACGACTATCCGCGCCAGCAGGCCGCCTATCCGGTCGCCACGCTGCGCGAGGCCAAGTACTGGCCGCCCGTGGCGCGGGTGGATAATGCCTATGGCGATCGCAACCTCGTGTGCGCTTGCCTGCCCATGGAAGCCTATCTCTGATCGTTTCGTTTCGGTCTGACCGGGGCCCCTGCTCGTCAGAGCCGGGGCCCCGGTCATTTGAGGCGGCGGTATCCAGGCATAAAAAAACGCGCCCCGGTGGGCGCGTTCAGGCCGTGCGGCTTATTGGTCGTCAGGCGGCTGGGGGAAGTCGTCCGCCACCGCCAGAAAGGTTTCCAGGAACATCTGGATGGTGTCCAGGGACATGCCTTCCGAGACGTCGACCTCGTACTGCAGCATGGCCTTGCCGCGCTTGTTCAGCGAGGCCTGGCCGAAGCTGCTGTACTCGGCATTCCATTGCTTGATGACAGCGGCCGACGGCGGCGGCTGGTCGCCATAGACGGCGGTCAGACGCAGCTTGTCGCAGTCCGGCGCGCAGATCAGCGCCACGGTGATATCGGTGGGGGAGAGTTCCTCTGCCAGCACGGTGAAGATCTTCTTGTCTTCGTTGTAGCCGTACTCATAGCCGGCGGCATCGATGATGTCCGCCACGGTTTCCGCGTCCAGCTCATCGACGACCGGCGACTCGTCGTCGTCGTCCATGGTGTCGCCGCCCGCGTTGGCCAGATCGGCCAGCCATTCCTTGACGGGCACTTCCTTGCCATTGAGTTCGCCCCGGCCATCGGCATAGTTGAACTTGCTGACGATGTTGTCGCCGTCATTGCGGCCCAGATTCATCATTTCGGCCATGCCGGCCACGGCCTGGATATTCTCTTCGGCCTCTTGCTTGGCCGACTCGGCGTCCGCGCCGCGCAGGCGCAGAAACTGTTCGGTCAGGGCAATGGCCATGGGCTTGGAGATCAGTAGATTGGCGTCGATGCGCTTGATCGCTTTCTGCACGAACTCCGCGCCGCTCTGGATGAAGTCGTCGCCGGCCTCGCTTTGCGGCTTGGCCAGGTCCAGCTTGAGGCTGAACCGGCTTTCGCCCGCGCTGTTGCGCCAGACGAGCTGGTCGATGGCGAGGCTGGGCTTGGCGGCCAGCAGCTTGCCGCCGTTTTCCATCAGGGAGGCGATCTGCTCGTCGCGCAGGCCTTCGTCCGTGCCGCGCCCGGCCATCAGGCCGCGCACCATCTGCTTGTACGTGTCGGAGAAAACCTTCATGGTCTGGCCGTCCAGATGGGCCACCGACAAGGCCAGTTCGCCGCCGCCGAAATCGTCCTTGCCCACGGCGAGCTTGCCGACCTTGTACACGGCCTTGCCGGCCACGAAGGTGTCGTCCTCGCTGATGTCCAGAGCGTAGCCCAGGTTGTCCAGGGTGAGCGTCGAGCCCAGCCCGGGCGAGGAGACTTCGAGCGTTTTGACCAGCAGCGCCGAGGTGCCGACGGACAGCCCGAACTTGCCCATGTGGCTGTCGATATCCATGCCCACGCCGCTGATGCGGGCATGGACCTGATCGCCGTCCTCGACCACGTCGAGCTTGAGCTCATCGGCTTCGATACGGCCTTTGACGCTCTGGTCGTGGTTGTCGTAGACCGAGTGGACCGTGGCGCCGCTGAAATGGAACGCGCCCCGGTCATCCTTGAAACTGAGCGCGGCGACGCCGCCGGTGCCGTCGGCCTTGCCGTCATAGCTCAGGATGGTATCGCTCCAGAGCGGCGGCTTGCCTTGCGCCATATCAAAGAAGGGCTTGACCACATCGTTGTTGTCCAGCTGCGAGTGGACGAAGGCCAGCTGAGGCAGCCACTTGCCGCGCTTGAGGGCCCCCGCGGGGAAGGGGCCATGCTCGATATCGCTGACGACGGCGATGGTCAGCGGTTTGTTGTCTTCTTCGGTTTTTTCCGTCGTGAACGTAATCGTGTAGCGCGCCTGGCTGTGGAAAAAACCGCGCTCATAGCGATCCTGCTCGATGCGGATACCCACGCCGGGCACGGCGGCGGCCAGTTTGTCGTTGGCCTGGGCCAGATACTGATGCGTCTGCGCTTCGATGCGCTTGCCGGTGTACCACGTGGCGCCGAGCCAGGCGCCCACTGCCACGATGATCACGCCTGAGGTGATTGCAACGCTTTTCTTCATTTTGGTGTTCCTGAGTAATCACGCGGCGCGCGCACGCGGCCCGGGTTCAGTCCGCGGCGAGTATAGCCATGGCCGCTGCGCGACAGTACCGTGGCCGGTTACCAGCCATGTCAAATTGCAAAACACCGTCCGGTGCGGCCAAGGCGCGCAGAAACGCAGCCGGACGGCAGGGCGGCGCGTTCAGTGGGGCAGGGCGCCCAGCACGGCGTCGGTGGGCATCTCGCGACCGTTGAGGTTGAGCTTGCCGTCGCCGTACTGCAGCGTGCCCACGATGTCTTCGCCTTCGGCACGGCCCAGGTTCAGCATCAGGGCGATGCCGGCGAGGTTGTTGACCTGGCGCGCGGCCAGTGTGGCGGCTTCTTCTTCGCTCTTGCCTTGCATCTGGATCACCGAGGTGCCCAGCGCGGTCATCATGGGCTTGTTCAGCACCAGCCGTGCGTCGAGCTTTTTGATCAGCTCGCGCATGAGCTCGCTGCCCTGGGCCTGAGGATTGACGGGTTGGGCCAGCGTGACCGTCAGGTTGAGCCGGCTCTCGCCTTTGTCGTTCTTCCAGGCGAAGGGTTCCAGGGCCAGCGTGGGATTGTCAGCCAGCAAGGGCGCGGCCGCCTGGGCCAACTGCTGCGTCTGTTCGGGGCTGAACTCACCGCGCCTGCGGCCTTGAGCGGCCGCCTCGTTGGCCAGCCGCAGATAGACCTCGTTGACGGCCTTGAGCTTGGCGCCATCGAGCCGGGAGAATTTCATCGTGCCGTGCTGGCTGCCGAGCGCGGCGCCATTGAAGACGAGTTTGTCGGCGGAGAATTCGACCTGCCCGTTGAGGAAGCGGTCATCCTCCTTGACGACGCCCTTGTAGTTGACGTCTTCGCTCAGCCAGGTGCCTGCCTCGCCCTGCGATCGGATTTCCACGCGGTCGATATGCAGGTTGCTGGTGCCGATCTGATAACCATACTGGCCCTTCTTGCCATCGACTTCCGTGCGGCTGTTGCCCAGCATGATCTGGGTGGCCGGCATGCGCTCGTCGCGCGGCAGGAAGATCGCGATGGGCTGGGCCTGCAACTGCCCTTTCATGCTGCTGAGATTCTTGCCGATATCGCCTTCGAAGCGCGCACCGCCGAAATCCACTTGCGGGTCGGCCCATTTCAGCGCGGCCGCCTCGGCCTTGACCGCGGCACTGCCGCCGTAGGCGAGCACCAGATCGGTGATCAGGGGGTTCTTGCCCTGCGCCGCCGTAAAGAAGGGGCGCGCGGCCTCGGTGTCGGCCATGGCGGTGTGGACAAAGGCCATCGACGGCAGCAAATGGCCCTGGGCCAGCGCGCCGGCCGGCAGGGGGCCGTGATCGATGCGGGCATCGAATTCCAGGCGCTCGCCGGGTTTGAGGGGGCTGCCAGGCAGCGCCGTGGCCACCAGGCCATAGCGCGCCGAGGTGGAGAAAAACCCGCGCTCGAACGCAAGCTGTTCGACTTTCAGGCCGGTGCCGGGGTAGGTGGCGTCCAGGTAGGCATTGACTTCATCCAGCCGTGCCTGGCTTTCGTCGGCCAGGCGCTCGCCGGTGTACCACGTGCCCCCGAGCCAGGCGCCCACCACCACTACGATTACGCCAGCGCCTATCGCTACGCCTTTTTTCATATTCTTCCTCGTTGGTGTTGTTGACGCCTGCTGCGCCGGCCCCTTGCCGCATCGCGGCAAGGGTAAACCCGAGAAAGTATAGCGCGGGGGTGCTTGGCTCACATGGCGTCGAGCGGGTAGATGGGCCGCCTGACGTGTTTGAAATCAATCTGGCTGTAATCCGACGTCGTGACGCCGACGCCGGTGCATTCGATGATGGCGCTGGCCATCGCGGCGAAACCGGCCCGCCAATGCACGCGTGACTTCAGCACGACGTAGCGCTTCTGCAAGGGATCGATGCCGGCCGACAGCAGGCAATTGATGTCGAAAGGCTCCTGATGGCGCGAGACGATGACGATCTCCACCTTGCCCGTGTCCAGTACTACCGTCAGCCCGGTGTCGTTGCGCACGCCCCGGTACATGGGGCCGCGGTTCAGATACACCCCGTCGAAGACCAGCTTGACGCGGCCGGTGACCGTCAGCGGCGCGCTCTGGACCTTCAGGGCCGGCATGGCTACTTTGCCGCCCACCTCGAGCGTGATGGTCTGGCCTACGCCCGCCGCGGCCGCGGCCTCGGCGGCTTGCGGGTCGCAAAGCGCATAGAAGGCCACGTTCTCCAGGCCCTGGCGCAGGATTTCGGCCAGAACGGCCGTGGTGTCCATGGTGCCGCCCGAGCCGGTGTTGTCGAAGTGATCCAGCAGCACGACCGGCCCTTCGGTCAGGGTCTTGGCATGCGCGATCGTGGGCTCCAGCGGTTCGGGATGGAACACCCATTGCTCACGGCGCGTCCAGGCCGTGTCGAGCAGTTCGTCGCGATACTGTTCGGCCGCCGCGGCATTGTCATCGGTGCAGACCACGGCCGACAGCCCGGCCTCGCTGATGTCCGCATGAGGAAACCCGACGAAGACCGAGGCGGCCAGCACGGCGCCTTGCTCGAGCTCGATACAGCGCGCCTGCAGCGATTTGTTCGGATCGGCGTGCGTGCCCTGGCACATGATGTGCGGCAGCATGGGGACATTGCCCCAGCGCATGACAGGTTTGATCTCGCCTTTGAGGGTGCGCACGATGACATCGGCGGCGCGCACGCCGCTTTCGCGGATGTCGACGTGCGGATAGGTGTGGAAGCCCGTGATCACCGTGGCGTTCTTGACGATGTCTTCGTAGAGGTTGGCGTGCATGTCCAGCGTCACGCCCACCGGCGTGTGGGGGTCGATTTCGCGCAGCCGGCGCAGCAGATCGCCTTCGGCATCCTCCACGCCTTCGGCGACCATGGCGCCATGCAGATCCAGCAAGATGGCGTCATACCCGCCCTTGCGCACTTCGTCCAGAATCAGGCCGCACAGCCTTTCGTGCGTGGCCGCGTCGGTGGGCGAGCTGGGCCAGGATTCGGCCGCCACCGGCACCACCATCTGCGCGCCCTCGCGCCGCGCCACCTCGATATAGCCGCCCAGGCCACTGTCGGTGTTCTCGTAGGCGCGTATCGCGCTGTCGCCCGACAGGATCTCCGGATTGCCGCGGAAAAAACGCGCAAGCGGCGTAGGCACGGGAGAGAAAGTATTGGTCTCGTGCTTGATCATTGCCAACAGCCAACGCATTTACTGCTCCTTCTTTCTGATGGGGGCCGGCCCCGGCGGCCGGCCATGCTGTGCGGGCGGCTCAGGCGGCCGTCTGCAGAGGACGGAAATGACGGAAGTCCCAACCCCGGCCTGGCGCCGCGTCGATCAAGGCGCGCGTATAGGGGTGTTGAGGCTGGGTCAGGACGGTGGCGGCGCTGCCGGTTTCCACGACGCGCCCGCTTTGCATCACCATGATGGTGTCGCAGATCTGGGCCGCCACCCGCAGGTCATGCGTGATGAAGAGCACGCCCACGCCGGTGCGCTGGCGCACCTCTTCGAGCAAATCGAGGACTTGGGCCTGCACGGAGACGTCCAGGGCCGACACGGCCTCGTCGGCCACCAGCACCTCCGGCTCCATGACCAGTGCGCGCGCAATGCAGATGCGCTGGCGTTGGCCGCCGGAGAATTGATGGGGGTAGCGCTGCATCACGTCCGGGCTCAGGCCGACCACGCGCAGCATCTCGGCCGCGCGCGCTTCGGCCTGCGCGCGCGGCGTGCCGAAGTTGAGCAGGCCCTCGATGATGGATTCGCCCACCGGCCGCCGGGGATTGAGCGAGCGATAGGGATCCTGAAACACGATCTGAATGCGGCGGCGCAAGGGCCGCAGTGCCGCGCCTTGTACGCGCGCGACGTCCTCGCCGCCCAGGCACAGCGAGCCTTCGGTCGGCTCGATCAAACGCATGATGCAGCGTGCGACGGTGGACTTGCCCGAGCCGGATTCGCCCACGATGCCGAGGATCTCGCCGCGGCGCAGCGTGAGATTGACGTCGGTGGCCGCCACGACCGAGTGGCCGGCCGAGCCAAGCAGGCCGCGTTTGCTGGAGTAGGTGCGCCCGAGCTTCTGGACATGCAGCACCGGCTGCCCATCGGGGGCGGCGCGTTCGGTGGGCACCAGGCTGGGCACGGAGGACACCAGGCGCCGGGTGTACTCCTGACGGGGCCGCGCCAGGATGTCGTCGCGGGTGCCGGCCTCGACGAGATTGCCGCGGTTCATCACCACGATATGGTCGGCGATCTCGGCCACTACGCCGAAGTCGTGCGTGATGAACAGCACGGCCGTGCCGTGCTTGTCCTGCAGCTCCTTGATGAGCGCCAGGATTTGCTTTTGCGTGGTGACGTCGAGGGCCGTGGTGGGCTCGTCGGCGATCAGCAGGCGGGGCTCGAGGATGAGCGCCATGGCGATGACGATGCGCTGGCGCTGGCCGCCCGAGAGCTGGTGCGGATAGGAGTCGTAGACGCGTTCGACATCGGGCAGATGCACCGACCGGAACATGTCCAGCACCTTATCGTGGCGTTGCGCGCGACTCATCTGCTTGCGGTGCAGCCGCAGCACCTCATCGACCTGGCGGCCCACGGTGTGCACCGGGTTGAGCGCCGTCATGGGCTCCTGAAACACCATGGCCATGTGGGTGGCGCGCATCTGGCGCAGGCGGCGCGGCGTGGCCTGCACGACGTCCTCGCCGTCGACCTGGATGCTGCCGCGTTGCACCTTGAGCACCCCGGGCGGCAACAGGCCCATCGTGGCGAGCGAGGTCACGGACTTGCCGGAACCGGACTCGCCCACGACACAGACCGTTTCACCGGGCCGGACTTGCAGGCTGAGGTCGTTCACGACGCAAGTGCCAGCGCCCTGTACCTGCACGGTGAGGTGCTGGATGGACAGGACGGCATCGCTGGAAGAGGTGTGCATGATCAGCTCCGTCGGACCATCTTGGGGTCGAGCGCGTCGCGCAGGGCGTCGCCCAGCATGTTGACCGACAGCACGGTCAGCGACAGCATCAGCCCGGGGAAAAGAATCAGCCCGGGCAGCATGCGGAAGTACATGCGGCCTTCGGACATGATGTTGCCCCAGGAGGGAATCTCGGGCGGGATGCCCGCGCCGAGGAAACTCAGGATGGCCTCGGTCAGCATGGCTGAGGCGAAGACGTAGGTGCCCTGCACGGTGAGGGGCGCAATGGTGCTGGGCACCATGTGCCGCCACAGCAGCAAGGGCAGCGGGGTGCCCAGCGCCAGCGCGGCCTCGACATAAGGCTCTTCACGCACGCTCAGGATCTGGCCGCGCACCAGGCGCACCACACGCGGGATCTCCGGGATGGTGATGGCCACGAGCACCGTCGTCAGGCTGGCGCCGCCGACCGACACCAGGGCGATGGCCAGCAAAATGCCGGGGATGGCCATGATGGCGTCCATGGTGCGCATGATGATGCCGTCCAGGCTGCGGAACCAGCCGGCGATGACGCCGATGACCAGCCCCAGCCCCACGCTGATGAGCGCCGCGCCCAGGCCCGCGACCAGCGAGATGCGTGCGCCGTAGACCACGCGCGACCAGACATCGCGGCCGAAAGCGTCGGTGCCGAAGAAGTATTCGCCAAAGGGGGGCTTGAGGCGGGCGCCCGGGTTGATGGCGGTCGGGTCGGTGGTGCCTATCCAGGGGGCGAACACGGCGGCGGCCACCACCAGCACGAGAATGGCCAGAGAAATCAGGACGGGCCAGCTGCGCAGTTCCGCGCGCAGGCGCTGCCAGGCGCCGGCGTTCGGGCTGCCGCTGCCGGGCAGCGCGTGATCGTTCAGGGCGTCTGTCTGCATGTTCAGTACCGGATGCGCGGGTCGAACACCGTATAGGCGCAATCGACAAGCAGATTGATGAATACGTAAACGAAGGCGAAGAACAAAGTCAGGCCCTGAATCACGGGATAGTCGCGCGCCAGCACGGCTTCGACGACCAGACGGCCCAGACCAGGGATGTTGAAGACCGACTCGGTGACCACCACGCCGCTGATCAGCAGCGCCACCCCGACGCCGACCACCGTGGCGATGGGGACGGCGGCGTTACGCAGCGCATGGCCCAGCAGAACGCCGGTCTCGCCCAGGCCTTTGGCCCGCGCGGTGCGGATATAGTCCTCTCCCATGACTTCGATCACACTGGTGCGCGTGATGCGCGCGATCAGCGCGATGTAGACCGTCGACAGGGCCAGCGAGGGCAGGATCAGACGGTGCAGATACGGCCAGAAGCCTTGCGCCAGCGGTGTGTAGCCCTGGACGTTGAACCACCCCAGCTTGATCGCGAAAGCCCAGATGAGCAGGTAGCCCGTCACGAATACCGGCACCGAAAAACCCAGTACGGAAAAGCCCATGACCATGCGGTCGAGCAGCTTGCCGCGCCGCCAGGCCGCCAGCACGCCCAGCGGAATGGCAATGATCAACGTAAGAATGAGCGTGATCACGGCCAAGCTGAGCGACGGTTCCAGGCGCTGGCCGATGAGTTGCCGCACGGGAACACCGGACATCAGGGAGGTGCCCATATCGCCTTGCAGCAGATTGCCGCCCCAGATGAAGAACTGCTTGATCAGGGGCTGGTCCAGCCCCATGGTCTGGCGGATCTGCGCGACACGGTCCGGTGTGGCGCCGTCGCCGGCCATGATGATGGCCGGATCCCCCGGGCTGAAACGCAAGATAGCAAAGACGACTACCGCCACCATGATGAGAACCGGAATGGTGGCCAGCAGCCGGCGCAATACGAAAGCCAGCATATTGTTTTCCCCTTGAATGGGCCGCCGCGGCGGCCGGCCCGCGCATCGCCGCGCGCGGGCCGAGTAAGACGTGAATCAGGGGGCCTTCTTCACGTTCCAGAAAGCAAAGACGGGGGCGTGCACCAGACCGCTGAGTTTGTCGGAGTAGACCGTCGGCACGGCCATCTGGCCCAGCGGCACGTAGAGGCCTTCGTCGATACCGACGCGTTGCGCCTCGTCGGCGATTTTCTTTTGCTCGGCCGGATCGGAGGTCAGCGCGAATTTGGTGCGCAGCGCTTCGATCTCCGGCAGATCGGGCCAGCCGAACCAGGCGTTGTCGCCGTTGGCCGCGGCGGGGGCCGAACGCACCGGATCCATGATGTCGGTGGCGTACCAGTTGGTGTTCAGCATGTTCCAGCCGCCTTCGGCGGGCGCGGCCTTGGAGGCGCGGCGCGTGGCCACGCTTTGCCAGTCCATGGCCTGCAGATTGACGTTAAAGCCCGCCTTGCGCAGGGCCTGGGCCATCACCACCGGCTGAGCGCTGAGCGTGCCGACGTCGGTGGCATGCATGATGAGGATGGGGGTGTTGTCGTAGCCGGCCTCCTTGAGCAGCGCCTTGGCTTTCTCGATATTGGACGGAACGGTCATTTCCTTGCCGATATCGCTTTGCAGCGGCGTGCCGCAACCCCACAGCGAGGCGCAGGTCTGCCAGTACTTGGGGTTGCCGACCAGCGCGCGCATGACATCCTCCTGGCCGATGGCGTACATGGCGGCCTGGCGGATCTTCTTGTTGTCGAACGGGGGATACTTGAAATTGAAGCGGTACATCGTGAAGTAACCCACCGGGCTCAAGGTCTCTTCCTTGAGCTCTTTGTGGCCCTCGACCATGGGCAGCAGGTCGTAGGGGAATTGCTCCACGAAATCGATCTCGCCGTTGAGCAGCGAGTTGGCCGTGGTCAGCGCATCCGGCATGACTTCCCATTCGACGCGGTCCACGTTGACCACTTTGCCGCCCGCCAGGCCGCTGGCCGGCTCTTTGCGCGGCACGTAATCGGCGTTCTTGACATAGACCGTCTTGACGCCCGGCTTGAACTCCGCCACCTTGAACGGACCCGAACCGGTCATGTCGGTGATCGGCTGGCCGATGGGCTGGTCGGCCACGCGCTTGGGCATCATGAAGGCGGCCGTGCCCGTGGGCTTGGACAGGGCGCGCAACGCCAGATCCGTGGGCTCTTTCATGACAATGCGGAAGTGCTTGTCATCCACCTTTTCGATGCTGTCGGTGAACTTGAGCAGGGTGCGTCCCATGCCGTCGCCGGCGGCCCAGCGCTTGATCGAAGCCACACAGTCGTCCGAAGTGACCGGCTTGCCGTCGTGCCACTTCAGGCCGTCGCGCAAGGTCATGGTGTAGGTCTTGCCATCGGGCGAGACTTCCCACTTCTCCAGCATCTGCGGCTGGATCTTGTTGTCCGCGTCGGTCGCCAGCAAGGTGTCGTAGATCATGTAGCCATGCCAGGTCGTGATGTACGCCGTCGTGGCATGCGGGTCGGTCAGGCGCAAAGGCGAATGCATGACGGCCTTGATGGTGGTGTCGGCATATGCGCCGTGCGCCGCCATCAACGTTGCGCCTGCAACGAAAGCCGCTCGAACGATCTTCAACATGGATATTCCCCTGATTCTGCAAGCAGGCGCCTTGCGGACGCCTTTGTTGTGAACGAACCGCGCGCGGCGGTGATAAGGGTTTTCACGCGGTCGGATGCGTGAACTCCGGACCGCAAGGTGCCATTCTGATGCCGTGTCGCAGCCGTGTCCACGGTTGTTTGGCCGCATCCATGAGCATGGAACCCGGTGCCGCGCAGACGAGAATGCGATCGGCGATTCCGGTGAAGTCGGCGCGGAAATGCGCCGTGCTCTTGAGCACGAGAATGGCGGCGCGCTGCGGCTCTATGCCGGCAAAGCGGAACATCTCCTGATCGGCCATCTGGACCTTGACGCTGGCCACCACAATGCGCACATCGTCGATGCGCAGGCAGGCGCTGGGCCCCAGATCCATGTGAAAGCCGCGATAGAAAGGACCATGCGTGTCGAAGCGGCCATCGGAAATCTTCTCGACGATAAAGTCCGCGACCAGCGGCTCGTCATCGGGAATACCCGAGTGTCCACCCAGTGCAATGCGCACTGTCTTGCCCACGCCCGCGCGATGCGCCGCAAGCGCCGCCTCGGGGTCGACGATCAGGCCGATGGCCGCCTGGCGGGCGCGGTTGCGGATCAAGGCGCGCAACAGGCCGGTGGTGTCCGAACTGCCGCCTGCGCCCGGGTTGTCCTGGGCATCGGCGATCACCACGGGCTTGGTGGCCGAGCCGGCCACGCGCATGGCTTCCAGCACCGCTTCGTCGGGGGTGTAGAGGTGTCCGCCAAAGTCGTCCTCGGCGTTGAGGACCGCGCGCGTCATTTCATCGGCGGCCGCATCGGCGTCGCTCTGGCTATGCCCGTAGGCCCAGACCGATGGTGCGCAATCAGGGAAGTCGGCGGCGGGAAAACCGGTGGCAAAAGACAGGCTGAAGGCGGCGCGCCCTTCCAGTTCATCGAGCAGGCGGTACAGGCTGCGCGCCGGCTCGATATCCGTCGATTGCCAACATAGCGAGATCAGGTAGGGCAGGCTGCGCCAGGCGGCATAGGGCCGTGGCATGCCGTCGAGCCGCTGTTGCAGAAAGCGTGCGCTGCGGGCACCCGTGTCGGCCATGTCCACATGCGGGTAGGTGCGATAACAGACCATGCCATCGGCGTGGCGCAGCATGTTGCGTGTCACGTTGGCGTGCAGGTCCAGGCTGGCCACCAGCGGGATGTCCGGGCCGATCAGCGCCCGCACGCGGCGCAGCAACTCGCCTTCGCCATCGTCCAGGTGCTCGGTGACCATCGCGCCGTGCAGGTCGAGGTAGACGCCGTCCAGGGGCATGGCCTGGCGCAGGCCTTCCAGAATCAGGGTGCTGATGCGTTCGAAGGCATCGCGGGTGACCGGGCCCGACGGGCTGGCCGCCGCCCAGGTCGTCGGCAGCAGGGTGTGGCCGCGCATCGCGTCGATAAAGCCCGCGATGGGGATATTGGCGCCGGCGACGGCCTCGAACAGGGCTGGCCCGCTCACCAGCTTGGGCCAGCCGCCGCCTTTGTCCGCGAAATCTTCCCACGCGGCCCGGGAGGGGGCGAAAGTATTCGTTTCGTGCTGAAAACCGCCTATGCCAATACGCATTGCCAGACCTCTTCGGGAAACGTCTTCGCGGAAGAACGCAGCATAAGAATGCGCGCCGTCCGCCGCATAGAAAAAGGCGGGCCGGGGCCCGCCTTTGCCAGCCGGTTTTACTTGGCGACCGGCATGGTGAACTCCGCGCCTTTGGCGATGCTGTCGGGCCAGCGCTGCATCACGCTCTTGTAGCGCGAATAGAAGCGCACGCCTTCTTCGCCATAGGCGTGGTGGTCGCCAAACAGCGAGCGCTTCCAGCCGCCGAAGGAGTGCCACGCCATGGGCACGGGGATGGGCACGTTGATGCCCACCATGCCGACCTTGATCTGGCGCGCGAAGGCGCGTGCGATGCCGCCATCCGACGTGAAGCAGGACACGCCGTTGCCGAATTCATGGCTGTTGATGAGCTCGACCGCCGCGGCGAAATCCGGCACGCGCACCACGCACAGCACCGGTCCGAAGATCTCTTCGCGGTAGACGTTCATCTGTGGCGTGACGTGGTCAAACAGCGTGCCGCCCAGGAAGAAGCCCTGCTCATTGCCGGGCACCGTCAGGTCGCGGCCATCGGCCACCAGCGTGGCGCCGGCGGCAATGCCGTCTTCGATGTAACCCAGCACCTTCTTGCGATGCTGCGCGGTGACCAGCGGCCCCATTTCGGCGTCGGCCTGCATGCCGTCCTTGACGATGAGGGCGGCCACGCGGGGCTTGAGGCGCTCGATGACTTTGTCGGCCACGTCGCCGACCACCACCGCGACCGAGATGGCCATGCAGCGTTCGCCGGCCGAGCCATAGGCCGCGCCCATGAGCGCGTCGGTGACCTGATCCAGATCGGCGTCAGGCATCACCACCAGGTGATTCTTGGCGCCGCCCAGGGCCTGCACGCGTTTGCCCCGGCGCGTGCCTTCGGCGTAGATGTACTCGGCGATGGGCGTCGACCCGACGAAGGACAGCGCCTCCACATCCGGGTGGGCGATGAGCGCGTCCACGGCGATCTTGTCGCCCTGCACCACGTTGAACACGCCATCGGGCAGCCCGGCCTCCTTGAGGAGCTCGGCCAGGCGCAGCGATACGGAGGGATCGCGTTCGGAGGGTTTGAGAATGAAGGTGTTGCCGCAGGCCAGTGCCACGGGGAACATCCAGCACGGCACCATCATGGGGAAATTGAAGGGCGTGATCCCGGCCACCACGCCCAGCGGCTGGCGCATGCTCCAGTTGTCGATGCCGCCGCCGATCTGGTCGCTGTACTGGCCCTTGAGCAATTGCGGAATGCCGCAAGCAAATTCGACCACCTCGATGCCGCGGGTGACTTCCCCCTTGGCGTCGGAGAACACTTTGCCGTGCTCGCGCGTGATGAGGGCGGCCAGTTCGTCCTGATGCTGGTCCAGCAGGGCCTTGAAGTTGAACAGGATGCGGGCGCGCTTGAGCGCGGGCGTTTCGGACCAGGCGGGGTAGGCGGCCTTGGCCGCGGCCACGGCCGTGCCCACGTCTTCGGCCGAGGCCAGCGCGACGGAGTTGATGACTTCGCCGGTGGCCGGGTTGTAGCCCTCGGTGTAGCGGCCGGCACGGCCTTCGTGACGCTGGCCGTTGATGTAGTGATTGAGCTTGTTCATAGTGGCGTTCGGAGGTGGGAGCGCTGCGGGCTCAGGCGATTTCCTTGAGAACCTGGCCGATCGTATCGAAGATTTCGGTGATTTGCGCCTCATTGATGATGAGCGGCGGAGAGATGGCGAGAATATCGCCGGTGTACCGCACCAGCAGCCCGCGATCGAAGCAGTTCTGGAAGGCCTGCGCGGCGCGTGCGCCCGGCGCGCCGGTCCGCGGCGCCAACTCTATGCCGGCGACCAGGCCGATGTTGCGCACGTCGATGACATGGTTGGCGCCGCGCAAGCCATGCGCGGCGCGCTCGAAGGCGGGAGCCAGCTCGCGTGCCCGGGCAAACAATTGCTCGCGCCGGTAAATATCCAGCGTGGCCAGGATGGCCGCCGTGGCCAGCGGGTGGGCCGAGTAGGTATAGCCATGGAAAAACTCGATACCGCCTTGCGCGCCATTGATGATGGCGTCGTGGACCTCGCGGCGCACGGCAACCGCACCGGCCGGTACGGCGGCATTGCTGATGCCCTTGGCCATGGTGATGAGGTCGGGCGTGACGCCGAAGTGCTCCGCCGCCGTGGCCGAGCCCAGCCGGCCATAGGCCGTGATGACTTCGTCGAAGATCAGCAAGATGCCGTGGCGCGAGGTGATCTCGCGCAGGCGTTGCAGATATCCTTTGGGCGGAACCAGTACGCCGGTCGAGCCCGCCATGGGTTCGACCACCACCGCGGCAATGGTCGAGGCGTCATGCAGCGCGATCAGGCGCTCCAGATCGTCGGCCAGATGCGCGCCCCATTCCGGCTGGCCCTGCGTGAAGGCGTTTTTCTCCAGATTGTGGGTATGCGGCAGGTGGTCGACCGATGGCAGCAGCGCACCCGAGAAGGTCTTGCGGTTGGTCGCGATGCCGCCGACCGAAATGCCGCCGAAGCCCACACCGTGGTAGCCGCGCTCGCGGCCGATCAGGCGCGTGCGCTGGCCTTCGCCGCGCGCGCGGTGGTAGGCCAGCGCGATCTTCAGGGCCGTGTCCACGGACTCCGAGCCGGAGTTGGTGAAGAAAATCCGGTCCAGACCTTCGGGCATGAAGGCGGCCACGGCGTTGGCCGCCTCGAAGGCGCCCGGGTGCCCGAGCTGAAAGCCCGGGGCGTAATCGAGTTCGCTTGCCTGCCTGGCGATGGCCGCCACGATTTCCTCGCGGCCATGGCCGGCGTTGACGCACCACAGTCCGGCCGTGCCATCCAGAATCTCGCGGCCGTCGACCGCGGTGTAGTGCATGCCCTTGGCGCGCGCCAGCAGGCGGGGCTCGGCCTTGAATTGGCGGTTCGCCGTAAACGGCATCCAAAGATGGGACAGGTCGGGCAGGCCGGCGGGCGCGTTCATGGCAGGGCTCCAGGGGAATGACTCAGCACGGCGCTTGCGGGCTCATGCTCATAGGGGATGCCGGGAATTCTCTGCCTCGGGTGGCCGAATGAAAATATACAATCAGGTCAAAAGTCCTAAACCGTATTGGCTAAATTTATAAAGCTGTACAGAAATCGTATGGAATTCACCCCTAACCGGTCGCGCAAACAGGGCGTCACCCTGGTGGAGCAGGTCGTGCAGGCGTTCGCGCGTGCCATCGAACAACAGGTCTTGCGTCCGGGTATGCCCGTAGCATCGGTGCGGGAGTTCGCGCGCGAGCACGGGCTGAGTACCTTCACCGTTGCCAGCGCCTATCACCGCCTGGTCGCGCAGGGCTGGCTGGCCGCCCGCCCGGGGTCCGGCTACCGCGTGCTGGCCCCCGCGCGCCCGGCCGCGCCCCGGCCACCGGCCTGGGTGCCGCCGCGGCTCAATACCGACTGGCTGCTGTCGGATATCTATGCGGATCACTCCATTCCCATCAAGGCCGGCTGCGGCTGGCTGCCCGGCGAATGGCTCAATGAGGAGGGCCTGCATCTGGCGTTGCGTCACATGGGGCGGGTGCCGGCATTGCGTATTTCGGGTTATGGGCATCCGCAGGGCTACGCCCCGCTGCGCGAGAGCGTGGTGGCCGCCATGGCGCAGCACGGGCTGCAGGCCGATGCCGATCAGGTCGTGCTGACGCAGGGCGTGACGCATGGCTTGGATGTGGTCATACGCACCGTACTGCGCCCGGGCGACACCGTGCTGGTCGAGCAGCCCTGTTACGCCAATCTATTGCAGTTGCTGCGCCTGGCCGGCATGAAGGCCGTCGTGGTGCCGCGCGGCGAGGCCGGGCTGGACCTCGATGCGCTCGATGCCGCCGTGCGCGACCATCGCCCGCGCGCATTGTTCGTCAATACGGTGCTGCAGAATCCTTCGGGCATGTCGCTGCCCATGGCCAACGCCTTTCGCTTGCTGCAATCGGCCAGCCGGCATGACTACTGGATCATCGAAGACGATATTTCGCGCGAACTGCAGCCGCAACTGGCGCCGCTGCTGGCCGCGCTGGATGGCGCCGAGCGTGTGATCTATCTGGGCGGATACTCCAAGATCATCAGCCCCTCGGTGCGGGTGGGTTACGTCATTGCGCACCGCGATCTGGCGCGCGATATCGCCCGCACCAAAATGGCGGTGGGCCTGACCTCGCCCGAAATCATGGAGCGGGTGGTGCACCAGGTGATCCGCGAAGGGCGTTTGCGTGCGCACATCCTGCGCACGCGTGACCGCCTGGCCCAGGCGCATGCGCAGGTCATGCGGCAGATGGATGAATGCGGTCTGGAGATCGCTGCGCGTCCGCAGGCCGGGCTGTTTCTGTGGGCCCGGCTGCCGGGCCGGGAGCAGGGCGCGCTGGCGGTGGCCGAGGAGGCGCTGCGCGATGGCATCTGGCTGGCGCCGGGCTGCTACTTCGACGCCGGGCAGGCCGATACACCCTGGATGCGTTTCAATGTCGCGTATGCCGGCAAACCGGCCTTGTGGCGCTTCATGCGCCGGGCCGGCGGCTAGGCGCCCGGGTCAGTCGGCCCGGTCGTACACCACGAAGTCATAGCGATAGCCGTTTTCCTCGGGTTGCGGGTCGCGCGAGGTTTCCTTCCAGGCATGCCCCGGCAGCAGCGGAAACCAGGCGTCGCCGTCGACATCGGCCTGGATCTCGGTGGCGACGATGCGGCGGGCCAGCGGGAGGGCCTGGGTGTAGATCTGCGCGCCGCCGATGACGTAGACATCATCGGCCTGGGCAGCGTCCAGCGCGGCCTGCAGGTCGGGCACGACCAGGGCGCCCTCTGCCCGGTAGTCCGGATTGCGGCTGATCACGATGTTCTGGCGTCCTGGCAAGGGACGGCCCAGGGATTCCCAGGTGTTGCGGCCCATCACGATGGGGTGGCCCAGCGTGGTGCGCTTGAAGTGCGCCAGGTCGCCCGGCAGGCGCCAGGGCAGGGTGTTGTCGCGCCCGATGACGCGGTTGCGGGCGTAGGCGACGACGAGAATCAATGTCGCCATGATTACACCGCCATCGGCGCGGTCAGGGGCGCATGGTGCCGATAGCCCTCGAGCGTGAAGTCGCCGGGCTCGACGCGCTCCAGCCATTCGGGCTCATAGCGCCCGGTCTGGCTGAAATCAGGGATGCGATCCGACAGCACCAGGCGGGGCGATTCGTACGGCTCGCGCGTGAGCTGCTCGCGCAGCATGTCCAGATGGTTCTCGTAGATGTGCGCGTCGCCAATGAAATACGTGAACCAGCGCGGCTTGTAGCCCGTCAGGCGCCCCACCAGATGCAGCAGGGCTGCGCCTTCGGTGAGGTTAAAGGGAGTGCCCAGCCCGACATCGTTAGAGCGGATATACAGGCAGAGCGAGATCTCGCCCGTGCTGGCGTTGGGCAGGAATTGATAAAGCAAATGGCAGGGCGGCAGCGCCATTTCTTCGATTTGCGCCCAATTCCAGCCATGAAACAGGATGCGCCGGTCCGCCGGGTTGCGGTGGATGGTGTCCAGACACTGCCGCAGCTGATCGACGGCCTTGTAGAGCAGCACGTGCGGCGCGCCGTCTTCGACGACTTCGGCCACGCGTGCGTAGCCCCGGCCGAGGGCGTCGTCGATCTGGGCCTGGCGCGTGGCGGGCAAAAGCTTGTAGGCCGGCCACTGGCGCCATTGCACGCCATAGACCGGGCCCAGGTCGTCGGGGCCTTCGCGATAGGGATTGGCCAGCCATTGGCTGTTTTCGTTGGCATTCTGGTCCCAGACCTTGCAGCCCAAGGCCCGGAAGTCCGCCGCGCTGCGCGCGCCCCGCATGAAGCCCACCAGTTCGCCGATGGCGGACTTGAAGGCCAGTTTCTTGGTGGTGACCGCCGGAAAGCCCTGCTGCAGGTCAAAGCGCAGCATGGCGCCGGGCATCGACAGGGTCCGCACGCCGGTGCGGTTTTCCTGCCAGGCGCCCTGATCGAGGATGGACTGAACGAGGTCGAGATACTGTTTCATCGCGGTGTCGGGCGCGGCGCGCCCTGGGCAAAACGGGTGGGAATCAGGCGGCGGCCGTGTCGACGATCTGGACCGAGAAGGTCATTTCGGCGGTTTTTTCCAGCATGGCCGAGGCCGAGCAGTATTTCTCGTGCGACAGCTGGACAGCCCGTTCGACGGCGGCCTGCGGCAGCTTGTTGCCGGTCACGGTGAAGGCGAAGTGAATCCGCGTGAAAACTTTCGGATCCGTCTCGGCGCGGTCGGCTTCGAGCTTGACGCTGCAGCCGGTGACATCATGGCGGCCGCGTTTGAGAATGAGCACGACATCATAGGCGGTGCAGCCGCCGGTGCCGGCCAGCAGCATTTCCATCGGGCGGGGGGCGAGATTGTGGCCGCCGCCCTCGACGGCGCCGTCCATGGCGGTGATGTGGCCGCTGCCAGTGCTGGCCATGAAGAGCATGCCCGAGGGGCCGCCCCAATCGATCGTGCATTCCATCGCGGGAATCCTTGTGCGGGAAAGGGCGCTTTGCGCCCGGTCAAAGGACGATCATACCTGTTCGCTAGAATAGACACCGGTGCCGCCCGGCTGCTTTGAGGGGCGGCCGTACCGAAGGAGCCGCTTATGATTTCCGCCATCCCGCTCGCGCGTCGCGAGGGTCCTCTGGATGCCTTGCTGGTCGAGGTAGACCGTGCCTTGCAGGTTCTGTCGCGTTCGGCCGTGGCCGGGCGGGCTTATCCTGCCCGCGCCGCCGAAACGGCCGAAACGCTCAGCGAGGCGGAAAAGCGCCATGCCGCCGGCCTCATGCGGGTCAATCATGTCGGCGAGGTCTGCGCGCAGGCGCTCTACCGCGGGCAGGCCGTGGTCTGCCGCGATGGCGGCACGCGCCATCTGTTGCGCGAGGCCGCCGCCGAGGAGGTGGACCATCTGGTGTGGTGCGACTTGCGGCTCAAGGAGCTGGGCAGCCGCCCGAGCCTGCTCAATCCGTTCTGGTATGCGGGGTCTTTCGTGCTGGGCATCGCCGCCAGCGTGGCCGGCGTGCCGCGCAATCTCGGCTTCATGGCCGAGACCGAGCGGCAGGTCGAGGCCCATCTGGACGAGCATCTGCACACCTTGCCGCCGGCCGATGAGCGCTCGCGCGAGATCGTGCGCCAGATGAAGGACGACGAGGTCGGGCACCGCGAAAGCGCCGAACGCGCCGGTGGCGTGCCGCTGCCCGCGCCGGTGCGCGGCATCATGCGCGCTATGTCCAAGGTGATGACCACGACGGCCTATCACCTGTAGCCGGCATATGCTTATGGTGCGCTGCCGCATATTGCCCGGCGCGCCGGCAGCCGGGATGGGGCCACGGGGGAATTTCTAGGGGTAAGTCCCCAAGGGTTTCCCCCTTCAAGTCAGCGGATAGTAATCAGGGACGCACCGTGCGGCCCGGCCGCAAGCCCTTGCCAACACACGGTTTTTCACGACATTGCGGCAAGAATCCCACAATTGCACATAGTGAAAGCAGATTCCGAAAAAAATCTTGCAACGCACAAAAGAATCCTCTACTATTCATTCAACGGATGCCGAAACGCGACGGTGCAAGCACCAAGCGAAGCGGTCCAAGGTAGAAGCAAAGAGGCAGTGGTTTTTCCCCTCCCGCGCTCCCTGGATCGTCTGGGTTACCCAGGCATGCCACGGTTGTCTCCTCCACCCTCCTCCTTTGGTGGATTTAGCCCGAGATCGTTAGATCTCGGGCTTTTTTTTCGCCTAAAATGCGCGGCCCTGGATGTAACCTCCGCGTCCCCGGTTTGTTAAAAATTGGGACAAACAACTAGGTGTTTTCCCTGGAATTTCCCGGCGCTCCCTCTAGGAAAGCTCTACAATCGTTTTGTATCGGACATATCTTCGTCCGATAGGGCAGCGGCCTGTGACTCAGGCGTTACTTTCTGTACTTGCGACTTGCACTTGAATATCACTCCCATATATGGGCGTTACACCTGCCGCACATAATGGCGGACCTGTTTCGATAGACCAACCAAAGGTGATCCTGTGACCTGGCTGTATATCTGCGTGGTCGCGTTCATGGTGGGGGGACTCATCGTCGCGTCGGAGCGTTGGCATGGCGCCTTCACTGGCGACAGCGACCTCAACAAACCCCAGGCATCCCATACGCGCGCCACACCTCGCGTCGGCGGCTTGGCCGTTCTGGCGGGCACGCTGGCCGGCCTCTTGGTGCTGGGCCCCAGCAACATGACCCTGACCTGGCTGTGGCCCGCGCTGTTCGTGGCCGCCATGCCGGTGTTCGTGGCCGGCTTGCTCGAAGACATCACCAAGGACATCGGCGCGAGCAAGCGCCTGTTCGCCGCGTTCGCCTCGGCCGCTATTGCCTGGTGGCTGCTGGGCGGCGTGTCGCGCGTGGGCATCGCCCCGGTGGACTGGGTGCTGTCGTTCTGGCCTGTGTCGCTGTTGTTCACGGTCTTCGCCGTGGGCGGGTGTACGCACGCCCTGAATATCGTCGACGGCATGAACGGCCTGGCCGGCATGATCGCCACGCTGATGGCCGTCTCCATCAGCCTGGTGGCCCTGCAGGTGGGCGATATGCCGATCTTCATGATTTCCGCCGCGCTGGCCTCGGCCACACTGGGTTTCCTGGTCTGGAACTTCCCCTTCGGGCGGGTGTTCCTGGGCGATGGCGGCGCGTATTTTCTCGGCTTCATGCTGGCCGAGCTGGCGGTGCTGCTGGTCGTGCGCAATCCTTCGGTGTCGCCCTTCTACGCCCTGGCCGTGTTGTTTTACCCGGTGTTCGAAACCGGCTTTTCCATCTGGCGGCGCCGCTTCAAGCGGGGCGTGCCGGTGGATCAGCCCGACGCCTTGCACTTGCATCAGCTGGTGTTTCGCCGCCTCGTGCGCGTGACCTTCAGCCGCCGCAGCCGGCATGCCGTGCCGGCGCTGTGCAATGCCCTGGCCTCGCCCTATATGTGGGTGTTGGCGCTGATCGGGCTGGTGCCGGCCACGATCTGGTGGGACAACGCCTGGGCGCTGTGCGCCAGCCTGTTGGTCTTTGCCCTCGTCTACACCTGGTTGTATATGCGCCTGGTGTCCTGGCGCCGCCCGGGCTGGCTGTTGCTGCCCTCGGTGTTGCGCACCGATTGAAAGGCGTGCGCCCGCCGCAGCCGCGGCGGGCACTTCCCCAACGACTTCCTGAAACTTTTATCGATGCCGTAGCCGTTGTACGGTAACTGGGAGATTTATCTTGCGTATTCAAGATGTGAAACTGGCCATAGTGGGCCTGGGCTATGTCGGTCTGCCGCTGGCGGTGGAGTTCGGCAAGAAGCGCCCCGTCGTCGGGTTTGACATCAACGCGCGCCGCATTGAAGAGCTGCGCCGTGGTCATGACCATACGCTGGAAGTCGACGACAAGGAGCTGGCCGAGGCCAAGCACCTGAGCTATACGACCGACCGCGCCGAACTGGGCCGCGCCAACGTCTTTATCGTGACGGTGCCCACGCCGATCGACGAGTACAAGCAGCCGGACCTCACGCCGCTCATCAAGGCCAGCGAAACCATCGGCGCGGTGCTCAAGCGCGGCGACATCGTCATCTACGAATCGACCGTTTATCCGGGCGCCACCGAAGAAGACTGCGTGCCGGTGCTCGAGCGCGTGTCGGGCCTGAAATTCAACGAGGATTTCTTTGCCGGCTACAGCCCCGAGCGCATCAACCCGGGCGACAAGGCGCATCGCGTCTCGACCATCAAGAAGGTGACCTCGGGCTCGACCGACGAGGTCGCCGAGTTGGTGGACCAGCTCTACAAAGAGATCATCGTCGCCGGCACCCACAAGGCCTCGAGCATCCGCGTGGCCGAGGCCGCCAAGGTGATCGAGAACACCCAGCGCGACGTCAACATCGCGCTCATCAACGAGCTGGCCCTGATCTTCAACAAGATGGGCATCGATACCGAGGCCGTGCTGCAAGCCGCCGGCACGAAGTGGAACTTCCTGCCTTTCCGTCCTGGCCTGGTGGGCGGGCACTGCATCGGCGTGGATCCCTACTACCTGACGCACAAAGCGCAGTCTATCGGCTACCACCCCGAGATCATTCTGGCCGGCCGGCGCCTGAACGACTCCATGGGCGGCTATGTCGTGTCGCAGCTGGTCAAGTGCATGACCAAGAAGCGCCTGCATGTGCAGGGCGCGCGCGTGCTGGTGATGGGCCTGACCTTCAAGGAAAACTGCCCCGATCTGCGCAACACCCGCGTGGTCGACATCATCAAGGAACTGGGCGAGTACAGCGTCGACGTCGATGTCTACGATCCCTGGGTCGATGCCGACGAAGCCCGCCACGAGTACGGCATCACGCCGGTGGCCCAGCCTGCCGAGGGCAGCTATGACGCCATCATCCTGGCGGTGTCGCACCACCAGTTCGTGGACATGGGGGCGGCGGCCATCCGCAAGCTGGGCAAGCCCGACCATGTGCTGTATGACCTGAAATACGTGCTGACGGCCGAAGAGTCGGATCTGCGCCTGTAAGTTTTATCGCTGGAGGAATCGCCATAATGACCACCCGCTACGAAGTCGTCCGCGCCGAATTGCAAGCCCAGCCACGCAAGTGGCTGGTGACCGGTTGCGCCGGATTCATCGGCTCCAACCTGTTGGAAACCTTGCTCAAACTGGATCAGACGGTGGTGGGCCTGGACAACTTTGCCACCGGCCACCGGCGCAACCTCGACGAGGTGCGCGATCTGGTGAGCCCGGAGCAATGGGCGCGCTTTACCTTCATCGAAGGGGACATCCGCGACCTGGATACCTGCCGGCGTGCCGTGGAAGGCGCGGACAAAGTGCTGCACCAGGCGGCGCTGGGTTCGGTGCCCCGCTCGCTCAAAGACCCGATCACCAGCAACGCCGTCAATATCGACGGCTTTCTGAACATGCTCGTGGCCGCGCGCGACGCGGGCGTGGGGGCCTTTGTGTACGCGGCTTCCAGCTCCACCTACGGCGACCATCCGGCGTTGCCCAAGATGGAACCCAACATCGGCCGGCCGCTGTCGCCCTACGCGGTGACCAAATTCGTCAATGAGCTCTACGCGGACGTGTTTGCGCGCTCATACGGCTTCGAGACGGTGGGGCTGCGTTACTTCAACGTCTTTGGCCGCCGCCAGGATCCCAACGGCGCCTATGCGGCGGTGATTCCCAAGTGGACGGCCGCGATGATCCAGGGCCAGACCGTGGTGATCAACGGCGACGGCGAGACCAGCCGCGATTTCTGCTACGTCGACAACGCGGTGCAGGCCAACATCCTCGGCGCCATGGCGCCGGCCGAAGGCCGCAACCAGGTTTATAACGTCGCGTTCGGCGGACGCAGCACGCTCAACCAGCTCTTCGATTTCCTCAAGGAGTCGCTGGGCCGCCAGGGCGTGCAGTACGACAAGTCGGCCGAACACGCGGACTTCCGCGCCGGCGACGTGCGTCATTCGCAGGCGGATATCAGCAAAGCAGGCAAGCTGCTGGGCTATCAGCCCGCCTTCGACATCCTGCGTGGCCTGGATGCGGCCATGCCCTGGTACACGCAATTCCTGCGTTGATTTGAAAGCCCTACTGAGCAGACTCGGCAGAATCCACCCGGACCACCAGCGCATCTTCAAGGGCGCGTTCCGGGTAGCCGTCTTTCTTATTCTCGGCAAGGCCGCCGGCGCCATCAAGGAGATGGCGGTGGCCTATCGCTACGGCATCAGCGATGCCGTGGACGCCTATCAGTTCACGATGACCATGGCCACCTGGCTGCCGGTCACCATCGTGGGCGTGCTGTCCGTGGTGCTGATTCCGGTGCTGGTGCGCCTGCGGCGCGAGGGCGGCGCCGAGCGCAATGTCTTCGTCAGCGAGCTGCAGGGCTGGACCCTGCTGGCCGGCCTGGTGCTGGCCGGACTGACCTGGCTGGCCTGGCCGTATGTGCTGGCCTGGCTGGGGCCGGGGCTGCCCGGCGCGGTGGCCAGGATGACGCACGAGCTGCTGTGGGCCTTCGTGCCCGTCAGCGCCCTGTTGCTCATTGCCGGCATCAGTGCCGCGCGCCTGCGCTCGCATGAGCGTCACGTCAATACCTTGCTCGACAGCGTCCCCGCCGTCACGACGCTGGGTTGGGTCATGCTGGCCACCGCGGGGGCCGATCAGATCGGTCCCTTGCTGTGGGGCACCTTGGTCGGCTATGTGATCCAGGCCGTATGGCTGGCGTGGCTGGCCGCGCGCGCCGATCAGGGCTTCTGGGGCGCGCCGCGCCTGAGCCTGCATTCGCCCCATTGGCCCGAGCTGATGAGCGCGGCGGGCGTGATGCTCATCGGGCAGGTGGCGATGAGCTTCGTCAATCCCCTGGATCAATACGCCGCGGCCAATCTGGGCGGCAACGCCAACGCCACGCTGGGCTATGCCAGCCGGCTGTTGTCGCTGGTGCTGGGCATCGGCGCGGTGTCGGTCGGACGGGCCGCCTTGCCCGTGCTGGCCGACGTTCAACATCGCGGCGATGTGCGCCGCGCGCGCAGCATGGCGCTGAAGTGGTCCTGGATGATGGTGGGCGCGGGGATTCTCGCGGTGGCCATCGGCTGGGCGCTTGCGCCCTGGGGCGTGGCTCTGTTGTTCGAGCGCGGCGCCTTCACGGCCCAGAACACCGAAGCCGTGGCCAGCGTGCTGCGCTGGGGACTGTTGCAGCTGCCGTTTTATTTCGGCGTGCTGATTCTGGTGCAACTGCTGGCCAGCCAGAACCGCTATCGCATCATGTCGCTGATCGCGGTGGCCAACTTTCTGCTCAAAGCCGTGCTCAACGCGGTGCTCGCGCCGCGTATGGGCACCGAAGGCATCATGCTGGCCACCAGCCTGATGTATTTCCTGTCCTTCGTCTGCTATACGGTGGCGGCCTTGCGGCCGGCCGAAGACCCCGAGGAGACTGCCTAGATGTCCGGCCCCCGCACGCTGATCTTCATCCATTCCCTGCATGGCGGAGGCGCCGAGCGCGTGGCGGTGGATCTCGCCGGGCATTGGGCCGCCGCCGGCCGCGAGGTCATGATCCTGACCCAGGCCGAGGGCGATGCCTATCCGGTGCGGCCGGGCGTGCAGCGCCGCGTGCTGGGCACCGACGGCCAGGGCGGTGGCGGGCTGCGCGGCATTCTGGATAATCTGCGCCGCGTGCGCGCGCTGCGCGCGGTGATCCGCGAGTTCCAGCCCGATATCGTGCTGGGCATGATGACGACGTCTTCCATTCTGGCCGTATTGGCCGCCTGGGGCCTGCCCGTCAAGGTCATCGCCACCGAACATACGCACCCGCCGTCGCAGCAGCTATCGGGCATGTGGCAGCGTTTGCGGCGTCTGACGTATCCGCGCGCTGCGCGTGTGGTGGCGCTGACGCGGGGCACGGCCGAGTGGCTCGAGCGCCATGTGCCGGGTTCGCGCCTGGCCGTCATTCCCAATCCCGTGCACTGGCCGCTGCCGCGCAGCGAGCCCCGTCTGGCGCCGCCGGCCGTGCCTGGCCGGCATTATCTGCTGGCTGTCGGCCGCCTGCATCCGGACAAGGGGTTTGATGTCCTGATCGAGGCCTATGCGAGGCTGGCCGGGCGGTTTGGCGACTGGGACCTGCTCATCCTGGGCGAGGGCGAGGAGCGCGCCGCCCTGACTCGGCAGGTGAGCGCCGCCAGCCTGGACGAGCGGGTTTATCTGCCCGGGCGCGGCGGCAACGTCGCCGACTGGTATGAAGCGGCGGATGTGTATGTGCTGAGTTCGCGTTTCGAAGGGCTGTCCAACACCTTGCTCGAGGCCATGGCCAGCGGGCTGGCGCCCGTGAGCTTTGATTGCGATACTGGTCCCCGGGAAATCATTCGCGAAGGCGTCGACGGCGTGCTCGTGCGCCCGGCCGGTCAGGCCGAGGCACTGGCCGACGCGTTGGCCGCCCTCATGAGCGATCCTCAGGCGCGGGCCGGGCTGGCCGCCGAGGCGGTCACCGTGCGCGAGCGTTTCTCGGCGCGCCACGTTCTGAGCCTGTGGCAACAACTTTTTGACGACGCCCTCGGGCGTTCCTCGACTTAGAGAACAGAAAAATCATGTGCGGAATCGTCGGTCTTTGGGGGCCTCTTGAAGGCAAGGCGCAGATACTGGCGGAAAGCTGCCGTCGCATCCGCCAGCGCGGCCCGGACAGCAAGGGCTTCTGGGAAGACAGCCAGGCCGCGGTGGCGTTTGGCCATGTGCGGCTGGCCATCCAGGATCTGACCGAGGCGGGCCATCAGCCCATGGTCTCGGCTTGCGGCCGTTACGTCCTCACCTTCAACGGTGAGGTCTACAACCACATGGACATGCGCGCCGAGCTGGAGAAAGCCGGCCATGCGCCGGCCTGGCGTGGGCATTCCGATACCGAAACCATCTTGGCGTATGCCGCCGCCTTCGGCGTGCCGGACATGTTGCGCGCGGCGGTCGGCATGTGGGCGATCGCACTGTGGGATCGCGAGCTGCGCACCCTGACGCTGGCCCGAGACCGCATGGGCGAAAAGCCGCTGTATTACGGTTATGTCGGCGCCACCCTCGTGTTTTCGTCGCAGCTCAAGGGCCTGTCGCCCGTGCCGGGCTTTGGCCGGCAGATAGACCGCAATGCCCTCGCTTCGTTCATGCGGCACAACTACGTGCCGGCGCCGCAATCCATCTACGAGGGCATACGCAAACTGCCTGCGGCCAGCCTGGTCGAAATCAGCGAAGCGCAGTTGCGCCAGCGCGAGATGCCGGCGCCGCAAGCGTATTGGTCGGCCATGCAGGTGGCCGATGCCGGCCAGCGCCGGCCGCTGCGCTATGCCAGCGACGCCGAGGCCACCGATGCGCTGCAGGGCGTGCTCACGCAGGCCGTGCGCGGGCAGATGTTGTCGGACGTGAGCCTGGGCGCTTTCCTGTCGGGCGGGATCGATTCATCGACCATCGCCGCGCTCATGCAAAGCCAGAGCAATGTGCCGGTGCGCACTTTCGCCATCGGCTTTCACGAAAAGGAATACGACGAGGCGCCCTACGCCAAGGCCGTGGCCGCTCATCTGGGAACGGATCATTCCGAGCTTTACGTCAGTGCCCAGGATGCGCTGGACGTCGTGCCGGGTCTGGCCGACATCTATGACGAGCCCTTTGCCGATTCGTCGCAGATCCCGACAGCGCTGGTCACGCGCATGGCGCGCCAGCATGTCACGGTGGCGCTGTCGGGCGACGGCGGCGACGAACTCTTTGGCGGCTATTCGCGTTATCCGCGCGTGGCCAATTGGTGGGAAAAGTGCGCTCGCCTGCCCGGTCCCTTGCGCCAACTGGCGGGCAGCATGATGCGTGCGTCGGCGGGCCTGCCGGGCGGAGGCGCCTGGCGCGGCAAAGTCGGCAAGATGGGCGAGCTGTTGGGCGCCGAATCCGAGGGCGAGTTCTATCGCCGCTTCGTGTCGTATTGGTCGGATCCCGCGCGAGTGGTCAAGGGCGCGACCGAGCCGCCGTCGCCCTTCGAGGCGCCGCTGGCAGGGCCGCTGTACGAAGCCATGATGAAGCTCGACACCATCACCTATCTGCCCGACGATATCCTGGTCAAGGTGGATCGCGCCGCCATGGCCGTGAGCCTGGAGACCCGGGTGCCGCTCATCGACCATCGGGTGTATGAGTTCGCCTGGAGCCTGCCCTTTGAGTACAAGGTGCGGGGCGGAACCGGCAAATGGCTGCTGCGCCAGGTGCTGCATCGCCATGTGCCGCAGAACCTGGTCGAGCGGCCCAAGCGCGGTTTTGCCGTGCCGCTGGCGGCGTGGCTGCGCGGGCCCTTGCGCGACTGGGCCGAATCGTTGCTGGACCCGGCGCGCCTGCGCCAGGAGGGCTGGTTCGAGCCGGAGCCCATTTTGTGCAAGTGGCGCGAGCATCTGAGCGGCCATCGCAAATGGGACAGCCATTTGTGGGGCGTGTTGATGATGCAGGCCTGGCTGGACCGCTATCAGCGCAACGGCGCGGACGGCGAACAATGAAAATTCTGCTGGCGGTCAGCTCCATGAATGCCGGCGGCGCCGAGCGCGTGGCAGCGACGCTGGCCAACGCGTGGGCGGCGCGGGGCGATGAGGTCACCTTATTGCCGACCTACTCGGGCGGCGGTGAGTGTTTCTATCCGCTGGCGCCCGAGGTCGAGTTGTTGTGGCTGGCGCGGGCCGTGCCCGCCGCCGGCGCGCTGGCGCCGCTCAAGCGCTTGCTGGGCTTGCGGCGCCTGATTCGCGAGCGCCGACCCGATGTGGTGGTGTCTTTTCTGACCAACGTCAATGTGGGCGCCATCCTGGCGACGCGCGGCCTGCCGTCGCCGCTCATCGTCTGCGAACGCACCAATCCCGTCGTCGACACCACGACCGGCAAGACCTGGCGGCGCCTGCGCCGTTGGCTGTATCCGCGCGCCGACGTGGTCACCGTGCAGGCCGAAGATACGGTCGCACCCTTTGCCGCGCAGGTGCCTGGCCTACGCCACCTGGCCGTCATCCCGAATCCGCTGCCCGGCGACTTGTTGCATGCGCCGCTGGCCACGCTGGCGCCCGATGCGCGCGGGCGGCGGCGTCTCATGGCCATGGGGCGCCTGGTGCCCGATAAGCAGTTCGGTCTGTTGATCGACCTGTTTGCCGGTCTGGCGCCCGCGCATCCCGAATGGGATTTGTGGATATGGGGGGAGGGGCCGCAGCGCCAGGTGCTTGAAGCGCAGATCGCGGGGCTGGGCCTGCAAGACCGCATCCATCTGCCCGGGCGGACCAGCGAACCCTGGGATGCCTTGGCGCAATCCAGTGCTTTCGTGCTCAGTTCGGCCGTGGAGGGTTTTCCCAATGTCCTGCTCGAAGCCATGGCCAAGGGCCTGCCTTGCGCGGCCTTCGATTGCCCCAGCGGGCCGCGCGAGATGACGCGCGACGGGCAGGATGCCTTGCTGTTGCGCGATCCGGCCGGCATGCGCGACGCGCTGGGCCGGCTCATGAGCGACGCCGCGCTGCGTGCCGATCTGGGCCAGCGCGCCGCGCAATCGGTGCGTGAGCGTTATGCGCTGCCGGTGGTGCTGGCGCAGTGGGATGACTTGTTCGCGCTTGCGCGCCATTGAGGCCAGTATGCGGATTGCTCACATCATCACCGGGTTGGGGCAGGGCGGCGCCGAGTCCGTCCTGTACCGCCTGGCCAGCTATACCGACACCAGCACCCGGCACGTGGTCATTTCGCTGACCGATGAGGGCGTGTATGGCGCGCGGCTGCGCGCTGCCGGCATCACCGTGCATGCGCTGGGCATGCCGCGCGGCCGCGTGACACTGTCGGGCGTGCTGGCTTTGCGTTCCCTGTTGCGCGCCGAGGCGCCCGATGCGGTGCAGACCTGGATGTACCACGCGGATCTCATCGGCGGCGTGGCCGCACGGCTGGCCGGCATCAAGGCGGTGGCCTGGGGGATACGCAACTCCGGCAATCACCTCAATCGCAGCAGCCGCTCGGCGCGCCTGGTGCTGCGCGCCTGCGCCGCGCTGTCGGGCTGGATTCCGCGCGCCATTGTGTGCGCCGCTCAGGATGCCGCCCAGCGGCATCAGGCTCTGGGCTACCGCGGCAAGGCCATGGTCGTCATTCCCAATGGCTACGATCTGTCGCGTTACGCCCCGCAGGCCGAAGCCGGCGCCCGCATGCGTGCGTTGTGGGGCGTGAGCGCGGATACGCCGCTGATCGGGTGCGTGGCGCGCTGGGATCCCCTGAAAGATCACCGCAATCTGCTGGCGGCCCTGGGCCGCTTGGTGCGCCAAGGACAGGATCTCAAATGCGTGCTGGTGGGCCGCGGCATGACGCCTGGCAATTCGGCCCTGGTCGCCTTGATCGAAGCCGAAGGCCTGCAAGGTCGCGTGCTGCTGACCGGGCCCAGCGACGATGTCGCCACCATCATGAACAGTCTCGACCTGCACGTGTTGTCGAGCTGCGCCGAAGGCTTTCCGAACGTGGTGGCCGAGGCGATGGCCTGCGGCACGCCTTGCGTGGTGACCGATGTGGGCGATGCGGCGCATATCGTGGGCGAGACCGGCGTGGTCGTGCCCGCCGAGCAGCCCGAAGCGCTGGCGCGCGGCATCGCGCAGGCGCTGGACGACGTGGCCCGGCGCGGCCGTGCCGCGGTGGGCGGCGCCGCGCGCGAGCGGGTGCTGGCGCTTTTTGACCTTGGCCGCATGGTGCGCGCCTATGAAGCGGTGTGGCGACGCATTGCCGGAGATCGCTGATGGAGGCTCGCGCCCGACGCCTGTTGTTCGTGGTGAACAATCCGGCCTTTTTCCTCTCTCATCGCGCCGCGCTGGCCGAGGCGGCGCTGGCCGAGGGCGATGAGGTGCACGTTGCGACCATGGACGGCCCTTCGGTGCCGCGCATTCAGGCCATGGGCATCACGCATCATGTGATCCCCATGAGCCGCAGCGGCAAGAATCCCGTGCAGGAACTCCAGACGCTGTGGGCCTTGAAGCGCTTGTTCAAGGCCGTGCGTCCGGATCTGGTGCATCTGGTGACCATCAAACCCGTGCTGTATGGCGGCATCGCCGCGCGGCTGGCTCGCGTGCCCGCCATGGTGGCCGCCATTTCCGGCCTGGGTTATGTCTTCGTGGCCGAAGGGCTGCGAGCCCGCCTGGTGCGCGCCGTGGTGCGCGCCTTCTACCGGCTGGCGCTCGGGCATCCCAACAGCCGCGTGATTTTTCAGAACACCAATGACCGCGACGTGCTCAGCAAGCTGGGCGTGGTGCGTCCTGCGCAGATCGAGCTCATCCGCGGTTCGGGGGTGGACTTGACGCAATATCGCGCCGAGCCCGAGCCGCCCGAGCCGCCCGTGGTGGCATTGATGGTGGCGCGCTTGCTGCGCGACAAGGGCGTACGCGAGTTCGTCGCGGCGGCCGCCTTGCTGCGCCAACAGGGGCTGAACGTGCGGATGCGTCTGGCGGGTGATATCGATGCCGGCAATCCGGCGTCCATCACCGCTGAAGAGGTGCAGGCCTGGCGGCAGGACGATCTGGTCGAACTCTTGGGCGAACGCAAGGACGTGGCCGAACTCTACGCCGCCGCGCATATCGCCGTGTTGCCTTCCTATCGTGAAGGGCTGTCCAAATCGCTGATAGAGGCCGCCGCTTGCGGCCGGGCCGTGGTGACCACCGACGTGCCTGGCTGCCGCGATGCGATCGACCCGGGTGAGACCGGCCTGCTCGTGCCGCCGCGCGATGCCACGGCGCTGGCCGCGGCGCTGGCGCGCCTGGTCATGGACACCCCATTGCGGCAGCGCCTGGGCCGCGCCGGCCGGGCTTTGGCCGAACGCGAGTTCTCGATCGAGGATGTCTGCGCGCGCCATCTGGCGATTTACGCCAGCTTACTGGTGTCCGCCAGGGCTTAAGCGCCGGGTTTGGCGGATCGGGACAGCACCTCGATCCAATGGCGGGTGGACGGGTCTTCCAGTTCGGGCGCATGCCCCGGCTGGCCGAGCTCGTCGATGATGCGGCGCGCCAGCGCCTTGCCGAACTCCACGCCCCATTGATCAAAGGGGTTGATGCCCCAGAGCACGCCCTGCGTGAAGACTTTGTGCTCATACAGCGCCAACAGCGCGCCCATGGCGTGTCCGGTCAGGCGCGGCAGCACAATGAGATTGGAGGGACGGCGGCCGGGATGAATACGGTGCTGCGCCAGCACGCGCGCCTCTTGCGGATCGGAGGTCAGGGCGCTGCATTCGATCAGGGCTTCGTCGAAGGACTTGCCGCGCAGCAGCGCGGCGCGCTGCGCCAGGCAGTTGGCGATCAACAGGCGATGATGCTCTTCATAGCGGTGGTCGGGACGCTCACAGAAGATGAAATCGACGGGTGCGCCCGCCGTATCCTGATGCAGCCACTGAAAGAAGGTGTGCTGGCAGTCCGTGCCCGTCATGCCCCAGACCACCGGGCCGGTCGGAACGCCGGCCGGGCTGCCATCGCGGGTGGCCACTTTGCCCAGGGACTCCATTTCCAGCTGTTGGGCCCAGGGGACCAGATGCGTCAGGCGGGAGTCGTATGGCGCGACGGCCAACGTTTCGAATCCCATCACGCTGCGGTTGGCCATGCCGGCCAGCGCCATCTGCACCGGTGCGTTCTGGCTCAGCGGCGCATGCTGGAAGTGGTCATCCATGGCGGCCGCCCCGGCCAGCAGCTGGTCGAAGGTGTCGCAGCCCAGGGCCAGGGAGACGGGCAGGGCGCCGATGGCCGACCACAAGGAGTAGCGGCCGCCCACCCAGTCCCAGAACTGGAAGATGCGTTCGGGCGCGATGCCGAAGTCGCGCGCGGCCTGCACATTGGCCGTGATGGCCACCACTTGCTTGAGCGGATCGGCCACGCCAGCGTCTTCCAGCCAGTGGATGGCCACTTGCGCGTTGGCCAGCGGCTCGGTCGTGGTGAAGGATTTCGAGGCGATGATGATCAGCGTGCTGTGCGGATCGAGCTGATGCATCGAGTCGGCCACCGCATGCGAGTCCACATTGGAGGCGAAGCGGACTTCCCGGCTGATGCCCTGGTGGCGTAACGCGCGCAGAATCATGCGCGGGCCCCAGTCGCTGCCGCCGATGCCCAGATGCAGTACGTATTTGTAATCGCCGTTGGCGTTGGCCGCGGCGACGAAGTCGCGCACGCGCTGGCGCTCGGTGAGGATGGGGCCCGCCACGCTGGGCGGCGGTTCGGCCGCGCGCAGTGCCGTGTGCCAGGCCGGACGATGTTCGGTCCAGTTGGCCTGGCCGCCGTCAAACAGCTGGGCGATGGCCTGCGTCAGACCCTGTTGGGCGCACAGGTCGAGCGCCGCGGCGTCGAGCTCGGGGGAATAAGCCTGGGCGGTCAGGTCGACGGACAGGCCGGCGGCCTCGATCACGCGCAGATGGTCGCCACGGTGCGACGCCCCGTGCACGGCATCCGCATAGGATTGCCAGGCGGGGCTCGAAGAAAGAGACGCGGTCATGATGAAGCTCAGAAGGGCAGGCGAGCCTGAGGCGCCAGGCGCAGGAGTTCCCGTTTGAAAACATCCTGGATGCGAGCCAGCGCGGCGGCGTTTTCGGCTTCGAAGCGCAGCACGACCACCGGGGTGGTGTTCGACGCGCGCGCCAGGCCGAAGCCGTCGCTGAACTCGGCGCGCACGCCATCGATGGTGATGAGCTGCGTGGCGTCGTCGAAGCGGCCGTGCGCCTGCAGTTCGCGGATCAGGGCGTGCGGCTGGCCTTCTTCCATTTCGAGCTTGAGCTCAGGGGTGGATTCGGCCGTCGGCAGCGCTTCGAGCAGGGCCGAGGGATCCGCCTGGCGTGAGACGATCTCCAGCAGGCGCGCGCCCGTATACAGGCCGTCGTCGAAACCGTACCAACGTTCCTTGAAGAAAATATGGCCGCTCATTTCGCCGGCCAGCGGCGCGCCGGTCTCGGCCAGCTTGGCCTTGACCAGCGAATGGCCGGTCTGCCACATGAGCGGCTTGCCGCCGGCCTGCTCCACGGCCAGGCCCACATGACGGCTGCATTTCACGTCATAGATGATGGTTTCGCCCGGGCAGCGTTGCAGCACGTCGCGCGCGAAGAGGATGAGCTGGCGGTCGGGCCAGATGATCTGTCCGGATTTGGTCACCACCCCCAGGCGGTCGCCGTCGCCGTCAAAGGCCAGCCCGAGCTCGCAGTCGGTGGTGGCCAGGCAATGGATGAGATCCTGCAGATTGTGCGGATCGGCCGGATCGGGATGGTGGTTGGGAAAGTTGCCGTCGACCTCGCAGAACAGCTCGGTGACCTCGCAGCCCAGCGCCCGGAACAACTGCGGCGCGACCGCGCCGGCTACGCCGTTGCCGCAATCGATGGCGATCTTCATGGGCCGCGCGAGCTGGACGTCCGAGACGATGCGCTTGATGTAGTCGGGGATGACGTTGGCGGTGCGGCGTGTGCCGGCGCGATCGGCCGACAGGCCTTCGGGCGCTTCCATGTCCGCGCGCAGATCCTGTACGTCATCGCCGTACAGGGCGCGCCCGCCGAGCATCATCTTGAAGCCGTTGTACTTGGGCGGATTGTGGCTGCCGGTGATGGCCACCCCCGCGCCGATCTGGCCGCTGTAGGCCGCGAAGTAGACCAGGGGGGTGGGCACGCGTCCGATGTCGAAGGTGTTGACGCCGCCTTCCAGGATGCCTTCCTGCAGCGCCACGGCGAGATCCGGACTGCTCAGGCGGCCGTCATAGCCGACGACCAATTCGGTATTGCCCGATAGCCGCGCCCGCTTGGCCAGGGAAAATCCCAATGCGCGCGCAAACTGCGTGTCGATGAGATCTGGGACAGTGCCACGGATGTCGTAAGCTTTGAATACCGAGGCAGGGTATGTGTTTTTCACGAGGCTTCCTTCAGGCGCGGGCGAGCTGAGCTGCCAGCGGCAGCCAAGCTGGAATTATCCCCTATTTCTGTCCGGGGAGCGCTCGTGGTGCATGCGCAATGCTTCGCGGCGGTGCCCGGACGGCCAATGCGGGCCGGTTTGCCCGGGGGGCCGCAGGCGGCATGAATATTGCGTCTTCGCAGAAGTGCTACGCTTATCTGTATGAACTTGAACGGGAGGTGGCTCATGGGTGCCAAGGTTTCGTTCGTCACCCCCTCGGCCGGTGTCGTCGGTAAACGCCGTCAGCCGCCAGGCGGTCCTGTCGGCGGTGCCGAACGCAGGCTGGATATCCACGTGCTGGTCCGGGAGGACGGCCACGTCGATACAGGGCGCGCCTGGGAGCGCAGCGTCTGGCGCGACCAGCGGGTGTTGATTGCCGAGTGCCCGGCGCCGCGGCTGTCTGCGCGCATGGAAGCCACGCTGCGCGAGGTGGCTTCATGCATCGCGCTCGACCGCGACTGGCTGGGCCTGGGCACCGTGGTGTTCGCGCTGGATGACCAGAGCGGACAGTTCCGCCTGATCGAGGCGACTTTGCAGGGCCGCAGCGGCAAGGCAGCCCTGATGGAGCCGATGGCCGCCCATGCGCTGGAAGTCGGTATCGGCGCTTGCGCGGCCTCGGGCCGGCCCGGCGCGAGCCTGCTGGTGTGGGGCAGCACCCGCGGCGAAGCCTTGCGGCGCGCCTATCAGGCCATCGGCGACATGCCGGGCCTGGCCGTTCCTGAGCGCGCTTTTCTGCTCAACCGCATCGCCTCTCCGGCCTTTTGCTCGGGCCTGACCGGCACCCGCTTGGCCCGCATCTCTGATTGGAGCGATCACCGCGCCGCCAGTTGAGTCGGGATGCTCCTACAATAAGGCGCTGTACCCCGGCCGGCCTTGGGGCCGGACGTAACCGCGAGTGCGCCTGACATGACTCTGCTGCAAGAACTCCAGTCGTTGCTGGGTCCGGCCCATGTGCTGGCCGGCGAAGATGCCGAACCCTATGTGCTGGACTGGCGCCGCCGCTACCGCGGCCGTGCGCTGGCCGTCGCCCGGCCAGGCTCCACCGAGGAAGTCGCCGCCGTCGTGCGCCTGTGCCGCCGGCATGGCGCGCCGGTAGTGCCGCAGGGCGGCAATACCGGTCTGTGCGGCGGCGCGACCCCCGATGACAGCGGCACGGCCATCATCCTGTCGACCGCGCGCCTGAACCGCGTGCGTGCCATCGACACCGCCAATGACACCATCACCGTCGAGGCCGGCTGTGTGCTGCAGGCCGTGCAGGACGCCGCCGAGCAGGCGGGCCGGCTGTTTCCCCTGAGCCTGGCCGCCGAAGGCAGTTGCACCATCGGCGGCAATCTGGCGACCAATGCCGGTGGCACCCAAGTGCTGCGGTATGGCAACGCGCGCGAGCTGGCGCTGGGGCTGGAAGTCGTGACCGCCGAAGGCGAGATCTGGGAGGGCTTGCGCGGCCTGCGCAAAGACAACACCGGATACGATCTGCGCGATTTGTACATCGGCAGCGAAGGCACGTTGGGCGTGATCACCGCGGCAACGCTCAAGCTCTATCCCTTGCCGGTGGCCCGTTGCACGGCGCTGCTGACCGTGGCCAGCGTGGAGGACGCGGTCGAGTTGCTGGGCCGGGCCCGTGCCGGCTTCGGCGCCTCGCTGACCGGCTTCGAACTCATGGCGGCGGATTGCCTGCACGCCGTGGTGCGGTTGTTTCCGCAACAGCGCCTGCCGTTCGAAGGCGCCTCGCTGCAGGCGCCGTGGTTCGCGCTGCTCGAACTCTCCGACAGCGAAAGCGAAACGCATGCCCGCGAGCGATTCGAAGCCGTGCTGGGAGCGGCCATCGAGGACGGCCTGGTGGGCGATGCGGCCATCGCGGAGAATCTCGCGCAGAGTCAGGCCCTATGGCATCTGCGCGAGAGTATTCCCCTGGCCGAAGCCGAGCTGGGCAAGGCCGTCAAACACGACGTCTCCATCCCGATTTCCTCCATTGCGCATTTCGTGCGCGTCACCAACGCTGAGCTGCAAACCCATTTCGCCGGTGTGCGCCATGTCATCTTCGGCCACCTGGGTGACGGCAATCTGCATTACAACGTGGCGCGCGGCGCCGGCCAGACCGAAGCCGACCTGCTGGCGCTGCAGCCCGCCATTTACGATGTCGTGCACCGCAGCGTGCAGGCCCATAGCGGCTCCATCAGCGCCGAGCATGGCGTGGGCCAGCTCAAGCGCGATGAATTGCCCCGCTACAAAAGCGCCGTGGAACTGGCCCTGATGAAGCGCATCAAATCCGCGCTGGACCCCGAGGGGCTAATGAATCCGGGCAAAGTCCTGCAGGCGGGTTGACGATGACGGCCGCGCGTGTGCTCATTGTCGAGGACAACCTCACCATTGCCGGCAATCTTTATGATTATCTGCAGGGGCAGGGGTTTACGCCCGACATCGCGTATGACGGCCACGCAGCGCTGGCCATGCTGCAGCGCCAGGAGTTCGACGCCGTGGTCCTGGATATCGGCCTGCCGGGCAAGGACGGTTATGCGGTGTTGCATGCGCTGCGCCAGGAGCTGCGCAAACCCGTTCCCGTGCTGGTGCTCACGGCCCGTGATGGCCTGGAGGACAAGCTGGCGGGCTTTTCGCATGGCGCGGACGACTACCTGACCAAGCCTTTTGCGCTGGCCGAAGTCAAGGCGCGCCTGCTGGCGCTGATTCAACGTGCGCGCCGATCGGTGGTCGATGCGGTCTACCGCTACGGTCCCCTGGCGCTGGACAGCCGCAGCCGCGAGGTCAGCGTGCAGGGCAAGCCCGTGCATCTGGCGCGCAAGTCGGTGCTCATCGTCGAGATGCTGTTGCGCGACCCGGGCAAGGTCGTCTCTCGCGAAACGCTCGAGAACGCGCTCTGGGGCGATGAGCCGCCGGCCTCCGATGCGCTGCGCAGCCAGGTCCATCTGTTGCGGCGCGCCCTGGCCGAAGCGGGTTTCGACGGCATCGAGACCGTCCACGGCACGGGGTGGCGGCTCGTCGCGCCGCAGACATCATGACCGGCAACGGCACATTGACGCAGCGCGTGGTCTGGGCGCTGACTGGGATCGTATCGGTCTTCGTGACGGTGCTGGCGCTGTTGGCCTACCTGACGTTCGACCAGATGGAGGACGATCTGGTCAATGACATCCTCACCACGGAGACCGAGCGGGTGATTCAGCATCTGGCCTCCGAGCCGGCGTATGTGCCCGATCGCGGTTCGCGCGAACTGGGGGGCGCCATGCACGCCTGGCTGCACGTGCCCGGCGAGATCGATGACGATATGCCCGAGCCGCTGCGCGGGCTGGACAATGGCTTGCATCTGCTCGAGCCCGGTTCCGATACCTGGCATGTCATGGTGGCCGATGCCAGCCAGGGCCGAGGCAAGGTCTATGTTATGTACGACGCGACCGACAACGAAGAGCGGGTGCAGAATTTCGGGCTCTTCGTGCTGGGCGTGGGGGCGGTCTGCATCGTCGTGGCCTATGGCCTGGCGCGCCGCCTGGCGGGGTATGTGGTGGGGCCCTTGCTCGACGTGACCGACCATCTCGCCAACTGGGCGCCCGGCGCGCCGGACATGGCGGTCACGCGCGATGACGAGGCCGGCCGTCTGGTCGAGGCCTTTAACCGGGTGCAGAACCAGGTGGACCGGTCCATCGCGCGCCAGCGTGAGTTCGCCGCCAACCTGAGCCATGAAATCCGCACGCCGCTGGCCAGCATCCGCTCCGACAGCGAGATGATGCAGATGGACCTGCGCCTGCCGGCCGATACGCAACGCCGGCTGGCCCGCATCGTCGGCGACGTCGACAGCATTTCCTCCTCGCTCGAGAGCGCCCGCGCCATGGCGCGCGAAGAGCCGCGCGCGCCCGAGAGCGTCAAGCTGGCCGATTGCATGCAGGCCGCCTGGCAGGGCTTTGCCGGCAGCGCCGAACTGGCGGGCCTGAGCTTTGCCAACGATATCGACGCCGAGGCCGCAAGGCAGCTGGACCGCTATGCGCTGCTGACGGTGCTGCGCAACCTGGTGCGCAATGCCATCGAACACGCCGCGCCCGCGCAGCTGCGCGCCAGTCTGGATGGGGCCGGCAATCTGGTGCTGGCCGACGATGGCCGCGGTATCGCGCCCGAAGAGCTGCCCTTTGTGTTTCAGCGCTATTACAGCAGCCGCCTGCACGATACCGGCAACGCTCCCAATGACCATGAGCTGCCGCGCGGGCTGGGGCTGGCCATCGCCAAACAGGTCTGCGATATGCAGGGCTGGAAACTGACGGTGGACTCCGCGCGCGAGGGTCCCGCGCGCGGGACCCGCTTCACGCTGTTCCTGGGCGCTAGCGCATAAGCAAACACCCATAAACAAAAGGCCATAAAGTCTTTGTCGCGCGTGTGCGGGTTTCCTAGAGTGAGGGCTTTTTCGCCGAGCCTTCATGATGTTTTCCCGCCGCCAACTCCTCCTTGCCAGCGCCGCGCTGCCGCTGTCGCGCCTGGCGCGCGCCTCGGCTTCCTGGCCGCAACGCCCCGTGCGTGTGATCGTGACGTTTCCGCCCGGCGGCGCCAGCGACATCGCCGCGCGACTGATCGCGCCGGCGCTGGCCGAGCGTCTGGGCCAGAGCGTCGTGATCGAGAACAAGCCCGGCGCCGGCTCCACGCTGGGCGCGGCGCTGGTGGCGCAGGCGCCAGCCGATGGCTACACCTTGTTGATGTCGAATTCCGCGCCGCTGTCGATCTCGCCGGCCCTGATGCCGGGACGCAGCTACGATCCCGTGACGAGTTTTCGGCATATCGCCTATGTCGGTGCGGTGCCGACGGCGTTTGTCGTTCGTCCCGACGTGCCCGTCGGGAGTTTGGCCGAACTGACGGCCTGGATACGGGCGCAGCCCGAAGCGGTGCAGTACGGCAGCGGCGGCCTGGCCTCGGTGGGGCAGATCGTGGGCGAAATCTATGCCCAGCGCGCCGGGCTGCGGCTGCAGCACATTCCTTACAAGGGCTCGGGGGCGATGCGCAATGATCTGCTGGGCGGTCAGATCCGGGTCGCAGTGGATGCCTTGCCGCAGAACCTGCCGTTTCTGCGCTCGGGCCAATTGCGCCTGCTGGCCGTGACGACGGCCGAGCGCGTGCCGCAGGCGCCGCAGATCCCGGCGGTGGGCGAGCTCGGGTTGCCGGAGTTGATCGCCGAAAACTTCGTGGGAATATCCGGCCCCGCCGGCGTGCCCGAGGCCGTGGTGCAGCGGCTGGATCAGGCCACGTCGCAAGTACTGGCCGACGCGGACATCCGCGCCAAACTGCTGGCCCAGGGATTTGTGCTGGACCGCAAAAGCCCGGCGGATTTCGCCGACTTCGTCAGCCGTCAGGCCTTGGCCTGGGCGCCCATCGTGCGCCAGAGCGGAGCCGCGCTGTGAGCGCGCGCCGGGTGTTGGTGCTGTTCGGGCAAGCCGGCGGTTTCAACGAAGCGGCGTTGGCGGGAGCCGACCGGGCCGCGCGCGCCGGGCAGGCGCTGGCGGTGCATTGGATTCGCGATGGGCAGGCGCGCGAGCAGGCGCTGCGTGAGTTATGCGCCAGGTCGCCGGATCTGGTCATTGTCCATGGCGGGCAGGGCGATGCGCCGGTGGCGGCCGTGGCTCATGACTTTCCCCAAACACAGTTCGCCATTACCCAGGGCAGCTTCGTGGCCGCCAATGTGGCGAGCTATGAGATCCTGCAGGAGCACACGGCGTTTCTGGCCGGCGTGCTGGCGGCCTTGCGCGCCGGCGATGGCGCGGCCGCCCATCTGTCGGGCGAGCGCGTACGGCCCGGGCTGAAAGGGCGCGCCGCCTATGCCGATGGCGTGCGCCGCATCAGCGGGCGCGAGCCCTTGAGCGGCTTTTGCGGCAACCAGCACGATCCGGATCTGGCGCGGGTCTGGGGCCAGGCCCTGATCGCCCAGCGGGCGCGTGTGATCTTCGCCATGCTCGATGGCGGCAGGCCCGGCCTGAGCGCGGCCTGCCGGCAGGCGGGCGTCTGGCAGATCGGCAACGTCATCGATTGGGTCGCGCGCGACCCGCAGGTCTTTCTGGCCTCGGCGCTGGCCGATTCCGGCCTGTGCGTGCAACGTGCGGCCGCGGATCATGCCGCCGCCAGGCTGGCCACCGGTTGCTTGACGACTTTCGGTCTGGAGCATCCGCACGCGCTGCGGCTGGTGCTGGGCAAGGAGGTCAGCGCGGCCGAGCGGGCCGTACTGGACGGCTGGGCGGCCGGCCTCAATGAGGGCCGGATAGCACCTGCGCAAGGGTTTGCTGGCGCCGAATTTCTACCTGTTTCAGAGGCATTGCCCGGATAGACCCCATCGGTATAATGGGCCCGGTTTTTTTCCCCTCTCCCGGTTGCCGGCCCCGGGATCCTCTCGATGACAGTGCTCCATGACTCGCAGGCCGTGCTACGGCGCCCGCGCAACCTGGCCCAAGGGCTGGTAGAGAGCTTTACCGAGCGTATCCGGGCGGGCACCATCGCGCCGGGCCACAAACTGCCGACCGAGTCGGAAATCATGCGCCAGTTCGGCGTCAGCCGCACCGTGGTGCGCGAGGCGCTCTCGCGCCTGCAGGCCAGCGGCCTGGTCGTTACTCATCACGGTGTCGGCACGTATGCCTTGCAACCCAGTTGCGGGCCGGATTTTCGGGTCAATCCGGCCGACCTCGGCACGGTGCGCGATGTCGTCGTGCTGCTGGAGCTGCGCATCGGGGTGGAGACGGAAGCCGCAGGGCTGGCCGCCCTGCGCCGCAGCCCGGATCACCTGGTGGCCATGCGCCGCGTGCTCGACACGTTTCAGGCGCGCTTGCGCGACCAGGGCGATACGGTCACGCCGGATTTCGAGTTTCATCTTCTGGTCGCCCAGGCCACGGGCAACCGCTACTTCTCCGACCTGATGTCGCACCTGGGTTCGGCCGTCATCCCGCACACCCGCATCAGTTCGGGCCGGCTGGCTGCCGAGGACGACGAGCACTATCTGGTGCGGGTGCATTTCGAGCACGAGACCATCTTCGGGGCGATCCGCCGCCAGGATGCCGAGGCCGCTCGCGCGGCCATGCGCACCCATCTGAGCAACAGCCGGGAACGGCTGCGCGGCGAAGACGGGGCGCGCTGACAGCCTTTCCATTACGGCGGGCCGCGCCCGCCATCATCATCCGAACCGGGCCCGTCCCGGCTCGTTCACGGAGCGGATTTTGCGCAGATTGACTCTACGATTCGTAATCGCGGCCTTGCTCTTGCTGACGGCAAGCCGTCTGGGCCTGGCGTGCTGGCAATGGGCGCGGGTGGAGGCGGCGGGCGGTCTGTGGCCGGTGGTGTTCGGCGGCTGGCGCATCGATCTGGTGATGGTGGGCATGGTGGTCGCCTTGCCCGCCGTGTTGTCGTATTGGCTGGGGCATCGCCCCTGGGCGGCATGGGTCACGGCCTGGTGGTTCCGCATCTGGTGGATGCTGCTGGTGCTGCTGGAAGTCTCCACGCCCCAGTTCATCGCCGAATACGATACCCGGCCCAACCGGCTGTATTTCGAGTATCTGGTCCATCCGCGCGAGGTGGCCGGCATGCTGTGGGAAGGCTATAAGGCGGTTCTGCTGGCCGCCTTTGTCGTGCTGCTGCTGGCCGCCTGGATCGCGCGGCGCTGGTTTCCGACGGGCAAGATCGATCCGCGCATGGCCTGGTGGAAACGGCCGCTGGCCACCGTCGTGACGCTGGCCGTCGTCGTGCTGGCCATCCGCGGCACGCTGGAGCACCGGCCCATCAACCCCTCTGTCGTGGCCTTCAGCGGCGATGCCATGGTCAACACGCTGCCGCTCAATTCGCTCTACAACGTGCTGGATGCCGCGTACCGTCTGCAGGACGAGCGCTCTTCCGCCGCCCTGTATCCGCAGATGCCCGTCGACCGGATGAACGCGGTGGTAAGGCAGGCCGCGGGCCTCGCGGGCCCCATGCTCGATGCCAAGTATCCCAGCGCGCATGCGCAAACGGCGACCGTGCGGCGCGACAAGCCCTTGAATCTGGTCATCATTCTGCAAGAGAGCCTGGGCGCACAGTACGTCGGCAGCCTGGGCGGCGCCAACCTGACGCCGGAGCTCGACAAGCTGGGCCAGCAGGGATGGATGTTCCATCGGGCTTATGCCACGGGCACACGCTCGGTGCGGGGCATCGAGGCCGTGACCGCGGGCTATCTTCCCACCGTGGCCGAAGCCGTGGTGAAACTGCCGCGCTCGCAGACCAACTTCTTCACGCTGGCCTCGGTGCTCAAGGCGCATGGCTACCATTCGCGCTTTGTCTACGGCGGTGAGTCGCACTTCGACAATATGCGCGGGTTCTTCCTGGGTAATGGCTTTGACCAGATCGTCGACCGCAAGGATTTCGTCGATCCGGCCTTTGTCGGCTCATGGGGCGCGTCGGATGAGGACATGTTCGCGCAGGTGGACCGCTTGTTGCGTCAGGATGGCGACAAGCCGGTGTTCACGCTGGCCTTCTCGGTCAGCAACCATTCGCCCTGGGAGTATCCGGCCGGGCGCATCCAGCCGCAGGGCGAAACCGCTTCGGTCGAGAACACGGTGCGCTATGCCGACTGGGCCATCGGCCAGTTCTTCGCCAAGGCGCGCCAGGCGCCGTATTGGGACAACACGGTGTTTCTCGTCATCGCCGACCATGATTCGCGCGTCTTCGGCGCCAATCTCGTGCCGGTGCGGCATTTCCAGATCCCGGCCCTGATTCTCGGCGGCAGCATCGCCCCACGCCAGGATGAGCGCCTGGTCAGCCAGATCGACATGGCGCCCACGCTGCTCTCGCTCATGGGCGTGGACAACGTCAACCCCATGCTGGGCAGCGATCTGACGCAACGCGACCCGAACCGCGCCATCATGCAGTACGGCGATAACTACGGCTATCTGCGCGGCGATTCGCTGGTCGTCATCGAACCGCGCAAGGCGCCCGAGTCCTTCCGCTATGTGCGTCTGCCACGCGACCAGCCGGACCGCTTCGAAGCCGTGGCCGACGATGCCGCGCTGACCGAAGAGGCGCTCGCCCACGCCTTGTGGCCAAGCTGGGCCTATCGCGAGGAGCGTTACCGTACGCCGCCCCAGTAAGGGGAGCAACCAAGAGCAAGGGCCTTGCATGCGCCGGCATGCAAGGCCCTTTTGCTGTTGGCCGCGGCGTTATAGACGGGCCGGCGCCACCGTGCCCACGCATTGGCCAAAGCCGATGCGCGGATAGCCGGGCTTGACGCATTCGGCGCGGATGATGATCTGGTCGCCGTCTTCCAGGAAGGTGCGTTTCTCACCCCAGGGCAGTTCGATCGGGGCCTTGCCGCCCTGGCTCAACTCCAGCAGCGAACCCGCTTCGCTGGCGCCGGGGCCGGACAGTGTGCCCGTGCCCAGCATGTCGCCGGCTTGCAGATTGCAGCCATTGACGGTGTGGTGAGCGATGAGCTGGGCCACGTTCCAGTAGGCGTCGCGGAAGTTGCTGCGCGACAGGCGTGCCGGCGGCGCTTGCCGCGCACGCGAGGCCTCGGTGGTCATGAGGACTTCCATCTGCACATCGAAGGCGCCGGCATCGCGGTTGGCCTGTGACGCCAGATAGGGCAGGGGTTGGGGCTCGCCCGCGGCGCGCAGCCATGGCGTGCGAAAGGGCGCCAGCGCTTCGAGGGTCACGATCCAGGGCGAGATGGTCGAGGCGAAATTCTTGGCCAGAAAAGGTCCCAGAGGCTGGTATTCCCAGGCCTGGATGTCGCGCGCGGACCAGTCGTTCAGGATGCCCAAGCCGAACACATGCTGCTCGGCCGACTCCAGGGGAATTCGTTCGCCTTGCGCATTGCCCTGGCCCACGAAGATGCTCAGTTCGAGTTCGTAGTCCAGCCGTTTGCAGGGACCGAATTCTGGCGCATCGCCTTCGGCGGCCGGGCGTTGCTGGCCGAGCGGCCGCGCAAAATGCTGCTCGACCCCGATGGACGAGGCCCGGCCGTGATAGCCGATGGGCACCCATTTGTAGTTGGGCAGCAGCGGATTGTCCGGACGGAACTGGCGGCCCACCGCGGTGGCGTGATGCAGCGAGATATAGAAGTCGGTGTAGTCGCCGATGCGCGCGGGCGTGGTGAACTCGGCGTCGGCTTGCGCCACCAGCAAGGGTTCGATCACCCTGCGCAGGGCCGCGCCTTCGCGCAGCGCACGCGACAACGCCAGCCGCAGCGCGCTCCAGGCTTGGGGGCCCAGCGCCATCAGCGTGTTCAGATGCGTGTCGGCGCAGGCTTGCAGCGCCTCACCGGCCAGGCCGTCGAACACGGTGGCTTCGCGCAAGGCGCCGAGATCCACGATGTGGTGGCCGATGGCCACGCCGGGCCGGAAGGCGGCTTGCGAACCCCGGCGGCGAAACGACGCAAAGGGCAGGTTCTGAATGGGGAAGTCGGTATCAGCGGTGTTCGCGCTGGCGACCCAGCTCTTGAGGGCCGGGTCGTGGGTTTCGTTAAGGGTCATGTCGCTTCGGTCTCGGTTGCCTGCCGCCTGTGGCGGCGGGTTTGTTGTTCTTGGGGCGCGGCTCAGGCGCGCTCGGGGTTGAAATGCTTCTTCAGACCCTGCCAGCACTGATAGTAATCGCCCTGCAGTTGCGGCGATTGCAGCGCTTGCTCGGTCGGGCGGATGACCCGGCGGGTCTCGAACATGAAGGCCATGGTGTCGCGGATGTAGTGCGGCTTGCTGGTGTCGGCGGCGCTGGCTTTCTCGAAGGTGTCGGCGTCCGGGCCATGGCCGCTCATGCAGTTGTGCAGGCTGGCTCCGCCGGGCGCGAAGCCTTCGGCCTTGGCGTCATAGACGCCCTGGATCAGGCCCATGAACTCACTGGCGATATTGCGATGGAACCACGGCGGGCGGAAGGTGTTTTCCATCGTCAGAATGCGCGGCGGGAAAATGGCGAAGTCCATATTGGCCGTGCCCGGGGTGTCCGAAGGCGAGGTCAGCACCGTGAAAATCGACGGATCGGGGTGGTCGAAGCTGATGGACCCCACCGTATTGAAGCAACGCAGATCGTACTTGTAGGGGGCGTGCGTACCGTGCCAGGCGACGACGTTCAGCGGCGAGTGCGTCAGGGGCGCGCGCCAGAACCCGCCGCTGAACTTGGCGATGAGTTCGAAATCGCCTTCGACATCCTCATACCAGGCCACCGGCGCGAGGAAGTCGCGTGCGTTGGCCAGGCCATTGGAGCCGATCGGGCCAAGCTCGGGCAGCCGCAAGGCGGTGCCGAAGTTCTCCAGCATGTAGCCGCGCGCCTGGGCATCGAGCAGCTCGACGCGCAAGCGCACGCCGCGCGGGATCACGGCGATCTCCAGGGGCTCGAGATCGATCAGGCCCATTTCCGTGGCCAGCCGCAGCCGGCCCTCCTGCGGCACGAGCAGCATCTCGGCGTCGGCGTTGTAGAAGAAGCGGCCCTGCATGCTCTGGTTGGCGGCGTAAAGGTGGATGCCCACCCCATTCTGTTCGTCGGGGCCGCCGTTGCCGCCCCAGGTATGCATGCCGTCGAGGAAATCGGTCGGCGCGGCCGGCAGAGGCAGGGGGCTCCAGCGCAGTTGGTTGGGCGTGACCGGGCCTTGGCCGAAGTCACTGAGCCAGGCGCGTGCGCCTTCGTAGGGCTGAAACGGACGGTGCACCACGCCCGGACGGATACGGTAGAGCCAGGAGCGCCGATTCTCGCTGCGCGGGGCGGTAAAGGCCGTGCCGGAGATCTGTTCGGCGTACAGGCCGTAAGGGCACTGTTGCGGCGAGTTGCGCCCGGCGGGCAGCGCGCCAGGCAGCGCTTCCGTGGCGCAGGAGTTACCGAAGCCGGATTGGTATTGCAGCGACATGATGTGTCTCCGGGGCCGCGCAGAGGCCCGTTTGTTATGAGTGCCGGGCGTTGCCCGGGCAAGTGCAGCGATTTTGCGCAAAATTGCCCATTGTGGAAATGGGAATGTATAAATACACACTATAAATTTCATGAATAGTGCTGACGGTATGGATCCTCTGCGCCAACTCGACCTCAATCTGCTCGTGGTGTTTCAGCACCTGCTCGAAGAACGCAATATCTCGGCGGTGGCGCGCCGGCTGGACCTGTCGCAACCCGCGGTCAGCAACGCTTTGCGCCGTCTGCGCGAGACGTTTGGCGATGAGTTGTTCGTGCGCACCGCGCAAGGCATGCTGCCCACCCCGCTGGCGCAGGGCATGGGCGGGCCAGTGGCCGAGGCGCTGGCATTGCTGTCTCACCTGACGGACGCCGCGCAGCCCTTCGAGCCGGCCAGCAGCCAGCGGCGCCTGCGCATCGCCATGTCGGATGTGGGCGAAATCCATTTCATGCCCAGCTTGATGGATGCCTGCGCCCGCCACGCGCCGGGCGTGCGTATCGACTCGCTGCGCCTGGCCGGCGCCGATCTGCAGCGCGAGCTGGATGCCGGCCGCGTGGATCTGGCGCTGGGCGCCTTCGATGGGCTGGGCGGCGGGATCGTGCAGCGCATGCTGTTCAGACAGGGCTATGCAACGCTGTTTCGCAGCGGGCACCCGCGGGCCCACGCCGGCATGCCGGTGCGGGCTTTCCGCGCGGAAAGGCATTTGATCGTCTCGCGCGCCGCGCCCGAAGGGCAGGTCAATCAGGCGCTCGAGCGCGCCGGTGTGGAACTGGCCGATCAATTCAGCGTGCCGCATTTCGCAGCCGTGCCCTATATCGTCAGCACGACGGATCTGCTGGCCACCGTGCCGCAAAAGCTGGCGGCCAGCGCGGCGCCGCACTTCGGGCTGCAGTTGCTCACGCCACCGCTGAAGGTGCCCCAGCTGCAAACCAATCTGTATTGGCACCGCCGCTTTCAGCGCGACGGCGCCAATCAGTGGTTGCGCACGCTCATCATCGAGGCCTTCGCCGACCGATCTTAGCCCGCCGCGGGGCGGACCGACTGCCGGGCCACGGCCAGCGCCTCGTCCAGCACGGCCATGTCGCCGATGTGGTTGGACAGCACGAGGATGAGGGCCGCGTTCATCTCGCGGCTTTGCTCGTCGCTCAAGTCCTGGTGGGCGTCGATCAGGGCCTGATAGAAGGTATCCGGCGCACTGAAATTGGCATTCAGGTTCAAGGGCATGAGGGCGTCCTTCAGGGCTGGCCGGCGGCGCGGGCCAGGGCCGCGCGCAAGGCCGTGATATCGGTGTCGCGGCGGCGGGCCGCGATATGCTGGTCGGGGCGGATGAGGTAGCACGTTCCCGGCTGCGCGTCGTAGCGGGCCGCGAGCATGCCGGCCGTGTCGGTCACGCAGGCAAAGGCCGGGTCGGCCTGCCAATCGGCGTTCGGCGGGCGCACCAGAACGATGCGCGGCGCCAGCGCCTGGTCGGCCAGGGCGTGCAACGCCGCCCGCGTCTGGCCATCCGGCGCGTGATCGCCGCCAAACCAGGCCAGCGTGAAGCCGCCATTGAGCATCTGCAACCACCACTGCCTGTCTTGCGCACCTTCGATCGGCGCGTCGGCGGCCACGCTGCCCGGCAGCATGGCGCCGGCAAACGCATGGACGTCGGCGGTGTTCAGCGGCGAATCCGCATAGCGTGCCGGCAGCGAGAGCCGGCCGCTGTTGACCAGTCCGCGCGCGAAGGCGTGGTCTCGCGCCAGGTTGAGCACGGCGTTGCGGAAATGCCGGCTGGTTTCGGTCTTGGGCGTGATGAAGTCGGTCGAGCGCGACGAGTTGAGGATGTTCTCGTCGGCGGCATGTTCGCGCTCGTGGGCGTAACTGTCGACGAGGGCCTCGGGCGCCTGGCCCGCCAGCACGAGGTGCAGCTTCCAGGCGAGGTTTTCGGCGTCCTGCACGCCGCTGTTGGCCCCCCGGGCGCCGAAGGGCGAGACGCGGTGAGCCGAGTCGCCGGCGAACAAGACACGGCCGTGGCGGAACGTATCCATGCGTTCGCACGCGAAGGTATAGACACTGACCCACTCCAGCTCGAACGGCGTATCCGCGCCCAGCAGAGCGCGAATGCGCGGCAGCACATTCGCGGGCTTGACGGCCTCGACCGGGTCGGCGTTCCAGCCGAGCTGGAAGTCGATGCGCCAGACGTTATCCGGTTGCCTATGCAACAGCACGGACTGATTGGGATGAAAGGGCGGATCGAACCAGAACCAGCGCTCGGCGGGAAACGGCGCGCTCATCTTCACGTCGGCGATCAGAAACCGGTCCTTGAAGATGCGGCCATGCGCTTCATGTCCCAGCATTTTGCGTACCGGCGAGCGCGCGCCGTCACAGGCGATCAGCCATTCCGCCTTGAGCGCGTAAGCGCCGTCGGGCGTATCGATGTCGAGGGTGACGCCGGCGGCTTGCGGCCTGACGCCGGTGACCTTGTTCTTCCAGCGCAACTCGATATTGGGCTCGGCGCGCGCGGCCTCCAGCAAATAGCCTTCGGCGTAGTACTGCTGCAGGTTGATGAAAGCGGGCCGCTGATGGCCGCTTTCGGGCAGCAGGTCGAAGCGCCAGACCTCGCCATCACGGAAAAACACTTTGCCCACGTTCCAGGACACGCCCTTGTCGACCATGCGCTGGCCCACGCCGAGGCGGTCCCAGATCTCCAGGGTGCGTTTGGAAAAGCAGATGGCGCGCGAGCCGCTGGACAGCCGGCAGTCGTCATCCAGCACGATGACGCGCGTACCGCGCCGGGCCAGGTCCAAGGCGGTGGAAAGGCCCACCGGGCCGGCGCCCACGATCACGACGCGATGCGCGCACGCGGCCCCGGGCTGCTGGTCGGCGCAGGCCTGATAGGCGAACTCCAGCGCCTGGTAATCGATGTCTCCCACGACGGTCTCCTGCGTGGTTTTTCTTGTATTGAGGCGTAACGAGGCGCGGCCCGCTCTATCGGGGGCCGGCGCCGGGGGGATCAGGCGGGATTCAGCCTTCGAGCTGCTGCCACATCTCGATGTCGCGCTTGTCGGTCCAGATGCGCGGATCCACGATGCCTTGGGCCTCGTCGTAAGCGCGCGAGACATCGAAAGGCATGCAGTGGTCGAAAATCACCCAGTCGCTGTAACGCGGCTTCATGAAGTCATAGACCTCGCGGTAGAGAGTCTTGAGATCTTTGCCTTCGGCCACGCCGCGATTGACCGCGCCGTACAGGTCGGTCAGGAAGGCGCGCGTGCCGGCCAGCCCGCGGCGCACTTCTTCGGCGTCCTTGAGTGCCGGGCCGCGGCCGGGGACCATTTTTTCGGCGGCAAAGCCAGCCAGGGTGTCCAGCGTGGTGGGCCAATCGCGGAAGTACGCGTCACCGCAATACGGAGTGGACTGGTACTCGACCAGGTCGCCGGCGAACAGGATTTTCTGTTCGGGCAGCCAGGCGATGGTGTCGCCCTTGGTATGGCCGCGGCCGACTTGCAGCAGCTTGACTTCCAGGTTGCCGAGGTCGACCGTCATCTCGCCCTTGAAGGTCATGGTGGGCCATACCAGGCCGGGGGGAATCGATTCGGCGTTGCGGAACAGACGCGGAAAACGGCCGATCTCGCTGGCCTTGTCCTGTTCGCCGCGTTCGGCGATCAGGTCCCAGGTGTCGCGGCTGGCCAGGAGCTCCTGCGCTTGATAGGCCGACGCGCCGAACACGCGCACGGCGTGGTAATGCGACAGCAGGATGTATTTGATCGGCTTGTCGGTGACCTCGCGGATGCGGCGGATCACATCCTGGGCCATGACGGGCGTGGCCTGGGTATCGACCACCATCACGGCCTCGTCGCCAATGATCACGCCGGTATTCGGATCGCCCTCGGCCGTATAGGCATAGGCGTTATCGGAAAGCTTCTCGAAGGACACCACCTTGTCCTGCAGATCGGCATGCGACGCGAATTGCTTGCTCATGTTGTCTCCTGTTCTTGATAGGGTGCGCGCGCTCTGTATGGCGGGCGCGTCTGGCGGAGACTATAGCGAGGCGTTCGTTTTTGTGCAATACGTTTGTTATAGACGAATTCTGATGGGGCTAGCGTTTTTGGCAATGCGGGCAGAAATAGGTGGCCCGCTGCCCCTGCACGATGCGGCGGATGGGCGTGCCGCAGACGCGGCAGGGCTGGCCCGCGCGCTCGTATACCGCCGCATGGATGGTGAAGTAGGCGCCGGGCTCGCCGCTGGCGCCGACGTAATCGCGCAAGGTGCTGCCGCCGGAGGCCAGGGCGTCGGTCAGGGTGGCGCGCACGGCCTGCGCCAGCCGTTCGCAGCGCGGGCCGGACAGCTTGCCGGCGGGCAGCCGCGGGTCGATGCCGGCGCGAAACAGGCTTTCGGAGGCATAAATATTGCCCACGCCGACCACGGCGTGGCCGGCCAGCAAGGCCTGTTTGATGGCCACGCGTTTGCCGCGGAACTGATCGTGCAGCCATTTGCCGTCAAAGCGCGGATCGAAGGGTTCGATGCCCAGCCCGATGAGCAGCGGGTGGCGCTCGACCGGGCCCGTGTCGGCCGGGTGCCAAAGCACGGCGCCGAAGCGGCGGGGATCGTGCAGCCGGAAGATCGCGTGGTCGAAGACCCAATCGACGTGATCGTGCTTGCGCGGCGCCTCGTCCAGCCCGACGCGGCGCAAGGAGCCGGACATGCCCAGGTGAACGATCTGCACGCCATGCTCGAAACGCAGCAGCAGATACTTGCCGCGGCGGTCGGTGGCCAGGACGGGGCGGCCGGCCAGCAGGGCGGGCAAGTCGGCGGGAATGGGCCAGCGCATGCGCGGCTCCCGGACCACCAGGCGGCGCAAGGCCTGGCCCTTGATGATGGCGTCGATTCCTCGGCGCGTGGTTTCGACTTCAGGCAGTTCCGGCATGAGCCAGTGTAAGATGGACAATTACGTGTACAAAGATTGTGCCATCAACCGGACGGGCCGCGTGAAGTTGTCGCTCAAACACATTAATTTCGGATTGGCCTCGTTGGCATTGGCGCTGACGAGTGTGCAGGCGGTCACTGCCCATGCCGCCGAGACGCGCCCTTCGCGGGACGCCACGGGGCCCCGGCTCATCGAGGCGCCGCGGCAACCGGAAACCCAGGTTATCCGCTTGCACCCGGGCCGTCTGCCCGATGTCAGCCTCACGGGCGACATTTTTTACCGCATTCTGGCCTCTGAGATCGCCGCGCAGCGGGGTCTGTATGGCCCGGCGGCCACCACCTTGCTCAATCTGGCGCGCGAGACCAGCGATCCGCGCCTGGCGCGGCGCGCGCTGGAGTTCCAGTTGGCCGGCGGCAATCTGCCCGGCGCGCTGGATGCTTCGCGCGTCTGGGCCCGGCTGTCGCCCGGCGATATCGAAGCCAGCTCCACCGAGCTGGCGCTGGCTGCGGCCAATGGGCAGACCAAAGGCCTGGCTCAGGCCTTGCGCCAGCGTATCGACGCCACGCCCGATAAAGTGGCCGGCATCACCCAGGCCATGGGCGTGCTCAGCCGCCTGAACGACCGCCGCCTTGCCTTGCGCATTCTCGACGAAGCGCTCTCCGACAATGTCCGCAAGTTGCCTGCCGCGCATCTGGCCCTGGCCGATGTGGCGCAGGCCGCGGGTGACTTCCCGCGCGCCGACAGCGAGGCCCGCGCCGCGCTGGCGGCCGACCCGCGCTCGGAGGCTGCCGCCCAGCGCGTGCTCGAGTATGGCGCGCGCGTCGACCCGGCCCGCGCCGAAGAGGCCGCGCGCGCGTTCATTGCGCGCAACCCCAATGCCCGCAAGCTGCATCTGATGCTGGCCGGCCTGATGGCCGAGCGCGGCGATTACGATGGCGCTCAGGCAGAGCTGTCGGCCATGGCGCGTCGCTCGCCCGAGGATTTCGATCTCCTTTTCATGCAGGCGCAGCTGGCCTACAAGGCCAATCATCTGGATCAGGCGCGTTCGCTGCTCAAGCAATACCTGGACGTACAGGATCAGCGCAAACAGGCCACCGTGCCCGGCGCCTCCGATGCCGGCGCGGCCGCCGCGGATGCGCATGTGCTGCTGTCGCGCATTGCCGAAGATCAGGGCCAGTACGACGAAGCCATCGCCGAGCTGGGGCGCATCGACGACCCCTCGATGCGTTATGGCGCGCACATGCGCCAGGCCACGCTGCGCGCCCGCCAGGGCCGCATCGACGAGGCGCTGGCGCTGGTCGACGCCGCCGGCCCCCAGGATGACGAAGAGCGCACGCTGGGTGTGTTGACCAAGGCGCAGATTCTGCGCGATGCCGACCGCATCGATCAGGCCGCCGCCTTGCTGATCAAGGCCGACCAGGCCATGCCCGATACGGTCGAAATCAAGTATGAGCTGGCCATGCTGCAAGAGCGCCGCGGCCAGATCGACCAGCTCGAGAAGCTGCTGCGCCAGGTTATCGCTCTCGACCCCGAGCATGCGCATGCCTACAACGCGCTGGGCTACACGCTGGCCGATCGCAAGCAACGCCTGCCCGAAGCCCTGGATCTGATCACCCAGGCGCTGGAGTTGTCCCCCGACGACCCCTTCATCCTCGACAGCATGGGTTGGGTCAAATTCCGCATCGGCGATCTGCCGGCCGCGGCCGAGTATCTCAAGCGCTCGTACGCCAAGCGGCCCGAGCCGGATATCGCGGCCCATCTGGCTGAAGTCTTGTTGGCGCAAGGCCAGCGTCCGGAGGCCGAGACCCTGTTGCGCGAGGCCTACCGCAAGGATCCCAAGAACGGCACGGTGCTCGACACCATGAAGCGCCTCGGAGTGCAGCCGTGAGTCCGCGCCGTGCGTGGCTGACGCGCGCCGCCCGCCTGGGGCTGGTGTTGTCGGTGGGCCTGATCGCGGCCTGTTCCAGCCTGCCCAAATCGCAGGGCGTGGCCGGGGACAGTTTCACGCGGGCCGGGCGTTTCGCCATTACCGCCACCGAAGCCGACGGCCGCCAGCAGGCGGTGCAGGGCGGCTTTCAGTGGCAGGACAATGGCCGTGAATATGTGCTGGACCTGACCAACCCCCTGGGCTCGACCGAAGCGCGGGTGCAGGGCCGGCCCGGCTCGGCGCAACTGACGCGGGCCAACGGTTCCAGTTTGCAGGCCGACGATCCCGATACGCTGGCCGAAGACGCCCTGGGCAGCCCCGTGCCGGTATCCGGCTTGCGCGATTGGTTGCGCGGCCGGCTGGCCAGTCAGCCCGAGGCGCAATCCGTGCGCCGCGACGAAGCCGGCCATCTGGCGCGCTTCGAGCAAGGGGGCTGGTCGGTGCAGTTGTCGCGCTACGACAGCGCGGGCCCGCAATTGCTCATGCTCGAGCGTCAGGAGGCAGGCCGCCGCATCGTGGTGCGCCTGGTCGTCAACCCGGCCTGAACCGCAACATCGTGACGCTTTACGACGTTCCCGCGCCGGCCAAACTCAATCTCTTTCTGCACATCGTGGGCCGGCGCTCCGATGGCTACCATCTGCTGCAAAGCGTGTTCCGCTTCGTGGACCTGTGTGACACCCTGTCTTTCGAGGCGCGGCCGGACGGGGTGATCGAGCGGGCCTATACGCTGCCTGGCGTGGCGCCCGAACAAGACCTCATCGTGCGCGCCGCGCGCGCCTTGCAGGCGGCCTGCGGCGTGCGCCAGGGCGCGCGCATCGGGCTGGTCAAGCGCATTCCGCAAGGCGGAGGCCTGGGCGGCGGGTCGAGCGATGCGGCCACCACGCTCATCGCCCTGAACCGCCTGTGGGGCTGCGGCCTGTCGCGTCGCGACCTCATGGCGCTGGCCCTGCCGCTGGGCGCCGATGTGCCGGTGTTCGTTTTCGGGCAATCGGCCTTCGCGCAGGGCGTGGGCGAAGACCTGCAGGCCGTCAGCCTGCCGCAGGCCGCCTATCTGCTGCTGCAGCCCGACGCCAGCGTGCCCACCGGTGAGATTTTTTCCGCCCCTGATTTGACACGCAATTCAAAACGCGTCAGAATTACGGACTTTCTTGCTTTGCCTAATTTTGGCTTCGGTCAAAATGACATGGAAGCGGTGGTTTTCCGGCTCTATCCTCAGATTGAGGCTTGTGTCCGGGGGCTGGCTGAGCTCGGTATCCGGGTTCGAATGTCCGGGTCTGGTGCATGTTTATTTGCCGAGTACCCAACACTGTCTGCAGCCAGTCAAGCTGAAGGCGTTTTGGCAAAGTTCGAAAATACCGCTACAATGCGCGGCGCTGGCAAAACAGTCAGCGAAACGCAGCCCGAATTTCAGTTGGGTTTTCGCTTGATCAAGGCATGCGCCGGGTTAAACGAGCATCCGCTGCGAAGTTGGATTGCAAGCTAGTTGGGGAGTCGCCAAGCTGGTTAAGGCACCGGATTTTGATTCCGGCATGCGAAGGTTCGAATCCTTCCTCCCCAGCCAAACCAATACATAAAAAAGCTGTTGAACTCCGCCTTCAGACTGGCTCAGGTTCAGCAGCTTTTTTGTTTTGCGGGTTGTCGCGGTTTTTCGCGCCCCGTTCAGTGTTAAACGACCATCATCTGCATCATGGCAAACGACAGCTTCATGATTTTCACGGGCACGGCAAACACCCGCCTCGCCGTGGACGTAGTCAACCATCTGGACATGTCCCTCGGCAAAATGACCGTGGGCCGCTTCTCGGATGGCGAGGTGATGGTCGAGATCAATGAAAACGTTCGCGGCAAGGATGTTTTCGTGCTCCAGCCGACCTGCGCGCCGACCAACGACAACCTGATGGAAATCATGGTGATGGTCGATGCCCTGCGCCGCGCCTCGGCCGGCCGCATCACGGCCGCCATCCCGTATTTCGGCTACGCCCGCCAGGACCGCCGCCCGCGTTCGGCCCGCGTCGCCATCTCGGCCAAGGTCGTGGCCAACATGCTGCAAGTCGCCGGCGTCGACCGCGTCCTGACCATGGACCTGCACGCCGACCAGATCCAGGGCTTTTTCGACATCCCCGTGGATAACATCTACGCGGGTCCGATCCTGCTGGGCGATCTGTGGCGCCGCAATCTGTCCAACCTGGTCGTCGTATCGCCCGACATCGGCGGCGTGGTGCGCGCCCGCGCGCTGGCCAAGCAGCTCGAAGCCGACCTGGCCATCATCGACAAGCGCCGCCCGCGCGCCAACGTCTCCGAAGTGATGAACATCATCGGTGAGGTGGATGGCCGGACCTGTATCATTATGGACGACATGGTCGATACCGCCGGCACGCTGTGCAAGGCTGCCCAGGCCCTCAAAGACCGTGGCGCCGGCGCCGTTTACGCTTATTGCACCCACCCCGTGTTGTCTGGCGGTGCGGTCGAACGTATTGCCTCGTCCTCGCTGGACGAACTCGTCGTCACGGACACCATTCCGCTGTCCGAAGAAGCCCAGGCCTGCGGCAAGATCCGCCAACTGTCCTGCGCTGCGCTGCTGGGCGAGACCATTCTGCGTATTTCCAACGCCGAATCGGTCAGCTCGCTGTTCGCCGACTGAACCCAGTCAAGAATTTGCCCGTCGCTGGTCGCGGCGATGGGCCAATGCCACGCCGGCATGTTGCCTGGCGTGTTTTACACAGGCGGGTCGTTCCGCCAGATTGTTTGGAGCTTTTCCATGAAATTCAATGCCACTGCGCGTAGCGTCCAGGGTTCGAGTGCGAGCCGCCGCCTGCGCCGCGCGGGTCGCGTTCCCGCCATCGTTTATGGCGGCACGGCCACCCCGCTGAACATCGAGCTGGACCACAACGAAATTTTCCATGCCCTGCGCAAGGAACAATTCCACGCTTCCATCCTGACCATGGCGGTGGAAGGCGGCAAGAGCGAACAGGTTCTGCTGCGCTCGGTCCAATGGCACCCGTACAAGCAGCAAGTCATGCACGTTGACTTCCAGCGCGTCGACGCCAACCAGGCGCTGCACACCAAGGTGCCCCTGCACTTCATCAACGCCGAGACCTCGCCGGCCGTCAAGCTCAGCGCCGCCATCATTTCCCACGTCATCACCGAAGTGGAAGTGACCTGCCTGCCGCAAGCGCTGCCGCAGTTCATCGAAGTCAACCTCGGCGATCTGCTGGGCGGTGGCTCGGTGCACCAGAAGGACATCGTCCTGCCCAAGGGCGTGACCTTCACGCACCCGAACGATGAGCAGGTGATTGCTGCCGCCGTCGTCAAGGGCGGCGCCGCCGAAGCTGAAGAAGACGCTCCGGCTGCCTGATAGGTCAGCCGGGCTTGCGCCCGCTGCTGCCCCGAACCCTGCGCCTGCGATTTGCATGCGCAGGGTTTTTTATGTTCTAAACACGCCATCATGTCCGAACCGATCCGCTTGATCGTCGGGCTGGGCAATCCCGGCCCCGATTACGAAACCACCCGGCACAACGCCGGCTTCTGGCTAGCCGACCATCTGGCCGATGACTTGCGCGCGTCTTTTACGCTCGAAAAGGCCTTTATGGGCCAGGTCGCCAAAGCCCGCTTCGAGGGCGAGAACGTCCTGCTGCTCAAGCCCATCACCTATATGAACCGCTCCGGCCAGGCCGTGGGCGCGCTGGCGCGCTTTTACAAACTGGCGCCCGAGCAGGTGCTGGTGTTGCACGACGAGCTCGATCTGCTTCCCGGACAAGTCAAGATGAAGCAGGGCGGCGGCCATGCCGGCCACAATGGCCTGAAGGACATCCAGGCCGCGCTGGGCACGCCCAACTTCTGGCGCCTGCGCATCGGCATCGGCCACCCGCGCACGCTCAATCTTGCCCAGCAGGTCGCCGACTTCGTGCTGCATCCGCCGCGCCGCGACGAGCAGCTCGAGATCGAGAAAGTCATCGACCGCTGCCGCGCCATCGTTCCGGCCCTGCTGCGCGGGGATTTCGCGCAAGCCACCCGCCAGTTGCATACCGCCTGATGACGCGCCTGACGCTGCGCCAGGAAGTGGCCGATTGGTGGCGTTTCGTGCGCCGACCCACGCTGGCCGGCCGGATCGGCCCGCGCCACGGCGGGGCGATGGCCGATTGGTGGCTCAATATCCGTCCGGGCCGTTTGTTGGCCTGGGCCGGGCTCTTGTGGCTGTTCAACCTCGTCCTGCTGGGCCCTATCGCGGTGGGCGCCGCCACCCTGGGCGGCGCGCAACACCGCATGAACCCGGAGAATATCCCCTGGCTGGCCGCGGTCGTCTGGGCGCCCCTGGTCGAGGAAATGCTGTTTCGCTACGGCCTGCGGCGGCCCTTGCAGGCCTTGTGGGTCGTGCCGGCCATCCTGCCCGCCTTGTTCTGGGGCGCGCAATTCTGGACGGCCTGCATCACCGCCGCGGTTGTCTTGCTCGCCATTTACAGCACGCGCCGCATGGGCGGCTTCAAGCGTGCGCCCCGGCGCCTGTATGCCCGCCATTTCGGGCTGGTCTTTCATCTGGTGGCGCTGGCCTTCGCCGCGGTGCATCTGAGCAACTTTTCCTTCACCAGCATGGCCTGGTGGCTGCTGCCCTTGCTGGTGTTGCCGCAATGGCTGACCGGGCTGGTGCTGGGCTGGATGCGGGTGCGGCGTGGCATCGCCGCTTCCATGGCCCTGCATGCGGTGTTCAACGCCGGGCCCATGGTCATGATCTGGCTGTTGCTCAAACTGGCGCCCGACATGGCGCTTTGAGGGCCGTCCCGCGGTGGCGGGCGGCCAACCGGTTAAAATCAAGTTTTCGCGGATTGATCATGGGCGGCGCGCCACAGCGGCGGGGCTTGCCCGGATGAGCAAACACAGGCGCAGGCGCAATCGGCCGCGCACCCGGCAGCGCCGGGACATCATCATTCAAGGATTTCCATGGCTCTGCAATGCGGCATCGTCGGCCTGCCCAACGTCGGCAAATCGACGCTCTTCAACGCTCTGACCCGTGCCGGTATCGCGGCCGAGAATTACCCCTTCTGCACCATCGAACCCAACGTGGGCGTGGTCGAAGTGCCGGATCCCCGCCTCGGCAAGCTGGCTGAGATCGTCAAGCCCGAGCGCGTACTGCCGGCCACCGTCGAGTTCGTCGACATTGCCGGCCTGGTGGCGGGCGCCAGCCAGGGCGAAGGCCTGGGCAACCAGTTCCTCTCGCACATCCGCGAGACCGACGCCATCGTCAACGTCGTGCGCTGCTTCGAAGACCCCAACGTCATCCACGTGGCCGGCAAGGTGGACCCCATCGCCGACATCGAAGTCATCGAAACCGAACTGGCACTGGCCGACCTGCAGACCGCCGAGAAAGCCCTGCATCGCCACTCCAAGACCGCGCGCTCCGGCGACAAAGACGCCCAGCGCCTGGTCGGCGTGCTCGAAAAATGCATCGCCCACCTGAACGAAGCCAAACCGGTGCGTTCCATGGGCCTGTCCGATGACGACCTCGCCCTGATCAAGCCCCTGTGCTTCATCACCGCCAAGCGCGCCATGTACGTTGGCAACGTCAGCGATGACGGCTTTAGCAACAACCCGCTGCTGGACCGCCTCACCGAATTCGCCAACAAGCGCAACGCGCCCGTCGTCGCCATCTGCGCGGCCATCGAATCCGAAATCGTCGACCTGGCCGATGAAGACCGTCAGGCCTTCCTGGCCGACATGGGCATGGAAGAGCCGGGCCTGAACCGTCTGATCCGCGCGGCGTTCAAACTGTTGGGTCTGCAGACCTACTTCACCGCCGGCGTCAAGGAAGTCCGCGCCTGGACCGTGCCCATCGGCGCGACCGCCCCGCAAGCCGCAGGCGTCATCCACACCGACTTCGAACGCGGCTTCATCCGCGCCCAGACCATCGCCTATGACGACTACATCGCCTGCAAGGGCGAACAAGGCGCCAAGGAAGCCGGCAAAATGCGCGCCGAAGGCAAGGAATACATCGTGCAAGACGGCGACGTGATGAATTTCTTGTTTACCCCTAAGTAGGCTGTTATGGACAGTTACCCCTAAGATCGGGGGTATTGACATTGTTTTCTTGTGAAAGTTGAGCTGCCTCAGGGCAGCTCTTTTTTTGCCTGCTTGGATGCTTAAGTAAAACGTGCGGCAACACCGCTATAGGTACAGAATGTAGGCATTTTTCATTCTTCTGGATATACTGTAAGTAATTGATTTTAAAGTAATATTTGACACGCTTCGTGCGTGATTGTTATTCTGCCGCTCATTTGATAACAATAAATAGGAAAAGTATGGGCAAACTAAATCTGAGCATTGAGATAGCAGAGCATGGGTGGCTACCATGCACGCGAGTCTGGGAATACATAGTTGATGCAGGAAAGTGGGACGGGCTTTGCGCGGTCAATTGCCATTCCGTTTTTCTCAGAATGCTTCGGCTATGGCGCGGCTAACAACTATTGAATTGACGGGATATGCTCTTCGCGAATTAAAAGACGGAGGGCTAGAGTGGGCTATTAATTTGGATAAGGGCTTGCGGCATCTCCCTCAGATATTCTGGGAAAACGGACGAGGTTGGGACGAGGTTAATGTTTGGGCGCTTCGTCAAGTTGAAGACGGAGCAGATTACGAGACCGTAAAGAGTCTCATGAAGGCCTTGCAGCGGTACGCCAATTTTCTTGAGTTGAATGACTATGATTGGCGGCACTTCCCTCAGCGCAAAGAAGATCAAGTTTTGAGGGCTTTTAGAAAAAGCTTGATGAGCAGTATTGAGGACGGCACATATGCCTCATCGACCGCCAGTTCGACAATGTACGCCGTTATTCGATTTTATAATTTCGCAAAAGATAATAATCTAATCAGCCCAAATGCCCCATTATGGAGCGCTGAAAAAAAAATAAGGCACTTCATTGATGCAAGGGGATTTGCGCGCGCAATGGTCCGAGACGGCACAGACCTCGCAATTCCCCTCCGTGCACGTATAGGTAACGGCGTCGAGGACGGCCTCCTGCCACTCAGCGCGAAAGATGCCAAAGAACTAATGAAATTTAGTTCTCAGAAAAACACTATCGAACTGCATCTAATGCTGGCTATTGGGATGTTCACTGGCGCCAGAGTTGGCACGGTAATAACCCTCACGGGGCAGGCGATCCAAGGTGCAGTGGAGCATCCAGTGATAAGTGACCTCTACTTGATCCGTGTAGGCCCGGGAACTGCGGTGCGCACGAAATTTAACGTTTCTGGCGATCTTGAGGTTCCGAAGCAGCTACTCCTTGATCTAAAAAAATACCTTTTCTCAACAAGGAGACTATTACGCTTAGCGAAGAACGCTTCGGCCAGTAGGGACACTCTTTTTCTCAATCGCTATGGAAGGCCTTACTCCGTGGCAACAATAGATTCGTTGGTAAGCCAAATGCGTAAACGAGCTATCAATGAAGGGCTAACAGAATTTAAAAATTTTGTTTTTCATGAAACACGCGCTACGTTCGGCACGGCAAGAGCGAGCGTATTGCTAAATATTGGGTTGTCTCGAAGTGAGGCAGTGGATCAGGTGCGAACCGCAATGTTTCATAAAGATGAGAGTTCCACGCTGCGGTATATAAAGTTTGTGGACAAGGCCTCACAAAAGTCTGATGCGGCGAATAGGTTCTACGAAGAGACAGTTGGACTGAGAAATGAAGATTGGAACGCGCTTGGTAAGTAATAGCCTACCTAAACTCACGTTCCCATCGGCCAAACTGTCTAGAAGCGAAACGCCATGGGACTTAACTCCATTGTTATTCAAAGGAGCGGCACGATTCACAATAAAAAAGGCCATGACGGATATTGAAAATGGAAAATATCCCATGCAGCCATGTGTTAAGAGGACGGATTTTGTAATAGGCCTGCATGCGGAAATGAACGCTGATTTGCTGTCAGGCTCATCTACCGAGACGCTTAGAGACAGAATTTCTAAACTGCGTATGTTCTTCGCATATGCTGACCAGTCCGGAAAAGATCTCGACGTCGACACTGCCCTGGACGTCTTTTTACAATGGACAGATTTTCTAATTCATCGCAGTCAGAAAATAAAAGAATATCGAGATAATAAATCGATTTCGGCGGCCCCGCTTAAAGCTAGTTCAATATATGCATACGCCAAAGTAATATCTGACCTGTTAGATGTTGTTTTGGATAGAAGGGCCAGTGTTTTGAACCTTACGAGAGTTAGGAGCCCTCGCCGTCAGATCACAGCGGCTGGAAGGACTGCGGAAAAAACAAGCCGAAAAGACTTTCTACTGCAAGGCCGTTTTTCAGCTGAAATATGTCGTGTAGTGGATGTCGAGTTTTTGAGAGATCTACCCCCGACGCAGGTCTATATTCGTGACGATGCCTGTTTGCGAATTGGCAAATGGGGTGTGCCTTCAGAGGGGAACTCAATAGATTATGGACTCGGGCGCCAGGACTACCTTATAAGTCTGCGGATCGAAGCAGAGCTCCATCTTTTTATCTCGCAGACAAGCATGAATGTTAGTCAGGCGGTTCGGTTAAATGTAGGGAATCTGCGTTACACGAGTTATACGGATGGGTATCGAGTCACCATCAGAAAGGGCAGACGCCAAGGCGATGTGACGTTCGAAATATATAAAGAGTATCGTGCTCATCTTGAGAGGTACTTGGCCTGGCGGCGAATTTTCTGTCCGTCCGAAAGTAGACTTTTTCCGTTGAGCCAGGAGCCAGGGGCGCAGGCTGAGCTGCGCGCACTGCATAGATTCCGTAGGATCTTCAGGGCGCTGGATGTTCCTTACGTGTGCCCTAGAAAATTGCGGGGAATGCGCATCAATTTTCTAATGGCCTCTTCGGTGGCTATGGATGTTGAATCAGTAGCGGAGACGATGCAGCATGGCGAGCGGACTCTGATCCAGGTCTACCACCGGCCCAGTTTCCATAGGGCGACGGCTGAGATTGGGAGGTTCTGGAAGAAGGCCACAGTTGTTCAGGAAAAATCGATTGCTCCTGGTGGCTGTCTAAAGAACGTCGCCGTAGCGGCGCATATTCCTAATACAGCGCCCAGACCTGATTGTGTTAGACCGTCGGGATGCTTATGGTGTGAAAGTCATCGGGATATAGACGAGTTTGATTATGTTTGGGCGTTGACAACCTTTGGGCAACTCAAACAACTCGAATTTAGTGTATCTGGGCTCGAGTGGTCTGACGATGCACCGTCACCGGTTCAGTCTGTGATTGAGAAAATTCGGGGAAAACTGCGTTGGCTGGAGGAGTCTTCAACAGAACGATTGGGGTGGGTAGAAGAAGCGTCCGAGCGTGTCGCAGAGGGATACTGGCACCCAGATTGGGAGGCGACAATGCAGAGTGTGGAGCACAGGTTATGGCAATGATCCACTCGGAGCTCTCGATTGCTGCAAGTCCTATACCAATTTCAACTGAGCACCCTTGCTACCGACCTCCCTCTTTACCACCTCCTAATGACTGGATGGTGAGTTTAAAGACGGATGGTACGCCTGCGTCATCGTGGAGTGACTGCGTTTGGGACTTCTCTGCCTGGGCAGGTAAAAGTTTGCGACTTCGTTTCGACAAGCCTAAACTGCATCCGCGTAACGAATACATATTAAGGGTCGTGGCAACGCTTCTTATTTGGTGGCCAGTTTATAAATTAAGCTGGAACACAATAAGGTCGCGATTCAATAGTATTAAACGTCTCGTGTGCATGTGTGATAGGGAGAATATTTCAGCCAGCGATTTATCTCGCTTTCCCGAGCTAATAGAGAAGTTTGGGAAAGAGTTGAAGGCATCTTGGAAGTCGACGGATGTTCTATATCTCGACCGTTTGATAATGTTTCAAGATCAGATAGGCTTCAAAATACTAGACGAAGCTGGCATTTCAATTTTGGCAAAGGCCATCGGGGAGAAAAAGGAGTCTGACCAGACTCCCTACATTCCCCCCAGAATTTGGAATTACCAAATTGAAAGGTTGTCGGACTGTCTTTCGGATTACTGGGTCCACCGAGAAAGGATAGAGGCATGTTTTAATTATTGTGTAGATGCGTACGCTGCTAGTGTCTCGAGTGGTGATCTCAGTGATTTCTATGTTCTGAGACGGAGTCGAAAAAAGCTTAAGTCACCACTTTTTTCGGGCCCAGGAAAGGCGAATAGAGATAGCGTAGAAAATTTCGAAGACATTTTAAACCGCTTTGATCTGATGGAGCTATTCGACAAGTGGGTGACGACAAACCCGACTGGGAATGGCTGGACGATCAAGTCTTTGACGTCCTACCTTGGCATGGTACAGCTGGCTGGTATAGCTTTCATTATCACTTTTACTCTTATGCGAAAAGAAGAAGTGTCGAGTTTGAGAGCAGATTGTCTCCAATGGCATGACACTGAGCTTGGGTTTTTTCCAGTAATCCATGGTGAGACGACGAAAACCAATCCGGACAGTGATGCCCGATGGGTGACCAGTGATGTAATTGAAACGGCATTACATCCACTAATTTCTATTGCGCGGCTTAGAGTGCGATGTGCGCAGGCTGCGGGTGTGGAAGAGGGGAACTGCGGAGACTTCATGAATCCACTGGTGTGGACCTCCGCATATGAGCCATGGATGCCGGTTCTAGCCACTAGGTCAGACTATTCAGTTAGAAAAGTCATCCCTAATTAATTGTCGATGATATCCAAATATGAAAAGCTGTTCGATCCCGATCTTCTGAGAATTACAGAAGCGGATCTGCGGTTTGCTTGCATGTTTTCACCGTTCTTGGATAAGGATCCTAGGTTTCAGATTGGGAAGATATGGCCACTTGCCCATCACCAACTTCGCCGTACAGGAGCTGTGAATATGTTTGCTTCTGGGGTGAGCGACAGTTCTATCCAGGTTCAGTTACAGCACCTCAATGTAATTCAGACCGCTTATTATGGAAGAAATTTTACAAGGCTTAGGTTGTCGCAGGAAACCGACGCCGCGGTGCGCGAGGCGAAATACGAAGTTATCGCCTGCGAGTTAATGAGGTTGTCTTCCGATCGTTATGTTTCACCTAGAGGTGCCACTGCGAAAACCGAGATCGTAAACTTGGTGTCAAAGGGGGATTATAGAAAATTGATAAAGTCTGCTCGGCTTGGTCATGTATCTTTTCGTAGGACGCGGTTGGGTGCATGTACTCAGGTTGCACCGTGTGACTACGGGGGTATTGAATCAATTGCTCGGTGTGCGGGTGAAGGCGGTACCAAAGGCTGCAAGGATGCGGTTTTCGATCGCGAATTGGAAGGAGTAGTTAGGCGGCAGCTAAAGCAATTGGAGCAAGCAAGCTTATTAGAAATCACAGGTTCTCCACGACAGCTTGCACTACTTCGGGAGATTGGCGGTCTAAGGAATTATCTTGAAATTATCCAATAGACTTAATGCAGAGAGTAAGTATCGAGAAGCCTTTTTGCGCTTGAAAAGCGGTAATCCTACCGTTCTACCAGTGGGCGCGCCGGTGTCTCAAAATAATGTGGCACGGGAAGCAGGAACAGATCCCTCAGCACTCCGCAAGAGCAGATTTCCAGCGCTTATTTTGGAAATTCAGGCTTATGTTGAGATTGTAGGTGCGGGCGAAGCGCTGGAATCCAAACGTCGAGCCACACACGCCAAGCGCAAATTGGATTCGAGACGAGCTCAACAACTCTTGGTGCAGCAACGAGATGATGCGCAATCTCAATTGGTTCAGTTGCAAATGAAAGTTCTAGAGCTAGCGATAGAAAATAAGAGGCTCGAAGAAGAGTTGGAAGCGTTGAGGCCACCGGTCATAAAGCTGCGCTGAAAGTAAAGGCTTGGTGGCCTCGCCGAATTATGACGGGCAACTTTTTCAGCGAAATGGTTGCCGGCCTAACTAGGCTCGTCTGGGGGGGGGGCGAATAAGCCGCGGTTCCATCGTTCGATTTTTCCGACTGGCAAGCGACGCCCATCAAAGTCCTCGGGATTTACCGTGTGGCTGGGGGAATCGACACACTGTCAAATACCCGCATGAACTCGGCATAAGACACGTTTAGGGCTGTGCACCACATTCTCAACTCGACCACGTCTAAGCGTCTCTGCCCTCGTTCACACTTGCTGATGAAAGATTGCGTCTCATCCAATTCGTTGGCTAAGTCCTGTTGCGTAAGGCCCACTTGCTCTCTGGCCGCAATCAGTAGCCTTAGCATCTGCCCGTAGTTGTAGGTGTAGATCGACTTGTCCATGGTTGTGCCGGCGTGGTTAGCAGCACAAAGGTTGAAGTCTGTTTTCGAATAGTCCAAAATCGACTATTCTTGTTGGTATATCTAAAAACCACCTTGGACGGAACTAGACGTGGCTAGGCAAAGCATAAGCCGGGCTCTCAGCGGAGTCATGTGGGCAGCAGACGCAACGCCACCAACATTGGAGGAGTCTGGCCTGACTTGGAGCAAGCAGGCCGCCAATCCCGCGGTGCTGTCTGGCGCTGGACTCATCCATGAAATGCTCACAGTCGATGGAGTATTCGCGCTCCGGCTAGGCCGGACAGGACTGGCCTACATCGACGGTTCCAACACGTACCTAATTGCTGAACAGCCTCGGAGCGTCAGGGTTTTGGATGCCTACACAGTCATCGAGCGAATGGGCAAAGACCTAGCGGAGGAACACGAAGCGAGATTCATCGAGCTTGAACAAGGGTACGAGTGCGCCATTGGCGAAGTCACGTCGCTCGGCAGGACAAGGGGAGAGGCTGCAATCCGAGCTTGGCTGTTTCATCACGCGTCGCAACCAAGAGGTAAGAGATGATCAAGTGCACAGAACCGCTGACCGACAGACCTTTCCCATGTGAACCAGTTGATCTCACCTTAGCCAACCGCGTGCTCAGCGACCTGGCCAAGCAGGAGGGTGATTTGGCCGCAGCCTACTGGAATTCGGTGCTGAACCTGCTCGCACATTCGGGCCGAATGCACGCCGAGCTCCTCAGCATTCGCAACAAAAAGTGGAGCGACGGGAAGTAACGATGCCGTCCCAGAAAAGGCAAACATATAAGCTCGATTCCAGAGGGCGTGTGACGATCCCCAAAGACCTCCGCAATCGTGCCGCCTGGCGGCCCGGTGATCGCATCGTATTCCTCATAGCTAAGAACGACACGCTCACCGCGCACCTCGCTTCTGGCAATAGCACATCAGCAAGCCCCCCGCCCCACACTGAGATGGAAAACTTGTGATATCTAGCCCCTCAATCCTCGCACTTGATCTCGAGGGCACGCTAATTTCCAACGCAGCCAGTCAAATTCCACGTCCAGGGCTCTTACCGTTCCTTGAGCGGTGCCGAACGCTCTTTCCGCGGATTGTGATGTTTACAACAGTTAGTGAGTCGCGTTTTCGCGCTATCGCAAGCCTTTTAGTAGCGGAAGATGTTGCCCCAGCTTGGTTTGCCCAACTGGAGTATGTCACTTGGACCGGTACGACAAAAAACCTGGAGATGATCAGCGATGCGAAAGTTCTTCAGTGTCTTCTTGTGGACGATTTCGAAGGCTACGTTCATCCCGGACAAACTGCTCAATGGATCCGCGTCGAGTCATTCTCGCACCCATATGACGCGTCAGACATTGAGCTAACCGCCACTCTGAAGGCAATAGAGGAACGATTCGGATCCGCGATCACGACATGTTGACTGGCTGCCTCAGCTTCTAAGTTCACTAGGTACGGTGTGCAGATCCTACTCAGCTAACACTTCTCGAAGTGTACGAGGCACTTGGCTCGCCGCCCTTGTTTGCCGTCAGCTATCGCAACGATGAATGTCCTTGCCAAGCGGAACAATTGGCCAATCTCGTTGTGGGAAACGCCCTCAGAGAAGCAGAATTATTGGTATTGAACCGGCTATCAGCGTTGACATTGGCAGACTTGACTATCGGTCCGTGGGTCGTGCCTACTCAATGAACTGCGCTTTAAACGCCGTTCCACCCTCCCGATTGCGGCATTGCTTCCGTCGAGGCGTTTTCCGAACAATTAAAAAAGGCCCGCACACGTGTGCGGGCCTTGATTCTTGATAGTCGGATCGGCGGCGCCCGCAATCTGCATTCTACAAATTGCGCTTCCAAGCGGAAGCACCCCGTTCAACCAGACGACATAGCCGAGTGACTCCGGTTCTGCTCTATTGCCTCAACCGTAACGTCACCTCGGCTGGGCCTATCGTCGTATTCAGAGATACCAGAATTATATCCGCGCACCGAAATTTAGCGACGACCCTGTATGTAGGTGGTCGGCCAACTTGTACTGTTCATGTTGATTTCCCTTGAGGAGAGTTGGTCGCTACTAGCGGCAATTGACCCTCAACATTTACCCCTACGTTATCAGCAACAGTTCCGATTACTTCAATAGGTCAGCAGAGAAAAATATCAAAAAATCTCATATCTAGTCAATTTTATGAAATGATCGAAACTATTTGTGACTAAGCTCGGGATTTTGGTTGAATAGAACTGGCGTCAACCACATCATATTGATATTCTTAAGATGTAAACCACTAAATGTAGTGTCTGCTCTGGAGCGTAAGGCTTACAAAGGATCGTAATGAACTCAAAAAGTCTTATTGAGAAGCTGGTCGATTTTTATGTTCGGCCGCGTCATATCTCCGTCCAGATTTTTCGCGCCAGCATTTCGCTCCTAGGGGCATTAGCGGTCGGCGGTGGGGTCTCTATCGCCTATAAGAATATGGATTCCAGCCAGGAGTTCACTTTATCTTGGGGGGACGGCCCCGGGGCAGTCGCTTTCTGGGGACTTTTCTCTATAGCCTCAGTGGCCACCCTAGTCAGCCTGTTCATGGCTCGGCGGCGGTCCGAGTTTGAGCTCGACGAATTACGAGTTAGTCGTGTGTTGGCTGTTGAATTAAGAGGCTTGGTCGACACCGCGGACTCACCTTTGGTCAAGGCGATACCGGCAAAGATTGTCGGCCGCCGCGAATCCTGTTTGGTTGACGTGCGGCGATTGGTAATGGGGCCTACTCCCAACATCCTCGACGCATTGAACGAACTTGTTCAATTGCGGCGACAGATTCGCCTGATGACTGCTGGCACTTCGCGTGAACACCTCACCGTAGTGGCGGGAGGAGTGATGCAAGTTTCACTGCTCTTCTACGCGGGAGTGCTTTTGGACGATGAAGGACGCGTCCAGTTGATGGAATGGGAACGAACTACAGGCAACTGGAAAGAACTCGATGAACAAGATAGCGGAGAGAGGTTCTCCATTTCAGGCCTGACCGAAGTGGAGTTCCAATGCCCGGATATCGTCGTTGCTGTCTCCGCAAGCTACCTAGCCGACTTTGCTGGAATCGCGCAGACTTTTCCTGACATGCCTGTGGTGCAGCTACGTCTTCACGACCCGAAACCGAACACTCTTCTATCTGGAACGATGCAAGAAGCCTTGACGCGTCAGTTCACCGATGTCATGGCTGAGTTGGCGAACAGATCCGTCGGCAGAGTTCACCTGATCCTTGCTGCTCCGGCGACCCTTTGTGTCCGGTTTGGCCAAGCCTACGACCCCAGAAATATGCCTACGCTGAAATGCTATCAACGGGAGAGGGATCAGACTCCTCCCTATCCTTGGAACATAGAAATAGACGGGAACAAGCCTGCACGATTCGAACAAACTTCACAGCCAATTACTCAACATAACCTTGGTGCCTCCAATGTCTAGCTATCCGGCAATTCCTCAAAAGCGGTCGCGGGTAATTGCGAAGGCGATCGCACTTCGTAACGAAAGCCAGCAATGGGAAGAGTTCATCGTCCGCATGCTGAAGAAGCTCGAACTCTCTGAAGACAAGAGGGATGCAGCTACCCGGCGATATAAGGAGTTCTCTAACCACATAGCCAGAGCGTTTGACATTGAGACTAGTGATGTGCACGTGGTGGTTCAGGGATCTATGCGCACGCAGACTACGATCGCAGGTGATGGACGCGAGAAATTTGATCTTGATGTTGTAGTCAAGTTGACCGGCCCGAAGTTCTCGAATTTGGTTTATTCCGAGCCGTTCTTCCAAGATTTCGGTGCCGCACTTCGAGGAATCAGGGATGCCGGCGATCCGAAAGCCAAGAGCCGTTGCTGGCGCCTCCAGTATCCCGGAGAACCGTTTTACTTTGATGTAACCCCAGCAATCCCGATGCAGGCATGGATTGAAGGGACCATCCTCAAGGTCCGCGACCCTGAACTCGTCTGGAGCCCTTCGAACCCTGAAGAGTTTGCGGACTGGTTTTGCGCTATCGCAAACCGCCGGTTTCCTTTCCAGACGATACGTAAAGCCTTCGCTGTCGACGCCCGAACTACGGTCGATCCCATACCGCAAGAGCGGATTGGGCTAGATGACATTCTCCGGCGCTTAGTTCAACTAATGAAGCTTCACCGTGACAGCTATTACAAGCAACAGGCCGACTATCGTCAGGCAGCCAAACCCATTTCCGTGATTCTTGTAACGCTAGCGGCAAAGGCATACAAGGAATTGATAGAGAACGATCTGCATGGATTCACCAGTGCCATCGAGGTAGCGCTTGAAGTCGTAGCACGGATGCCGGACTTCATAGATCGCAATGGACACGCATACAGCATCAACAATCCCGCATTGCCGGGCACTGTCCGCGAAAATTTCGCAGACAAGTGGAATAGCGATGGCGGCTTGCGCGCCCGCGAATTTGAAACATGGCACACACGTTTAGAAAACGACTTGGAAGCGCTGTTCTCGGAGGAATATTCCAAACGGTCCGAGAATCGCGTCCAGGCCATCTTTGGACAGCAGGGAGTTCAAGCATGGAAGGCCAGCCAAGGAGCTGGTCCGCTTGCAGGCTTGTTGAGCGGTGTATCAGTCCCTTCTGGGCCCAGAAAGTCGAGCGCGAGTGACACTTTTGCCTGACACCAGCGATATTCTTTCCCCCTTCCAACATGCGGCCCAAGCGGTCGAGCAGTGGTTGGATGTCGAGGGCAATACGTATGTAAGTCGTTCGAGCCGGAACAACGCCCGACGGAGGGTGGCCTGTTGGGACCTAGACCTTGACCACCCCTTATTGGGTAAGGTTCGAGTCCAGCTCTCGATAGCACATGATTTTCCTGCGTCTACGCCCCAGCTCCATTTCCCTGAGGGGCTATGTCTTCAATTCCCGCACATTGAGGAGGATGGCAAATTTTGCCATGGCGTAGAGCCGTCCCCTGATGACTATAACGATCCTCGTGCTGTTGTTGTTGAGGTGCTGAAGAAGCTATCCAAGTATTTAGGAGACATTGTTAACCCAGCATGGGTCAGAGCCGAATTCCAACGTGAGCGCCTCGCCTATTGGAACCGCTTTTGCTACCTCTCTTACAAGAAGTATGGTGCACCAACACCCCGTAGTGTGCTCGCTGCCTTACAAAACATCTCCCAGGTCACGGAAGGAAAGATCGCCAGCTATCATGCTCGAGGGCCAGGTCGCGCAACTTCACGCCGCGACATGGAGCTCCGCAGCACCATGCTACTGGCCTCCGTTGGAACGGTTGATCCCCATACGCTAGCAGTTCAACATGGGTGGCCGAAAGGAACCCTTGTTAGGGGAGAGGCGCTGTGGGTTCCCGTCCCTAAAGACTTGTCCTGGACCCCGACAGATTGGCCGAAGTCTCTAGATGAACTCGAGCAGCTGGTGCTTGGGATGACAAATGACAGCCATTCGGTCATCGCTTGGCTCAGGCAAAAAATTACACAAAATGCGCAAGAGAAATCGGCCGAAGACTACCATCCAAAACTGATCATCCTGGTGCAAGATCGAACATGTTTCGGCTATTTGATCACACCCAATTTGATACCGCAGCTAACTGGTCCTGGGGTGGTGCCTGTCGAGATTGACCGCGTAGATGCCGATTGGGCTCTGGCCAGAGACCATCAAACCGAGGTTTTAGAGCTTCGCCGTCAGAAACGTGTCTTGCTAATTGGCTGCGGCTCGATCGGTGCGCCGATTGCCGACCTCTTAGCCCGGGCCGGTATTGGAGAACTCCACCTGGCCGACAAGGAAAACTTCAGTATCGAAAATTGTGCCCGCCATCTCCTTGGGGCGGAGCACGTGGGGCAATCGAAGGCAACCGCTTTAGCCAGCAGGATACGACGACAGACTCCTGGCATTCAGACCAAGGCCTTACGAGTCTTAGCTACAGATTGGATATCTCAAGTCTGCTCACCAGGGGAATACGATCTTGTCATAGACTGCACGGGAGATGGCGCAGTGCGCACGATGATTTCTCAGTTCAGGAGTAGCGCATTCGGCGACGCCGGCATCGTTCATGTATGGATAGAACCCCATGGTGCAGCGGCACACACTGTGTATGCCACCAAGGAATCCCCGTGGCCGCCTGACGATCCGTGGGAAAAGGTAAATGCAGCAACATGGCCTCCTGATGTTCGCGTGCAACTGCCGGCATGCTCCTCAGGTTTCCACATTTACGGTGCAGCAGATGCTTGGCAAACCGCCGGATTCGCTACGGAACGGATTCTTTCGTGTCTCGACGGTAACGTGTATGACTCAACTGTTTGGAGTTGGGTACGGTCATCTGCATACTTTGACAAACTGAACGTGACGATAGTCCGCAGCTCTCTGATTCCCATAAGCGACTCCAGCTTCGAGTCCTCTCAAATCACTCGCTCTCTTGAATCAGTGCTCGGTCATGAATGAAGAAGCACTAATTTACGCACTGCCTGGCGCCATCTGGTCACTGGTGTTTCCACCTGACGTTCTCGGAGTTCTTCGTGGGAATGCACAGAAAAGCAAGAAATCGAGGGAGATGGCAGGACAACTCTATGCCAAAAATTTGGCCAGTGACCGTATCTTGATTGACACAGCCACAATTTTGACGCCCAAACGCTCTTGGTTCACTGGGGTGAAAATCGACATAGCTGCGGTCGATGCAGAGAGAGCAATGATGTTCGCGGGCGGTCTTCACTGTTTGGGCTTTTGGCACTCACATCCCGAGCCCATACCACAGCCATCCTATACAGACCAAGTCTTGGCAGCTAAACACGCGGTGGCTGCCCGGGAAGAGTTCACCGCCCTAGTTTTCGTAATTATCGGAACAGAAACATTCCCTGATGGCCTAGGTGTTTGGGTCCATGACGGCACCAAACTTCTTCGTGCGGTAAACGTCATCCCTCAGGCCGTCGTTTAGGCCCGCTCCCCTGCAAGTCCTTTCCGTGCCCCACAGGCATTGCATTGAGTCGGGAATTTCATTTCTGGTCCAAACTAATCCGGGGTTTGAGTCACGCCGCTTCTAGAATTGGATATCAACGACTTTTCAGTAAACGTATTCGTTTGTCACTTCGCTTGTGGCAACCTAGAATATCCGTCAGATCTTTCGGTGCGGATGTACAGCGCGACTGCCTCATCATATTGAGAAATGCAAAAAAACTCTAAATCCCTACCGTTTCACGTCCTGGCTCGGAGCGAAAAAATTCCTGCGGATGCCAAAGGATGGTCGGCTTACTTGGAGACCGATTATTGGGATGATTGGGGAAAATACCGCACTCAGTTCTACCTAACCATCGTTGATACGCATGGAAAAAAGCACGGAATTGGGCAAGTAAAAATAGGCTCGCGCGGATTGAAGCCTCACTCTGGTGGCGATGACATACCTTCTGGGCATCGTTATCCAGCCCTTGACAAGGACTTCACTCTGCTCGGCAGCAATTACTTTTCGGTGGGTCAGGATGAAGATTACTACTCGAGCCTTGATGCTCTAGGAGACCTAATTCGGGAGCAAGTCCTCGTCGCTTTAAAGGACGTCGCGTGGGATGCCGCTTTGTGGAAGTGGGCTAAGGACGAATACGTCATGGGAGAGTCATTGCTCCGCTCCGTCACGCGCAGCACGGTGGAAGGTCAGTTCCGAAGAATGGCGCGGGGCGATGCCCGTGTTACGCGTTACGAGTTTTCTTACTCTCCACCAAAGCGCCTCGGCGAAGGAGCGCCGCCGTTCGAGCTCGAATTTAGCGTTGACCCAAGTTCACGGATCCCTACCAATGTCCATATTCTTATAGGGAGGAATGGTGTTGGGAAGACTCGTCTGCTTTCCCTTATGACCAAGGCGCTGGTCGCGAAGGATGCGTCTGCTAAGCAGTCAGGGAAATTCGAACTCAGTGAGCAAGGAAAAAATAGCGGCACGTTCGCAAACGTAGTTGCCGTTTCCTTCAGCGCCTTTGATGAGGCTGACCTGCTACCGGACCGAGACTCCTCCTCCGATGCTCTCGGCTTCTCGTACATTGGGCTTCGGGGATGGGCTAGCGACTCGCCTACAGCATCGATTAAGCCCAAGTCTCCGCAAATGCTCGCCACGGAATTCGTAAATAGTCTGAAGGAGTGCCGTATCGGAGCTCGGCGCAGGAGGTGGGCTGAAGTAGTCGGCACGCTTCAGTCCGACCCGGTATTTAAGGCCGCTCAACTCGCTGAAGTGATTGAGGCAGATCTATCCGATAAGGAAGAGCTGGAGGGTGTCCTCAAAACATTTAAAGCACTGAGTTCTGGACACAAAATCGTGCTTCTCACCTTGACGAGACTTGTCGAAAAGGTTGAAGAAAGAACTCTGGTCCTCATTGACGAACCTGAAGGACATCTTCACCCTCCGCTGCTATCCGCCATGACCCGCGCGATTTCCGAACTCTTAGTGAGGCGGAATGGCGTTGCCGTCGTCGCCACACACTCTCCGATCATCCTCCAGGAAGTGCCGCGATCCTGCGTTTGGATCATCAATCGCATACTAACCGCGTCCAAGGCGGAGCGCCCGACTATTGAGACGTTTGGCGAGAGCATTGGGATACTCAGCAGGGAGGTTTTCCAGCTCGAACTATCGCAGTCGGGGTATCACCAAATTCTAAATGATGTCCGACGCGAGGCGGTGTCCTACGAGGACGCATTGGACCTTATGGGACACCAATTGGGTGCCGAGGGCAAGGCTGTCCTCCGAGCGATGTATGTGAATGACGAAGACTGAGAGCATGAGGTATCTATCCCTTCCGAAAGATGATAAAGCCGATGCATACGTAGCGCGGGACGTATTCGATACTTGTGTTGCAATGGTCAAGAACGTGGAGCTGAGAGCAAGGCTTGAGGCCATCAGCAGCGACATCGAGAAAGCGTCGGAAGACTACGATTTGGCAGCAGCTGCTAAGTCCCTCTACTTGACTCCCCTTACCACCAGGGTGCGCACGGTCGTTGCGGAAGAGTTGGTAAAGGTTTACACGTTGCGGATGGTCCCCAAAAAAGCCAAAGGGCGGCCAGTTTATGACCAAATCATGTCGATACCGGTGAACGGGCGATGCCCGTTTTGCGGCATCGGGACTGTGAACACCCTTGACCACTATCTTCCAAAGACGCATTTCCCTGCGCTTTCGGTTACGCCGCATAACCTGGTGCCAGCATGTACGTGGTGCCAAGGCGAGAAGATGGAGTACTACCCAACGAGGGCTGGGGAACAATTGCTACACCCCTATTTCGACGACTTCGATCATGACATTTGGCTTGCCGCTGAGGTTGTCGTTGGTTCCCCAGCAGCATTCCGCTACCGGGCATCTCCTCCTGTTAATTGGACACTGGATGAAAAGGCACGAGTGGCGTCCCACCTAAAGGAACTGAAGCTTGGCAGCCTGTTTGGTTCGAATGCAGGTAGCCGACTTGCCGAGATTCGAGGACGATTGGTGAAACTGCACGACGTTGGTGGAGCTGATGCTGTACGCGCTCACTTGAGGGAGGAGCTCGATAGCATCGAGGCAGATCAGAAGAATTCATGGGTAGCAGCCATGTATCGGGGAGCCATCGCCAGCGATTGGTTCTGTGACGGCGGCTTTCGCTAATTACGACGTCGCGGCCAAGTGCGGGCCCGGTACCCAGAGGCCCAGAACGAAATCGCCACCAGCGCGAACGAAAGGCCCGACGATGCATGAAGCCCCCATGACCGCGCCTAGAGACACGGCCAAATACACGGAATCCGTTGCCACCGCTTTGCACTGATGGCTTGACGGCTCGTGTTCTGGCGTTTTGTTATGGGCCGATACCGAGCTTCTTATATCGTCGTAGTCTATGCTGCATTGACAACCTGTCCGCCGCGGTGCGGAGGAAGTTCGCCTTCAGCACGTTGAGCACGCGAGTCAGGGCACCTTCCTCCCTGAGTTTCAAAAAGCGCAGGAAAATCGTTTATCAAGGACAAACTTTCACAAGGCTGTTTTGCTTATCGCCTCGCGCAGCGCGTTGACTTCCTCTTCGATGGCCGCCCTGTCGGCATCCATCGTTCCTTCCAGAAGGCTTGCCTGCGCGGGGTTCAGTTGCTCGCAGCGCTTGCCGTAGCGCCAGCGCTTGTACAGCGCCAGCTCCGGCATGAGCTGGTCGATGTGCGTCTGTTTGAAGTGCAGTACGCGATCCCGCTCGGCAATCACCGCATCGTGCGCCGCTATCTGGGCGTCACGCGTGGCCACCTCGCCCATCAGGCGTTCGGCCAACGCGCGCAGTTGCTGCGCGTCGAGGGGTGTCCTGGGATGCGGTACTCATGGCCGCCAGTATGCCGCAGGGCTCGCCGCGGGGGTATTGGCGTCTTGCCGGATTGTCAGGCGCTACAACACCGAGATCGCTCCTGCCGCGCCCACATGCTGCCAGGGCAAGCCCAGCGCCAGCGCCTGCCATTGTTCGCCGTCGACCGCGAGGGGGGGGCCACGCAGGGCATCGGCCCACACGAACCTGCCTTGGTTCAGCCGGCGCGCGGCCAGCCACACGCCGATCCCGTCGTGCACCAGCACCTTCATGCGGTTGGCGCGCCGGTTTGCGAAGCAATAGGCGTGGTGCGGGCGAGCAACGCCGAACACCGCCACCACCCGGGCCAGAGCGCCGTCTCAGTGCCTGGGCGCATGTCCAGCGGCTCGGTCGCCAGCCAGATCGCATCGACACGGATCACCGCAGCCACTTACGTAGCCACGCCACGCATGCGCCCGCTTCACTCACGGGCCATTGCACCGTCGCTTGCGCGGGACCGCGCGACAAGCGGATCTCGATGTGACGGCCTGACGAGGGCACCGCGGGCAACGCGACCGGCACGAACGCCGGCGCTACAGGGTTCTGCCGTTCGGCCTGGCGAATCCACTTATGCACCAGGTTCGCGTTCACGCCGTGTGACAGCGCCACGCCGGCAATGGAGGTTCATGGCTGACTGCACTGGGCTACGATCTGGGCCTTCAGCGCCTTCGGATAAGACCGGCGCTTAGGCATCGGCGCTAATTCTGTCTTCGACACGGTGTCCACCTAAAAGTGGTGGACACTATCGGGGACAATGGCTGCGTTCAATATGGGTTTGCCGGGCGCTTACGGTGCTCAGACAGCGGGAACCGCTTTAGTGGCTCCTTGTAGAAGATCGTTGCTTTGACAGCTCGACAATGTTTGGTGGTTACAATCGGTTGTAAAGCAGTGATTGTTTTCGTCCGTTCCTCCACGTGACTTCCGACCTTACCCAAAACCTGCCGTCCGCTTCTGTGATGACAACATCAAAGAAAAAGCCCGCTACGAAGAAGATAAATCGTCTCGCTGTGAAGCACGGAGCGGTGCCTCCATCCGTTCAGGTTCAACACTTCAATGAGGACCAATGGGAAGAATTTATCGAGGAGGCATGCCAGCGTAGGCCAGGTGGAGAACACATCTATAGCTTCGTAAAAAAGCTGGGTGGCGCTGGTGACGGTGGCCGCGATATCGAGGCCCGGCTTGTCGAACAGCAAGTGGCGGGTCAATGGGATTTGTACCAAGCCAAGCATTACGCGAGTGGAATAACACCTTCTGTTTTTTTTCCAGAGCTTGGTAAATTTTTTCGCAACCTATTGGCTGGCGTGTACAAGTCGCCTCGGCACTACTATCTCTGCGCACCTAAGAATGCAGGGAATGATCTACATAATTTGTTTGCTGACCCAGCTACGTTCAAGGAGACCTTCCTCGACGCGTGGGAAAAGGGTAATACTGGCTTCAAGAACAAGACGGGCTTGCTCACCGATGACTTGAAGCGGCTGATCAATGCATTCGACTTCTCGCGCATCCGTGAGTGCTTAGTGCGAGACCTAATCGAATGGCACTCTGAAAACAAGAAGCGCCATTACTCTTTGTTCGGCATTGAGGCAGAGAGGGGTGATGATCCATTGACTCCCCATACCCCAGATGGTTCGGAGATGATCTACGTTTCCGAGCTCTTGCGTGTGTACGAAGAGCATCATGGAACGCCGGTGAGCCTTGCGGATGTTCTCGCGTCTACTAGGTACGCAGAGCACTTTAGTGATCAACGTTCGTACTTCTACTGCGCCGAAGGGCTCAAGCAGTTCAGCCGAGATATCTATGGTGAAGATGAGTTCGTTGCATTTCTGACGCTTGTTCAGGCAGGTATTCGGCCATGGCTAAACAGCTTGAAAACCAAGACCGGTCTTGAGCGTCTCGAGGACGTGTTGCAAGGGGTGAACACGCTGAAGCTGAGCGATAGCGTGCTTGCTAAAACACTGCGACCGAACGACTTGCCGGGCTCTTGCCACCATCTGGCTAACGATAAAAAGATCAAGTGGGTCAAATGAAAAGGAAATCCCCCCCTGTTTTCAACACACCATTTGAGCTGGGGCTTCGAATGGTATACCTGCTTCAAGCCCTGTTCCCCCGCGGAGCAGATTTGCAGAAGCTCGTATTGCTGGACTATGCCGTGGTCTACTCCGCCGATCTAGAGGGACCTACGAGTCTACATACGCCAGTGCCTTACAGAGGGGGGGAGTTGATGAGTCGGCGAGAGCTGATCGAACAAGGGCTTCATCTAATGAGCACCCGTGCGCTCGTTACGGCTAGTTGGGGGGCTGAGGGAATCACATACTTTGCCGGCGAAAATTCTCGGGCTTTAACGGGCGGGCTTGGATCCCCATATCTGCGAAAACTTGATGTGAGATGCGCATGGGTTGCAAGCCACTTCGGAGATATGGATTCGTTGACACTCACGGAAGAGTTCTCGGCTAGCGGCCATCTATGGGGAGCAGAGGTCGAGACACAATCCTACGGTCAGGGGCATTTATGGGAATAGTGTTATTTAAGCTCTGGGCGACAGGCCCAGATCTGCCGGATGCCGAGGTTAATTTTGATTCTAAACGGCAACTGATACTTGGTCCGAGCGATACAGGTAAGTCTTATATCCGTGAGTGTTTGTGGTACATGTTGGGTGGCGACAAGCCACCAAAGTGGTTCCCGCTTGCGCAAGGCTATGACGAGCTCCACTTGAGGTTTTCCTCTGATGGTCAGGACTACGAGATATCCCGTGGCATCAAGGGCGGCTTGCCTACCATATTTCGTCGCAATCAAGATACTGATGGCGATGATTCGCTTGAGCCCATCGACCAAAAGTTGGGGGAATTTCTGGTTGAGTTATCCGGTGCTAGCGGCAGTGTGATCCTACATTCGGCAAGCAAGAAAGGCCGTGTGACTGGCGACGACCTACGTCATTGGACGTTAGTGTCGCAGACCTCAATCATGGGTGAGGGCCATACCGCGGGGACAAACTATGCTCAAGTACCTCAGCGCGTAGCATCGTTCAATCTGTTCCTCACGGGACAAGATGATGCTGCTATAACGATAAAAAAGTCTAACTCTGAGGTTGATCGTATCAGAGGTCAGTTGACTTCCGCTGAGGAATCACTGATTCGGGTCAAAGCAGACATCGACTCCGACGTCCTTCGCGAAGACGTCGAGAAAGCACTGGCGAGCGTCGACAAGAATCTGAATGAGCTGAATCTTCAGTATGAGGCCAGGGCGTCAAAGCTCAGGTCGGTAAGGAAAGAAATCGCGCAGGCCGCATCGGAAGTGAGGAGTTGGACCGTTCGTCGCGACCAATCTGGCTCGATGATTTCCAGGTTTGAGATCCTGGAGCAAAAGTACAACAATGACTTAGAGCGATTGGGCGCGGCTGGAGAGGGCGTAGAATTTTTTCTGGAGCTCTCAGAGATCCCATGTCCGCTATGTGGCACTCCGCCTCTCGCACAGGACCACGTACCTGTACAGCTGGAAAAACCTGATAGCTATCGCAAAGCCATCGCCGCTGAAGCCGGGAAAATCTCCAATCTGAGGGCAGGGTTGGTTTCTGCCCTGAAAACTGAGAGGGAGCGCTTTCAGAGATTTGGTGATCAAGTGATCCTAAAGCGAACTGATTTGGATCGGCTGGAGCAACGGGAGGCGGCTGCTTTGACCGGTGTTCGTATCGAGTTTTCGACGGATCCCAAAACCCTCGCGGAACGCCGAGGCGAGTTGTCGGCGCAGCTTGGGGCTCTTGATGAAATTGCGCGGCTCGAGGCGGAGATCACTCGGTTGAAGGGGCTAAAGGTCAGGCCGAAAGTGACTGTGACTCGGGACGGAGGAACAGATGGAAGAGCTGTGGCCGATCAGTCGAAGGCCATGCTGGAGGCTTGGGGATTCAGTGACATCAAGAATATTGCTCTGGATGCAGCAGCGTGTGATTTAGTGCTAAATGATCGGCCCAGACTCAGCTACGGTGCGGGTAAGCGAGCGCTCTACCTTTCTGCGTTGACTATTGCTCTTATGGAACACGCACTTCAAGAAGGGCATCCCCACCTGGGTGTCGTTGTGATCGACTCTCCGCTGAGGGCGTACGGCGATCCCAAGTTCGCCGGTGAAGGAGAGGTTCCTGCCGCGACTGTGGGTGAGAAGTTCTACGCGTGGTTGGCCGCGTTCCAAGGTAAAGGCCAAATCATCGTGATGGAGAACACTAACGTTCCCGCAATTGTTGCGAAGTCCCTCCCCACGGAGGAGTTTGTCGGGCTGGGAGGGGATGGTCGGATTGGGTTTTATCCTTACCGAGACCTCCCTGAAGGATCGAGCGAGACGACTGCACTGGATTCCAATGACGAGGAGTTTTAATCAGTAGGGTCTTTTTATGCTGTGATGTGTGCCCAACAACCACCAGGTATGGACACCGCTCGGTTGGAATAAGTTCTTCTAATTCAGTTGGTTAAGTCGTGTCCATACTCTTGTAACTTAAGGGTGCCTCGGTAACGTCTGACGAATTTGCTGGATCTCAGTAGCGCTCAGTAGCGCGTGGTGGACAGGTTGGCCCATTTGAAATCAATGGGTTGCGTAAAAAATACGGTCTGCTGAGTGTTCCTATTGTTCATCGAGGTCCAGAAAATTCGGGGGTAGCGTCGGGGGGGCTCGTGTTCAACCGTGGGGGTACATCTCCCCGCAGTGGAGTCCAACGATGCCCGAAAACCTACTCACCGACCTCAAGGTCAGGTCGGCCAAATCGACTGATCGAGACTGGAAACTTTCAGACGGCGGGAGCTTGTTCCTGCTGGTCAAGCCCACCGGCGGCAAGCTCTGGCGGTGGAAGTACCGCCTGCAAGGCAAGGAGAACCCCTTTGCCATTGGCGGCTTTCCTCAAGTAAGTCTTGCGGAGGCACGTGCGGCCCGAGAGAAGGCGCGTGCCCTGGTCAAGCAAGGCATTCATCCTGCGCATGAGCGGCAGCAGGTCAAGCGGCGCAACCTCGAAGCGCTGGAAGAACGCAAGCGCGCAAAGGAAAGCTCGTTCGCCAAGGTGGCGCGGGCGTACCTGGCCGAGATCAAGCCAGTCTTTGCGCTCAGTTCCTACCGCAGGAAAGAGTCCCGCATCAGGAAGTACCTGTCGCCCAAGTTCGACGGGATGCCGATGAGCGACATCGGGGTCAAACAGATTCGTCCGCTGCTGGAGGAATGCAAGTCCCACGGAGCCTGGGCGGCGATTCACGTCAAAGGCGATCTGTCGGCGATCTTCGAGTTCGCGGTGGTGCGGGGTCTGGTCGAGGCCAATCCTATTCCCAGTCTTCGCGGGCGGCTGCGCGTGCCGTTCTGCGAGAGCAGGGCCGCGTTGACGCGAGAGCAAATCCAGAAGTTCTATCAGGAGTTGCGCGGCTACCGGGGCTATCCGGAAACCTCGTTGTGCCTGCGGCTGATTGCGCTGACCGCCTGCCGTCCAGGGGAGGCGGCGGATGCCGAGTGGGACGAGTTCGACTTTGAGGATGCCTTGTGGCGTCGGCCTGCGGCGAAGATGAAAGCGCGACGTGACCATGTCAGCATGTCAGCCCGTTGTCGGCGCAGGCCATTGCCGTGCTGAAGGACGATCCAACGTTCTTCAGGAAATGGGGTAGTCAAACACAAGTAATGGGGTATTGTCTTAGATAATACCCCATTTAAAGGCTAAGATTACCCCATTTAGATAGCCTGAGTTTACATTTTCATGCATTCGCTCACGCCCGAGTACCTTGCCGCGCTTCGCTTCGATGGCACCCAGGCCGCCACGCTGCGCACACTTGGCGAGTACCAGGGTAAGCAGCAGCTCTACGCAGTGCAGTCGCCCGAAGCCCTCAAGGGGCTACGCCAGATCGCCGTGGTGGAGTCCACCGAGTCATCCAACCGGCTGGAAGGCGTTGTCGTCTCACCCTCGCGGTTGAAGTCTCTGGTCATCCGCAACGCAACGCCCAAGAGCCGTTCCGAACAGGAGATCGCGGGCTACCGTGACGCCCTGGCGCTGATCCACGAATCGGCCGCGCACATGTCCTTCAGCGAGGGAGTGGTGCTGCAACTACACACCCTGCTGTACCGCTATATGCCGCAGGCGGGCGGGCGCTGGAAAGCCACCAACAACGACATCATCGAACGCCATCCCGATGGCACGCCGCGGTTGCGCTTCCAACCAGTTGCTACGCATCTCACGCCGATGGCCATGGCTGATCTGACAGGGCGCTACGCCACCGCGCTGGACCAGCACTTGGCCGACCCGTTGGTACTGGTGCCGCTGGCGATGCTCGACTTCCTGTGCATCCACCCGTTTTCCGACGGCAACGGCCGCATGTCCCGCCTGCTGACCTTGGCGCTGCTTTACCACTTCGACTATGCCGTGGGTCGCTATATCAGCTTGGAACGCATCTTCGAGGACACCAAGGAAGGCTCACGAAACGCTTTTGAAGCAAGCTCTCAGGGCTGGCACCAGGGGCAGCACAACGTCAAGCCTTGGCTCGACTACTTCTGGGGTGCCTTGCTACGGGCCTATCGTGAGTTCGAGGAGCGTGTCGGCACGATTGAGCGTGGCCGTGGCAGCAAGGGCGACCGTGTGCGCGCGGAAGTTCTGGGGCGCACTCTGCCGTTTTCGATTTCCGAGATTGAAGAAGCCTGCCCGGGCGTGAGCCGGGACATGGTTCGACTAGTGCTGCGGGCGATGAAATCAGAAGGCTCAATTGAATCGACTTGCAAGGGGCGAGGTGCGAAATGGAAGCGCATCACGGCAGGCGACTCTGGTAGTACAGCGGTTCTGGCGATTGGTCACGAGATGGATCAGTGAGCACGCTTCCTCGACCAGCTCATCGAACGATATGAAGGCGTTTCCAGTGGTTTTGTTGGCATCGTTGTGCCTGATAGGGCCATTGTCATCTATCCGATGAATGCCCGGGCCAACGGCCAGTTGGAAGAACTCGAGGCGTTTCGGCATGGCTATCGTATGTAAGGGCTGCTTGGCGTAGTGCGTATGCCACTTCGCCCCAAGGCTGCATTTCGATGCGGCCTTTTGCTTTGGGCGGGTTCGGCGAGGGGCTACGCGTTCGGGCACGGGACGCTATCGGCGGTTTGGCTGGGGCCGGCAGCGTCAACGCGCCTACGCCGGTCGGGAGTCTGCCCCGCCTGCCTGATCCGCCGCCCGGATCTCTTCCATCAGCCAGTCCTTGAAGCGTTTGATCTTGTCGACGCGGCGCTCGGTGCTGCGTTGCGAGAAGAAGTGGTTCTCGCGGGTGATGCGGGCAAAGGCGGATTTGCCGGCCTGCACGAGTTCGCCGCGCGCGAGTTCGCGTTCGGCAAAGCGCGTGGTTTCCAGCGCGATGCCCATGCCGTCGACGGCGGCCGAGATGGATAGCGCGCCGCGGTCAAAGGAGGTGCGGGGCCGCGAGGGCAGGGTCAGGCCGTTGAGGACGAACCAGTCGTTCCAGCGCACCTGGCTGAGCGCCGAGTCGATGAGCGGGGCGGACTCCATGATCTGCCGCCAGGTATGCCGGCGCGTTTTCAGGGCCGGCGCGCACATGGGGATGATGTCTTCTTTGCCCAGTGCGGTGACGTCCACGCCCGAGGGCCGCAGGGCCAGGCCGTAGGAGATGGCGACGTCGACTTCGCGCGCCTGGGTGAGGTCCATGGGTTCGGACCCGCTGGACAAGCGGATGGTGATGTCCGGGTTCTTGGTCATGAAGCCCGGCAGGCGCGGGCCCAGCCATTTGACGGCCAGGCTGGGCGCGCAATACACCGACAGCACCTGGCCGGCCGGCGCGAGCTCGACCTCGGCGCAGCAGGCTTCCAGCGCGTTGAGGATGCGTGTCAGGCTCTCGAGCAGGCGGCGGCCTTCGGGCGTGGGCTCGACCTGGCGGTGGCTGCGCCAGAACAGGGGCTTGCCAAAGAGCGCTTCGAGTTCGCGCACCTGATGGCTGATCGCCGAGGGCGTCAGGTGCAGCTCCTGCGCGGCGAGCGTGAAACTCTGCAGGCGGGCGGCGGCCTCGAAAGCGCGCAACAGCACGAAGTTGGGGATTTTTCTCATCGGTGACGTCGTGCCTGGGTGCGCCCGGTGGCGGATAGGGGGATTTCAGATGAATCGTATTCATCTGAACATGAACATCTATCGTTTGTCCTGCGGTCCTTGTGGCGTTGATGATAGTGCCAGCCAACTCAAGGCTCAACCGAGCGTTGGGCCTCATCGCTTACTCAAGGAGACCTTATGTCCGCCGTACTGGATCGCCCTCGCAGTCATTCGACCGTGTTGCCAAAACTGCCCGATGGGCGCGTGTCGATCTACGAGCCGCAGCAGCCAGGGTTGATCTATCCGCAGTTGCCGGAGTTCGCCAATGTGGCCGAGGAACGGTTGCATCTGAAGCAGCGCCTGGTGGCGGCCTGCCGCGCCTTTGGCAAGGAGGGTTTTGACTACGGATTCGCGGGCCATTTGACGGTACGCGATCCGGAACATCCCGAGCTGTACTGGACCAACCCGATGTGCGTGCATTTCAACGACGTCAAAGTCTCGAATCTCATCCTGGCCGACCACAAGGGGCGCGTGGTCGAGGGCCGCCACGCGCTCAATCGTGCGGGCTTCGTACTGCACGCGGCTGTGCATGAGGCCCACCCGGACATCGTGGCCATGTGCCATGCGCACACGGTGTACGGCACGGCCTTCTCGGCGCTGGGTATTCCCCTGGCGCCCATCTCGCAGGATGCGGCCGCCTTCTTCGAGGACCATGTGGTCATCAAGAGCGAAGCCGGACAGGTGGCGGTCGAGGAGCGGGCCGGCCTGGCGGTGTGTGACTGGTTCAAGGGCGTGCGCGCGGCGATTCATCAGAATCATGGCCTGCTGACGGCGAGCCGGTTCGGCATCGAGTCGGCGGCGTTCTGGTTCATCGCGCTGGAGCGTTGCTGCCGGCAGCAGCTGATGGTGGAGGCCTCGGGCCACAAGCCTGCGCTCGTGCCGCCGGACAAGTCGCGCTACAGCCGCGAGCACGTGGGTTCGGAGTACATCGGCTGGCTGCATTTCCAGCCGATCTATGAGCATCTGGCTGCCACGCAGCCGGATATGTTCGAGTAGTCGAACACCCGTAGTGCAGCCCCGGCCGTCCAGCGGATCGGGGCATTCCAACACTCATAATATCTGGAGACAAACCATGAACGGCGATATCGCTGCGCAGCCACTCGTCAGTACAGATGAAGAATCCGCCACCTATGCGAAGGTGGCCTGGCGCTTACTACCGTTTCTGTTTCTCTGTTATCTCTGTGCCTACCTGGATCGCATCAACGTCAGTTTCGCCAAGCTGCAGATGGCCAACGAGCTGGCGTTAAGCGATGCGGTCTATGGTCTGGGCGCCGGGGTGTTCTTTATCGGCTATCTGATGTTCGAAGTGCCGAGCAACCTGATCCTGATGAAGGTGGGCGCACGGCGCTGGATTGCGCGCATCATGGTGACCTGGGGGCTGATATCGGCGTGCATGATGTTCGTGTCGGGGCCGGTCAGCTTTTATGTGTTGCGCTTTTTGCTGGGCGTGGCCGAGGCGGGCTTCATTCCGGCCATCTTGCTGTATTTGACCTACTGGTTTCCGAACAAACGGCGCAGCAAGGCGACGGCCTTGTTTCTGACCGGCATCCCCATGTCCGGCGTGATCGGCGGGCCGGTGTCGGGCTGGATCATGCACGCCATGCACGGCGCGAACGGCTGGTCTGGCTGGCAATGGCTGTTTCTGCTCGAAGGCTTGCCGACGGTGCTGATTGGCGTGGTCGCTTTTTTCTACCTCGATGATCGGGTCGAGGACGCGACATGGCTGTCCGATGCCGAGAAGGCGCGCATTCAGCGCGATCTGGCGGGCGAGCAACAAGGCAACCATCTGCACTCCATCCGTGATGGCCTGACCAATCCCCGGGTGTTGCTGCTGAGCGGGATCTACTTCTTCTTCACGATGGGGCTGTATGGCATCAGTTTCTGGTTGCCCAGTCTGGTCAAGGCCAGCGGGGTGACGGACACCTTGAACATCGGCCTGTTGTCGGCGGTGCCCTATCTGGTCGCGGTGCTGGGCATGATTGTGTTTAGCCGCAGTTCGGATGCGACGGGCGAGCGCCGCTGGCATTTGAGCATTGCCGGTCTGTTGGGGGCCGTGGGCCTGGCCGCCAGCGTCATCTATGCCAAGGACAGCACCTTCGCCTTGATCGCGCTGACCATCGGCACGGTTGGCGTCATGGCCACGATCTCGCAATTCTGGGTGCTGCCCCCGGCCATTTTGAGCGGCGGCGCGGCCGCGGCCGGTATCGCGCTGATCAATTCGGTGGGCAGTATTTCGGGCGTGGTCAGCCCCTATGCCATCGGTTGGGCCCAGACGGCGCATAACAGCACGGGAGCCGGCGTGATCGCGCTGGTGTGCTGTCTGGTCCTCGGCAGCATTTTGGTGTTTACCGTGCCCGCGCGCCTGGTCAATGTGCCGCGGCAGGACGCCGCACGCCGATAAGGAGACGCGCGATGCGCCGCCGCCTAGCGATCGAGGATGTCTTGCAACTGCCCGACCAGGTTCGAACGGGCGCGCTCGATATGTTGATCGCTCAGGCGCACGGCGAGTTTGGCGTCGCCGCTGGCGATGGCTTGGGCGATGGCGGCGTGCTCATCCCAGAGGGTGCTGCGATGCGCCGCGCTGCGATGGACCGCGCCCATCACGCGCCGCAGATGCACCCAGTAATGGCGCGCGCTTTCGCCGATCAGGGGGTTGCCGGAGGCGTCGTAAATGGCGTTGTGAAAGGCCAGATCGGATTCGATGTTGGTCTTGAGATCGGCGCTGCGGGCGGCGATGCGGCCGCGCTCGATGAGGGCGGGGTCGATAATGGCGCGGGCCTGGGCCGCCAGGCGCGCGGCCAGCGCATCGAGCGCGCCGCGGACTTCATACAGATGCGCGACCCAGGCGGGGTCGAGCTGCGTGACCTGCACGCCGCGTCCTGGCGCATCTTCGATGAAGCCATCTTTTTTCAGCAGGCGCAGCGCCTGGAGCACCGGTGAGCGCGAGACATGCAGTTGCTCGGCGATCTCTTCCTGGGTGATGCGTTCGCCAGGCGCGAGCGAGCCATCGGTGATCGCGTCCAGCAGGACGCGGTAGACGGAGTCGACGAAGTCGGTACGGACAGGGAGCTTTTCAGGATGCAGTTGCATGCTGAAATTCTAGCTTGGATACAGAGCTCGGAATACATGGATATCGATCGCATGCGTTCGGAACGGCGGTGGCGGCTGGTGGATCTGCTTGTCATCGCGGCGGTCTGCGCCAATGCCGGGCAGGTGCTTATCCGGGCTTATGGCGGCGGGCTGGCGCCGGTGGCGCAGGCAGGGCCTTGGTACGGCCTGGCGGCCGCCTACGGCGGCTTGTGTTGGGTGTCGGCCCATGTGGCGGGCAGGGGGCAATGGCTGGCGCGGGCGTTGTTCTGGTTGGTGGGCGCGGCCTGCCTGATGTTCATGGTGCAGAGCGAGTCCTGGCCGGCTGGGCCCGCCATGCACTGGTATGACTGGTTTGTGCTGGGCGCCTGTTCCGCGCTGTGCGGCGGGCTGGGGCGCGGGCCGGGCACGGGCTGACGGGCGCCCGGCACATATCCGGAAACACATGGCTAGGGATAACCCCTTGATTCAGCGGCCCAGATTTTAGCTATTCTTTGTATACAGAATTCAGAGTTCAAAATCTGGCCGTTTTTTTTGGAGAGAGACGAGATGAGTTCGAAGATTCAGGATCAGCACGAACGCGCGGTCAGCACCGGCGGCACCACGGTGAAAAAACTGATCCCTTACGGCGGTTACTTCACCAACAGCGTGCCCGGGCACGATCCGGAACTGACCGAGGTCGGCCCCGGCACGCCGGCCGGCGAGTACTTGCGACGCTTCTGGCATCCGGTCTGTATGTCGCTGGAGCTCACCGACACGCCGCGCTTTCTCAAGATCATGGGTGAGGAGCTCGTGGCGTTTCGCGATGGCAGCGGCAGCATTGGTCTGCTGCATGCCCACTGCGTGCATCGCGGTGCCTCCCTGGAGTACGGCAAGATCGAGCAGCACGGAATCTCATGCTGCTATCACGGCATGGTCTTCGACGTGGATGGCACCTGCCTGCGGGTGCCGTTTCCCGAGGGCGAGGAGGAGGAGGGCGAGCGCTATCGCTGCTCTATCCGTCAGGGGGCGTACAAGGCGTTCGAGCGCAACGGTCTGGTGTTTGCCTACATGGGGCCGCCCGACGAGGAGCCGCCTTTCCCGGAATGGGAGGGGGACTTCACCGTCGCGGAAACGGACGAGCTGGTGCCTTATAGCAATTTCCAGCACTGCAACTGGCTGCAGGTGCAGGACAACGCGGCCGACAACTATCACACGATGGCGCTGCACGCGAAGCGGCAAGTCACGGGCGAGCATTTCCAGGGCACGACCTTCGACGAGGTGGGCGCGGCGACCATGGAAGTGCCGCCGGATATGCAGTTCGTGCCCGTGCACGGCGGACGCAGCCTGGCCTGCGCCGGCGCGCGCCGCTCGGATGACGAGCGCATGCATATCCGCGTGCAGCATCAGGTGCTGCCCAACTTCAGCCTGCATGCTTACACGTCCGAAGATGGCAAGAAGAAGAAGCTCTTCAGCCGCTTTCATATGATCCGCTGGACGGTGCCGGTCGATGATCACAACAGCAAGATGATCGGCTGGCGCGTCATGGGCCCGGGCGTGGACACGCGTGGCATTGGCGACAAGAGCATGGTGGGCTATGAAACCATCGACTTTCTGGAGGGCCAGGTCGCCATGCGCCGGCCGGAGCGCTTCGGCCAATATGCGCTCGAAGATCTTCCGCCCATCCCGTCCGACCACCGCGCCCGCGCCCATTACAAGGATTGCCAGTACGCGCCGGGCGACTATGAAGCCATCATCAGCCAGCGGCCCATCGCGGTGCATGCGCTGGAGAACCCGACAAAATTCGACGCGGGCTTGTATGTGTTCCGCAAGCTGCTGCGCGATGCCGTGCGGGGCAAGAACCCCAACGCCAGCCCGGAGCAGTTCGCGCAATGGCTGCGCGATTGCTCCGGCAATCCCAATAGCTACTGCTCGGGGAATGTGTTCGAGCTGCCGGTGGGCCGAACCACGGAAGAGGAAATCACCTTGCGCCGCCACCTCGCCCGCCAGGTGGTACAGATCATCACCGAGGCCGACGGCCTGCGCGGCGCGCAGCGGCACGCCTTTGTGACCGAGAAAATGGAAGCCCTGCAGCAGGAAGTGCTGGCGCGGAGAATGGCTTGAACGCGCCGGCTTCCTCGACCGCCTTGCAGGCCATGGCCGGCCTGGACATCATCGAGGTCCAACTGCGGGCCATACGCCTGCAGGCGCAGGGAATTCTTGCCTTCGAGTTCACCCATCCGGACGGCGCGGAATTACCCGCCGCGCAGGCGGGCGCGCATATCGACGTGCATCTGCCCGGCGGACAGGTGCGCTCCTATTCGCTGGCGGGCGACCCGGCGGACCGTTCGCGCTGGATATTGGGCGTCCTGCGCGAGCCCAAGAGCCGGGGCGGCTCGCGCGCCATGCATGAGAGCTTGCGGGTGGGCGACATCGTCAAGGTGGGGCTGCCGCGCAATGCCTTCGGGCTGTCGCCCGACGGGGAGCATGCCGTGCTGCTGGCTGGCGGTATCGGCATTACGCCGCTCAAGGCCATGGCCCATGCCCTGGCCGCGCAGGGCCGCTCGTTCGAGCTGCATTACTGTGCCCGCACCGCGGGCCATGCGGCCTTCGTGGACGAGTTGCGGGCGCTGCTGCCCGAAGGGCGGCTGCATCTGCACTTTGATGAGGGCGACAGCAGCAAGGGTCTGGACATTGCCGCCCTGCTGGCCGGTGATGAGGCGGGCCGCCACGTCTACTACTGCGGGCCTACCGGTTTCATGGCCGCATGCGCGCAGGCCAGCAGCCATTGGCCCGCCGCGGCGGTGCACAGCGAGCACTTCAAGGCGCCCGAAGTGGTGCGTCCTGAAGGCGCTGCCGATGGCAGTTTCGACGTCGAGCTGTCCCGCAGCGGCGTGACGGTGACGGTGCAGCCGGATCAGACGATCGTGCGGGCGATGGAGCTGGCGGGCTTGCGTGTGCCGACCTCCTGCCTGTCGGGCTTGTGCGGGGCTTGCAAGGTGGACTACCTCGAAGGAGAGGTGGACCACCGCGACTTCGTGTTGAGCGACGAAGAGAAGGAGCATTGCCTGACGGTCTGCTGCTCGCGGGCCAAGAGCGCCAGGCTGGTGCTGGATTACTGAGCGTGCCGGTGTGTGCCACGGGCTGGCCTGCGGAGGCACGTACACACCGCAGGCCAGCCTGGCCGCTCATGCGGCCGCCGGCTGCGACGATCAGTCGAAGATGCGGCCGGGGTTGAGCGTATTGTCCGGGTCCAGCGCCCGTTTGATGCGCTGCAGCAGTTGCAGTTCGCCGGCGCTGCGCGTGTAGCCGAGGAAGGGCTTTTTCAGAAAGCCGATACCGTGTTCGGCGCTGATGGTGCCCTGGCGGCCCCGCAAGGCGCTGTAGACGATCTCTTCGACATTGAACCATTCGCTCTCCGGATGCGGACCGGTGAGGATATGGATGTTGTTGTCGCCCAGGTGACCCATGAACAGATGCCGGGCTTGCGGGTAGCGCTGCTGCAGGGCGCGTTGGACCTGCTCCACGAAGTCGGGCATTTGGGCCATCGGTAAGCCGCAGTCGAAATTGACCGTGGGCTTGAGCGTGGACATCAGTTCCGGGATGCTCTCGCGCAGGCGCCAGAATTTGTCGGCGTCGGCCAGGCTCGCGGCCACGGCGCAGTCGGTCACCAGGCCATCGTCGTAGGCGCGGGTAAGCGCGGCCTCCAGGTTGGCGTGCGCGTCGGCGCCGCCGCTGGCCTGGATAAGGACACTCCATGCGCTGCCCGGACCCAGCGGAGAGGCCACGCCGGTCAGTTCGCTAGCCTGTTGCAGGAACTCCGCTGACATGAATTCGTAAGCGGTCAGCTGCGGGCCGAGCGTGACCCTCAGGTGACGCAGCAGGGCGGACAGCGAGGCGATGTCGGGAACCTGGGCCAGGGCCGTGGCCGATGCGCCAGGCGGGGGCTGCAGCCGCAGCGTCAGGCGGGTAATGATGCCCAGGGTGCCTTCCGAACCGATGAACAGAAAGCGCAGGTCCAGGCCGGAGCTGTTCTTGACCAGCCGGGTCAGCGAGGTGACGATCTCGCCATCGGCGAGCACGGCTTCGATGCCGAGCACCGAGTCGCGCAGGGTGCCATAGCGCAGCACCTGGGTACCCCCGGCATTGGTGGCGGCATTGCCGCCGATCTGGCAACTGCCGCGAGCCGCGAAATCCACAGGGAAAAACCAGCCGGCGGCAGCGGCGGCTTCTTGCACCTGTTGCAGGGTCGCGCCGGCCTGCACCTGCATGATGCCTTCGACGTCGTCCACATACTCGATGCGGTTCATGCGGCCCATGTTGATGACGACGTCGCCATCGGCGGGCACGGCGCCGCCAGCCAGGCCGGTCAGACCGCCCTGTACGGTAATGTGCTTGCCCTCGCGCCGCGCCTGACGCACCAGGGCGGCGACCTCGTCGGTGCTGGCAGGCTGGTGCACGGTTTGCGGCACGCCGCGGGTCAGGCCGCTCCAGTCGCGCAGATAGCGCTCATCGACAGTCATGCCTGCTTCTCCACGACCGGCGCAGGCGTGGCGCTGCTCGAACCCATGGTCGAGGCGATCTCCGCGCCGCCCAGCCGTTCGATCAGCGCGGCCTGATCCGCCTTGGCCTGGCGATCCACGTCCTCGGGATTGCAGATCGCGTACAGCGCGGCCTTCATATCCGCCAGCACCGTGGCATAGGCGGGGTCCGCGGCCAGGTCATGCAGCTCTTCGGGGTCCTGCTCGAGGTTGAAGAGCTCCGGCTCGAAACGAACATAGTGGTGATACTTCCACGGGCCTTTGCGGAGCATGAAGCCGGCGGTATTGCTGCCGGCGGCGTGATACTCGCTCAGAATGGCGCGCTGCGGATCGGTGGGCTGGCCGGCGAGGGCAAACAGAGAGACTCCCGGGCGTTGATCCCTATACGGCCCGGCATCCAGGCCCACGGCCTGCAGTATGGTGGGGAACAGATCGAGCAAGTCCACGGGGGTCTCGCACACCCCGGGGGTGACGTCGGGGCCAGCCAGCAGCATGGGGATCCCCACGCTTTCCTGATAGAGGGTGGATTTGCCCCACAGGCCGCGGGCGCCGACATTGTCGCCGTGGTCGGAGGTGTAGACCACATGGGTGGAATCCTTCAGCCCCAGGGTTTCCAGCTCGCTCAGGATGCGCCCGACATTGCTGTCCAGAAAACTGCAGAGCGCGTAATAAGCCAGGAAAGCATTCACGCGCTCGTTCTCATCGGCAAAGGTCTCTTCGCTGCGTTCGAACTCGGCATAGGCCTGCACCCAGGGATGGCGCTCGTAGCCCTGCTTGGGATGCAGTTTGGCCTCGGGAATCTGCCGCGCCTCATACAGGGCGAAGAAGGCTTGCGGCGCGATGAGCGGGAAGTGCGGCGCGACCAGGCCCACGTATAGGGCAAAGGGTTGATCCTTGGCGGCGGCATCGCGCAGCCAGTCCAGGGTGCGCTCGGTCACCGAACGATCGTAGGCGGTATAGGGCGACTCGCCGATACCGATGCGATCGCCCAGCATGCGCTTGCGGCCCTGCGAGGGCAGATACGGGTCGCGTATCGACGCCCAGACCATGCCGTGGCCGCCCAACACGTGCATGGGGATATGCTCGGCATCGAAGCCGACCGGGTCTTCTTCGTTGCGATAGTGCAGCTTGCCTATGCTTTCGACCCGCACGCCATGCGCCTGCAGGGCATGCCCCCAGCCGGAAGGATCGCCGATGTAGGGCATGGCGTTGTCCCAATGCCGGGTCTGGTGCACACGCCGCCCGGTCGCAAAGGCCGCCCGGGCCGGCACGCAGATGGGGCTGGGCGTATAGGCGTTGGGAAAGCGCACGCCGCGGGCGGCCAGGGCATCGAGGTGCGGGGTTTGGATAAACGGATGTCCGGAGCAGCCCATGAATGCGGGGTTGTGCTCATCCGACATGATGACGACGATGTTTCTGCCTTTCATTGCATTTCCTAAAGATCGCTGGGGCGTTCGTGCCCGTGTCACGCTTCGGGCACGTAGCCGCTTTCCTTGACCACGCCAGACCAGAACTGGCTTTCCTGCTGTAGCTGCTGTTGCAAGCGCGCCGGGGCGGTGACCAGGGGTTCGAAGAACTGCTGGCGCATGATGTCTTCGAAACCTTGCGACTGCACCGCGCCGGCCATGGCCTTGGCCAGCGCCTGCCCCACGGCCTGGGGCATGTCCTTGCGGCCCAGCAGCATGAAGTATTCCGACTGGGTGAGCGTGGGGTAGCCGGCGGCGGCGAAGGTGGGCACGTCCTGCAGAGCGGGCGACGGCGCCGAACCGGTGGTCGCCAGAATGCGGATCTTGCCCGCCTTGTGCATGGGGATGAGGTTGGGCAGGGTGGTGATCAGCGCCGGCAGCACGCCGCCCATGGTGTCGGTCAGCGCGAGCGACCCGCCTTTGTAGGGGATGGGCGTGAGCGGCACCTTGCTCGCGGTCGCAAGCATCATGCCCAGAAACTGCATCACCGTGCCCGCGCCCGGCGTGCCGTATACGGCGAATTTGGGATCCCGGCGGGCCAGCGCCAGAAACTCGGCCAAAGTTTTGGCGGGGCTGTCGGCGCCCACGGCAAAACCGAAATCAAATTTGCAGGCGGTGCCCAACGGGGTGAAGTCGGCCGGCTGATAATGGATGGATTTGTACAGGTAGGGATAGAGCGTCAGATTGGTCGACGGCGTGAACAACAGCGTATTGCCGTCGTTGGCTGCGTTGAGCAGCGCGTCGACGGCGATACGGCCGCCGGCGCCCGCCTTGTTCTCCACGATCATGCTGTAGCCCGCGGCGCGCATGCCCTCGGCCAGCGCCCGCGCGACCAGGTCTATCGCCCCGCCGGGAGCGAACCCGACCAAAAGGCGGATAGGGGAGCTGGCTTTAGGCTGCGCGATCGGCAGCGCACTACAGCAAACGGCCGCGCCCAGGGCGCGCAGCAGATGTCTGCGGGGGATGTTCATCATTGTCTCCGTATCGGCACTTGTGGACGTGCCTGCTTAGCCGAAAGCGTAAGGTTGGACCAAGCGAGAGGACAAATATTATTTTTCGTGCGGCGATATAGGTTTTATCTTATATCGCTACCTCCACCTGCACCCGGTCCTGGCAGGCAGACGCGTTGCCGCGCCCGGGCTTAGCGCAGGTGGATGTTCTGCGGTCGTCGCAGGCCCAGGTTTTCACGCAGCGTCTTGCCCGGATAGGCGCCGCGGAAGATGCCGCGCCGCTTCAGTTCAGGCAACACGTGGTCGACCACATCGCGCAGGCCGTCGATCAGGCGCGGTTGGATCAGGGCAAAGCCGTCCGTGGCCTCGGCCTCCAGCCAAGCCTGGAAATCGTCGGCGATGGATTGGGTGGTGCCCACCAGCGGCCGGTGCCCTAGGCCTACCGAGACGCGATAGGCGGTCTGTCGGATCGTCAGGCCATGCGTGAGCGCATGGTGCGCGATGGCCGCGGAGCGGCCGCTGGAAAATCGCACCACGTAGTCCTCGGGGAAAGGGTCGTCGAGGTCGTGGCCCGGGAAGTCGATGCCCATGTTGCGCAAGGCGACTTCGATCGGCCAGAGCGAGCTGACCTGCTCCAGTTTCGCTTCGGCCTCTTGCTGGGTTTCTCCCCAGACGACGGCCACACCGGTCAGGATGACGACATCTTCGGGGCGGCGGCCGGCCGACACCGCGTGGTCCTTGATGGCGCGCCAGGTACGCTGGCCGGCCTCGATGGAGTAGTTGGCGCAGTAGATGACGTCGGCCGTCTCCGCGCCCAGCGCCAGGCCCGCGGGCGAGGTGCCCGCCTGTGCGATGATGGGGTGCCCCTGGGGCGGCCGCTCCAGCTTCAACGGCTGGTCGGCACGGTAATAACCATTGTCGATGGCGGGCGCGTGGATCTTGTCCAGGTCGATGTAGCGGCCGCGCGCCTTGTCGCGGATCACGGCGTCGTCTTCGAAGCTATCGACCAGCGCCAGCGTCGTATCGATGAAGGCGCGGGCGCGCTGATACTTGGTGTCTTCGGCGTCCGGTTGATGGATGCCCAGGTTGTAGCCGCCCGGCCCCGGGGTGGTGACGACATTCCAGCCGGCGCGGCCATGGCTGATGTGGTCCAGGGAGACGAGCTGGCGGGCCAGATGCGTGGGCTCGTTGTCGGCAACCGAGGCGGTATAGATCAGGCCGATGTGCTGGGTGCGCGCAGCCAGCGCGGCCATCATGGTCACCGGCTCGAAAGTCGATACGGACCACAGCGACTCCACGACCTCCTTGGGGCCGGTGGGGAAACTGGCGCCGTCGGCCAGGAACAGGGTTTCGATGCCCGCGCTTTCGGCCAACTGGGCGTACTCGATGAAGTACTCGATGTTCAGGCTGTCGTGCGCGGAGAACTCGGGGACACGCCAGGATTGGGAGTTCGAGCCCGAGAAGATAAAGCCCGCCAGTTTCAGCGTTTTCTTGTCTGCCATATCAGTGTCTCTGTGTATCGATGGACCGTCAGGCGGCGCCCGCCGGCGCGCGGCCGCTTTCGATCGCGGCATCGAGGTCGACGGCTTGCGCCTGGGCAATGCCCTGGTCGGCCTCGATGCGTAGCAGCTTGTCCCGTATCGCCGCATAGGCCTCGCGGATCAAGAGCGTGCCCAGCGACGCGCGGCTCACGCCCAGTTCGCGCCAGCGCCGCAGGTCCAGGCCTTCGCGCGCCACCAGGGTCAGGGGCCGGGGAATGCCCGCTACGAGTTCGGCGATTTGTTCTTCGCTCAAGTTCCCGGCGGCGACATAGATGCCGTCGGCGCCCGCCTCCACATACAGCCGGGCGCGCCGTATCGCTTCGCGCACCGACACTTCCGGCTCCACGCCTGGGTGCTGCAAGAACAGGTCCGTGCGCCCGTTGAGAAAGAAGCCTGGCAGGTGCGCGTCGGCGGCGCGGCGCGCGGCTTCAATCCGGCGTGCATGATCTTCGGCGTCGGCCAGGGGGCGATGATGGCCGGCGCGGCTGTCCTCGATGTTGGCGCCCGCCGCGCCAGCGGCGATGATGCGCGCGATGGCCTGCCCGACGCCGCCTGCCACCTCCGGGTAGCCATCTTCCAGATCGATGACCAGTGGCACGGGCACCGCGCCGGCGATGATGCGGATCTGCGCTTCGAGCATCTCGAATGTCACGCGTTCGCTGGCCTTGATGCCCAGGGCTTGGCCCAGGGCGGCGCTGGAGGTGGCGACGGCGCGGTGGCCGGCTGCCAGTGCGGCCAGGGCCGACATGGCATCCCAGACCGTGGGCATGACAAAGAGCGAGCGATGCAATTGGTGAAGCTGGGCCGCCTTATCGGCGAGGTCGTTGCGTGGCATGCGGGGTCTCGTTAGAAAAAGCCCAGCCGGGGCAGCGGCACGTTGTTGAGTGTGCGATTACCCAGGGCGAAAGCTTTGTAGCTGGCGGGGTTGTGACTGGATACTGTGCGCAGATTGCGCCAATGCCGATCCAGATTCTTTTCCCTCAGGGTCGAGGAGGCGCCCGCCACGTCGAAAAGCGCGGTCGCTGCGGCATGGGCGATGCGGTCGACCAGGATCTTGGCTTTGGCGGCGGCCGCGGCCGCTTCCTGTGTCAGATGCTGTTGCTCGTCAGGCGCGGCGCCGGCGGCCATCGCGGCGGCGGCCCGATCCAGGAAATCCGCCGCCGCCAGCACGATGGCGCGCGCGCCGAAGGCGTCGGCCTGACGTTCGCCCAGTCCCTGCAGCAAAATGGGATCGTCGTTGGCATGCTCGGCCGGGGCAAAGTAGTACGTGCGTTTGCGCCGCGCGAGCAGCTCGGCCGCATCGCGGGCGACGCTGGCCACAATGCCGGCGACCACGCCGGTGAGCACCAGTTGTGCCGTGGTGGACGACAGCGGCGCGGCTTCAGGCGGGATCGCTTCGGCAGAGATGATCTCCTGCGGCTCGATGCGCACGTCGTGAAACAGCGTGGTGCCGGTCGCGGTCAGGCGTTGTCCCATGCCCGTCCAATCATCCAGCCGCTCGATGCCGGCGCGATCCGCCGGCACGATGGCCGAGGCATTGCTGCCATCTTCCCGGGAGCCGGTGACCAGTATCCAATCGGCGTACAGCACGCCGGTGGAGTAGAACTTGCGGCCAGAAAAGCGGAAATGGTCGCCCGCCGGCCGGAAGGTCGAGGAAAAGCGGCTGCTGCCGCCCGTCTGCGCGCGGTCCAGTTCGGTCGCGGCCAGGCTCAAAAGGTCACCTTGGGCCAGCCGGGCGCGCAGGCGCAGCAGCGCGGCATCGCGGGTCGGCGCGATGCCCACACGCTCGAGCAGCATGGTGTGATTGCGCCAGATGTGCGCGATGTTGGGGTCGGCCTCGGCGAGATCGATGAGAGAGGCCATGACCTCAGCGATGCTGGCGCCCGCGCCGCCGAGGGCAATGGGCAGGCGCCGCGCGCCGAATCTGAGCGCCTTGAGTTCGGCGATCTCGGCGTAGGGCAGCAGACGTTCGGCGTCCCGGGCGCTGGCGCCGAGGCGCAGCTTATCGAGAAAGCCGGGCGGCAGCGCTGCCGGCGGCGTGAGGGGATCCGGCAAGGGAGTCAGGCGTGGCGAGTCGGGCATACGGCTTAACGGTAGAAGGAGGTGGGCCGGGCGGCAGCGGCCGGCGGACAAGGTCGGGGAACGCGCGTCAAGCGGCCTGCCGCGCACCGTCCGGGACCCAGGCCCCGCTGGCCGCGGCGATCAGACTACGTGTGTAGTCTGTCTGAGGGGCGGTCCAGATCTGGCGATGGTCGGCCTGTTCGACGATGCGGGCGTCTTTCATGACGGCAACGCGGTCCGAGATGTATTGCACGACAGCCAGGTCATGCGAGATGAACAAATACGACAGGCCGAGTTCACGCTTGAGATCGACCAGCAGGTTGAGAATCTGCGCCTGGATGGATACGTCCAGTGCCGAGACGGGCTCGTCGCAGATCACCAGGGATGGGCGCAGGATCAGGGCGCGGGCTATGCCGATACGCTGACGCTGCCCGCCGGAGAACTCGTGCGGATAGCGCGCCAGCGCCGACTGCGGCAAGCCGACGTGGTCCAGGGTGTCGCTGACCAGCCGCCGCCGCTCATGGCGGTCTTTGTAGCCATGCACGAGCAGCGGCGTCTCCAGGATCTGGCTCACGCATTTGCGCGGGTTCAATGAGCCGAAGGGATCCTGGAAGATCATCTGCATGCGGCGGCGCTGCTGCCGCAACTGGCTTGCAGAAAGCCGGGCCAGGTCCTGGCCCTCAAAGAGGATCTCTCCACTGAATGGGACCAATTGCATGAGCGCCTTGGACAGGGTGGACTTGCCGCTGCCGGACTCGCCGACAATACCCAGGGTCTCGCCGGTGGCGATGCTCAGCGAGACCCGGTCCAGGGCGCGCTTGCCGGCCGACGCGTAGTCCACGCTCAGGTTGTCGATGCGCACGAGTTCGGTGGCGCCGGCCGGCCGTGGGCCTGGGAGCGCGCTGACCGGGGGTTTGATGCGGAAGTCCTGGCCGCCGTCGTCGCGTTTGACGGCCTTGATCTCCGCCAGCGACGAGGTGCTGTAATGCACGCCGCGCTCCAGCCGCACCGATGCCTGCATCAGGCCTTGCGTGTAGGGGTGGCGCAGGGGCAGACCCAGGTCGGCCGTGGCGAACGCTTCGAGCTTGACGCCCTGATGCATGACCAAGGTGCGGTCGCTCCAGCGGGCAACGACACTCAGATCGTGCGTGATCAGCAGCACCGCCATGTTCAGTTCACGACGCAATTGGTCTATCAACGCCAGTACCTGGGCCTGCACCGTGGCATCGAGCGCGGTGGTCGGTTCGTCGGCGATCAGCAATTTCGGTCTTAGCGCGATGGCCATGGCGATCATGACGCGCTGGCGCTGTCCGCCGGACAGTTGATGCGGGTAGTCGTGCGCGCGCGTCGCGGCGTGGGGGATGCGTACCTGGTCCAGCGCGGCAACGGCGCGCGCCCAGGCGTGGGCATGGGGCAGGCGCTCGTGACGTTGTATGGCCTCGGCGATCTGCGCGCCGATAGACATGACCGGGTTGAGCGAGGTCATCGGCTCCTGGAAAATCATAGCCAGGCGATTGCCGCGCAGATCCGTCAGTTGCCGTTCGTCCAGGCTGCTGATGTCCTGACCGTTGAAACGTATGCTGCCGCCGGCAACCCGTGCCGAGGGCGGCAGCAGGCCCATGGCGGCCAGCGCGGTGAGGGATTTTCCCGAACCGGATTCGCCCACGATGGCCAGCGTTTCTCCGGCATGAAGCTCGAAGCTCAGATCACGTACGGGCTGCACCCCCGGGAACGCGATGGTCAGATGGGCAACGTCAAGAACGGGCGCGGTGGCGCGTGCGGCGGGTATCGGGGCAGACATCAGCGCGGCTCCCGCAGTCGAGGATTGAGCGCGTCGTTGATGGCATCGCCGACGAGATTGATCGCCATGACCGTGAGCACGATGGCCAGGCCCGGAATGGCAGTCAGATACCAGGAGCTGCGCAGATATTCGCGTCCCGCGCCGATCATGGTGCCCCAGGAAATGGCGTTGGGGTCGCCAAACCCCATGAAAGACAACGCTGCCTCCATCAGGATGGCCGACGCGACCAGCGTCGAGGCCGTGACGATGACGGCGGGCAGGGCATTGGGCAGGATGTCGGAGAAAATGATGCGCAGATTGCCGTAGCCCAGGCTGCGCGCCGCCACGACGTACTCGAGCTGTCGTTGGCTGCGGTATTCCGCGCGGACCAAGCGGGCGATATTGGGCCAGGTGATGAGCGCGATCGCCACGATGATGATCTTGATGGAGGTGGAGGTGATGGCCACGAGGACTACCAGCAGAACAAAGCTGGGCATGGTCTGAAAGATCTCCGTGAGCCGCGTGAGGCTGCGGTCGGTCCAGCCGCCGAAGTACCCAGCCAGGGCGCCGATGACGATACCCAACACCAGGCTGAGCGCTGCGGCCGCCAGCCCGACCAGCAAAGACACGCGGGTGCCATAGACCAGTCCCGTCAGCACATCGCGGCCGTAGCTGTCCGTGCCCAAGGGAAACGCGGCGTTCTGCCCAGGCCAGAGATGCGGCGCGCCGACAATGGCGAACGGATCCCCGGGGAAGAACACCGGCGCCAGCAAGGCGATGAGCGCCAGCGTGCCCAGGAATCCCAGCCCGATACGGGCATTGGGATTGCGCAGCAAGACGCGGGCCCAGCGGCGCGGGTCGTGGGGCGGCGCTTGCCGCAGACTGGCCACGGTGCGGGTGGATTCGCGGGCGTGAACATTGACCCAGTCTGGCTGGGGCGCGGCCGCGCCTTGGGGGGAGGAATCGGGCGAGGCGGCCATCAGTGAAGCTCGATGCGAGGGTCGAGCACAGCGTGCAGCAGATCCAGCACGATGTTGACCAGGATGACAAGAAGGGAAGAGAGCAGCAGTATCCCCATGAGCACAGTGAAGTCCCGCGCCATGATGGATTCGACGGCCAGTCGGCCGAGCCCCGGCCAACTGAACACCGTCTCGATGATGACCGCGCCGCCGAGAATGCCGCCGATATGCAGCCCGGCGAGTGTGGTGATGGGAATTAGCGCGTTGCGCAGGACATGGCGCACGCTGATGCGGGCAGGGCGCAAGCCTTTGGCCCGGGCGGTGCGCACGAAATCCTGCGAACGCACCTCGAGCATGGCGGCCCGGGTGATCCGGCTATAGATGGCGATATACAGCAAGGAGAGCGAGGTGACGGGCAACACCATGAAACGCGCTTTCTCGAGCACCGCACTCAAGCCGGTCGCGCTGGACCAGGCCGGCATGGCGCCGCCGCTGGGCAGCCATCCCAGATGGACCGAGAAAACGACGATCAGCATCAAGCCGATCCAGAATCCTGGTATCGAATAGAAGAACAGCACCAGGAAGGACAGCACCCGGTCGGGCAGTCGGCCGGCATGGTTGGCCATCACCACCCCGGCGGAAAGGCCCAGCGCCGTCGCGATCACAAGCGCGCAACTCATCAGCGCCAGCGTGCCGGGCAGGCGCTCCATGATCAACTGCATGACGGGCATGTTGAAGCGCGGCGAGACGCCCAGGTCAAGGTGCGCCAGATCGAACAGATAGTGGCCGAGCTGGGTCGCCACGCTCAGATTCAGGCCGAACTGCGTGCGCAGATCGTCCATCATCTCCTGCGTGGCCGCGCCGGATTCGGCCGCGATGGCCGTGGCCGCGTCGCCAGGCGCCAGCTGCAGCAGCAGAAAGTTCAGCACCACAATGCCGAGCACGGTCGGTACGGCGTCCAGGGTTCGTTTGCCGGCGATGCGCAGCGGTCGCGACAACCGGGACCAGAAACGTTGCACACGACCCGGGGCCCAGGCCGCGTCCGAAGTCAGGCGCATGGCTAGGCCTTGTCTTTCTGGCGCAGCTTGGCGCGCGACAGCGAGACCCGATCCAGCACGCCATCGAGCCTGGCGTTGTAGACGGCGAAGGTCTGCGGCGCGGCGATGCCGACCGAGGGAATATCGTCGTAGACGAGCTTCTGGATCTCGAAGTAAAGCGCTTGACGCCGGGCGACATCCGGCTCCGCGCCGGCCTCCTCGAACAACTGATCCACGCGCGCACTGTGATAATGCGCGGCGTTGGACCAGGGAACGCCGGGTTTGAACGCTTTGGACCAATAGCCGCGCTGCACCCCGTCCGTCGGGTCGTAGCCATTGGCCAACTGCTCGACCTCGATGTCGAAGTCGCGCTCGCCGTACACCTTGGTCACGTAAGTGGCGTAATCGTAGGGAACGATCTGGCCGCGCACGCCTATCCTGTCGAGCGCGGAGCGCAGGTATTCCGCGACCTTGCCGGGTTGATCGGAGAAGGGGTTGTAAAGAATCCGCACACTGAAGCGGCTGCCGTCCGGCTTGCGCCCGTGGCCGGCCTCGTCGAGCAAGCGGTTGGCAAGATCCAGGTCGAACGCATAGGGTTGTATGCTCGCGTCGTGGAAATCGGGCAGGTTAGGGCCAATGACCGACGGCGCCGGTCTGGCGTAGCCGCGAAACACCGTCGAGATCACTTCCGGGATATTGATGGCATGCGCGATGGCCTTGCGGACACGGATGTCCTGCAGCAAGGGCTTGTCCAGGTTGTAGAAGAACTGGATGTGCGGCCCGCCGAGATCCTTGACGTCGTCGACCACGGTGAGCTTGCTCAGCTTGCGCAGGCGATCCACCTCGGAGATCGGCACGCCTGGCCCGCCGATGTCCAACTCCGCCGTCTCTAGCGCGGCCACGCGTGCGCCAATGTCTGGAATAAAGCGCAAGACGACGCGGTCAACCTGCGGATCCGCGCCGCCCCAATAGTCGGGATTGCGCTCCAGCAGTACATGACTGCCTCGGGCCCATTGCTTGAAGACGAAAGGGCCGGTGCCGACGGGAGCTGACTGAGCCGGGTTGGTCGCCAGGGGCACGCCGTCATACAGGTGCTTGGGAAAGATCGGCGCGCCCGCTCCGAGCGCGCCATACAAGTAGGGCGCGGGTTTGGAGAACACAAGCACCGCCGTTGAAGCGTCGGGCGTCTCCACATCGACCAGATTGGCGAAGGTCGATTTGCGCCGGGGATGGACCTTCTTCAGTGTCAGCAGGGAGTAGGCGACATCTGCCGAGGTGAAGGGCTTGCCATCGTGCCATTTCACGCCTTTGCGCAGATGAAACGTGTGCCGCAGCGCGTCCGGGCTTTGCTCCCACGACACGGCCAGGGCTGGCACCAGCTTCAGATCGGCGTCATGGTCGACCAGCCCTTCGAGAATCTTGGCGGCGATGGCCTCCGGCCCGTTGCGGTCGATCTGCGTCAGGACAGCGGGCTCGTTGGCATACTCGGTCACCGTGCCGGCGGACTTGCCGAAAACGATCGTAGGAATGGCGCCTTGCGCGATCGCTGCCAAACCCATCAAGAGATTGAACCGCCTGCGTGTGAAAAGCATGAGATGTCCCGCCTTGCGCGGAGAGGATTCAGAAGACTGGGAATCCTATATTTCATCGCTGAGGCGGTCTAATCAAAAGAAAACATATGAATATCCACCGCGCAACGAACGCCATCGGTCTCGCAGCCCAGGCCGCGAGCCGCGATACAACCTGGGGCGATTAAACGATGCAATCACTGCGGCCGGCGCCGCAGTGATTTTCTTATCACCAGAAAATCATTGGCGTGCCGGAGATGGCGCGGCCCGTGCCGTTCAGGGCTGCGCGGTGATGATGCGCCCGCCGAGCAACTTGGTTTTGACCAGCGCTTGCAAAACCGTGATGAGCGCCTGGCCGACGGCTTGTGCGGCTGCGGTTTGGGCTTCGCCCGGCACACGGACGATGGACTGCACGCGCGTGATGGCGGGCCGGATCACTTTGCGTTCCGCGATGGCGGCGTCGTGCATGCCCAGGTCGAGGGTGGCGCTGGCCGGAAGAATCGCAAAAGCCAGACCCTCGCGCACCAGCGCATAGTTCAGGTCGGGATCGTTGACCTCGTACTTCACATTGAGCGGGCAGTTCAGATCGATGGCCGTGCGTTCGATCAGCCGGCGCAGATCATGATCTCTGTCCGGTGCGACCAGCGGGCGCGAGCCGATGGCGGAAAAGGCGATGGTCTTGCCCGGACGCTCGAAGAGCGAGGCCCGGCCGAACAGCGAGAACCCTTCTTCGTAGATGGGGGTGCAATCCAGCCCGGGCAACTCGAATGCGTTGGGCATCAGGGCCACATCCAGTTGGCGGGTTTCCAGCGCCGTGCGCACTTCGCTGGACAACGCTGACGACAGCAGCAAGCGTACGTCCGGCAGCTCGCGCTCGACGTGGCGCAACAGCGGCGCGACTAGCACCCGCGCCAAGGAGCGCGAGAGGCAGACCCGCACCGGGCCGCGCGGCTTGCCGGGCGGGCCCGCCACATCGGTTTTCAAAGCATCGAGCTGCTCCAGGATGGAGGCAGCCCGTTGTTTGAGGCGCTCGCCCGCCGGCGTCAGTGTGACGCCCTTGGCGCGTCGGTCGAACAGCATCACGCCCAGTTCGGACTCCAGCGACGCGACGTGCTGGCTCAACGCCGGCTGCGCCACGCGCAAGGCCGCCGACGCGACCGAGAAGCTGCCGCAATGCGCGATTTCCAGAAAGTACCGCAGCTGCCGAGGAGTCATTGCCGGAGTGAGTGCTTCGAGGTGGTGATGTTAGCTAAACAGGGTAGTGTTGGCGTGCCGGCTGGACCGACAATCAAGCCCGGCACTTTCCCTATGGGACGATTGTGAACTGGTGATGTCTGGCACGGGACTGCCGAGAAAACGCTTCAAGGGCAGCGTACCAGCCCTTAGATTAACTCTTGATTATCGTGGTGCGGCGACGCTTGAGGGCATCCGTCTGACTGATGGGGCAGGGGGAGCATGTCGCAAACCTGGGGAGGTATGCGCGCACGCTGCCACCAGGATGCTAGTAGGTGGCCCGGCCGCCCGACAGATCGAAGACCGCCCCTGTATTGAACGAGCATTCTTCACTGGCCATCCAGGCTACGAGTGCTGCCAACTCTTCAGGTTGGCCCAACCGTCCCATAGGAATTTTCGACTGGAGCAGATTCTTAAAATCCTGGTCGTTTTGTTTGAATATGTCCGTCTCGATCGCCGCGGGAGCAATGCAGTTCATGAGTACGCCTGTACCAACCAGTTCCTTGGCTATTGATTTTGTCATCGCTATCACCGCACCCTTTGATGCTGCATAGGCGGAAGCCGTAGCGTTACCCTCTTTCCCTGCAATGGAAGCGATATTGACGACGCGTCCGTAGCCACCTTGGATCATGCCTGGCAGAACAGCTCGGCAGCATTGAAGAACACCGATCACGTTGATCTCAATGACTTGACGCCATTTTTCCAAGGGGTACTCCCAAGCAGTGGCGTTGGGCCCTGCGATGCCAGCGTTATTGATCAATACATCCACTGGGCCGAATGCTTCAATTGACTGCTGGAGTTCGTGCGCCAATATTGTTGGGGCGCACGTTACGTCAACGGTGGAGAACCGCGCGTGAGATCCCAAAGAGTCTGCTGCTTCTGTGCCGCGGATTGTATCGGTATCCCATAACGTGACGCGGGCGCCACTGGCGTGCAGGCGCTGAACGATCGCGAGTCCGAGGCCATTGGCTGCTCCGGTCACGATTGCGTGACGGTTATTCATGGCGATGCGATTTTGCTGCACGGCGACTCCTGATATCTATCTTTGAGGGGGAGTGCGCATTATCTCGATGGGGCGGCCTGGTAAGATTTTCGCCTGCCTTAATGATTCCATAATATGGACGTATTGTGCTCGTGAAGGACGTTACTAGTCTGGTGTCAAAGGTGTTTGTGCTGAGGGCGGTTTGAGAATCGCGGCTAGGGCGTCTGCTTTCTCTCGCACATAGGCTGCGATTTCCAGGCAGCGCTCATGGTCCATGCGTGCGTTAGTCCCGGCTACGCTGATCGCTGCGAAAGGGATATGTTGGCTCGTTGTTAGGCTGACGGCCACTGCCTTGGTGCCAGGAGGAACTCCGCCGTCTCGCAGCACGAAGCCACGCTCACGGGCCTCTGCGAGGCGCTCGGAGGTCAGTTTCAGATCGATGCCCATGGCCTCTGCTCGCCGTCTGTCCCAGGAGAGAATTCGTGTGGCGGTGGCTTCAGGCAGGGCTGCCAGCATTGCGATGCCTGACGTGATGGCGCTTAAGGGGCGCCGGTCGCCCTCTTCGATGGCCAGTACTTGTATTGGAAATCGGCCCAGGCTACGCGCTACGCAAATGGAATCGAGGCCGGAGCGAATCGAGAAAAATGCGGTCTCGCCGAAACGGGTGCTGATATCGGCCAAGGGGCCTTCAACGCAGCGAAGCAGCGCTGGCAGTGCTGGCCTGGCGAGTGCCAGCAGGCTTACTTGCGGGCCTATGTAGTAGCGGCCAGAGCTCGTCGAGCGTTTTGTCAGCCCCTCCGCTGTGAGCACATTCAATAGCCGATGGACCGTGGGGCGGGCGATGCCCGTGATGTCTGAGATCTCGGTCAGTCTCAGGCCTCGGAGTCGGCCGTGAGCGACTGCCTGAAGGACGGAGATTGTGCGGCGAATGCTCTGGGCGCCGTCCTCTGCGGGCACTGTGGGAGCTGATGCAAGCAGGAGTCCATCGGCGCTGCTCGGCGACCAGCCCTCCGCCGCTGCGGGTTCTTGGTGGTCTGCGTCCTCGGGGTGCTCGGAAGGTGGTGGTGTGGTGGTCATGGGTGTCGGCCGGAGCGATGGGCGTGTTGGGGCTTTCATTATATGGAAGTAAAACGCCTGGAAATCATCTAATTTCCAGGCTTGATACCTATACTCAGCGCACATCGTCGACGTGGTGATACCCCGGGAGCCACGTCAGAAAAAACACTGGAGACTGTTTATGCCGACCCCCGCGTCATCGCCGCGCAGCGAGGAAGCCGTGACCATGGTGTCATGGGTTTCAGAACTGAATCAAAACGAAAAAAAGACCATGGCCGCCACTTTCGGTGGGTGGACGCTCGATGCCTTCGACGTAATGCTCTACAGCTTCGTCATGTCTACCTTGATTGCCACGTGGGGAATTAGCAAGGGAGAGGCTGGATTGCTGGGTAGTGCAGCGCTGCTCTCCTCATGCGTTGGCGGCGTTCTTGCGGGCTACCTTGCCGATCGTTTCGGACGCGTTCGAATCCTGCAAGTGACCATTGTTTGGTTCTCCTTCTTTACCTTGCTGAGCGCCTTTACCCAGAACTTTGATCAGCTTCTCATCATGCGTGTGTTGCAGGGCATCGGGTTTGGCGGTGAATGGGCATGTGGCGCAGTGCTGTTGAGCGAAACGATTCGGGCAAAGTATCGCGGCAGAGCACTATCGGTCGTGCAATCCGGGCATGCGTTTGGATGGGGGCTGGCTGCGATTCTGTATTGGGCCGTATTTTCTCTGGTTCCGGAGCAATGGGCCTGGCGCGTGATGTTTGCGTTGGGAGTCTTGCCAGCCTTTTTTGTGCTTTACGTTCGTAAGCACGTGCGGGAGCCTGAGCTGTTTCAGCGCGATGCCGCCAAAAACGATGAGCAGCAAGTGTCGCGTCTCGCCGTGTTCACTCAGCCCGGCGTGTTGCGCTATGTCTTTTTTGGTTCCTTGCTGACCACGGGCTTGCAAGGCGCCTACTACGCGATGACAACCTGGTTGCCCACCTATTTAAAGCAAGAGCGCGGTTTGTCCGTGTTTGGTACGAGCGGGTACACCCTCGTATTCATCGTAGGCAGCATTCTTGGGGTCTGGGCGGGCGGATTTATTGCCGACCGCTATGGTCGAAAAAAAGCCTTTGCGTTGTGCGCGGTGCTATCAATAGCGCTCACATACTCGTACATGGTACTGCCGATCAGCGACACGGCGATGTTGTGGTTGGGTTTGCCGCTTGGGGCCGTGGTGGCAGGAGGTTTTGGTCCTTTCGGCGCCTATCTGGCCGAGTTGTTCCCCAGTCGTGTCCGGGGTACCGCGCAAGGACTGACATACAACGCTGGACGAGCCGTTGGCGCGCTGATGCCGGCATTGATCGGCTTCTTGTCAGCCAAGATGGCTTTGAACGTTGCCATCGCAGTCTTCACTATGGGCGCCAACGTGCTGTTGCTCCTGGTTCTGTTGTTTCTGCCGGAAACGCGCGGCATGGACCTGGCTGCACGAGACAAAGAGTCAGAACGCAACGCTCGCTCATCCTGAATCGCATCTTACGTATCACCGATCGGAGTTCATCCAATGCGTGCTTCCCGACAGACCGACCGTGCCGCCATCGAGTCGGCCGCTCGCTTCATATACGACGCTAGATTGAGCGGTATTCCTTGCCAGCCAGTGGGGGGGCTGCTCGAACCGGGGGACATCGCTGCCGCTTACGCGGTACAGGAGGTCAATACGCAACGGTGGATAGCGGAGGGACGCCGCCTGGTTGGTCGCAAGATTGGCCTTACCTCGAAGTCGGTGCAGCGCAATGCCGGTATTGATCAACCGGATTACGGCATGCTGTTTGCCGACATGGAGATTCCTAGCGGGGAAGTATTGCCGGGTCGTTCTATGAATCTTCCTAAGGCCGAAGGCGAGATAGCGTTCATGGTTGGGGCGGACCTCACTCTTGAGGACATCACTTTGGGGGAGTTGATCGGCCGACTCGATTATGCCTTGCCTGCGGTGGAGATCATCGATACCCGGTATATCGGCTGGGATTTCGGCATCGAAGACACCATTTCCGATAACGCCTCGTCGGGTTACTACGCGCTGGGAACACGCCCGGTGAGCCTTGCTCACCTCGACCTGGAACTCGTAGGGATGACGGTTGAGCGGAATGGGGAGGGGGTGTCATTTGGCGCGGGCGCTGCTTGTATGGGGAATCCTTTGCAGGCTGTGTTGTGGCTAGCGCGCATCATGGTCAAGTTGGGACGCCCGCTGCTTGCCGGAGACCTCGTGCTGTCCGGGGCTCTGGGGCCGATGGTATCGATGCGGCCCGGTGACGACATTTGCATACGCATCTCTGGCCTGGGTAGCGTCGCGGTCAACTACGGCACTGATTCGGCGAAATAGAAGAAACAAGGAGTTTTGTCATGACGGACAATGATATGACCACTCTGGCAGATCGGCTTTGTGCCGCAGCGGAAAGTGCGCGGCCCATTCCACAGCCGGGATTCTCCATGACGTCTACCCAGGCCTATGAGGTCCAAAGGCGCTTGGTCGAAAAGCGCCTTGCCAGCGGTGAACGCAGGCTTGGCATCAAAATGGGTTTGACTAGCAAAGCTAAGATGGCCCAGGTCGGCGTGGATGAAATGAGTTGGGGAAGATTGACCGACGGCATGTGCATCGAAGATGGTGGGTCGATTTCTCGTTCGCGCATGATTCACCCCCGAGCCGAGCCAGAAATCGCATTCCTACTGAAAGCGCCCCTCAAAGGTAAGGTGACTCCTTTGCAAGCCTGGGCTGCCGTGGGCGGCGTGGCCGCTGCCGTGGAAATCATAGATAGCCGTTACGAGAGCTTCAAGTTCCGCGCTGCAGACGCTATTGCAGACAACACATCATCGTGCGGCGTGGTACTGGGTCCTTGGTTCCCGCCGACCGTTGACGTCTCCAATCTGGGGATGATTCTGGAAGTGAATGGCCAAGCGCGGGAGATCGGTTCAAGTGCCGCGATCTTGGGTCATCCGAGCCGCTCTCTGGTTGCGGCCGCTGAGCTTGTGACGCGCTATGGCGGTGAGTTGTTGGCGGGTGACATTCTCATGTCTGGAGGCGCCACGGCGGCCGTGGCATTACAGGCAGGAGATAGGGTGAGGTTGCGCGCCGAGACGCTGGGCGGTTGTGTCTTTTCCATTATCCAGTAAGCAGGAATCCACTTGTTATGCAATTCATAGTCCTATGCCGGATGCGAGATCCTTTGGATGCAGAGACGCAGCGTAAACGTCTGGAGCTAAGGCCAGCGCATATTGAACGTGCCGCCAAATTCCAGGCGATGGGAAAGCTCCTGATCGGGGGGATGATTAAGGACACTCATGAGAATCCCGCCGGTTCTGGCGCGATCTGGAACGTCGACTCGCTGCAGGAGTTAGAGGGAATTCTTGCTGACGACCCGTGGCGAGTTTCTGGCGTCTGGCACGACATCGAGATTGTTCCCTTCCGGGTGGCAGAACACTTTTTGAATCATTGAGCTGGAGCTACTGTGCTTTTCTCTTTTCGTATCATTGAAGACAAGCTTGGCAAGGGCAATAGCCCGGTGTTTCTTCCGCGCGCGGCGCGCGGTGTCTATGTGGTTGCGGGTGACGTCACGATTGAGACTGATTGTTCGCGGCAACTGGTTCGTGCGGCGTCATCGTGGATCAATGAAACTGCTGCAACCTTCCACGCCGGTTCGAGTGGAACCCACCTGCTGCGTTGGGAGTTGGTTTCTCTAGGCGGCGGATACACGGGTCGTCTGAAGTCCGCGCCGGAGTCCGAGTCAGTGGTCCGGATGGACTGCGAAGTGGATCTCGATCCCGCATTTGAATGGCTGTTGCGCTGTGATCAGGTGAGCTTTCCGGCTGGATCGGCGGCCCCGGTGCATATGCATCAAGGCCCAGGATTGCGTTACGTATTGACCGGAGAGCTTGATGCTATCGGTCCGGGCGGCGTGCGGCATATCCACAGGCCAGGCGATGTTTTCATCGAGAATGGAATCGATGAGCCCGTGTCTGCAGTAATGAGTCAAACAGAGACGACAGCTTTCGTCCGTGGTTTGCTTCTGCCACGATCCGTGAAGGGACTCGGCTCTACCAGGTTCGTGCACGCCGAAGATCGCGTTGGTCCGAAGAGCCAGACCTATACCGTATTTGGGGAGCGCTATATCTCTCTACCAGGCCACTCGCAGGGGACAGTATGAAACTCGTTTCATTTCGCGGGGAGAATACAAGCCAGTTGGGGGTCCTTGAAGGTCAGCAAGTGATTGCGCTGCAGGCCTTGGATCCTGCGTTGCCGCAGGATATGAACGAATTACTATCCGCCGGATCCGGGGTTATTGAGCACATCCGCTCACGCCTGGACCAATGCAATGCAGAGCGCCTGCCCCTGGCGAAGTTAGAGTTGCTTCCGCCCTCTCAGCATCCGGGAAAGCTAATTTGTATCGGTTTGAATTACATCGATCATGCTTCCGAAACTGGGTTCGAGAAACCAGACTATCCAGTGGTTTTCTTGAGAACGACCACGACGTTGGTGGGGCATGACGCTCCAATAGTGCGTCCTGCTGTGTCTCAGGAACTTGACTACGAGGGGGAGTTGGCGGTCTTCATCGGTCGACGGTGTAGCGGGGTGAGTTACGACGACGCGCTGGATTATGTTGCTGGCTATTCAGTATTCAATGATGCGTCTTTACGCGATTATCAATTACGCACGCATCAGTGGACGATGGGGAAAAATTTCGATGCGACCGGAGGGTTTGGCCCTTGCTTCGTGAGCGCAGACGAGCTGCCTAAGGGCGGCGCAGGTCTGTCAATACAGACACGCTTGAATGGGGAAGTCGTACAACAGGCCAACACGGACGACATGATATTCAATGTCGCGCGACTCATTGAGCTTCTCTCCGAGGTTATGACACTTCTGCCGGGAGATGTGATTCTCTCTGGGACGCCTTCGGGAGTTGGGGCGGCTAGGACTCCGCCGTTATGGATGAAGCCAGGCGATGTTTGCGAGGTTGAAATTGAGGGGGTTGGACTGCTGAGGAATAGCATTGTTCAGGCTGGGTACGCCACACGAGGAGAGGCAAAGTGAGTGCCTCCTCCGGATCGACATCGTTCACCTTTAAAACGGTGGCGTCAGTGATATGCGGTGTTGGCCGCAGCGCCGAGCTTCACGACACCTTGGCCTCGATGACTCCGGGGCGACGAGCCGTAATCGTGACGGATGCGGTGATTGCGGCTAGCGGCATGCTGCGCGTCCCAATAGACGCGCTTCGTAAGGCCGGTTGGCAGGTCACCACGCTCGACGGCGTGGTGGCAGATCCTCCAGAGGAGGTCGTGCTGGCGTTGGCGGCAGCGGCAGAGCAGGCGGGCGCCGACGTGATCATTGGCTGGGGAGGCGGATCGTCCATGGACAGTGCGAAAGTCCTGGCGCTGCTCTTGGGCAGCAAGCAGGCGCTCAATCAGCTCTACGGTATCGGTAAAGCTGATGGTCCGCGGCTGCCGTTGTTGCAGGTTCCCACAACGGCGGGTACTGGCTCCGAAGTCACGCCCATTGCCATATTGAGCGTGGGCGAAGGCGTCAAGGCCGGTGTTGTTTCTGATTTGTTGTATGCCGATGCGGTGGTACTGGATCCTGCCCTAACAGTCGGTCTTCCTAAAGCCGTTACCGCTGCAACGGCCATCGATGCGATGGTGCACGCGATCGAGGCGTACACGACAGCTCGCTTGAAGAATCCGATCTCTGATCATTACGCATTAGCTGCGCTGCGCATGTTGATAAGCAACATTGAAGCGGTTCTGGAGGACGGTGAGAATCTTCAGGCCAGAGAGGCTATGTTGCTTGGCTCTATGTTCGCGGGCCAGGCTTTTGCTAATGCCCCTGTCGGGGCGGTGCACGCTTTGGCCTATCCAATTGGTGGGCGTTTTCATATCCCGCACGGTTTGTCGAATGCTCTGATGTTGCCGCATGTCATGCGATTCAATTTGCCAGCCTGCGCATCGCTTTACGCCGAGCTGTCCCATGGCTTGGCTTTACCGGCAGCAGGGCAAGGAGATGAGGCTGCAGCGATTTTGATCGAGCGTATGGAGCAGATCATTCAGATCGGAGACATACCTCTCCGGCTGCGAGATGTCGGTATAGAAGAGCGCGACCTGGAGGGTCTGGCTGAGGACGCTATGGCGCAGCAACGGCTCCTGATAAATAATCGGCGCCCAGTAGGAATGGGTGACGCGCTGTCTATTTATCGGCAGGCATTTTGAAGTTGGCGGCAGGGCCGAAGCCCTGCCTGTTCACCAACGATAGCTCGCCGTGCCGATGATGCGGCGCGGTTCGCCGTAGAAGCAGCCTGTGGTGCAACTGCCGACATACGTCTTGTCGAACAGGTTGGTCACGTTGAGCGCCAGGCTCCAGGGGCCGGTGGTATAGCCGGCCATGGCGTCGACCAGGGTGAAGGCCGGAACGTTGAAGTCGCCGGTGTTGGGCTTGGTCGAGCTTTGGTAGCGCACGCCCGCGCCGAGTTTGAAGCCGGGCAGGCCGAATTGGCCGAAGCTGTAGTCCGCCCACACCGAGAACTGGTGAAAAGGTATGCCGGGTGAGCGCAGGCCGACTTGTGCGGGTTGCAGCGGGCTGGCTTTGGTCGTGCGCGCGTCGGTGTAGCCATAGGCGGCGATCAGGTTGGTGCTGCTGCCGATGCGGCTGCGCGCTTCGAGTTCGAAGCCGCGCGAGCGCACCTCGCCGATCTGCGCCGAGTAGCTGGGATCCACCGGGTCGGTGACGGAGACTTTCTGGCGGGTCAGTTGGTAGGCGGCGATGGAGATCAAGGTGCGCGAGCCCGGAGGTTGATAGCGCAGGCCGATTTCGTATTGGTCGCCGGTTGACGGTTCGAAGCGCGAGCCCTGGCGATCGGTGCCCGTGGTGGGCTCGAACGATTGGCCGAAGCTCAAGAACGGAGCCAGGCCGTTGTCCGCGAGATAGACCAGCCCGGCGCGGCCGGTGAAGGCCTGGCTGGTTTCGTTGTCGACGGACTTTACGCCGGTGTAGAGATTGCTTTGGTTATCGCGGGCATGGTCGTAGCGGCCGCCGAGCAGGATCACCCATTTGTTGGCGATCTTGATCTGGTCCTGCAGATAGACGCCCAACTGGGTCGTGTCGGCGTTGTATGACCACCAGTCGTCGCGCGTGGGCGCGCCCAGCGGGCTGCCGTAGACCGGGTTGTAGTAATCGATATTGCTGGCGCTTCGGTCGTAGCGTTCGGATTGGTTTTTGGGGCGGGTGTAGTCAAAGCCTGCCAGCAGGGTATGGTCGACCGCGCCGTGCGAGGCGCGGATCTGCACCGAGGTGTCGGCCACGATGGCCGATGAGCGCTCCCAGCGCAGCGTGCCGCCTCGGTAGGCCGATGTACGCTGATCGGCGGCCAGCCCGGAGACCCAGACCTGGGGGAAGTCGCTGCGCGAATGGAAGTAGCGCAGGCTGTTCTTGAACGTCACCTGGTCGTTGAAGGCATGCTCGAACAGATAGCCCACCGAGTAGCGCTCGACGTCGAACTTGCTGTAGCCCGGCTCGCCCGTGAAGCGGTTGCGCGGGATACGTCCGTAGGGCGTGGAGAAGATCGTGCCGTCGGCGGGCAGCCAATAAACGTAGTTGGTCTTGTCCTTCTGGTAATCGGCCAGCAGCGTGAGCGAGGTCGAGGCATTGGGCTGCCATTTCAGGGCGGGGGCAACGAAGCTGCGGTCGTCTTTGACATGGTCGACGAAGGTGTCGCTGTCGCGTTGCAGGAAGGTCAGCCGGTATGACCAGACACCGTCATCGTCGAGGGGGCCGCCCAGGTCGCCCGAGATCTGTTTGCGGTCGAAGTTGCCGAGCTCGACATTCAGTTCGCGCAGCGCATAGGGCGTGGGGCGTTTGCTCACCATATTGACCAGGCCGCCAGGTGCGGCCGAGCCGTACAGCACGGAGGAGGCGCCCTTGAGGACTTCGATGCGCTCCAGGCCGTAGATTTCCTGTTTGCCGTTGAACGCATTGACGGTGTATTTGGTGCCGTCGCGATAGAAACTGCCGGTGCCCGCCTGGGCCTGGAAACCCCGAATGTAGAGGGTGTCCTGCACGCGCGAGATGCCCTCGAACCGGCTCACGCCGGCGACATAGCCCAGGGCGTCCTGCAGGTTCTGGGCCTTGAGCGTTTCGATTTCTTCGGCGCCGACCACCGAGATCGATTGCGGCGTTTCGATCAGCGGGGTGTCGGTTTTGGTGCCGGTGGCGCTGAGCGTGGCGGCATAGCCGGTAAAGCGCCCCGTGGCGCTCTCGCCCTGGCCGGTGACGTTGACCGGCGCCAGTGTCACGCTGTCGGCCGCACCGGCGGCTCTCAAGGTGTAGCTGCCGTTGGCCTCCGGCTCGGCGCGCAGGCCATGGCCGCGCAGCAGTTCGGCGAAACCCTCGGCCACGCTGTAGCGCCCGTTCAGGCCCGGGCTCTGCTTGTCCTGCAGCAGTTTGGCATCCATGGTGAGCTCCACTCCCGCTGCGTTGGCGTAGGCAGTGAGCGCCTGGCTCAACGACGCCGCAGCGATGGCGTAGGCGCGGGCCTGTGGCGTGGCCTGGTTTTGGGCCGCGGCGCCGGCCGTGGCCAACGCCAGTGTGGTGCTTAGTAGCCAGGCCAGGTGGGCGGCGCGGCGTTGCCGGCCCAGGGCGGAGTCAGCGGCCGTGGAGCGCGCGGGGGGGCGGCGGTGTTCAGGACGGAAGGGATGAGAGGGCATGCGTGAAGCCTTGCTGGTCAGGAACCAAGGTGGATGGGGTCACCTTGTATTCCGTTCGAGCACGGCCAAAGGGCCAACGGTTGCCTCAAAAAAATTGTAACGGCCGGCCGCGGGGCTAGCTCGCCGCGCGCACGCTGACCCAATAGCGGGTGCGGTAGATCACGTCCACGGGCAGGGCGCGGGTCAGGTTGTGCAGGGCCCGGTCGGTGTCGCGCAACGAGAACACCCCGCTGACACGCAAGCCGCCGACGGCAGGATCGCAACGCAGCAGCCCCTTGCGGTAGCGGCCGAGCTCGGCGAGCAGGGCGTCGAGCCGCATGTTGTCGGCGATCAGCACGCCCTGCGCCCAGGCGGCAGCCTGCTCCGAGACGGGGGCAGGCGCATCCACGGCGTACTGCGTAAAGCGTGTTCCCTGGCCGGCGTCGACGCGCACGACCGGCCCGCCGGCGCGGATTTCGACGGCGCCTTCGAAGACCGCCACGCGCGCGGCGTCGGCGTCCTCGCGCACGGTGAAGCGCGTGCCCAGCGCCTGCACGGTGCCGTGGCGGGTGCTGACCCGGAAGGGCCGGGCCGGCTGGTGGTTGTCGGGCGCGGTGGCGACCAGGATTTCGCCGGCCCGCAGCACGAGCAGCCGCTCGGTGCCGCTGTAGCGCACGTCCAGCGCAGTATCCGTCGCCAGCACGATTTGCGTGCCGTCGGGCAGGGTGAGGGCCTGGATCTCGCCGGTCGCGGTGCGGTGGTCGGCCGTGGCCCGTTGCCAGGTGTCGCTGCGGTGCACGACGTAGCCTGTCCCCAGAACCAGCGCGCCCAGACTCAAGGCGCGCAGCGCGCGCCTGCGGCCGTTGGCCAGCGGCTGATGCAGGGCCAGGCGTGCCGCGTCTGGCGGGACGCTGCCGAGCTTGGCTTCAAAGGCGATCAGGCGTTGCCAGGCTTGCTCGTGGTCGGGGTGGCGGGCACGCCAGCGCTCACAGGCCCGTTGATCCTGCTCGCTGGCGTCGTCCGACCAGAGCTGGGCGATCCATTCCGCAGCCTGGCGCATAACGCCAGGATCGATGGGCCGCGGCGAGGCGGGGGGGCGGGCGGTGTCGCTCATGCGCCTTGACCCGGGTCTGCCTCATAGCAGGCCAGCAGCGCCGTCGCGATGTATTTTTTCACGGAGGACGTGGAAACGCCCAGCCGCTGGGCGATCTCGGCGTAGCTCAGGCCGTCGAGCTTGCACCACAAGAGCGCCATGCGGACTTTGGCCGGCAGGCTGTGCAGCAGCCTGTCGACTTCCATCAGGGTCTGGATGACCTGCGCGCGCGCCTCTTCGGAGGGGACATGCGTGGCGGGCGATTGTGCGAGGGCATCCAGATAGGCGGCCTCGATCTTGCGTCGGCGATGCAGGTCGATGGCCAGGCAACGGGCGATCTGCACCAGATGCTGACGCGATTCCTGCGGTTCAGGCAGGTGGCCGGTCTTGAGCAACTGCAGATAAGTGTCGTGCGCGAGATCCGCCGCGTCGAACGCATTACCCAGGCGGCGGCGCAACCAGGTGCGCAGCCAGCCATGGTGTTCGGCATACAAGTGCTCGAGCCTGGGCCGAGAACCGGCGAATTCGGTAGTGGACATGCGGGCGCCCCGGATGCGAGACGCCAGCCGGGCGCCTTCGGATAGGTTGAGAATAATACTCATTATTTATGTTGCTGCGAAGCGGGGCGTCCACCGGCGGGTCTGCATTCATAATGCAATCAATTCTCAATATTGTTTTGAGGGCGCGGCCGCTTGCGGGCGCGGCATATCGTGGAGGATGGATGACGGATTTCGTAATGGCGGCGTCGCCGCAAGGCCTGTTGCGCGGGCAGCGCCAAAGCGGCGTGAGCGCCTTTCTTGGTATTCCTTACGCTGAGCCGCCAGTAGGCGCGCTGCGCCTGCGCTCGCCGCGGCCTTGCCGGCCCTGGAGCGGTGCGCGGGATGCCTTGCGGCCCGGGCCGGCGAGTTTGCAGACGCCGCTGGGCAATCAGAGCTGGCTCAACGAACCGCCGGCCGCCCAGTCGGAGGATTGCCTGTTCCTCAATGTATGGACACCCTCGACCTCGGGCCGCCACCCGGTTCTGTTGTGGGTGCATGGCGGCGCTACCCGCAATGGCAGTGGCGCGGCCAGCGCCATCGATGGCGCGGCGCTGGCCGCGCATGGCGTGGTGGTGGTGACGATCAACTATCGGCTGGGCGCGCTGGGCGGGCTGGCGCATCCCTTGCTCGCCGATCCTGACACCGGCTTGTGCGCCAACTGGGGGCTGCAGGACAAGCTCGCCGCCTTGCGCTGGGTGCGCGACAGTATCGCGGCCTTCGGGGGCGATCCGGCCCGGGTCACGCTGGCTGGGCAGTCGTCGGGGGCAGCCAATGTCGCCCTCATCGCCCAGCATGGGCTGGAGGCCGGGCTGTATCGCGGCATCATCACGCAGAGCCCGCCCTTGTTTCGCCCTCCCATGTTCGCGGAGATGGAGGCCGCCAGCGCCTATACCGAAGCGCTGTGCGCGTCGTTGGGCGTGGACGTCGCGGGCCTGCGCCAGATCGATGGCGCCGTGCTGCAACAGCAGGAGCAGGCGTTTGCGGTTTCGGCGGCTTTCAAGCGGCCGGCTACGGCGCCGGTGCGTGACGGCCAATTGATACGGCAGTGGCCATACGATGCCCCGGCCGCCCGGGTGCCGCTGCTGGCGGGGTGGACGGCCACCGAGGCGGACTTCTGGTTTGATCTGACCGACGGCCAGGGGCAGCGCCTGTCTCCCATGCAGGCGCCGGCCACGCTGGCCGAACTGCAGCCGCGTGCGGCCGCCCTGATCGCGGCCCACTATGCTTTCGCCCAGGCGCCCGACGTGCGCGAGGTCATCGACCTCTACGCCCAGGGACACGACACGGCGCCGGCCATCTGGCGAGCGCTCTATACCGACTTGGTCTTCCGGGCGCCGATGCTGCATATGCTGGCGCGCCATGCGCGCGCCGGGATGCCGGCCTGGGCCTACGAGTTCGGGTTTCCGGTCGCTGGCAGCGCCGACAGCTCACCGCATGCGGCGGATGTTCCTTTCGTGTTCGGCAATACCGGCCAGGCGCACGTGAGCCAGAAAATAGGCCGGCCCGCCGAGGCCTTGGCCGCGTCGCAGGCCATGATGGGGCATTGGCGCGACTTCATCGTCGAGCAATCGCCAGGCTGGTCCGGGTTTGATCCCGCCCGCCCTGCGGTGATGCGTTTTGGCCTGGGCACCGAACACGTCGTCCCGGTGCACGCGGCCTCGGCGGCGGGCTTGTGGCCCGGATACTTCTCGGCGGCGCAGGCGTGACAGGCCGGTAGAGGACCTCGCTGACGATTTTGATTGGCCCGAGATCAATGTACGTACATAATGAATATCAGCAAGATGTTCTATGTACGGATGTAGCCAAAGAGCTGCGCCGGGCCATCAAAGGAGAATGAGGATGCGCAATTGGATTGCGGGTGTTCTGCTGGGCGCCGCGGGCGTGGTCGCGGCGGCGCAGGCGGCCTACCCCGAGCGGGGGGTCAAGATCATCGTGCCGTATCCGGCCGGGCAGACCACGGATGTGATTGCCCGCGCCGTCGGGCAGGAACTCAGCGAGGCCCTGGGCCAGTCCTTCTTCGTGGATAACCGGGGAGGCGCCGGCGGCATCATCGGGATGGAGGCCGCCAAGCGCTCGGAGGCCGATGGCTACACGCTGCTGATGACGGCAAGCGGCCCCGTGGCGATCAATCCGGGGCTCTATAGCAAACTGCCCTACAACGTCGAGAAAGACTACGAACCCGTCGCGCTGGTGGCCATGGTGCCGCTGTTTCTGGTGGTGCGCGCCGACTTCCCCGCCAACAATGTGCGCGAGCTGGTCGACTACGTAAAGCAGCGTCCCGGGCAGTTGAATTATGGTTCGGGCGGCAGCGGGCTGACCAATCATCTGGCGATGGAAATGTTCAAGAGCCAGGCCGGGCTGAACCTCACGCATGTGCCCTATCGGGGAGCCGCCGCCGCGCTGACCGGGCTGATCAGTGGCGATGTCGCCGTGATGTTCGAGGCCGGGCCGGCCATCATGCCGCACGTGCAGGCCGGCACCTTGAAGGTGCTGGCCGTCGGCGGCAAGGAGCCGGCGCGCGCCTTTCCCAAGGCCGCGCCGGTGTCCGCGTCAGGGGTGCCGGGCTACGAGGCGCAGGCCTGGATCGTGCTGCTGGCGCCGGCGGGCACCCCCCGGCCGGTCGTCGACAAGCTCAATGCGGCGACGCGCAAGGCCCTGGGCCGCGCAGATCTGCAGGCCAAGCTCGCGGGTCTGGGCGCCGAGACGGTATCGGCCAGCCCCGAGCAGACGCGCGAGTTCATCGCGCGCGAAATATCGGTCTGGGGGCAGGCCGTCAAAACGTCCAATGCCCGGGTGGATTGATCAGCGCGCCTGGACGCTCGGGTAGGGGCCGTCGATCAGTGTGTGGGTCGATAGCACCAGGTCGCGCACCGCGCGGCGGCTGATCTTGCCTTGCGGATTGCGCGGCAGCGCGGCGACCGCGATATGGGCGCGCGGGTGCTTGTAGCGGGCCAGTTCCGCTACGCGCCGTTGCGCGGCCTCCTGCCAGGCCGGGTCCGCGTGTTCGGCCACGGCGATGATGACCTCGCCCCAATAATCGGAGGGCAGCGCCACCACGCAGATATCGCCGCAGTCCGGCATGCCGGCCAGCGCGGCCTCGATTTCGTCGGGGTAGATCTTGTAGCCGCCGCTTTTGATGACGTCTGCCATCCGGCCCAGAAGCCAGAGCCGGCCTTGTTCGTCGATGCGGCCCAGATCGCCGGTGCGATGCCAGCCATCGGCGGGCGGGGCGTGGAAACCCTCCTGGTCGATGTGGCCGATATACATGTGCCGCGAGCGCAGTTCGATTTCACCCTGGTCGTTGATGCGCAACTGCACGCCGGGCGCGGGCCATCCCAGGCAGGCGCCCTCGGCCGGCGCGGCATCAAAGCAGGCTTGCGTGGCTTGGGGATCCAGCACGGTGATGGGGTTGACGTTCTCGCTCTTGCCGTAGGTGATGCGTACGGTCGGGCCGAACATGGCGCGGGCCTTGGCATACAGGCCGGGCGTGAGGGTCTGCGTGCCGGTGAAGACACACCGTACGCTGGAAAACTGCTCACCCTCGAATGAAGCGGCCAGTTTGGCCAGCACCGTCGGCGGGGCGAAGATCGCGTCCAGCGCGCCGCTGCGCAATTCGCGGCCGGCGGCCTCCCGTTCCACCCCATTGAGCAGCACCGCGGTGCCGCCGTGATCCAGCCAGGCGCGTGCCTGCATGGAGGCGCCGTGCACGTAAGGCGTCATCAACAGCACCCGCGAACCTGGCCCGGGTGTGAAAGGCAGCACGGCGCGCAGCATCACGGCGGCCAGCCAGCGGCGGCCCTGGTCGTAGAGCAGGGCTTTGGGTTTGCCCGTGGTGCCGGACGAGAAGATCACGCGGCCGGGGTCGGTGGCATTGACGGCGGGCAGCACGGGCGGCGAATCCAGGGGCACGATGTCTTCGCAGAGCACGAGGGCTGCGCCGAGATCGGCCAAGGTCGGCGCCAGGGCGCGGTCGGTGATGATATGGCGCATAGGGGTGAGCTGCTGAGCCCACATGATCTCTTCACGGGTGTAGGCGGCGTTCAGGTGCACCAGGCAGGCGCCGCTGATCGTCACGCCATAATCGGCCCACACCGCCGCGCAGCCGTTGGGCAGATAAATGCCCACATAGTCCCCGGCGCCCACGCCTTGGGCCTGCAAGGCGCAGGCCAGCGCATGCGCCCGGCGGTTGAGGGCCGCGAAGCTCAGTTGCGTGTGGCCGTCATCGACGGCGACCGCTTGCCCGAAGCGCTGGTCCAGGGTGTGCAGTTCCTGCGACCAGGGGATGGTATCGGTCATGCTCAACTCCGAAAGAGGGTGCGCACATCATCGACCTGCGCCAGGCTGGCGAGGCGGTCGTACAAGGCGCCTCCGGCGGGCATACCCTCGGGCGCAGGGGAACGGCGCCAGCGGGTCACGCAATCGTCGAACTTGGCCCGCAACTCGGTTTCCGACAAGGGCAGATGCGCGTGACCGCGGGGGTAGCGGATTTCTCCGGAACGCAGCACGCGACCGTCGCGCAAGGTGATGGCCACCGTGTCATAACGGGAAAACGCGCTGTCCTCGGGGTCGGCCTCCTCGATCAGATCGATATCCACGATGTCGTAGAGGGCGCGCACGCCGGGTTCATTGACAACGCCGTCATCGAGTTCGCTCAGGCCGACCTTGCCGCGCGACAACGCGGCGGCCACCGCGAACTGGGCGCTGAACTTGGCTTCCAGCGCGGTGATGGGCGCGGCATTGCGCAGCATGGAGGCCTGGGGGCGGCCGATACCGATGGCCACGCGTGTGACCTGGTCCGGGTCCAGCGTGTGGTCGCGCGCGAGATCGATCACCGCGTCGATGACGCGGTGGCCCGAGTAGCAGACGGGGTATTTCTTGATCGACAGGCCGGTAGCCAGGATGCGGGGTTCGCCCGGCTGGTAGGGGCGCTCGCGATCGACCCGGCCCTGCGGCGATAGCGCGGCCAGAAAGCCCGCATGATGTTCCAGCGCATCGGCTGCGGCGGTCAGCCCGAGCCGGGTCAGGCTGATGGCCTCGAAGGCGAGCGCCGCCGCGCGCCCTGCATGCAGGGGTTTGGTCATGGTGCCGAAGTTGGCGACCAGGCCGCTGGCCAGGCTGGCGCTGATGGCCAGCGCCCGCGCGGCGTCTGCGGCGTTGAACCCCTGCAAATAGGCCAGCGCCGCCGTCGCGGCGACCGTGCCGAATACGGCGGTCGGATGCCAGCCTTTGATGTGATACGGGTCGGCTTCGCGCGCGGTCAGCTCGGCCCACACTTCGTAGCCCACGATATAGGCGCGCAGGCAGTCCCGGCCCGATGCGCCCTGGACATGCGCCTGCGCCAGGATGGCCGGGGTGAGCACGGTGCTGGGATGGCCCGACAGCGCCACGTCGTCATAGTCCAGCGCGTGGCCGGCCACGCCGTTGACGAAAGCGGCCATCGCCGGGGGCAGGGCGGCCGCGTCGAACCAGAGGGGGACGTCGCCCGCGCCGCCCATATTGCGCGCGTGCGCGAGCGCCACGCGGGTGACGTCCTCGTCTCGCGCGGCCAAGGCCACGGCAATAGTGTCCGTCATGCCTTGCCGGGCAATGGCCTCGGCCCGCGCCGGGTGCGCGCCAAAGCCAGGGTTGGCGATATAGGCGCCCAGCGCCTGGGTCAGTCCTGTCATGATGGTCTCCGTGGCGGGGGCGGCTCAGAACGAGCGCGGCATGCCCAGCATGTGCTGGCCGATGTAAGAGAGGATGAGGTTGGTCGAGATGGGCGCAATCTGCAGCAGCCGGGTTTCGCGCCATTTGCGCTCGACGTCGTACTCCCGCGCAAAGCCAAAGCCGCCATGTGTCTGCAGGCAGGCTTCGGCGGCGTGCCACGAGGCTTCGGAAGCCAGCATCTTGCCCATATTGGCCTCGTCGCCGCAGGGCTGGCCGGCCTGAAACAGCGTGGCCGCCTTGCGCAGCATCAGGTCGGCGGCGAGGGTCTCGGCGTGTGCGCGCGCGATCGGAAACTGGATGCCCTGGTTCTGGCCGATGGGCCGGTCAAAGACGCGCCGCTCGCTGGCATAGGCCACCGCGGTGCGGATGAACCAGCGCGCATCGCCGATGGCCTCCGACGCGACCAGGATGCGCTCGGCGTTCATTCCATCCAGGATGTAGCGAAAGCCCTTGCCCTCCTGGCCGATCAGGCTGTCGGCGGGAATGCGCAGGTTGTCGAAGAAGACCTCCGTCGTGTTGTGATTGACCATGGCCTTCAGGGGCCGGATTTCCATGCCCTGGCCCAGGGCGGCGCGGATGTCCACCAGGAAGACCGACAGGCCGTCGCTTTTCTTCTGCACGGCGTCGTAAGGCGTGGTGCGGGCCAGCAGCAGCATCAGATCGGATTGCAGCGCCCGTGAGGTCCAGACTTTCTGGCCGTTGATGACGTAGCTGTCGCCTTCGCGCACGGCGCGGGTCTTTAAACGCGTGGTGTCCGTGCCGCTGGTGGGTTCGGTGACGCCGAAGGCCTGCAGGCGCAGTTCGCCGCGCGCGATGGCGGGCAGATAGCGGGCTTTTTGTTCCGCGCTGCCGTGGCGCAGCACGGTACCCATGGTGTACATCTGCGCATGGCAGGCGCCGGCGTTGCAGCCGGCGGCATGTATTTCCTCCAGGATGACAGCGGCCGCGCGCAGCGGCATGCCGCTGCCTTCATATTCTTCCGGTATCAGCGCGGCCAGAAAGCCGGACGCCGTGAGCGCCGCGACGAATTCGTCGGGGTAGCGCTCATCCTGCTCCAGGGCGCGCCAGTATTCGCCGGGAAACTGTTCGCAGATGCGGCGCACACTGTCGCGGATGTCCGGGAAGTCTTCGCCTACGGGCATGGAAAGCGGGGTGGAGTAAGTGTCCATGGTGTCTCGAATCCGGGTCAGGCGGCCAGCGCTGCGCGCGCCGCAACAAAGCCGCGCGGCAGGCCCGCGCGGGCCAGGCCGCCATACAGCGTCACGTCGGGCAGGGCAGCCTGCAGCAATGGCCGCAAGGCCAGCAGGGCATCGAGGTCGATGCCGGTGTCGACCCCCATGGACTCCAGCATGTAGGCGGCGTCTTCCATGACGATGTTGCCGGTGGCGCCCGGCGCGAACGGGCAGCCGCCCAATCCGCCCAGCGAGGCGTCGAAGGCGCGCACGCCACAGTCCAGCGCCGCCAGAAGATTGGCCAGGCCCGTGCCGCGCGTGTCATGGAAATGCGCCGCGACGGGCAGATCGCCGACTTCGGCCAGCACGGCCTTGAACACGCGTCGCACCAGCGCCGGATTGGCGTACCCGACGGTGTCGGGCACGATCAGCTCGTCGGCGCCCGCCTCGACCAGCGCCACGGCGTAACGGACGACGTCGTCAACCGGGACGTCGCCTTCGTAAGAGCAGCCCAGCGCGGTGGCCAGCCCGCCGCACAGAATGGGGCGCGAGGCTTGCTCGCGCACCAACTGCGCCATGGTGCGGAAATCGGCCAGCGAGTCTTCGCGGCTGCGGCGCACGTTTTTCATGTTGTGGGTCTCGCTGACCGACATCACGAAATTGATCTTATGCACACCCAGCTCCAGGCCGCGTTGCGCGCCGCGCGTATTGGGCACCAGCGCGGCCACCATCAGGTCGGGGATCTGCAAGGCGCCTAGCGTGACTTCGGCGGCATCGACGAACTGGGGCAATAGCTTGGGCGGCACATACGAGGTGACTTCGATCTCCGCCACGCCGGCAGCGGCTTCCTGGCGGATCCAGGCCAGTTTGTCTGCCGTCGGAACGAAGGTGGCGATGCTCTGCAGACCGTCGCGCAGGCCCACTTCGCGCAGGGTGACCTCTCTTGTCATGCTGTTCTCCTCACCGGCCCTTGAAGACCGGCTTGCGTTTTTCATTGAAAGCCAGCACGCCTTCGCGCCGGTCCTCCGTATCGATCAAATGGTTGTAGGCTTCGATCTCAAACCGGAATGCGGTGCGCAGCTCCATCTGCCCGCCATAACGCACGGATTTCTTGATCTGGCGCACCGATAGGGGCGCATTGCCGGCGATGATGTCTGCCGTGGCCAGGGCAGCAGGCAGCACCTCGGCCGGCTCGTAAAGCGCATTGGCCAGCCCCCAGCGCTCGGCTTGCGCGGCGTCGAAGGGGCGGCCGGTCATGAGGATTTCCTTGGCGCGACGGTCGCCGACGGCGCGCGGCAGGTTCTGCGTGCCGCCCGCGCCGGGCATGATGCCCAGAGTGACTTCGGTCAGGGCGAAGCGGGCCTGCGTGCTGGCATAGACAAAGTCGCAGGAAAGCGCCATCTCCAGTCCGCCGGCATAGGCGTGGCCGTTGACGGCGGCGATGACCGGCAGCGGCAGGTCAACCAGGGTCCAGTACATGCGCTCGAACAACTCATGCTGCCGCTGCCAGGCTTCGCGGCTCATGCCATTGCGCTCCTTGAGGTCGCCGCCGGCGCAGAAAATGCGTTCGCCCGCGCCGGTGAGCACGACGCAGCGCACCGCGCCGGCGTCCTCGGTCAGCCGGTTCCAGAGATCGAGCAGATCCCGGCCCATTTGGGTATTGATGGCATTGCCGTTAGGCGCGCGGTTGAGCGTTACCACCAGTGTGTGTTCGCCGTGCAGGCGGGTGCTGACGGTGTCGTAGGCGGGAAGTGCGGGGGACTGCGCTGTCATAGACCGGTCTCCTGGGCGGCGGGGGACGGCCCCAGCAGCGCCTCGGTGTGTTCGCCCAGCGTGGGCGGGCGGGAATGGGGCCGTGGCCGCTGGCCATCGAAACTCAGCGGCAGGCCGATGAAGTCCATGCCAGTGCCCGGCACGCGCTGCACCAGGCCCAGGGCCTGGGTTTGCGGGTGCGTGAGCATCTGGTTCATGTCGTTGACGGGTGAGCAGGGCAGACCGGCGGCTTCCAGGCGTTCGAGCCAGTAGTCCGTGGGGTGCCGAGCGAAGATGGCGTCCAGCGCCGCGTACAAGCCTACCTGATTCGCCACGCGGCGGGGGTTGTCGGCGTAGCGGGGATCCGCCAGCCATTCGGGATGACCCACGGCCAGGGCCAGGCTGCGGAACAGGCCGTTGTTGCCGGCGGCCACGACGATTTCGCCGTCCGCGGTGGCGTAGCCTTTGTAGGGCACGATGCTGGCCGTGCCCGAGCCGTAGCGCGCCGGCGCCTCGCCCGAGGCCAGCACTTGCGCGGCGATCAGCGACACCCAGGTGGTCGCGGTCTCGAACAAGGACACGTCCACGATGCGGCCCAGGCCGCTGGTCTGGCGCTGCAGCAGCGCGGCCAGTACACCGATCACCGCCCACATGCCGGTGCCCATGTCGACGATGGAAGCGCCCACGCGCACCGAGGGCCGGCCGGCCTCGCCCGTGGTGCTCATGATGCCGCCGAACGCCTGCATCAGCGGGTCGTAGCCCGGATGCTGGCTCAGCGGGCCCGCGCCGCCAAAGGCGCCCATGTTGCAATACACCAGCGCGGGCTTGCGCGCCAGCAGCGCGGCGCCGCCCAGCCCCAGCGCATCCACCTGGCCGGGGCGCAGGTTCTGAAGCACGACGTCGGCCCGTTCGGTGATGAACTGCCGCAGGGTTTCGGTCTGCGCGGGGTCGCGCAGATCGCAGACCACGGATTGCTTGTTGCGGTTGAGCGCTTGAAACAACGTGGCCGCGCCCTCCTGGAAGGGCGGCCCCCAGGCGCGGGCGGAGTCGCCGTCGGCTTTTTCGATCTTGATGACCTGCGCGCCCAGTTCACCGAAAATCTGCCCGGCGAAGGGCGCGGCCACGCTGTGCCCCAGCTCGACCACCACCATGCCTTCAAAGGGGCGGGCGGGCGAGTCCGGGGAGGTGTCGCTCGTAGGTTGCATGAAATGTCTCCGTCCTATGCGCACTCTGGCGGGCGCTAAAACGCTTTATTCAATGTACGTACATTCATCACTTTACATTGAGTTTTAATGTACGTACATTGCTTTCTAAATTTTTTGGAACGAAGGTGGACACATGTCCAGGAACGACGGCAAGCCGCTGGGCAAGCCCACGCGGGCCACGCCCAGAAGCAAGACCCAGCCGCGCTATGCGTGGCTGCATCAAAGCCTGCTCGACGGCATCGTGTCGGGGAAATACCCCGTGGGCTCCTTGTTGCCGACCGAGGCGCAACTGAGCGCGACCTTCGGCGTGAGCCGCCATACAGTTCGCGAGGCCACCCGGCGGTTGGTGGACACCGGCATGATCGTGCGCTATCCCAGCATCGGCACGGTGGTGATGTCGGCCCAGCCCGGCGTGACTCAGCCCAGCTATGTGGCCGGCCTGGGCACCATGAAAGACATCCTGGCCTATACGGACCAGACCCGCCTGGAGGTGTTTGGCGAGACGGTTGCCGTGGCCGATGACGCCATGGCCGAATCGCTGCGCTGCGAGCCGGGCTCCAAATGGCTGGTGCTGCACACCAACCGCTGCCTGATCGAGAACGGCCGCGTGATTTCCTATACGCGCGTCTATCTGCGCCCCGAATTCGAGAAGATCAAAGAAAAGCTGCACGGCAATCATCCCAGCATCTACAAGCTGCTGCAGGATGACTATGGTCAGGACATCCACCGGATCCGCCAGCAGATCGAGGCCACGCTGATGCCCGAGAACGCCCTGTTTCAGCTCGGCCTGGACAGCGGCAGCCCCGCCTTGCGGATGCTGCGCGCTTATTTCGACCCGCAAGACCGGTTGTTGACGGTTTCTGAAAACTTCTATGTAGCCGACCGCTTCAAGTTACAGACCGAATGGGAACGTGGAGAGGAGCCATGAGCAGCATCCCTCTCGGCTGATTTGTGGCGTGCTCGGAAAAAACGATGGAGGAGACAATCCATGAAACGAGCACTCGCAGCACTGTTATGCATGGGCGCGGTCCTGAGCGCGCCCGCCCAGGCCGATTACCCGGACCGGGGCGTGAAGATCATCGTGCCTTTCCCGGCCGGACAGACGACGGACGTGTTGGCGCGCACCATCGGCCAGCAATTGACGGAATCCATGGGGCAGGCGTTTTTCGTGGACAACCGCGGCGGAGCCGGCGGCATCATCGGTATGGAGGGCGCCAAACGCTCCGAGGCCGATGGCTATACGCTATTGATGGCCTCCAGCGGCCCGCTGGCGATCAACCCCGGGCTATACAAGAAGTTGCCCTATGACACGCAGAAAGATTTCACCGCCGTGTCCATGGTGGTCGTGGTGCCGCAGTTCCTGGTCACACGGGCGGATTTTCCCGCCAACAATCTCAAGGAACTGATCGACTACGTCAAAAAACATCCCGGCCAGCTCAATTACGGCTCGGGCGGCACGGGGCTGACCAACCACCTGACGATGGAAATGTTCAAGCATCAGGCCGGCTTGAACATCACGCATGTGCCCTATCGCGGCGCCGCGGCGGCGCTGACCGGGCTGATGAGCGGCGACGTGGCGATGATGTTCGAGTCGGGGCCGGCCATCATGCCGCACGTGCAAAAGGGCGCGCTCAAGGTGTTTGCCGTGGGCAGCCGAAACGGGTCCAAGGCGTTGCCGGACATCCCCACCATGGACCGTGCCGGCGTGCCGGGCTTTGACGCTCAGACCTGGGCCGCGCTGCTGGTGCCCAAGGGCACACCCGCGCCTATGGTCGCCAAGCTCAACCAGGCCATGCAGGTCGCGTTGCAGAAGCCGGCCATACAACAGCAACTGGGCGCGCTGGGCGCCGAGGTCATGCTCAGCACGCCCGAGCAGACCAACCAATACATCTCGGCCGAAATCGTCCGTTGGGGAGATACCATCAAGAACGCCAACGTCCAGCTGGAATAAGGGCGCCAGGCCGGCAAGTCACGGCGCGGCATGTCCCGCGCCTTTTATCATCCAAGCAGCAATGAGGAAGCAAGTATGAAACTGGTGAGATTCGGCCCGGCGGGCCAGGAAAAGCCCGGCCTGATCGATGCGCAGGGCGTATTGCGGGATCTGTCGGGGGTGGTGCCCGATATCGGCGCGCAGCAACTGAGCCCGCAGGCGCTGGCGGCGTTGGCCGGACATGATCCGGCCCGCTTGCCCGCGGTCGAGGGCGAGCCGCGCATGGGGTGCCCGGTAGCCCAGGTCGGCAAGTTCATCGCGATCGGCCTGAACTACTTCGACCATGCGGCCGAGGTGGGCGCGCCCATCCCCAAAGAGCCCATTATTTTCATGAAGGCCACCTCGTGCATCCAGGGGCCGGACGATCCTGTCATGTTGCCGCAGGCCTCGCAGAAAAGCGATTGGGAGGTGGAGCTGGGCATCGTCATCGGCCAGCGCGCGCGCTATGTCGAAGAGGACGCGGCGCTTGACTATGTGGCGGGCTATTGCGTGGTCAATGATGTCAGCGAGCGCGAGTTCCAGATGGACCGGGGCGGCACCTGGGACAAGGGCAAAGGCTGCGATACTTTCGGCCCGATCGGTCCGTGGCTGGTCACGACCGATGAGGTGCCCGATCCGCAGGCGCTGGACTTGTGGCTGGATCTCAATGGCCAGCGTATGCAAAGCGGCAACACCCGCACCATGATTTTCAGCGTCAAGACCATCGTGAGTTATGTCAGCCGCTTCATGACGCTGCTTCCCGGCGATGTGGTGATCACCGGCACACCGCCGGGCGTGGGCCTGGGCATGAAGCCGCCGGTGTTTCTGCGCGAGGGCGATGTCATGACCCTGGGCGTGCAGGGCCTGGGCAGCCAGCGCCAGCGCGTCGTGGGCTTTACGCGCTAGCGCCCGCTGGCGGTCCGCTCAGCCCGCGCGGGCCGCCAGGCGCAAGGCCAGCCTATCGAACAGCCACATCACAATCAGCGACAGCCCGACCAGCGGGAAGATCAGGCCGCCCGCCACCATGATGGCCAGCACGCCGCGCAGGGCGCGTGCATCGCGCGGCCCGGGGGGAATGCCCAGGCTGCCGGCCGGGCGCCGCTTCCACCACATGACCGCGCCGGACACGGCCAGCAGTACGATGCCCAGGCAGGCCAGGCTCAGGACGATCTGATTGGCCCGGCCGAATTCCTGCCCCATGTGGACGTTGATACCCCACTCCAGCGTTTTGCCCAGTGGCCCGTAATCCTGGTAGCCCATGTCCAGGAGCGGTTTGCCGGTGTACTGATCCAGGTGCACGACGCGCTGCTGTTGCAGATCATTGGGATAGACCGACGCGGTATACACACCACGCGGCCCATTGGGCACACTCACGGCGTAGCCGGGGGCCAGCCCCAAGGTTTGGAATGCCGCCACGGCACGATCCAGGCCGATGGCCGGGGCGGCGGGCAGGGCGTGTGCCTGGCTTGCGGGCGCGGCGGGTCCGCCGCCGTGGCCCGCGTGTTCGTCCCGGGCCGGTTGCGGCGCCTGCGAGGCGCCGCCGGCGTGTCCTTCATGGCCAGTATGGCCTTCATGCCCTTCATGCCCGCCAGCCGCCGACTGCGGCAACCTGGCCTGTTCCAGCGACCAGGTCGTTTTGCCCTGGTCGGCGAGTTTGAGCTCCGACATCGGGATCTGCACCCGCACCCCGGCGGGGTAGCCGAAGTTGCTGCCATTGGCCCATTGGTTGATCTTCGCGCCCCAGACCTGCGACCAGGGCATGCCGGTGAGCGCCAGAAAGGCAATGAAGAAAGCGGTGAATACGCCGGTCACCGCATGCAGATCGCGCCAGAACACCCGCTGCGCCGGGCCGCCGCGAACGGTGACCACCCCCTGGCGCCGGCCTCTCGGCCACCAGAGATAGAGCCCGCTGGCCACCAGCAGCAAGGACCAGCCGGCGGCGACTTCGATGAGCGCATTGGCCACGGGGCCAAAGTAATCCAGGCTGTGCAGGCGCCTGATGGTCCACATCAGGGTGTCGCGCTCTGGCAGGCTGCCCAGGATCTTCCGGGTGTAGGGATCGACGTAGACCGACAGGCGCACGCCGGCCGCCGTGCGCACCACGGCCTGCGCCGAAGCGCCCGGCCCGGTGGGCGGCAGATACTTGAGCAGCGTGCTGCCGGGCTGCGCGGCCACCGCCGCCTGGGCGATTTGCGCCGGCGTGTGCGCGGTGCCGACTGCGGCGGGCACCTCGCGCAGATCGCGATACCAGGCGTCTTCGATTTCGTTGTGAAACAGATAGAGCGCGCCGGTGATGGCCAGGACGATCATGAAAGGCAGCACCAGCAGGCCGGCGTAGAAATGCCAACGCCACACGGCACGGTACAGGTCACCCGCGGGCGGGCGCGGGGCGGTGGTGTCAGGGAGGGGCAAAGACATACTGGGGTCTCCTCAGAATCGGTAGTTGGCGCTCAGTTCCAGGCGCCGTCCTTCGCCGATGAGCCATTGGGTCTGGTTGTAATAGGCGGTCTCCGCGTACTGACGGTCGAACACGTTGTAGCCGCGCAGCGCGAGCGTGAGGTCGGGGCGCGCCTGCCAGATGAGGGCCAGATCGGTCGTGGTGTAGCCCGCCATCTCGAGCGTGTTGGCCGCGTCGGCGTAGCGCCGGCCGACATAGCGCAGGCCAGCCGCCGCGGTCCATTGCGGGGCGAAGCGCCAACTCAGCCAGGCGTTGGCGAGCTTTTGCGGCACGTCGGTCGGGACATCGCCGGCGCGCGAAACGGTCTGGCCGGATTGGGATTCGCTGAAGTCGTCGTAACGCGCGCGCAGCAGGGCGGCATTCAGATCCAGGCGCCAGGCGGCGGTGAGCTGCAGGCCCAGCGTGGCCTCCAGCCCCCGGCTGGATTGCGCGCCGACCTGCACCCTTAGGCTGGGGTCGGCGGGATCGCGGCTGAGCAAGTGGTCTTTGCGCAGATGGTAGGCAGCCAGCGTCCATTGGCCGCGCTGATCCCAGAACACCTGCTTGACGCCGACCTCGACCTGCCTGCCGGTGGACAGGTCGAAATCTTTGTTGGCGGGCGACAGCAGCAGCAGGCTGCCCACCGGATCGGCCGCTTGCGCGTACTGGGCATAGACCGAGACATCGGGCGTGAAGGCATAGACCGTTCCCACACGCCAGCCCACATTGTTGAAACGGGTGCGATAAGCCGTCTGGCCCGCCACCAGATCCTGGCGCTTGAGGTCGATGTGGTCGTAACGCATGCCGGCCAGAATCGACCATCGCTCGGTCAGCATCAGGCGATCCTCGGCAAACAGCGCGTACTGTTCGGCGGTGTTGCGGTAGCGAGGCGTGGTGCCGGCCAGGTTCATGAAGTCGCCATGGTTCACCTCGTAGGGGTCGACCAGCGACGTCCCCCCATAGGGCGAGTTGTTGGTGTGCTTGAGCGAGGCGCGGTTGCGTTCCACCCCGATCGCCACGGTGTTGCGCAGGCCGAGGAGGTGGCCGTCGAAGCTGGCGTCCATCACCGCGCCGGTTTGCGATTGATCATGCCGGATGTCGGTGTAGGCGCTGCGTTCTATCATCCCCGAGGGCAGCCAGCGGTACTCCTCGGCATCGCGATAGTCGCGGTCGCTGCCGAGGTAGTAGACCCGGGCCCGCACGCGGGTGGCCGGGTTGGGTGTCCATTCCGCCTTCAGCTCGCTGCGGTGGTCGCGGTAGACAATCTTGCTGTCGGCCACGTTGTAGTTCTGATGCCGCAGCCCAAAGTCCAGCTCGCCGTCGACCAGCGGCGTGCCGAAGTAGCGGATGGGTTCCTGCCAGGAGAACGCCTGCGTGAGCGTCAGGCTCAGCTCAGGCGAGACGTCCAGGCGCAGGCCGGCCGTCACGGCGGCGTTGCGGCTGTCACCCAGGCTCATGCCGCCATCGGTGTGATTGCCGCTGACATCCAGGCGATATGACCAGCGGTCATCCAATGAGCCGCCACTGCCAAAGCCCAGGCGTTGCGTATCGTGCGTGCCCGCGGTGAGCTGGAGTTCGTTCTCGATGGGTCCGGGGGCGGGTTTGCGCGGGATCACATTCACCACCCCGCCGATCGCCCCCTCGCCATAGAGCACGGAGGCCGGGCCGCGCAGCACTTCGATGCGCTCGACCGCCCAGGGGTCGTAGACGAAGGTCTGGCCCACGCCGCCGAACTGGCGCACGCCGTCGTAGAGCAGGGCGACCGAGTTGCTGTCGCTGAAGCCGCGCGAGGACAGCGAAGAGCCGCCATTGCCGGGATGGCGCATGGCACTGATGCCGGTGGCCTGGGTGATGGCGTCGATGGCGGTGGGCGCGGCGCGTTCGCGCAATTGGGCGCTGTCGATGATTTCGATGCTGGCCGGCGTCTGCAACGGGGTGAGCCCCAGCAGCGTTCCGGTGGCGGCGGATTCGAGGAGCAGGCTGTCCGGGTCATCGCTATGCACGGCGATGCCGGGCAAGGTGGCGACGGACGCGGCGCAAGACACGCCTGGCGCGCAGCAAAGCGCAGCCAGGAACATCCTGACGGATGAGATAGGCATGAAGTTCTCGTTCAGATCGGGGACGGCCGCGCGTGGCGCGCGGCAGGAAACACGCCGGCAGCAGGCCGGCGTCGATCAGGCGAGAGACAAAGGTGGGGCGCGTGCGCCGAGCGGCGCGTTCAGGACGGGGTAGGCGCGCCGGGTCGGCGGTGCGCGCGCCGCTACCGGGAAGATCTTTTCTGCGACCGGCACTGGGCTGGGCGGCGCGCCCAGCAAGGCCGCGGCGGCCACGGCGGCGCCGACGGCGCAGGCGGCCGCCTGCGCGGCATGCCGCTCATCGGGCGCGTGGTCGGCCTTGGCCGGGCCTTGCACCCAGACCGGGCCGGCGGCCGAGCACAGCTGGATCAATGTGCCGCCCCGCGCCGAGCCGGGCATGAATCCCTGCGGCACCATGGCCTTGAGCGCGAAAAGCACCAGCGCCAGCCAGAAGGCGGCGCGGTATCGCGGCAGGCGGTGGGTCGGAGCGGGCATGATGGCTGAGGATTCTAGACGACTTCCGGCCGGGCAGGCGCCGGCCTTGTCGCGTTGCAAAACTCGGCATTGCGCAACAAAACCTGCCGGCGCGCACTGGGAAAACGCCGGCGCGCGCGCCGTTTTTCGGGTTTTGCCGCAAACAGGGCCTGGGATTTTCCCTTATCCTTGATCAAACCCGGGGGTTTTGTCTTCCCGAATGCGCGGCATTCTCTTTTACACGCCCCCGATTTGTTACGATAGCGGTATCCGGCGCACTGCGCCCGGATCTAGCCGTTGCGCTCCCTTTCCCCCTACCTGCGCCTTGTCCCGTTGACCAGGTCGATGTGGCTTGCCGCCAACGCGGGCAGCCCTGGTTGGCGAAGGGCTGCCACGGCAAACATGCCGGTCTCCAGGGGCCGGCCCTTTGGGAATATTCCAAGTCGAGTTATCGACGGGGCGGCAATGAAGACGTGGTTCAAGCGCATTTTGATAGGCTTGGTGGTGCTGGTGCTGGTGGCGGTCGTCGGTGCGGCCATCTTCCTGCTGACCTTCGATCCCAACGCCTACAAGTACAAGCTTGAGGAGCTGGTTCAGGAGCGCTATCAGCGCACGCTGACCATCGACGGCGAGATCGAGCTGTCGCTCTTCCCGCGCATCGGCCTGTCGGTGCAAGGCGTCTCGCTGTCCGAAACCAAGAGCCCCGAGACCTTCGCCTCCATCGACAGCATGCGTCTGGCCGTGGCTGTCTGGCCGTTGCTGTCCGACAATCTGGTGGTCGATCACGTCACGATCAACGGCTTCAAGGCGCGCATCATGCGCGACAAGAACGGGCACTTCAATTTCGAGAATCTCGTGGGCGACTCGGTGCAAAGCTCCGCGGTTCCGGCCAACGCGGCCGAGGCCACGGCCGGCGCCATCGCGGGTGCTGCGCAGGCCCTGACCAGCGGCACGGTCAAGGCGCCGCGCAGCATGCAGATCGATATCGCCGGGCTGGACCTCAAAGACGGCGAACTGCAGATGCAGGACGCCATGACGGGGATGGCGGTCTCGGTCACGCAGCTCAATGCCAACACGGGGCGGGTCACGTTCAATCAGCCGTTTGATGTCAGCCTGACGGCGCGCGTCGAAGGCGGCGATCCGCGCTTTGACGCCAACCTCACCGGCCAGGCCTTGCTACGTCTGGATCCGGCGGCCAAGCGTTATTCGGCGCAGCGGCTGGACCTGCGCATGGACGGCCAGATCCCCAGCGCGCAGGCCAAGAGCCTGGTGATGCGCGGCAACCTGGCGTTCAATGGCGCGACGTCCTCGCTGGATGTGGCCGGCCTGGAATTACTGTTTCAGGGCGACATCGCTCACGCTGCGACCAGGCTGACCGGGGTGGAGGCCAGTCTGGCGGTGCCCAAGCTCTCGCTGGATCCGCACAAGACGCAGTTGCAGGTCGAAAAACTCGCGGTGCGCGCCAAGGGTGCGGCGCCGGACGGGCCGTTCGAGTTCGCGCTCGACACGCCCAACCTGCATGTCTCGCCGACCTCGGCCGGCGGCGATGCCCTCACGGGCCGGGTGCGCACCCAGACGCTCGACACCAGCTTTGGCCTGACCGGCATCAGCGGTAATGCGTCCGAGCTGGACATCAAAGAAGCCAAGGTCGACGGCAGCTTCAAGCAGGGCGAGCGCGTCGTCAAAGCGTCCTTCGCTTCGCCGGTCGCCTTGCGTCTGGTGCCGCGGGTCATTGGCCTGTCCGCGCTCAAGGGCGACGTCAACATCACCGATCCGGCGCTGCCCAAGGGCAGCCTGCAGATCCCGGTGATCGGCAGCCTGTCGGCCGATCTGCTCAAGGATCTGGCCAGCGCCAAGATCAACGCCGTCCTCGAAGGCGGCAAATTCGACCTGACCGCCGATCTGTCCCAGCTCTCGGCCCAGCCGCAACTCAAGTTCGCGCTGGCCGTCGACACCCTCGATCTGGACAAGCTCGTGCCGCCGGTCGGCGCGGCGCCGGCCAAGCCCGCCGGCGACGGCAAGCAGGATGAGTCCAAGCCGCCGGCCAAACCGGCCGCGCCCGCCAAACCCAGTGACGACAGCATCAACCTGTCCGGGCTGGTGGGCCCGAGCGCCACGGGCTCCGTCAAAATAGGGCAGTTGGTCGTGCGGGGCCTGAAGGCCGCGCAGGTCGGCGCCAACATCAAACTCGAGAAAGGCAAGCTGGACATTTCTGCGCTGGCCGCGGATCTCTACAGCGGCAAACTGGCGGGCAGCCTGTCGGTCAACGCGGCCGAGGGCAACCAGATGGCGGCCAAGCTCAACCTCACCGGCATCGCCATCGAGCCCCTGCTGGTCGACGTGGCCAAGCAGGATGCTTTGTCCGGGTCCGGCAGCCTCACGCTCGATCTGAGCACCGCGGGCGCCAACACGTACGCGCTGACCAACAATCTGGCCGGTTCGGTGCAAGTGCGCCTGCGCAATGGGGCGCTCAAAGGCATCAACCTGTCTCAAACGCTGCGCGACCTCAAGGCCGTGGTGAGCCAGTCTCAGGAAATGTCTTTTGCCGCGGATAACTCGCGCCAGACGGCCTTCACCGCCATGGAAGGCGATATGACGCTGGCCAAGGGGGTGGGCACGGTCAAGCGCCTGGACATCGCCACGGATTATCTGCGCGTCACGCAGGGCAGCCCCGCCACCATCGACTTCGTCAACAGCGCCATCAACTTCGTGGCGATCGCGCGCGTGGTCAACACCAGCAATGAAGGCAAGGATCTGGCCGATCTGCGTAATCTGCCCGTGCCCGTGCTCATCAGCGGCACGTTCGACAAGCCGGTCTATACCGTGCAGTGGCGCGACATCGCCGGTTCGCTGCTCAAGCGCGGCGTGGAGAGCAAGATCAAGGATGCGCTGGGCGGCAAGTCCGGCAAAAGCGAAGTGGGCAAGGCGCTCAAGGGCATTCTGGGCAAATGAGCGCCAGCTATCAACCCGTGGCCGAGTGCGGCCTGACCGGCCAGGCACAGGCGGCCGGCTATCACCGCCGCTGGCTGATCAGCAACGATGCCGGGCAGTGGCTCACGCGTGAGCTCGCACCCCGGCTGGCCGAGATCGGCATCGAACTGCGGCTGGGATATCTGGTGTTGCGGGCCCCGGGCATGCTGCGCCTGGACATCCCGCTGGACGTCATCGAGGACGACGACAGCGTGCGCTATCAAATTCTGATCGGCGAGCAGACGGTCGACGTGGTCGATGAGGGCGAGCTGGCCTCGGCCTGGATGTCCAACTATCTGGGCATCCCGGCGCGCCTGCTCAAAGTGCATCCCGATATGGAATCGGTGCGCTGGCCTGGCTAGGCCCTGGCGCGCAGGCTGAATATCGCATGGGCCAGCAGGCCCGCGGCCAGCCCCCAGAAGGCCGAACCGATACCCCAGAAACTCACGCCGGAGGCGGTCGCCAGCAAGGTGATCAAGGCGGCCTCGCGCCGCTGCGCATTGCCCATGGCGTTGGCCATGCCGCCCATGATCGCGCCCAACAAGGCCAGACCGGTCAGCGCGGCGATGAGCGCTGCGGGCAAGGCCTGAAAGAACACCGCGACCGTACCGGCGGCCACACTGAGCAGCACATAGCTGATGCCATAGGTCGCCGCCGCGATATAGCGCCGGGCGGGATCGGGGTGCGCTTCCGGGCCTGTGCAGATCGCGGCGATGATGGCGCCCAGGGTGACGCTGTGCGCGCCGAAGGGAGCCGCCGCCAAACCCACCAGGCCGGTCACGGCGACCAGCCGTGATGCCGGCGGGCGGTAGCCTGCGGCCTGCAAAATAGCCAGACCGGGCAGGTTTTGTGAAGCCATCGCCACCACGAACAAAGGGATGCCCAGGCTGATGGCGGCCGGCAGGGTGAAATGTGGCGTGGTCCAGACGAAGGTCGTCCATTCCCAGCGCACGGTCTCCAGATGCAGCAGGCCCTGGCTGGCGGCCACGGCCAGGCCCAGCACCAGCACGGCCATGATGGCAAACCGCGGCAGCCAGCGCTTGAAAATCAGATAGGCCAGGCACATGGTGAGCACCAGCGCCGGCGCGCCCGCCATATTGCGAAACACGCCCATGCCGAAATTCAGCAGCACCCCTGCCAGCATGGCGCCGGCGATCTCGCCCGGGATACGTCGCACGATGGGGTCTATCCAGCCGAAGATGCCGCACACGAGGGTGAGCAGCGCAGCCAGGATGAAAGCGCCAACCGCCTGATCGAACGGCACGCCCACCAATCCGGTCACCAGCAGCGCCGCGCCGGGCGTGGACCAGGCGAACACCACGGGCAGTCCCGTACGCAGACTGATCACCGCGCCGCCCAGGCCTAGCGCCAGACAGATCGAGCCCAGCCAGGATCCGATCTGCGCGGTGCTCAGCCCGCCAGCATGGCCGGCCTGAACCATCAGCACGGCCGTGCCGCTGAAGCTGACAATCACCGCCACCAGGCCGGCAACCAGCGCCGAGACGGAGAAGTCTTGCGCGGCGCGGTGGCGGGGAGAAGACAGCGTGGACGACGAGCCGGCCCCGCTCATGCGGGGGCACCCGTGAGGCGGCGATACTTGGCCATCAGGCTTTCCTGGCCTTCTTTCCATTGGGGGTGCAATTCGATGCACTCGACCGGGCACACCACCTGGCATTGGGGCTCATCGTAATGGCCCACGCATTCGGTGCAACGGTCAGGATCGATGACGTAATAGTCCTCGCCCATCGAAATGGCTTCGTTGGGGCACTGCGGTTCGCAGACGTCGCAGTTGATGCATTCGTCGGTAATGAGTAGGGCCATGGCAAAGCGGTGCGAGGGACGGGAGTCCCTCGCATTGTAGCGCCCGCCCGGCGTGCTCAGCCCGCGTTATTGGGCCAGGACTGCTCGCGGCGTTCCTTGGCCTTGGCTTGCAGCCAACGCTCGACCGAGGGAAAGACGAATTTGCTGACGTCACCGCCCAGTTGGGCGATTTCGCGCACGATGGTGCCCGAAATGAACTGGTATTGATCCGAGGGCGTCATGAACAGCGTCTCGACGTCGGGCAGCAGATGGCGGTTCATGCCGGCCATCTGGAACTCATACTCGAAGTCCGATACGGCGCGCAGCCCGCGCACGATGACGCGGCCATTCTGCTCGCGCACGAAGTCCTTGAGCAGGCCGCCGAAGCTGCGCACTTCGACATTGGGGTAATGGCCCAGCACCTCGCGGGCGATCTCCACCCGCTCTTCGATGCTGAAAAAAGGCTTTTTGTTGCGGCTGAACGCCACCCCCACGACCACTTTGTCGAACAGGGCCGCGGCGCGGCGCACCAAGTCTTCGTGACCGCGCGTCAGCGGGTCGAACGTGCCGGGGTATACGGCAGTGATCATGCAGGCTCCCAAACCTTATTTGTTTATGGCGTTACACCATCCTCCGAAACCGGATTATTGTCCGTTTTCCGCAATGCAGCAAACTGGAGCAAACCGTAATGGACAGCGCCGGCTTTACCGTTGCGTAAAAGCTCAAAACCCGCGGGCGGGGCGAGCGGCGCTTCCGATTCCACATAGACCAGGGCGCCGTCGTCCAGCACGGCGGGCAGCAAGGGCCAGATCCGCTCCAGCCAGCCCTGCCCGAAAGGCGGGTCCAGCAGCACCAGATCAAAGCGCGATGCGTCCATGCGCGCGAGGGCATGCATGGCGTCGCCCGCATGGATGCGGACCTGCTCGGCCTTCAGTTTGTCGCGCAGCGTCCGCAGCGCGGACACCGCCGCGCGGTCGCGCTCGACCATCTGAACCTGGGCCACCCCGCGCGAGGCGGCTTCCAGCCCGAGCGCGCCGCTGCCGGCAAACAGATCCAGCACGCGCTTGTCGTGGAAGCCGTCCTGCCAGAGGTGGCTCAACCAGTTGAACAGGGTTTCACGCACCCGGTCGGGCGTGGGCCGCAGGCCGGGGACATCCGGCACGGTGATCGGAGTGCGGCGGAACTGGCCGCCGACGATGCGTATGGCGCGTGCGCCGCTTGCGGATTGCTTCAAGAACGGAACCTCCTGGCGCGAATAGTAGCCGGTCGCAGCGTGGTGATGGCGATCCCGAATATACTTTTGCTCATGTTCAGCTTCTTCAAGAAAAAGACCCCTCCGCCCGCCGCGCCGGCCACGCCCGCGCCGCCGCCGGAGCCCGTCACCCAGCCGGCCGAGCCCGTCTCGCCGCCCGCTGCTCCGTCCCCGGTCTCCCCGGCCCCCGTCCCGTCCGCGCCGGCACCCGCCGCGCCGCCGCCGGTGGCCGTGCCTCGGCCCGCCGCGGCGCCGGCCGCGCCCAGCCCCGCGCCCGTCGCGCCGGCACCGGCACCGGCACCCGTCCCAGCACCCGCCCCAACGCCAACGCCAACCGCGGCGCCGGCGCCGGCCAGCGTGCCGCCTGCCGCGCCCGTGCCGGCTGCCGAGCCCGAAGCCGCCGCCGCGCCCAAGAAATCCTCTTGGCTCAGCCGGCTCAAGCAAGGCCTGGCGCGTACGGGGCAGAGCATCGGCGGCATTTTCGTCGGCGTCAAAGTCGATGAGAACCTGTTCGAAGAACTGGAGTCGGCGCTCATCATGGCCGATGCCGGCATCGAGGCCACCGACAAGCTGCTCACCGAACTGCGCGCCCGCGTCAAGAAAGAACGCATCGAAGACGCCGCCCAGGTCAAGACCGCGTTGCGTCAGTTGCTGACGCAACATCTCAAGCCGCTGGAGCGCAGCTTTGATCTCAAGCGCACGCAGCCGCTGGTGGTGATGATCGCCGGCGTCAACGGCGCGGGCAAAACCACCTCCATCGGCAAGCTGGCGCACACCTTCCAGCGCCAGGGTGCCAGCGTGCTGTTGGCCGCGGGCGACACCTTCCGCGCCGCCGCACGCGAGCAACTGATCGAATGGGGCAGCCGCAACAACGTCACCGTCATCGCCCAAGAGGGTGGCGATCCGGCCGCCGTGGCGTTTGACGCCGTCAATGCGGGCCGCGCCCGGGGCGTCGGCGTGGTCATGATAGACACCGCCGGGCGTCTGCCCACGCAGTTGCATCTGATGGAAGAGCTCAAGAAGATCCGCCGCGTCGTGGGCAAGGCCGACGCCAGCGCGCCGCACGAGGTGTTGCTGGTGGTCGACGGCAATACCGGGCAAAACGCGCTGGCGCAGATCCGCGCTTTCGATGCCGCCATCCAACTGACCGGCCTGGTCGTGACCAAGCTGGACGGCACCGCCAAGGGCGGCACGCTGGCGGCGGTGGCCGCGGGCAGCCAGGGCGTGCGGCCCGTGCCGGTCTACTGGATCGGTGTGGGCGAGGGCCTCGAAGACCTGCAACCCTTTGTGGCCGAGGAGTTCGCCTCCGCGCTGCTGGCCGATTGAGGCGTGGCGGGTGGGCGGCCTGCTTGCGGGCCGCGCGCCCGCAAGCCTGGCGCCAGGGTCAGCGCTTCCAGAAAGCCTTGCCGCCGGCCAGCTTCACGAACGTGGGCTGGGCCTCGGCGGCCAGCGTCTCCAGGCGGGCCGCGATCCAGCCCAGGGCGAACCAGGCCTGCGGATGATGCAGCGTCTGCGCCCGATAGTGCTCCGCGGCGACCGCCAGATCATTGATTTCGCCCAGCAGATCCTGCACTCGCGCCAGTTGCTTGCGATACGCGCGCAGCCGTGCGCTGGGCAGCAGGGATTCCGCGAACGTCAGCGCGTAGCGCAGCCGCTTGGCGCGTTTGCGCAGTTCATGGCGTGCTTCGAGCTCCAGATCGGCAAACTGCCGGCCTTGCGAGACGACCTGTTTATGCCATTTACGCAGCCGTCCGGCCAGAAAGGGTTGCAGTGTCGGCTTGGGCGGCGCGGCGTCCAGCGGGATGATGGCCGGTTCGATAGGCAAGCCGTCGCTCACCACCGCGGCGGGCAGCCCCTGGGTGCCCGGGGCCGGACGCACATTCATGCTCCATTCGTATAAGTCCAGCAGCCAGCTCTGGAAGGCCGCGCCGCCGCATAGCGCCCGCGCATCGGCGCCTCGTGCTACGGGTTCGACCGGGATGTCGGGCATGCCGGCTTCGGTGAGCGCGGGGATGATGGTGTCGGCCAGCACATCCTGGTCGCGGCTGGCGCCCAGTGCGCCGAAGTATTCCCGCAACCCCGCCTGCAAGGGCTCGGGCGCGGCTTCGACGACGCCGTCGAAAAGGCTCCATGCCGAGCGCAGGCGGCGCATGCCCACGCGCAGTTGATGGACATGCTCGGGGCCGCCCGCGGCGTACACCCCGGCCGTGTCCACTTCGGCCAGCATCGCCGCATTGCGGATGATCTGCTCCAGGCATTCGTCGCCCACCCGGCTCATCGCCTGCACGGGCGTCATCTCCGCGCCGAGCTTGACGCTGGCCGCGTTCCGCGGGGCCCAGAAACGCGCCACGATCTGCTGGGCGGTGGCTTCGTCGCCCGCCAGCTGCAGCGCGGCGGCCAGTTGCGCCAGCGCATCGCCGCGCTCGGATTTACTGCGTGAGTCCAGCACCAGTCCGTGGCGCTGCTGCCAACTGCGCGCCACGCTGAAGATCGCCTGAGGGCGGCCGGAGAGCAGCTCGAACTCGACCTCGCAGATCGGCAGTTCCAACCCGCCAGCGCGCAGCACGCCCAGGTCCAGGGCGGCTTCGATCGTGCCCTCGCGGGCCCGCAGCTTACAGAGCAGGCGCTGCACATCGGTCTCGTAGCGCACACCCAGTTGTCCCTGAATGCGCGCCAGGGCGTCGCCCACCTCGGTGCCGGCGTAGACCGACAGATCGAGCACCGGGCCGGGACGAATGTGATTGAGCTCGATGCGGCTGATCGCATTGGCGCCCGGCATCTTGACGGTCTGCACCCAGGTGTCGCCTTCCTGGCGCAGACGCAAGGCGATGCGCGCCCTGACCAGCTCGCGCTCGGGTGTATCGAAATACATGGCGCGCAGAGGCAGGCGCGTGGCCTGGCGTGCGGCGATTTCCTGTTTGACGCCGTCGACCGCGGCGGCGGGGACGTGCAGTTTCAACTCTTGTTCTGACATGTCGGCCTGGCCCACGCAAAAGTTGGGATAGTAATCATGGCATAGCCGGTTCTTGATGACCGGTCATATATTGGAAATAAATCAAGAAAATTGAGTAAATCCGGTGCTTTATCGCCAATTCCGCGACTAACCTCCCGGCGCCGGCGAAAAAAAGCCGCCCGAAAGGGGCGGCATGGTCCGGGCGGCCTGCCGGCGGCTCAAAGGATGCGCTTGCGGGCCTGGGTGATGAGGATCTCTGCCACGACGACGATCGCAAAAATGGAGACCAGCACCAGCGCGACCCGATCCCATTGGAACAGGTTCAGCGCGGTGTCCAGCGCCATACCGATGCCGCCCGCGCCGACCAGCCCCAGCACGGCCGATTCGCGCACATTGATATCCCAGCGCAGCAGCACGATGGACCAGAACGCCGGCCGTATCTGGGGCCAATAGCCATACCACAGCACCGCGGCGCGGCTGGCCCCGGTGGCGGTCAGCGCCTCAATGGGGCCGCGATGGGCCTGCTCGAGGGCTTCGCCCACCAGTTTGCCGACAAAGCCGATGGACCGGAAGGCGATGGCCAGGGTGCCAGCTAGCGCGCCCGGACCGAAAATGGCGATGAACAGCAAGGCCCACACCAGCGAATTGACCGAGCGGCTGGAAACCAGAATGAGGCGCGCCAGTTGATTGAGGATGCGGCTGGGGGTGAGGTTGTGCGCGGCCAGCAGGCCCACCGGCACGGCCAGCAGCACCGACAGGAGCGTGCCCAGTGTGGCGATGTGCAGCGTTTCGATGAGCGGGCCATGCACGCCTTCGGCGTAGAACGACCAGTCTATGGGCCACATGCGGCGCAGCAGATCGGCCATCTGTTCCGGCGCGTCGTATAGAAACTCCGGAATGACCTCGACACTGCGCACGGCCTGCACGACGGCGGCCACCACCAGCAGATAGAGCATGAAGCGCAGCAGGCGTTGCCCTGCGCTGTAGCGCCGCCAGATGCGTTGCCCGGCCTGCGGTTGGGACATCAGCGCACTGGTCATGGTCGGCGCTCCGGTTTGCCCAGGCCGCGCGCGCCATTGAAGCGCTTGGCCAGGATGCGGTCGAAGCTCCAGCCCTCGAGGAACACGGCGCGCACCATGCCGGCCAGCATTTCGCCCAGCATGATGATGGCGATGAGCGTGATCAGGATGGCCGAGACGAAGTCATAGTCAAAGCGCTGGAAGGCCGAAAAGAGCGTGCCGCCCACGCCGCCCGCGCCCACGATGCCCACCATGGTGGAGTTGCGTAAATTGGAGTCGAACTGATAGGTGGCAAAGCCCACAAAGCGGGCGAACACCTGGGGCAGGACGCCGAAGATGATGAGGTTGGGAAACGATGCGCCCGTGGCACGCACTGCTTCGACCTGTTTGAGCGAGATTTCCTCGATGGCCTCGGTGAACAGCTTGCCGATAAAGCCGATGGAGGCCACGGTGAGCGCCAGGATGCCGGCCAGCGCGCCAAAGCCTACCGCCTTGACGAACAGGATGGCCACGATCACCGGATGCAAGGACCGGCACAGCGCCACCAGCGTGCGCGCCGGCCACGATACCCAGGCCGGCATCATATTGCGCGCGCCCAGCAGCCCGACCGGCAGCGACAGCACAATGCCCAGCAGCGAGGCCAGCACCGCGATCTCGAGGCTTTCCGCGATACCCTTCCACAGGGTGGCGGGCTTTTCGAAATTGGGCGGAAACATGCGCGCCAGGAACGTCGATGCATGGTCCATGCCATGCTTGATGCGCGTCCAGTTAAAGTCCAGTTGCGCTGCGGCATAGACGGCGTACACCACCAGCAGCAACGCCAGCAGGCGGGTCTGCCATGACAGGGCGAACGGCCGCCGGCCGCTGCGCTGGCTGTTTGCTACTGCAACCACGACTCGCCTCCGTAGATGGCTTTCAGCGTGGCCGTGTCCAGCCCCCGTCCGTCGCCGTCGTAGACCACCTGGCCGCCGGACATGCCCACGATGCGCGAGGCGTAGCGGCGGGCAAGCTCCACGTCATGGATGTTGACCAGCACCGGGATCCCGCTGGCGCTGCCCTGTTCGGTCAGCAGCTCCATGATCTCCACCGAGGTCTTGGGGTCCAGCGACGAGGTGGGCTCGTCGGCCAGCAGCAATTGGGGGCGTTGCATCAGGGCCCGGGCGATGCCCACGCGCTGGCGCTGCCCGCCGGACAGGGCGTCGGCGCGCTGATCGGCAAAGCCTGCCAGCCCCACCGTATCCATCAGCGCGAAGGCGCGTTCGATGTCCTCGGGCTCGAAACGCCGCAACCAGGCTTTGAGCGCCGAGGTGTAGCCCAGGCGCCCGGTCAGCAGGTTTTCCATCACGGTCAGCCGCTCGACCAGGTTGTACTCCTGGAACACCATGCCGATGCGCCGGCGCGCATGCCGCAATGCCTGGCCGCGCACGCGCGCCAGGTCCACGGTGGCGCCGTCCGCCTGCAGCACGATTTCGCCGCGGGTGGGCTCGATCAGCCGGTTCACGCAGCGCAGCAGCGTGCTCTTGCCGGTGCCCGAGGGGCCGATGATGGCGGTCAGCCCCTGGCCGGCCACCTGCAGATCGATCCCCTTGAGCACCGGCTGCCCGGCCCGGTACTCCTTGACCAGGCCGGTAATACGCAAAGACGTCGTCATGCTTATTGCTTGCCCTTGGACTTGGCGGCCTCGCGGTCATAGGCGGCGCGGTTGAAGCTCTCGCCGCCCGATTCGGCCACTTCCCGCACGATGGCCCAATCCTTCTGGTAGGTGACCGGATAAAAGCGATCGGCGCCGTCGAAGGCTTTCTTCATCTCATCGGGGAAGCGATAGTCGTAGAAGCACTTGAGCATCTGATCGCGGAACTTCGGTTCCAGATCGTGCGCGTATGAAAAAGACGAGGTGGGGAATTTCTCGCTGCGGTAGATGACGCGGAAATCCTCTTCCTTGATCTGGCCGCGCTCGGCCATGCGCTTGAACACATCCGAGGCCACGGCGGCCGCGTCGTAATCGCCGGAGTTCACCCCCATGACCGATTGGTCATGCTTGCCCGAGAACACCACCTTGTAATCCTTGTCGGGCGTCAGGCCTTCCTTGGGAAACAGCGCGACCGGCGCCATATGCCCGGAGTTGGACGACGGCGCGGTGTGCGCCAGCTTCTTGCCCTTGAGGTCGGTGAGCTTCTGATAGGGACTGTCTTTCTTGACGATGACGATCAGGTTGTAGCCCTGGAATCCATCGGCATAGCCCTTGACCGCAAACGGCACCGCGCCGGCGATATTCACCGCATAAGCCGTGGGGCCGGTGGAAAAACCGCCTACATGCAAACGGCCCGAGCGCATGGCTTCGATCTCCGCGGCGTTGCTTTGCACCTGGTAGAAGACCACGCGCTTGCCCGTACATTGCGCCAGGTGCTGCGTAAACGGCTTGAAGATGTCTTCATACACGGCGGGGTCTTCGACGGGCGTGTAGGTAAAGACCAGCGTCGACGGCGTTTTCTGCTTGGCCGCATCGGTCGGGGTATCGGCCACCAGATCCTTGTTGGCGTCGCAGTACATGACATCCAGATCGCCCCGGTTGGGGCAGGTGTCGGCGGCGAACGCGGCCTGGGCGCCTGAGGCCAGAGCCAGGAAGAAAGCGGTTTGCAGCATGCGCTTGGCTTGCATGGGTTTGTCTCCGTTGGTTTTTTTACTGGTCATGAACCTTGTCTTGAAATTCAAACACAAAAAAACGCGCCGCAAACTTGGGGGGTTCCCGATCTTTTTTTGCGTGTTTTATTCGTTTTTTTCGTTTTACGTTCGCTTGCGGCCTTCCAGGCCCGGCGGGCGGGCGGTTTTGCAGCCTGCGGCGCGTGCCGAGCGGGGATCATTTAAAATTAGCAATAATTCCTATTAGCGTTTACGGAAAGTCCCCTCGTGCAACCTGTCGATTACGCGTCCTCCGACGAATTTGTCAGCCTGTACCGCGAGCATCATGGCTGGCTGGTGCAGATGTTGCGCCGCCGCCTGGGCGGCGGGCCAGACAATGCGGCCGACCTCGCTCACGACACCTTCGAGCGTGTCATGCGCAGCGGGTCGCGCGCGGCGTTTGCCGAACCGCGCGGCTTTCTGACCACCGTGGCCAAGCGGCTGCTGATCGATCAGTCCCGCCGCCGGGCGATCGAGCAGGCCTATCTCGAAACGCTGGCCGCGCGCGCCGAGGATGTGGTGGCCAGCCCCGAGACGCAGGTGCTGGTGATCGAAGCGCTGGATGCGGTCTGCCGCATGATGGAGCAATTGCCCCCGCGCGTGCGGCGGGTGTTCGTGCTGGCCCAGGTCGAGGGCCTGACGTACAAGGAAGTCAGCGAGGCCCTGGGCGTGTCGGTGCAGGCCGTGCAGCGCGATATGGTCAAGGCTTGGCAGCATTGCTACGGCGTGTTGTACGCATGAGCGTCGCCCGGACTGAGCGCTTGCACCCTGCCATCGTTGAGCAGGCCGCGCAATGGATGATGCGCACGCACGGTGCGCTCGATGCCGATCTGGAAGCGGCCTGTACGGCCTGGCGGCAGGCCGACTCGCGCCACGAACTGGCCTGGCAGCGCTTGCAGGGCATCAGCCAGGATCTGGGGGCGGCCACGGCCGGGCCGGTTTCCGGCGCGGCGGCGGGGCAAACCATCTTGCGTTATTGCGATCAGCGTTCGCGCCGCAGTGCGCTCAAGTGGATAGCGGGCGGCGTCGTGCTGGGGTCGTGTGGATGGCTGGGCGCGCGCCAGGGGCTGTGGGATGGCAGCGATGTCTACCGGACCGCGACCGGCGAGCAGCGGACGCTGACCTTGCCGGATGGCACGGTGCTGACCATGAACACCGGCTCGGTCGTGAGCCTGCGCTACGACGCCGTGCGCCGCCAACTGGTTTTGCGTGAAGGCGAGATCATGATCGCCACGGCGGCCGAACCCGCCGGGCGGCCCTTCAGCGTGAAAACGCCCAATGCCTGGCTCACGCCCTTGGGCACGCGGTTTGCCGTGCGCCAACTGGACGACGGCCGCAGCATCACTCGTCTGACCGTCTTCGAGGGCGCCGTGCGCGCCGAGCCCGCGCAGCGGGCCCAGGCCGCGCGCGTGGTCCATGCCGGCGAGATGGCCGAACTCGACGACCACAGCTTGCTGTTTGCCGCCGCGGTGGCGGAAGACCAGCCTGCGTGGGCCAACGGCATGCTCGTGGCCAATCGCATGCGGCTCGATCGCTTTCTGGCCGAACTGGGGCGTTATCGCCCGGGCGTGCTGCGTTGCGACGCCGAGGTGGCCAGCCGCGAAGTCACGGGCGCGTTCCGGGTCGACGACACCGATCGCGCCCTGGAGGTGCTGGCCAGCGTGCTGGGCCTGCAGCTTCGGTATCACACGCGTTATTGGGTCAGCGTGGGCCAACCGGATGGCCCGGGCAGAAAGTTGTAACAACCGCGAAGATTATCGATTCTCGTTCGTTAGGTAGATAAACAGACTTCGAGGCGCCCGAGGTCTGGTCCTTTCATCAGACGAACCAGGAATCCCAGTCATGGCATCACGCCAGTCCTCAACCCTTTTCGCAACGATGCTAGGCGCGCGCCCCGCGCGCCTGTGTCTTGCCGTTCAACTCGCGCTGGCCGCCCCGGCGCTGGCCTGGGCCCAGACCGCCCCGGCCGCCGACATCGTTTTCGCCATCGCGCCCACCACACTGGACCAGGCCCTGGGCCAGTTCGGCACCGCCGCAAAAATCACGGTTGCCGCCTCGCCTGCCCTGACGCGCGGCGTCATGACGCAAGGTTTGTCGGGCCGTTACACGCCCGAGCAGGGCCTGGCCCAGTTGCTGGCCGGCACCGGCTTGCAGGCCGTGGCCAACCCCAACGGCGAGGGCTACCAGTTGCGCCGCATGCCGCAGGACGGCGCCGGCGTATCGATGCTGGCACCGGTGGCGGTGACCGGCGCCTACGATTCGGCCACGACCGAAGGCAGCGGCAGCTACACCAGCGGCATTGTCACCATCGGCAAGGGCAAACAATCGGTCAAGGATATCCCGCAGTCGGTCACGGTAGTGACGCGCCAGCGCATGGATGACCAGAACGCCAACAGCCTCGATGATGTGCTGGCCAACAGCACGGGCATGACGCTCTATAAAAGCCCTATGGGCGGCAACTATGTCTTCTCGCGGGGCTTTCGCGTCGATACCTACCAGTTCGATGGCGTCAATCGCGAGTTCTATTATCCCCAGGCAAACAGCTTCACCAGCAGCACGGTGATTCTGGACCGGGTGGAGATCGTGCGCGGTTCCACCGGCCTGTTGCAAGGCGCGGGGTCGCCCAGCGCGTCGATCAATCTGGTGCGCAAACGCCCGCTGGCGGAAAACCAGTTGCAGGTGGCGGCCAGCGCCGGCTCGTGGGATAACTACCGCACCGACATCGATGCCACCGGCCCGCTGAACGAATCCGGGACCTTGCGCGGGCGCGCCGTGGCCAGCTACAACGACCGCGACTACTTCTACGATGTGGCCAAGAGCCGCAATACCGTCCTGTATGGCGTGCTGAGCTACGACATCAGCCCGTCGACCACCATCACCGGCGGTGTCAGCTATGAGGACCTGCGGTCCACGCCGTTCTTCCACGGCCTGCCGCATTACACCAACGGCGACGATATCGGGCTCAAGCGCTCCACCTCGTTCGCGCAGCGCTGGAACCGCTGGGACGGCAAGCAGACCACGGCTTTCGCCGAACTGGCGCACCGCTTCAACCAGGATTGGTCGGTCAAGCTGACCGGCAACACCACGCACGAGTCCAACGACACCAAATATGCCTTCACCGAGGGCGCGGTCAATCCGCTGACCGGGTCGGGGCCGACGATGTACGCCGGTATCTTCGATTTCTCCACGCACAACAAGGCGTTGAACCTGGACGTCGATGGCGCCTTCGAGGCGCTCGGCCGCAAACATTCGGTCAGCTTCGGCGCCAGCGTCAACCACCTGACCAGCAAGAACGACTTCGCGACGGCGCGCCTGGGACGCGTCATGGACGTCTGGAATCCCGATCATGACGTGCCCGAGCCCACCGATGACTGGCTGCGCGAGAACGCCTATCGGGGTGATGCGACCATCATCAAAATGAAGCAGACCGGCGTGTATGGGGTCGGCCGCTTCCGTCTGGCCGATCCGCTGACCCTGGTGGCCGGCGCCCGGGTGAGCTGGTATGAAAACACCGCCCACTATCGCGATGGCGGTGAGCGCTATACCGATCCGTACAAAGAAAACGGCGTGGTCACGCCGTATGGCGGCCTGATCTATGCCTTCAACCCGCAGTGGTCGGGTTACGTCAGCTACGCGGAGATTTTCGAGCCGCAGAATGCGCTGGATGCCTCCGGCAAGTTGCTCGACCCCATGGTGGGCAAAAACTATGAAGTGGGCGTCAAGGGCGAGTTGATGGACGGGCGGGTGAACACCTCGCTGGCCGTGTTCCGGATCGACCAGAAAAATCGCGCGCAGCAGGATCTGGCCGGCATCTGCTCGGTGGGCGATGTCTGCTATGTCTCCAGCGGCAAGGTGCGCAGCCAGGGGGTCGAGGCCGAGATCAGTGGCGAAGTCCTGCCGGGCTGGCAGATGTTCGCCGGCTACACCTTCAACACCCTGAAGTTCCTGGACGACACCACGGTGTCCAACACCAACTTCGGCCGCACCTTCACGCCCAAGCATATGCTGCGTCTGTGGTCGGATTACCGCCTGCCGGGCGAGCTCTCCGCATGGACCCTGGGCGCGGGCGTGAACTACCAGACGGGCAGCTACACGGAAACGCGCGGGGTGCGGGTGTCGCAATCGTCGTACGCCGTCTGGAATGCGCGCGTGAGCTACAAAATCAACAAGAACTGGACCGCGGCGTTGAACATCAACAACCTGTTCGACAAGACCTACTACCAGACCATCGGCGCGCCGGGTTGGGGCAGCTTCTACGGCGACCCCCGCAATGCGACGCTGACGGTGCGCGGCACGTTCTGAGCGTAGCCAGGCGGCAAAGGGGCGCGGGGCCCCTTTGCTCAGTTGCGCCAGCCCAGCTTGCGCGAAATCTCCTGGGCGCAGCGCTGCAGCGGTTGAGCGATGCTGCCGTTCCAGGCGACGTCGAACAGCCCGCTGGGGCCGATGGCCGTGATCGCCAGCGCCAGCTTGCCCGCATGATCGAACACCGGCACGGACAGCGCATCCACCCCGGGCAGGGGATTGCCCACTGCGCGCGCCATGCCATGGACCCGGATGTCGGCCAACATGGCTTGCAGATGGTCGGGGCGCGCCGCCTTCAGCGGCGTGGCCAGCGTCGAGGTCACGGCGGTATCGTTGGCCTCGCGGGCGATGTAATGCTCGGCCACTTTGGGGGGCAGCCACGCGGCAAACACCAGGCCGGTGGCGGTGTTGAGCATGGACATCACCGTGCCCTGGCGCATGTTCACGTGGACCGGGTAGCTGGCCTCGGCGATATGGACCATGGTCGGGCCATGCGAGCCCAGCACGGCCAGGCCCACGGTGTGGCCGATCTCGGCCTGAAACTGCGCGATCTCCGGCAAGGCCATGCGGACCGGATCCAGACGTTGCAGGCTCACCAGGCCCATCTGCAAGGCGAAGGGCCCCAGTTCGTAGTGGCCGCTGACGCTATCTTGCTGCACCAGACCGACCCGGATGAAGCTCACCAGATACGGGTGGGCCTTGGCCGAGGTCATGCCGGCGGCGGCGGCCAGATCGCGCAGGGTCAGCGGGCGGGCCGCATCGACCAGGGCCGACAGCAGCGGAAACCCGACTTCCACCGATTGAATGCTGCGGCGCCCATCATTGGCGGTTGCCATGGTGTCAACCTCCGTGGCCGCGCCGGGCGGCAAGCAGGCGTTCGGCCATTTCCACAAAGCCCGCGCCGCCGCGCGACGGCGTCACGAACGCCGGCGGGTGTTTGATGCGGTGCAGTTGCGCGCGGATATTGGCCACGCCCACCGAGAGCGGAAAAAACTCGAACATGGGTTCGTCGTTGGGCGAATCGCCAATGAACAGCGTCGTGGGCAGCGCCTGCATGATGCTCTGGCCCAGCTCGCGTTCGAAAAGCCGGCGCGTCATGCTGAGCTTGTCGTACTCCCCGAACCAGCCATTGACATGAATCGAGCTGACTTTGGCTTGCGCGCCGGCCGCCGTGAAGAGGCTGACGATGCGGTCGATCCCGGCCTGGGGCAGGGCGGGCACATCCTCGCAGAAATCGATGGCCAGATCGGCGGCGCGATAGGCCTGGTCGCTGGCCAGCGCGGTGCCGGGAACCTCGCGCAGCACCTGCTCGGCGATGGCGTTGAGCCGTGCCCGGTTGGCGCGGCGGGTGGCCTCGTCGGCCCAGTAATGGGTCTTCATGCGATGCGCGCTGCGGTCATAGGCATAGAAGAAGGCGCCGTTCTCGCCGACCACGGCCCGCACCGGCCACATGCGTACGATATGGTCGCACCAGCCGGCGGGCCGGCCGGTAATCGGGATGACCCGGATGCCGGCCAGCTCGAGGCGCTCCATCGCCGTATAGGCGTCGGCGGTCAGCCGGCCATCGGTGGTGACGGTATCGTCAATATCCGTCAGCACCGTGCGTACCGCGGCCGCGACGGGGCCGGGCAGGGCGGCGAGGGGTTGCATGTCGTTCCTTTAGGTCAGCGTTGTTCTGGCGGCAGGCCGATGCAGTGTACCTGCGGCCCGCATTTTGCTCCCGGGGGCGCGAAGCGGCCAAGGGCGGTAAAATTCGGACTTTCCCGCCCGCTGGCTACCTTTCTCATGTCCGCCCAGATATCTTCCGTTGCCGCCGACGCCGTTTCGGACTTCGGCATTGCTTCCGTACCCGAGATCATTGCCGAGCTGCGCGCCGGCCGCATCGTCATTCTGGTTGACGAAGAAGACCGCGAAAACGAGGGCGACCTCGTCATGGCCGCCGAGTTCGTCACGCCCGAAGCGATCAACTTCATGGTCACGCACGGCCGCGGGCTGGTCTGTCTGACACTGACGGAAGAGCGCTGCCGCCAGCTGGATCTGCCGCTGATGGCCAGCCGCAACGGCACCCGATACGGCACTAATTTTACCCAGTCCATCGAAGCGGCGGTGGGCGTGGAAACCGGTATTTCGGCCGCGGATCGTGCCCGCACCATCCAGGTGGCCGTGGCGCGCGACGCCAAACCCAGCGACCTGGTGCAACCGGGTCATATCTTCCCGGTGCGCGCCGTGCCCGGCGGCGTGCTCGTGCGCGCCGGCCATACCGAGGCCGGCTGCGATCTGACCGCCATGGGCGGCCTGACGCCGGCCGCCGTGATCTGCGAGATCCTCAAGCCGGATGGCACCATGGCCCGGCTGCCGGATCTGGTGCGCTTCGCCCGCGAGCATGACCTCAAGATCGGCACCATTGCCGACCTGATTCAGTACCGCAGCGAGCACGAGTCCATCGTGCAGCGCGTGGGCGAGCGTCAGATGCACACGCCCTGGGGGGAGTTCCGCGCCATCGCCTACCGCGACGACGCGACCGGAGCCCCCCATTTGGCCCTGGTCCACGGTAAGATCGATCCGAGCCAGGAAACCCTGGTGCGCGTGCATGAGCCGGCTTCGCTGCTCGACGCGCTGGACACCGGCGCCAGCCCGCACAGCTGGGGCCTGGGCCAGGCCCTGACCGCGATTGCCGCGGCGCCGGCCGGCGTGATGGTGCTGATGAATTGCCAGTCCTCGACCGAACACCTGTTTGGCCAGATCGCTCATTGGGGTGGTTCGGCGCAACAGGCCCCGGCCCAGGACGGCGACCGTTTCGGTTTGCGCACCTACGGTATTGGCGCGCAGATACTGCGCGATCTGCACGTCGGCCAGATGCGGCTGCTTGCGCGTCCGCGCAAGATGCCCAGCATGGCCGGGTTTGCCCTGACCATTACGGGTTACGATTGCCCCCCGCCCCGCAACACTGACGAATAAGGCCGACGAATGAACCCCTACATCCTTACCCCCGACCTCAACGGCGAAGGGCTGCACATTGGTATCGTGCGCGCCCGCTTCAACGAAGAGATCGGCCAGACCGAATTGACCGCCTGCCTGGAAGAACTGGGCAAGCTGGGCGTGGACGAGCGCGACGTCATGGTCGTGTCCGTGCCGGGCGCCCTGGAGCTGGGCGTGGCCCTGGCCCGCATGGCCGAATCGTTCGAGTTCGATGCCCTGATCGCGCTGGGCGCCGTGATTCGTGGCGAAACCTATCACTTTGAAGTGGTCAGCAATGAAACGGCCACTGCTATCACCCGTATTTCCCTGGAAACCGGCATCCCGGTAGCCAATGGCGTGCTGACGGTCGACACCGACGAGCAGGCCGCAGCCCGTGCCGAAGGCAAGGGCCGCGATTGCGCTCAGGTGGCTGTCGAAATGGCCAATCTGGTTGCCGCGCTGGAGCCCGAGGAAGAAGACGAAGACGACGAGGACGAAGATTTTGACGACGAAGAAGACGAGCGCTGATAGCCCCGAGGCGGCCCCGCTGGGTGCCGCCAACGCCGGCGCTGCGCGTGCCAATGCGCGCAGCGCGCGCCGCCGCGCGCGCGAGTTTGCGCTGCAGGGCGTCTATGCGTGGCTGTTGCGCGGCGGCGAGGGCACCCAGGACGCCGGCGAGATCGATGCCCATCTGCGCGATGCCGAGGACTTCTCCGAAGCCGACGCGCAGTGGTTCAAGACCTTGCTGCACGGCGTGTTGCGCGAGGCTCCCGGCCTGCGCGAGCGGTTCACGCCTTACATCGACCGCCCGCTGGCCGAGCTGTCGCCCGTGGAGCACGGCATTTTGCTGATCGGCAGCTATGAGCTGGTGCATCACGTCGAAGTGCCGTACAAGGTCGCCATCAACGAGGCGGTCGAACTGGCCAAGTCCTTTGGCGGCACGGACGGCTTCAAGTTCGTCAACGGCGTGCTCGACAAGCTGGCCGCTGACGTGCGCACTGCCGAGGTTCAGGCCGCGGCTCAGCAGCGGCGTTAAGGCGCGGGCCGGCGGTGGCCTCCGAGTTCGATCTCATCGCGCGCCATTTCACTCGCACCGCGCCCGGGGACATCCTGGGCGTGGGCGATGATTGCGCGCTATTCCCGGTGCCGCCAGGCATGCAGGTGGCGGTGAGCAAAGACCTGCTGATCGCCGGGCGCCACTTTTATCCCGACGCCGATCCCGTGTCGGTGGGCCACAAGTCGCTGGCGGTCAATCTCTCCGACCTGGCAGCCATGGGGGCGCAGCCCCTGGGGTGTCTGCTGGGCCTGGCCTTGCCCAGCATGGACGAAGCCTGGCTGGCCGCCTATGCCCGCGGCTTTCATGCGCTGGCGCAAGCCAGCGGCTGCCCGTTGATCGGCGGCGACACCACGCGCAGCCTGCACGACCTCACCCTCAGCGTGACGGTTTTTGGCGCCGTGCCGGCTCATGCCGCGCTGCGGCGCGATGCCGCCTGCCCGGGCGACGACATCTGGATCTCCGGTGAGTTGGGCGCGGCAGATATCGCCTATCGCCTGCTCGACGGCCAACTGCCGGCCGACGCGGCGCGCCTGGCGCGCACACGCCGCGCGCTCGAGTGGCCGCAGCCGCGTCTGGCGCTGGGGCAAGGCCTGCGCGGCCTGGCCCATGCCGCCATCGATATCTCCGATGGCCTGGCGCAAGACCTCGGCCACATCCTTGCCGCCAGCGGTGTAGGCGCCGAATTGCGCTACGCCGATCTGCCGCGCGCCGCCGGGCTGGAAGGCCTGGACGAGGCGACGCTACAGCGGGCGTTGCTGGGCGGCGGCGACGTCTACGAACTGTGTTTTACCGCGCCCGCACAGCGCCGTGACGCGGTCATGCAGGCCGCGCACGCGAGCCAGACGCCTGTCACCCGCATCGGCCGCATCGTGGCCGCAGACGGGCTTTGCGTGCTCGATGCGCAAGGCCAGGCTCTGCCGCACATCCCCGGCGGATTTGATCATTTCGGCGGCGTGGCCTGATACCATCCCGGGCACGCCCGCTTCGGGCATGACACGCCGGACTATGACCGACCCTCATTCCCCCTCGATGCGCGAGCGTTCGCGCGTGGACTACCCCAGCCTGGCCTGGATCTGCGCCCGCCCTGGGCGCTTTCTGGCCTTCGGCCTGGGCAGCGGCCTGATCCGCCCGGCTTCGGGCACCTGGGGCACCCTGGCCGCCTGGATCATCTGGCTGCTGCTGCCCCCCATCCCGAATCTCGTCATGGGGATTCTGCTGTTGGTGGCCTTCGCCTACGGCTGCTGGGCCTGCGGCTACGCCGGGCGGGAACTCCGCGTCCACGACCACGTCGGAATGGTGTGGGACGAAATGGTGGCCTTCTGGCTGGTGCTCTGGTTGGTGCCCAGCGGCTGGCTCGCCCAAACCCTGGCTTTTGTGCTTTTCCGGTTCTTCGACATCGTCAAGCCTGCGCCCATCAAGGCGTTCGATGCCCGGCTGTCGGGCGGCTTTGGCGTCATGTGGGATGACATTCTGGCGGCCGTCTATGCCCTGCTGGTCATGGCGCTCGTCGTTCGCTTAGGAGGGTTGGCATGAGTTTGCAGAACAACACCGGGCTGGCGCCCGCGGCGTTGAGCGCCGCCACGGCCTTTGGTCTGGCCGAGCAATTGGGGCCCGCGCTGCAGGAGCACGGCTGGTATCTGGGCACGGCCGAGTCATGCACCGGCGGCTTGTTGGCCGGCGCTGTCACGGCGGTGGCCGGGTCGAGCGGCTGGTTCGAGCGCGGCTTTGTCACCTACAGCAATGCCGCCAAGGTCGACGCCTTGCAGGTGTCGGCCGACACCTTGAATCACTTCGGTGCGGTCAGCGAGGAAGTCGCGCTGGAGATGGCGCAGGGTGTGTTGCTGGCCGCGCCGGCCTGCCATGTCGCGATCTCCACGACCGGCATCGCAGGCCCGGGCGGAGCGACCACCGGCAAACCGGTGGGCATGGTGTGTTTTGGTTTTGCCACGCGCGCGCAGGAAGGCATCCATTCGCGCGCCGTGACGCACGTCTTCGCGGGCGATCGCAATCAGGTGCGTCAGGCTGCCGTCGAGTTTGCCTTGCGCGGCATCCTGGAGTTTTTGGGCGCGCCGGCCAACCGGCGTTGAACGTGCGCCCGGCGATCAACGCACCGCGTTGATCGCGTCGCGCAGGCTGGCGGCGGCCTTGGCGGCCGCTTCGCGCCAGTCTTCGCCGCTGCTGGCGTAAATGATGGCGCGCGACGAATTGATCATCATCCCGGCGCGGGCCTGGTTGGCGCCGGCCTGCACGGTGGCGTTGATGTCGCCGCCCTGCGCGCCGATGCCCGGCACCAGCAGGGGCATGCTGTCGCCGATACGCTTGCGCACCGCGGCCAGCTCATTCGGAAAGGTTGCCCCGACCACCAGCCCGCATTGGCCATTGCTGTTCCATTTCTCGGCCACCAGACCGGCCACGTGCAGATACAGCGGCTGGCCGTCGGCCATCTGCAGGAACTGCAGGTCCGAGCCGCCCGGATTGGACGTGCGGCACAGCACGATCACGCCCCGGTCGCGCCAGGCCAGATAGGGCTCGACCGAATCCAGGCCCATATAGGGGCTGACGGTCACGGCATGCGCTTGATAACGTTCGAAGGCTTCGCGCGCATAGTTCTCGGCCGTCGAACCGATGTCGCCACGCTTGGCATCGAGCACGATGGGCAAATCCGGATGCGCGCTGCGGATATGCGCGCACAAGGCTTCGAGCTGATCTTCGGCGCGATGCGCGGCGAAATAAGCAATCTGCGGCTTGAAACTGCTGGCATACGGCGCGGTGGCGTCGACGATGCCGCGACAGAATTCCAGAATGGCTTCAGGCTTGCCCTGCAGCTCATGCGGAAAGCGCAGCGGATCCGGATCCAGACCGACCTGTAGCAGAGAGTTCTGGGTAGCCCAGGCGTGTTCGAGTTTTTGTAGGAAATTCATGGGGATCAGTGCAATTTGACCCTGGGATGGGTGCGCCGCATCAACAGGCGCGCCAGGGCCATTGTGGCGGTGCGCGAGACGCCCAGCACCGCACGGTGGTGCATCAGGTGCAGGCTCATGTACATCAGGCGTGCCAGTGTACCGCTTACGAAGAGGCCGCGTCCGGCCAGCTTGCCCATCAGGCTGCCCACGCCCGCGCCCTGGCCCAGCGATACCAGCGAGCCGTAGTCGCGGTAGACATAGGCCTGTTGCGTTTCTTCCTTGCCCGACAGGCGGGCGCCGAGTTTCTTGGCCAGGTAGCTGGCCTCCTGGTGCGCGGCTTGCGCGCGTGCGGGGACGATGCGCTCGCCCTGCCAGGGCGCGGCGCAGCAGTCGCCCAAGGCCAGCACATAAGGATCTTCGGTTTCCAGGCGTTCGTTGACGATCAACTGGCCGGCCCGGTTCAGCGGCAGGCCCAGTTGCGTGAGCAGGTCCGGCCCCCGGATGCCGGCGGCCCACAGGCACAGCGACGCCGGAAAACTGCGGCCATCGGCGGTCTTGACGCTGTCCGGGCCGACTTCGGCGACGCGGCAATTGGCCTCCACCCGGATACCCAGTTCAGTCAGCCGGGCCGTGGCGGCACGTGAGATCTTCTCCGGCAAGGCCGACAGGATGCGCGGGGCGCCCTCGACCAGGGTAATGGCCATATCGCGCTCGACCCGGAAATTCGGCAGGCCATAGGTGCTCACCACATGGCTGGCCTCGGTCAGCTCGACCGCCAGTTCGACGCCGGTGGCGCCGCCGCCCACGATCACCAGGTCCAGCCGCGCCGAAGGATTGCGCAGCTTGTCCTGATCGACCTGGGCCATGGCCTTGAGGATCGTCAGGCGAAACGCCTCGGCGTTCTCGGTGTTGTCCAGCGTGACGGCGTATTGCGCCGCACCCGGAGTATTGAAAAAATTCGAGGCGCTGCCCAAGGCCAGCACCAGGTTGCCGTAGCTGAACTCGCGCGGCCCGAGGATCTCCTGGCCGCGCTGGTCGCTGACCGCGCCGATGCGGATGCGCCGCGCGGCGCGATCGACCGCAAGCAATTCGCCCTGGGCGAAGCTAAAGCCCGCCAGCCGGGCCAGCATGAGATAGGAAAGCCCCTCCTGGTGGATGTCCAGCGTGCCGGCGGCCACTTCGTGCAGCGAAGGCTTCCAGATATGAAAAGGGCGGCTGTCGATGAGCAGCACGCGCTCAGGGCCATAGGCGCGGCCGAGCTGCGCGGCCAGTTCCAGGCCGCCGGCGCCACCGCCGACAATCACGATACGTTCCGAGGATGAGAGAGCAGACGTCATGCGGGCATCGGAAGAGGGCATGGAGCTTCAGTATAGAAGCATGCCCGCTGCCTGCAAACGTTTGCCTCAGCTCAGGACAAAACGGCTGACCGCCACGGCGACCCAGACGGCGCCGGTAAAAATCAGCATCAGCATGACCGCGGCGCTGCCGAGGTCCTTGGCGCGTCCCAAGAGCGGGTGGGTCTCGACCGACAACGCATCGGCCAGCGCTTCGATGGCCGAGTTGATCAACTCCACCACCAGCACGAGCACGACCGAAGCGATGAGCATGAAGACTTCATCGGTCGTGCGGCCCAGGAAAAAGGCGGCGGGGATGAGCAGCACGGCCAGGGCGAGCTCCTGGCGAAACGCCGCCTCGTACTTGACGGCCGCCTTCAGCCCCTGCCAGGAATAGCGCAGGGCGTTCAGGATGCGGCGCAGGCCGCCGGTGCTCTTATAGGGCGAAGGGTGTGGAGTCATGGGGCGATACGAGAATCGGGTCTGCGGCTTTTTAACAGATTCAGGTGTCGCCCGTATCACGGGCCGGCCACAGCGGGCGCTTCGGCCCCCGCGGCTTCAGTGGCTCGGCTGCGGCGCGGCATCCATCGGCTGGCCGGCTTCCAGGCGCTGGGCGCGCAACGCATACTGCCGCGTGATCACCGCGCCAAAGAAGAAAATCTGCGCCGAATAGTAGATCCACAGCAAAAGCGCGATCAGCGAACCCGCCGCACCATAGGCCGACGCCACCCCGCCGCGGCCCAGATACAGCCCGATGCCCCATTTACCCAATAGAAACAAAGCCGCGGTCACTACCGCGCCCGGAATGACATGGCGCCACAGCACGGTCACCGACGGCAGCAGCTTGAAAATCACCGCGAACAAGGCCGTGACCACCGCAAACGAAAACAGATTCGCCAGCCAGTCACCCACCAGCGCCACGAGGGAATTGCTCCAGAGTTCGCCGTAGTAGCCGCGCGCCACGCCCATGGCGGCATTGACCGCCAGCGAAAACAGCAGAAAGCAGGCCAGCACCAGCACCAGGCCGAACGACAGCACCCGGCTGCGCACCAGCCCCTGGATGCCGCCCGCGCTGTCCGCGTCCACTTCCCAGAGCTCGTCCAGACTCGCCTTGAGTTCGGAGAACGCGGTCGTGGCACTGAAAATCAACACCCCGACCGACAGCAAGGCGGCTACCCAGCCCTTGCCGGACTCATGCGCGCTGGCCAACACGGTCTGAATCACCTCGGCGCCGCGCTCACCCGTCAGGTCGCGCACCTGGTCGAATAACTCCGAACGCACGGCCTCCTCGCCAAAAAAGGCGCCGGCCACGGCAATCACCAGAATCAGCATGGGCGCCAGCGAGAACACCATGTATAGCGCCAGGGCGGCGCCCTTGCTCGCGGCGCGGTGGCGTGACCATTGCCTGGCCGAATCCATCAGCAGCCCGCCCAGTTCTCTCGGATGGCAAATTCTCAGCAGCGTGGGAAAACGCATCTCGTCCCTCCAGCAGTGTCAGGCCCATTGTAGGCATCAAAGTGGGGCCGTATGCAAGCCGCGCACAAAACAAAACCCCGGCGTGAGCCGGGGTTTTGATCGCAAATGGAGAACCGCGTGGCGAAGGTACGCGGCGCTCCAGGCCGGGAGGCGGGACTTAGAAGTCCATGCCGCCCATGCCGCCCATGCCACCCGGCATGGCCGGGGCAGCGGGCTTGTCTTCTGCCAGTTCCACCACGGCGGCTTCAGCCGTCAGCAGCAGGCTGGCCACCGAAGCGGCGTTTTGCAGGGCGGTGCGGGTCACCTTGGTGGGATCCAGAACGCCTTGCTCGACCAGGTCGGTGTACTCGCCGGTGGCGGCGTTGTAACCGTAGTTACCCTTGCCGGCCAGAACGGTGTTCACCACGACGCTGGCTTCTTCGCCGGCGTTGGTCACGATGGTGCGCAGCGGCTCTTCGACAGCACGCAGGATCAGCTTGATGCCGGCGTTCTGGTCGGGAGTGTCGCCTTGCAGGCCGGTGATGGCTTGCTTGGCACGCAGCAGCGCAACGCCGCCGCCGGCAACCACGCCTTCTTCCACAGCAGCGCGGGTCGCGTGCAGGGCGTCTTCAACGCGGGCCTTCTTTTCCTTCATTTCGACTTCGGTGGCAGCACCGACGCGAATCACGGCAACACCGCCGGCCAGCTTGGCCACGCGTTCTTGCAGCTTTTCACGGTCGTAGTCGGAAGTGGCTTCTTCGATCTGGGTGCGGATCTGCTTGACGCGCGCTTCGATCGACTTGCCGTCGCCGGCGCCGTCGATGATCGTGGTGTTTTCCTTGGCGACTTCGATGCGCTTGGCTTGGCCCAGTTCTTGCAGCGAGGCCTTTTCCAGGGACATGCCGGTCTCTTCGGAGATCACGGTGCCGCCGGTCAGGATGGCGATGTCTTCCAGCATGGCCTTGCGGCGATCGCCGAAGCCAGGCGCCTTGACGGCGGTGGTCTTCAGAATGCCACGGATGTTGTTCACCACCAGGGTGGCCAGGGCTTCGCCCTCGACGTCTTCAGCGATGATCAGCAGCGGACGGCTCGACTTGGCGACTTGCTCCAGCACCGGCAGCAGATCACGGATGTTGCTGATCTTCTTGTCGTAGATCAGGACGAACGGATCGTCCAGAGCGGCGACTTGCTTGTCGGGGTTGTTGATGAAGTAGGGCGACAGATAGCCACGGTCAAACTGCATGCCTTCGACGACATCCAGTTCGTTTTCCAGCGACTTGCCGTCTTCGACGGTGATGACGCCTTCCTTGCCGACCTTGTCCATCGCGTCAGCGATGATCTGGCCGATGGAGCTGTCGCTGTTGGCCGAGATCGAGCCAACCTGGGCGATTTCCTTGCTGGTGGTGACCGGCTTGGAAGCCTTCTTCAGCTCAGCCACGGCAGCGGCCACAGCCTTGTCGATACCGCGCTTGAGGTCGATCGGGTTGAAACCGGCGGCAACGTACTTCAGGCCTTCCTGAACGATGGCCTGGGCCAGCACGGTGGCGGTCGTGGTGCCGTCACCGGCGTTGTCGGAGGTCTTGGAGGCAACGTCCTTGACCAGCTGGGCGCCGATGTTCTCGAACTTGTCCTTCAGTTCGATTTCCTTGGCGACGGACACACCGTCCTTGGTCACGGTCGGGGCGCCGAACGAGCGCTCCAGCACGACGTTGCGACCCTTGGGGCCCAGGGTGGTCTTAACAGCGTTGGCGAGAACATTCACGCCGCGAACGATGCGAACGCGGGCATCATCGGCAAACAGAACTTGCTTGGCAGCCATTTTCAGCTTCCTTTGAAGATAGGGATGAGCGCTATTACTGGATCACGGCGAGGATTTCTTCCTCGCGGATGACGAGCAGTTCGTCGCCATCGACCTTGACGCTTTGGCCGGCATACTTGCCGAACAGGACCTTGTCGCCGACCTTCAGGTCGACCGGCAGAACCTTGCCGTCTTCCGTCTTCTTGCCGGGGCCGACGGCCAGCACTTCGCCTTGATCGGGCTTTTCAGCGGCGCTGTCGGGAATGACGATGCCGGAAGCGGTCTTACGCTCGTTGTCCAGGCGTTTGACGATCACGCGATCGTGCAGGGGACGCAGGGCCATGAGGAACTCCTGTTGGATAACTAGAACATTGATCGGTAGTTGGCGCGGGAGAGCTGTTAGCACTCACCGACGACGAGTGCTAATTATAGGGATGACTCAGCAGGCTTCAAGGGGGCAGGCCAGGCTTGTTACATATTGGCTGGTTCGACCCCGTTTTGCGCTGACGGGGCAGGCGCCTGCTGTCGAACTGTCGAATTTCATTCAACTTGAGATTTGGTTCACTCAAGTTGGCGGCTGACACATGTGTCGATGCCTAGTCCACGCGGGTTTAAACCCGATTTGGCCTGCAAGGTTCAAAATTCAGCTGACGTGCTCCTCGACTCAGCACGGTACCGAGATAGCATGCAGGCTCGGGGGCACGGTCCATGCGGCTCGCTGCGGCAGCCTGGAGCTGAACGCAGGCGGCGCGCTTTATGGCTGGATCGTGCTGGCCTTGGCGTTCAGCTTGGTCTTGAACAGCCAGTCGCGGTAGTCGTTGAGGTCGCCATCGAAGGGTTCGACCTTGCCGTCGGCGACGATGACGAACTGGTCGGTGGTGGCACGCAGCAGGTGGCGATCGTGTGACACCAGCACCAGGGTGCCTTCGAACTGCGCCAGCGCCATGGTGAGCGCTTCGCGGGTTTCCAGATCCAGGTGATTGGTCGGTTCGTCCAGCAACAGCAGATTGGGCCGTTGCCATACGATGAGCGCCAAGGCCAGACGGGCTTTTTCGCCACCCGAGAAGGGCGCGATGCTGCTGGTTGCCATCGCCCCTGCGAAGTTGAAGCGGCCCAGGAAATTACGCAGCTCCTGTTCGCGCGTGCCGGGGGCCAGCTTGATCATGTGCCACAGGGGCGATTCATCATGGCGCAGCATCTCGACCTGATGTTGGGCGAAATAGCCGATCGACAAGCCCTTGCCAAAAATTGCCTCGCCGCCCAGGGCCTGCAATTCCCCTGCAATGGTTTTGATGAAGGTGGACTTGCCCGCTCCGTTTACGCCCAGCAGGCCAATTCTCTGGCCGCCCTGGAGCGAGAAATGGATGTCCTTGATGATGATCTTGTCGGCACCGCCATCTTCCGCACCCGGGTATCCGGCTAGAACGGCGTCCATGCGCAAGAGTGGATCGGGGGCACGTTCCGGCTCCCGGAATTCGAAGGAAAACTCGGCCGCAGCGCGCAACGGGGCCAACTCTTCCATCTTTGCCAGTGCCTTGATCCGGCTTTGCGCCTGGCGCGCTTTCGAGGCCTGGGCCTTGAAGCGATTGATGAACGACTGCAGATGCGCACGTTGGCGCAGCTGCTTTTCCATGGCGCCGGCGGCCAGTTCCAGTTGGGCGGCGCGCTGGCGTTCGAAGGCGGAGTAGTTGCCGGCATAGCGCTTCAGTTTGCGCTCATCGACGTGCACCACCACGTTGACCACTTCGTCGAGGAAGTCGCGGTCGTGCGAAATCACCAGCAAAGTGCCGGGATAACGTTTCAACCAGTCTTCCAGCCAAAGGATAGCATCCAGATCCAAGTGGTTGGTGGGTTCATCCAGCAGCAGCAGTTCGGAGGGGCACATCAGCGCTTGCGCGAGGTTCAGCCGCATCCGCCAGCCGCCCGAAAAACTGGTCAGGGGCTGGTCCATCTGCGCCATCGAGAAGCCCAGGCCGGTCAGCAGTTGCTCCGCCCGCGAGCGGACGGTGTAGGCGTCGGCATCGGCCAGGGCGCCGTACAACTCGCCGATCAGCAGGCCGTTCTCGGGCGTGTCGGCGGCAGCCTCAGCCTCGGCCAGCCGCGCTTCCAGGCGGCGCAACCCCACATCGCCGTCGATCGCGTACTCGATGGCCGAGCGATCCAAGGCGGGCGTTTCCTGCGCCACGTAGGCCACGCGCCAGTTCGGCGGGTAGCTGAGATCCCCCTGATCGGCGTGCAGTTCGCCGCGCAGCAAGGCGAACAGGCTGGACTTGCCCGCGCCATTGGCGCCGATCAGGCCGATCTTGTCACCGGGGTTAAGGAGGAGGTCGACTTTGTCCAGCAAGGGCTTGACGCCTCTTGCCAGCGAGACTTGCTGAAAACGGATCATGCAGGAAAGGGCCGCGAGGGCATAGGAGTGATGCCGCAAACCGGCGGGAGCGAGGATAACCGATTCAGGTAACGGCCGTTCGTAACATATTGGGATCGCGGGCCTGCCCGCTATTCAATAGCGGCGCCTCGCAGGCGGGCGACGCCATCGAGGGCGAGATGGAGGGGGCGCGTTACCTGTTAGCTGGCGTACGCGGCGGTGTTTCGCAGGAAGGAAACAGGACGATTCCTCAATACCGGAGCAGATATTTCACACAAATTGGCCGGACCACCGGTCCGAATATAGGTGTTTTCCCTTCGGTGTGTATTTTTTTGTAGAAAATATTGCATAATTGGCCGGACCAACAGGTAGGTTTGCTATGAAATTTGAACAAGTGAGTGTTCCTCGTCTTTACCGCCTGATCGCGGACCGCATTTCTGCGCAGATTACGAGTGGCGCGTTCGCGCCCGGTACGCGTCTGCCCGCGGAGAGGGACTTGGCAGAGCAGTTTGACGTGGCCCGATCGACCATTCGAGAGGCGCTCATCGCCTTGGAAATCGGCGGCATTGTGGAAATCCGGGTGGGCAGTGGCGTCTACGTAAAGGTCGAGAGCAGCCAGACCGGTGCCGCAGAGCCCGACGTGGGCCAAGCGGCGCAAGCCGTGCCGACCGCAATCGGTCCTTACGAGTTGATCGAGGCGCGTCTGCTGGTCGAGCCGGAGGTTGCGGCCTTGGCCGCGCAAAACGCCACGCCTGACGAACGCGAAGCCATCGCCGCGGCGCACCGGGTGATGGAAGGGCACAGCCATGTCAATGGCGATGCGATGTCGGATGGCGCGGCCCACCGAGCGTTCCATGAGGCGATTGCTGCGGGCTGCAGCAACATGGCTTTGGCCGCGCTGGTGACCCAGCTCTGGGATATGTCAGAGCACAGTGAGTTGTCTCAACGGTTCAGCCAGCACTATGTCAATGACCGCGTCTGGGCGATGGCTTGCGATGAGCACGACCGAATCCTATCGGCCATTCTGGCAAAGGATGCCGTCAAGGCGCGACACGCCATGATGGTTCACCTGCTGGGCATTCAGGCGCGGCTGTCCGACGAGCTTCAAAACGGTCCGGCCAATCTAGCTTGAATGGCAGGCCTACCCCGTTGTACGCAATGCCCGAACTTCACTTCTAGCTTCACCCTGGAATAACCATGCGCCCCCGCAATCTCTTAGTCATTATGTCCGATGAGCACAACCCGAAAGTGATGGGCTGTGCGGGACACCCCATCGTCAAGACTCCGAATCTGGACAGGTTGGCGGCCTCCGGCACACGATTCACCTCCGCCTATACCGCCAGCCCCGTGTGCATCCCAGCCAGGGCAGCCTTTGCATGCGGGAAGTACAACCATCAGATCGGATTCTGGGACAACGCAGATGCATATGATGGAAGTGTGCCGAGTTGGCATCATGTCCTGCGTGCGAATGGCCGGCGTGTAGACTCGATTGGCAAGCTGCACTTTCGCCTTGTGGGCGAGGATCATGGCTTCACGGAAGAGCAGATTCCGTTGCATATCATCGAAGGCAAGGGCGACCTGGTCGGTCTGATTCGGGATGATTTGCCGCGCCGCTATTGCGGGAAAATGGCGGAAATGGCGGGGCCGGGGCAGTCGACGTATACGGTGTATGACAACGACATCGCGTCGCGTGCGCAGATCTGGTTGCGTGAGCAGGCCCGCAAGGCTGGAGACCAGCCTTGGGTGCTGTTCGTGTCTCTGGTTGCACCGCACTTCCCGTTGACGGCGCCGCCAGAGCACTACTATCGCTATTGGGATCAGGATTTGCCTATGCCGAAGCTGTATGCAAAAGCCGAACGGCCGGACCATCCCTTTCTCAACGACTATCGTCACAGCCTCGGCTATGACGACTATTTCGATGGCCCAGAGAGCGTGAAGCGTGCGCTGGCAGGATACTTCGGGTTGGTGTCGTTTCTCGATGAAAACATTGGCAAGGTTCTGGCCGCGCTTGCCGACTCCGGTTTTGCGGACAACACCAATGTTTTGTACACCAGCGATCACGGCGATAACCTGGGTACACGTGGGATGTGGGGCAAGTCCACCATGTATGAGGAAAGCGCCGGGGTGCCGCTGATCATCAGTGGCCCGGGAGTCCCCGAGGGGGTGGTCGTCGACCAGCCCGTCAGCCATGTGGACTGCTTCCCTACCATTCTGAACTGTAGCGGTGTGCCGTTTGAGTCGGTCAACGATGGACATCCGGGCGTGGACCTCATTGAGCTAGCCAATGGCGCCAAACCTGACCGTACCGTGCTCTCCGAATACCACGCGATGGGCTCTACGACGGGGGCCTTCATGATTCGACACGGGGCCTACAAGTACGTCTATTACGTTAAGTATGCTCCGCAGTTGTTTGATCTCGAGGCGGACCCCGAGGAGCTTCGCGACGTCGCGGAAGACCCCGCTTATGAGCACATCTTGCAAGAGTGCCATGCAGCGCTTCTGGCCATCTGCGACCCGGTTGCCGTCGATCGTGCCGCCAAGCAGAGGCAGGTCGTATTGCTGGCTGACAACGGCGGTAGAGACGGCGTCATGAAGTACTCGGATTTTGCCTTCTCTCCTGCTCCCGGGACCGCGGCTGTCGTCATTAGCTGACCGCTTTTCTCCTCTCTCATCATTCACGTCCCGTACCGGACGCCGTAGAGCGTCTGTGCGGCTGCACATCGCAAGGGGTTGCACTATGTCTGTCACTTTTCTATCGAGCAAGAGAATCGCAGGTCTGTTTCTTGCCTCCACGGCGTTGTTGGCCATGTCGTCCGCTGCAATGGCAAAGGATTGGCCTAATGATCATCCGATCACGATGGTCGTGGGATACCCGCCCGGAGGCGGCTATGACGCGGTCGGGCGGCTGGTTGCCCAGTTCTTGGGTAAGGAACTGAATCAAAATATCGTGGTGGAGAACAAGTCGGGTGCATCCGGCGTGATCGGGGCCGGTTCTGTTGCCAGGGCGCAGCCAGACGGTTATACCCTGTTCCTGGCCTCGCCTGCTGAAATCGTCGTGAACCGGGCGGCTGGCCAGAAGCTGCCCTACGACCCAGACAAAGATCTGACGCCGGTCGCGCTGGTCGGTGATATTCCGGCCGTGATCGTAAGCAACCCTGCACTGGGCGTGAATACCGTTGCTCAACTGGTGGCACACGGCAAGACCTCCGATCTCTCTTACGGCACACCGGGGGCCGGCGGGCCCAGCCATTTTGCTGGCGAGTCGATCAATGCTGCCGCCGGCATCAACATGTTGCATGTCCCGTTTCGCGGGTCTGCGCCTGCGATCAGTGCTGTCGTCGGAGGCCAGGTGAGTCTGGGGATATTCGGTATCAGTGCGGCACTTCCCTTGATAGAGAGCGGGAAATTGCGTCCCATCGCTATTGCGTCCAAGACTCGCAGCGAATTGGCCCCTGATATTCCCGCGCTGAGCGAGTCTCCTGGTTATGAGGACGTGCTGTTCACGAACTGGATCGCGATCTATCTGCCTGCTCATGTTGACGCCTCAACCCGCCAGCGCTTGGTCGCGGCTCTCAGGAAGGTGACTAGCGATCCGGCCTATAAGGAAAAACTGACTGCCATGGCCATTGAAGCGAAGTTTATGGCGGGTGACGAATTGCAGGCTTTTCTGAAGGAAGAGAACGCCCGCTACACCGAGATCGCGCAGAAGCGCCAGATCAAGATGCAGTAAGAAACTCTGTTATTTCACCTCTCAACAGCTGCCTTAAATGAATTACTCCGAAACCGTGTTGGTCAGTGAACAGCAAGTCCGAGAGGACTTGGCTGCACTGTACCGTCTGGTCGCGCATTTCCGGATGACGGATCTGATCGACACCCATATCAGTGCTCGAGTCCCTGGGCCGGAAAATCATTTCCTGATCAATCGATACGGCGTCCTATTTGAAGAGATGACGCCCGCCGATTTGGTGCGCGTGGATGCTGCAGGCGCCATCGTCGAAGACGGAGATCCCGATTACCTGCGAGTTAACGCTGCCGGGTTCATCATCCATTCGGCCATTCACAATGCGCGTCACGATCTTGCCTGCGTGATCCATACGCACACTGCCGATGGTATTGCCGTATCCGCACAGAAAAGCGGCTTGCTGCCGATAAGCCAGCACGCGCTGCGCTTCTATAACCGTTTGGGGTACCACGACTACGAGGGTATCGCATTAAGTGAAGCCGAGCGCCTCCGGCTGGTTGCCGACCTTGGTGAACACGATGCCATGATTCTGCGCAATCATGGCTTGCTCGCCGGCGGGAGGAGCATTGCTGAGGCGTTCATGAATATTTTCTTCCTTGAGCGGGCATGTCAGGCGCAGATCAAGGCCCAGGCTGGCGGGCAGGCACTGACGATTCCTAGTGAGGAAGTATGTGAGCGCACTGCCATGCAGTTCCGGCGCCCGGACAGCCCCAGGATAAACCTCTTGGCCTGGCAGTCGGCGTTGCGCCTTTTGAAGTAGCGCAGAAAGTCCCCGGGGCGGGAGGACGCTCTTCGCCCTGGAGCCCCTTTAGATGAGGGCCCCTTTAGCCAGCCGCGTTGCGCACGCATTGTGCAACGATGGAAAATGGCGCCCGCATGTTCTGCGGCGAAGTGCCAGCAAAGCCCAATAGCAATCCCTTCTCCGCGGTCGTGGAGTCGAAATAGTATTGCGACAATGCGCGTGTCTGGACACCGTGCTGTGCAATAGCAGCCTCAAGCGCGACATCGTCGACATGCTGGGGAAGCTTAAGCGTCAAGTGCAGGCCTGCGGGCGTGTCGTACTGATGTATCCACGAAGCATCAAACGCCTCCTCGATAAGTTGTCGCAAGAAGGCGCGGCGAGCCGCGTAAGTCAGCCGCATCTCTCTGATGTATGAGGAGTATTGGCCAGTATCGACAAACTCAGCCAGTACCAGCTGCATCAATAAGCTGCCGCTGCGATACAGCCGGGCTTGCGCACGGCGGAACGCGGCAGCCAGATGGCGCGGCACCACCATGTAGGCAGTGCGGATTCCCGGATACAGGGTTTTGCTGAATGTGCCCGTGTAAATGACGCGCTCTTCGGTGGCCATGCCGTACAGCGGCAGTACGGGCAGGTTCGAGAAACGAAACTCGCTGTCGTAGTCGTCTTCCACGATCCAGCTCCCCAGTCTCTGTGCGACCTGAAGGAGCGCCGTGCGCCGCTCCACGCTCATAACGGCACCCAGAGGATACTGATGCGAGGGCGTGACGAAGATCAGGCGTGGTTGGGGGGCATGCGGCCCCACCTCATTGGGGATGACCATGCCCTGCGCGTCGATCGGACGCGGCAGAGGATTAATGCCGTTGCCGCGCAGCACGCTACGCACGCCCCAGTAGCCGGGATCCTCGATCCACGCAGAATCTCCGTTGTCGCCTAGCAGACGGACGATTAGATCCAAAGCTTGTTGGACGCCATCCGTCAATATGATCTGGTCCGGTTCGCAGTTTAAGGATCGCGCTTGACGCAAATATCGGCTGAGGGCTTCGCGTAAGGCCGGATGTCCACCTCCCGGTGCATAACTCAGGGCTTCCGGAGGTGCCTGCTTCCACCATTTGGCCACGAGCGCTGAAAACTTCCTGCGCGGGAACCTGGCAAGGTCCGGGGCACCGGGGACGAATGCACCGAATGCGTCCCGGGTCTCAGATTCCGCGTTCAGCATATTCCGTCCCCGCCGCGACAGCGCGGCATGGGCGTCTCGCCCGAACGGCGTTATGCGTAGCGCCTCTTGGACGGTCGGCGCTCGAAGTTCGTCGGGGATCTGATCAGAAATGAAGGTGCCGCTGCCTGTCACCGCTCGAGTGTAGCCCTGCGCTCGTAATTGGTCGTAGGCGCCGGCAACAGTATTGCGCGACAAGGCGAGCTGCGTCGCCAGGTCGCGTGTGGGTGGCAGACGGCTGCTGGCCGGAAGCGAGCCGTCCAGCACGCAATGTCGCAGGCACTCGAACAACAACGCGTGTAGCGGGCGTTCGGGATGGTTGTCGCGTGCGGTGCCGAAGCGCTCGGCGATGACGTCGGTCAGCAATGACTTCAATTGGCACCAGAAGAAAACACAAGGCGGCACTCGATTGTAGGCCACCGCGATGATGCAATCTCGGTTAACGGAGTAAACCCTACGTAGGAGTTGGGAAATGTTCAGGCAGGACGCGAATTCATCGTTGATCGGGGAGGGCTGCGAGCGGGCCGAGGGCGCCGTCCAGTTGCGCAACCCGACCGACGATCTGATTGATAAGTCGTTGTTGCGGTCAGGGGGGCTGATAGACGGTCAATGGGTGCTGGGCGAGGTTCGGTACGACGTTACCGATCCTGCCACCGGAATGAAGATCGCATCGGTAACCGATATGGACGTCCGCCACGCGGAGCTTGCGGTTGGCGCAGCCAGCAAGGCGTTTCTGCATTGGCGCTCGGAGACGGCAAAGCAGCGGCACGCGATCTTGCTGCGGTGGTATGGCTTGTTGATGGAGCACCAGGACGATCTTGGCCGCCTCATGACGGCAGAGCAGGGGAAACCCTATGCTGAAGCGAAGGGCGAAGTGCGTTATGCCGCGAGCTTCGTCGAGTGGTTTGCGGAGCAGGCCAAGCGCGTCAACGGCGAGACCTTGCCGCAATTCGAAAAAAACCGTCGTCTACTGGTCATCAAACAGCCAGTGGGTGTATGCGCTGCAATTACGCCCTGGAACTTTCCCTTGGCGATGATCACGAGAAAAGTTGCTCCCGCCTTGGCGGCGGGATGCACGATCGTGGTCAAACCTTCCGAACTAACGCCCCTGACCGCGCTGGCCGCTGCCGAGCTGGCGCTGCGTGCGGGGGTTCCTCCCGGTGTCCTCAACGTCCTGACATGCGGAAATGAAAATAGCATCGCCGTCGGCAGGGCACTTTGCGAAAGCCCGGATGTACGTCACCTTTCGTTTACGGGGAGTACCGAGGTGGGCCGGATTCTGATGGCGCAGTCCGCACCCACGGTCAAAAAGTTGAGTCTCGAGTTGGGAGGAAACGCCCCTTTTTTGGTGTTCGATGATGCCGACCTCGACTCAGCGGTCGAAGGCGCGATGGCGAGCAAATACCGTAACGCGGGGCAGACTTGCGTGTGTGCCAATCGCATCTACGCGCAAGACGCGATCTACGATGACTTCGTGCAGAGATTGGCGGCGCGAGTCGCTCAGTTAGAGGTTGGTAATGGTTTCGACGAGGACGTCACGCAAGGGCCCCTTATCGAGCCGGCGGCTGTGGAGAAGGTCCAACGCCATCTGGACGATGCTGTAGCCAAGGGAGCACGGGTGGTGACCGTTGGAGAAAAAATGCGCGGCCAGTTCTTCCGTCCAACCGTCATTGCTGATGCGACAGCGGACATGCTTTGTGCAAAAGAAGAGACGTTCGGGCCGCTGGCCCCCGTATTTCGCTTTCATACCGAGGCCGAGGCTATCGAGGCGGCCAATCGCTCGGAGTTCGGGTTGGCGAGCTACTTATATAGCCGTGATGTTGGCAGGATATTCCGTGTATCGGAGGCGTTGGAATCCGGCATGGTCGGAGTCAATGCCGGCGTGATTGCTGTTGAACACGTGCCTTTTGGCGGGATCAAACAGTCAGGAATCGGCAGAGAGGGATCGGCGCATGGCATTGAGGAGTACGTCGAGCTAAAGCATATCTGCATTGCTGATATCGACAGATGACGGTCCGACCTTGCCCCTGAGGCCTGGCCGCGCGGCACATCTGCAACCTCTAACTATTGATCCGAGATCCTGCCATGAAACCCTATTGGAGCTATCCGGCCTCCGATTTAGCCACCTTAGTCCAGTCCGGGCGTGCCACGGCGGTGGAGATTGCTCAAAGTACGCTGGAACGAATCGCGCAGGTCAACGGGAGCCTCAATGCGATTGTGCAGTGCGATCCAGAACGGGTTTTGGTCGAAGCCGCTGCGGTCGATGCCATGGACGTCGTCACCAGAACGGGGCTGCCGCTGGCCGGGGTGCCAGTGACGATCAAAGTGACGGCCGATCAAGTCGGATATGCGACGACCCACGGGCTCAGGAGCAAAGTCGACAATATTTCTGATTACGACAGCCCTTCCGTCCGGAATATGAAGGATGCGGGAGCGGTCGTCGTGGGTCGCACAAATACTCCCGCCTTCTCTTATCGATGGTTCACATCGAATCAGCTTCATGGCCGAACGCGCAATCCGCACCTGAGTCGCATCACTGCGGGAGGCTCATCGGGCGGTGCTGCCAGCGCCGTGGCGGCCGGGATGGGGGCCATTGCGCATGGCACTGACATTGCGGGCTCCGTGCGTTACCCCGCGTACGCATGTGGTGTGCACGGTCTACGTCCCACGCCGGGGCGCATTCCGGCGTTCAACAGAACATCTCCTTCACGCCCCATTGGCCAGCAGATGATGGGAGTGACAGGGCCGCTAGCTCGCACGATTGCTGATCTCGAGTTGGCTTTACAGGTGATGAGCGTAGCCGGTCACGACGATCCGCTTTGGGTTCCCGCGCCCCTGGCGGGCTCGCCGGTCGCCAAGCGTGCTGCGTTCTGCCGCGCGCCGGATGGCATGGCCGTCGAGCCTGAGGTCGCGGCAGAAGTGGAAGCTGCGGCGTTGTCGCTGGCTAGCGCTGGCTGGGAGGTCGAAGAAATTCAGGCGACTCCTCCTTTACGTGAGGCTTCTGAGCTGCATGTCTATCTCTGGATGGGCGATGGATATGAGGCGAAATTGCGCGAGGCGCTGGCCGAGGGTGATACCGGGGCAATAACGGCATTGCAAGGGCAAGCCCATAGAGGCCGGGAGCTGGATGGCGCCAGATTTTCTCAGGTTCTGCGGCGCCGTTATGAACTCATGTGCCTGTGGCAGGAATGCTTCGCGCGGTATGCCGTACTGCTGCTGCCAGTGTCTGGCGCGTTGCCGTTCGAAGAGGACAGAGATATCAGATCCGTAGCGGATTATCAGTACGTTTGGGATGCACAGAGTCCGCTGATCGGTACGGCCTTCGTTGGCATACCAGGATTGGCATGTGCAACTCGGCCGTCCGATGGCGTGCCAAACGGTGTCCAAGTCCTGGCGGGTCGATTCCGCGAGGACCTCTGCATCGCTGCGGGCAAAGATATAGAGAAGGCTTTAAGCGCCGTTCAGTGCGTAATTTAAAAAGAGTTCGAAAAACTCAATTCCAAGGGGTAGTCATGAGCACTAAAACTAAGTCAGGTATGTGGAGAAGAGTGGCAACTACGTTGGCATTGTCTCTTCCTTTGGCGACGGCCCAAGCGGCCGATTGGCCGAAAGCGCAGCCGATCACCATCGCTGTGGGTTACACCGCGGGCGGGGCTGCGGACATGTTGACTCGTCTACTCGCGCGCAAGCTAGAGGCCTTGAGTGGGCAGACGGTGATCGTCGAGAACAAACCTGGCGCCTCCGGCGTTCTGGCACTGCGCCATGTGGCTAAAGCCAAGCCCGATGGTTATACGCTGGCTTATATGACGGGTCCCGTCATTCTCGAGTCTGGCGCGCCAGTGATGGGACGGGATCTGCTGGCGGCGAGCATGATAGCGAATGGACCGCTGCTGCTGGTTGGGCCGGCCTCGAATCCTGCCAACAATCTCCGTGAGCTTGTTCCTCTCATGCGCAAGGATCCTCTTGGTTACAGCTATGCGACTTCAGGGAAGGGCTCCACTCAACATCTCGCTGGAGCCTTGCTCGCGACCAAGCTGCAGTTGCCGTTGCAGGATATTCCCTATCGAGGCGGCGCTCAGGCGGTGATCGATGTTGTGAGCGGCGTGGCGCCTCTGGCAGTGCTGGGTGTGCTGCCTGTGCAGACCTACATCAAGGACGGCAAGCTGAAAGCGTTCGGAATTACGACGCGGACTCGATTCGCAGGCCTGCCTGATGTGGAGACATTCGAAGAACAAGGCGTTGAGGGCTATGACGCGGGCAGCTGGTCCGCGATCGGCGTGCCGCCTGGCATGGCCAAGGCCGATATTGAGAAGTTGCACGCATGGATTGGCCAGATTACGGCTTCGGAGGAGTGGAAAGCTGCGCTCAGTTCCGTCGGGCAGGTGCAGCCAGAACCCATGACCCAGCAGGAGGTTAAGGAATACATATCCGAGAGCCAAAAGGCGTGGAATGCGCTAGCGACGACGGCTGGATTCGGCAGCCAATGACTTTCTCCGGCGAGCGGCTCGCCGGAGCAACTATGTGGTCGGCAACGATCCTCGAACGGTGATCTTGTGAAGCACGCAAAGAACCTGGTATTTATTATTTCTGACGAACACAACCCCAAGATTCTGGGTTGCTCCGGCGACAGGCTGGTGCTGACGCCTAATCTGGACCAACTCGCGGCCAGAGGAACCCGGTTCCCCGCCGCATACTGCAATTCGCCCGCTTGCGTGCCGGCCCGGGCCGTCCTGGCTACGGGTCGTTATGCGCATGATGTGAGGTCGTGGGACAACGCGCACCCGTACATGGGGAATCCCATCAGTTGGCATCGCGTCCTGCGGGATGCGGGGGTCGAGGTCGCTTCGATCGGAAAGCTGCATTTCAGATCGGTGGAGGACGACAATGGGTTCAGCGAAGAGATCATCCCCATGCATGTGGTGGATGGCGTGGGGGATCTGGGTGACTTGATCCGGGACGAGTTGAACATTAGGGGAGGGGTCGCCGAGATGGCGAATCAGGCCGGCCCCGGAGAGTCCACCTATACGAAGTATGACCGTGACATCGCTGAGCAGGCGAGGCGGTGGATCCGCACGCGCGCAACGCCCGACGCAGCCCCGTGGGCGCTCTTTATCTCTCTGGTGGCGCCCCATTTCCCCCTTACGGCTCCCGAAGAGTTCTACTTCCGGTACTACGATGACCCTGACCTTCCCTGGCCAAAACAGTACGCCGCGCCGGAGCGGCCTCGCCATCCGTACATTGTCGATTACGCCCGGAGTCTGGACTATGACAGCCACTTCGATACCGACGATAAAGTGCGCCGGGCGATGGCGGGCTACTACGGCTTGGTATCTTTTCTCGACCAGCAAGTCGGGCTCATTCTCGGAGAGTTGGACGCGGTCGGGTTGACCTCCTGCACCGATGTTATCTACACCAGCGACCATGGCGAGAACCTCGGAGCGCGCGGGCTATGGGGGAAAACCACCATGTATGAGGAGTCCGTGGGCGTGCCGCTGATAGCAGCCGGGCCGAGCTTTAACGCGGGGGCGGTACACCGCGGGCCCGTGACGCATGTGGATCTTTTTCCCACCGTGCTGGACAGTTTAGGCGTCTTGGCGCAGCCACCAGTGGCGGGCCTGCGCGGAGCATCGCTCGCCGGTTCGGCCACGGTCCCGGCTAATCGGGTGGTATTCGCGGAGTTTCACGGAATGGGCTCGCGGACCGGCTCGTACATGGTTCGAGACGAACGTTACAAGTATGTCTATTACGTAGGATATCCCGCGCAGTTGTTTGATCTCCTGGTTGACCCGGAAGAACTGCGCGATGTGGCAGCAGAACCGGAGATGGTGCCGGTCATCGAGCGGCTTGATGCCGAGCTGCGCTCAATATGCGATCCGGAAGCCATCAATGATCTCGCCAAATCCGATCAGAGCGCACTGCTGGAAAAACATGGCGGGAAGTCCGTCATCCAGGCCAAGGGCGACTTTTCCTTTTCTCCCGCGCCCGGAACGCAGGCTGTGTTCGAACGCGCCGCGCCGGATGCCGCCAATCTCTGATCCGAACGTCTTTACTTACCCTTGACCAGGGCGTGCCGTGCGGTACGGCGTTGCCTCGCCCGGTCTTCTCTTATTGAGCCGCTAATCTCATGCAGAAAACCAACATGATTGATCCGTATCCTATCGCCCGGGGAGTGATGACGGCCCACCCGATCGACGTTGCCCGGGGTGAGGGCGCCGTACTCTGGGGATCGGATGGAACCCGCTATATTGATTTCGTCGGCGGTATCGGAGTGCTGAACATCGGCCATTGTCACCCAGCGGTTGTCGAAGCCGTGGGCAAGCAAGTGGCCGAGTTGACCCATACCGCTTTTCAAGTTGCCACTTATGCTCCCTACATGCAGTTGGCGAGTCGACTGAATAAGTTGGTCGGTGGGGGAGAACCCTACAAGTCAGTGTTTTTGACGACGGGGGCCGAGGCTGTTGAGAATGCGATCAAGATCGCACGTGCTCACACCCAGCGCAGTGCCGTCGTGGCGTTCAGCGGTGGCTTTCATGGCCGAACGTTGCTGGGCATGAGCCTGACCGGGATGAGTGAACCTTACAAGCAGAACTTCGGGCCGTTCGCTCCCGACATCTACCATGTGCCTTTTCCGGATGCGTCCTTGGACTGTAGCGCAGAGCGCTCTCTCGCCGCGCTGCAAAATCTGTTCGATGTCGACGTGGCGGCAGTTCGCGTCGCTGCCATCTTGATCGAGCCCATCCAGGGCGATGGTGGCTTTCGCATGGCTCCAGCTAGCTTTATGGCAGCCTTGCGCAACCTGTGTGACGAGCACGGGATCGTTCTTATCTGCGATGAGATCCAGACGGGGTTTGGACGCACAGGCAGTCTCTTCGCCTTCGAGCAGCTGGGCGTTCAGCCGGACTTGATCACCGTGGCAAAGAGTCTTGCCGGAGGGCTGCCGCTATCAGGCGTGGTGGGCCGTGCCAAGATCATGGATGCCCCGCTTCCGGGCGGGCTCGGCGGGACCTATGGCGGAAATCCGGTTGCCTGCGCGGCCGCTCTCGCCGTGTTGGACATCATGGAGCAACCCACATTCTTGCCAAGGGCGCAGGAGGTCGGCCGTCGATTGTGGGCAGGGTTCCAACAGTTGAAGGATGGTTTCAATTTCGTCGGCGATGTACGCGGACTGGGACCGATGGTTGCTATCTCGATTACTGATCCGGGCTCTGGCGCTGCGGATGCCGCGATGACGCAGAAGCTTCTGGATGCCGCGCGGGAAGAAGGCGTTCTTGCCATCAAGTGCGGAGTGAAAAGAAATGTGATCCGCTGCCTGGTGCCGCTGGTCGTCTCCGATGCCGAACTGGATGAGGCATTTGACGCCCTGACTCGTGCTTTTCAACGCGTTTGCTGAGCCAGAGGCCATATGAAACCTCACAAAATTGCCGTCATCCCCGGTGATGGTATAGGCAAAGAAGTCATGCCCGAGGGGGTGCGTGCGTTGGAAGCCGCGGCGAGGCGGTTCTCCATTCAATTGGATTTAAAGCACATCGAATGGGCCAGTTGTGATTATTACGCCGAACATGGCGATATGATGCCCGAGGATTGGTTCGACCAGTTGAAGGGGTGCGAGGCGCTGTATTTTGGCGCAGTGGGCTGGCCGTCCGCAGTTCCCGATCACGTTTCGCTCTGGGGTTCGCTACTGAAATTTCGGCGTCAGTTCGATGAGTATGTGAACTTACGCCCGGTGCGGCTGATGCCGGGGGTGCCGTCTCCGTTGGCTGGCCGCAAGCCCGGCGACATCGATTTCTATGTGGTCCGCGAGAACACTGAGGGAGAGTACTCGTCGGTCGGCGGGAGAATGTTCGAGGGCACCGAAAATGAATTCGTGTTGCAGGAGTCGGTCTTCACTCGCCGGGGTACCGATCGTATTCTGAAATATGCTTTTGAGTTGGCTCAGAGCCGTCCTAAGCGGCATCTGACCTCGGCGACGAAGTCCAACGGCATTTCAATCAGCATGCCGTATTGGGATGAGAGGGTGGAGGCCATGGCCAAACAGTATCAGGAGGTTCGCTGGGACAAATATCATGTCGATATCCTGGCCGCCCGCTTTGTCCTCAGCCCGGAACGCTTTGACGTTGTCGTGGCCTCAAACTTGTTCGGTGACATCCTTTCAGACCTGGGTCCCGCATGCACGGGAACCATCGGTATCGCTCCGTCCGCTAACCTGAATCCGGAACGCGATTTTCCGTCGCTGTTCGAACCGGTCCATGGCTCGGCGCCCGATATTTATGGTCAGAACATCGCGAACCCGATCGGCATGATCTGGTCTGGGGCGATGATGCTGGATTTTCTAGGACACGGCGAAGGCAGATATCGAGAGGCGCACGATGCTATCTTGCGCGCTATCGAGAAGACCTTGCTTGCCGGTGACGTGACGCCTGACCTTGGAGGCAACGCTTCGACGGCAGAGGCCGGACTAGCCATTTGCCGCGCGATTGAAACGGTCTGATGGTTTCTTCGTGACCGGGCTGCGGTATCTCTTATGTTCGGCAGCTCGACTCGCGCGCATTCGTGGACCGGCATTGAACTCGTGGCGTGCCCAGAAATCGCCCCTGCGGCTCCGAGGATAGGCAACGCACAGTCGCCGGTCGGTTCGCATTGCGGCGTGCCATGACACGCGCCGGTGGCTTCTATGCATCAGCATTCCGCGATCCTGAGTTCCTCGCTGCCTGCGTTACTGCGACAATGCGCGCCATTTCACGTCGCTATCAAAATCAAATAAGGTATTGGCCCGGACCACTCAATCCCTCTGGGCTCGTTTGGATTTTCGGTCCGCGCTGCCGCGCTGGATGGCAGCCATGGACGACGCATGGGAGCAATGGGAGCATGCGGGCGCGGATCTGGTGGTGACCGTGGGCCAGATTTCGACCAACCCGCGTGAACATGCTTTCAGCAAGGTGGCGGGTGAGGTGGATTGTTGCCTGGATGTGCGCAGCCAGAGCGCGGACGTGCTGCTCGATTTCGACCGGCTCGTGCGCGCAAGCGCGGCCGAGGCCGCGCAGCGCACCCGCACGCAGGTGGATTTCGGGCCGCAGACGGGTTCCAGCCCGGCCCTGATGGACGCGGCGCTGGTCAGGCAGCTGCAGGCTGACGCGGCCGATCTTGGCATTGCGGCGAAGTTGATGGCGAGCGGAGCGGGCCATGATACGGCGGTTTTTGCGCAGCAGGGCGTGCGATCCGCCATGATTTTCGTGCGCAATGAGAATGGTTCACACAATCCCGACGAGGCGATGAGCCTCGATGATTTTGGGCTCGGAGCCTGCCTGCTGGCCGGCATTCTGGCCCGTGATGAGCCAGGCGGTGGCCTGGCGGAGAAAACAGTATGAAATGTCTTATCGTTCAACCGATTCACCAGGCAGGCATTGCCCTGTTGGAAGAGGCCGGCATTGCCTGCGTCAAGCCCGTTTCGGCCAGTATGGACGATGTGGCCCGTGCCATCGGCGACTGCGAGGCAGTGATCACGCGCAACGCCGGTCTCGATGGCAGGGCGGTGCGCGCCGGAACCAAGTTGCGCATTATCGGCAGTCACGGGGCGGGGACCAATATGGTCGACGTCAAGGCGGCCTCTGAGGCCGGTATCTTGGTGGTCAATACGCCAGGGGCCAATGCGCGCTCGGTGGCCGAGCTCGTCATGGCGATGGCTTTGGCCTTGGTCAAGCGGACCGTCACATTGGATCGTGCTGTGCGGACGGGGCATTGGGATGCCCGCTTCGAGGGGGGGCTGCGCGAGCTGTCGGGGATGACCTTGGGCATTGTGGGGTTCGGGCAAATCGGGCGTACCCTGGCCAGTATGGCGATTCACGGTTTCGGCATGCGCGTGTTGGTGTACTCGCCATCGGTGCCTGCTGCCCAGATCACGGCTCTTGGTTGCGAACGGGAGGCAGAGCTTGCCAGTTTGCTGGCGCGGGCCGACATCGTTTCATTGCATCGGCCCGGTAATCCGGGCGCCCACGCTTTGATGGATGCAGCCGCCCTGGCAGGCATGAAGCCGGGCGCGCTGTTGATCAATACCGCCCGGGCTTCCCTGGTCGATGAGTCGGCGTTGGCCGCGCAGCTGAAATCGGGTCACCTCGGGGGGGCGGGAATTGACGTTTTTTCCGAGGAGCCGCCGCCAGTCAGCCATCCTCTGCTGGATTGCCCCAACGTCGTGCTGGCGCCGCATGCGGGAGGTAGCACGGAAGAAGCCCTGGCGCGGACGGCGATCGCGGTGGCCCAACAGATCGTCGATGTTCTGCAGGGGCGCCGGCCGACACATATCGTTAACCCTTAGATACGCCGAGGAGGCCGCGATGTTGTCCGCAGGGTGGCCGATGGCCGCCTTCGCCGGGGCTGCCAGCCGCCGCGTTTAAGTCCTCGCGTCTAGCGCAATGCTTTGAAAAATAGCGCGTTTATTTTTATGCCCCCAGGACCGCGCGGGTTTATGCCCAGGTCTCATATTCGGTTTGAAAGGGCATTGTTTCGGTTTATCTTTTGTTTATCTTCATGTGTTACATCAGATACACTGTGCTTGGCGGTTTGTATCAAAATTGTACATATCTGACGAATAGTGGTGCGCCCGAGCCGGGATAAGCCGGCTTCAGTTCGCGGCAACCGCGGCCCGCATGGAGAAGCAGGTCATGAAGATGGTCAAGCAGTGGTTGGCGCGCCGTATGAGCAAGGGCATCAGCCCTCGGCCGGGCGTGGCGGGCTCCCCTTTGTTGATGGCGCTCGAGCCTCGGGTCGTTTACGACGCATCGGTCGCGGCGGTTGCTGCGCAACCGCCGGGCGCTGAACCGGCTGCAGGGGTTGCTCATCACAGCGACCCTTTGGCCGATCCGGCGCTTAAGGATCCCGGCTCGCCGCCGTCGGGCTCTGCCGCGCCCGACCGAGCGGCCGATGCCACCCCGCCTGCGGTGGTCCAGCATGCCGGCCGCCCGGCGGGCAACGACGGCACTCAGGCTGGTGAGAAGAGTCAGCAGGCCGAAGCGCCTGCTGCCGGTTTATCTTCGCAAGTCGTTTTCATCGATCCCAGCATTGGCAATTACCAGGCGCTGATTGATGGTTTGCCGGCGGGTACGCAGTACGTTCTGCTTGACGCGAGTACGGACGGGTTTGCGCAGATCGCGCAGTATCTGACGTCGCATCAGGGTATCGAATCCATCAGTTTGTTGTCCCATGGCGAAGACGGTGCCATTCAGGCGGGATCGGCATGGCTGACTGCCGCATCCTTGGAGAGTTTTCGGGCCCAGCTGACGCAGATCGGCGCCGCCATGAAGCCCGGCGGTGATTTTCTGATCTACGGTTGCGACGTGGCGCAGCAGGCCGATGGCCAGTGGCTGGTGCAACAGATTGCAGACATCTCCCATTTGAACGTCGCGGCGTCCATCGATGATACGGGCGCCGCTGCCTTGGGCGGCGATTGGACGCTGGAGTACGAGGTGGGTGCCGTACATCCCACGCTGAACGATCCGGCGGGGGCGTATGCCGAGTTCGACGGATTGCTGGGCGTGATCCCGACTGTGCGCGATCCGTGGCTGCCGTCAATCGACATTGGCGGCGGCGGCGTGACGTGGACCTCCGCCGATGCGGGCGCGGGCACTGGGGGGCAGCCTATCGTCGTGGCGCCCGGTCTGGTGATGAGCGACTCTAACGGCTACAACCTGATATCGGTCACCGTCCAGATCAGTGGTGGCTTCCAGGCCGGAGACGTGTTGTCGTGCACGGATGAAGGTGGCGTTTCCGTCACCTTCAACACATCCTCCGGCATTCTCTCGATAGAGGGGGACAGCGGGGTTTCGGTGGATCGATTGCAAAGCGTGCTCAGGTCGGTCACCTTTTCGAGTACAGGGGCGGGCCTTACGTCTTCTGGTGCCACGCGCACCATTTCGTTCTCGTTCAACGATGGCTATGACTCAAGCAACGTCGCTACGCAGACGATCTCTCTGGTGGCATCGAGGCAGTCACCCGTTCTGGTGGAAAGTGGCGCTTCGAGCTCGGTTTATGTCCTGGGTAACGGGGGCGCGCCCGTTGTCGATAGTATTCACATCAGCGATGCGGACGACACGACCTTGCAGTCGGCGACGGTGAAGATCACGTCGGGTTTACAGCCCGGCGATCTGCTTGTTCTCTCGGGCGCTGTTGTGGGTGAAAGCGGCCTCACCACTACTTACCAGACCAACTCCGGCAACTTGACACTGACCGCAAACGGCGCGTTGTCGCTGGAGCAATGGCAGACCGTGTTGTCGGCTGTCCAATTCATGGCGGGCTCTTCGAACGCGGCCGGTACCCGCACCATCTCGTTCTCTGTCAACGATGGCGAGCGCAACAGCAAGGAGGTGGTGTACTCCATCGACGTGATCAGCGCTGCTCCGGCGATCGGGTCGTCGAGTTCCGGCAGCGTGGCCTTTGTGTCGGCAGACAATCCCGCATCATCATCCGTCGTCGTCGACCCCAGCTTGACCGTGACGAGCGTGAGCAATAGCGTCACAAGCGCGACGATTGCGATCACCGGCAACCTGCATACCGGTGAAGATGTGCTGTCGTTCATCAACGACGGCTCCACGATGGGCGACATCAGGTCCCTCTACAACACGCTCACGGGCGTGCTGACTCTGAGCTCGGACGGAGGAATAGCAACGTTGGCGCAGTGGCAGGCCGCCCTGCGTGCGGTGACCTACACCGACACGGCGATCACGCCAAATACCGCAACCCGCACGATCAGCTTCACGGTGAGCGACGGATCCACGTCGAGCGCCGCCGTCACGCGCGATGTGACGGTGTCGCTCGCCGAGCAGTCGCCGGTCCTCGTCTCGGGTAATGGGAGCGTTGCATCATTCGTGGCTGCGGACAATGGGCCGTCCCCCGGCATTGCGGTGGACGATAGCATCGTGGTGTCAGATTACGACAGCAGTACCTTGCTTTCGGCGACAGTGACGATCGGCGCCGGTTTTCAGCAGAGCGAGGATATCCTCGGATTTACGCCGAATCCCATCACCATGGGAAATATCCTTGCCGTCTATAACAATGCCACCGGCGTGCTGGCGCTGATCTCGGCAGACGGCAGCGCTACCTTGGCGCAGTGGCAGGCGGCGCTGCGCTCGGTGACCTACACCAATGTGGCGGTCACGCCCAATACCGCGACCCGCACGATCAGCTTCACGGTGAGTGATGGCAGCACTTGGAGCCAGGCGCTCTCGCGCGATGTGGCGGTGAGCGCCACGGACCAAACGCCGATCCTTAGCTCTGGCAACAGCGGGGCAGCGTCTTTCGTCGCGGGCAACAATGCACCGTCTACCGCTGTCGCCGTTGACGACGGCATCGTTGTGTCCGACCTCGACAGCAGCACCTTGGTTTCCGCCACGGTCACGATTGGCGCCGGCTTCCAGCCGGGCGAGGACACGCTGAGTTTCGCCAATGATGGCGTTACGATGGGTAATATCGAAGCCAGCTATAACGCCTTTACCGGCGTACTGTCGCTGTCATCGGCGGGTGGCTCGGCGACGTTGGCGCAGTGGCAGACAGCGCTGCGCGCGGTGACGTATACCGACAAGGCAGCCACGCCCAATACCGCCACCCGCACGATCAGCTTTACGGTGGACGACGGCATCAAGACCAGCTCGACGCTGACGCGCGATGTCACGGTGACGGCCACGGATCAGGCGCCGATCATCAGTTCCGGCAACAGTGGTTCAGCGTCCTTTGTCGCGGGTGACAATTCGGCGGGCGCGCCCATGGTCATTGATGATCAAATTACGGTGACGGACCGCGATAGCAGCACGTTGGGATGGGCTTCCGTGAGCATCGGTGCAGGGTTCAGGTCCGGCGAAGATTTCCTCAGTTTTGTCAATGATGGTGCCACGATGGGCAGCATCTTAGGCGTCTACAACGCCTCGACCGGCGTGCTTAGTCTGACCTCGGCGGGCGGCACCGCCACCTTGGCGCAGTGGCAGGCAGCGCTGCGTTCGGTGAAGTACATCGATGCGGCGGCCACGCCCACGACCGCGACGCGCACCATCAGCTTTACCGTGAGCGACGGCAGCAATACCAGCACGGCGCTCACGCGCGATGTGACGGTGACCGCCACGGATCAGACGCCGGTCATCCGTTCCGGCAGCAGCGGTTCAGCGTCCTTTGTCTCGGGTGACAATGCGCAGTCCACACCGATCGTCGTGGATGGCGGCATTGTGCTGTCCGATCTGGACAATACGACGCTGGGCTCGGCGTCGGTGATCGTCGGTTCGGGCTTCCAGCCAGGCGAAGATGTGCTGGGTTTTGTCAACGATGGCGCCACCATGGGCAACATCTCCGCCAGCTACAACGCCTTCACTGGGGTGTTGACGCTGACCTCGGCGGGCGGCACGGCGACGCTGGCGCAGTGGCAGGCGGCCCTGCGCTCGGTGACCTATACCGATACGGCGGTCACGCCCAATGCCGCGACGCGCACGATCAGCTTTACGGTGAACGATGGGGTCAAGACCAGCACGGCGCTCACGCGCGATGTGACGGTAACCGCCACGAACCAGACGCCGGTCATCGGATCCGCCAATAGCGATTCGACATCGTTTGTCGCGGGCGACAACGCACCATCTGCGCCTGTCGTCGTGGATAACGGTATCGTGCTGTCGGATATGGACGACGCCACACTGGCCTTTGCAACGGTGGCGATAGGCGCGGGCTTTGCCCCTGGCGAGGATAGTCTGGGCTTTGTCAATGACGGCGCCACCATGGGCAACATCAGTGGCAGCTATAACGCCGCGACTGGCGTGCTGACGCTGAACTCGGCGGGCGGCACGGCGACGTTGGCGCAGTGGCAGGCCGCCCTGCGGTCGGTGACTTATTCCGATACCGTGACCATACCAAGTACGGTCACGCGAGCCATCGCGTTTCAGGTCAGTGACGGCACCGGTATCAGCGCTGCGCATATGCGCGATGTTACGGTCACCGCCACAGACCAGGCGCCAGTGCTTAGCTTGAGTTCGAACGGCTCCGTATCGTTCGTGGCCGGAGACAATGCACCAGGGACGCCCGTCGTCATCGACGCGGGTATCACCGTGATAGATCTGGACAACATCTCGCTTTATTCGGCGACCGTGCGTATCGACGGGAACTTCCATAGCGGCGAAGATAGTTTGGGTTTTGCCTATCGCGACACCATGGGCAACATCAGCGCCAGCTACGACGCCGTGACCGGCGTGCTGACGCTAACCTCGGCCGACGGCACGGCGACGCTGGCGCAGTGGCAGGCTGCGCTACGGGCAGTGACATACTCCAATTCACTGGTCACGGATACGGCTACCCGCACGATCAGTATCACGGTTAACGACGGCATCAAATCCAGCGCACCGGTTACGCGTGATATCGCGATCAGCGTGCCCGAGCAGACGCCACAGCTGAGTACCTCCAATAGTGGGTCAACGTCTTTTGTCGCGGGAGACAATTCGGCGGCCGCGCCCATTGTCATTGATGATCAAATCACGGTGACGGACCGGGATAGCAGCACGTTGCAATGGGCTTTAGTGACGATCCGCGCAGGGTTCAGGCCCGGCGAAGATATCCTGAGTTTTGTCAATGATGGTGCCACGATGGGCAGCATCATGGGCATCTACAACGCCGCGGCCGGCGAGCTGATGCTGACGTCCGCGGACGGCACCGCCACCTTGGCGCAGTGGCAGGCAGCGCTGCGTTCGGTGACTTACACCGACACGGCGGCCACGCCCACGACCGCGACGCGCACGGTCAGCTTTGCCGTGAGCGACGGGGTCAAGACCAGCACGGCGGTCACGCGCGATGTGACGGTGACCGCCACGGATCAGACGCCGGTCATCAGCTCTGGCAGCAGCGGTTCAGCGTCCTTTGTCTCGGGTGACAATGCGCAGTCCACACCGATCGTCGTGGATGGCGGCATTGTGCTGTCCGATCTGGACAACGCGACGCTGAATACCGCGACCGTGCAGATTGGTACCGGGTTCCAGTCGGGTGAAGACGTTCTCGGATTTGTTCCCAATGCTTCTACGATGGGCAACATCACCGGCAGCTACAACGCCGCGACCGGTGTGCTCACGCTGATCTCGGCAGGCGGCACGGCGACCTTGGCACAGTGGCAATCCGCCCTGCGCTCGGTGACCTACACCGATACGGCGGTCACGCCCAATGCCGCGACGCGCACGATCAGCTTTACGGTGAACGATGGGGTCAAGACCAGCACGGCGCTTACGCGCGATGTGACGGTGACGGCTACGGATCAGACGCCGATCATCAGCTCCGGCAACCGCGGTTCAGTGTCCTTCGTCTCGGGTGACAACGCGCTGTCCACGCCGATCGTCGTGGATGGCGGCATTGTGCTGTCGGATTTGGACAATGCGACGTTGGCCTCGGCGACGGTGAGTATCGGTTCGGGCTTCCAACCAGGCGAAGATGTGCTGGGCTTTGTCAACGATGGCGTCACCATGGGCAACATCGCCGCCAGCTACAACGCCTTCACCGGCGTGCTGACGCTGAGCTCGGCGGGTGGCACCGCCACCTTGGCGCAGTGGCAAGCCGCCCTGCGCTCGGTGACTTACACCGATACGGCGGTCACGCCCGATGCTGCGACGCGCACGATCAGCTTTACGGTGGACGATGGGGTCAAGACCAGCACGGCGGTCACGCGCGATGTGACGGTGACGGTCACGGATCAGACGCCGATCATCAGTTCCGGCAACAGCGGTTCAGTGTCCTTCGTCTCGGGTGACAACGCGCAGTCCACGCCGATCGTCGTGGATGGCGGCATTGTGCTGTCGGATCTGGACAATGCGACGCTGGCCTCGGCGACGGTGAGTATCGGTTCGGGCTTTCAATGGGGCGAAGATGTGCTGAGCTTCGTCAATAATGGCGCCACCATGGGCAACATCGTTGGCAGCTATAACGCCGCAACCGGTGTGCTGACGCTGACCTCGGCGGGCGGCACCGCCACCTTGGCGCAGTGGCAAGCCGCCCTGCGTTCGGTGACTTACACCGACACGGCAGTCACGCCCGATGCTGCGACGCGCACGATCAGCTTTACGGTGGACGATGGCATCAAGACCAGCACGGCGCTCACGCGCGATGTGACGGTGACGACCACGGATCAGACGCCGATCATCAGCTCCGGCAACAGCGGTTCAGCGTCCTTCGTCTCGGGTGACAACGTGCAGTCCACGCCGATCGTCGTGGACAATGGCATTGTGCTGTCGGATCTGGACAATGCGACGCTAAATACCGCCACCGTGCAGATTGGCGCCGGCTTCCAACCAGGCGAAGATGTGCTGGGCTTTGTCAACGATGGCGCCACCATGGGCAATATCACCGCCAGCTACAACGCCTTCACCGGTGTGCTGACGCTGACCTCGGCAGGCGGCACGGCGACGCTGGCGCAATGGCAAGCCGCCCTGCGTTCGGTGACTTACACCGACACGGCGGTCACGCCCGACGCTGCGACGCGCACGATCAGCTTTACGGTGGACGACGGCATCAAGACCAGCACGGCGCTCACGCGCGATGTGACGGTGACGGCCACGGATCAGACGCCGATCATCAGCTCCGGCAACAGCGGTTCAGCGTCCTTCGTCTCGGGTGACAACGCGCAGTCCACGCCGGTCGTCGTGGACGACGGCATTGTGCTGTCGGATCTGGACAATACGACGTTGGCCTCGGCGACGGTGAGTATCGGTTCGGGCTTCCAGTCGGGCGAGGATGTGCTGAGCTTCGTCAATAATGGCGCCACCATGGGCAACATCATTGGCAGCTATAACGCCGCGACCGGTGTGCTGACGCTGACCTCGGCGGGCGGCACCGCCAGCTTGGCGCAGTGGCAAGCCGCCCTGCGCTCGGTGACCTATACCGATACGGCAGTCACGCCCAGTGGTGCTGCGCGCAGCGTCCTTTTCGTCATCAACGACGGCCAGAAGTCCAGCGCTACCCTGTTGCGAGACGTCGCCATCACCGCAACCCACCAGACCCCGTTGCTCAGCGATGATGGCCGCGCTGTGATTTATACGGCTGACGGCAAAGTCAGCTCGGCGGTGTTGGTAGGCGCCGGGATCACTTTGACCGACCTGAATGCCACGCCTCCCACGTCGGCGACGGTGGCATTCGCGGGGCAGTTCGATGCGCTGCACGATGTACTGGGCTTGTTGGCCGATGCGGCCACGGGGGATATCGTAGCTCGCTATGACGCGGCGCGAGGTGTACTGACGCTGACCTCCGCCAGCGGCACGGCATCGCTGGCGCAGTGGCAGGCCGCTCTGGCAGCGCTCACTTACCGTGACACCCAAGCCGAGTCGGTCGCCGCGGCACGCACACTGGTATTCACGGTTAGCAATGGAGATCGGACCAGCGCCGTGCTCTCACGCACCGTGCAGGTTGTCGCCGGTACTAGCCCGGTTGGCGTCCCCATTCTCGGCGCCGCGGGGATGCAAGCGGCGATACCGGGGGCTGTGAGCGGTCCGGACGGCCAGCGGGCGTTGAACACGACGGATATCGATGGCCGCTACGATCCCGTATCCAGTCCCATCATCGTCATGGATGCTCACGAACAAGGCCTGGGCATCGGCACGATTCTGCCGCCGGTGCTCTATACCTTCTCTGTTGAGGGCGCGCGCGATAACCGTCTTGGCCAGACCCAGGTGCCCGCATTGGGCGCTTTGATGGCGGATCACGTCGTATCGCCGCCTCGGAGCGAGACGATGCCCCGCGCGGAGGTCCGGCCCCTGCGCGAGACGGATAACGGGTTTGCATTGAGCATCGCGTCGCTGTTGCGTGCGCCGCAAGCCAGGGCGGATGCGGTATCTGTCAGCGTCTCGCTGGCGGACGGCGCGCGGCTGCCGGCCTGGCTGCACTTCGACGCCGAGCTAGGCATGTTGACGGGTAAACCGCCCGTTGGCCTGAACGAAGTCCGCCTCCTGCTTATCGGCACCGATGCCGCCGGCAACACGGTCAGCCGCGAGATTATCGTGAAGCTCGACGGCAGCGGCGTCAATGCCGTGCCTGCTCAACGTCCTCAGGCTGGCGCCAGTAGCGCCCCGCCGCCGGGCAAGTCGTCGCTCGCTACCCAGTTTGCCAACGCCCTGGCCATGTTGCACGTGTCTCGCGATCACGTTGCGCACGGCGACCTCCCGCACGTTCAGCATGTTGCGGCCACACCCAATGAGCATCGGTCATGATTCTTGACTTCACCTATTCCTACGCCACATCCTCTGAGAGTATCGCCAACGTGAAGAACGAGACTTCGCATCGACGCGTGCCGCGTCTTGCCATGCTGGTGGCGGCCATGGCCGTCGTGGGTTTGTCCGGTTGCGCGATTCAGCCCAAGCCATTCAGCGATGCCGAAAGGGCCGCCACGGCGCGTAATGAGCGCAGTGTCCTGTTCGTCAACCAGCAGCCGGTCACCGGGCCCATTACGCTGGACGAAGCCATGGCGCGCGCCGTCCGCTACAACCTCGACCATCGACTGAAGATGATGGAGGAGGCGTTGTCGCAACGGCAACTGGACCTGTCTAACTTTAATCTGTTGCCCAAATTGACGGCGCAGGCCGGTTATTCCAATCGCAACCGGGAGCTGGCTTCCGGCTCAGAAGGCCTTTACACGGGCCAGGAATCGCTGATTCCGTCTTTCTCCACCGACAAGGACTCGCGCACGGCTGACCTGAGCCTTTCCTGGAATCTTCTGGATTTCGGCGTCAGCTACTTCGAGGCGCAACAGCAGGCCGACCATGTGCTCGTGCTGGAACAGCGGCGCCGCAAAGTAGTGCAGATGCTCATGCAGCAGGTGCGCGAGAGCTATTGGCAGACGCTGGGAGCGCAGCGCCTGCGCGACCGTATCGGCCCCTTGCTCGACCAGGCCCGTGCGGCGCTGGCTGACTCTCGCCGGGAACAGTCGCAGGGGCTGCGATCACCGATCACCACGCTGAATTACCAGCGCACGTTGTTGGACCTGATGCGTCAGCTCGAAGCCGTGCGCGACCAGCTCGAAGAGGCCAAGCCGCGTCTGGCTGCCTTGATGAACATGGATCCGGGCACGGATTTCACGCTGGCGTCCAGCGATGCGTTCATCGTGCCGGTGTTCGACATGCCCATGGAAAAAATGGAAGACATGGCCTTGCAGCGTCGGCCTGAGCTGGTCGAGGCCAGCTACAACGAGCGCATCGGCGTCAATGAAACGCATAAGGCGATCGCCAAGTTGTTGCCCGGCATTGAACTGAGCCTGGGCACGCATTACGACAGCAATAGCTTTCTGGTTTATAACTCGTGGCGCTCGGCCGGCGTGCGTATCAGCTGGAACCTGCTCAACCTGCTGAATGCAGGCAATATCCGCGATGCGGCGCAGGCGCAGCTGGACGTGGCACAGACCCAGCGCATGGCGTTGAGCATGGCGGTGCTGTCGCAAGTGCATATCGCCCGGAATCAGTTGGCGGCCAAGACGCGTCAGTACAACCTGTTCAAGGAAGCCAACGACGTCGATCAGCAGATTCTGCGGCATACGCAAAACGCCACGTCCGCGTCCGCGCAGGGCAAGCTCGAGGAAATTCGGGTTTCCACGGCCGCGATGATGTCCGAGTTGCGGCAGTACCAGAGCTATGGCGAGCTGGAAAGCGCCTACGGCAGGATGCTGGCCACGTTGGGGCTGGATCCGCTGGGCGACAAGCTCAGTGGTAATGATCTCGCGGCGTTGACCGCGTCCATCGCCCAGGAGCAGCAGCGCTGGAACGACCTGGCCGCCCAGGCACCGACGCACACCGCCGCGTTGGCCGCCGCGCCGGGGGCTGGAGATAGCGCCAAATGAGAGGCCTGCATCAGCGCTGGGCTGCGGGTGTGCTGGTGATGGCGATGGCGTCGTCCGTAACGCTGGCGGCAGATTCGCCCGCCACGCCGGCGCCGGACGATGCCGCCTCACGGATCCGCATCCAGCTGGTCGCTCGCGACCAGGTCGATGTGTCGAGCGAAATTGCGGCCAAGATCGCTGCGCTGCCTTTGCGTGATGGCGACATGTTCCGGGCCGGCGACATGCTCGTGACCCTGGACTGCTCGCTATTTAACGCCCATCTGCGCAAGGCCCAGGCCGACGCCGAAGGGGCGCGCGAACTGTTGGCCGTGAATCGCAAGCTGCGGGCGACCAACTCGATCGGCGATCTGGAGGTCCAGCAGGCGCAAGCCAAGTACAAGGGCAGTGCGGCCGAAGTGGCCTATATGCAGGCGACGGTGGGCAAGTGCAGCATTCCCGCTCCCTTCGAGGGGCGTGTCGTCAAGCGCAGCGCTTCGCCGCAGCAGTTTGCCGAACCGGGCAAGCCTTTGCTGACCATCATCGACACCTCCCACCTGGAGTTGAAGATGATCGTGCCCTCCAAGTGGCTGACCTGGCTCAAGCCGGGCCACGCGCTGGACGTTCAGGTCGATGAATTGGATAAGCGCTTTCCGGCCAAAGTCGCGCGTATCGGCGCCAGAGTCGACCCGGTCACGCAGACGGTGGATGTGACGGCCGTGCTGAACGCCGGGGCCTCGGAACTGTTGCCGGGCATGAGCGGATGGGCCGTTTTTACGCAATGATCGAGTAACGACGGCATGACCGCATCAAATCCGGCGCAAGACGCCGCGCAACAGGTAAGGCTGGATGGCCGGCAACTGGCGCTGCTTTGGCAGTTGTCCGCGCGTGCGCGCGCGGCCGCCAGCGAAGCGACACTGGGCTTTACCGTCGTTAACGAAACGCTCGCGCTGACCCCTTACCGTCAGGCGGCCTGGTGGCGCGGCGACGGGTCAGGACAGGTGGCTGCGGTTTCCGGGCTGCCGCAGAGCGACCCGAACGCGCCTTATGTCCAATGGTTGAGCAGCTTGTGCAAGACCTTGATCCGCGCCCGGCCGGCGGCAAAAGCGGACCCCGCCGCCGCCCAGGTCGCGGGGCAGCACGCCCCTGTGCTGCCGCCGCGGGCCCAGATCCGGCTTTTCACCGCCGAGGAGTTGCGCAGCGAAGCGCCCCTTCTGGCCGACGAGTGGAGCGCGTGGTGGCCCGCTCACGGGGCTTGGCTGCCTTTGGCGGATCGATCTGGCCGAACGCTGGGTGCGGTGGTGTTTGCCCGGGATCAACCCTGGACTGCCGTGGACACCGTGTTGCTGACAGAGCTCGGCCAGGTGTGGGCGCATGCTTTCCAGGCCTTCGCGCCGCGCGCGAGCTGGCGCGCGCGGGCGGGCAGTCTGTTGCGGCCGGGCCGTCAACAGCGGCGGGTGTTGCTGGCAATGCTGGTGGTGTGCTTGATTCCGGTCCGGCTGACGGTGTTGGCGCCGGCAGAAGTCACGCCACAGGATCCGTTCGTGGTTCGTTCGCCGCTCGACGGTGTGATCACCGAACTGCATGTCCAACCTAACCAACCGGTGCAGGCAGGCACGCCATTGTTCAGCCTGGACGCCACCACGCTGCAGTCCCGGCATGCCCTGGCCAGCAAGAACTTCGATACCGCGCAGCAAGAGTATCGGCAGACGGCGCAGATGGCGGTGACGGACGATCGTACCCGCCTGGATATGATCGATCGCCAGGGCAAACTCGATCAGAGCCGCGTGGAGCTGGACTACAGCGCCCGCCAGTTGGCGCGCGTCAATGTGAACGCGCCGCACGCAGCCGTGGCGGTGTTCAGCGACCCTAACGAATGGACGGGCAAGGCCGTCGCGGTGGGCGAGAAGGTGCTCGTTCTGGCCGATCCGGCACGCGTGCAACTGACGGCCTGGCTGCCGGTGGCCGATAACATCGATGTGCAGCCGGGCACGCCCGTCACGCTTTATCCGAAGAGCTCGCCGCTGGCGAGTTATGACGCCCGGATAGAGTCGATCGCCTGGAAGGCGGAGCCGACGCCGGACGGCGTGCTGGCCTACCGCGTGCGAGCCAGTTTGCAGGCCGGGGCCGCGCAACCGCCCTTGGGCGCCATGGGTACGGCTCGTATTCAGGGGCCGTGGGTGCCGGCCATCTACTACGCGCTGCGCCGCCCGCTCACGCAAGTCCGGCAATGGCTGGGCTGGTGAGCCCGCACAGATGACGGCCTATCTTCCCCCTCTGCGGCAGGAACTGACGCTGACCCCCGGAGCGCCCACGCCCGATGGCGCGCCCACATGGATGCTGCATGATCCTGCCGCCAACCGGTTCTTCCAGATAGGCTGGCCTGCCTTCGAAATGCTGTCTCGATGGCAGTCGGGCAGCCCGCAGGCCATCGTCGATAGCGTCAACCGGGACACCACCTTGTCGGTGACCCTGGACGACCTGGAGGCGCTGGCGCGTCTGTTGCGCCAGCAACACCTTCTGATGTCGACCACGGCTGCGGACACCGCCCGGCTGGCCGACTATGATGCCGCCCGCCACGCGTCGTCGCGGGCGATGTGGCTGCTCAAGCACTACCTGATGATCCGCATCCCCTTGTGGCATCCGATGGGGTTTTTGCGGGCCACGGCGCGCTATGTCTCGTTCGCCTTTCGGCCGGTCTTCTGGTGGCTGGTCGCGGGCGTGGCGCTTACGGGCCTGCTGCTGGTGTCGCGGCGCTGGGAAGAGTTTCTGCATACCTTCCAAGGCTATGCCGACTGGAGCGGGCTGTTGGGTATTGGTGTGGCGCTGGGCCTGGGCAAGGTGTTGCACGAGTTCGCGCATGCTTACACCGCCCAGCGCTACGGCTGCCGGGTGCCTACCATGGGCGTGGCTCTGCTGGTGATGTTTCCCATGCTCTATACCGATACGACCGAGGCGTGGAAGGTCGAACAGCGCCGTGCGCGCATGCATATCGGCGCGGCGGGCATGCTCGCTGAACTGGCGTTGGCCGCCTTTGCCACACTGGCCTGGAGCCTGTTGCCCGACGGTTCGCTGCGCTCGGGCGTTTTTCTCCTGGCGACGACCACCTGGGTCGCCACGCTGGCGATCAACGCCAGCCCTTTCATGCGGTTCGACGGCTATTTTTTGTTGTCGGACTGGCTGGATATGCCGAATTTGCACGATCGGGCGTTCGCGATGGGCCGCTGGTGGCTGCGAGAACGGCTCTTCGGGCTGGGCGATCCGCAGCCTGAACCCTGCCGGGCCTCGCGCCGGCGGTTCCTGATCGCTTTCTCCGTGGCAACCTGGTGCTACCGCTTGGTGGTCTTCCTGGGTATTGCGTTGATCGTGTATCACGCCTTTTTTAAGTTGCTCGGCATGCTGTTGTTCTGCGTCGAGATGTGGTGGTTCATTCTGCGGCCTGTGTGGCAGGAGAGCGCAACGATATGGGCGCGCCGCCAGGATCTGCGCTGGAACCGGAATACCCTGGCTACCGCCGTGCTGGCATCGTTTATCGCTGCCTTCGTCCTCGTGCCATGGAAGGGCGGCATTGTCGCGCCTGCCGTGCTCGAGCCGCAGCGCGCCCAAGGGCTTTACACCGTGGCGGCGGGCTACCTCGCCGCCACGCCGCCGCCGGCTCGGGACGGCCAACGGGTCCAGGCGGGAGACATTTTGGCGGTCTTGGTCTCGCCCGAGCTGCAGGCGCACCTGGCCGCCGCGCTGGCCGACGAGAAGCGGCTGCATCGGCTGGCGGATCAACAATCGTTCGATGACCGATTGCGGCAACAGGGGACGGCACTGGTCAGCCGTTGGGCCGCATCGCGGCAGACCGTGGCCGGCCTGCAGGCGCAGATCGCACAGTTGACCGTGCGGGCGCCCTTTGATGGCGTCGTGCAGACGGACGTCGAGGGCAGGGCGCCGGGTACTTGGCTGCCGCGTGGCGAAAAGCTCTTCGAACTGGTTTCGCCGCAGGGCGTGAAAGGTGACGCTTATGTGAGCGAGGACGACGTAGGGCGGCTGGATCCGGGTGAGCCGGCAGTGTTTGTCGCCAGCTTGCCGGAACTGCCCGCGCGAACCTGCCGGGTTGCCGCCATCGACAAGGTCAATCTGTCCACGCTGGACGAGCCGAGCGTAGCCAGCGTGTACGGCGGGCCGGTCTCGGCGGAGTGGGATAACCGTACCCGCAGGCTGGTGCCTCTGCAGGCCACCTGGCAAGTGCGATTTGCCGAGTGCGATGGCGCTCCGGGGATCGATCGCGAGTTCAAGGGCACGGCGAAGCTGGGCGCGGCGCGGCAAAGCCTGATCGGAATAGGGCTGCGCACGCTGGCTGCGGCGCTGCAGCGCGAGCTCGGTTTCTGACGGCCCAGGCGGCGTCTGGCACCCGCTGGGCGGGCCGCTCCCCGGCCGCCGTCAAGGGCCGGCCCCTTCGTGTTTCAGCTTGTCGGCGGCTTGCCGAAAAGCCGATTCCACCAAGTCCAGCAGGCGGTGGTCGCCATCGGCCTTGCGGCGGACCATGGCGGTCCGGCGAATAGGCGCTTCCGGTCCCAGGCTCACCTCGCGCACCGCGTGCGCCTGCAGATGCTCCGGGCGCAAGCGGGGTAGCACCGATACACCCACGCCTGCGCCGATCAGGGCCACGATGGCGTCGATCCCCGCGATTTCCACCAGCGCATGGCAATGCGGCACGCGCTTCTCGACGAACTGGGCGGCCATGCGTCCGGCCACCAAGCCTCTGTCAAAGCGTATCCAGGGTTGTTCGCGCAGGATCTGCGTCGGCGGTGCCGCGCGCAGGGTTCGCGGCACGACCAGCACCATCTCCTGATCCAGCAGCTCCGTCCATTGCAGGCGGCGCGAGCCGCCTCTGGGCGGGCGGATCAGCACCGCCACATCGATCTTGCCGGCCTTGAGCATGTCCAGCAGCAAAGGGGTCGATCCTCGCTCTATGTGTAGCTCGACTTTCGGGGCTCGGCGCAGCAGGTCGGTGAAGGCGAGCGGCAACAGGGTGGTTTGCGCCGAATCCGTGATCCCTAGGCGCACCCGTCCGGACGGCGCGGCTTCCGTGTGCCGGCGCAAGGCTTCCAGCTCGGCCATGGAACGGTCGATGGTGCGCACGACGTCGCGCGCAAAGGCGGTGGGCTGCACATTGCGCCCGGAACGGTCGAACAGCGGCTGACCGAACCAGGCTTCCAGTTGTTTCATCTGCAAGCTGACGGCGCTGCGCGTCAGGTTGACCTGCTCGGCCGCGGCAGTGAGGTTGCCGCGCGCAATGACGGCTGACAGGGTGGCGAGATACTGCAGTTTCATTGTCAAGAAAAGCTTGCATGTGGATCGACAAATTATCGCTCATCTCTTGCGCATCCAGGACTAGCATTCGGCCAGCATCATTTTTTGGCTTATTCCATGCAAAGCGAACTTCGCATCCAGGACTATCCTGTCGCCAGCCACACCGCGCCGCGCAAGCCCGCCGCCGCCGGCGGCTGGCATGTGCCGCGTCGCCTGCAGCACGTGCTGTCGCTGGCGGATTTCGAGGAGGCGGCACGCCGGCATCTTCCCGCTCCGATCTTCGCGTATATCAAGGGCGGCAGCGAGACCGACCGCGCGTTGCGCGGCAGCGAGGAGGCCTTTGCCGACTACGACTGGGTGACGCGGGTCTTCCATGACACGTCGGGGCGCAACCTGACCACCACCTTGTTGGGCGAATCATGGGCCGCGCCGGTGGGCATAGCGCCCATGGGCATCAGCGCGCTGTCGGCCTATCGCGGCGATTTGATTCAGACGCGGGCAGCCGCCGCGGCGGGTATCCCGGCGATCATGAGCGGCTCGTCGCTGATCCGCATGGAAGACGTGGCAGCCGCCAACCCGCGCGCCTGGTTTCAGGCTTATGTGCCGGGCGAACCCGACCGGATCGCCGCGCTGGTCGATCGCGTCAAGGCCGCAGGATTCCGAACCCTGGTGGTGACCGCCGACGTGGCCGTGTCCGGCAACCGCGAGAACAATATCCGGGCCCGTTTCTCCACGCCGCTGCGCCCGGATCTGCGCCTGGCCTGGGACGGGCTGACCCATCCGCGCTGGCTGTGCGGCACCATGCTCAAGACGCTGCTGCGCCATGGCATGCCGCACTTCGAGAACTCGCATGCCAAGCGCGGCGCGCCCATCATCGCCAAGCATGTCATGCGTGAATTCGGCGCGCGCAACCACCTGAGCTGGGCGCATATTGCCCAGATGCGCGAACGGTGGGGCGGACGCTTCATCATCAAAGGCATCCTGTCGCCGGAAGATGCCGTGCTGGCGCGCGACATGGGAGCAGATGGCATCATCGTGTCCAACCATGGCGGGCGCCAGCTGGATGGCGCGCTGGCGCCCTTGCGCGCGTTGCCGGACATCGTGGCCGCTGTCGGGCCAGACTACGCCGTCATGATGGACGGTGGCATCCGGCGGGGCAGCGATGTGCTGATGGCCATGGCCTTGGGCGCGAAGTTCGTGTTCGTGGGCCGGCCCTTCAATTATGCCGGAGCCGTCGGCGGGGCGGCGGGCATCACCCATGCCCTGGGCATCCTCGCCACGGAGATGGTGCGCAACCTGAGCCTGCTGGGCGCGCTCAATCCGGCCGATCTCGATGCGCGGCATCTGCGCCGGCGAGCGCGTGCATGATGGGCATGCCTCCCCTGCGCCATCTTCTCGTCGGCGGGTTCACGCGCCCGGGACGACACGGGCGAGCCCAGGGTGTCAGCCTGCTGCATTTGGCCGGGCAGGGAGCCCGGACGCTGGCGACGCTGCCGCTGGACGACCCCTCTTACTTCGCGGCGCATCCGCACGCGCCTCGGCGCGTTTTTGTCAGCCATAGCGACGCCGACTTTGTCACTGCACTGGAGGTAGGCACGTCGGATGACGACGCGTGCCTGACGGTCCTGGGGCGCGCAGCCACGGGCGGGCGCAATGCCGCGCATCTCGCTTGCGCGCCCGATGGCTCGGCGGTACTGGCCGCGAGCTTCGGCAGCGGTCATGTGACCGTCTTGCCGCTGGATGCCTCCCTCGCTCTGCATCCGCCTTCCTGCGTGCTGCCCCTGGCGTCTGCGCTGGGGCCGCGCCGCGGGCAGAGCGGGAACCAGCCGCATCAGATCAGTTTCACGCCCGATGGCCGTTACGTGCTGGTCCCGGATCGCGGCGCCGACCTGGTGTGGGTGCTGGCCTTTGACGGCGCCGCCGCCTTGCGTATCGCGGGTCAGTGCGTGCAGCGCCCGGGCGCCGGTTGCCGGCATCTGGCCTGGCACCCGAGCCTGCCTCTGGTGTATCTGGTCAATGAGCTGGACAGTTCGCTGAGCATCCTCGCCTGGCGGGAGGCGGACGCCCGCTTGCAGCCGATCGCGAACTACTCCTTGCTGCCGCCGACCTGGTTCGGCGCCAACATCAGCGCGGCCGTGTGCGTCTCGCCCGATGGGCGGCATGTGTATGCCACCAACCGGGGGCAGGATGCCATCGCCATCTTGACCCTGAGCGCGGATGGCTGCGCCGTGATCGCCAGCGGATGGCAGACCGGAACGGGCGTGATGCCGCGCTTTATGTCCATGCACGACGACGGCCGGCTGCTGTGGGTGGCCAGCCATGGCGCCGACCAGCTGCGTGCCTACGCGCGCGACGCCGCAAGCGGCGCATTGCAGCCATGGCTGGAGATCCCTAGCCCCACGCCCGCCTGCCTATTGCCCCTTTGACATTCACACCAGAAAACCCGGAGACAAACCATGATTTCTTCTTTGCTGCGGCGCCCCGTCCGCTTGCTCGCGCTGTGCCTGCCGCTGGCCGGCGCCGCCACTGCCCACGCCGACACCCCGGCCTGGCCGACCCGGCCGATCACCTATATTGCGCCGTATCCTGCCGGCTCGCCGGTGGATATCATTACGCGCCGCGTCGGGCAGCAACTGGGCCAGACCCTCGGGCAACCGGTCATCGTCGAGAACAAGGTCGGCGCCGGCGGCGTCATCGGCACGAATTTCGTGGCCAAGGCGGCCCCCGACGGTTACACCCTGGTGGCGGGTTCGATCAGCACACACGCCATCAACGCCAGCCTCTATCCCCATCTGCCCTATGACCCGGTCAAGGACTTTGCACCGGTGGCGCTACTGGGCTCCAGCCCGATGATTCTTGTGATCAATCCCCAGCGCGTGTCGGCCAGGACCTTGCAGGAATTCACCGACTACGCCCGAAGCCATCCCGGCGATCTGCGGTTCGGCTCGGCCGGCAACGGATCCTCCTTGCACCTGGCGGGGGAGTTGTTCAAGTCCATGACGCATACGGATCTGGTGCACATTCCCTACAAAGGCAGTGTGGGCGCAATGAATGACCTGCTGGGCGGCCATCTGGACGCCATGTTCGAGAACGCGCCCAATGCCTTGCCCCATATCCAGTCGGGCAAGCTCATTGCGCTGGGGGTCACCAGCGATCATCGTCTGGCTTCGCTGCCCGATGTGCCGACGATTGCCGAGACGGTCGCGCCGGGTTACAGCATGGCGACCTGGCACGCGGTTTTCGCGCCGGCGGGGACACCCGACGCCGTGGTGCAAAAGCTCAGCACCGCCATCCTGGACGGCCTGGGCGACTCCAAAGAGAAGCAGTATTTCGCTGATCGCTCCATCGACCTGACCCCCGGCGGGCCGACCGTGCTGCGGGATTTCGTGGCGACGGAGATCCCCAAATGGCGCAAGCTGGTCGACAGTTCGGGCGCCAGGCTGGATTGATCGTTGCCCGGCCGGGACACTGGTTTTTCTATCGCAGCATACTCAGGAGCGAAGCATGGAATCGACCCCGACGCATTCCACCCCATGGCCTGCGGGCTACCGTATCCAGCCGCGCGCGTGCGGGCCGGCCGCGGACATCGTGCAAGGATTTCAAGGTCTGCCGGCCGCCGCCGTGGGTGACGCCATGAGCCGCCAGGTGGGGACCGTGGGCTTGCGCCAGTATCACGCCCGGCTGGAGACCACCGTGTGCGGTCCGGCGCTGACCGTGCGCGTGCGCCCGGGTGACAACCTGATGATTCACAAGGCCTTGATGCTGGTGCAGCCTGGCGACGTGCTGGTGGTGGATGGCGCGGGCGATGTGACGCAGGCCCTGATGGGCGGCCTGATGCGCACGACCTGCGTGGCTCGCGGCCTGGCGGGCGTCGTCATCGATGGGGCTGTGCGCGACCTGGTCGAGTGGGCCGAGGACGGTATGCCCGTATGGGCGCGCGGCCATACGCACAGGGGCCCGACCAAGGACGGTCCGGGCGAGATCAACGTGCCCATCGTGTGCGCGGGGATGGCCGTCTTGCCCGGTGATCTCATCGTCGCCGATGCCGATGGGGTCATCGCCGTCCGTGCCGAGGAGGCGGCCGAAACGTTATGGCGTACCCGCGCCCACTTGGAGAAAGAAGCCCGGATACGCGAGGCCAATCGAACGGGCAGCGCCGATCCGGAGCGCTTCGACGCCGTGCTGCGCGCCAAGGGCTTGCCGGTTTGAACGTATTGCCGGCCTGGCCGGATGGTTGGTTGCCGGGACATCCGCGGAGGACCCGGCCAAAGTGAGGAGACATATCAATGAATAGACGTCGTTTCTTGCGCGGGGCGGTTGCGGCTCCGCTTTTGCCGGCTGCCAGTGCGGCCCTGCTCATGCCTGCCTGGGCTCGCGCCGAGGCTGCGGCCTGGCCGGCTTCGCCCATCAAACTGGTCGTCCCGTTTCCGCCGGGCGGCGGCACCGACACTTCCGCCCGCCTGTTGGCCGAGAAACTGACGGTGCTGGATAAATGGCAGGTGATCGTGGACAACCGTCCGGGCGCCGCGGGCAACATCGGGCTGGATCAGGTGGCCAAGGCACGTCCCGATGGCTATACGCTGGCCATGGCGCAGACTTCCAATATGGCGATCAATCCGGCGCTCTACGCCAAGATGCCGTTCGATCCGTTGAAGGACCTGACGCCCATCGTCGAGGTGTGCGCGCAACCCGTGGTGCTCGTCGTGCGTAACGAATCGCCTTTCCATACGCTGGCAGAACTCGTCGACGCCGCGCGGCGCGAGCCGGGCAAGTACACCGTCGCGCAGGCCGGACTGGGAACGGTCGGCCATCTGGCCGGCGAGATGCTGGACCGTGCGGCCGGCATCGAGATGATGCAGGTACCGTATCGCGGCGCCGGCCCGGCCATGGCGGATCTGCTGGGCGGGCAAGTGGATACCTATTTCGGTAGCGCACCAGCAGTCATGGCGCAGTTGCAGGCCAAGAAAATGCGCGCGCTGGCGGTGACGTCCTCGCGTCGGCTGCAGGGGCTGCCCGACGTCCCGACCGTGGCCGAGCAAGGCTATCCGGGTTTCGCCGCGACCACGTGGTTTGGTTTGGTGGGGCCGGCCGGCTTGCCGGCTGGCATCGTGGCCAAGATCAATCAGGCCGTCAACGCCGTCGTCGGGCGCGAAGAGGTGCGCGAGCGGCTGCAGGCCGAAGGCAGCGAACCCATAGGCGGCACGCCAGAGGCGTTTGCGCAGCTGATACAGAGCGAGCACGCCAAATGGGGCAAGCTCATCCGCGAGGCGGGTATCAAGGTGGAGTGAAGCGCCAGGATGCGGCGGCGAATGGGCCGCCTCGAAAGAGGCGCGACGCGCCTGCGATCAGCGTAGGCCTGTCGCATCCGCGGGCAGGTTGCGGACCGGAGGCGTCAGCGCGCTGTGAACGCGACGCCTCGACGATCCCTTCCGGGCAAGGGCTGTTCACTCCGGTCTGGCAGATCAGTAGCCCAACGCGTGCGGCAGCCACATCACGGTCGAGGGTACGAAGGTACATAGCACCAGGACAGCCACCATGGTCAGGACCAGGGCGAAAGCCCAATAGGTGGTGGACTCCATTGATGTCTCGGCGAACTTGCAGGTTACGACCAGGTTGAGCCCTACCGGCGGATGGAATTGCCCCACGGCGATGTTGAGCGTCATCAGTACGCCAAACCACACGGGGTCCCATTGGAAGTGCTGCATGATGGGAATGAACAGCGGCAGGAAGACGAAGAATATCGATATCCCGTCGATGAACATGCCGGCGACCAGCAGGATGACGTTGATTGCCAGAAGCATCAGCACTTCTGAGGTAATCGAGCTGAGCATGAAGTGGGCCATGTGCTCGAAAGTCCCCACGGCATTGCTGGCCACCGCGAAAACCGAGGCCATCGCCAGGATGGTGAGAATGACAGCCGAAATTTCACACGCCTCGACCAGGACGTCGTAGATGATGCGCGGAGTGAGGGACTTGTACACCACCACGCCAATCACGAAGCCATAGACCACGGCGAGTACGGCCGCCTCGGTCGGGGTCACGACGCCAGTGCGCAGACTGCCCAGAATGATGACCGGCGCCAGCAGGGCCCAGATGGCTTCGCGCAGGCTGCGCCAGAACGGCGGCCGAGGCAGATCCGCTTCATTGCCCAGCTTGTGGCGGCGCGCCAGCCAGATCGACCCGAATATCAAAGCCAGGCCGGCCAGCACGCCCGGCACCATGCCAGCGGCGAACAATGCCGGCACGCTGGCCGCAGGTACCAGCATGCTGTAGATCACAAAAGCGATCGACGGCGGAATCAGGATGTCGGTCGATCCGCCGGCGGCGACCACGGCGGCGGAGTAGCCGCGCGGATAGCCCGCCCTGAGCATCTGCGGGATCATCACCGCACCCACCGCTGAAGAGGCTGCCGGCCCGGAGCCTGAAATTCCCCCCAGGATCATTGCCACCAGAATCGCCGTGGCCGCCAGGCCGCCACGGCGCGGCCCGACGATAGAAGAGGCAAAGCGAACCATGGATCCTGCGATGCCGGCGCGCTCGAAGATGATACCGGCGAGCACGAACATGGGAATCGCCAGCAGGGGGTACTTGGAAATGCTGTTGTAGACATTAAGGGGCACGGATGACAGACCGAGGTCGGCGAACACCACCACGGCCGTGCCGGCCAGGCCCAGCGTAATGGCCAACGGTACGCCAGCCAGCAGTAAGCCGACGAACAATACGAATAGAAGAACACTGAGCGAGTCGTAGCTCACGATTATCTCGATAACGATGAAGGCCGCTTCAGGCCGATCGACGCAGTAGCAATTGCAGCAGGCGCACGATCACCAAAGCGGAGAGAACGGGAATGGAGATCGTGTACCACCACTGGGGCACACCCAGCCCGGGGGAGGTCACCTCGGTCTCGTAGTCATCCCAGCACATCAAGCCGCCGTACCAGAGCAGCACGCCGAACATGATCAGCGCGCACAGCAGCGCAAACCGGCGCTGCCATCGCCGCCCGCGCGCGGGCAGCTTGTCAACGAGAAATGTGATGGCAAGATGATGCCCGCGCGTGAACGCGGTGGCCGCACCGACAAACGTCATGACGACGACGAGGAATACCGAGAACTCCTCGGTAAAGGCAAACGAGACGTCGGTGAAGTAGCGGGTCAGCACGTTGGCAAAGGTGATCAGGCACAAGAGCGCCATGATCAAGGCCGCGATGGCCTCTTCGATGTGAAAGGGCCGCGCGGCGTGCGGCGCTTCACCAGAGGGGGGCAGTGGCTGGTTCATTTCCGGCTGGCGGCGACGGCGTCTTGCGCTTTCTTGACGAGATCGGCGCCGATGGTGGGCGTCCATTTCTCGACCACCGGTTGGGTGGCAGTGGCAAAAGCCTGCTGTTCCTCGGGGCTGAGTATCGTCACCTTGGTGCCTGCTGCGGTGGCTTGTTGAATAAGGCTGTCGTCGCCCGCACTCACGCCCTTACGGGTGTCGGCGATCTCAGCCTTGGCGGCCTCGATGGCTGCCTGGCGCACGATCTCCCGATCGGCAGGGCTCCAGCTTTCCCAGGCTTTGGCCGATACCGCGAATACCAGCGGGTCGTCGATGTAGTTCCACTTGGTGAGGTACTTCTGATTCAGCCCGCTCATCTTCGCGCCGACGAACAAAGAGATCGGGTTCTCCTGCCCATCCACCGCCCCGCTTTGCAAGGCGGGTTGCGCATCGGCAAACGACATCTGCGTCGGGTTGGCACCCAGCGAGGTGTAAATGTCGTTGAAGATCGGCGACCCGACGGTTCGGAACTTCAAACCCTTGAGGTCGGCGGGCGTGCGAATTTCATGCTTGGAGTTACTGATTTCGCGCGCGCCGTTCTCGCCCCATGCCAGCGGCACGACACCGCGCTTTTCGATGATAGCGAACAGGTCCTTGCCCACTTCGCCGTTGATCAGCGCATCGAAGGCCTTCTCGTCAGGCACCAGGAAGGGCAGCAAGAAGAGATTCAGTTCTTTGACATGCGGAGCCCAGTTGATGACCGACGCCACGTTGAAATCCAGGGAGCCTTGCCGCAGGGCGGTGAACTCGCGGGTGGTTTCTCCGCCGACCAAGGATGAACCCGGGTACCACTTCACGTTGATACGCCCTTGCGTGCGCTCATTGACCAGTTTGGCCCAGGTTTCGGCGCCGCGGCCAAGCGGGAACGCGTTGTTGACATTGGTAGAGAGGCGAAATTCGGGCTTGTAGGGCGTCTGCGCCAGGGCGGCGGGCGAGATGGCCGCGATGGATGCCGCCAGCATCAGGGTCTTGAAGAGGCTTTTCATGGAGGGATATCCGATGTCAGGGGTTAACGTTTGAGCAACTCACGCGCGGCCTGGGCGATCCGGGCCGGGCCTACGCGGGATTCATCTTCCAGGGCGGGCGCATAGCCCACGGGTATGCGTGGAGCACCGAGTCGGGCGACTCGCGCGCGACCGTGTTCGGCGACGGTGGCGGCGATTTCTGCGCCGAACCCGGCGACCTGCACCGCTTCGTGCGTGACAAGAACGCGTCCGGTCTTGGCGGCCGATGCCAGCACAGCGTCGCGGTCCCAGGGCCATAGCGTGCGCAAATCAATCACCTCGGCCTCGATGCCTTCGCTGGCCAACGTCTCGGCGGCCGTGCGGGCATGCGCGACTTGCCGTGACCAGGTCACGATGCTCAGGTCGTTGCCCTCGCGCACGACATGTGCTTTACCCAGCGCGGCGCGGCTGCCGGGTGTGACATCACCACTGCTACCCCAGAGTTCTTTGTGCTCCATATAGATCACGGGATCGCCAGACTCCAGTGCGGCGTGCAGGAGGGCGTAGTTATCGGCAGGCGTAGACGGCGTGACTACCGTCAGGCCCGGAATATGCGCGAACCACGCCTCCAGGGATTGTGAGTGTTGTGCCGCCGAGGCATTCCACAGCCCGATGGGCAGGCGCGCCACCAGCGGGACCCGGCCTTGCCCGCCGAACATGAAGCGGTTCTTGGCCGCCTGGTTCACGATCTCGTCGATGGCGCAAAGTGCGAAGTCGACGACCCGTAACTCGACCACGGGCCGCAATCCTGAAAGCGCCATGCCGACGGAGGCGCCGACGATGGCTGCCTCGGAAATCGGGGTATCGACGATGCGGTCGGCGCCGAAACGCTTGACCAGGGGCTGATTCTCGAGGTCCCGGTATTGCCCGAAGACGCCGCCGCGGCCGAGATCCTCGCCCAGCGCGATGACGTTACGGTCGGCATCCATGGCCTCGGTCAATGCCAGCGCGGCGGCCTGTGCATAGCTAAGCGTCCGGACGGAGGTGTCGGCGGCCGTTTTTTCCAAATGCTGTATGGGGCTCATTGCCACACTCCCGCTCCGGTGTTGCTGATGTCTTCATAGGCGTCTTCAGGCACAGGGAAGGGGGCGGCTTCCGCGTTGGCGAGCGCGGCGTCGATTTCTTCCTTGGCGGCGCGTTCGATGGCGACGGCTTTGTCGCCCAGCCCCAGGGCTTCGAGCCGCAACCGGCTGCGCTTGATCGGGTCGCCGGCCAGGCCCCGTTTGACGTCCTCCGGGTCGCGATACGCGCCGGAGTCGACGGACACGTGGCCTTTATGGCGATAGGTCAGGGCGTGAAGCAGTCGCGGACCGCTACCGGCACGGATCTCGGCGATCAGGCTTTGCGCCGCCTGGGACACCGCCTCGACATCGTTGCCATCGACCTTCACACCTGGCACGCCGAGGGCGGCGGCGCGGTGGCTGGCCCCTTCGCCACCGATCATCGGCGCCGATTGCGTCGTCGCGGAGATCTGGTTGTCTTCGCACACAAACAGCACGGGTAGGTGATAAACGACAGCCCAGTTGAGCGCCTCCAGAAACGGGCCGCGATTGATCGCACCATCGCCGAAGAAAGACGCTGCGATGGCATCGATCCCACGCAGCTTGAGCGCGTGGGCTGCGCCCACGGCAATCGGTATGCCAGCGGCCACGACACCGTTGGCGCCCAGCATGCCGACCGAAAAGTCGGCGATGTGCATGGAGCCGCCCTTGCCTTTGTTGTAGCCGGTCGTGCGACCGAAGAGCTCCGCCATCATGCGGTGCGAGTCGGCTCCCTTGGCCAGAGTATGGCCGTGGCCGCGGTGCGTGGAGGTCAACAGATCGGTCCGCTTGAGATGCGCGCAGACTCCCGCTGCAACCGCTTCCTGGCCCGTGGACAGATGAAGGGGACCGCGTACCAGGGCGGGTTTGGCCGAGGCGCTGAGCCCCCAAGCCTGAACCCCGCCCTGGCTCGCGATCTCGGCGGCGTCCTCGAACGCCCTGATGCGGACCATGGTCCGGTAGAGATCGAGCAGATCTGACATTCTGGATAGTCGCTGCGGCGCAACCGTAGCTTTTAGTAATTAAGGTGGCGTAGATTACGTGCCGTGCATGGTGAGTCCCAACCAACAGATAGTGATATTCATATGCGCAAGTTTTGCTCGCGCAGGGCGGAAGAAAGGTCTATTGCTCGTGGCGTATCCGAGCGCGGGCGAGAGCTTCAGGGCGTTGTGCCGAGCGTGTCCGCCGATGCGGAGTCAGCGTAGCGGTGCGGGTCCGCACGCCGGCGGTCGCCGGTGTGGAGAAGGAGGTATTGCGCGTGAGACTGGCGCGGCGAGTCAGCAGCGGGAGGTCGCTGCAGCGCATCGGGCTGCGGCGGCGATGTCGATCGCGCAGCCGGCAGACCTCGGGACTCCGAGCGATCAACCGTGCACAGGCCGGCGCTTCTTGGGCAGATAAAGGTAGAGGCCCGTGACCAGAACGGCGATGGTCAGCAGATCCAGCACCGCCCAGATCAGCTTCAGTGGCAGACCGCCATAGTTGCCGAAATGCAGCGGCCGCGAACCCTCGAGCAGCCACATGTACCAGGGCGGCGGGCCGGCGCTGAGCAGGGCGCCGTCAGCGGTGCGCACCACGACAGGCTGCAGGAGATGGCGCGTCAATGTGGTGCGGCCCTGCATGAACACTGTGTAGGCGTCGTCGGAGGAGAAAATCGACCCCGGTAACGCCAGCAGACAGACGTCGCGGTCGGGCAGCATGCGTTTGGCGACGTCGACGGCGGCCTGGAGCGGTCGGGCCTGAGCCGGGCCGAGGGGCGGGGCGTGCGCCGGATCGGTTGCGGCGTGCTCGCGCCAGGCATTGAAGACGAAGACATCGAGCGTGTTGATGATGCCGCTCAAACCGACGACGGCCATCCACACCAATATCACGATGCCGAGCAAGTTGTGCAGATCCAGCATGCGCAGCAGACGCGAGCGTTGCTTGCGGACCGTGCCGAATGCCGTTTTGCGCATGAAGCGCCCATATAGCGCCACGCCCGACACCAGCGACACGACAAACAGCAAGCCCATGGCGGCCAGTATCAGGTTGCCCGGAATGCCCATCAGCATGTCCGCGTGCAATCGAAGCAGCACCGCCATCGGGCCGCCGTGGCGCCAGTCTTTCTCGCTCCACGCTTCGCCGGCGAGGGCCGGCCCGCGATCGTCCACCAGGGCGAACGGCTTTTTCCCCGGCGCAGGGCTCAGGCCGACGCGATACTGATGGGGTTCATCCAGCCAGACGATGAAGCGGATGTCGCGCGTCGGGTACTGCTGACGCACGAGCGCCGCCATCGCGTCCGCGTCCTGCACGCTGGCCTCCAGCCGCGAGGCGGGCAGGTCGGCCGGCGCGTCGAACCATGCGTCGATTTCGTCGTGGAAGATCAACGGCAGGCCCGTGATGCAGAGCATCAGCAGGAACACGGTGCAGATCAGGCTGGACCACGTATGGGTCCATTGCCAGATCCGCAGGCGCGAGGGGGTGTCGGCGCTCATGGGGGGAGGGGCGCGTTACCAGCGGTAGGTCAGCGTGCCGATGACCGTGCGTCCGGCACCATAGAAGCACTTGGTCGCCGTGGCGCACGCCGACACGTACTCATGATCGAACAGGTTGCTGGCGTTGATCGCCGCGGTCAGGCCTTTGAGCGAGGGAATCGCCTGGCCCACGTCATAACGAATCGCGGCATCCATCACGGTAAAGGGCGAGACCTTGATGGTGTTGTCGGCGTTGGCATAGCTCGTGCCGACATAACGCACGCCGCCGCCCACGCTCAAGCCAGTAAGCGTGCCAGTGCGGAAGGTGTAGTTCAGCCACGCGTTGGCGGTATTGCGCGGCACGTAGGTGGGGTGCTTGTCCTGCGCGGTGGTGCTCCGCGTGTTGACGTTGTTCATGTAGGTGTACGACGCCAGCAGGTCCAGGTTGCGCGTCAGCGTGGCCTTGCCTTCGAGTTCCAGGCCTCGCGAGCGGACCTCGCCAGTCTGGATGCTGTAGTTGGTGTTGGCCGGGTCGGTCGTCAGGACGTTGGTCTGGGTCAACTGGTAAACCGCCGCGCTGATGAACGCATCCTGCCCGGGCGGTTGATACTTCACCCCGGCTTCGTACTGTTCACCCTTGGTGGGCTTGAACAGATTGCCGTTGGCGTCGGCGTCGGCCACAGGCTGGAACGAGCGCGAGTAGCTGACGTATGGCGCCACGCCGTTTTCGAACTCGTATACCGATCCCAGGCGCCATGTGAAGGCATGGTCGGATTGATCGGTGCTCACGCCGCTGATACGGTTGAGTCTATCGTTGGTGGTCCAATCCTGGCGGATGCCGGCCAGCACGGTCCAGCGGCCAAACTTCAACTGATCCTGTGCATACAGGCCCAGTTGATCCACGTTCTGCTTGCTGCGCGTGGTGATGGCCGGAGTCGTAATGGGCAGCGAATAGTTCGGGTTGTTGATCGACAGCGACGGCGCTGCGCCCATGCCTTGCTCTTCGCGGTCGCTCATGCGCTGGTAGTCGATACCGAACAGCGCGGTATGCGCGACGGCGCCCGTGGTGAACTTGGCCTGGGCGTGGTTGTCGGCGGTGACGGCGTCCAGCTTGGTGTGATTGATGATGGCGCGGCGTGTCAACAGCGGGTTGGCCGGATCCGTGACGTTCAGGCCTGTCGTGTAGACGCTTTTGTAGTCCACATCCATCTGCATGTAGCGGAAGTTGGACTGCACCGACCAGACATCATTGAAGCGGTGGTCGAGTACATAGCCGATGGACGTTTGCGTGCGCTTGAATTCGTCAAACTGCGGCGAGCCGTCAAAGAAGCTGCGACCGATGCGCCCGCCATTGGGCAGATCCTTGACCGTACCGACCGCCGGCAGAAAGCCGTAGTAGCCGCCGTAAGGGTCATGCTGATACTGCGCCAGAATGGTCAGCGAGGTGTCGGCATTGGGCCGGAAGGTGATGGCCGGCGCGATCGCAAGGCGTTCGTCTTTCTGGTAGTCGATCTGGGTGTGGCTGGTGCGCGCCACGCCGGTCAGGCGATAGAGCACTTTGCCGTCGTCGTCGACGGGGCCGCCAAAGTCGAAGCCCGCCTGCGAGAAACTGTGGGTACCTGCCTGCAGCTCGATTTCGTGCAACGGCGTCGTGGTGGGCATCTTGCTCACCAGGTTGACCAGACCGCCGGGCGTACCCTGGCCAAACAACACCGAGGATGGGCCGCGCAGCACTTCGATGCGATCGAGGGTATAGGTGTCGATCTGCGGGATGGCGTAGTTGGCGCCCAGCAGACGCATACCATCGAGATACGAGTAGTCGTAGTTCACCCCGCCGCCAAACCCGCGATAGATCACGGTGTCGTAGCGCGAGCCGCCGGCGCCCCGATACTCGGCGGTCAGGCCGGGGGTGTAGCGCAAGGCCTGGCGCACGTTCTGCACGGCCTGGTCATCCATCTGCTGGCGGTTGACCACCGAGATCGATTGCGGCGTGTCGATCAGGCGGGCATCGGTCTTGGTGCCGGCGCGCGAAGTGTCAGCGACATAGCCGGTGCTCTCGCCCACGCCTTTGACAGGAATCGGCTCCAGCGTTGCGGCTTCGCCTGCTGCTGCGGGCAGCGGCGAAACGATGAGCGTGCCTGCGCTTTGGCGCCAGCCCAGACCGGAGCCGGCCAGCAGACGCGTAAGGGCCTCATCCGCGGTGTAAGTGCCGCGCAAGGCCGGCGCGGTTTTGCCGCGCGCGATATCCCCGCTCATGACCAATTGCTGGCCCGTGGCGGCCGTGTAGGACAGCAAGGCGCTGGCCAGCGGTTGGCTGGGAATATCGAAAACCTGCCGGGCGCGGCTGGCGCTGGCGGGCTCGGTCTGGGCCTGGGCGGCGGGCTGCGCTGCCGTCCAGGCGGCGGCCGTCAGGAGCGCGACCGCGAGTCGGTGCAGGCGGTGGCGACCGGCCGCTGGAGTGGCGCCAAGCTGGTGGCGGAGGGGGTGATGTGCTGCGGCCGGCATGGAGGTTGCCCTTGTAGGTGGTTCAGTATTGCGACGGCGAATTGCGCGTCCTCTCTCTCTGAAACACCCGGCAGCGGCAAAGTAATGATCGCGTCTGGCGATCTTTGTGTAACAAGTCGTTTCTTCGGGGCTGGCTCAGCGCGCGTAGACCAGCGTGGCGTAGCCGGCCACGGCGCGCAGGCGGATCGGAAAGGTTTCCGCCAAGCCGCGCAAGGCTTGCTGCGGATCGGTGGCATTGAAGGCCGCGGTCACCGGCAGGCCGCCCAGATGGGCATCCATCAGGAAAATCGGGCCGCGCTGATACCGCTGCAACTCGTCGAGCACGGTGGCCAGCGGTACGTCGTTGAACACCAGCCTGCCTTGCCGCCAGGCCAATGCGGCGGCCGGGTCGAAATGCACCGGCGCGCTGCCGCCCGACTTCCCGTATTGCATTTGCCAGCCCGCCTCCACGGTGACCGCTTGCGCGCCGGAGCCGGGCTGCACCGCGACGGCGTGTTCCGTGACCGACACCGTGACGAGGTCATCGAGGATCTTGACATCGAATTGCGTGCCCAAGGCGGTGGTGACGCCGTCGGCGGCTTGCACCGAGAAACGGCGGCCGGCATTGGCGGCTACCTGAAAATACGCCTGCCCGCGATGCAGCGTGAGCAGGCGCTGGCGCTCGCTGTATTGCACGGACACTGCGGTATCGCTGCCCAGCTCCATGGTGCTGCCGTCGGCCAGCACCACGCGCCGGTTCTCTCCCACGCCAGTGCGGTAATCCGCCAGAAAATGCTGGCGCGACAGCGCATACAGGACGGGCAGCGTGGCCACGCCGGCCAGCGCGGTCAGCACGGCCCGGCGCCGCCGCATGCGGTCCGCCGCGGGGCGCACCATCTCAAAGCGGTTCCAGAGCGCCTGCGCGCGCGCGTAGGCCACTGGATGGGCCGGATCGGCGTCGAGCCAGCGCGTGAAACCGCGTTTGTCCTTCTCGGCGACATCCTCGTCGTTCAGGCGCGCCAGCCACTCGAGGGCGGCGAAGTACACCGGATCCTGCTCAGGGATTGCCATGACTCAGGCCCGCTCCAGCAAGGCGTCGAGTTGCGCCATGGCCGCAACCACCTGAGAAATCACGGTGTTGCGGGTCGTGCCCATGCGCTCGGCGATTTCTTCGTAAGAGAGGCCCTCGAGGCGCTTGAGCACGAAGGCCTGCCGGCGGCGCTCGGGCAGCGCGGCGATCGCCTGCAGCAGACGTTGCAGTTCCCGGCGGGCAGATACGATCCTCTCGGGCGATGGCCGCGAATCGGCGATGTGCTCTGTCTCGACGCCCGTCAACTCGACCTCGGCGCGGCGCCGCGTGTCGCGCAGATGGTTCAGCGCCAGGTTGTGCACGGCCTGCGTGACGTAGCCGCGATTGAGCTGTTCGTCGCTCGCGCCCTTGCGCAACAGGTTCGCGAACGCTTGCTGGACGACGTCCTCGGCCGCGCCGTGGCAGCCTATGATGCGGCGCACGAATGCGCGCAGGCGCTGCACCTCCGTTTGATAGAGGGCGGCGATGTCGTCAGCGGGGACGTTCATAAAAATAAGCTGCGAAGCCGCAGGCCGATATAAATACGATTGACAATAATTCTCAATTATAACGATGGTGCCGCCCGTGCCGCCCCGGGGGTCACGATGGGGCCGGCCAGTGTTGCAAGCTTGCCGCGATTGGCGGTTCAGGGTTGACGGCTCGGCCCAAGTCATGAAAAAACGCGCGGGTGCGCGCAGGCAGGGCGCTTTATGCGGCACTGGCAGACCAGCAACGGCCCGGCGCTTCAGTGTCCGGGAGTTGGCTTGCCCTACTGGCCGTGTCCTTGCGCGGAATGCTGCCGGCGTGGCGAGTTCTGGGCGTCGCCGGCCGGCTGCATTCCGCAAGACGGCGAAAAATGTCGCTTACTTGGCGAGATAGTTCATGGTGACGCTTCGCAAGAGAGCGCCGAAAGTGGCTTGAATCGGCGTCTGTTGGCGATCGCGGCTCCATATCAACCCGGTTGTACGCATCGGGCGAGGATTCTCCAGAGGGATGGTCTTCAAGGTCGAATCAGGCGGAATGGCGTAACGCGACAGAATCGTTGGTGCCCCTGTGTCTCGAACGAGGTTCAAAAGCGACGGTATGGTGCCGGACTCGATCGTCACGTGCGGCACGGTGCCGGCGGAGTCGAATGCTTCTTGCAGAAGCTGACGGGTTTTGAAGCGCTGGGGCAGCATCACCATGTCGCGGCCGTGCAATTCGATCATGCGCACGCGTTTTCGCTTGGCCAAGGGATGGTCCGCGCGAACAACCAGAACGAGCTCTTCGTTGCACAGGGGCTCGAACAACAGATCGTGGCTGTCGACGGGCTGGTACGCGATGGCCAGATCAATCTCGCCGGCGCGCAATGCGCTAGCCATGTCTGCAAGCGTCAGCTCTTCGATGGTGATCCGAACGTTTTCGTGCTGCTGCTTGTAGAGCAGAACGGTCTGCGGAACGATAACGATATTGAAGGTTTGCGAGGTAGCCACATGGAGGCGGCCTGATAGCGCCGTGGTTGCCGCCTTGAGCAATGCCGTGCCGCTGTCCAAGGTCCGCAGGGCCTCGATCACCTTCGGTAGAAACAACACGCCCGCGGCCGTCAGGCTGACGCGGCGTTCGCTGCGGTCGAAAAGCGCCAGCCCGAGCTCATCTTCCAGCTGTTTGATCTGGTGCGACAAGGTGGGTTGCGTGACGTGAACCTGCTGGGCAGCTGCGGTGAAATTGAGCCGTTCTGCCAGAGCCACGAAATAGCGGAGGTGTCTGAGTTCCACGCGTGCCCCTTCGTCCATTGGGAGCTATAGACAGCATCGATTATATCCATGCAGACAAGTTATTTTGTCAATGCAGGCAATGTTCCTAGAATGGCTCGCATCCATCGGGAGACGAAAAGTGAGAATAGGAAAACAGAACGAGCCATACACGGCCATATCCACCGCTGACGCAGCGTCGATCACCATCCGCGGCAAAGACCTCTGCTCGGAGTTGATCGGGAAAATGAGCTTCGCGGATTTCTATTTCTTCCTGCTGACGGGGGAGGCACCGACGGCGCAGCAGAGTCTGTTTGTCAATGCAACATTGGTCACCTTGGCCGAGCATGGATTGACCCCCACCGTGCAGGCCGCCCGCATGACCTACGACGTGGAGCCCGCGGCCCTTCAGGCGGCGGTCGCCGCCGGTATCCTGGGCGCCGGCAGCGTGGTGATGGGGACGTCGGAATTGTGCGGCCGGTTCCTCGACGATATCGTGCAGACCAGCGCCGGCTCTGGAAAATCGTTGCAGGACGTGGCCGCTGATAAGTTGATGCAGCGCAAATCGGCAGGCCTGACGGTACCGGGCTATGGGCACCCCCTGCACGCTGCGGGAGATCCGCGTACGCAACGCTTGTTGGCGCTGGCGGCTGAGCACGGCGTCACGGGGGCGTATCTGGACGCGCTCACCATCGTTGAGCATCTGATTCCAGAGATTTATCAACGCCGCTTGCCGATCAATGCATCCGGGTCGATTCCTGCCGTGCTCCTTCAGGTTGGCTTTCCAGTTGGTGCGCTCAAAGGTATTCCCATTCTGGCGCGCACGGCGGGCCTGCTTGCGCATCTGCACGAAGAGGCCTCCCGCCCCATCGGCTTTCTGATGTGTCATCACGCAGAGCAGGCGATCACTTACGACGGACCCGTTTTTTCTCCCGCAGCCCCGGCGTGACCTTTATTGACCGGCCGGAGAACCCATGCACGGGCTCCCGATTCACACCAGGCGTGAGACCTGACTTTAAGAAAAACTGGAGACAAGAACCATGAGCATGTTTGCCCTTCGCGCGGGTGCGCTTGCGCTCGCCGTGACCATCACTTCCGCCGCCCAGGCGGCCGACGCCGATAAGCCCACACAGATCATCGTGCCGTATTCCGCTGGCGGCACTACCGATCGTATCGCCCGCATCGTCGCTAACGGATTGTCGCAGGAGCTGGGTAGCACTTTTGTTGTGGTCAACAAGCCCGGCGCGTCCGGCACGCTGGGTACAGCGGAGGTGGCCAGAGCACGTCCAGATGGCCGAACGCTGGGCATTGTCTTTGACTCTCAGGCGGTCAATCCGTTTATGTTCAAAACGCTGCCTTACGACACGTTCAAGTCGTTTGATTACGTCTCGCTGGTGGTGTCGGCGCCGCACGTATTGGTGACGAGCAAACCATACAAGTCCCTGGATGACTTACTGAAAACGGCCAAAGCCACGCCCGGCGGTGTCTCGTTCGGCTCGACCGGCCAGGGAACGTCCAATCACCTCTATCCGTTGTTGTTGGGCCGGTTGTCGGAGGCCGAGTTTCTGCCTATTCCGTACCAGGGCGGAGGCGGGTCGTTCCTGCCGGACCTGTTGACGGGGCGATACGACTATGCCTCAGGAACGCTGGGCTTCTTTCTTCCTTATGTGAAGGAAGGAAAGCTGAAGGCCCTGGCCACAGGCGGGAAGGAGCGCTCGCCCCTGATGCCGGATGTTCCAACCATTGGCGAAACCTATCCGGGTTTTGAGGCGTCTTCCTGGGTGGGGCTTATCGCGCCTGCCGGCTTGCCGAAAGAGACCGGCGATAGGCTGCGCAATGCCATTCGCAAATCGCTCAATGCCCAGCCTTTGAGAGACCAACTGCTGGCGGAGGGCTACGACATCGAAGTGACATCGTCAGATGCCTTTCTGGCTCGGGTGCGTAAAGAGTCCGAACGGTTGGGAAAAATCATCAAAGAAGAAAAGCTCGGTGAGCAGTAAACGCGTCAGTTTCAGGCAGCAAGGATGAGTCGCATGGATACCAATTCTCAATTGTTCTCGGCCGCTGGGGTGGGGGACATGATCGTCAACGCCATTGAGCGCCACTCGAGACGCCCGGCATTCGTGTGCCAGGGCAGGGCGGTGACATATCTGGAGATCGGTCAGCAGATCAGCAGAACCTTGCAGCATTTCGAGGCGCTTGGGTTACAGCCGGGCGATGCGGTCATGCAGATCACCGCGAATCGCCATGAGATGTTCATCGTGATGGCCGCCGCATTTATCGGGGGGTACGTGTCGGTGATTCCGAATTACTCCAGCAGTCTCGAGGATCACTGCTACATGCTTGCCGATAGTGGTGCCGTGCTGCTGGTGGTCGACCGTGCGCGTGCCGGACGGGGGGTGAGTATGCGTCATAGCGCTTCTCACCCGGTGCAACTCGCTTCACATGACGGCGGCAGAGAACTTCCCGATTTCTGGCAAGCCGTCGAAAAGTTCGATCCCAAGCCCTTGATCGCTCGCGACAGGCCCGACGCCAACATACGCTTGATATACACCGGTGGCACGACGGGCATGCCGAAAGGGGTCATCACATTGAGCCGCGCCCTGGCCTTCGCATCATTGCTGCATATCGCCGAGCAGAACTTCGACACCGCGACCCGTCTGCTCGTGTCGTCACCGCTGTCGCATGGTGCCGGCGCGATGGTTATCCCGGTACTGGTAAAGGGGGGCTGCGTGGTGATCCATGATGGATTCGATGTGGGCCGGGTCCTGGATGCCATCGACCAGGGCCAGGCCACGACGCTGTTTCTGGTGCCAACCATGCTCTACACCCTGATGGATGATCCCCGCCTGGCGCGCATCGATCGCAGCCGGCTAAGGCGCATCATCTACACCGCCTCGCCCATCTCGGAGACACGGCTGGCCCAGGCGATCGGCCTGTTTGGGCACATCCTGCATCAGAACTATGGGCAGACGGAGGTCCCCGGCACGATCCTGTCTTTGACGGCCGAGGATCATGTTCATCCCCGGGGCGACAAGCTCACCGCGGCGGGTAAGCCCTATGCCTGTGTTTCGGTCCAACTGACCGGCGAAGATGGCTGCAAAGTGGATCGTGGCCAAGGTATTGGCGAGTTGTGGGTGCGTGCGCCCCATGTCACCCCGGGGTACTGGAATAAGCCCGATGCCACACGCGAGTTGTTCCAGGATGGCTGGTTGCGAACAGGGGACATGGCCTATCAGGACGAGGACGGCTACTTTCACATCGTGGATAGAAAGAAAGACATGATCATTTCGGGGGGCTTCAACATCTACCCCCAGGAAGTTGAAAACGTCCTGGCGAGTCACCCCGCGGTATCCGCCGCCGCGGTGATAGGCGTGCCGCACGAAAAATGGGGTGAGTCGGTCAAGGCCATCGTTGTACTGCGGCAGCCGTTGACGGCGAGCGAGCAGGATCTGATCGCCTTCGTCAAGGAGCGCAAAGGCTCGGTCACGGCACCGAAATCGGTGAGCTTTGTCGCCGAGTTGCCCTTGACGAATCTTGGGAAAATCGACAAAAAGGCGCTGCGAGCACCTTATTGGGAGGGGCAGAAGAAGGCGGTTGGCTGAGGCGCAAGGGGCACCGCGCCGCGCCGGCGCCGCAGGTAGCCCGCTGCGGCTCCGGGGCGGCTCGGTGCGCTGCGTGGCGTCCTTGTGGGCGCAGGTCTGGCGCTTCATGCGGCCCCGGATCCGACAGGGCGTCGGGCCTGCGGCTTGCCACGGCGCGTGTCAGTCTCTTCGGCCCCGGGTTTGTCTTGGGGCGGACGGTAGTGAGGCGGCACGCTGGCCACGGTATATTGGCCCCATGAAAAAGCTAGACATCCCAGCGTTGGAAATCTTCGTCGCGGCCGTCGAGGAAAAGAGCTTGTCCAAAGCGGCCGAACGGGAAAACCTGGTGACTTCCGCAGCCAGTAAGCGGGTGGCCGAGCTCGAGCGCCATTTGGGCCGGACATTGCTGCACCGTCATGGACGAGGGGTGGAACCCACCGCAGCGGGGGCGCTGCTGTATCAGCGCGCCAAAGCCATTCTGCGCAGCGTGCAGTTGACCGAGCAGGCCATCAATGGCTATTCGCTCGACGGGCAGGCGAAGATCCGGTTGGCCTCAAATCCCTCGACCATTTTGCAGTTCTTGCCCAGTGTGATGGGCCGCTTTCTGGCGGGGCGCAGCGATGTGAGCGTGGATCTGCTCGAAGGCCACAGCTATGACATCCCGCGCATGGTGGCCGACGCCACCGTGGATATCGGTATCTATCACGCCGATCATCCCGTTCCGGGCGTGGCGTCTTTTCCTTTTCGTCGGGACCGGGTGGGTCTGGTCGTGCCCACCCATCATGCGCTGGCCAAGCGTTCAGAGCTCTATCTGGAAGAGGCGCTCGATTACGATCTTCTGGGCTATTTTCCCCGCCATTCCCTGGATCAGTTTCTAGCCTACGCAGGACAGACGCTATCGCGCCCGCCCAATGTCAAACTGCAGGTGTCCAACTTCGAGACCCGCTGCCGGATGATCCGCGAGGGCTTGGGTATCGGCGTGGTGCCCGAAGGTATTGCGCGGCATTACCTGGGGCCGATGGGGCTGGCCTTGCTCAGGCTGAAAGACGATTGGGCCGAGCGTCAGTTCTATGTCTGCGTCAGAGACACGGCGCAATTGGCGCGCCCGGTGAGCGAGTTGCTCACGGCGTTGACCGCCCCACAGGCGCAGGCAGCGTAGCGCCTTGCACCTGCGAGGCGCCGACGTTCATCGCGCGTGTCGGGCTTGCGCAGCCTGGGTGAGCACCGGCCGCAAGTAAGTCAGGAAGCGTTCGGGGTCTTCGCTCATGGGGAAGTGGCCCATGCCCTGCATGATCTGCCAGTGCGATCCGGCGATGCGCCCGGCCAGGAACGCAGTGTCTTCTGGTGTGCAAGAGTAGTCATACTCGCCGGTCAGCAGCCACAGCGGACAACGCCGGGTGTCGATCGCCGCCACCCGATCGCGGATGTCGCCGTCCGCCGTGTAGAAATGAAGGTCGCCTTTGAATACGCCAGGGCCTCCCTGCATGTAGTGCCACAAGGTTTCCCAGCGGTGGACATCGGGGCTGCCGGGGCCGACCAGACCCGATACGATTCCTGCGCAGATTTCTCCACCGTGCACATCCGGCCGGTTCAGCCATTCAAGGTCGTAGTAGGGGTCGACATGGGCGCCTGACTGTAATCCTATTGCGCCACCGAAACGGTCAGCATGCTCAAGCGCCAGATGCAGCACGATACGTCCGCCGATCGAGCAGCCCATGACCAAAGGGCGTTGTAACTGCATGGCGTCGGCAACGGCGATGATGGCCTGGGCATAGTCATGTGAGGTCAATCGGTAGTCCTCGAGGTGCCAGCCTTCAGGCGGAGACGACTTCCCATGCCAGGGCAGATCGAAGGCGATGACACGAAAGGATTCCAGGATGGCCGGGTCGTTCATGACGGCGCGATACTGGCGTGAATCTGCGCCGGCGGTATGCAGGCAGAGCAACGGCGTGCCGCTGCCCGCTTCCTCGACGTAAACCCGGTGGCTGCGCCCGGCCAGTTGCAGGTGCAGATAACGGCCGACGATGGGCTCGAAGACGGCTTGGCGGGTAGTCACAGAGTCGCTCCTTCGACGCGCGGGCAGGCGAGTACGTCCTTGAAGTACAGGAGGTTGGACATCAGCGGGTAGAGGTCGCCCTCCACGCGCAAACGGCGGAACTTCACCAGCGCCATCAGATCGTGAAAACCGGGCGGGGGCAGCGGCGTCCAGAATTGCGCCCAATCGGCGGCGGCGGCACGCAGCGCGAACTGCCAGCGCGGCATCACAAAAGGGCCCCGGCGAACTTCGTGAATGCGGCCCGCCACGATGGATATCAGATAGGGGGTGGCGCCACATTCCAACAGAAACACGGTGTTCAGGTGCCGCCCTCGCCGGACCAGCCTGTCCTGGCGGTTCACGGCATCGGCCAGACGATGAAGAATGAAGTCATGGTCATGCATGGTCCTGTCCTTATTGCCGGGGCGGGACGTCCAGGCGGTAAATACCTTCGCCGGCAGCGAGTGGATAGCGCTGGGCGACCGCCGGGTCGTGGCCCGGTACGATGTGGGCTTCGGAGTCCGCCAGGCTGTGAATACGTGCATAGCCCTCGAGCATATCGCCCATGTGGAAGATGGCGGGAAAAGGATTGTTGTCGGTGAAGTTGCGGTAGTAATGCAAGGCATCGGAAGCCAGGACGACCCAGCCGCGCCGGGTGTGCACACGGACCACCTGCAGCCCGGGGGTATGGCCGCCAATCCGGTAGAGCTCAAGTCCAGGCGCCAATTGAGCGTCGCCATCATGAAAGCGGACGCGGCCCGCATAGACCTGGCGCACCACCGATTGCACGTCGTCCACCGAAAAGAAATGGCGCATTGCGGCAAAACACATATAGCGCCCCGTGGCATATTGCATCTCGGCATCCTGCAGGTGCACGCGAGCCTTGGGGTAAGCGTCGACGTTGCCGGCATGGTCGTAGTGCAGGTGCGTCAGGATGACATCGTCGATGTCATCCTGCGCCAATCCCAGCCTGGCCAGCGCGTCGGCGGGCTCCAGACTGAAGCGACGGTGGCGCGCACGCGCCGAGCAAGCGCTGAAACCCGTATCGACCAGCACATTGCCGGCTGGACCGCGCAGCAGCCAGCAGTAGAAATCCAGCGGCATGGGCCCGTCATGGATGTCCGCGCGGGAGATAAAGTTATCGGCCGCGCGGCGCGTTACGCTGGCATAGCGTATCGCATACACCTCATAAGCCGGCCGGTCATTGGCCAGCTGCGCCACCGCCGTCACGGCTTGACCAGCTTGCATTGGCTCTCGGACAAGGGCATGAATGCCTGTTCGCCCGGCACGGTCTTGACGATTTTGTAGTAGTCCCAGTCCGCTTTGGAATCCTTGGGGGCCTTGACCTCGACGACATAGGTGTCGTGTATCAGCTTGCCGTCTTCCCGCAGATGAGCGTTACGCGCGAACGCATCGTGAATCGGCATGCTGCGCAGCGTCTTCATCACGACATCAACATTGTCCGAGCCGGACTTCTCCACGGCGCGCAGATAGTTGAGCACGGCAGAGTACTGGCCGGCCTGCAGGGCGGTGGGCATCTTTCCGGATGCCTTGAAAAAGCGCTGCGCGAAATCCCGGCTTTCTTTGTCCATGTCCCAGTAAAAAGTCTCCGCGAACGTCATGCCCTGGCCCGCTTCCAACCCGACGCCGTGCACGTCGGTGATGCTCATCAGCATCGCCACGAGCTTCTGTTTCGGAGCCAGGCCGAACTCGCGCGCCTGTTTGATTTCGTTCTGCAGATCGGCGCCCGCGCTGGCAAATGCCACCGCGTCCGCTTTGCTGGACTGCGCGGACAACAGAAAGGAGGCAAAGTCGTTGCCCGGGAAGGGGTAACGGGCCGAGCCCGCCACCGTGCCGCCGCCTTCTTTGACGAAACGCATGCCGTCGTTCTCGAGCGAATGGCCGAACGCGTAGTCGGCAGTCACGAAGAACCATTTTTTCGCGCCAGCCTCGACCAGGGGCAGCGTGCCGACCTTGGCGAGTGCATAGGTATCGTAGACCCACTGTACGTTATTGGGCGAGCAGTCCTCGCCGGTGATGCGGGTGGCTCCGGCACCGGTGACCATGGTCATGCGGCCCTTCTCCCGGGCGATGTTCATCACCGCCAACGCCACGGCGCTATTGCCGAGCTCGGTGACGACGTCCACCTTCTCGCGGTCCATCCACTCCCGTGCGCGGCCGGCCGCCACGTCGGTTTTGTTGAGGTGGTCGGCCGAAAGCATTTCCACGGGCTTGCCCAGCACCTTGCCGCCAAACTCCTCGATGGCCAGTTTGGTCGCCAACACCGATCCTGGCCCCACATTGCCCGAGTAGGCGCCCGACATGTCCGTCAGTACGCCGATGCGCACAACGCCATCGGAGATGCCGTCGGATGCCTGCGCAGCGCCTGCAATAGCGGCCGCCGCGATGGCGCTAGTGATCTTTTTCTGCATGGTTGTCTCCTTGGGATGTCTGGCTGCCCGGTCGGTTGCCGCGCTGCTCGTCGGGTCGTTGCGGCCAGTATGGGGCCGCCTCGGGTTTACAGTTGGCTCACATATTTGACTTGCATGAATTCCTGCAGTCCCTCCACGCCGCCCTCCTTGCCCAGGCCACTGTCCTTGAAACCGCCGAAAGGGGTTTCCGGCAAAGAGGCCTGGCAATGATTGATGCAGACCACGCCGCTTTCTATGCGCTCGGAGGCCATGCGCGCCGTGGCTGCGTCGCGTGTGAACGCATACGCTGCCAGCCCGAAGGGCAGACGATTGGCCAGCATGAACGCCTCGTCGGCGTCCCGGAAGGGCTGGACCAAGGCCAGCGGGCCGAAGGGTTCGGTATTCGAGGCCAGGCAATCCCGATTGGCATCGCGCAGAATGGTTGGCGCCCAGAACCAACCCGGGAGGTCCAGACGATGGCCGCCCGCCACCAGCTTTGCCCCGTGGTGCAGGGCATCCGCCACCATGGTTTCCATGGCGGCCAGGCGTCGTGGATTGGCCAAAGGCCCCATCTGGATCCCGGACTCAAGCCCGTTGCCCACGCGCCAGTCTCGTGCGCCCGCGGCCATGCGCTGCACAAAGGCCTCGTACACGCTCTCGTGAACAAACATGCGAGTGGGCGAGGTGCAGATCTGCCCGGCATTGCGTAGCTTCGCGGCCAGGATGGTATCGGCGGCGGACTGCGGGTCCGCGTCGCCAAATACCAATACCGGGGCGTGGCCCCCCAGTTCCAGCGTGGCGCGCTTGAGGCCTTTGGCCGCCATGACGGCAAGGTCGCGGCCGATGGCCGTGGAGCCGGTGAAAGTCACCATGTGTATCAAGGGCGACTCGATCAATTGCCGGGAGATGGTGCCGGGATCGCCAAAAACCATATTCAGCACGCCGCGGGGCAGGCCCGCGTCGCTGAGGGCTTGCCCGATCTCCAGGGCGATGGCGGGTGTCTCTTCCGCGGGTTTGATGACGATGGTGCAACCCGCTGCCAAAGCGCCGGCGATCTTGCGGGACGGCGTGATGGCCGGCGCATTCCAGCCCGAAAACGCCGCGACCGGGCCGATGGGTTCGGGCACTGCCATCTGCCGGATGCCGCCCACCCGGCCAGGGATCAAGCGCCCATAGGTGCGGCGCGCCTCCTCCGCTCCCCACTCGAACATCTCTGCCGCGGTGGCGACTTCTTTCTCCGATTCGGCCAGGGGCTTGCCCAGTTCGCGCGTGATCAGCCAGGCCAAGCGCGGTGTGCGCTCGCGCAGGAGCGTGGCCGCGCGGCGCAGAATGGTGGCCCGGTCCAGTGCCGCCGTCGCCCGCCAGCCCGCGAACGCGCGATGGGCGGCCTGCAATGCGTTCTCGACGTCATCGGCAGACGCCACGGGCAGCGTGCCCAGCACGGCCTGTGTGGCGGGATCAAGAACCTCGATGGCAGGGCGCTGGCCGGCAGCAATGCGTTCGCCGTCGATCAGCAATGTCAGTTCGGGGTAGTCCATCTAGTCCGCCTTCTCAATCTTGCTGGTCTTCATGACGTCGGCCCAGCGCTCCGTCTGTGTGCCGATGTGCCGGGCAAAGTCCTCGGGACTGCCGGTCATGGGGTACTGGCCCAACGTCAGCAGCGTGTCGCGCGCCTGGGGTGTGCTCATGACTTTATTGATTGCCGTGTTCAGCCGCTGTGTCACGGCAGCAGGTGTGCCGGCGGGCGCTAGCACGCCGTTCCATGGCTCGGCCGTAAAACCGGGAATGTGCGCGGCCTCGGCGACCGTGGGCAGCCCGGGCGCAAGCGAGGAAGGTTCGGCGGCGGCGATGGCCAGCGCGCGCATTTTCCCTGCCTGCACTTGCGGCAGCGCCGCTATCGCACTCAGAAACGCCATGTCCACGCGGCCCGCCACCAGATCAGCGATGGCGGCGGAATCACCCTTGTAAGGCACGTGGGTAATGTCGACCTTGGTCGCGCTCTTGAACCATTCTCCTGCCAAGTGGTTCACGGCGCCGCTACCGGCAGATGCAAACGTCAGCGCGCCGGGCTTTGCCCGTGCGCCGGCGATCAGGTCAGGTACGCTTCGATAGGGAGAGCCGGACGGCACGACCAGCAGATAGGGGTAGCTGGCCACCAGGCCGACCGGCTGGAAGTCCTTCAGAACCTGATAGTCAACGCGTTTCTTGTAGACGGGCTCGATAGAAAGGGTGCCGCTACTTCCCAGCATGAGGGTATAGCCGTCATTGGGGGCGCGCTTGACGGCCTGGACGGCCACGACGCCGTTGGCCCCGGCGCGATTCTCTACGACGACTGTCTGGCCAAGCTCGGCTTCGAGCTGGCGGGCCAGATAGCGCCCAACGGCGTCAGTAGGACCGCCAGCGGTAAAACCGATCACGAGCGTGATGGGCTTGGTCGGGTACTCGGCTGCCATGGCGCAAGGGCCGAGCGGGGCGGCAAGCAGCAGGAAGGCCAGCCTGCGGATCAAGGAGTTCATGGTTGTCTCGAAGAGAAGGGGCGGCGCGCGCCCGAAATACGTTTACGCGTAGCCGCGCTCGATCAGCTTGACCATCACCGGGTAGTATTCCTTGACATAGCCGGCCGCTCTGGTGCGCTCGAGCAGATCGTGTGTGAGCTTGGCTGCTCGGGCATCCACGTCGCCTTGGTTCGCCAGTTCCAGCGCCAGCAGTATGTCTTTGATGGCGTACTCGGTCGGGAAGGTCTTCTCGGGGAAGGATTGCGGCGCCAGCGCCTTCTGGCCTGGGTTGCGCAACACGAAGCTATCGGCCGACCCTTTGCTCAGCGCGTCCAGCAGCAAGGTGCCATCCACCCCGGCGCTGCGCCCGATGGTGACCGCTTCGGCCAAGGCGTGGACGGTCATGAACACGACCATATTGTTCATGATCTTGACCACCTGGCCATTTCCCACACCACCACAAAGCAAAACATCGCTGCCCATGCAAGACAGATAGGGCAGAACGGCCTCGTAATCCTGTTGCGTTGCGCCCACGGTGATCATCAGCGTTCCGAGCCGAGCGGCTTCGCGCATGCGCGCCACGGGGGCGTCGATAAGCAATATGTCGTGATCCCGCAGCGTCTTGGCCAGCTGCCGGGTGCGTGTGACGTCGCTGGTGCTCATGTCGACGATGATGCGCACCCGCCCGGCCGCTTCGACCAGGCCGCCCGGGCCGGTGCAAACCTGCTCCACCTGCACGATGCTGGGCAACGACAGAAAGACGATCTCCGCGCTCTGGGCGACTTCCACGATTGAGGCGCAGGGGTGCGCGCCCAAGTCGCCGATACGGGCGACGGGTTCGGGATTGATATCCGTCACGTAAACCGGATGGCCGGATTTGCGTACCAGGTTCGCGCACATGGGCTCCCCCATGACGCCCAGGCCAATGAAACCCAGCGGGGTCTTGTTCTCGCTCATTACTTCCTCCTCGGTATTGCGTTTGTTTTTCTGGTCTTGCCGAGCAGCTTACGGACGGCAGCGCCGGGCAGGTATGAAAAATTGGCAAAGCAACTATCTCCAATTCCGTTCCCCTCGGATCAAGAACGCTCGTTTTCCTTTTTATCAATCCTCGCGAGACCGGCACGCATAGAGTGAACGGCATAACAGCGCCGCATGCGTGTTGCGCCGCAATAACTGTGGAGAGATGAATGCTGTTGAACACGATCGCCGAGTATGGCGCCCAAGATGCGGTTCGCCGCCTGCCCGGCGAGGTCATCCATCACGCGAAGCGGGCATTCCTGGATTGGTTGTCGGCTTTGTATCCCGGCACCCGCACGGCCCCTTGCCGCCAGTTGCTTAACGCGCATCGCATTGAGCTAGGTGCGGGAGCGTCGAGTTTGCCTGGCTGTGGGACTACCGCGTTTGCCCCCACGGCCGCCTGGATCAACGGCAGTGTGTCGCATGCCGTCGAGTTCGACGATATCTACCGCGATGCGATCTACCATCCCGGTTGTCCGACGATCGCGGCAGCTTTGGCACTGGCTGAAGAACAGAACGCCAGCGGGTTGGCGCTGCTGCAGGCAATTGTGGTGGGCTATGAAATTTCAACCCGCATCGGGGCGGCGGTGCAGCCCGCGCATTACCGTTTCTTTCATACGACCGGAACGGTCGGTTGTTTCGGTAGCGCAGCGGCGGCTGCCGCCTTGCGCGCGCCGGGAAATGCCGAGGTGATGATGCACGCGCTGGCCACGGCCGGTACCCTGGCCAGCGGACTGCAGCAGGCGTTCCGATCGGACGCCATGAGCAAGGCCCTGCACGCCGGGCACGCCGCCGAGGTCGGCGTGCGGGCAGGGCTGGGCGCGGCCCATGGCATTACCGGCGTGGCGGACATCCTGGAGGGGGAAGTCGGCTTCGGCGCGGCTTTGGCGGGCCATCCTGACTGGTCCGTCGCCACGGCCGGGTTCGGCCAGCGCTACAACATTGCGTCGATCACGCAAAAGAACCATGGCTGTTGCGGGCATACCTTCGCGGCCATCGATGCGGCGCTGGCATTGCGAGCCGGCGGCCTGAGGTCCGATGACATCGCCACCCTGCGTGTCGATGCGTATCAAACGGCACTGGACGTCACCGGAAACTTCCATCCCGCCACGGCATTCGAGGCGAAGTTCAGTCTTCCGTACGTGGTCGCGCATGCGCTGGTGCACGGTTCCGTGCGGCTGGATGCGTTTGGCCCGGCGAGGTTGGAGGACGCGCAGGTGCGCGAACTGATGCGAAAGCTGCAGTTGGTCGCGGATCCGGACCTGAGCGCCGGGTTTCCGAAAACGCGAGCCGCGCGGCTGACCATCACCACGCGAAGCGGGGCCGTGCTGAAGCACTTTTCACCCTATCGCAAGGGAGACCCGGAGTCGCCGCTCTCGGATGCCGATCTGAACGACAAATTCGCCGAGTTGGCCGGGCCGGTCCTGGGCAGCGAGCGCACGCAGGCACTGTGCGAGGCCGTCTGGCGCATGGACGGGTTGTCCGTGCGTGCGCTGCGGCTGGCGGCGGATAGGCCCCGGGCGTGAGTGCCCTTTTTCCCGGTTTCCATGATGACTGCCACCTACATGTCTCCTCTTTCCTTTGCCCAAGCCTTGCTGTCCCCCCGCGCCGTTGCGATTGTGGGGGCCTCGGGTGATACCCGGAAGAACACCGCGCGTCCGTTGCGCTTTCTGCGCAAGCACGGTTATACGGGCGCCATCTATCCCATCAACGCGGCGCGCGCAGAGATACTCGGCGAGCGCGCCTATCCCTCATTGGAGCAGCTCCCCGGGCCGGTGGACCATGTGTTCATCATGATTCCCGGCGATGCCGTCACGGATCTGCTGCCTCAATGCGCGCGTGCAGGAGCGCGGGTGGTCACCATCTACTCGGATGGCTTCGGCGAGGCCGGCCCGCAAGGGCTGGCACGTCAGCAAGCGCTGGCGCGCCGCGCGCGGGAACTGGGCTTGCGCATCCTGGGACCCAACAGCATCGGTCTGGCCGATTTGCATTCCGGATGCATTCTGTCGGTCAACGCGGCGTTCGAGGCAGACGCCTTGTTGCCTGGCGGTCTGGCGTTGGTGTCACAAAGCGGATCCATGATGGGGTCACTGATCTCGCGGGCCGCCGCCCGTGGCTTTGGGTTCTCCAAGTCGGTCTCCGTGGGCAATGAAAGCGACATTACGGTCGGAGAGGTCGTCGACGCTTTGGTCGATGATCCCGACAGCCAGGTCATTCTGCTTTTCCTCGAGACGTTGCGGAGCGCACCGGCGATGGCCCGTGCCCTGGAGCGTGCCCGCGCCGCGGGCAAACCGGTCATCGCCTACAAACTGGGCCGTTCAGAACAGGGCGATGCCCTGGCGCAATCGCACACCGGCGCGATGGCGGGCAACGATGTGGCCGTGGACGCGTTCCTGAAGGCTCACGGGGTCATGCGGGTCCAGTACCTGGAGACGCTCTTCGAAATGGCACCGCTGGCCGCGTGCTATGCGCGCACGCCGGGCGTGGCAGGCCGCGCGGATGGGCGCGCCCGCGTGGCCGTCATCACCACCACGGGCGGCGGCGCGGCCACCGTGGTAGACAACTTGGGGCTGCACGGTATGGTGGCGGTCGCCCCGCCCGCCGATTTCGTGCGGCAGATCGCCGAGCAGGGGTTGAGCATTCGGGAGACGCCCGTTATTGACCTGACGCTGGCGGCCAGCAGTGCGCAGTACAAAATGCTTCTGGAGGCGCTCCTGCGCGCGGACTGGTGCGACGCCGTGCTCAGTGTGGTCGGATCCTCGGCGCAGTTTCATCCGGGCCTGGCCGTGCAGCCCCTTTTGGAGGCGGCCAAGCCGGCAGACAAGCCGCTGGCCGTTTTCCTGGCGCCCGAAGCGCAGGAGTCGCTGGCCTTGCTGCAGCAAGGCGGCATCGCCGCATTTCGCACCCCCGAGTCCTGCGCTGATGCGTTGTCGGTGTTTTTTTCTCCCGTTCATGCCGGGCCGCCCCTCGGTTGCGAGGTGGCCTGGCCGGCAGGGCTGCCGACGCAAGGCATGCTCAACGAGCAAGAGGCCGGCGTTTTGTTCCGCGGTCTGGGGGTACCCGTTGTCCAGGGGACATTGCTCTCGCCCGGCGGGTTGAATCATGGCTTCGCTTACCCCGTGGTCGCCAAGGTCTGCTCGCGTGAGCTTGCGCACAAAACCGAAATGGGTGCGGTCCGCGTCGGCATCGGCGATGACCAGGCCTTGGAGCGTGCCATGGCAGAGATGCTCGCCGCCGTGCGGCGGAGGGCGCCTTCTGCACAGGTCGATGGCGTGCTGGTTCAGCCCATGGAGGGCCGTCTGATCGAGGTCATGTTGGGCTATCGCCATGATCCTCAGGTTGGCCCGACGGTCCTGCTGGGCGCCGGTGGCATTGCCGCCGAGCTTGCACCCGATTATTCCCTGCGCCTGGCGCCGGTGAGTCTGGAGGAGGCGCGCACCATGATTGACGAAGTGCGCCAAACCCGCCTCGTACGTGGCTTTCGCGGCTTGCCGTTGGGCGACTGCGAGGCGCTTGCACGCGCCATCGTGGACTTTTCGCACCTGGCCTCGCTCACCGGTGTGCAGGTTGAAGAGGCAGAAATCAACCCTTTGTTTGTGCGCGCCGACGGCGTGATCGCGGTGGACGGTCTGGTCCGTCTGGCCTGATCGCGCTTAAGTACCCTTATTGGTCATTGGATAAAAGATGGACTTCAAACTCAATTCGGAACAACAGGATTTCCAAACGGCCGTGCGCCGGTTCGCTGAGCGCGAGTTGCGCGAGGGTGCCGTCGAACGCGCGCATTCCGACGATTATCCTTGGGATATCGCCAAGAAGATGGCCGGGCAAGGCCTTCTGGGAATCACTGTGGCGCAAGAGGATGGCGGAGTGGGCGGATCGCTGATGGATGCGGTGATCGCCATCGAAACGGTGGCGTCGGTTTGCCCGCGTAGCGCCGACGTGGTTCAGGCGGGAAACTTTGGCGCCATTCGCGTACTGGCCGAGTACGGCAGCCCGGTGCAGAAGCAGAAGTACCTGACCGGGTTGCTTGCGGGAGAAGGGCTTATCTCCGTGGGGATGACCGAACCCGAGGCAGGCTCGGCCGTAACGGAGCTCAAGACCAGCGCCAGCCGTGACCAGGGCGGCTGGCGGATCAACGGCAGCAAGATATTCACCACGCATGGGCCGCATGCCAGCGTCATTCTGGCCTATGTGCGGTTTGGTCCGGGCACGGGCGGCATCGGTTCGGTGCTCATCGGCACGCGAGATGCCGGCGTGAAACTCGGCAAACGCTCGGCGTTCATGTCGGGCGAGGAGTGGGTAGAAATTTTCTTCGACAACGTCTTTGTCCCGGACGATATGGTGGTGTTGGGTGAGGGCGGGTTCAAGAAACAGATTGCCGGTTTCAATGTCGAGCGGATCGGCAATACCGCCCGGTCGCTGGCTCTGGGCCGTTATGCCTATGAAGAAGCCCGCAACTGGGCGATGCAGCGCAAGCAGTTCGGCCGTCTGCTGTGCGAGTTTCAGGGTTTGCAGTGGAAGTTCGCGGACATGCGCATCAAACTGGATGCCGCCCAGTTGTTGCTTTACCGGGCGGCCATCGGGGCGGACACGGGCTTTCCCTCCGCCACCGAGACGGCGATCGCCAAGGCCTATTGCAACCAGATCGGATTCGATGTGGCCAACGATGCGCTCCAGGTCCTGGGTGGGTTGGGATATAGCCGAGAATCCCTGGTCGAGTACTGCGTGCGCCGCTGCCGCGGATGGATGATTGCCGGAGGGTCGATTGAGATCTTGAAAAACCGGATTGCCGAGGGCGTTTTCGAGCGCAGCTTTCCCCAACGGCCGCCGCGTGGATGATCGACCGTGCCGGGGTGATGCGCGGCAGGCCTCAGCCCGGGGTGGCCGTGACCTCAAGCAGACGCAGTTGTACTAAGTCGTAGAGGGGCGCGGCAGCGGGGCTGAGAACATGGTCATGACGTTTGAACAGCTCGATCTGCCGGCTGACGGCGGGCGAGGCGAGCGGAATCAGGCGCAGATCCCTGCCGTTGGCCGTATCGAACGCCCCTTGGGGCAGTATCGCAATGCCGGCGCCTCTGGCCACCAGACCCACCGCGGTGGCGAGGTGCTGCACTTCATACGCGGGAGACAAGTTCAGCTTGGCCTCGCGCATGACACTCTCGGTTTGCAGCCGCAAGCCGCTTAGCGCCCCCACCCCAATCAGTTGCTGGCCTTCGAGCTCACGCCATTGCAGCCGCCGCCGCCCGGCGAACGGGTGCTTGGCATGGCAGGCGACCACTACCGGATCCCGGTAGAGCGGTGTGCGCATCAGGTCCGAATGATCTGACGACAACACCGAGATGCCGAACTCGGCATCTCCTTCGAGAACGGCCTGGCGGATCTCCGTGGCCGATCGATCCAGAATCCGCAGGCGGTTGCGGGGGAACTGTTTTCCGTACTCGGCAATGATGTCGGACATCAAATGCGCGGTCACGGTCGGAAGGCAGCCGAAGACGACGTTTCCGTAACCGTTCAAGGCGCTGTCACGCAGCTCGTGGAGTGCCGCGGACAGGTCGCGCACGATCCGCCGAGCGCGAGGCAGAAACGCGGCGCCGGCAGGGGTCAGCGATAGGTTGCGCGTGGTGCGCGTAATGAGCAGACCGCCGACGGCATCCTCCAGTTTGGAGATGCGCCGGCTCAACGCCGTCTGTGACAAATGCAGGTGCTCCGCCGCCCGGCTGAAGCTGGCCAATTCAGCGACAGCCACAAAGGCCTGAACGCCCAGGATGTCCAGCCGCCGACGCTCGGTTTCGATACCAGTATGCATGTTATGCATAAATCATCTAGATAAATGCATTATACAGTTCGATGCAAACGGCAGATAGTTGCGGCTGAGGACATTCCCCGTACACATAACTATTCTTGCGGAAGAGACAAATGCCTATATCCCTCTCGAACACCCGGGCGCAGGCGGTATGGCCTGCCTTGCGCGCGGCCGCTGCGCTCGGCGCCGTGTTCTTGATTTCCATGGGTGCGCCTGCTGCGCAGGCTGAGAACTATCCTGATAAGCCCGTGCGGGTCGTCATTCCCTACCCGCCCGGCGGGCCGACGGATATCGCTGGCCGACTGGCGGCGTCCCAGTTGGCCAAAACGTCCGGGGGATCCTTCGTGGTGGAGAACAAGCCGGGCGCCGGAGGGATGGTCGGCGCCGCGACCGTGGCGCACGCCAAGCCCGACGGCGCGACGCTGCTGGTGAATGCGTCGGCGCATGTCATCTATCCGGCCATCTTCAAGGACGTCAGCTTTGACGTCATCGAGGATTTCACCCCCGTGACGCAACTGGTCAGCGTGCCGCTGGTGCTTCTGGTCAACCCTGCGCTGCCCGTCAAGAACGTGCAGGAGTTGATTGCCTATATCAAGGCGAATCCCGGCAAGGTGTCTTTTGCTTCCGCCGGGAATGGCGGCGCTCCGCACCTTGCCGGTGAATTGTTCAAGCAGATGGCTCACCTGGATATCCTGCACGTCCCCTACAAAGGGAGCGCTCCAGCGTTGACGGACCTGGTCGGCGGCCAGGTGCAGATCATGTTCGATTCGATGACCTCGTCGATGGCTTTCGTCAAGGCTGGAAAGTTGCGCGCGCTCGCCGTGACCACCCCGCAGCGCTCCTCGATTCTGCCGGAGTTGCCCACGATGGCGGAAGCCGGTGTCCCGGGTTACCAGCTGACCAACTGGTACGGTCTTTGGGCGCCTAAAGGGACGCCTTCGGCCATCGTCGACAAGCTGGTACAGGATCTCAACGTCTCCTTCAAGACGGCCGAGATCACCAAACAGCTGCAGGACATTGGCGCAGAACCGGTCATCAGTTCGCCTGAGGCATTTGCGGAATTCTGCGTTGCAGAAAAGAAGAAGTGGGGCGCGATCGCTGCCGAATCGGGCGCCCAACTGAATTGAGATAAAGCGGAGCAGTCATGAACTTGGATTCAAAGAGCCCTGACCACGTTGGGCGCCGTGTCGCCCTGGTGACAGGCGCCGCACAGGGGATAGGGCGCGCGATTGCCGCGCGGCTGCTGTGCGATGGCTTCATCGTCGTGGTGGCCGATTTGCGTAACGCGCAGAAAGCGGCCGAGGCGCTAGGGCCGGACGCGTGGGGAATCGACCTCGATGTGAGCGACGCCTCGCAGGTGCAAAGGATGATCGAGCAGGTGGTCGAGCGCCACGGCAGGCTCGATGCCCTCGTCAACAATGCGGGCATCTATACCTCCCTGAAGAAAAAGCCTTTCGATCAGATTCCTCTGGAGGAATGGCGACGGGTCTTCGAGGTGAACGTGGAGGGCGTATGGCATTGCTGCCGCTTCGCGGCCGTGCCCATGAAGGCCGCGGGTGTCGGCGCGATCGTCAACATCTCATCGGCCTCGGTCTCCAAGGGGAATGCGGGCTTGTTGCAGTACGTGGCCAGCAAGGGGGCGGTGCAGGCAATGACGCGCGTGCTGGCGCGCGAACTCGGCGAGTTCGGGGTGCGCGTCAACACGGTGTCACCCGGCTTCACCTTGAGCGATGGCGTCATGCAGGATGCGGATGCGGGGCGGGAACAGCAACGCCTGCAGGTGCGTGACGCGAGGGCTATTCGTGCCGATGTCGAGCCGGCGGACATTGCTGCGGCTGTCGCCTATCTCGCCCGCGAAGATGGCCGGCTGGTTACAGGACAAAACCTCACCGTCGATGGCGGCATGGTCATGAACTGAAGGGATGGAGAAGCACAAATGAAAGACCGTTACGATCACTTTATCCATGGCCAATGGACGGCCCCTGCCGAGGGCAAGTATTTCGAGCGAATCAGCCCCGTCACGGAGCAGCCGCTGACGGCGATTGCGGAAGGCTCGGCAAGCGACATCGATCGCGCTGTGCAGGACGCTCAGGCCGCTTATCGTTCCTGGAGCCGTCTTCCCGTGGAGACGAGAGCCGACCATATGCGTGCCGTGGCGGCCGCGCTGCGTGAGCAGGCCGACAGCCTGGCGGAGATCCAGGCCCGGGAAACCGGCAAGGCGCTATCCCGTTCGGCCAATGATGTGCGGCTGACCGCGAGATACTTCGATTACTACGCGAGCCTGGCGCATTCCCTGGGCGGCGAAACCATTGTGGGCGACCCGTCCTTGCACACGTTTACCGTACGCGCCCCTTACGGGGTTTGCGGCAATATCGTGCCCTGGAACTCTCCTTTGCAGCAGGCCGCGCGAGGCATCGCTCCGGCGCTCATTGCGGGTAACACCACCGTCGTCAAGCCTTCCGAGGAGACGCCATTTTCCTGCCTGGAGCTGGCGCGCATCGCCGCCGAGGCAGGCTTGCCGCCGGGGGTCTTGAATGTCGTCCCGGGATATGGACGGGTGGCCGGCGCCGCGCTGGTGTCCCATCCTCTGGTTCGCAAAGTGACCTTTACCGGCTCGGTGGCGACCGGGCGATCGGTCGGCGCGATTGCCGCCGAACGTATCATTCCTCTGAGCCTGGAGCTCGGCGGCAAGTCACCCAACCTCATCTTCGAGGATGCGGATCTGCCAGCGGCCATTGACGCGGCCTACGCCGCCATCATGGGAAATGCCGGCCAGATCTGTTCGGCGGGGTCGCGGCTGCTGGTGCAGCGAAGCGTGCATGATCAGGTGGTGCGGGGCCTGATCGACATCGCCGGGCGGGAGCGCGTAGGCGACACGATGGCCGGTGCGACGATGGGGCCGTTGACGACGCGGGACCAGTATGAGCGCGTGAAGCAATACCTGGAGATCGCCCGCCAGGAGGGCGCGACCATCGCGTGCGGAGGAGGACGCCCGCAGGGCGGTCCGACGACGGGCTGGTTCATCGCGCCCACCATTCTGACGAATGTCAATCGCGCCATGCGCGTGGCGCAGGAGGAAATCTTCGGGCCGGTCCTGTCGGTCATCCCGTTTGACTCGGAGCAGGAGGCCATCGACATCGCCAATGACACGGAGTATGGCCTGGCAGCCGCGGTCTGGACGCGCGATGTGGGCCGGGCGCACCGCGTCAGCGCGGCGCTGGAGGCCGGGCAGGTCTATGTCAACAACTATCACGGCGGCAGTGTCGAAACACCTTTCGGCGGCTTCAAAAACTCTGGCTATGGCAGGGAGAAGGGGGCGGAAGCGCTTGCGCACTACACCCAGATCAAAACTGTGATCATGAAGGTGACCTAGCCATGATCGATATCGACGCGCTGCAACCCTGGCTGGGACGTGAGCGTTGCGCCGCTGATGAGGTCTCGGCGACGCAGGCTCGCCGGATGGCCGCGCTGCTGGATCTGGAACCCAGGCAGTGGGCCGGCGGGGACGCCCTGCCAGCGCACTGGTACTGCATGCTGTTCGGGGAAACGGCCAGACAGAGCCAGCTGGGTACGGACGGCCACCCGGAGAAGGGCGATTTCTTGCCGCCCGTGATGCTGCCAAGACGCATGTTCGCCGGCAGACGGGTGCAGTTTCAGCGCTCGTTGCACATCGGCGAGCAGGTTGTCAGGCGGACGCGAATCCAGGCGATCACCCCGAAACGGGGGCGCTCCGGAGAGATGTGCTTTGTCACGCTGCGCCACGATATCGACGGAGAGCAGGGCACGGCCGTTGTTGAAGAGCAGGACATCGTCTATCGCCAGGCCAGTCCTCCACGCCAAGCCTCGGCGGACAAACCGCCCGAGCTGCCTGCCCGCCGGGAGATGCCGACGCTGGGCGCCACGTCGATCACCCCGGACACCACGATGCTGTTCCGGTATTCGGCCATCACGTTCAACGGACATCGCATCCACTATGACCGCGACTATGCCAGCGGCGTGGAGGGCTATCCGGGGCTGGTGGTCAACGGCGGGCTGACCCTGTTGCTGCTCTGGGAGCAAGCCCGGCAATCCGGGCTGGCATTCTCGACCTCGGTGTCGCGCAACCTGAAAGGGTTGATCGCGGGCCAGCCTCTGTACATCCGGACCGAACAGCGAGAGACAGGAACGACGATCTATGCGCTTGACGCCGCCGGAGAGGTGGCCGTCGAGGCAGTGCTTGCGGGAGAAAGCGCATGAGCGGCGGGATGCTGGAAGGGATCCGCATCATCGATCTGACGTCGGTCGTCGTCGGCCCGTTGGCGACCCAGATCCTTGCCGACCATGGCGCGGATGTGATCAAGGTGGAGAGTCCGGCTGGAGACATCGGGCGGTCGTTGTCGGGCAAAGGCCGCAGTCCGGGGATGGCTCCGAAGTACCTGCACCTTAACCGCAATAAGCGTTCGATCTGCCTCGATTTGAAGCATGCGGAGGGCCTGGCGGCGTTGCGCCGGCTGATCGAGGGCGCCGATGTGCTGTTGTGGAATGTCCGGCCCTCCTCGATGGAGCGGCTGGGCTTGAGCTACGAGCAGGTCAGCGCGATCAAGCCTGACATCATCTATTGCGGCATGTTCGGCTTTGGCCAAACGGGCTGCTACCGCGCCATGGCGGCCTACGACTCCATCATCCAGGGCGTCTCCGGGGTCGCGGATCTGAATGCACGTGTCACGGGAACCCCGCAGTACGTCCCTTATGTGCTCGCAGACCGTAATGCAGGCCTGATCGCGGTTCAATTGATCGCCATGGCGCTGTTTCATCGCGAACGCACGGGCGAGGGGCAGAGCATCGAAGTTCCCATGTATGAAAACATGGTGACGCAGGTGATGACCGAGCATATGTACCAGCAGACCTTCGTGCCGCCGCTGGGCGAGGCGGGTGATCCTCGTGTGCTCGATAAAGAAAACCGGCCCATCCCTACGCGGGATGGCTATATCTGTATCTCCGCGAACACCGACGCACAGGCCTTTGCGCTATTCGATGCGATCGGCCGGCCGGAGCTGAAGTCTGACGGGAGATTCAATACGGTGAGTGCCCGGTTCCAGAACGTACAGGCCTACTTCTCCCTACGGCGGCAGGCGCTCGCATCGCGCACGACCGGCGAGTGGATGACGATTTTTCAGCAAGCGGACGTGCCTGCCGCACCCTATAACTCCCTGGAGTCACTGCTGGATGATCCGCACTTGCGCGAGGTGGGTCTGTTCGCCAAGCGTCAGCATCCGAGTGAGGGAGAAATCCTGGAAATTCAGCCTGCCAACAAAGTTTCTGTCGGGATGCGAAACGACTGGATGCCAGCTCCACGCCTGGGAGAGCATACGACGCAAGTGCTGCAGGAGGCCGGACTCTACGAGGCAGACATCTCGCGCTTGCTGGCTGCCGGCGGGGCGCGTCAAGGCTGATATCCGGGCCGGCCTGGCCGGCGGTCATTGACCGTGCAGCGCATCCAACCCAGGCGCCGGGCGGCAGCGTCTTGCTGACCGCACTGGCCAGAAAGAGGGAGTTATCCATGAGAAGCAAATTATTCGTGCCCGCCTCGCGCCCGGAGCTTTTCGACAAAGCCATGTCGGGTCCGGCAGATGCATTGTCCTTTGATCTGGAGGACGCGGTGGCGCCGGCACGTAAGCAAGACGCACGCGAAGCCTTGGCGCGCTGGCTGAGCTCGGCCGAGTTCTCCGCAGCCCAGGCCTTGCGCCACAAGACGATCATCGTGCGGGTCAATGCCGTCGACACGCCGGACTTTCTGGCTGACCTGCGTAGACTGCGGGGCTTACCGATCGGCTTGTTGAACCTGCCCAAGATAGACGACCCGGCTGCCTTGAACGCTGCCATTTGCGAAGCCGATGGGGCGGGTTTTGAGGGCCATTTTCTCGTCACCGTGGAGTCAGCTCAGGCCTTGGCCTGCGCCGCGGCGCTGGCCCAGGCGGATCCCCGGGTGGCGGGGCTGCAATTGGGATTGGCCGATCTGTTCGAGCCGTTGGGCATTGATCGCTATCAACCGGAGATCCTGCGTAGCATCATGCTGACCCTGCGTTTGGCCGCCGGCGTGGCGGGCAAGTATGTGATGGACGGGGCTTACGCGCGCTTGCGGGATCCCGAGGGTTTCAGAGCCGAAGCCGCGATGGCGAGATCACTGGGTTTTCTGGGCAAGTCTTGTGTACATCCCAGCCAGGTTGCCATCGCGAACGAGGTATTCAGCTTTAGCGATGAGGAGATTCTGGATGCATCCCGGATCGTTGCTGCCAGTCTCGAACAGGAAGGCGTTGGCGCTTTCATGGTGGATGGAAAAATGATCGATCCGCCTTTTGTGCGACGAGCGCAACACGTGCTCATGGTGGCAGGAAAAACGGTGAGTTAACCCTCCGCCGCCTTGTCGTTATGATGGCTCATGCCGATTAACCCATGTACCGCGCGTATCCGCCTGGCCGCTGCCGACGATGTGGAGGCCCTGACGGCCTTGTTACACCGAGCCTATGCGGCGTTGGGGGCCAGCGGGCTGCGCTTCATGGCGGTGGATCAATCCGCGGACGTGACGCGCCAGCGCATGGCGCGCGGCGACTGTTATGTGCTGGAGGATGGGGGCGCGTTGCTGGCGACGGTGGTGTTTTCCGATCCGTCGCAGACAGGCGGCTCGCCCTGGCTGGATCGCCCGGACGTGGCCAGTCTGCATCAGTTCGGGGTTGAACCCGCGCTGCAGCGCTGCGGCCTGGGCAGCCGGCTGCTGCATTGGGTGCAAGCCCGGGCGCGTGGCTGTGGCGCCGCGGAAATCGCGCTCGATACCGCAGAGCCCGCCGTGCAGTTGCGCGCCTGGTATGCCGCCCGGGGATATCGTGAAATCGAGTATGCCCAGTGGCGGCATACGAACTATCGCAGCGTCATCATGAGCAAATGTCTGGTCTCGACAGCCTAGGGAGGCGGACGGCAGGCGGGGCGGTTGGTGTCCGCCCGGGCGCCGCCCGCTTTCTCCCGGCCCGCGGATGCGGCGTCAATGCCGCGTGGGAAGAAGCCGCTTTTTCAACCATTGCAGCAGGTCATCCACATAGGTGAAGACCACCGGGACCACCACCAGGCTGAGGACGGTGGAGGTGATCAGCCCGCCGATCACCACGATGGCCATAGGCTGGCGGAAGCTGGGTTCGGCGCCCAGCCCGAGGGCGTTGGGCAGCATGCCGCCGCCCATGGCGATGGTGGTCATGACGATGGGACGGGCGCGTTTGTGGCAGGCGTCCATCAGCGCATCGAAGCGCGCCATGCCTTTGCGGCGCGACACGATGGCGTACTCCACCAGCAGGATGGAGTTCTTGGTGACGATGCCCATGAGCATCAAGACGCCGATGACCACGGGCATGGAAAACGCCTGTTCCGCCGCCCAGAGGGCGAAGAGGGCGCCGGCCAGGGCCAGGGGCAGGGCCGACAAGATCGTGGCCGGCTGCATGAAGTCATGAAACAGCAGGACCAGCACGGCATAGATGCAGAACACACCGATGGCCATCGCCAGACCGAAGCTCTGGAACAGTTCGCTCATGCGCTGCAGCTCGCCTTGGTCGACCTGTTTGACCGATTCCGGCAGGGCTTGCATGGCGGGCAGCGCGCGAGCTTCGCGCTCCACTTCGCCGATCGCCCGTCCATTGAGTTCGACGGTGAGGGTGACTTTGCGCAGCCGATCGATGCGGTCGATCTGCGAGGGCCCGCTGCCTATGCCGATATCCGCCACGCTGGCCAGGCTGACCAGGCCGTCGCGTCCTTGCACGCGTAGTTGGCCGACGGCGTTCAGATCCTGTCGCAGCTCGGGCGACATGCGGGCCCGTATATTGATCTGCCGCTGTGGCAGGTTGAGTTTGGGCAGCGCGGTCGAGTAATCGCCATACGTGGCGAATCGCAGGGCATCGCCCAGCGCTTCCGAGGTTACGCCGAGGTGGGCCGCAGCGGCATGGTTGGGACGGACCTGTATTTCGGGGCGCTGCAGGGAGGCGCTGGAGGTCACATTGCCGATGCCGCTCAAGGTGCGCAGCCCGGCCTCGACCTGGCTGGCCGCGCGGTTGAGCGCCTCGGGATCGTCGCTGGCCAAGGTCAGTTCGAGCGCTTCGCCGCTGTTGCCGCCGCCCACGGCCACCCGCAGGCCGGGTAGCGTGCGCAGGCGGGCGCGCATCTGGGCTTCGACCTGGGACTGCGTGGCATGGCGTTCGGTGCGAGGCACGAGGTCTATCGTGAGGGTGGCGCTGGTGAGGTCGGCCGTCGTGGTCCCGCCCATGCCGCCGCTGCTGGCGCTACCGGCCAGCGCAAACACGTCCTTGACCTCGGGCAAGGCGCGCAACAGGGTGGCGGCGCGCTCGGCCATGTCGGTGGTGTCCTGCAAGGTGCTGCCCGGCGCGACTTGTAGCGTGATGGTGGTCTGCGCCTTGTCCTGCGCCGGCATGAAGGCGGTGGGGATGAAGGCGGCCAGGCCCAGGCAGAGCACGAAGAACAGCAGGGCGGACAGGATGGTCGTCTTGCGGCGGCGCATGGCGCTGGCGGCCAGATGCAGATAGCGCCGCATGATCGGTCCGTCTTCGCGCCCGCGCCCGTCCTCGGCGTTGCGCGGCTTGAGCAGATAGGCGGCCATCATGGGCGTGAGCAGCCGGGCCACCAGCAGCGAGGCCAGCACGGCAACCGAGGCCGTGACGCCGAACTGCCGGAAGAATTTGCCGGGGATGCCGCCCATGAATGCCGTGGGCAGGAACACGGCGACGAGGGTGAACGTGGTGGCGATGACCGCCATGCCGATTTCGTCGGCGGCCTCCATGGCCGCCTCGAAGGGCCGTTTCCCCATGAGCAGGTGACGCTCGATGTTTTCGACTTCGACGATGGCGTCATCGACCAGAATCCCTACGACGAGGGCCAACGACAGCAGGGTCACCATGTTCAGGCTATAGCCGGCCAGCCACATGAACGCGAAGGTGGGCAGGATGGACAGCGGCAGCGCCACGGCGGCGATCAGGGTCGCGCGCCAATCGCGCAGAAACCACCACACCACGATGATCGCCAGCACGGCGCCTTCGAGCAGCAGTTCCAGCGAGCCGTGATAGTTGTCGATGACGGGCTCGATGGTATTGCTGACTTCGCGGATGGTGACTTGCGGATTGTCGCGGGCGAACTTGTCCATCGCCGCGCGGACATCGCGGGCGACACCGACGTCCGAGTAGCCCAGCGACCGGGTGACTTGCAAGCCCAGCACTTCCTTGTCCTTGTGCAGCGCTTTGCTTTCGCGATCGGCGTGGCCATCCGTGACCCGGGCGATCTGATCCAGGCGGACCCAGCGGCCGTCGGACAGCGGCAAGGCGATCTGGCGGACCTCATCGACGGACTCGGCCGTGGCAATCATGCGGGCAGACTGACGCTGCCCGCCGATATGGCCCTGGCCGCCGGAGCTTTCCCGCTGCACTGCCTTGAGGCGGTCGGAGACATCCGAGGGCGTTACCCCCAGGCCGGCCATGGCCACGGGATCCAGATCGATGATGACTTCTCGGTCTATGCCCCCCAGCCGCTTGATGGACGCCACGCCCGGCACGGCGAGCAGGGCTTTGGTGGCATCGTTGTCCACGAACCAGGACAGGTCGGATTCATCCAGGCGTTCCGAGTCGATGACATAGGTCATCAACGAGGCGTTCGCCGCGGTCTGCTTGGTGACCGTGGGCGCATTCATGCTGCTGGGCAGATCGCCTCGGGCGCTGTCGACGGCATTGCGGACTTCGTTGACCGCCACTTCACTGTCCTTGTCCAGCGTGAAGCTTACGGACAACACGACCGAGCCGTCGGTGATGGTGGTGGTGATGTGGTCTAGGCGCGTCAGCGAGGCGAGCTTGTCTTCGATCTTGCGAGCAACCTCGGTCTCCAATTGCGAGGGGGCCGCGCCTTCCAGGGTGGCAGTGACGGTGACGGTGGGCAGGTCGGTGTCGGGGAAATCCTGGATCTGCAGTTTGGAAAAGCCGATCAGGCCGAAGACCGTCAGCAAAATGAAGACAAGTACCGCCGGGACAGGGTTGCGGATGGACCAGGACGAGATATTCATTGGCTGGCCTTGGCGGTTTGCGCGCTGACCACGCTGACTTTGGCGTCCTCGGCCAGGAAGGCGCCGCCGCTGCGCACAACCCGGTCCTGCGGCGTGAGGCCGGAGATCACTTCGACCTGGTCGCCTTGCTGGCGGCCCAGCGTGACCGCACGGCTGATGACGTGATCGTCGTCGCGCAGCAACCAGACGTACGCGCGGCCATCGCGCCGGGTGATGGCCGACTGTGGCAAGGTCAGGGCCTGGCTATCTCCAGAGAGGATGAAGCCGGTGGCGAACATGCCGCGTCGCGCCCCGGCGTTGCGGTCCAGATCCACGTAGACCACCGCGCGCGCCGTGCCGTCCGCGAGCACGGGGTCGATCAGCCGGACCCGCCCGGCCACGGTGCGGCCGTCGGGCAGGTCGATCTGCGCGGCGTCGTTCACGCTGATGCCGGCCAACTGTTTGGCGTCGACTTCGGCGCGCCACTCCAGGCGGCCTTGGCGTATCAGCCGGTAGAGTTCCGTGCCGCTGGCCACGACGTCGCCCAAGATGCCCGTTTTGGTGGCCACCAGGCCATCATCGGCAGCCACGATACGGGTTTGGGACAGTTTGATCCTGACCGTGTCCAGGTCCGCCTGGGCAGCTTGCAGCGTGGCCTTGGCGGTGCGTTCCGTGTTGCGGTACTCCTCGACCTTCTGCGCGGACAGCGCACCGCTTTTCTCTGTGGCTCGCGCCCGGCGATAGTCGGACTGCGCCTGCTCGTAGGCGGCCTGAGCCTGCGCGACGGTGGCGGCCTGTTTACGCTGCTCGGCCACGACGGTCTCATCGGCAAGGCGCGCCAGGACGTCGCCGCGCTTGACGCTGGCGCCCACATCGACCAGGAGCTCGCTGACCCGCAGGCCGCCCGTCTCCGGGCTGACGATGATTTCCTGCCAGGCCTGAATGGCGCCGTTGACCTGGATCTTGCGCGGCCAGGCTTGTTCGCGTGCCTGGACGATGTCGACCGTCAGCAAACTGGCCTGCGTCTGCGCGTCGGGGGCGGAATCGCTGGGTTTGTCGCAGGCGCTCAAACTCAGGGCCAGCAGCAGGAGGCAGGAGAGACGCAGGAAGGGCAGATCCAGGAGGTTTTTCATACGCATACGGGTGGGTGAGGCGGGGCAGCCGGACGGGCCGGTCTTGTTCAAGGCTGTGTCTTTGACGGCACGACGGCATCCGCCGTCCAGCCCCCGCCGGCGGCCTTGTACAACGCGATCCAGTACTGCACCTGATTGCGCAGCAAGGTGATGTGCTCGATGTCGGCGTTCAGGGCAGACCGGCGGGCCTCTTCCAGATCGAGCAGGCTGGCGCCACCGGCTTGCCATTGCACTTCGGTGGCCTGCTCGAAGCTGCGGTAGTCTCGCGCGGCCTCGGCGGCGAACGTGGCGCGCGATGCCGCGCCATCGAGCTGGACCAGCGCCTGCTCGACTTCTTTGATGGCGGTGCGTACGCCCTGACGGTATTGCGCCAGGGCGCTTTGGTAGTCGGCCTGCGCGCTGGCCACCGCGGCGCGCCGGGCGCCGCCATCCAGAAACGGCAGGCTTAAGGCCGGCCCGAAGGACCAGCTCGCGGCGCCGCTGGCCAATTGCGAGGCCGACAGCGAGATGGAGCCGGACAGGGTCAGGCTGGGATAGAGGTCGGCTTGCGCGGCGCCGATTGAGGCGCTGGTCGCCGCCAGGTCGCGTTCGAGCGCCGCGATGTCGGGGCGTTGGCGCAGGACATCGGCGGGTAAGGCGTCGAGCGTGAACGCCGCCGGCACGGGCAGGCCAGGCGGCGGGCTGCCCTGCGGATCCAATTGGCGGCGCAGGTCGGTTTCGGGCAGGCCGGTCAACGCCACCAGGCTCTTGACCAGTAACTGGCACTCGGCGCGTTGCGCCTGCAAGGAGGCGCGCGTGCTGGCCAGGCTGGCGCGTGCCAGCGCGCCGTTGGCCGGCGAGGTGAAACCCGCGTCCACGGAGGCGGTCGTCGCGGCCATGGTTTTCTGCATGGAGGCGAGTTCCTGCTCGTAAGCGCCGCCCAGCAGTTGGCAGCCGCGGTACTGCACATAGTCGTCGGCCACCTCGGCAGCCAGGCTTACCCGGGCTTGGTGCCAGTCGCCGACGCGGGCTTGCAGGCGGGCATCGGCGGCCTGAGCCTTGCGCCGTATCTTGCCAAAGAGGTCGATCTCCCAGGAGGCGTCGAAACCGGCCGACCGCGTGGTGGTCAAGGTATCCACCTCCTCCCCCTGACGCTGGCGGGCACGCAGCAGACTCGCGTTGGCGTCAACCGTGGGCGACAAGCCCGAGCGGGCCGTGTCGACATTGGCCCGCGCGCTTTCGATGTTGGCCCAGGCCTGGTCCAGCGTGGGGCTGTCGTTCATGGCCGCGGCGATGAGGGCGTCCAGCGTCTTGTCATTGAACTGGCCCCACCAGTTGCGCAGCGAGACTTCCCGGCCGCCGTGCGGCATCGGTGCTTCCCACGTGGCGGGGGCCGCGGCGTCGGGCGCGCGGTAGTCGGGGCCGACCATCGTGCAGGCGGGCAATGTCAGGGTCAATGCGCCCAGCAGGCTGAGCACGGCCAGCGGCCGCGAGACGGAATCCAGCGCGATTTTCATGGCCGTATCGTAGGCAGGGCCACCATCAAGCGCGGTTCAGAAGTGTTAAGTTGCGAAAAGCTTGCCGGCTGACGTGGTGACAAGGCTTTGAAAGTGAGAGAATTTTTCGCATCCACGGACTTTGAACCGGCTTTCCCATGCGTATTCTTCTGATCGATGACGATGTCGAACTGACGACCATGTTGTCTCAGTACCTCACGCATGAGGGCTTTGAGGTCGTCGCTTGCAGCGACGGCGAGCGCGCGATCGGCGAGCTTGCGCGCCGCCCTTATTCCCTGGCCGTGCTCGACATCATGATGCCCGGGCTGTCGGGGCTGGAGACCTTGCAACGCATCCGGCTGCAGCATCGGCTGCCGGTTCTCATGCTCACGGCGCGAGGCGATGACATCGACAAGGTCATCGGCCTGAACCTGGGCGCCGACGACTATGTGGCCAAGCCCTGCAGCCCCGCCGAGCTGCTCGCGCGCATCCGGGCCATCCTGCGCCGCACACAGGGCGCTGCCCTGGCCGATACGCCCACCGCGGCCGCCCAGGAGGCACCACGCTGTCTCAAGGCCGGGCCGTTGGAACTATGGCCCGGCAGCCGGCAGGCCACCTGGCATGGCGAGCCGCTCGAATTGACCGGCACCGAGTTCATGCTGCTCGAAGTCCTGGCGCGCCACGTCGGCACGCTGGTCAGCAAGCAAGTCATTTCCATGGAGGCGTTCAGCCGGCCCCTGACGCCCTTCGATCGCCGTATCGACGTCCACATCAGTGCCATCCGGCAAAAGCTCGGCCACCGTCCTGACGGGCAGCCGTGGATCCAGAACGTGCGCGGGCAGGGCTATCAGTTTCTGGAGGCATGATGGGTCTGATCCCGCGGGCAGGCAGGCTGTTCTGGAAGCTGGTGCTGGCGTTGTTTCTCAGCATGGCGCTGTCGATGGCCGGTACGTTCGCCTACATCGTGCTGGCCAGCGGGCCCACCCCGCCGCCGCCGCGCGATGAATGGATGGTCGGGCCGATACCGGGTGTGCCATTGCTGGCGGGCTTAATTGCCATTTTCCTGATCGGCATGTTGTTCGCATGGTATTTGTCGCGGCCCGTACGTACCCTGAGTTGGGCGCTGCACCGTGCCGCCCAGGGCAAGTTCGACACGCGCGTGGCGCCCATGATGCAGGGCATGTGGAGCGACGAGATCGTCGAGCTGGGGCAGGATTTCGACCGCATGGCCGAACAGCTGCAGCGCGCCATGGACTCCCAGCGCTTGCTGCTGCATGATATTTCTCACGAATTGCGCTCTCCGCTGACGCGCATGCAGGCGGCTATCGGCTTGATGCGCCAGTCGCCGCAGACCGTGCCGGCCATGGTTGCCCGCATCGAGTCCGAAAGCCACAAACTGGATACGCTGATCGAGGCCTTGCTGACCTTGCATCGGCTCGACGCCGGCGCCATGCCGGGGCAGTACGAGCGCGTCGACCTGGTCGAGCTGCTGCAAGCCATTGTCGAGGACGCGGAGTTCGAGGCCGTCGCCGCGCAGAAGTCGGTCAGCGCGACGCTGTGCGAGTCCTTCGTCTCGCAGGTCAAAGGTGAGTTTGTCTATCGCGCGTTTGAGAACATCATCCGCAATGCCGTCAAGTATTCCCCCGCCGGGACGACGGTGGAGATCGCGGCCACGATCGATGCCGCCGACCAGCTGGTCGTGACGGTCGCGGACCGCGGGCCCGGCGTGTCCGTCGCGCTGCAGGAGCGGATCTTCGATGCCTTCTTCCGCGTCGAAGGCTCGGCCTCGGCCACCGGCAGCGGCCTGGGCCTGGCCGTGGCGCATCGCACCATAACCGCTCACGGCGGTTCGGTCCAGGCCCGCAGCCGCGACGGCGGCGGCCTGGTGGTGACGGTGACGCTGCCGAGATAGGCCGCGCACCGGCGCCGTCCCGCCATACGATGGGCCGCAGGTAGCTGCGCCAGCTTCTACCCTTGCCGATGCGCGCCCAGCGCATGCGGTCTGGCTACGCCTGAAAGGCAGCCATTACCGCGCCCAGACGGGGGATGCCAACCAGCGCGCCAAGACTGATGAGTTCGTACTGCATGGCGGGACGGATATTTATCAGTACCTCGCTGCCGATGGCGCCGCCAGCGCGACCGCCGGACTCATGGCCAGCTATGGTCGGGCGAGTTCGCGCGCCCGCGCCGATGCCAACCCGTTTCGCTTCACCGGCCGCAGCGACGCGTGGAGCGTAGGGGCATACGGAACGTAGTATGCCGACAGGCAGCAGCGTCTGGGTGCGTATGCCGACGTCTGGGCGCAGATTGGGACGTTCAGCAATCACATCGAAGGCGACCTGCTGGACCGCGAACGTTACAACGCGCATGGCTGGGCGCTATCCGCCGAATCCGGTTATGCGCTTCTGGCCGCAGGCAGTTGGGTGGTGCAATCCCAGGCGCAGTTGATCTATCTGGGATACCGCCAAAGCGCGTTCACCGAAGAGACGGGTGTTCGCGTCAGCGATGCGGATTCCGATGGCGTGGTGACGCGGCTGGGCGCCCGGCTGTATCGTCAGCCCGGCGAGAGCGTCGTGCAGCCTTTTGCCGCCTTCAATTGGTGGCGTTCCAGTAACGATCCCTCAATCCATCTGGACGGCACCCGTATCGACAATATGTATCCGAAGTCGCGCTATGAACTCAAGGCGGGATTGGCGGCTGGATTGGGCAAAGGCTGGAAAGGCTGGGCCAGTGTCGCGGGTAACTGGGGTCAGCAGAATTTTCGCGCCTACGCCGTGGAAGCAGGCATGCGCTATCAGTTCTAGCGAGGCAGGCAGGTGTGTCCGCCGGGCTCCTGCGTCGCTTGACGGGAGGCGGCGGTCGGCCGCCCTCGCGTCGGGCGCTCAGAAGCGGTAGACGATGCCGGCGCCGACCTGAGGTTGCAGACGCCAGTCTTTCTCGCTGCTTCCCCATTGTTGATTGGAATACTTCACCTGTACGAAGGCGTTGGCCGAAAGCTTGCTGTTGATGTTGTAGGTCAGCGAGAGTTGCGGCAGCGCGAACAGGTCGTAAGCGTTTTTGTAGTTGCCCTGCATGACCGTGGGCGAGAGCCATTGGTACATGTCGTCACCGGCCAGGAAAGGATCCCAGGCCGCACGCCGGTTGGACATGACGTAGGGATCCAGGCCGCCGGCGAAGTTAAAGGTCAGCGAGGTCTGCGCATTGAGTTTGGCCAGCGTGTTGCTGTACTCCAGCCAGGCCGAGAGCATGAAGTAGGTGGCGCTGGTGTAGGTGGTGCTGTCGTTGCTGACGGCGAAGCTGCCGCTATACCAATCCTTGAATACATAGGCATTGAGCGTTAGCGAAAATTGGGCAGGCAGGTTCCAGTTGGTGAGCAGTCCCAGCCCGGCGGTATTGACCTTGCCCGATGCGCCGCTGATGGCCTTGCCGTGGATATACATGGGCGCCAGCGCGAATTGCGTGGGCCGGACCGGGCCGTTGGCTGGGAAGTAGGCCGAGAAATCAAAGACCGTCTGCGCCATGCCATAGGCCTGGCTGGTGTGATTGAAATTGCTTTGAGTCTCCAGCTTCAAGGAGGACGACCAATTGACTTTGGAGTCACCCAGGTTGCCGTAGGCATAGCTCAGCGTCCCGGAGGGTTCGCTGTAGTCGTTGTTTTGCTGCTTGGGGCCACCCGTATAGGCGTAGCGGTTCCAGGTTCGGTCCCACTCCAGGTCTACGCTCCACTTGGGCGAGAACTGATAGTTCAGCACGGCGGATGGATGCGAGTTGGCGGTCTTGTAGTTGCCTGAGTTGCCATAGAAGGTCTGGGTCAGGCTCAGGCTGCCGTTGGGCGTGAATTCCGCCGCTTGGGCGGCGGTGGCGCCAAGCAGCAAGAGACCCCAAAACGTGTGCGCTCGTGTCATGAATGGGTGGCGTGAAGGGTCGCCGCTGCGCGGGCGCGCAGCAACGGGATTACGGAATCTGCAGTAGAAAAAAGCCCGGTCTTCTCAGGAAAAACTGGCTTTCCGTAAAAGACCGGGCCTGCGTCCGGGCGTGGCGGCTCGGTCAGATCAGAGCGTGATCTTGCCCGTATACAGCAACCACAGCACGATGACGTCGGCGATCAGCAGGATCGCCACATAGAGCTTTTCCGGGCCGACGAAGATGGGTTTGCCGTCTTTCTTCTCTTTGCGCGACCAGATGAAGATGGGCAGGCCGCACGTCAGCAGCACCGGCACCAGGGCAAGGTAGTTCAGCGCGCTGGCGTAGAGGATGAACAGGCAGAACAGCACGCCCATGATGCCGCTGATCAGGCCCAGCGTCATGCCCTTGTTCGAATACTTTTTGTACTCGTGCGTCAGGCACAGCTTGGTCATGTAAAGGGTGGTGGTGATGTAGGCCGGAACCACCATCAGGGCGCTGATGTTGTACATCGTGTTCCAGGCATTGTTGGAGAAATACACCAACAGCATCGCCGCCTGCATCACACCGCTGCTCACCCAGAGCGAAACCGTGGCGGCTTCGTTCTTATTGGTGCGGGCGAAGGCCTTGGGGAAGGCGCCGTTCTGGCCAGCCGCCATGGGGATTTCGGCGCACAGCATGGTCCAGGCCAGCCAGCCGGCCAACACCGAGATGATTAGCCCCAGATCCATCAGCCAGCTGCCCCATTCGGCGCCGACGACGTGTTCGAGCACGCCGGAGGTCGACGGGTTGGCGACCTGGGCCAGCTCCACCTGGGTCATGGCGCCAAAGGGCAGCACCGACAGCAGGATGTAGATGATGAGCGCCACCAGAAAGCCGAGTAGGGTGGCTTTGCCGACATCGCTGCGGTTGCGTGCGCGACCGGACAGAACGACCGCGCCCTCGACACCGATGAACGCCCACAGCGTGACGGTCATGGGGGCCATGATCTGCGCGCCCAGGGACACGGGCGTAGCGCTGTTGCCGGTGCCGCTCATGATCTGCGGCGAGGTGCCCCAGACATTGTCCAGCAGTTGCGAGTAATCGATCAGCAGCCCGAGGATGAGCACAAACAGCACCAGGGGCACGAGCTTGGCGATGGTGCCCACCGTGTTGACGAAGCCCGCTACCTTGGTGCCGGACAGCACCAGATAGTTGTAGCCCCAGATCAGGATGGAGCCGCAGATGATCGAGTTCAGATTGTTGCCGTTGGTGAAAACCCCCGGAAAGATCTGATCGAAGGCATCCATCAGGATGACCGCGAAGGCGACATTGCCAAAGCAGGTCATCAACCAATAGCCCCAGGCCACGTTAAAGCCGATGAAGGAGCCGAAGCCCTCCTGGGCATACATATAGACCCCGGCATGCAGGTCGGGGCGCAGGTCGGACAGCATGCGGAAGGCATTGGCGATGAAGTACACGCCGATGCCCGCGATGATCCACGCGATCACAACCGGGCCGACCGCCGACGTGGCGGCGGTGTTCTGCGGCAGGCTGTAGACGCCGCCGCCCAGCATCGAACCCACCACGATGGCGATCAGGGCCAGCATGCCCAGCTTCGCGCCGGCCGAGCCGGAGCTGGCCGAGGCGTCCGAACTTGCACTTGCTTGAGTTTTATCGGTCATTTTCTTTGCCTTGCGATGGAGGAGACAATGCCGCCCGGGAGGATCCGGGCGGCAACCCGCTCTATTGCCGTCCCTTCTTGATGGAGGAGACGCGGTGGCTCTTGAAGCTGATGTGCTTGGGTACCGGCTGCGGCTTGCGCGCTTCTTCAACGATGGCGCGGACCCAGTAGTCGCCGTTCTGGTCGATGCTTACCCCCTGGATTTCGTGCTCGAAACCCGGGAAGCGCTTGTCGAACTCCTGCAAGGCCTCCAGATAGCCGGTGATGCCGGTATCGTCAGCGGGCAGTCGCTCGCCCGGCATCAGAACCGGAATGCCCGGCGGGTAGGGCACCAGCATGCTGGCGGCGATCCGGTTGGCGAAGTCGGCGACCTTGACGCGTTCGGTCTGGTAGCGCACCACCTTCTGGTAGGCCTCGGCCGGGGTGAGCACGGGTTCAGGCATGGAGCTGACCGCATCGCTGCTGTGCTTCATCAGATCCAGCTCTTGCATGCTGTCGTGCATGTGCTGGCACAGTTCCTTGAGGGTCATGGCGGCATACTTGGGCGAAGCATGCGCCAGCGAGGGGATGGCGTCGGTCGCCTTGGCGCCGGTGTCATAGAGCCTCTTGAACGTCAGCAGGCTTTCGATCAGCGTGCCCCATTTGCCCTTGGTGATCCCCACCGAGAACAGGATGAGCAGGGTGTAGTCGCCGGTGCGGGCGACTTCGATGCGGCGGTCGTCCAGGAACTTGCTGACGATGCTGCCCGGGATGCCTTGCGGCAGATGTTTACCGTCGGGGGTGATGCCCGGGCACGTCACGCTGACCTTGACCGGATCCAGCATGCAGTCGGCCTGGCCGATATCGGCATCGGCAAAACCGTGCCAGCTGTCGCCGGCCTTCAGCGTCCACAGATCGGGCGTCTGGCTCAGCAATGCGATCGGCGCTTTGTGAAAGGCGTGGACCTGTCCGCTGGCGGGGTCTTTGACCTGGGTGGGTTGCAGCACGTCGAAGAACCAGGAGGATTCGCCATCGGCTTCGGCGAGCTCCTCCTTGACGTTGACCACGGCCTGCCGGAAGGCGATGGCTTCCTCGATGGATTCCTGCACCAGCGAGTAACCCGCCTGCCCCTGCATCATCGAGACCGCCACGTCGATGGACGCGATGATGGGGTAGAACGGCGAGGTGGTGCCGTGCATCATGAACGAGTCGTTGAAGTCGTCGAAGTCCAGCGGCGCGCGGTCGCTGGGCTTGACGTGAATCATCGATGCCATGGACAGCGCCGGCAGCATCTTGTGCGTGGACTGGACCGCGAACAGCGTGGGGCGGTTGGGCATGTCTTCGGCCACGTCCATGGCGAAACGGCCACGGTACAAGGGATGGAACTTGGCGTAGGCGTACCACGCTTCGTCGAAGTGGATGCGCGGCACGCTTTCGCTGAGCTGGCCGACGACCTGGTTGACGTTGTAGATGAAGCCGTCGTAGGTGCAGTTGGTGACGACCGCATAGCTGGGGTCGGCGCTGACGGCATCGGTGGTCAGCGCGCTGTCCTGAATGAGCTTGCGGATGCTGTCTTTCTGCAGGCGCTGGGCCGGGATCGGTCCGATGAGGCCGTAGCCGTTGCGGCTGGGCGTCAGATAGACCGGACGCGCCTGGGACAGGGTCAGGCCATGATTGAGGGACTTGTGGCAATTGCGGTCGACGACGGCAATTTCGTTGGCGCCGACGGCGCCTTGGGCCACGATGCGGTTGGAACCCGAGGAACCGGCCACGCCATAGAACGTCCATTTGGCGCCGAAGAGTTCGGCGGCGATCTCTTCGGATTGCTTGGGCGGGCCGGCGTGGACCAGATAATCGCCCATTTCAGCGGTGGCCACGCCGATGTCGGCGCGCATCATGTTTTCACCAAAGAAATTGATGAACTCGACTCCGACCGGGTGCTTGAGATAGGCCATGCCGCCCATGTGCCCCGGGCAATCCCAGTAGTAGTCGCCGTCTTCGGTGAAGTTCTTCAGGGTGCCGAAGTAGGGCGGCAGCAGCGTTTCGGCGTAGCGATGCACGGCCGTGTAGACACGATTGGCGGTGAATTCCGGCGTCTCGGAGTACAGGTAGACGTACTCGGTGACTTCCTTCAGAACCGCGACCGGGATGCCATTGACGGTTTCCGCTTCGGAAAGCAGGAAAACGGGCACGCTGGCATTGCGTTCACGGATCTTTTGCACCAGCGCCTCGCACTCCTTGACGATGGCGGCGTTGGCGCTGTCCCACAGAATGGCGATGAAGCTGTAGTGCGGGCTTTGCTGCACGTAGGTGAGGGCGGCCTGGGGGTTGGCGGCCTGCTGGATGCTGAAGCCTCTGTCGGCGATCGCCTTGCCCAGCGCCTGTATGGCCTGGGAGGCAGGGAGGCCGGCTTCCAGGCTGTCGGAAAGTACTAGCAACGAATGGTGATTGAACTTCATATCATGACTCTCGGTTGAGGCCGTCCGGCGCATCCGGACACGGATACTGATCAGAAGAAATCAGCGGAAAACAACCTGCTACAGCTTGATATGGCCCATGAAGTACAGGGCGATGACAAGAATGTCGATGGCGAGCAGCAATGCGAGCGCGGCCTTTTCACCGCGGTTCAAGGCCGCAGCGGCAGCGCCTTCCTGGCGGCGTGCCCAGAAAAACAGCGGCAGTCCCAGCGTGAGCAACAGCGGGCTCATCGCAACATATTGAATATTGCTGGCGTACAACATGAAGAGGCAGAAAGCTGCCCCGACCAAGCTGCTGAACAGCGCCAGCATGCGCCCCTTGGATTGACGTTGCTGGTAGTCGCCGTTGAAGCAGGTTTTGACCAGATACGCAGCCGAGGAGAAATAGGCGGGCAGTACGCAGATGGCGGAGATGCCCAGCAAGGTGAGCCAGGCATGCTGTGAGAAATACACCATCAGCATCACGCACTGCATGATGCCGCTGCTGACCCAGAGGGCGGTGGAGGCGGCGCCCTTGTCATTCTCGGCGGCGAAAATCTTGGGGAACGTGCCGTTGCGGCCCGCCACTTGAGGGATCTCCGCGCAGATCATGGTCCACGCCAGCCAGCTGGTCAGGATGGAAATCAGCACGCCGATATTGATGAGCCATTCGCCCCAGTCGCCGGTCAACTGCTTCATGACGCCGGCGGTAGACGGATTGGGGATATGGCTGAGCGCTTGTTGCGACAGCACCCCGAACGGCAACACCGATACGATCAGGCAGATGAGCAATCCGAGGATGAAGCCGATCAGGGTTGCCCGCGCCACGTCTTTCTTGTCGCGGGCCCTGCCCGACAAAGCCACCGCGCCTTCCACGCCGATAAAGCACCACAACGCTACGTACATGGGCGAGAGCGTCTGCGAGAGGATGGAGCCCAGCGGCTTGGCGTCGCCCACCGGATGCTGGCCCCAGATGTCGGTCGAGAACTGCGCGGCGTTGAGGAAGTAGGTCACCACGCCGACGAATACCACCAGCGGGATGAGCTTCACGAAGGTGCCGACGGTATTGATCATGCCGGCCATCTTGGTGCCGCCCAGCACCAGGACGTGAAAGCCCCAGATGAGAATGGAGGCGCCGATAATGGAAGCCAGGTTGTTGCCGCCCGTGAAGTCGCCCGGCATGAAGTAATTGAGCGTGTCCATCACCATCACAGCAAACGCGACGTTGCTGAAAAGGGTCATGAGCCAATAACCCCAGGCCACCACGAAAGCACTCAGTGGCCCAAACCCTTCGCGGGCGTACATGTAGATACCGGACTGCAGGTCAGGCCGAAGATCGGACAGCACCATGAAGGTTCTGGCAATGAAGAACATGCCAAAACCGCTGACCAGCCAGGCGATGATGACGGGGCCGAGGGCGGACGTCGCCGCCATGTTTTGCGGCAGGCTGTCGACGCCACTTCCTATCATCGAGCTCACGACAATCGCGACTAGCGCCACAAGGCCGAGTTTCTGGTCGATGGGCTTAGTGCTGCTCATAAGTTCTCATAGGCTGCTGAAACTTGCGTTTGAAACAGGGCCTGCCGTTTCGCGTCTCGCGCCGCGCCATATCCGGAAGCCCGCTCCCGGCCGGGGGCGGCTCGGGCTTTGAAAGGATTCAGCGGATGCGTCGGATCAAGACAGTGCATATGCCATTCCTGACACGAGCCTTAGCGTGCTGAACGCGCCAAGATACCAGAATGTTGCTATTCGGTGCAGACAGTTGCCTATATTTTTTGGGCTCAGAGACAAGGCGCAAAGATTTTGCATAAACGTGACAAATTGTCGATCTCTCATCGCATGCGTAACGACCCGGTAAATGCGTTCTTCTACTCGCAACGCGGCGGGTTCACAGTTTCGCCATGGCATGTTGGCCGCGCGGATTTATTTTTTCTGATTAATACGCGCGCTGATTATCTTGCCGGGTCGGTGGATTAACTTGCGCAGGGCCTGAGCGATGTCCGTCGTATACGGCCGCCATCGTGTCCGCGCCCTGCGCGCGGTGGTGTCCGGGCTAAGGTGACGGCTGGGCCGGGCCGCTGGCGGCCGTGTCGATGGCGACATCCCAGACCGAGGGCGAGCCGATGTGGCGTCTGAGTGCGTCGGTGAAGGCTCGGATGCGGGCGCTGGCGCGAGGCATGGCGCGCAAGAGATAGATGCCGCTGTCGGCCGGGGGCGCGCAGTCCTTGAGGGCGAGTTGCCTCAGGTTGCCGCGGCCGATTTCCGGGCCGGCGGACCAGTTGGGCATGAGTGCGATGCCCAGGCCATCCAGCGCCGCCTGGCGGCGCGCATCGCAGTCATCGCATTCGAGCACAAACCGGGCATGTTCGGCCCATGAGCCATCGCCGATCTCGCGCCAGCCGCGCACGCTCGTGCTGTGGCGCCGGTCGATGAGCCGGTGGCGGGCCAGGTCGGAGAGCTGGCGGGGTGTGCCGTGGCGTTCAAGGTAGGACGGGGCCGCGCACATCAGGTAGCGGTGGCTGCCGATGCGTTGGCCGATCAGGCTGCTGTCGGGTTGCTGGCCGACACGCACGACGACATCCATTCGCTCGACGACAGGGTCGACGACCCGCTCTGTGAGAGCCAGTTCGACTTGCAACTGGGGATGCAATTCGCCCAAGCGGCCCAGTATCGGCACGACATAGCGGCGCGCGAATGCCGGCAGGCAGCTCACGCGCAGCAGGCCCTGGACGTGCTGCTCCAGCGAAATGACCTCCGAGCGGGCTTCCGTCATGTCGTGCAGGATCTTGACCGCCCGCTCGTAAAGCACTTCGCCGGCTTCGGTGGGGACCAGCGCGCGGGTGGAGCGCACGAACAGCGGCACTTGCAGTTCGGCTTCCAGCGCGTCGATCTGGCGCGCCACGGACGAGGCGACCAAGCCGCGGCGACGCGCCACTTCGGAAAAACTTTGCGCTTGCGCCACGTCGACGAATATCGACAGGTTTTCCGCGAATTTGGCTGCCTTCATTTGTGCGTGTTGTGCAAAGGGTTTTGGCGCCAGGCGCGCGAGCAAGTGGAGAGTTTCGCTCTTACGATAGCGGCTGCGGACGTATTTCTGCAAATTTCACATAGATCGCGACTTCACGGCGACGCCCTCAGGAGACTTCATGGCCCCCCGCTTCATTCATCGCAATTCCTCGGCCTGGTTGGCCGCAGCCGCTTGCGGCCTGTTCGGCTGGGCCGCGGGCGCAGCCCCCGCGGCCGCAGAGACTTATCCCAGCAAGCCCTTGACCGTGGTCGTGCCCTTTGCTGCGGGCGGGACGGTCGACAAGGTGGCCAGGCAGTTGCAGCAATCCTTGCAGGACAAGCTGGGCCAGACCGTGGTGATCGACAATCGCGGCGGAGCCGGGGGCACGATAGGCACGGCCCTCGTGGCCAAGGCGCCCGCCGATGGGTATACGGTGGAGATGGTGTTCGACTCCTATGCGACCGAGCAGCATATTTATCCCCGCCTGCCTTACTCCACGGAGAAGGACCTCACCGGCGTTTCCTACATGGTGCGCTCGCCGATGGTGCTGGTGGTGTCGCCCGGCACGCCCTATCGCTCGCTGGCCGATTATGTGGCTGCAGCCAAGCGCGGCAATGTGTCGTATGCCTCGGTGGGCGCGGGCAGCTCCAATCATCTGGCGGCGGAGTTGTTTCATCAAACCGCGGGCACCAGCGGGCTGCACACGCCGTATCGCGGCGGCGGCCCGGCCATCACCGATCTGTTGGGCGGCCATGTGGACTCGATGATCGCCAGCCTGCCCCTGGTGCTGCCGCATATTCAAGCCGGGAAGCTGCGGGCGCTGGCCGTCACCGCGCCGGCGCGCGTGCCGGCGTTGCCGGATACGCCTGCCGTGGCGGAAAGCTATCCCGGCTTTGAAATCTACTCGTGGGTGGGCATGGTGGCGCCGGCCCATACCCCGTCGGACCGATTGGACAAATTGTCCCGGATCACGATCGAGGCCTTGCGGGATCCGGCCGTGGCACAACGCATCCATGAATCGGGCTTTGACGTGGTGGCCGGCGGCCGCGAGGAAATGAACGCCCTGGTCAAGAGCGAATCCGACCGCTGGGGCAAGCTCATCAAATCGCAGGGTATCGTGGCGCAATGAAGGCTAAGCGGCAGACCATGGAAGCATTTACCTATACCAGCCAGGCGCAGCGCGTGGTGTTCGGCGCGGGCAGCCTGGCGCGGTTGCCCGCGGAGTTGGACGCCTTGGGCCTGCGCCGCGCGCTCGTGCTGTGCACCCCCGCGCAGCGGGGGCAGGCCGAGCAGGTCGCGGCGTTGCTCGGCCCGGCGCGGGTGGCCGGCATCTTCGCTGAGGCCGTCATGCATGTGCCGGTGGAGGTGGCGCATCAGGCGCGCGCCATGGCGCTGCGACTGCGGGCCGACTGCGCTGTCGCGGTGGGAGGGGGATCGACCATCGGTTTGGGTAAGGCCATCGCGCTGGAGGCCGGACTGCCGGTCATCGCGGTGCCGACGACCTATGCCGGCTCGGAAATGACGCCCATTTACGGGCTGACCGAGGCGGGCTTGAAGAAGACCGGCCGGGATGCGCGGGTCTTGCCGCGCACCGTGGTGTATGACCCCGATCTCAGTCAGGAGTTGCCCGTCGCGGTGAGCCTGACCAGCGGGATCAATGCGATTGCCCACGCGGCGGAGGGTTTGTATGCCGCCGACCGCAATCCCATTATGGATCTCATGGCGCAAGAAGGCATACGCGCGCTGGCGCTTGCCTTGCCGCGCATTGCCCGCCCGGACGACGCGCTGCAATGGAGCTCGGCGCGCGCCGACGCCCTGTATGGCGCCTGGCTGTGCGGTACGGTGCTGGGCAATGTGGGCATGGCCTTGCATCACAAGCTCTGCCACACCTTGGGCGGCAGCTTCAACCTGCCGCACGCCGAGGTGCATACCGTGATACTGCCGCATGCCTTGGCCTATAACGCGGCGGCCGCGCCGCAGGCCATGGCGCGTATCGCCGCGGCGCTACAGGCCGATGATGCCGCGAAGGGGGTGTTCGATCTGGCCAGTTCCCTGGGGGCGCCAACGGCCTTGCGCGATATCGGTATGCGCGAGGACGATCTGGATCAAGCCTGCCAGATTGCCTTGGGCACGCCTTACCCCAATCCGCGTCCCTTGGAGCCCCTTGCCTTGCGTGCGCTGCTGCAAGACGCCTACGAAGGCCGGCGGCCCGGTTGAGGCGGCGGGCCGCGGCTTAGCGGCCCAGCAGGGCCAAGGCGGCCATGGCTGCCGCCAGGGCGATGAGCGGCAGCCGCCGCGGCAGATAGCTCAGCGTGAGCGTGACCAGTATCGCGCCGCAGGACAGCAGCCCTAGCCACACCAGGATTGCGACCACGCTGCCCCAGCTTTGCAGGCAGACGGCCAGCGCCGCAGCCCCTAGTGCCAGGGCATTCAGACGCAGCAGGGCGCGGCGCAGGGCCGGCGTGTCCAGGCCGGTGGCCTGCTCATGATGCCGGTCCATGGCCAGGGCCAGGCAAGCGAAGCCGGCGAAGACCAGGGCGAGCGCGGTGGCGGCGGCAAGTGCGGGGCTCATGACCGTTGCAGCATCCAGGCCAGCGCGGCAGCCGCGGCGGTGGTCAGCACAAGCCACAGCCATGCGCGCCGGGCCGCAAACACCCACAGCGCCGCCAATGCATACATCAGAAAGCTCAACAGGCTACCGATGACCACGCCCATCGCCGGGCTGGTGGCCGTACTCAAAGGGAGGGTGCGAGCCAGAAGCGTGGCGGCCAAGCTGCTCAGCGCGTAGCCACCGAGCACGGCGCACAATGCGCGGCCCAGCACTTGCCATCGATAGCCGCGCGGCAGGGCCACCGGGCGTGGCGCCTTGCGGGTTTTGTGCGGGATGCGCCGCAAGCGCCAGGCCAAGCCCGCGAACAGGCCGCCGAACATCAGCGCGGTCACCTCCACCAGGGCTGCTTGCCATTCATGCCTTTGCGCATAGCCGATCACGTGCTGCCCGGTGACCCCGGCATTGAGGACGGGCAGCAGCAGGCAGAGGAGGGCGGTGCAGGCGAACTGTTCTGTCCACGCACGCTCGGGCGCACGCAGGCAGGCATGGGCCAGGCTCAGGAGCCAGACCAGCATAAAGGCTCTGATCTCCCAGATGTCGCGGCCGGGCAGGTCGGCCGGGATCAGGCGATTGGCGTAGAAATAGGCAATACAGGCCAGGCAGGCTCCTGCGATGGCCGCGACGTTCAGGGCGTCGGTAAGCCGGTAAAACGCCTGGGTGGCCGCGCCGAATTCGTATTCCGGCTTATTGCGCCGTTTGAGGGCGAACAGGATGGCGCCCGAGGCCATCATGATGGCTCCCGCCATGCCGCAGAGAAAGTAAAGCCACTTGATGGTCCATCCGCCGTAGGTGGCGACGTGCAGCCGCTCCATGACCTCATGGGCGGCATCGGGCGCCGGCTGGCCGGCGGCGAGCAGCACCGGCGCGCCGCTGGCGCCGTCAAAGACCATCCGGCCGGCGGGGCTGGTCAGTTGGCGCCGCATCTGTTCAGGGTCGGGTTGCGCATAGATGCTGATGCGTTCGCGTGCCTGGCCAGGGCGTTCGACCATGATCATGCGCGCCGGGCTGGACAGGGCGGCTTGCGCGGTCAGCACCAATGGACCCAATTGCTCGCGCACGGGCGGTCCTGCCTGCAACGCCGGGCGCGCGGGCAAGCGGCCGGCCTGGCCCGAGTCGGCCTCGCGAGCGAGGTCAGCCTGCCATTGCGCCAGTCCCTGTTCGCCATACACCGCGCGCAGCGGCGCGGGCATATAGCTGGTGTAGAAGATGGCCAGCCCGGTATAGGCAATCATCAACTGGAAAGGCAGTGTCAGCACGGCCGATGCGTTGTGGCCATCGAGCCAGGCGCGCTGCCCGGGGCCGGGCCGGAACGTGAAGAAATCCTTGAAGATGCGCTTATGGACGATGATCCCGGACAGGAGCGCCACCAGCATGGCAATGGTCAGTGCGCCGACCAGCCAGAAACCGGTATTGCCGGCCAGCAAGGTGTAGTGCAGCGTCATGAAGTGCCGCCCGCCCTCGGTTTTGCGGCCCCAGGGTTGGGGCAACAGCGTGCCGTCGCGCGGATCCATGGCCGCTTCATGCGTGGCGCCGCTGGCGCTGCGCCACACCAGGCGCATGGCCCGGGAGGTTTCGCCGGGCAGTTCGATGCGCCAGAACCGGGCATGGGCATCCTGGGAAGCGAGATAGCGCGCCGCCGAGGTCAGCACCGCATCCTGAGGCAGTTGCGCCTGGGTGAGCGGCAGGGGCGGCTCGGCGTCCATCCAGCGCGAGATGGGCGCACGAAAGACGCTCAGGCTGCCGGCCAGAAAGATCAGGCACAGCAGCCAGGCGCCTATCAGTCCGCACCAGGTGTGCAGCCAGCTCATGCGCTGGCGCAGGCCCGGCTTCATGCTCAGTACGTGCCTCGCAGCGTCAGCATGACATTGCGGGGTTCGCCGAAGTGCACGCCATTGACGAGGTTGCCCACCGCGCTGTAGTAGGTCTTGTCAAAGATGTTGTTGACGTTGAGCGCGGCCGACCAGTTGCGGTTGATCTGGTACTTGGTATAGGCATTCCACACGGCGCGGCCGCTGGCCTGGACCGTGGTGGCGCCGATCTGGCGCGACTGCGAGCTTTGGACGTTGACGCCGCCGCCCACGGTGAAGGCGCTCCAATCGCCCGGCAACTGATAGGTGGTCCAGAGGCGGAAGATATGCTTGGGCGTGTGCCAGGCGAAGGCTTTGCCCTCGCTGTCCTGGTCCTTGATGTACTTGGTCGTGTTGAAGGTGTAGCCGGCGTAGAGATTCCAGCCGCGCAGCAGTTCGCCGCTGACTTCGGCATCGAAGCCCTGGCTGCGCACCTTGCCCGCGTCGGTGTAGCAGTAGTAGTCGTCCGAGCACGTCGGGCTGGTGTTGTAGTCGACTTGCGCGCGGTGGTTCTGGTCGATGCGGAACAACGCGAAGGCGGTGTTCAGGCGGCCATCCAGCAGCTCGCCCTTGAGGCCCAGCTCATAGCTGTCGCCGACGACGGGCTTGAGTGACTGGCCCTGTGCATTGACCTGCATCTGAGCCTGGAAAATGTCGGTGTAGCTGACATAGGTGGACCACTGCGGCGTCAGGTCGAGAATGAAGCCGGCATAGGGCGTGAAGTGGTTGTTCTTCTGCTGGGTCTGGCCATTGACCAGCACGCCGCTCGTGGTGGTGTCGGTGGTCCAGATGCGGTTGGAGCGGCTGTAGCGGCCGCCAACCACGAATTTCAGCGGGTCCGCCAATTGCAGGCGGGTCGTGCCGTAGAAGCCCAGCTCGCGATTAGAGCCATTGCGCACTTCGTCGGTCGCCGCGCGCAGCGCGGCGGTGCTGGGTTCCGGCAGGTCCGAGTTGAAGTGGAAGGCGTTGAAGGTCGCGTAGTTCACCAGGTAGGCGTAGGAGGTGTCGATGGTGCTGTGGCCATAGTTGCTGCCCAGCACGACCTCATGGGTGCGTCCGAAGGCCTGGAACTTGCCGGTGATGTTGGCGTCCAGGCCCGAGGTGTCGATGTCCGCCACGGTGCGCGCCACACTGACCGTGCCCATCTGCGTCAGCGGATTGACGGCCCGGCTCGAGGCCGTATATTTGAGGCGCTGGTTTTCCTGGACGTAGGCGCCGGTGACCTTCAGGCGCCAATCATCATTGAAGGCGTGCGTGAGGTCGGCGTAGAAACCCTGGTTGGTGGACTTCTGGTGATTCCAGTCGGCGGCGAAACTGGTCGAACGCTTGAAATCGATCTCTTCGCCGGTGCTGTAGCGCGGCAGGCCCGAGATGGTGGGGCGGCCGCTGAGCTCTTCATGGCTATAGCCCAGGTTGACCTGGGTGCGCGGCGAAAAATCATACTCGACCGTGCCGTAGAAGGTGGTGTTCTGCATATCCACCCGGTCGATGAAGGAGTGGCTGTTCTGGCGGTCGACCACGGCGCGGCCGCGCAGGCTGCCGTCCTCGTTCAGCAGGCGGCTGCCATCGAGCTGCACCCCATAGCGGTCCCAACTTCCGGCCTTGGTTTCCACCGTGAAGCGGTCTTCCTCCAGCGGTCGTTTGCGCACCAGGTTGACCGCGCCGCCGGGCGAGCCCGAACCTTGCAGCAGGCCGGCCGCGCCGCGCAGCACTTCGAGGCGGTCATAGAATGCGGTGCCGCCCGAGTAATTGCTGGCGCGGCCATACATGCTGCGCTCCAAGGGAACGCCGTCATACTGAATGACACTGTTGTCGAAACCGCGCGAGTAGATGTATTTGCCGCCTTGGGGGCTTTGTTGCAGTGTGACGCCAGTGGTGTTCTCCAGCGCGTCGTACACCGAGGTGAGGTTCTGCTCATCCAGTCGCTGGCGGGTCACGATGCTGACGGACTGCGGGATATCGCGAAGCTTTTGTTCACCCTTGCCGATGGTGACGGCCGGGGCGGTGTACGAGCCGCTGCCTTCGGTGCGCAGGCGGTACTCCTGCCCGGTCACCGACACGGGTTCGAGCATGGCGGCCGAGCCGGACGGCAGGCGGCGCACCGCATAGCCGCCGCTGGGCAGCCGCACACCTTCAAAACCGGTGCCGGCCAGCAAGGCGCGCAGTCCGGCGGCAGCACCATAACGGCCTTGAAGACCGGTGGTCTGCAGGCCAGACAGCTGGCTGGCGTCAAACGAGACGTTCACGCCCGCGGTGCGGGCGAATTGGTTCAGCGCCTGGTCCAGCGCGCCGGCGTCGATGGCGAAGGCGAATTCGGCTTCCTGGCCACTGACGGCGGTTTGCGCCTGCGCCACAGGGGCGGCCCAGGCCAAGGCAGCGCTGCACAGCACGCCAGAGAGCACGGTGGAGATGACAGTCGGCACGGGCGCCAGGCGGGGGGTGTTGCAAGTACGGTTGCGGGTCATTGCGTTGTCTTGAGTGGGCCAGATTGAGAAGGGTCTTTCCCTGTAGGCCGGTCGAAAACGCAAATCCCCTCAAAAATTTTTAATTATTTTCGCGGGCTGGCCTGCCCGATGCCGTTTCAGGCCGGGTTGACCGCGACCCAGTAGCGTGTCCAGTAGCGCACCCGGACCGGTAGCGTCTGCGCCAGGAAGCTCAAGGCCCGGTCCGTGTCGTTGAGGTGATACGTGCCCGAGACCTTCAGGTTGGCGACCTCGGGCGCACAGCTGATGCGACCGCGCCGGTAGCGCGACAGTTCGGCCAGCAGATCGGCCAGCCGCATCTCTTTGCCTTCGATGGCGCCGGCGACCCAGGCGTCGGGCGCCATGGCGGGCTCGCTCAATTGCTGCGCGCCGTCGCGGGTCAGCCGCCAAGTCTGTCCGGCCTGGGCGATTACGGCCGGCGCGTTGCCGCTGGGGCGCAAGGCCACGGCGTCCTGCTGGACACTGACCAGGGCGTAATCCTGATCCAGCCGCACCACGAAGCGTGTGCCGAGCGCCTGCACGGCACCGAAGGGCGTGCGCACCAGGAAGGGTCTTTTGATGGGCGAGGCCGGATCTTTGCCGGTCTCGACGGCGATTTCGCCGCGATACAGCACCAGCATCCGCTGCTCGCCGTCCATGCGCACGTCGACCGCACTGTCCGTATTGAGAATGAGCAGGGTGCCATCGGCCAGTTGCAGGCGTTCGAGGCCGCCCACGCCCGTGCTGACATCGGCAAGGACGCGCTGCCAGGGGGTATGTTCGCGCACGGCCCAGGTGGTGCCAGCCAGACCGCCCGCCAGCAGCAAGCCTTTGAGTACGGCGCGGCGCCGTTGTCTGCGTTCGCCGTGCGCCGCGCCCATGGCGGTGAGGGTATCGAGGGCGAGCCCCTGGGGCACCGCGTTGAAGTCGGCATTCAGGGATTGCATGCGCGCCCAGGCGCGTTCGTGCGTGGGCGCGGCGCGAAACCAGCGCTCGAAGGCCGCACAGGTGTCAGGGTCAGGAGAACCGAAATGCAGCTTGACCGACCAGGCGATGGCCTCGTCGACGACGGTGGCGGGAATGGTGATGGTTTCGCTCACGCGTCACCGAAGCGGTAGGCATAGCATTGGCGCAGGCCGGTGGCCACATAGCGCTCGGCGGTGGCCAGGGAAACCCCCAGGCGCTCGGCGATCTGCGGGCAGCGCATACCGTCGAGCTGGGCCCAGAGAAATGCCTGGCGCACTTTGGGCTTGAGGGTGTCGAGCATCTGGTCGATCTTGATGAGGGCTTCCAGCACCAGCATGCGGCTTTCGGGCGAGGGGGCAAGCTCTTCCGGCGTGCGCGCCAGGACATCGAGCCAGGCGCGTTCGAGCTCGCGGCGGCGCCAGTGGTCCACCAGCAATCCCCGGGCAATGGTGCTCAGATAGGCACGCGGTTCGCGGGTTTCGATGGCGGCCGGCCGGCCCAGCAGGCGCACGAAGACGTCATGCGCGAGATCGGCGGCCTCGAAGGAGTTGCCCAGTTGCCTGCGCATCCAGCCCTGCAGCCATCCGTGATGGTCCGCATAGAGCGTCTCGACTTGGGCCTGCTTGGGGGAGGACATCGCAAATACTTGCAAATGATAACTATTATTTATTGTAGAGAACAGACTCTTGTCAGGCAAGACGGGTTTACGCGGTCGGGTTCGCGATATATTGGATCGTGCGCGCCGGCAGGGGCAGGCCGTGGCTTGGCCCGTGGTCAGGCCGCCCGCCGCCTGCGCAGCGTTTTCCGGCACGGCAGTTCCTGCCGAAGCCATCCGTCGTGAGCAGAATCGCCATGTCCGCCTTGTTCGTCCTTGCCCGAGCCCCTTGGGGCGTTTTCGCCCTGGCTGCCTGCCTGTCGATGGCCGGCTGCGCGTCGCCGCCCGCCCGGCAGGCCGACATGGACTACCGCAGCCGACCGTCTTCCTCCGCGTCGCCGGGCACCGCGCCGTCAGGGCAGCGCCTGACCATCCAGGCCGGGGAGGGCGAGCGCCTGAACCTGCCCTGGTTCATCCAGGACGCCGAGGATTGGGTCAATAAAAAGTGAGGGGTGCCGGATCCGGGCAGGCGACCTGGCGGACGGCCGCCCGGATCCGGTGATCAGTCGCGCGGAGGTTCGTCGCGCAGTTCCAGCTCGTTGCCCAGGACATCGGACTTGTCATCGCTGCGCCGGGCCGGTTTGAGCGCACGGCGCGTCTGGCCGGGCGCGGCGGCGCTTTCCCCTTCGTCGGGCCGCTCAGCCTGCATGACCACGTTGGCCGCCGGCGCATGCCCGCGTTTGTCCTGGCCGAAATACACCACGGTATGCGGATAGGGCAGCTCGATGCCGGCCGCGTCGAAGTGTTTCTTGAGCAGGCGGTTGTAGCCGCGCTGCACCGCCCACTGCATGCCGGGCGTGGTTTTGATCAACACGCGGATGGTCACGCCCTTGTCGTTGACCGCCGTGACCCCCGCCACCGTCATGTCTTCGAGAATTTCCGGGCCCAGGACCGGGTCGGCCGTGAGCTCGGCAAAGGCGGCGCGCATGTGCTCGATGGCGTCGTCCACGCTTTCGCGGTGCGCGATGGTGTACTCGCCCAGGTGGTAGGAGAAATCACGCATGTGGTTGGCCACAACATCCACGGAGGAGAACGGCACCAGATGGTAGCCGCCGTCGAGCGTGCGGATGCCGACCGAGCGGATGGTCATTTTCTCGACCGTGCCGAACACCCCGGCGACTTCCACCACGTCGTTTTCGTTCATGCCGTTCTCGAGCTGAATGAAAACGCCCGTGATGATGTCCTGCACCAGCTTCTGGGCGCCAAAGCCGATGGCCAGACCCACCACGCCGGCACCGGCGATCAGCGGCCCGACATCGATGCCTATCTGCGACAGCAGCACCATCAGCGTCATGGTGACGATGACAATCAGCGCCGCGTTGCGAAACAGCGCCAGCAAGGTGCGCTCGCGCGCGCTGGGCATGCCGCGCCCTTCGCTCTGGCTTAGCCGGTGTTCGATGACGCTGGCGATCACCGTCCAGGCCAGGGTGGCGATGAGCAGCACGATGGCGATATTGAGCACCATGCGGATGGCTGCGGCGCCGCCGTCGGAGGCCAGCCAGCGCGACAGGTCGAACGCGTGCCAGGCATCCAGAATGAGCAGCAGGATGACGATGCGCACGATCCAGCCGATAAAGCGCAGCGTGGCCGGCACATAGGCATTGACGCGCGCTTCCAGTAGCGGCAGCCTGCGGCGCAGATCGTGCGGCAAGCGGATGGGTTTGGCCAGCACCGTATTGAGCAGCAGGATGATGAGGCTGCCCACGCCGATGACCAACAAAGTTTGCACGGTGGCCCGCGCCATGAAGGGCAGCGCGTTGATCGGGTCGATCTGGCTGAGCACCAGCAAAATGGTGAAGTAGCCGATGGCCAGGATATGCCAGACGCGCGACAGAAAACGCAGGCGCGTGCCCATGAAGGTGGCGGCGTGAACCGCGCGATGTTCCAGGTGCGTGCGCACGGCGTTGCGGTTGTGCCAGATGACACGTACGGCATAGACGTACACGGCCAGCATGATCAGCAGGCTGGCCAGGCGGCCCAGCGCCGGCGAGAGCACCGTCGCCACGACAGGGGCGACCAGGAGGGTGCCGTAACCGGCGATGCCCACCACCCGCAGCAGCCAGGCATTCCAGTAACGGGCCTGCTCGTCGGACATGGGCAGCAGGCGCAGGTGAGGGTGGCGCACCGCGAAAACCGTACGGATCAGCACTTTGACCAGTTCGACCGACACGAAGGCGCGCAGGAAGATCGCCGCCAGCGCGTCGAGCGTGCCCCGGCCAGGCGTGCCCCACAGGCCGGCGGCGCTGCCGGCCATGGCGGCCAGCAGCACGACTGCGGCGTCGATGGCCACGGCGCCGAGGATGGCGCCGGCGCGCCGATACAGGACGCGCAATGGCAAGGGGCGCGTCGTCGAGGCGGTCGCGCAATGGGCGACCCAGCCGTCGATCCGGGTGTAGATGCGTAGAGCGATCAGGCGCAACAGGATGAAGGCCACAATGGTGGCCGCTGCCGTCAGGCCCAAGGGCAGCAAGGCATGCGTGGCGGTATCGCCGTCCATGCGCAGGCTCTGGCCGGAGGCGAGCTTAGTCAGATCGTCGGCGCCCTGGCCCATGTCGGCGGCCAGGCTGGTCAGGAAGCGCTGCAGGTTTTCTGCCATGCGTTCCTGCAATCCGGGTTCGGCCACCGTCTCGGGCGGCGGCGTGACGGTAGCCGCGGGGGCCTGGCCATTGGCCTGCTGCCGCAGGGCTTCGACCAGCGCCTGACGTGTGTTGGGATTGTCGAGCAGGTCGGCCAGTGCGGCGGGGGTGAGTGTTTCGGCCGGGGCGGCGGCCGGCGCTTGCGCGGCGGGCGCAGGCGCGGCCTGCGCCTGGGCCGAGGGCGGCCAGAATACCGATAGGCACGTCAGCATCAAGGCCAACAGCAGCGCCAACATCCAGGGGCGCTGACTTTGCTGGCGCCTGCGGCGCGCAGCATGAGGCGGGGAAATGAGCGATGCTGTCGGTGCGTATCGAACCACTAATGACTCTCCTTTCTCGGCTGGGACCGCGCTCGCGGCTGACCCCATGATAAGGCCAGGTGTCGCGCCGTGTGAATGCCTGTGCTGTCTGCCCGTCGACGGCCGACAGACTTCTATTCATATCGTTGCAATCTGAATTTGCCTGGCGGCCTGCGCCATGCCGGATCGGACGGCGCGGGCGCCGAACGCATACACTGTCGGTCAACCCTGTTTTTGCGGATGTCGCCATCCGACTGTATTGTGACCGACACGTCTTTTTCTTCGCTGCCCTTGCAGCCGGCCTTGCTGGACAACCTGCAAGGCCTGGGCTTCGAGCAGATGACCCCCATTCAGGCCCAAAGCCTGCCGCTCATTCTCGAAGGGCGCGATCTGATTGCCCAGGCCAAGACGGGCAGCGGCAAGACGGCGGCCTTTGGGCTGGGCGCGCTGCAAAACCTGGATGTCGGCCGGCTGGTGCCGCAGGGATTGATCTTGTGCCCGACCCGCGAGCTGGCCGATCAGGTGGCGCAGGAGTTGCGCCGTCTGGCCCGGTTGATTCCCAACGTTAAGATTCTGACCCTGTGCGGGGGCGCCGCGGCGCGGCCGCAGGCCGAGTCGCTGGCGCGCGGCACGCATCTGGTGGTGGGCACGCCCGGGCGCATCCAGGATCATCTGGCGCGCGGCAGCCTGGACTTGTCGGGTTTGAAGACGCTCGTGCTCGATGAGGCCGACCGCATGGTCGATATGGGGTTCTACGACGATATCGCCGCCATTGCCTCGCACTGCCCGCTCAAGCGGCAGACGCTGCTGTTCTCGGCCACGTATCCGGACAACATCCGCAAGCTCAGCGCCCGCTTTCTGCGTAATCCGGCTGAAGTCAAAGTTCAGGCGCAGCACGACGCCAGCCGCATCGAACAGATTTTTTATGAGATCGGCGAAGACGAGCGGCTCGATGCCGTGGTGACGTTGCTGGCGCATTTCCGTCCGGTGTCCACCCTGGCCTTTTGCAACACCAAGGTGCGCAGTCATGATCTGGTCGAGCGCCTGCAAGCCGCCGGCATCAGCGCGCAGGCGCTCAACGGTGACCTCGAACAGCGCGAGCGCGACGAGATCCTGATCCAGTTCGCCAATCAGAGTTGCGCGGTACTGGTGGCCACTGACGTGGCCGCGCGCGGGCTGGATATCCAGAACCTGGGGGCGGTGATCAATGTGGACGTGACCAAGGACACCGAGGTGCACGTGCATCGCATTGGCCGCAGCGGTCGGGGCGAACAGAAAGGTCTGGCCTTGAGTTTGTGCTCGGCCGAAGAAATGCGCTGGGCCAATCTGATCGAGCAGTATCAGGGCGCGCCGCTGAAGTGGGCCGATCTCAAAGCGCTGCGCGCCAAGGCGGATCGGCCTTTGCGCGCGCCCATGATCACGCTCAGCATCCAGGGCGGCAAGAAGGACAAGCTGCGCCCGGGCGATTTGTTGGGGGCCCTGACCGGCGACGGCGGGCTGACGTTCGAACAAGTCGGCAAGATCAACATCACGGAATTCACTTCCTACGTGGCCCTGGATCGTCAGATCGCCAAGCAGGCTTTCGCGCGCATCTCCAACAGCAATATCAAGGGCCGCCGCTTCCGGATGCGGTTTCTCGAAGAGTTCTGATCTGCCGCGGCCGGTCTGGTTTCAGGCGCCCCTCGCGGGGCGCTTTTTATTGGGCGCGCGTCTCGCGCTGCCGGAGCGATACTGCGTGGGGACTGGCTTGAGTGTCAACACTATTGGTGGTTTCCCGAGTCGGATGCGTATTTTGTCGGCACTGAAAGCAAAAAGCATCCGCTGCGTTGGTGCGCTGCGCAACGGCATTTGTCTAGGGTTTTCCCCGTGATAACGGGCCTGGCTCCAAGCTATCTCCTTGGATTTGCGAGGAATTCTGTGCGAGCCAGGTTTTTACCGTATCGCTCAAAGAGTTGACACTTTTGTTTTCTGCTTGATAGCCTGTCAACACTGCGCGGGCCGACCGTTCCTTGAGCCCCGCCCACTGCCTCAGGCAGCTTGTTGACATCGGAGAGTTGGAAATGAATGTCCCTCAGTTGACTTCCCCGGCGGCAAGCCGCTTGCGCCGTCGCGGCTTCGCCATCGGGCTGCTGGCCTTGACGGCCCTCACGGCGGTGTCGGGCGCCTCGGCGCAGACCGCGCAGTGGCCGACGCGCCCGGTCACGCTGATCGTGCCCTTTGCCCCGGGCGGGCCGACCGACGTCACCGGACGGGTGCTAGGCGAAGCGTTGGGCAAACTGTGGAAGCAGACCGTCGTCATCGAAAATCGCGCCGGGGCCGGCGGCACCGTGGGCGCAGGCTTTGCCGCCAAGGCCGCCCCCGATGGCTACACCTTGCTGTTGGGGGTGACGGGTTCGCACAGCATCGCGGGCGCGCTCTATCCCAATCTGCCCTACAACCCCAAGACCGACTTCGAGGCGATCTCGAAGATCGTGCAGTATCCCAACGCCATCGTCACCAACGTCGACGTGCCGGCCAACAACCTCCAGGAGTTGATCGCCCTGGCGAAAAAGGACAGCAAGTATCAGGTCTACGGCACCGATGGCAATGGCACGGCTTCGCACCTGACGATGGAGATGTTGCGCGAGCGCGGCGGCTTCCCCATGCAGGCGGTGCAGTACAAAGGCGCCAGCCCGCTCATCAATGACATCATCGCGGGCCACGTGCCCGTGGGCATCACGGGTTTCCCGTCCGCGGAAGAACACGTGAAGGCCGGCAAACTCAAACTGATCGCGCTGACCACCGACAAGGATTACAGCGGCAACAACTATCCCACGATTGCCCAGCAGGGTTTTCCGGGCTTCTCGGCAGCGCCCTGGTCGGGGGTGTTCGCGCCCAAGGGCACGCCTGCGCCCGTGGTGCAAAAAATCGCCGCTGACATCAAGTCGGCCATGAGCGCGCCCGATGTGGTCGCGAAGATGAAGAACCAGGGTCTGACGGTCATGCCCGTGACCCTCGGGGCCTTCGAGGCGGAGCTGGATCGCGAGCGCGCCGCCTGGGCGACGGCTGTCAAAGTGTCGGGCGCCCAGGTGCAGTAAGCCATGAGCTTCGATATGGATGTCGATGTGGTCATCGTCGGTGCCGGCGGCTGCGGCCTGACCGCAGCCATCGCCTTGCACGAGGCATGTCCACAGGCCAGCGTCGCCGTGCTGGATAAAGCCGAGCGGGCCTGCGGCAACACCGTTCTGTCCAGCGGCTCCATTCCTGCGTCCGGGACGCGTTTTCAGCGCGCCGCCGGTGTGCACGATACGCCCGAGATGTTCCAGGAAGATCTCGGCCGGATCGCGGGCGAGCACGAGGCCATGCATCTGACCCGCGCGCTCACGGAGACGTCCGCCCGCCTGGTGGAGTGGCTGGTCGATCGGGCCAATGTGCGGTTGACGTTGGTGGAGACGTACAAACATATCGGGCATCGCGTGCATCGCCTGCATTCGCCCCCGTCGCGGCGCGGCGCCGACCTGGTCGATGATCTGTTGCGCGAGTGCGAGCGCCTCGGCATTCCAGTGGCCTGGAGCAATGGCGTCAGCGATGTCAGGCGCCTGGACGGCGAGCGGTTCTGCGTTGAATGCGCCACCCCGGATGGGGCGGTCACGCGTATCGGGGCGCGTCATGTGGTGCTGGCTAGCAACGGGTATGCCGCCAACCGGCGCTTGCTGGCGCGTTTCGTCCCCGAGGTGGCTGCCGCGCCCTACGGGGGCGGCATGGGCAGCGAGGGCGAGGCCATTGCCTGGGGCGAAGCCCTGGGCGCGGGCCTGGCCAATATGAAGGCCTATCAGGGTCATGCCAGTCTGGCCGACCCGCACGGCGCCTTGGTGACCTGGACCGTGATCGAAAAGGGCGGGTTCATCGTCGACGCTTCCGGCCAACGCTTTGGCGACGAAAGCATGGGCTACTCGGCCTTCTCTGCCGTCGAACTGCAGCGCACGGGGCCCTTCTGGGTAATCGCCGACACACAGGTGCGCGACGTCACCGCCGCGGGGCAGGAAGAGTACGCCGAACTCGTGACCCACGGCGGCGTATTGACGGGTACCGCGCAGGCGCTGAGTGCGCGTTGCGGCATCGATGCGGACGGCCTGCAAGCCACCTTGAACGTGGCGCGAGCCAGTGCCGCGGGCGCGGCGGATCCGTTTGGCCGCACGCAATGGGGCTTGGGCCCGTTGGGCGACACCCTGACGGCCACCCGCATCAGTCCCGCCATTTTTCATACGCAGGGCGGCCTGGCGGTGGATGCCGATGGCCGGGTATTGCGGGCGGATGGTTCGCCTATCGCCGGTCTGTGGGCGGGCGGAGGCGCGGCCTGCGGCATCAGCGGCAATCGCGGCAGTCTGGGCTATATGTCGGGCAATGGCCTGCTGGCCGCGCTCGGACTGGGGCTGCGGATCGGCCAGGCGGCGGGTGCCGAGATCAAGGAGGCGACATCATGAGTGAACACATAACCCTGATGAGCTCGGCCCGGCCCACCCGGGCGCTGGCGCAATGGTGCGCCGGTCTGCGGCGCGCGCATCTGCCGCGAGAGTGCCTGCATGAAAGTGCGCGGCACGCTCTCGACACCCTGGCGGCATGCGCCGCCGGCATGCGTCAGCCCCTGGTGCGGGCAGCCATCGAGTTGGAGCGCAGCATCAATCCCAAGGCGGGTACGGTCCCGCTCTTTGGCGGCCCGCAGACGTGGACCGTGGTCGAGGCAGCGGGCCTGATGGCCATGGCCAGCCATGCCTTGGAGATGGATGACGGCAACCGCGAGGGATCCATCCACCCGGGCACAACGGTCGTGCCGGCCGTGTTGGCGCTGGCCTGGCATACCTGGGCCGACTATCTACAGTTTCTGACTGCGGTGACCGCCGGGTATGAGGTCGCGATCAGCATTGCCGAGGCCCTGCATCCCCATGCCAGCCGGCGCGGTTTTCAAACCACGCCGGTCGCCGGCGTGGTCGGCACGGCGGCCGCCTGCGCCACGCTGCTGGGCCTGAGCGCGGCGCAGATCGAAAGCGCCATGGGGCTGGCGGCCAGCGCCAGCGGCGGGCTGTTCGCCTATCTGAAGGGCGGCGGCAACGTCAAAAAGTTTCATCCGGCGCATGCGGCGCGCGAAGGGCTGCGTGCGGCCCTCATGGCCCAACAAGGCAGCGCGCTCGGGCCGGCCGGCGTGATCGAAAGCCCATCCGGGATGCTGCAGGCCTTCGGGGGCATCGAGGGTTGGGACGGCAGCCAGGCTCGCCCGCGCAACGCCCCGGCCATCATGCGGGCTTATCTCAAACCGTACCCATGTTGCCGCCATATCCATCCCGCCATCGACGCCTTGCTGGCACTGCGGGCCGAAGGCGGCTGGAGCGCCGCGGACGTGGCGTCGCTGCAGGTGCAGACCTATGGTGCCGCCATGCCGCACGCGACCTTGCCCTGGAACACCCTGGAGATCGCGCAACTGTCTTTCCCCTGGGTGATGGCGCTGGCCTGCCTTGACGGCGAAGTGACCCTGGCGGGGTTTTCCGATGCGGCGCGCGCGCGCAGCGATATCAACGCGCTCGCCTCACGGGTGGAGGTGACCCGCGATGATGAATGCGACGCGCAATATCCGGCTTATGGGCCGGCGCGCGTCACGGTGTGCCTGCGCTCGGGCCAGCGGCTGTCGAAATGGGTGGCCGATCCCTTGGGAGCCGCCGATCTTCCCTTGTCGGACGCGGCGCTGGACAGCAAGGCCGAGGAAGCCTTCTCTTTGTCATTTGCCGCGGGACGCCCGGCTACGCTGATTCGCATGCTGCGGGATCTGCAGCCCTGGCCGTTGGTTGATTTGCGTTGATGGCCGGCGCGTGCCGTCCTTGTTCGATTCCTCACTGCCACTGTCGGAAACATCATGACCGGACCCTTCGGTAAGTTCCTGCGCATCTCGGCTTTTTGCGGCATCCTGGCCTCGACGCCAGCAGCCATGGCGGCCAGCCCCTGGCCCTCCCAACCGATTCGTCTGGTCGTGCCGTTTGCGCCGGGCGGGGCGGTGGACACGCTGGGCCGCCTGGTCGCGTCCCAATTGACCGAAGCCTTGGGGCAGAACGTCGTGGTGGAGAACAAACCCGGCGCTGGCGGCAATATCGGCTCCAACTATGTGGCCAAGTCGGCTCCAGATGGGTACACGCTCTTGTTCGGCGCGGCGGGCAACATTGCCATCAATCCTTCGCTGTTTGCCAATATGCCCTTTGACGTCGCCCGGGATCTGGCGCCCGCGGCGCTGGTGAGTCAGTCGATGAATGTGCTGGTCGTGCCGGCGGCGTTGCCCGTGAACACCGTCGCCGAGCTCATCCAGTACGCCAAGGCGCACCCCAACGCGGTGAACTTCGGCTCGTCGGGCAATGGCGGCACCACGCATCTGGCCGGTGAGCTGTTCAACGCCATGGCGGGTACACAGATCACGCATGTGCCTTATCAGGGCAGCGGGCCAGCCATGGTGGATTTGCTGGGCGGACGGGTGCAACTGATGTTCGACAACCTGCCGTCGTCCTTGCCGTACATCCGCCGGGGTGATTTGAAGGCCTTGGGCGTGACCGGGTCGCAGCGCAGTCCGCAATTGCCCGATACGCCCACCCTCGCCGAGACCGGCCTGGCCGATTACGAGGCGACCACCTGGTTCGGCGTGTTCGCGCCGGCGGGCACGCCCGAGGCGGTGCTCGAGAAGATCAACGCGGCCGTGAACCAGACCATGCAGGCGCCCGCCATCGATGCGCGCCTGCAGTCTCTGGGCACGTACTTTCAGCCGGCCAGCCGCGCGCAGTTCCAGGCGCTCATTGCAGCGGATACCCGCAAATGGGCCAAAGTCATCAAGGCGGCAGGTATCCGGCTGAACTGAGCCCGCCGCATCAGGCGGCCAACCCGGCCAGCCAGGCGCTGGTTTCCCTATCCAGCGCCGGGCGCCAGGCTTGCGGCGACACGGCTTGCGGCAGGCCGGGCAGGATGCCTTCGGCCAGCGAGGCAAGCTTGGCCTGGAATTGGTCGGCGCTCACGGGGTTGTCGGGGCTGCCGATCGCGCTCAGGCACTCGGCGGTGAAGCGCTGGCCGTCTTCCATTTCCACCTCGACCCATGCCGGGCGGTCGTGAGGCGGTTGCATGGCGTGTTCGGCCAGGCGCATGCGCACTTTCTCGCGCAGCGCGCAGATCACGGGATCGTTCAGTGTCGCGTCACTGAAGGCCTGCGCGCTGCCGGTGCCCAGCGCCAGCGAGGCGGCCACCATATGCGGCATGGAAAAGCGTGCGCCCAGCGTGGTGTCGGGATGGACCGTGTCCAGCGTCAGGGCCAGGGGATGGGTGGCCAGGTCGATGCGGCGTATGCGTTGCGGATCGATAGCGTGTTGCTCGCGCAGCGCGATGCAGGCCTGGACGGCCGAATGGCCGTGCTGGCAGCAGGAGTAGAGCTTCTGGTAGCCGTGGGTCAGGGACCAGCGGCTGCCCAGATCGCGCGTGATTTCGCCCTCGCGCAGCGTGGCGCCAAGAATCCCCACGCACACTTCCTCCATGCTCTGGGCGCCGCCACCAAAGCCGCATTCTGCCCAGTCAGCGCATTGCATGCCGTTGACCGACCCGGCGGCGGCCCAGCCATTGCGGATGAGTATTCCCGCCATCAAATGCGAGCGCGGGCCCATGCTGGCCGTGGTGATGGCCGCGCTGACCGCGCTTTGCAAGGTGGCCGCATCGTAGCCGCGCAACAGCGAGACGGCCGCCGCCGCGCCCACGGCGCTCCAGAGCGCATGGCCGTGCACGGGGGGCGGCATGACATGAAAGCTCATCGCGCAGCGGGTGACCAGTTCGTAGGCGCCGGTCAGGGCGGTGAGCAGTTGCCGCAGGCTGGCGCGGGTGGTGCAGGCTTCGGCCAGCAAGGCGGGCAAGGTGTAGATCCCGGCGTGGCAGATCGCCAGCCGGAACCCTTCGTCGAGTTCGCACCAGTTGCCGGCCAGCGCATTCCACGATGCGGCTTCCAGGCGCCCGACGCGTGGCAGGGCGGGGCTGATCAGCGGCGCCTCGGTGGCATTGCCCAGCGCCAACAGCAGCGAGGCGTAACGGCGCAATTCCGGCTCACGCGATCCGGCTGCCATGGCGGCCAGATCATCGCAGACCACCTCGACGGCGCGTTGGCGCACCGGTTCGGGGATGGCATCCCAGCTCAGAGCGGAGACGAATCGGCAGACTTCCGCCAGACCGGTGGCGAACGGGGATGACATGGGAGAACTTCCTGTTTACTGGGAGCCGCCGAGCTGGTTGGCGACGTGGTTGGCGGCGCGCTCGATGTGTGAGCGCATCAGGGATTCGGCAAGCCGTGCATCGCGGCGCGAGATGGCGCGCACGATCTGCCAGTGTTCTTCGAGCGCATCGTCCTTGCGCTCGAGCACCGAGCCGGAGTGGCGGCGGTAGATACGCAACAGATGATAGAGATCGTCGCACAGCGCCGTGATGATGCGCTGGTTGCCGCTGGCGCGCACGATGCGCTCGTGCAGATCGAAATGGCGGTCGGGTGGGCCGTGTCCGGCGCGGCTTTGCTGGTGGGATTCCAGATCGCGCTGCAGATGTTCGATATCGGCATCGCTCATGCGTTGCGTGGCCAGAAAACAGGCCACGCCCTCCAGACCCATGCGGACCTGGAACAGCTCCAGCGCGGAGGCGGCGGTCATGGTCACCACGCGAGCCTTGGTATAAGGCTCGCGCGTGACGATCTGAATGCCTTGCAGCCGGCGCACGGCTTCGCGCACCGGACCGCGGCTGACGCCGAACTCGCGCGCGAGCTCGACCTCGTTGATCACACTGCCGGGCGCCAGCGCGCCCGCGTAAATACTGTCCAGCATCCGTTGATACACCACGTCGGTAAGCGGTGCGTCGATGCCGTCCTTGTCGATAGTTGTAATAGGCCTGTCCTTCATGGCCGTAAAGGTAGAGGGACGGCTATTAAGTGTCAACTCTTTTGCGGTGCCAGCGCAGGGGGCCGCGGCAGGCGGCCGGCGAAGGCCGTACGCCTGAAAAAAGGGGGCCGCCGGGGCGCCGCGATCGCTTACTTGAAGCGTGCAGCATTGTCCTGCAGCGCGGTGTCGGCGCATTGCGCATCCAGATGGCCGCCGGGCGCGCCGGCCACGCCGATGGCGCCGATCACGGCATCACCCGCTTTGACGGGCACGCCGCCGCCCAGCAGCAGAAAGCCCGGGATGTCGGTCAGGTTTGCCGCGCCCGGGTTCTTCTGGGCATTTTCCATCATTGCCAGCGTCGGCGCCTTGGCCGACGCCGAGGTGTAGGCCTTGAGCCGGCTGCCTTCGATGGTGTGCGGGCCGGCATTGTCGGCGCGAGCCAAGGCCTTGAGCACGCCGGCGCGGTCCACGACCGAGGCGGTGACGTGGTAGCCCTTGGCCAGGCAGGCGGCCACGGCCGCGTCTGCCAGTTGGCGCGCATCTTCGAGCGCGATGTTCTTTTCGGTGAGCACGGCGGCCTGGGTGGCGCTGGTCAGGGCGGCGGAGGCGAGCAGGAAGGCGATTTTTTGCATGGCTGGAGTCCTTATGAGCAAGAGACTCCAGCTTAGGGGGCGGCACGCTTGCGCGGTAGACGCCCGGCTACGCAGCCATCTCCGTAGCGCTACGGAGGTGGGGCATCCAGGAGCAGGGCGTACTGGCGGATGAGTTGTGCCAGCGAGCTGACATCGAGCTTGGCAAAGACGTTGGCGCGATACGTCTCGACCGTGCGCGGCGACAGATCGAAGGCGCGCGCGATCTCTTTGTTTGCCAGCCCTTGCACCACCCCTTGAGCGACTTCGCGTTCGCGGGCCGACAAGCGCTGCACGCGTGCCAGCGCCGCTTCGGTCACGGCCGCGCGCTCGCGGCTGGCGCTATGGCTGCGCACGGCGGCCTGCACGCTGTCGAGAAAGAGATCGTCATCGACGGGCTTTTGCAGAAACTCGATCGCGCCGCTTTTGAAGGCCCGGCGGCACAGGTCGACGTTGGCGTGGCCCGTGAGCATGATGACGGGCAGGTCGCTGTGATCGGCCAGCTTGCTCAGGACATCCAGGCCGCTGATACCGGGCATGCGGATGTCGAGCACGACGCATCCGACCGTCTGGGCCAGCGGCTGTTCGAGAAACACCAGCGGATCGGCATAGCCCTCACTGCGCAGGCCGACACTGCGTAGCAGCATGGCCAGCGCCGCGCGCACGGCATCGTCATCATCGACGAGGTACACCATTGGCGTATCGGATGCGTTCATGACGTGGCCTCCAGGGGCAGGCTGAGGGTGAAGCAGGCGCCGCCGTCAGGCAGGTTGGCCGCCTCGATGCGGGCATTCATGGCGCCGGCCAGGGTTTCGCACAGGGCCAGGCCCAGTCCCATGCCTTCGCCGCGCGTGGTGTAGAAAGGCTCGAAGATATGCGGGAAGTCTGCAGGGGCGATGCCGGGGCCATTGTCGCTCACGCGGAAGCGATAAAGCCCATCGCGGACCTCGCCATGCAGGCGGATGTGCCGGGGCGGAGCGCGCTTGCCCAATGCGGCAATGGCGTTCTGCACCAGGTTGTGCAGAATCTGTTCGACCGCCACCGGGTCGCCCAGCGGGCGGGCGGCGGGTGCGGCATTGCTCCACGCCAGTTGAATCTGGTGCCGGGCGAGTTCGGGTTCGCATAAAAACGCGAGATTGCTGGCCAGGCTGTCCGGTGTCAACGGCCGGCGGGCCGCCGTCGCGCCGGATCCGACCAGGGCGCGCAGCCGCTGGATGATGTCGGCCGCACGGCGAGCCTGCTGGGCGCTGGCTTCCAGCGCCTGGCGCACGGCAGCGGCTTCGTCGGGATCGTCCATCAAGCGCTGGGCCGCGCGGGTCTGGGCCAGGATGGCGGTAAGCGGCTGATTCAATTCGTGTGCGATGCCGGCAGCCATCTCGCCCAGAGTGTTCAAGCGTGAAAACGCGGCCAGCCTGGCCTGCTCGGTCTGGCGTCGCGCCTGGCGACGGCTGTTCTGCCAATAACGGGCCGTCGCGATCAGCAACGCGCTGGCCAGCGTCCACGCCGCCCAGGGCAGCCAGGGCCAGTCCGCCGGACCCAGATGGCGGGTCGCCCGCATGGGAAACGGCTGGCTGATCGATCCCAGTGTCTTGGTGACGGTCATCACCGGACCGCGTGCGCGCTCAGCCTGCCGCAGCGCCAGCGCTTCATCGCGTACGCCGAGCTCGAGCGTGCCGATATCGTCGGCGATGTCGCTCGGCGAGAGCAGACGGTTGGCGTCGATCAGCATGCTCCACGACGAGGGCGAGACGAGCCAGTAGTGGCCGCCGTCCTGCGGCAGGGTGACGGCGTGACCGAGCGTACGGGCGCGCTCGACGGCTTGCTGTAGTTGCGGCGGGGCAGGCTGGCTGCCCTGCCATCCTTGCGCCGACAGCCAGCCCAGCCCCAACAGCTCCGTCAACGCCGGGCGTAAGCCCGGCAACAGGCGTTCGGGCGTGGGGGGGTGCGACAGCGCGCCTAGGGTCTCGAGGACGGCCTCGTGCTGCACGGCCTTTTGGCTGAGCATGCGATGGGCGATGCTCGCACCCTGCAGAAAGCGGTCGCGCTGCGATAGGTAGTCGTAGCGGCCCAGCAGTACGATGCCGGCCACGCTAAGCAGCAGCCAGGCCGCGAGGCTGCGCCAAAGGAGGGAGGGTGTGATCACGATGCCCCCATTATTGCAGGGGCCGGACCGGGCCGCCCTCCGTACCGCTACGGAGATCGGCCGGCTTGCGCAAATGGCTGGCCCTATTCGCGCCACAGGAATAAATTGCAGGATGAGGCTGGCGTCGCTGTCAGCCTGCCTATCTTTCAAGGAGCAGGATATGAGTGTCAAAGCCTACGGCGCCCGTGCGGGCGACCAACCTCTGGGGCCTCTCGATATCAGCCGCCGCGCCGTGGGGCCGCACGATATCCGGATCGACATCGCCTACTGCGGCATTTGCCACTCCGACCTGCATCAGGTGCGCGCCGAGTGGGCGGGCACACAGTTTCCCTGCGTGCCGGGTCACGAGATCGTGGGCCGCGTCAGCGCGGTGGGCGACAAGGTGACGGGTTTCAAACCCGGCGATCTGGCCGGCGTGGGGTGTATCGTCGATAGTTGCAAGCATTGCCAGGAGTGCAAACTGGGGCTGGAGAACTATTGCGACGACATGGTGGGCACCTATAACTCGCCCATCGCCGACGCCCCGGGCTGGACGCTGGGGGGCTATTCAGAGCAGATCGTGGTTCACGAGCGTTACGGCTTGCATATCCGCCATCCCGAGAAGGATCTGGCGGCCGTGGCGCCGCTGCTGTGCGCCGGCATCACGACCTATTCTCCGTTGCGGCACTGGCAGGCCGGTCCGGGCAAGAAGGTCGGCATTGTCGGCATTGGCGGCCTCGGTCATATGGGCATCAAGCTGGCTCATGCCATGGGCGCGCAAGTGGTGGCCTTTACGACCTCCGAGTCCAAGCGCCAGGCCGCCCTGGCCTTGGGCGCGGACGAAGTCGTCAATTCCCGCAACGCCGATGAAATGGCCGCGCACGCCAAGAGCTTCGATCTCATTGTCGATACGGTGGCCGCGCCGCACGATCTGGACAGCCTGCTCGTGCTGCTCAAGCGCGACGGCAACTTGACGCTGGTGGGCGCGCCGCCCACACCGCATGACGCGCCGGACGTGTTCAATTTCATCATGAAGCGTCGCTCGCTGTCCGGCTCGATGATCGGGGGCATTCCGGAAACCCAGGAAATGCTGGATTTCTGCGCCGAGCACGGCATCCTTGCTGACATCGAAATGGTGCGCGCCGACGAGATCAACGAGGCGTATGAGCGCATGCTCAAGGGCGACGTGAAATACCGCTTCGTGATCGACAACGCGACGCTGGCGGCCTGAGCTTTCAGGGCCGGGGCGCCGGGCGGGATATCACCCAGGCCGCGCAGGCGGCCATGCCCGCGCCCACGGCGCAGGCCAGCGGCCAGCCGGGGCGGGCGCCCCAGAGAAACATCAGATAACCCAGCGCCATGCCCGCCGCGGCAAAACCCTTGCCCTTGCGGCTGATGGCGCCCTGTTCACGCCATTGCCGCAGCGGGGTGCCGAACTTCGGGTGCTGCAGCAACCAGGACTCCAGCGCCGGGGAAGATCGGGCAAAGCAGCCCACCGCCAGAATCAGAAAAATCGTCGTGGGCATCACGGGCAGGAAGGCGCCGATGAAGCCCAGCGCGACCAGGATCCATCCCAGGCCGACCCAGGCATAGCGCTTCCATCCAGTGGCAGGTGGTCCAGACACAGGCATGCTCCCTATTTCCGGCCTGAGTGTAGAGCACTATGCGCTAAGATTCTTCGCTGCCCCCCGGAGATCACCATGCAGACCCAAGTGCTATTGGCCTATTGCGCTCTTGCCGCCATCTCGGTCGTCAGCCCAGGGCCGGCAACGGTGCTGGCCATCCGCAATTCGCTGGGCCCGGGCATGCGGGCGGTCTGCTTCGGCGCGTTGGGCAATGTGGCGGGCCTGTTCTGCCTGTCCGCCGCTTCCATGCTGGGCCTGGGGGTATTGCTGCGCACCTCGGCGGCCCTGTTTCTCGCGGTCAAGATTCTGGGCGCCTGCTATCTGTTTTATCTGGGTTTCAGACAATTGCGCGGCCGCTCGCCTCTGGTGATCGCCGATAAGGACGTCCTGCCGCGCCGCGCCAATCGGGCCTACTTCCTCGAGGCGGTGGGCCTGGCGCTCACCAATCCCAAGCCGATACTTTTCTTCGCGGCGCTGTTTCCGCAGTTCATCATGCCGGGCGAGCCCTTGATGCCGCAGTTCTGTATGTTGACCGGGATTTTCATGTTGATGTCGTTGTGCTCCCTGCACATCTACGCATTGCTGGCGCGCCAGGCGCGCGCCGCGCTCACGCGTGCGAGCGTGGTGCGGTGGGTGGACCGGCTGATGGGGGGCGTCTTTGTCTGCTTTGGCGCGGGCTTGCTGACTTTGCGCCGGTTGGCGCCGTGATGTCGCGCCAGGAGCTGGAAGCCAAGCAGGTCTCCATCTATTTCGGCGCGGTCCTCCTGGGCTTGATCGCAGCCTGGCTCGCACCGGGGACGCGCCGTCTGTCGGTGGCCATCGAGCCCTTGCTGGCGCTGATGCTCTTTGCGACCTTTCTGCAGGTGCCGCTGGCGCAGTTACGCGGCGCCTTGCGCGATCTGCGTTTTGTGCGTGTGCTCTTGCTGGCGAATTTCGTCGCCGTGCCCTTGCTGGTGGCCGCCTTGCTGCCTTGGGTGCCGGACGATCCCGTCATACGGCTGGGCGTATTGTTGGTATTGCTGGCGCCCTGCATCGATTATGTGGTGACCTTCGCCCATCTCGGTCGCGCCGATGCGCGCGCGCTGCTGGCCGCCACGCCGCTGCTGCTGGCGGTGCAGATGCTGCTTCTGCCTCTGTATCTGGGGGTGTTTCTCGGCCCGCAGGCCAGACAGTGGATGGCTTGGGAGCCCTTTCTCCGGGCCTTTGTCACGCTGATCGTTCTGCCCTTTCTACTGGCGGCAGGGTGTCAGGCCTGGGGGCGTCGCGGCCACGTTGGCGCGCGGGTGGTGCACGGGCTGGGGATTCTGCCCGTGCCGGCGACCGCCGCAGTGCTGGCGGTCGTGGTCGCCGCCATGACGCCCGAGATCAGCCAGGCGTGGGGCGCCGTACGCGCGGTCGCGCCCCTTTATATCGCTTTTGCCCTGGCCGCCCCGATGCTGGGTTGGATGCTGGCCCGCAGCTTGCCCTTGGCGCAGCGGCGCGCGGTGGCCTTCAGTACCGCCACACGCAACTCGCTCGTCGTGTTGCCCATGGGGCTGGCGATCCCCGGTGCGCTGCCCGTGCTGCCCGCCGTCATCCTGACGCAGACCCTGATAGAACTTGCGGCCGAGCTGATTTATGTCAAAGTGGCCACCACCCTTGCGCCGCCCCGATGAGGACGGGGAACTCCGCGCGGCCCGTTCGGATCGAACCGTTCGCCCCGGCTGGCCGGGGCTTGCCTTCCTCCCTTGATGGGCCGCCACGATAAGCGTCCTGCCGGACGCACTTAAGCTGTATGAAACTGAAGATTCCCCTCGGCCTGGCCCTGTTTGCGTGGGCCGTGAGCGCACAGGCCGCCACCCCGCCTGCGATCGATGCCCGCGCCTGGCTGCTGCTGGACGTCACCACCGGGCAGGAGCTGGCCTCCAGCCAGGCCGACAGCCGCATCGAGCCGGCGTCGCTCACCAAGATCATGACGGCCTATCTCATCTACGAAGACTTGGCCGCCGGGCGCCTGGCGCTCGAGCAGCCGGTGCGTATCTCCACGCGCGCCTGGCGCGTGCCGCCAGGCAGTTCGCGCATGTTTCTCGAGCCGGGGCAGCAGGTCAGCGTTGCGGCGTTGCTTACCGGGCTGATGGTGCAGTCTGGCAATGACGCGGCCGTGGCGTTGGCCGAAGCCAGCGCCGGGTCGGTCGAGGCCTTCGTGACACGCATGAACGAGCGCGCGGCCGCGCTGGGCTTGTCCCGCACGCGGTTTGCGAGCCCGGCAGGGTTGCCCGATCCGCAGACCTACTCCACGGCGCGTGATCTGGCCCGGTTGGCGCAGCGCTATGTGGCCGATTTCCCGCAATGGGCGGCGCGGTTCGACGCCCAGCGCGAGTTCGAGTACGGCGGCATTCGCCAGCGCAACCGCAACCGGCTGTTGTGGCAGGACAGCAGTGTCGACGGCATCAAGACCGGGCACACGGGCGCCGCGGGCTACTGTCTCATTGCCACGGCCAGCCGCGATGAGCAGGGCGTGGCCCGGCGCTTGATCGCGGTCGTGACCGGCACGGATTCGGATAAAAGCCGTACCCAGGCAGGTCAGGCCTTGCTCGACTGGGGCTATCAAGCCTACGATCTGGCCCCGGCGTGGGGCGCGCCAGCGAACGCACGCGTGTGGATGGGCGCGGCCGATCAGGTCAGCTACGCTCCCCGCCATGCGCCTTATCTGGCCGTGCCCGCCGGGCAGATCCCCGAGCGCCAGGTCGTCCTGAACGCGCCCTTGCGCGCTCCTTTGCAGGCTGGCCAGCAGATCGGGCAGGTGCGCTGGCTGGTCGGCGGGCAGGTCGTGGGGCAAGCGCCCCTGCTGGCCGGCGAGGCGGTCGCGCCCGCTTCTGCGGTCGGCCGTATGATGGACGCTGCCAGGCTCTGGGTGGGCGAGACGCTCAAGATTGGCCCGGGCGCAGGGGGCTAGCCCGGTTCGCACGCGTTGATCGGGCGCCGGCCCCATGAAACAATCCGGCGCTGCCGTGCGTTGGGCGGCCAAGCTGCAGCACCGGCCGCCTGGCTGAACGTCGGCCGATCATGAAAATTTGACGGCTTTTCCTCTAAGGTCTCGGTTTGGCGCAAGACCGCGCCCAGGGTTCAGGTACCAGCGAATGTACTCTCAGATTTTCGTCTTCATCGTCGCGGCCTTCGTCTTTCTGACGCTGAGCCGGCTTGCCCTGATGCTCTGGCAGCGCAAGCGCGTTGCCGAAGCACGGCAGCCCTGGCGCATTGTGGTGGGCGGGCTGCGCATCGATGCCCACTTGATCGGCATCATGGTCGCCCTGCCGCTGGCGCTGGCGCCGTGGCTGGGGCATTGGCCCGCCGCCATCGCCGTCAATGGTGTCTGGCTGGTCATCGCCTGGTCGATCATCTGCCTGCTGGAGTGTTCCACCCCGCAATACGTCATCGAGTACGACACCCGGCCCAATCAGTTGTACGTCATTTATCTGAAGTACCCCCGTGAAGTTTTCTCGATGCTCTTCAAAGAGTACCGGCTGGCGCTCTTTCTGGGGGTGGCGCTGTTGGCCGCGCTGGCCTTGCTGGGCTGGCGGCTGTTCAGCCAGGACTGGCTGTTTGCGCAGCCGGTGCTGGCCTGGTGGTGGCGGCCTCTGCTCACCCTGGCGGGCATCGCGCTTTGCGTGCTGGTCATCCGCGGCACGCTCAAGCATCGCCCCATCAATCCGTCCACGGTGGCCTTTTGCGGCGACGGCCTGGTCAACGCGCTGGCGCTGAACTCGCTCTACAACGTGATGTTCTCCGTGTACTCGCTCAAGAACGAGGCCTCGGCCAGCCGGGCGTATGGCGATATGGACGACGCGGAAATCCAGGCCCTGGTGCGCGCCGCATCGCGTATCGAGGGCCCGGCCATGGATCCTGCCATTCCCACCTTGCACAGGCAGGTGCCGGCCGATAAGCCGCGTAAAAAGCGCCACCTGGTGCTCATCGTCGAAGAGAGCCTGGGGGCGCAATTCGTCGGCCATCTGGGCGGCAGCGGCTGCACCCCCGAGCTGGATCGCCTGGCACCCGATGCCTGGATGTTCAAGCGCGCCTTTGCCACGGGCACCCGTTCGGTGCGCGGGCTGGAAGCGTTGTCGGCGGGATTTCCGCCGTCGCTGTCACAGGCTGCGCTGCGCCTGCCCGGCGCGCAGTCGCGCTTTTTCACGCTGGCGCAGCTGTTGGGTCAGCAGGGTTACCGCAATTGCTTCGTCTATGGGGGCGAAGCGCATTTCGACAACATGAAGGCCTTTTTCCTGGGCAATGGCTTTACCGAACTCTACGACCTGAAGACCTTCGACAACCCTGCCTTTGTCGGTACCTGGGGGGCTAGCGATGAAGACATGTTCAATCGCGTACACGCCGTGCTCGAGCAGGCCGGGGATGAGCCGTGCTTCATCCTGGCCTTCAGTGTCAGCAATCACTCTCCGTGGGAATACCCCGCCGGGCGGATCACGCCGGTGGGCGACCCGGCGACCGTGGGCAATACGGTGCGCTATGCCGACTGGGCCATCGGGCGATTCTTCGATCGCGCGCGGCAATCCGCCTATTGGGACGACGCGGTGTTTCTCGTGACCGCCGACCACGATGTGCGCGTCGGCGGCAAGCAGCGCATCCCCTTGCGGCATTTCCACATTCCGGCCTTGATTCTGGGCGGCTCGGTGCGGCCGCGCGTGGACGAGCGGGTGGTCAGCCAGATTGATTTTCCGGTGACGTTGCTGTCGCTGCTGGGGGTGGAGGGCGAGCATCCGATGATCGGCGCCGATCTCACCGATCCCGCCGCCGGAGGGCGTGCGGTGATGCAATACGGCGACGTCTATGGCTTGCTGCAGGAGCAGACGCTCACCATTCTCGAGCCCGGCAAACCCGGCTCGCAATATCGGTACCTGGGGGGGGATGACTACACGCCCATCGTGCCGCCGGATCCGGAGGCGATCCGCAAGACGCTAGCCCATGCGCTATGGCCGCAGCGGGTCTATCGCGATCAGGCTTATACCTTGCCGCATCTGCGCAAGAAACGCTGACGCGCCCGGGCGCGGCTCGGCCTCAGTGCGCCGATGCGTCCGGCGCCTGCGGGCGGTCCCGGCGCTTGGCGGCAGACGCCGGCGCCGGCGAGGGGTCGGCGGCGTCGTTGTCGACGGCCGGCGCTTTGTGCGGCGGCAGCGAAGCCCCATCCGCCGGCCCCAGTTGCGGGCGGATGAAGTCCATGAAAGCGCGGGTCTTGGCTGGCAGGATCTGCTGCGGGAAATGGCCGTAGATCGAGATCGGTTGCACATGCCATTGCGGCAAGACTCGCCGCAGCGAATGCCGCTCGATGATGGGGTCCAGCGCCTGGCAGAAAGGCAGGCGGGTAATGCCCAGGCCTAGCCCCGAGAACGTGCCCATGACACTAATGTTGTTGCCGGCCAGGTGGCCGCTGATGGCGATGCGCTCGGTTTGCTTGCCGTTGCTCAGAATCCAGAAAGAGTGCGCTTCGTCGATGGCGGTGCGCAGGCACTGGTGCCGGGTCAGGTCGGCAGGCGTGCGCGGCTCGCCGTACTGCTCCAGATAGGCGTCCGATGCGTACAGGTAGTTGTCCAGGCGGATGATCTCATCGACGATAACCGAGTTGTCGTCGTGAAAATCACTGCCTTCGCGCCCAAAGCGCAGCACGATGTCGAACGGCTCGCCTTGCGAGTCCGCGGTCGACTTCATGTTGAGGTCGAACTCGCATTCCAGGTCCGGGTAGGCATCCATGAACGCGCGTAGCGAAGTGGGCAGCAGCCAGATGGCCAGGCTGTAGGGCATGGAAATGCTCAACCGCCCCTTGGGCTTGCTCGACAATGACAATAACTGCTCTTGCGCCAGACGCGCCTCGTCGATGAGGCCCTGGCAGCGCCGCAGATAAATAGACCCTGCGTCAGTGAGCTCCAGCCGCCGCGTATTGCGGTTGATCAGGCGTAGTCCGATCGCGCGCTCGAGCTGGCCGATGCGCCGCGACAAGGTCGACGTCGGTATGTGCAGCGCCCTGGCCGCCAGGCTGAAGCTTTTGCGCTTGGCGACCTCGACGAACAGTGCGATGTCGTTGAGCTGGACGGTATTCGGTTCCATAGGGTGGGCGCTTGCAGGTGTCCGCGAGGGCAAAGTGTACCGCGCAGAATCTGCGTGCCACAGCAATATATTGATATATTGAATTTCAATTGGCTTTGTATTGGCACAAATTCGCGGTTTTTCTTTCCTAAACTTCGACGCATAGAGGTTTCACTGGCAGATCACGGCATAGTTGGTGAGCGACAGGCCCCAAACGCATGGAAAAACCCATTTATCGCTTCACCGTTCTGACGCCGACCTATAACCGGGCGGCCATGCTGCACCGTGTCTACCAGTCTCTGGTCGGGCAGACCTTGCGCGACTTCGAGTGGCTCATCGTCGATGATGGCTCCACCGACGATACCCATCAGATCGTGAGCCGATGGCAGGCGGACAACGTTTTCCCCATCCGTTATGTCTGGCAAAAAAACCAGCACAAGAAAACCGCCTTCAATCTGGGGGTGAGGCAGGCCCAGGGCGAATTCATCGTGGCGCTGGACAGCGATGACGAGATGACGCCCGATGCCCTGTCCATCCTGGACGCGGCATGGCGCGATATTCCCGTGGCCGAGCGCCCCGGCTTTGTCGCTGTCACGGGCCTGTGCGCCCGGCCTGACGGCAGCATCGTCGGTGATCGTTTTCCGGCGGATGTCCTGGACAGCGATGCGGTGGATATGTATTTCCGCCGGCGGGTGCGGGGCGAAAAATTCGGTTGCATGCGCACCGATGTGCTGCGTCAGTTTCCTTTTCCGCAGGATGCGCCCGGCTTCGTGCCCGAGAGCCTGGTCTGGTGGGCCATTGCCCGAGCCGGCTATCGCAGCCGCTTCATCAATCGCGTGGTCCGCATCTATCACGCGTCTGCCGATAGCCTGAGTCAAGGCCAGGTCTCTCTGAGCGGCAATGCCCAGGGGCTTTATCTGCTGGCCTGGGACATGCTGCAACATCACACCGCGCAGTTGCGTTTCCGGCCCAAAGACTTTTTGCTGGCCGCGGCGCGATATACGCGCTTTCGGCTGCTGCTGGAGCATTCGGGCCGGCAGACAGCGGTCGGCAGCCATCGGCTGACGCATCCGCTGGGCCGGATGCTGGTCTGGCTCATGTGGCCTTTGGGGTATCTGCTCTACCTGCGTGATCGCGGGCGCGGTTTGTCCTGACGCCGGCGCCGGGCGCGCGCCGATATTCCCCGTCCCGATATGCATATCCTTCCGCCTTTTTCGGCGATCCGGGATACAGGCCTGCCTATGCGCGCAAACCCTGAATTGACGCGGCATTCTGCGCTACGGCAATATCCGCCGGTCATTCAGAATAATGTCAGGAGTTCCTATGCGCCGTACCCTGATTGCGCTGGCGATCGCCGCCACCGTCGCCATGCCGTTGGCCTCGCAGGCCAAAACCCTGCGTTGGGCCGCGCAAGGCGATATCCTCACCTTCGACCCGCATTCGCAGAACGAGGGCATGACCATCGCGGCCAACAGTTATGTCTACGAACCGCTGGTGGACTACGACAAGGATTTCAAGGTCGTCCCGCGCCTGGCAACCTCCTGGGAGCAAGTCTCGCCCACCTTGTATCGCTTCAAGCTGCGCGAGGGGGTCAAGTTCCACGACGGTGCGCCGTTTACCGCCGACGATGCCGTGTTCTCCATCCACCGGGCCATGGCGCCGACGTCCAATTACAAGGCCTACACCACCGGCATCAAGGAAGCGCGCAAGGTCGACGATCACACGATCGAGATCGAGACGACCGCGCCCAACCCCGTGTTGCTGCGCCAACTACCCAATGTGTTCATCATGAACCGGGCGTGGGCGGAAAAGCACAATGTCGCCAAGCCTCAGGATTTCGTCAACAAGGAAGAAACCTACGCCGCGCGCAACACGAACGGCACCGGGCCTTACAAACTCAAGTCGCGTGAAGTCGACGTGCGCACCACCTTCGAGGAGAACCCCGATTGGTGGAACAAGAAAGACAAGGTGGGCAATGTGACCGAGGTGGTCTTCACGCCCATCAAGCAGAACGCCACCCGCACGGCCGCGCTGCTGTCGGGCGAAATCGACTTCGTGCTCGACCCGGCGGCGCAGGATCTGGACCGCCTGCGGCAACAGGCCAAGGTGGTCGAGGGCAACGAGTACCGCACTATCTATATCGGTTACGACCAGAAGCGGCCGGAGCTGCTGTACTCGAACATCAAGGGCAAGAACCCCTTCCAGGATGTGCGGGTGCGCGAGGCGCTTTACCGCGCCATCGATGTCGATGCGATCAAGCGCGCCGTGATGCGCGGTTTGTCCGCGCCGACCGGCACCATGATCGCGCCCCAGGTGCACGGTTGGGCCGAGGATCTGCACAAACGTGTGCCCTATGACCCGGAGAAAGCGCGCGCGCTGCTCAAGGATGCCGGCTACGACGGCACCCTCAATTTCACGCTGGACTGTCCGAACAACCGCTACATCAATGACGAGGCCATCTGCCAGGCCGTCGTGGGCATGTGGGCCAAGGTCGGCGTCAAGGCGTCGCTCAACGCCATGCCGCGCGCGACCTATTTCCCCAAGGTGCAGAATCACGATACGAGCGTCTACCTGTTCGGCTGGGGCGTGCCGACGTTCGACGCCATGTACACGCTGCAAAACCTCATTCACACCAAGGGCGAGGGCGCCGACGGGATGTACAACATCGGCAACTACAGCAATAAAGAGGTCGATGCCATCATCGATCGCGTCAAGACCGAGACCGACACGTCCAAACGCGACGCCGACATCCACAAAGCCCTGGAAATGCATGCCAAGGAGTTCGGGCACATTCCGCTGCATGACCAGGTCATCCCCTGGGCGATGCGCAAGAATGTCAGCGTGATTCATCGCGCCGACAATCGCCTGGTGGCCGACTGGGTCAAGGTCGACTGATCTGCATCGCGTCACGCGCGGCGGCTGGCCCACGAGCTGCCGCGCCTCGCAGTGAGCTTCTATGTTTGCATTCATTCTTCGCCGGCTCCTGCAGGCCGCCGCGGTGATGGTGGCCGTCGCCTTGCTGGCTTTCGTGCTGTTTCAGTATGTGGGCGATCCGGTGACCATCATGCTCGGCCAGGACGCCACCGACGCCGAGCGCACCGAGTTGCGCCACAAGCTGGGGTTGGACGACCCGGCCGCGCTGCAGTTCGCGCGCTTCATCGGTAACGCCACGCAGGGCGACTTTGGTATCTCCTTGCGGCAAAGCGAGCCGGTGTCCAGCCTGATCAAAAGCCGTCTGCCGGCCACGCTGGAGCTGTCGCTGGTCGCCGCCTGTCTGGCCCTGGTGGTCGGCCTGCCCCTGGGCGTGTACACCGCATTGCGGCGCAAGGGCTGGGTGGCGCAACTGGTGCTGGCAGGCTCCTTGCTGGGTGTGTCGCTGCCGACTTTTCTCATCGGCATCCTGCTGATCCTGGTGTTCTCCGTGCATCTGGGATGGCTGCCCAGCTATGGCCGCGGCGAGACGGTAAAACTGGGCTGGTGGAGTACGGGCCTGCTGACTGTCAGCGGTTGGAAGCATCTCATTCTGCCCGCCATCACGCTGTCGCTGTTTCAGATGACGCTGGTGCTGCGCCTGGTGCGCTCGGAAATGCTGGAAGTGCTGCGGGCCGATTACATCAAGTTCGCCCGGGCGCGCGGCTTGACGCGCCGGGCGATCCATTTTGGCCACGCCTTGAAGAACACCATGGTGCCCGTCATCACCATCACGGGGCTGCAATTGGGCGGCATCATCGCGTTTGCCATCGTGACCGAGACGGTGTTTCAGTGGCCCGGCATGGGTCTGCTCTTTATCCAGGCCGTGCAGTTCGCGGATATCCCGGTCATGGCGGCCTATCTCTGTCTCATCGCGCTGATTTTCGTGCTGATCAATCTGGCCGTCGATCTGCTGTATTTCGTGGTGGATCCCCGGCTGCGTGCCGGGCTCTCGCGCCAGGGCGGAGGCCATTGATGCGCGCCACACTCAAACGTTGGTGGGATGGCGACCTGTGCTGGTCCTGGCGGCACACCCCCGTGGCCATCGTGGCCAGCGTCGTGCTGCTGCTCATGCTGGTGGGCGCCTTCGGCGCGCAATGGGTAGCGCCCCACAATCCTTTTGATCTTGCTTCGGTGGAGTTGCTCGATGCGCTGTTGCCGCCGGCCTGGGACAGCAATGGCCAGGGCAAGTATCTGCTGGGGACCGACAGCCAGGGGCGCGATCTCTACTCGGCCATTCTCTATGGCACGCGCGTATCGCTGCTCATCGGCCTGGCGTCGGTGGCGCTGTCGATGCTCATCGGGGTGGTGCTGGGTTTGATTTCCGGGTATGCCGGCGGGCGGATCGATGCGCTCATCATGCGCGTGGCCGATGTCCAACTGTCTTTCCCGGCCATTCTGATCGCTTTGCTGATCGACGGCGTGGCGCGGGCGGTGGTGCCGCGGGACATGCATGAGATGATCGCCTTTCCGGTCCTGGTGGGCGCCATCGCGCTGGCGGGGTGGCCGCAGTATGCGCGCACCGTGCGCGGCTCCACCCTGGTCGAGAAGAACCGCGAGTACGTGCAGGCGGCCCGGGTCATCGGTGTGCCCTCGCTGGTGATTATGTTCCGCCATGTCCTGCCCAACGTCACTGGCCCGGTGCTGGTGCTGGCAACCGTGCACCTGGCCACGGCCATCATTACCGAAGCCACCTTGTCCTTTCTGGGTGTAGGCGTGCCGCCGACCGCCCCATCGCTGGGCACCTTGATACGCATCGGCAACGATTTCCTGTTCTCCGGCGAATGGTGGATCACCATTTTCCCTGGCGCCGCGCTGGTCTTGCTGGTGTTGTCGGTCAATCTGGTGGGCGATTGGCTGCGCGATGCCCTCAACCCGCGTCTGAATTGAGGCAGCCATGAGCCCATTGCTACAGGTCAACCATCTGTCGGTCGAGTTCCCCACCCGGCGCGGCGTGCTCAAGGCCCTGGATGACGTTTCTTTTTCCCTCGCCGCCGGCGAAATCCTGGGGGTGGTGGGCGAGTCCGGCGCGGGCAAGTCCCTGACGGGCGCGGCCATCATCGGGCTGCTGGAGCCGCCCGGACGGATCAGCGGCGGCGAAATCCTGCTCGAGGGCCGGCGCATCGACAACCTGCCGGAAGCCCAGATGCGCCGGGTTCGCGGCCGTCAGATCGGCGCGGTGTTCCAGGATCCGCTCACGTCGCTCAATCCGCTCTATACCGTGGGGCAGCAACTGGTCGAGACCATTGTCACGCACCTGACGCTGACGCCACGACAGGCGCGCGAGCGGGCCATCGACTTGTTGGCCGCGACCGGGATTCCGGCCGCGCGCGAACGCATCGATCACTACCCGCATCAGTTCTCGGGCGGCATGCGCCAGCGCGTGGTGATCGCGCTGGCGTTGGCCGCCGAGCCCAAGCTGGTGGTGGCCGACGAGCCCACGACGGCCTTGGACGTCTCCATTCAGGCTCAGATCATCGAGTTGCTGAAAAAACTCTGCCGGGAGCAGGGGGCGGCCGTCATGCTGATCACCCACGATATGGGCGTGATCGCCGAGACCGCTGATCGGGTTGCCGTCATGTATGCCGGCAGAGTGGCTGAACTCGGTCCGGTGGGTGATGTCATCCACCGCCCGCATCATCCCTACACATCCGGCCTGATGGGCTCCATTCCCAAGCTGGATGGCACGGCCGGGCGATTGGTCCAGATCGACGGCAGCATGCCGCGGCTCAATGCGATTCCGCCGGGCTGTGCCTTCAATCCGCGTTGCGGCCGGCGCATGGAGCGCTGCGGCCGTGACCGTCCCGAGTTGGTGCCGGCCGGCGCGTCGCGCGCGGCCTGTTGGCTGCTGCAGCAGGAGAGCAGGGCATGAGTGATGCATTGGTACAGGTCAAGGACGCGGCGCGCTGGTTCGACGTGTCAGCGCCCTGGCTGGAGCGCAAACTCGCACGCAAACCCCGGGTCATGCTGCGGGCGGTCGATGGCGTGTCTTTCGAGATCGCCCGCGGCGAAACCCTGGCCCTGGTGGGCGAGTCAGGCTGTGGCAAGTCCACCGTGGCGCGCATGCTGGTCGGTCTTTACGATCTGACCCGAGGCAGCATCACCTTCGCCGATCAACCCTTGTCGAACATGCAAGGGCGGCGCGGCCAGGCGTTGCGCCGCCGGCTGCAGATGATCTTCCAGGACCCCTATGCCAGCCTGAATCCGCGCTGGCGCGTGGGACGCATCATTGCCGAGCCGCTGCTCACCCACACCTCGATGACCGCGGTCCAGCGCGAGCAGCGTGTGGCGGAATTGCTAGGCCAGGTGGGCCTGGATCCGGCCGATCAGAGCCGCTATCCGCATCAGTTCTCAGGCGGGCAACGCCAGCGTATTTCGATTGCGCGTGCGCTGGCCGTGCGGCCGGAGTTCCTGGTGTGCGACGAGCCGACCTCGGCGCTGGACGTGTCGGTGCAGGCGCAGGTGCTCAATCTGATGAAGGACCTGCAGCGCGAACTGGGGCTGACCTACCTCTTTATCTCGCACAATCTGGCCGTGGTGCACCATGTGGCCGACCGGGTGGGGGTCATGTATCTGGGACGCCTGGTCGAAGTGGCCTGCCGCGACGCCTTGTTTCAGCGGCCGCAGCATCCCTACACGCGCATGTTGCTGGAAGCCATCCCGGACCTGAACGGCACGGGCAAATCGCGCACCGCGGTGGCGGGCGAGGTTCCCAATCCCCTCAATCCGCCGCCCGGCTGCACGTTTCACCCGCGGTGCCCGCAAGCCAATGCGCGTTGCAGAAGTGAAGCGCCGCAGGCCTTGCCCGCAGCCAGCGGGGCGATCGTGGCCTGTCATGCCGTGCAGGAGGGCCGGCTGGACTAGCCGCGGGCTGCCGGCTCAGTGGCGATGGCCGTGATGGTCGTGGTGCGGGTGGTCATCCTCATCATCGTCGTCCTCGGCTTCGTCATCGTCCAGGACGTCTTCGGCGTTCTCGCTGAGGTCAAATGGCAGCACGTCGGACAGGACGTCCGACCAGGCGCATTCCTCGCCTTCCTGATCGAGTTTGATGAAGCGCTCGCCCTCGGTGAGCGAGATCTGGATGGCCCAGAGGTAGAGGCACTCATAGGCCTGGGCGGCGGTGTCGGGCAGCCCGCCGCGCCCGCCCAGGATGCGGGCGCCCGGGCCGCCCATCTGCATATGGGGGCGCTCGTCCTCTTCCTTGGCGTCGGCGTCCAGCGCCACGCCGAAGGCGGCCCATTCGGTGCCTTCCTCGCCCTCGGCCACTTCCGCCAGCACGGGTTGGCCCAGATAGGCGCTCAGCGCGTCGGCGGTTTTGGCCAGCATCTCGAGTTCGGGCTCGCTGAAACGCGCGAGCGCGGCGGGAGGTTTGGCGGATGCGGACATGAGTTACCTGGCAGTTGGGTTGCGAAAACCGTATTGTCGCGCTTTCCCGCGCTGTTGGCAGGGCCACGGCCAAGGCGGGCGGGCCTGCGCGCTACTATCCGGGGGTTTCCCCCTATTTTTGCCTGTCATGCCTTCCGCTTCCGCCCGCTACATGGTCTTCCCTTTGCTGGCCGCGCTCATCTGGTCCATCAATATGGTGGTGACCAAGATGGCGGCCAGCGTCATTTCGCCGGCCGCCATCAGTTTTTACCGCTGGCTGATCGCGCTGGCGCTGTTGGCGCCTTTCGCCTTGCCGGGCGTCGTCCGGCAATGGGGGCGCATCCGGCCGCTGTTGTGGCGGCTGGCCGTGCTGGGCGCATTGGGCATGGCGGTCTTCCAGGGCTTGTCTTACGTCGCGGCGGCCACGACCACGGCCACCAATATGGGCATCATCACCTCCACGGTGCCGCTGATGACCATCGTGGTCGGTTCGCTGTTGTTGCGCGAGCCGCCCACCGTCATGGCCGTGCTTGGCGCCCTGGTCGCGCTATTCGGCCTGGGCATCCTGATAGGGGAGGGGCATCCCGCCCGGTTGCTGGCCATCGGCGGCAGCCTGGGCGACGGCTTGATGGCGCTGGCTGCGTTGTCCTATGCGCTGTACGGGGTGCTGCTGCGCAGATGGCATCTGCAGATCGGCGTGTGGCAGTCGCTGTTCATGCAGGCCGCCTTCGTGGTCTTGTTTCAATTGCCTTTTTTCCTGTTCGCCGCGCCTTCGCCGCTGAACCTGCAGAATCTGCCGCTCGTGTTGTACGCGGCGATCTTTCCTTCGCTTTTCGCGCCCTTTCTGTGGATGCAGGGCGTGCGCTATCTGGGCCCCAACCGGGCCAGCATTTTTCTGAACCTCATGCCGGTGGCGACGGTGGCCATCGCCGCCCTGGCCTTGGGCGAGCGGCCGCATGGCTACCACATCGTCGGCGGCCTGCTTGCCCTGGCCGGCGTGAGCCTGGCTCAGGTGCGCCTGCGGCGGCCGGCAGCGGCCGCGGCCTCTTCCTGAGCCAGCGGGCAGACCCGGCCGGCAGCGTGTCGTCCCGGCGCTGGCGGTTACCGCCTACAATCCGGTATTCCTCTGCATCCTTCTCACCGAGTCCATGGCCCAATACGTCTACACCATGAATCGCGTCGGCAAGATCGTGCCGCCCAAACGGCAGATCCTGCGTGACATCTCCCTGTCTTTTTTCCCCGGTGCCAAGATCGGCGTGCTGGGCCTGAACGGCTCGGGCAAGTCGACGCTGCTCAAAATCATGGCCGGCGTGGATAAGGAGATCGAGGGCGAAGCCATCCCCATGCCGGGTCTGAACATCGGCTATCTGCCGCAGGAGCCGCAGCTCAATCCCGAACACACGGTGCGCGAGTCCGTCGAAGAAGGGCTGGGCGCGGTCTTCAACGCCAAGAAACGCCTCGATGAGGTGTACACCGCCTACGCAGAGCCGGATGCCGATTTCGATGCCCTGGCCGCCGAGCAGGCCGAGCTCGAGGCCGTGATCGCCGCCGCCGCGTCCAGCGGCTCCGACGACATCGAGCATCAGATGGAAATCGCCGCAGATGCGCTGCGCCTGCCGCCCTGGGATGCCACGGTGGGTAATCTGTCGGGGGGCGAGAAGCGCCGTGTCGCGCTGTGCCGCCTGCTGCTGTCCAAGCCCGACATGCTGCTGCTCGATGAGCCCACCAACCACTTGGATGCCGAAAGCGTCGAGTGGCTGGAGCAGTTCCTGCACAAATTCCCGGGCACCGTCGTGGCCGTCACCCACGACCGCTACTTCCTGGACAACGCCGCCGAGTGGATTCTCGAACTCGACCGTGGCCATGGGATCCCCTGGAAGGGCAATTACAGCTCCTGGCTCGAGCAGAAAGAAGCGCGCCTGAAGCAGGAAGAGGCCAGCGAATCGGCCCGCCAGAAGACCATCAAGAAAGAACTCGAATGGGTGCGCCAGAATCCCAAGGGCCGTCAGGCCAAGGCCAAGGCGCGTATTGCCCGCTTCGAGGAGCTGTCTTCCTACGAATACCAGAAGCGCAACGAAACCCAGGAAATCTTCATTCCGGTGGGTGATCGTCTGGGCAACGAGGCCATCGAGTTCGACCATGTCAGCAAAGCCTATGGCGACCGGCTGCTCATCGATGATCTGAGCTTCAAGGTGCCGCCGGGCGCCATCGTCGGCATTATCGGTCCCAACGGGGCGGGTAAGTCGACGCTGTTCCGCATGCTGGCCGGCCGCGAGCAGCCGGATTCGGGCGAGGTCAAGCTGGGCCAGACGGTCAAGCTGGCCTATGTCGACCAATCACGCGACTCGCTGGACGCCGTAAAGACGGTTTTCGATGCCGTGGCCGATGGCGCCGACATCCTGACCGTGGGCAAGTTCGAAATGCCATCGCGTGCCTATCTGGGGCGCTTTAACTTCAAGGGCGGTGATCAGAACAAGGTGGTGGGCCAACTCTCGGGCGGTGAGCGTGGCCGTCTGCATCTGGCCAAGACCCTGATCGCCGGCGGCAACGTGCTGCTGCTGGACGAGCCGTCCAACGACCTCGACGTCGAAACGCTGCGCGCGCTCGAAGACGCCTTGCTGGAGTTTCCTGGCAGCGTCATGGTCATCAGCCACGATCGTTGGTTCCTGGACCGTATCGCGACCCACATCCTGGCCTTCGAAGGCGATTCGCAAGTGGTCTTTTTTGACGGCAATTACCAAGAGTACGAAGCCGACAAGAAGCGCCGCCTGGGCGACGAGGGCGCCAAGCCCAAGCGCCTGCGTTATAAGGCCCTGAAGTAAACCTGCCCGAACGGAGGGCCCGCGCGGCCCTCCGCCTGCCGGAGATTGCCATGTTGCTGCGCGCCGACCAATCCATCGTGCTCGTGATCGATATGCAGGAGCGCCTCATGCCGGTGATAGACCGCGGCGAGGCGGTGCTGGCCACGGCCGACAAGCTGGCGCGGGCAGCGCGCCTGCTCGATGTGCCCGTGGTGGCGACCGAACACCACAGCCGCATGCTGGGCGCCACCGTGGCGCCGCTGCGCGAGCAGCTGCAATCGACCTTTCAGAAAATGCATTTCTCGGCCATGCGGGAGCCCGGCTTCGAGGCCTGGCTGCCGCCGGCGCGCAAAACCGTCTTGCTGACGGGCTGCGAGGCCCATATCTGCGTGCTGCAGACGGTGCTGGGGTTGCGTGAGCAAGGTTGGCGCGCGGTGCTGGTGGCCGATGCGGTCGGCTCACGCAAGGCGGCCGATCATCATGCGGCCCTGCGCCGGGCGCGTGCCGCGGGCGCCGACATCGTCACCAGCGAAATGGCCATCTTCGAGTGGATGGAAACCTGCGAGCATCCGCGCTTTCGCGAAGTGTTGAAGCTGGTCAAATAGGGCGGCCGAGAAACATTTTGTCCATGATGTAGAGAAATTACATTTCTCGATACACAAATTGGGCAACGCTCACAGCATGCGGCCTCGGTTTTTGTCATCCTGAATGGGTCATCCAGAAGGGGCGCGCCCGACGCGCGTAGGGGGTAAGACCTGCCGCGAGTGCGCGATCCCCGGCACGAGAACAGGAGAATCCTATGAAGATCAAAACCCTATCCAAAGCATGCCTGGCGGTCCTGATGGCCGCGTCGATGGCGGGCTGTTCCTCTTGGGACAGCATGAGCCATCGCCAGAAGAGTACGGTGGGCGGCGCGGCCCTGGGTGGCGTGGCCGGCGCGGTCATCACCAATGGCGGCATCCTCGGCACCGTTGGCGGAGCGGCGATTGGCGGCGTGATCGGCGATCAGGTCGGCAAGTAAGCGCTCTGCGCGCTGCGCAAAAAACAAACGCCCTGCGCGCCAGCGCAGGGCGTTTGTTTTGAGCCCCCGAGCCAGGCCCGGGGCTGACGGTATCAGGCAGATGCCTGTGTTTCGCTCTGCGGCATTTCGATCTTGACTTCGAGCACTTCCAGGGTGTCCTGGCGCTCAAGGTTGACCTTGATATCGTCGGGATTGATCTTGACGTACTTGGAAATCACGGCAACCAGCTCCTGCTGCAGTTGCGGCAGGTAATCGGGAGAATCTCCCCGGCCCGAGCGCTCATGCGCCAGGATGATCTGGAGCCGTTCTTTGGCGACGCTGGCCGAAGCTTTCTTCTGGCCGAGCAGAAACGACAGGAAGGACATTGCTTACTTTCCTCCGAACAGGCGCTTCAGGAAGCCGGGCTTTTCGTATTCGGTAAAGCGCAGCGAGCGTTCTTCGCCCAGGTAGCGGGCCACCACATCCTTGTAGGCCTCGGAGACATCGGTGTCCTTGAGGTGGATGGCGGGCAGGCCTTGGTTGGACGCCTGCAGCACCGCTTCCGACTCAGGCACGACCCCGATCATCTTGATGCGCAGAATGTCTTCGATATCGCCCAGGGACAGCATTTCGCCGTCGATGACGCGCTTGGGGTTGTAGCGGGTCAGCAGGAGGTATTCCTTGACCGGCTCGTCGCCTTCGACGGCACGGCGCGACTTGGCCGCCAGAATGCCCAGGATGCGATCCGAGTCGCGCACCGAGGAGACTTCCGGGTTGGTCACGACCAGGGCGTCGTCGGCGTAATAGGCCGCCAGCAGCGCGCCCGTTTCGATCCCGGCCGGCGAGTCGCAGATGATGTAGTCGAAGCCCATTTCCTTCAGGTCTTCGATGACCTTGCCCACGCCTTCCTGCGTCAGCGCGTCTTTGTCGCGCGTTTGCGAAGCCGGCAGGATGAAGAGGTTCTCGAGCTGCTTGTCTTTGATGAGGGCTTGCTTGAGGCTGGCCTCGCCTTGAATCACGTTGACGAAGTCGTACACCACGCGCCGCTCGCAACCCATGATGAGGTCGAGATTGCGCAGGCCGACGTCGAAGTCGATGACCGCGGTCTTGTGGCCACGCATGGCAAGGCCCGAGGAAAAGCTGGCGCTGGTGGTGGTCTTGCCCACCCCGCCTTTGCCGGAAGTCACCACAACAATACGTGTCATGACGATCAAACCCTTATGTTCGTATAAATCGCGTTATCGTAAAGCAAAAAGCCCTTAATGGCTTCTTACAAGTGTGTGGGAGACGCTGCGGCCTCAGCCTTTGAGCGCCTCGATATGCAATGTATCGCCGTTGAGCCGCACCAGGGCGGGTTGATTGTGGAGGTTGCGGTCCAGCCGGTCTTCGACCACGCGGTAGACGCCGGCCACGGCCAGCAGCTCCGCATCCAGATGCGTTGTGAAGATGCGCGCGGAGGTGTCGCCGCGCGCGCCCGCCATGGCCTTGCCGCGCAACGGCCCGTACACATGGATATTGCCGTCGGCGATGACTTCGGCGCCCTGACTCACCATGCCGATGATCACGAGATCGGTGTGGCGGGCGTAGACGCGCTGGCCCGAACGCAACGGTTTGGTGATGACCAGGGCCGTCGAGGATTGGGGCGCGGCGGGCGTATGGTTGGCCGCGGCGGTCGTCTCGCGCGCCGCGCGGGTGGGCACGGCCTGCGCATCGCCGTTGAGCCCGGCGCTGATCTGCTGCTTGGCAGCCGGGCTGGCTTCCGGCGCGGCAGGCACCGGCGTCGAGACATGATTGGGCGGCGCGGGGTCGACGACCTGGGGCGCGCGCGGCGCGGTGGCCGACAGCTCCACGGGCGTGAGGCCGGCTTCGCGCGCGCCTTGCAGGTTGGCGCCTTCGGCGACCACGCCGATGGGCGGCAGGTTGTGCGCCGCCAGCGCACGAACCAGCGCGGGCCAATCCACTTTTTCGGTGAGACGGCTGGCGTCTATCACCACGGGCTCATTCTCGAAGAAGCTGCCGGCGTCTGCCATGCGTCTGGCCAGCGCCTCCTGCAGCGATGTGAGGTCGGCGCTATGCAGCACCACGCGGATGGCATAGAGCGTGGCGCTTTTGAAATCCAGGGCGAGGGGTTCGGTTGTCATCAGGGGTGTCTTGCGGTCGGTCCGCCAGCGGGCGAGGACCGGTCAGGAATGTCGGGCATGATAACCCGGCTGACCGCCTTCGGTGGCAGTGCAAACGCGTTTGCCAGGCCTTTGTGACGCTTGGCGTCTGGATGCGACAACGCCCCCGTGGCGGGGGCGTTGCGCGAGCGGCGGAGGGCGCGGCGGTCAGGCCCCCCAGGAGTCCTTGAGCGTGACGATGCGGTTGAGCACCGGCGCCTCGGGACGCGAGTCCTGGCTGTCCACCGTGAAGTAACCCAGGCGCTCGAACTGCCAGGTCGCACCCGGCTCGATCCGGGTGCCCGGCTCCAGCCAGGCGCGCACGGTCTGGATGGAGTTGGGGTTCAGGCAGGTCAGGAAGTCCTTGTCACCGCCATCCGGGTGCGGGTCGGCGAACAGGCGGTCATACAGGCGCACCTCGGCAGGCACGGCGTGCGCCGCGCTGACCCAGGTGATGTTGCCCTTGACCTTCACGCTGTCGGCGCCCGGCGTGCCGCTCTTGGTGTCGGGCAGGTACTCGGCCTGCACTTCGATCACCTTGCCGGCTTCGTCCTTGGTAAAGCCGGTGCAGCGCACCACATAACCGTATTTCAGGCGCACCTGGTTGCCGGGGAAAAGGCGGAAATACTTCTTGGGCGCTTCTTCGCGGAAATCGTCGCGTTCGATCCAGAGTTCGCGCGAGAACGGAAACTCGCGGTGGCCGGCCTCGGGGTCATGCGGATTGATGGGCGCCTTGCAGTTTTCGCTCTGGCCTTCGGGATAGTTGGTGATGACCAGCTTGACCGGGTCGAGCACGGCGACCGAGCGGGGCGTGCCCGGGTCCAGGTCGTCGCGCACGGCCTGCTCCAGCAGGCTGTAATCGATGCGCGAATCCGACTTCGAGACGGCGGTGCGGTCGCAGAACAGGCGGATGGACGAGGCGGTGTAGCCGCGGCGGCGCATGCCGAACAGCGTGGGCATGCGCGGGTCGTCCCAGCCGTCCACGTGGCCGTCGCGCACCAGTTGCAGCAGCTTGCGTTTGCTGGTGACGATGTAGGTCAGGTTAAGGCGGGAGAACTCGTACTGATGAGGCAAGGGACGGGCCAGCTTGCCGAGTTCGGCCAGGCGCGCCAGGATCCAGTCGTAGAAGGGGCGCTGGTCTTCGAACTCCAGCGTGCAGATGCTGTGCGTGATGCCTTCGAGGGCGTCTTCGACCGGATGCGCCCAGCTGTACATCGGGTAGATGCACCATTTGTCGCCAGTGCGGTGGTGGGTGGCGTGCCGCACGCGGTACATGACCGGGTCGCGCAGATTGATGTTGGGCGAGGCCATGTCGATCCGGGCGCGCAGCACCAGGCTGCCGTCCGGATGCACGCCATCCCGCATTTCGCGCAGACGGGCCAGCGACTCGGCCGCCGGGCGGTCGCGGAAAGGCGAGTTGGTGCCGGGTTCGGTCAGGGTGCCGCGCTGGGCGCGGATCTCGTCGGCGCTTTGCTCATCGACGAAGGCATGGCCGGCCTGGATCAGCGCTTCGGCGAATTCATACATGAACTCGAAGTAATCGCTGGCAAAGAACAGGTTGTCGTTGCCATCGGCTTTCCAGTCGAAGCCCAGCCACTGCACGGCCTCCATGATGGCGTCGACGTACTCCTGGTCTTCCTTCTCAGGATTGGTGTCGTCAAAGCGCAAGTGGCAGACGCCGCCGAATTCCTGGGCCATGCCGAAATTCACGCAGATGCTCTTGGCGTGCCCGATGTGCAGATAGCCGTTGGGCTCGGGCGGGAAGCGCGTGCGGATGCGCGCCGGGTCGGGCGCGCCCGCGGCCTGCACGGAAGCCGGGCCGGGCTTGCCGGCCCAACGCTTACCCTGGAAGCGGTCTGCCGCCAGGTCTTCTTCGATGATGTTGCGCAGGTAGTTGCTGGCTGCGTGAGGCGTGGGGGTCTGGGTCATTCCGGGGCGAAGTCGAAAAATGCGGCCACAAAAGACCCATTTTGCCACGTTCGCGAAGGACTTCCGTTGCAAACCGGCCTCCCAAGCTCGGGGAAGTGGCTCTACACTACCGCCCATCATGAATATCGCCCCTCTTCAGCTGGCCCGGACCCAGTTCACGGCAAGCCTGAGCTTCCTGGCCTTGTTCCTGGCCTTTTCCATGGCGCTGGCCTGGATTCTGCTGTTTTTCAAGTTGCGCGCCCGCAGCGGGCAGGGCGGCTGGCTGGCCGCTTACCGGTTCTGGGTGCGTATTTTCGCCTTGTCCTTCGTGCTGGCGCTGGCCAGCGCCATGCCGGTGCTCGTCCAGCTCGCCAGCCTGTGGCCCGGCCTGATGGACAAGATCGGCAATGTGGCCGGCCCGCTGCTGGGTTTTGGCGTCTTGTCGGTCTTTATCCTGAAATCCTGCTTTCTGGGGGTCATGCTCTTCGGGCAGCGCCGGGTTTCCGATCTGGCCCACACCCTGGCCGTGCTGATGGTGGCCATCGGCCAGGTGGTCGCGGTCGGGTGGGCGGTGGCCCTGCAATCCTGGCTGCAAACCCCCGATGGCGCGGCCATCGTCGATGGCCGCTATCAGGTGTATGACTGGGTCAGCGTAATCTTCAATCCTTCCTTCGGCTGGCGCATGGGCCTGACCGTCTTGGGCGCATTCCTCGCTGCGGCCTTTCTCATCATGGGCGTGACGGCCTTGCAGGCCCTGCGCCGACCTTTGGTCGACGGCGAACGCCAGGCGTACAAAACCGCGCTGGTGATCGCATTGGCGGCCGCCTTGCTGCAGGCGCCCGCGGCCTGGGGCCTGGGTGAGGTGGTGGCCCGGCTGCAGCCGGCCAAGGCTGCAGCGCTGGCCGGTTACTGGCACAGCGGCACGACGCCTTCCGTCGTCCTGCTGGGCGTGCCCGACCCGGCGGCGCAACGCAACCGGGGCGCCCTGGGTTGGAGCGGCGCCGGCGGGCGCTGGCTGGCCCAGGATGCCGAGACGGGCTACATCGGGCTGGATAAATTCTCCGGGATGTCGCCGCCGGTGGCCTTTGTCTTTCTGGCGCTGCGCGCGGCATGGCTGCTGGGCGGGTTGATGTTCGTGGCCGCGGTGCTGTCTTTCTGCCTGAGCTTTCGGCGCGGCTATGACCCGGCCGCCATGCCGCGCTGGTGGCTGCGCGTGCTGACCGGCATGATGTTCTCCGGCGGCCTGTCGGTCGTGCTGGGCATCTGGGTGGCGCAGGTGGGATTGCAGCCTTATGTCGTCAATCGCACGGTCACGCAATCCGAAGTCCTCAGCGCCGTCCCGGCCTCGACGCTGTGGTGGGGGCTGGCGGGCTATGGCGCGCTCTATGCGCTGCTGCTCAGCGCCTTCATCGGCATGTTGTTTCACGCCGCGCGCTATGGGGTGGTGCCCGTGCGCAAGATCGGAGGCAAACCATGATCGCCACCCTGGCCGCATCCCTGGGCCTGAGCCCGGAGGATCCCACGTTCTGGATGCCCATGGTGTTCATGGGCCTGCTCATGCTGTTGATCGCAGCGGGCATCGTGCTCGATGGTTTCGACATCGGGGTCGGCATCCTGCTGCAATTTGCGCCCGCCGAAGAGCGCGGCCGCATGATGGGCCTGCTCAGCCCCTGGCGCGATGCCAACGAGTTCTGGCCGCTGCTGGGCATCGGTTTGCTGGGCGCGGCCTTCCCCTTTGCCTGGGGCGCCATCATGGGCAAGCTCTACGGCCCCCTGGTCGTCATGGTCCTGGGCATCATGCTGCGCAGCGTGGCGTTCGAGTTCCGCATCCGTGCCAGCACCGAGGTCAAACCGCGCTGGATCTTTGCCTTCTGGGTCGGGTCGCTGCTGGCGGCCATCGGGCAGGGCATGGTGCTGGGGCGCATCGCCACCGACTATCAAAGCGACGCGGGTTATGGCTGGTTCTCGCTGTTCGTCGGGCTGTGCGCGGTCGCCGCTTACGCGCTGCTGGGCGCTTGCTGGCTGGTCATGCGCATCGACGGCGAACTGCAGCGCCGCGCCGTCTCATGGGCGCGCCACGGCATCCGCTGGACCGCGGCCGGCATGGTGGCCATTGCCGTCACGCTGGGGCTGGCCAATGCGGGCATTTTCTACAAGTGGAGCAACGCCGCGCACCTGGGCGCCGCGGCGGGCGTGTGGGTACTGATGCTGCTGGGGTTCGTGGTGGCCGAGATGTTGCTCGCCCGCCTGCCTGGCAAGGCGGACCGCTTCGCCTGGCTGCCTTTCGTGTTGTGCGTGATGCTCTATCTGCTGATGCTGGCAGGGCTGGGCTACAGTTTCTTCCCCTACCTGATCCTGGACGACATGACGATCTGGGACGGCAGTGGCGCGCTGGACTCGATGCGCCTGGTGATGGCGGGCGTGGTCATCGGTGTGCCGGTGGTGGTGGTGTTCAATATCCTGGCCTACCGGTCGGTATTCGGCCGGGAGCGCCGCCCCGCGGCCCTGTTGCCGCCGCCGGGCTGAGCCTCCGGACAGGGTCAGGCGCGCGGCAGGCGTATCCGCACCAGCAGGCCGCCGCCGTTGTCGCTGTCCAGTTCGAGCGACCCGCCGTGCGCACGAGCGATGGCCTCGGCCAGCGCCAGGCCCAAGCCAACGTTGCCGGTGCGGGTGCGGGCGCCGTCCAGGCGGGCAAAGGGGCGCAAGGCTTCGGCGCGGCGCTGGGGCGCGATGCCCTCGCCGTGGTCGGCCACTTCGATGATGGCGTCGCGCGTATCGCACAGCAGCCGTACATCGATGGGCGGGGCGCCATGATGCAGCGCATTGCCGATCAGATTATCCAGCAGGCGGCCCAAAGCCACCGCGTCGCCCTGTATGGTCAGGCCATCGTCGTCGGCCGTGCTCAGTGAAATATCGGTGCCGGCGCCTTTCCAGCTGTGCACGCGTTCGCGGATCCATTCGTTCAGGTTCAGCGGCGCGTAACGGTAGGCCGCGGGATCGGTGCCACGGACAAACCCGATGAACTGATCCACCATGTGCTGCATGTCTTGCAGATCCTTGCGCAAGCCCTCTTTGAGCGTCGGATCGTCGGTCATCTCGATGCGCAGCCACATGCGCGACAACGGCCCTTTCAGATCATGGGGCAGGCCCGAGAGCAGGGTGCGGCGCACGGAGTCGGACTCGGCCAGCGCATCCAGCATGGCGTTAAAGCGCTCGCCCAGGACGCGGGTTTCGTGCGGGCCGGAAGGTTCGACGCGCTGCGGCTGGCCGGCGGCCAGCCTGTCGGCGGCATCGGCCAGCCGCGTGAGCGGCCGGGTGATATGCCACGAGAAGCCCGCGGCCAGCAGCAGCACCAAGCCCAGGCCGCCCAGCCAGAAAGCCACCATGGGCGTGGCCACCGGGGGATCCAGGCGATCGAGCGGAATGACCAGCCATTCGCGTAGGGCGGGCACATCTTCGCTGGCAGTGTTGGGCGCCAGCGAAATGAAGATCTCCGGCCGCGGCCCGCGTGACAGGGCCACCCGGGTGCCGTCGTTCAGGCGCAGGTTGAGCTCTTGCACCAGTTGCCGCAGGTCGCGCCGGACGTCATCGTGAGGCGGCGGAGGCGGGCGGCGGCGCATGTCGTCATCGTCGTCGAAGCGCCGGCGCATCATGCCCGGCGGCCCGTCGGGCGGCGGGGGCAACATGCCATCCGGGCCCATGCGATCGGGGGGCGGGCGGTTCAGGCGTTGCAGACGCGCTTCGGCAGGCAGGCCCCGGGCCCACCAGCGCCATTGGTTCTGCGACGCCACGCGCACGAACTCCGCCCGGTCTTCGCTGGGGACCTGGGCCAGCGCCGCGCGCAGCGTGCGTATCGTGGTGGCGATATAGCCGATCGCCACGTCCTCGATGAATTTATGCCGGTAATAGGAGACCGTGCCCAAGGTCGCGGCCTGCGCCAGCAACACCGATCCCAGCACCAGCAGGATGAGCCGGGTGCGCAGCGAGCGCGGCAGGATGCGGGACAGCGGGAAGGTCATCGCGGGCGCCGTTCAGGGCGAGAATCGATAGCCGATACCCCAGACGGTCTGGATCCAGCGCGGCTGCTTGGGATCGTCTTCAATGGCGCGGCGCAGACGCAGGATGGCGATGTCGATGGCGCGGTCATTGCGCTCGCCGCTGTCGTCATCGCGGGCCAGCGCGAGCAGGCGTTCGCGCGACAGCGGCTTGCCGGCATTGCGTACCAGCGCTTCGAGCAGATTGATTTCGCCGCCGGTGAGTTTGACTGTCGTGCCGTCGCGCAGCAGCTGGCGGGTCGTGGGGTCGAACAGAAAAGGCCCAAAACTGACGGGCTGGTCCTTGACCAGGGCCGAAGGGCCGCGCTTGCGGCGCAGAACGGCCTCGATGCGGGCGAGCAGCTCGCGCGGATCGAAAGGCTTGCCCAGGTAATCGTCGGCGCCGGCTTCCAGGCCGATGATGCGGTCGACAGCCTCGTCGCGAGCGGTCAGCAGAATGACGGGGATGTCTTCCCCCTGCTCGCGCAGACGGCGGCAGGCATCGGCGCCATCGCCGCCGGGCAGCATGCGGTCGAGCACCAGGAGGTCGGGGGCGTAGCGGGTGATGCGCGCGGCCAGATCGTTGGCGTCCGGGGCCAGCAAGGTGTCGTAGCCATGCCGATTGAGGTAATCGGCCAGCAATTGTCGCAGCGCCGGATCGTCGTCGACGACCAGCAATTTGGTATGAGGGCTATCCATGCAGAGATAGTGCCCGGGCTTGGGCTTATCCGACAAGTGGAAAGAAACGATCTGAAATAAACCCCAGCAAAATTGGCCCTAGAATAGCGAGCCGCCGATCGGCGCTTGCGGGGAAATCCCGTGTCGTTTTATTAACTTCGTTTACAGATGTCGCGCTCGGGAATTTCTACACTAATTCGCGTTATGGTCATTCGCGAACGCGAGCGTAAACGGATGTCGCGCACGGTGCTGGCCGCCGCGCTGGCGGGCAATATGGCGCTGGGCGCCTGCGCCATGTCTGGCGACAATCAATCCGTCCCCGATAATTCTGCCACGCAGCCTGCCGCTGCCGATGCCGCCGCGCCCCAGGCGCGCCAGGCCACTCGGGAGGCGGCGCGCTACGGTATCGGCGTGCTCGCGCCCGCCATGCCGCAACAGGTGCAATTGCCCGGCCCGGTCGAAGGCTACGCGCTGAGCCCCGAGCCCGACCCTTGCGCCGAGTGGTCCGGCCCCCCCGCGCCGGCCGATCTGGCGCCGACGCCCGGCCAGGAAGCCCCGGCAGATTGTCAGCGGGCGTTTCCGCAGTACGAGGTGCCGCAGGTCAGTCCTTCCTACGCCCTGGACCTGGAACGCCGCGAGCTGGCGGGCTCACGCCCGGTGCTCAGCCAGGGGGTGGTGCTGCCGCAGCCGCGCTGGTTTTCCGCCATCAACGCGCGGCCCGCACTCAGCTACGGAGACCGCAATTGGTTGTACCGAGGCACCGAAGGCCCGGCGGTCGGGGTGGGCAACCTGACGGCCAATTCGCCGGCTTGGGGCGCAGGGGCGGCGTTGGGCGGCGTGCAGATCTCCGATCAATTCGACAGCAGCAGCAATATCGGCGAAGGCAAGTTCGGTTACTCGTCCTCGGTCGGGCGGCTCAACCTGATGGATCCGTCGGCCACGGCCGGAGCCGTCGATTACGGCGCGTCGGCCGGCAGCGGGACGGTGCGTTATGGCCTGACCAGCGCCGTCACGGTGGAAGGCCAGATGCAGACTACGCGGGGGCTGACGACCCGGGGCATGGGCACGCGCTACAACGCCGGCGAGGTGGGGACTTTCGAGGCCGGCGTTACGCAGAGCAACTTTGATTCGGTCAACGCCTGGCGCTACCGCTTCGGCTACAACGTCACCATGGCCGACACCGTCAAGGTGGGGCTCACCGGCGAAGATGTCGGCGCTGGTTTCAGCGATCTGAGTTCTTACAGTTCCGGTGCGGCGGCCACGCGCTTGATGCGCAGCACGCTGTCGGCCGGCGTGCCGCTGCGGGGCATGGGTACCTTGAGCGGCACCTATACTTCCGACGTGCTGGGCCGGGGCGACCCCAATGACCGCCGCGTTGGGCTGCAACATAGTATGGAGCTCGCGCCTAACGTCCAGTTCGCGCTGGGCGCCGACCGCGATCTGCTGTCGGGCGATTACGAATGGAAGGCCAACTTGTCCATGCCGGTGGATACCTTCATGCGCGGCCACTGGCTGGGTTTTTAGCGCTTTTGCCCGGAGGGGGAGGCGGGCGGCGCCCGGTGTGCCAGGCCGCCGAGCACGCTTGTCGCGTTGCGCCGTAAAATGCCCCTCCATGAAGCAAGCATTCCTTTCCGTTTCTTATGTCTGATCCCCGCGCGCTTGGCGTGTTGCAGCGCGTCTTCGGATACGAATCCTTCCGCGGCGACCAGCAGGCCATCGTCGAGCACGTCATCAGCGGCGGCGACGCCCTGGTGCTCATGCCCACCGGTGGCGGTAAATCCCTGTGTTATCAAGTGCCTGCCCTGGTTCGCGAAGGGACGGGCATCGTCGTGTCACCGCTCATCGCCCTGATGCAGGATCAGGTCGATGCCCTGACGGAACTGGGGGTGCGCGCGGCCTTTTTGAACTCCACGCAGGAATGGCAGCAGGTGCGCGAAGTCGAGCGCGCCTTCGTGGCGGGCGAGCTGGATCTGCTTTACGTCGCGCCCGAAAGGTTGCTGACGGACCGTTGCCTGCAACTGCTCGAGCGCGGACGCATCGCCTTGTTCGCCATCGACGAGGCGCACTGCGTGTCGCAATGGGGACACGATTTCCGTCCGGAGTATCTCGGCCTGTCGATGTTGCACGAGCGCTGGCCCGATGTGCCGCGCATTGCACTGACGGCCACCGCCACGGCGACCACGCGCACCGAGATCGCCCAGCGTCTGGCCCTCGATCAGGCACGCCACTTCGTGGCCAGTTTCGACCGGCCCAACATCCGCTACCGCATCGTCGAGAAAAACGAGGTGCGCCGGCAGTTGCTCGACCTGATCCGCAGTGAGCACGAGGGTGATTCCGGCGTGGTCTATTGTCTGTCGCGTGCCCGGGTCGAAGAAACCGCGGAGTTTCTCTGTCAGCAGGGCGTGCATGCTCTGCCTTACCATGCGGGTCTGAGCGCGCAGGTACGCGCCAGCAATCAGTCGCGTTTTCTGCGCGAAGATGGCGTGGTGATGGTGGCCACCATTGCCTTTGGCATGGGCATCGACAAACCCGATGTGCGCTTTGTCGCCCACATCGATCTGCCCAAATCGGTCGAGGGCTACTACCAGGAAACCGGGCGGGCGGGGCGTGACGGCTTGCCGGCCACGGCCTGGCTTGCCTACGGCCTGCAGGACGTGGTGCAGCAGCGGCGCATGATCGATGAGTCGCCAGGCGATGAAAGCTATCGCCGCCGCCTGGGGCAGCAGCTCGATGCCATGCTCGGGCTATGCGAGACGGTGGAGTGCCGCCGGGTCCGCCTGCTGGCCTATTTCGGCCAGACCATCACGGCCTGTGGCAATTGCGACGTCTGCCTGGAGCCGCCCGAAGCCTGGGACGGCACGGTGGCCGCGCAGAAAGCCCTGTCAGCCATCTACCGCCTGGGCAAGGAACGCGGTCAGCGCTACGGGGCGGGACATATCGTCGACATCCTGCGTGGCAAGAGCAGCGACCGCACTCGCCAGCACGATCATGAGTCGCTCAGTGTGTTCGGCGTGGGGGCCGACTTGTCCGAAACCGCCTGGCGCGGCGTGCTGCGTCAGCTGCTCGCCAAGGGCCTGCTCATGGTGGATCACGAGGGGTATGGCACGCTGGCGCTGACCGAAGACAGCCGTGCCGTGCTGCGCGGTGAGGTGCAGTTGATGCTGCGGCGCGAGTCGGAAAAAAAGCCGCGCAGCCGTGGCAATACACGTGCCAAGGCGCCGGTTATCGACTTGCCGGCAGACCGCATGCCGGTTTTCGAAGCGTTGCGCAGTTGGCGCGCGGAAGTGGCGCGCAGCCACGGCGTGCCCGCTTATGTGATCTTCCATGACGCCACGCTGCGCGAGATCGCCCTGGCCATGCCAGACACCCAGGAGGATCTAGGACACGTCAGCGGCGTGGGCGCGCGCAAACTCGAAGCCTATGGCGAGGAAATCCTGCGCTGCGTGGCGCGGCCCCGTTAGGCCTCGCGCGAGAAGAGGTCGCCGCTGCCCGATTGGCTGCCCGCCGGTGGCTGCAGCCCCAGGTGGCGCCAGGTGGTTTGCGTTGCCATGCGCCCGCGCGGCGTGCGTTGCAGGTAACCGTGCTGGATGAGATAGGGCTCGATCACGTCCTCGATGGTGTCGCGTTCTTCGCCGATGGCCGCCGCCAGGCTGTCCACGCCCACGGGGCCGCCATCGAATTTATGCACGATGGCTTCCAGCAGTTTGCGGTCCATCAGATCCAGCCCCTGAGGGTCGACCTCCAGCATGGCCAGCGCCTGGCTGGCCGCGTCGGTGTCGATGCGCCCGTTGGCTTTGACCTCGGCGTAATCGCGGACCCGGCGCAGCAGCCGGTTGGCGATGCGGGGCGTGCCGCGCGCGCGGCGGGCGACTTCGCGCGCGCCTTCGGCGGTGATGTCGGCATTGAGCAGCCCGGCACTGCGCGTGACGATGTGAGCCAGGTCGTCGGTGTTGTAGAACTCCAGACGGGAAACAATACCGAAACGGTCACGCAGGGGGTTGGTGAGCATGCCGGCGCGGGTGGTCGCGCCCACCAGGGTAAACGGCTGTAGGTCCAGCTTGACGCTGCGCGCGGCGGGCCCTTCGCCGATCAGAATATCGATCTGGAAGTCCTCGAGCGCCGGATAAAGAATTTCTTCGACGACGGGAGACAGGCGGTGGATCTCGTCGATGAAGAGCACGTCATTGCGCTCCAGGTTGGTCAGCAGGGCCGCCAGATCGCCCGGGCGCTCCAGCACCGGGCCGGATGTCTGTCGCAGTTGCACGCCCATTTCGTGGGCGATGATGTGCGCCAGCGTCGTCTTGCCCAGCCCGGGGGGGCCAAATAGCAGAACATGGTCGAGCGACTCGCCGCGCTTGCGCGCCGCCGCGATGAAGATCTCCAGCTGCTCGCGCGCGCGATGCTGGCCGACATACTCCTGCAGCGCCTTGGGCCGCAGGGCGCGTTCGATGGATTCTTCATTGGGCGAGACCGGCGCCGGTGTCACCAGCCGGTGGGCATCGGGTCGGGATGAGAGCGAATCGGACTGGATTGCCATGGGGAAAGGCGTCGGGACTGGTTGCTTGTACAGCATTGTCCCATGTCCGGCCCTCCGGCTCCAGCGGCTTGCAGCGACAGTACGCCCCGGGGCAGAATGCGGGCAAGTTACCGGAAGGGGATGAGATGCGTATCCTGGTCACAGGCGGCACGGGGTTTATTGGCCGGGCATTGACCGCCCGCCTGGCGCGGGCCGGGCACCGCGTGATCGTGCCGACGCGCCGGCTGGCCCAGGGCCGCGAACTGCTGGTGTTGCCCACGGTGACCGTGCTCGAGCGTGACGTGCATGACGACGCCGCGCTGGCGTCGCTGCTACGGGGCTGCGACGCGGCCATCAACCTGGTGGGCGTGCTGCACGGCGGGCGCGGCAAGCCTTATGGCAGCGGTTTTGCGCGGGCGCATGTCACGTTGCCCCGGCGGCTGGCGCAGGCTTGCCTGCAGCAGCAGGTGCGTCGCCTGCTGCACGTGAGCGCCCTGGGCGCCGATCGTCAGGGGCCAAGCATGTATCTGCGCTCCAAGGGCGATGGCGAGGCCGCCCTGGCCGCGGTCTATGCCGAGGCGAGGCACGCCGGCTGGACGATATTGCAGCCGTCGGTCGTGTTCGGCCCGCAAGACAATTTCACCAATTTGTTTGCGCGGCTGGCGCGTTGGCTGCCCGTGCTCATGGTGCCGGGCGCGGCCAGCCGCGTGCAGCCGGTCTATGTGGGCGATGTCGTGCAGGCGCTCATCCATCTGCTGGCCACCCCGCTGGCAGCCGGCCGCCGCGTCGAGCTGGCTGGCCCGACGGTCTACACGCTCGCGGAACTGGCCAGCCGCTGCGCGCAATGGAGCGGCCATCGCCGGAGCGTCATGGCCTTGCCGGGGCCGGTGGCACGCCTGCAGGCTGCGCTGTTCGAGTGCCTGCCAGGGCAGCCGCTGTTCTCGCGCGACAACCTGGATACGCTCACGCGTGACAGTGTTGCCAGCCAGGCGCCGGACCCGCTCCTGGGCCTGCTGCCCACGGCGCTCGAGGCGGTAGCGCCGGCCTACCTCGGCCGGCGCTAGTCAGCGCGCCAGCGCTTTGAGCGCTTGACGGATACCGTCCGAAACGCTGATGCCTTCGGGCAGGGTTTTGAGCGCGGCGAGCGATTCTTTCTCCGAATAGCCCAGCGCGACCAGCGCATTGAGGATGTCGCTCTGGCTGTCGGGCACGGCATGCGGCGTGGCGCCGATGTCCGCGCCCAGTTTGCCGCGCATCTCCAGCAATAGGCGCTCGGCGGTCTTTTTGCCGATGCCCGGCACGCGGGTGAGCCGGCCGCTTTCTTGCAGGGTGATGGCTTGCGCGAGTTCGGCCACCGACATCCCGGACAGCACCGCCAGGGCAGTGCGCGCGCCGATGCCGCTGACCTTGACCAGCTCGCGGAACGCGGCGCGTTCGCTGGCCGTGCCAAAACCATAAAGCAGGTGCGCGTCTTCGCGCACCACCAAATGGGTAAACAGCGTCACGCGCGCGCCGTTTTCCGGCAGCGCGTAGAGCGTGCTCATGGGGACGTCGATCTCATAGCCTACGCCGTTGACATCCACGCAGACCACGGGCGGCGTTTTCTCGATCAGGATTCCAGTGATGCGACCAATCATGGGGAGAGTCTTGCCTGAAGATGGGGCCCCTGATACAGCGGCTCCGATGGCGCGATTCTATACGTTCAACCCAGCAGGCGCCCTTTGCGCACTCTTGCCTTGCCGCTGCGCGAGCCGTTGGTCAGCGGCGCGAGGCGGCTTTGCAGGGGGCCGGTGTGCGCATGGCAGATGGCGCAGGCGAGCGCGTCGGCGGAGTCGGGCGCGGGCGTGCCGTCGAGCGACAACAGATGCTTGACCATCATCTGCACCTGCTCTTTGGCGGCGCGGCCGGTGCCCACAACGGACTTCTTGATCTGCAGCGCCGTGTACTCGTGCACATCCAGCGCGCTTTCGGCCAAGGCGCACAGGGCCGCGCCCCGGGCATGGCCCAGCAGCAGCGTCGATGACGGATTGGCATTGAGGAAGACGATTTCGAGGGCAGCCACATCGGGCTGCGTCTCGCGGGCCACCTCGCGCAGATTGTCGAGGATGATCTTCAGGCGCTGCGCCAGGGCCAGTTCCGGCGGAACCACGATGGTGCCGCTGGCCACATAGCGCAGCCGCATGCCTTCGGCATCGATCACACCGAAACCGGTGCGGCGCAGGCCTGGGTCGATGCCGAGGACACGCATCAGTGGCGGAAGTGGCGGGTGCCGGTCAGCACCATGGCGATGCCATGCTCGTCGGCGGCCGCGATGACTTCGTCATCGCGCACGCTGCCGCCGGGCTGGATCACGCACGTCGCGCCCGCGGCCACGACCACGTCAAGGCCGTCACGGAAGGGGAAAAACGCGTCCGACGCCACGGCCGACCCTTGCAGCGTCAAGCCAGCGTTCTCGGCCTTGATCGAGGCGATCCGGGCCGAGTCGATACGGCTCATCTGGCCGGCGCCCACGCCCAGCGTCATCCCGCCGCCGACAAACACGATGGCGTTGGATTTGACGTACTTGGCGACCTTCCAGGCAAAGGCCAGGTCGTTCATCTCGGCTTCGGTGGGCTGGCGCTTGCTGACGACCTTCAGGGCATCGCGCGGCACCTGGAAGGCGTCGGGCGTCTGCACCAGCCAGCCGCCGCCGACGCGCTTGACGTCGAAAGCGTTCTGGCCGGCGCCGGCCGGGACTTCCAGCACACGCACGTTCTTCTTGGCGGCCAGGATGGCCAGCGCGGCGCCGTCATAGGCGGGGGCCAGCAGCACTTCCAGGAACTGCGCGCTCACCGCCTCGGCGGTGGCGGCGTCCACCGGACGGTTAAAGGCGATGATGCCGCCAAACGCCGAAGTGGGATCGGTCTTGAAGGCTTTTTGATAAGCCTCCAGGTTGCCGCTGGCCACGGCGACGCCGCAGGGGTTGGCATGCTTGACGATGACGCAGGCCGGGGTGTCGAAGCTGCGCACGCACTCCCAGGCCGCGTCGGCATCGGCGATGTTGTTGTACGAGAGTTCCTTGCCTTGCAGCTGCCGGTAGTTGCCCAGCAGGCCGGAGGGGCGCTGCGCATCGACATAGAAGGCGGCGGTCTGGTGAGGATTCTCGCCGTAGCGCAGCGCCTGTTGCTGTTGGACCTGCAGAGTCAGGGTGCGGGGCCATTCGTTGCGGGCCGGCACGGCATCCTGGGCCGGCGCGGCGTCGGCCAGGCTGGTCAGGTAGGCGGCGATCGCGCCATCGTACGAAGCGGTGTGCGCATAGACCTTGGCGGCCAGTTCCAGACGCAGGGCGTAGGAAGTGGCGCCAGCCTGGTCCATTTCGGTCAGCACGCGGCTGTAGTCGGTCGGATCGATGACGACGGTCACGCCGCCGGCTTCCGTGCCGTGGTTCTTGGCCGCCGCGCGCAGCATGGCCGGGCCGCCGATGTCGATGTTTTCGACCGCGTCGGCAAAGGAGCAATCCGGCTTGGCGACGGTTTCGCGGAAGGGATAGAGGTTGACCACCAGCATGTCGATGCGGTCGATGCCGGCCGCGGCGATCGTGTCCATGTGCTCTTGGCTGTCGCGGCGCGCCAGCAGGCCGCCGTGGATCTTCGGGTGCAGCGTCTTGACGCGGCCATCGAGGATCTCCGGCGAGCCGGTGTGCTGGGCCACTTCGGTGACGGTCAGGCCGGCGTCGGCCAACAGGCGGGCGGTGCCGCCGGTCGAGAGCAGGCGCACGCCGCGGGCGGCCAGCGCGCGGGCAAATTCCACGATGCCGGTCTTGTCGGACACCGAAAGCAGAGCAGTTTCGATTTTCATGATGGTGGTGGGTCAGGGCATCCCTTCAAGGGATGCGGATACAGGGAAATCCGTCTATCGGGCGATCAGGGCTGGATGTTGTGGGCCAGCAGCTTCTTGCGCAGCGTGTTGCGAGTGATGCCCAGCATCTCGGAAGCGCGCGACTGATTGCCGCCAGCTCGTTCCAGGGCCACTTCGAGTACCGGGCGCTCGACGCAGCGCATCACCATGTCCCACATGTCGTGGGGTTCGGAATCACCCAGGTCTTCGAAATAGCGCTCCAGGCTGGCGCGCACGCATTCTTCCAGGACATCTTTTTTGCTCATTTGGTTTTGAGTACAGATATTTTTATGGTGAGGCTGGCGCTTATGCCGCCAGCAAGTTCGAGGTGACGGCATGGCTTGGATTGCCGGCACCCATAAGCGAGTGATCGAACCAGTCGGCCACCGCGCGGAATTGATCGGCGGTGTTGTCGATGAGGTTCATGCGGGCGCGGAAGGATTCCGCGCCGGGCAGGGTGTCGATATACCAGCCGATGTGCTTGCGCGCCGTGCGCACCCCGGTGTGCTCGCCGTAGAAACGGTAGTGATCATCCAGGTGTTCGAGCAGCAGGTCGCGCATTTCGGCGTGGCTGGGCGCGGCCAGCGTCTGGCCGGTGCGCAGATAGTGATCGATTTCGCGAAAAATCCACGGCCGGCCTTGCGCGGCGCGGCCGATCATGACCGCGTCGGCGCCCGTGTAGTCCAGCACCTGGCGGGCTTTTTCGGGGCTGTCGATATCGCCATTGGCCACCACCGGGATGCCGATCTCGGCCTTCACGTCGCGGATGGTGTCGTATTCGGCGTGGCCGGTGTACAGGTCGCAACGTGTGCGGCCGTGCAGCGTGAGGGCGGCGATGCCGCTTTGCTCGGCCAGGCGGGCAACGCGCAAGGCATTGCGGCTTTCGCGGTCCCAGCCGGTGCGGGTCTTGAGCGTGACGGGCACGCCCAGGGGAGCGCAGGCGCTCACCACGGCGTCCAGGATGCGGGCGATGAGATCCTCGTGGCGCAACAGCGCCGATCCCGAGGCCAGATTGCAGACTTTCTTGGCCGGGCAGCCCATATTGATATCGATGATGCGCGCGCCTTTGTTGATATTGAACACGGCGGCTTCTGCCATCATCGCGGGGTCTGCGCCGGCGATCTGCACCGAAATAGGGGCTATCTCGCCTTCATGATTGAGGCGGCGCGAGGTTTTCACGCTGTCCCACAGGCGCGGATTGCTTGCCGCCATTTCGGACACGGCATAGCCCGCCCCCAGCCGTTTGCACAACTGGCGGAAAGGACGATCCGTCACCCCGGCCATGGGGGCGACGAAAACATTGTTGGAAAGAGACCAGGGGCCGATGCGCATGCTCACATTTTAACCGTCTTGGGCCTGGCCCCATTTCCGAGAGCCCGCCCGAAGTGAATTCGGCGGGCAATGGCGGCGCCAGCCCCCTTTTGAGAGGCCGATTGCGAAGGGCGTCCGTGACGAACGCGCTCGAAGCGACAGCTAGACGCGCAACCCCTGCAGAAGATGGCGCGCCAGCGGCGCGCGCAAGGGGGCGGCGAGGTCCAGCGAGAGCAGGGCCAGCCCGCAGGCGTGCTCGACCGGCGCCAGGCCGGTGGCGAATACGCGAGGCATGAGATCGGTCAGGCTCGCGGTGAGCCAGCGGTCGGCGCTGCGGGCCCGCGCGAAATCGCGCAGCCGCTCGCGCGGGTCTTGCCCGCTTTGCCAGCCCAGCAACGATTGGGACAGCTGCGCGGCGTCGCGCAAGCCCAGATTCAGCCCTTGCCCTGCCACGGGGTGCAGTGTCTGGGCGGCGTTGCCGATGGTGGCCACGCGCCCCTGCGCCTGGGCGTGCCGGGCTTTGAGTTCCAGGGGGAAGATATGGCGGGGAGCCTGGCTCGTCAGGCGGCCCAGCCGTTCGCCGAACGCCGCGCTCAGTTGGGCGGAGAACTGCGCATCATCCAGGGTGGCCAAAGTCTGGGCGCGCTCGGGCGCCACGCACCACACGACGGAGTAGCTATCGGGTTGCTGCGGATGGGGCAGCATGGCCAGCGGCCCTTCGGCCGTGAAACGCTCCCAGGCCCAACCGGGGCGCGGCAGGCTGGCGCGTGCGCTGGTAATGACGGCATGCTGGCCGTAGTCGCGCTTGAGGTCGGTGCCGGCGGCGCCATCGCATTGCACGGCGATACGACAGGAAATACCGGTCTCGCCCTGCGAAAGCGTGACGCCCTCGGCGTCCTGCGACACGAGGCGGGCCGCCTCCCCGGCGAGCACCGTCACACCGCTTTGCGCGACGCGCTCGGCCAGACGGCTGTGCAGCGCGCCGTAAGGCACGACGCTGCCCAATTGCGGCACGCCGAAGTCTTCATGGCCGATGAGCGTGCGGCCCAAACGGCCCCGCTGCGACACATGGATGTGCCGGATGTCGGCAAATTGCGTCGGCCAGGCGCCCAGGCTGTCGAGCAGCACGCGGCTGCCATGGTTCATGGCCAGGACACGGGGATCCGCCGCAGGCAAGGTGCGTGCCGGCGTTGGCTGGCCAGCCAGCAAGGCGATGCGTTCGGGGTGCGCACTGGCGCGCGCCAGCAGCAGTGCCAGCGCCTGGCCAACGGGGCCCGCTCCGAGGATCGCAATGTCGTAAACCGATTGATTCATAGCGCGATTTTACCCGGGGGTTCAACTTGCGGCGCGGCCGCCCTAGAATGTGGCTCGATCCGCGGGCGCCGCCCGCCCGCTCCGGAGGCTGACGATGACCCAGGCGCAGACACTGGCACCCCCCCCGCGCGCACCGCGCAGCAAGGTGACCGCGGGGCTGTTGGCCTGTCTGTTGGGCGTGGTCGGCGCGCAGGGCTGGTATCTTGGCCGGCGTCACGCCTGGGTCGTGACGCTCTACGCCGTGCTGTGTCTGGCCGGTACGCTCGCTTTCGCTTCGTGGTGGGACAACCCGGCCTTCTTTCTATTGTTCATCCCCATAATCGCCGGTTTCATCGAGGCTGCCGTCTACAGCCTGATGGCCGATCATAAATTCGATCAGCGCTATAACCCGGGCCTGGGCCCGGTGTCGCGCACGGGCTGGCCGGCGGTATTGGTGGCTTTGCTGTCCTGTCTGGCCGGCGGGATTGTGTCCATGCTGGCCGTGGCCATGGTGGTGGTCTACGTCTGGACGGCCATGGGCTGGCTCGACGGTTACGTCTTCTAGCCGGCGGCCCGGCGCTATTCGCGCATCAGGGCTTCGATTTCCCGAGCGTCGACCGGCACGCCCCGGGTGATGAGCTCGCAGCCGGTCTCCGTGACCAGCGCGTCGTCCTCGATGCGGATGCCGATGTCCCAGAATTTGGCCGGCACGTCGTCGGCGCGGCGGACGTAAATGCCGGGTTCGATGGTCAGCATCATGCCGGGCTGCAGCGTGCGCCACGGGCCGGGGACCCCGGGCGAGGTCGGCGCTTCTCGATAGTCGCCCACGTCGTGCACATCCAGCCCCAGCCAATGGCCGGTGCGATGCATGTAGAACCGGCTGTACGCGCCGGATTCGAGCACGCCGTCCAGGCTGCCGCGCAGCAGCCTTTCGTCGAGCATGCCCTGGGCCAGTACGCGCAGCGCCGCCTGATGGCCATCGTCCCAGTTGTGGCCGGGGGTGGTGGCGGCCACCGCCGCCTGCTGCGCGGCAGCGGTCAGATCGTAGAGGGCGCGTTGCGCGCCGCTGAAGCGGCCATTGACCGGGAAGGTGCGGGTGATGTCGGAGGCATAGCTGTCGTACTCGCAGCCGGCATCGATGAGCACGAGCTCGCCATCGCCCAGTTCGGCATCGCCCGCCTGGTAGTGCAGGATGCAGGCATTGGCCCCGGAGGCCACGATGCTGTTGTAGGCCACGCCCTGGGCGCCATGGCGGCGGAATTCGTACAGCAACTCGGCTTCGAGCTCGTATTCGCGCATCCCCGGCCTGACGGCGCGCATGGCGCGCGCATGCGCGCCGGCCGAGATGCGGGCGGCGCGCCGCATGCTGGCGATCTCGGCCGCATCCTTGACCACGCGCATGTCGGCTAGCAGCGGATTGAGGTCGCGCAGCGCCGCGGGCGGGCGGGCGCCAAAGCGCCCCTGCTCGCGCGCAGCCTGCATCCAGGACTGCACCCGCGCGCCGACGGCGGCGCCGGCGGTCTGGGACAGCCAGAGGTTGGGCTGGTCCAGCAGCCATTGCGGCGCCAGCTCATCCAGGCTGTCGACCGGATGGGCGTCGTCCATGCCAAAGCGCTGCGCCGCCGCTTCCGGGCCCACGCGCAGACCTTCCCAGATCTCGTGCGCCTCATTGCGTGCGCGGCAAAACAGCACGGCGCGCGTGTCGGCGCCGGCAATCAGGATCAGCCACGCCTCGGGCTCGATGAACCCGGTCAGATAGTAGAAGTCGCTATCGTGGCGGTAGGGGTAGTCGGCGTCGCGATTGCGCAGCGCCTGGGGTGCGGTGGCGATGACGGCCACGCCGCCGCCCTGGGCTTGCATCCACTCAAGGACACGGCGGCGGCGGGCCACGAAGGCGGAAATATCGGCGGCAGGCAGGCTCATAATCGCGGGCAGACAGGGGCAGGCGGCAACTCGCTTACTGTACCCCACGGGCAGGATGGGCATCGCTGGCGGTTTGGCGCGGCGCTGCTACAATCGCGCCACTGTCATTGGGGAGTAGCCATCCTTTGTTTCCCCAAAGGAGTCAGCGTCAACAAACTTGGTGGATTATCCCCATGGCGCTGGCAGCCTGGCAGCACCGTCAACCGGTGCGTGCTTCGGGCCCGGCGAGACCTTTGGCCACATGGCGTTCACCCCAGCCGGGCGAGCCGCTTTGTTGCGCCAAAGTTGTCTGCTCGCTCGGCTGCCCATCATGTTTCTCTCGATATTTCTGTTTCTGCTGGCCGCGGCGATCATCTATTTCGCCTGCGAGTTTTTCGTCAATGGCGTCGAATGGGTCGGCCACCACTTTCGCCTCGGGGCCACCGCCACCGGCACGGTTCTGGCCGCCTTTGGCACGGCGCTGCCCGAAAGTGCGGTGACGTTCATGGCGGTGGTCTTCGGCCAGACGCCTGAGCAAAAAGATATTGGCGTGGGCGCGGCCATGGGCGGCCCGCTGGTGCTGGCCACGCTGGCCTATGCAGTGGTGGGGCTGGCGCTATGGCGTGCCCGACGCGCCGGCCAGTCCCTGGCCATCCATGCCGATCAGCCGCGGTTGGCGCGCGACCAGGCATGGTTCATGGGGATTTTCGTCTTCAAGGTCGGGTTGGGGCTGCTGGCCTTTGCCTGGAAACCCTGGCTGGGCATACTCTTTCTCGGCATTTACGGGCTCTACGTCAAGCGCGAGCTCTCCAATGACGAGGAGAGCCTGGCCAGCGAGGATCTGCAGCCGCTGAAGTTGCGTCCGCGCGACAGCAATCCCTCTTTGTTCTGGTCCTGTATGCAGACGCTGCTCGCCTTGTTGGTGATCGGCGTCGCCTCGCATGTCTTTGTCCGCCAGATCGAGTTTCTGGGCGTTGCCATGGGCGCCTCGCCCCATCTGGCCGCCTTGCTGCTTGCGCCCGTCGCCACCGAGCTGCCCGAGATCATGAACGCGCTGATCTGGGTGCGGCAGGGCAAGGAGCGCCTGGCGCTGGCCAATATTTCCGGCGCCATGATGATCCAGGCGACCATCCCGAGCGCGCTGGGGATATTCATGACGCCTTGGTTGCTGGACGGCCCTTTGCTGGTCGCGGGCCTGATGACGCTGCTGGCGATCATGCTGCTGTGGCTGCGTTTCCGCCAGGCGCGCATGAGCGTGCCCGCCCTGACCGCCGTGGGCGGGCTTTACGGGGTGTTCGTGGCCTATCTGGGCTGGCATTTCTACGCCTGATGACCGGATTGGCGCGCCGGCCGGAAGCGGCCGGCGCTTTTTTTACGCAAAATCTTGTCCATCAGTACAAACCCGCGTAAAATTCTTCTGTTTTCAATCTCAGGAGTTGTTCTGTGAACACCGATTCCGGCGACAGTAGTAGTCGATCTTGTATCGACATCGCTGCTTAACAGGAACACGCAGAACCACTCTGCCGCGCCTGTTGAGTTATGCAGGTTGCGGCGTCCCGCCCAAAACTGATAGTGGCCTGATGCGTCTTTGACGCCATCGCGCCGTCATTCAGCAAGTCTTTCAGCAGCACGCTGACGAGGCAGGGCAGTCTCCCCAACACCTACGCCAGAACCGCCGTTTTTTCGCGTGCCCGCGTTGCGCCGTCCGTTTGCGCACCCGTGTACCGAGAGAGCCGGCGTGCGTGTTCGCAGTGCGTCTCCGCTTTGCTGTACGGAGGTCGTTATGCGCTTTTTCGACTTGTTCCTGCGTCGCGCCGGTGTGGATCGTGCCGGCTCCCAGAACCGCCGCCCGGGTACGTCGCGGCTGACCGTCGTATGCCCGCGCGATGCGCTGGGCGACGTGCGCAAGCAGATTTGCCTGGATTTTTCCGCCGCCGGCTTGCGGGTGGCGCATTTCCAGGTAGACACCTCGCAGCACGCCGATCTCGCCTCGGCCTGTGTCACGGTCAATTGCCCGCCCGAACTGCGCGGGGAACTGATGTCCCAAGCCAAGCGCCTGAGCGCCAATCCCGTCGTGCGCCAGGTGCGTTTCGGCGCACGCGCCGCGAACGCCTGATCCGGCCGCGCCTCTTCACTCTCATCCCCTTCCAGGAGCGTCATCTCATGCCCGCTACCGCCGACCCCGAGCCTCGATGGCGCCGGGCGCGCAAAGCGCGACGCTCCATGCGACGCTAGATCAGACCCCCTCCGCACGCGAAGGCGGTCTGATCTGACGCCTCCTGGATGACCTGCCCGCAGGGCTCTGGTCTCGTTCTCCGCTTGTCTCCCGGCGCATCGCCGATTTCCTTCCGGTTGAATCCCGGTGCTGGCGTTCGTCCATCGCCAGCGCCCCTGTTCGGAGAACTCCGATGCTGCACGTCTTCAAAGCCTTGTTTTCCACGGCGGCCCAAGTGCGCCATATTGGCCGCTACTTCCGCCGTGATCCCATCCTCGAACAAATTGGCCCCGACCACGGCGCGGCTGCCGACATGGCCCGCCGCAACGGCGCGCGCATGCTGTCCCTGGCCGAAGCGCCCGTCGATGCGCTCTACGCCGAACTGGGCAGCGGCCCGCAGGGGCTGAGCGATGAAAAGGCCGCAGCCGCGCGTTTGGTCTACGGCCCCAATCAGGTCGACCAGGAGCGTCCCCTGTCCTGGCCCATGCACCTGTGGCTGTCCTTTCGCAACCCCTTTAACCTGCTGCTGACCGCGTTGGCGGTGCTGTCCTGGGTCACCGATGTGCATCTGGCCGAACCGGCCGACCGCAGCTGGGCTGCGGTCATCATCATCGGCAGCATGGTCTTGATCGCCACCGTTTTGCGATTCGTGCAGGAGCGGCGTTCCAATCGCGCCGCCGATGCGCTGCGGGCCATGGTGCAGAACACCGCGACGGTATTGCGCCCAGGCGTTGCGCGCGGGCTGGAGCTGCCGCTGCGCGATCTCGTGCCCGGCGATGTGGTGGCGCTGTCGGCCGGCGACATGGTGCCGGCCGACTGCCGCATCCTGACGGCCAAGGATCTGTTCGTGGCCCAGGCCGCCCTGACCGGTGAATCCCTGCCCGTGGAAAAATTCGCGCAGGCCCGCGCTGGCCAGCGCAATCCGCTCGAGCTGGAAAACCTCGCCTTCATGGGCACCAACGTGGTGAGCGGCTCCGCCCTGGCGCTGGTGCTGGCCACCGGCAGCCAGAGCAGCTTTGGTCAATTGGCCGGCACCGTCACGGCCACCACGCGCGCGCCCACGCAGTTTCAGCGCGGGATCAACCGCGTGAGCTGGGTCTTGATCCGTTTCATGCTCATCATGGTGCCGTTGGTGTTCCTCATCAACGGCCTGACCAAGGGCGACTGGCTGGAGGCCTTGCTCTTTGCGCTGGCCGTGGCGGTCGGGCTGACCCCGGAAATGCTGCCCATGATCGTGACCTCCACCCTCGCCAAGGGCGCCGTGGCCATGTCGCGCAAGAAAGTCGTGGTCAAACGCCTGGACGCCATCCAGAACCTGGGCGCCATGACGGTGCTGTGCACCGACAAGACGGGCACCCTCACCCAGGACCGTATCGTGCTGGAGCGGCATATTGACGTCGATGGCATGCCCAGCGATGCCGTGCTCGGTTATGCCTATCTCAACAGCCACTACCAGACCGGGCTGAAGAATCTGCTCGACGTGGCCGTGCTGGAGCACGCCGAGGTCGGCCGGCACCTGAATCCGGCAGCCAATTACCTGAAGATCGACGAAATCCCGTTCGACTTTTCCCGGCGGCGCATGTCCGTCGTGGTCAGCGAGCGCGGTGGCGACGGCAGCCATGAGCTGATCTGCAAGGGCGCCCTGGAGGAGATCCTGGCGGTGTGCGCGCGCGTGAGCACGGCCGATGGCGAGGCCTGGCTGGATGACGCCGCCCGGGATGGCATCCGGCAAGCGACCAATCGCCTCAACGCCGAGGGGCTGCGCGTCATCGCGGTGGCCATCAAGCGGCTGCCCGCCGACCATGGCGCTTACCGGGTTGCGGACGAAAGCGACCTCACGCTGGTGGGTTACATCGCCTTTCTCGACCCTCCCAAGGAGTCGGCCGCGCCCGCATTGCGTGCCCTCATGGCCTCCGGCATCGCCGTCAAAGTCTTGACCGGCGACGTGCTCGCCGTGGCGCAGAAGGTCTGCCGCGAGGTGGGGCTGAAGGTCGATGAGTGCTATCTGGGCGCGGATCTGGACGCCATGGACGAGGCCGCGCTGGCCGCGGCCACCCAGCGCGGCACGGTGTTCGCGCGACTGACGCCGGCGCACAAGGAGCGTCTGGTGCGTGCGCTGCGCGCTCAGGGGGCGACGGTGGGTTTCATGGGCGACGGCATCAATGACGCGCCGGCGCTGCGCGCGGCCGATGTCGGCATTTCGGTCGACTCGGCGGTGGATATCTCCAAAGAAGCCGCCGACATCATCCTGCTGGAGAAAAGCCTCACCGTGCTCGAAGACGGTGTGGTGGAGGGGCGGCGCATCTTCTGCAACATGCTCAAGTACCTGAAGATGACGGCCAGCTCCAATTTCGGCAATGTGTTTTCGGTGCTGATCGCCAGCGCGTTTCTGCCGTTTCTGCCCATGCTGCCCATTCAACTGCTGCTGCAGAATCTGCTCTATGACTTCTCGCAGACCGCGATTCCCTTTGACCGGGTGGATCCGGAGCAACTGCAGGCGCCGCAGCGCTGGGATCCTGCCGGCCTGGGCCGCTTTATGCTGTTCTTCGGCCCGATCAGCTCCATTTTTGACATACTGACCTTCGTGTTGATGTGGTACGTGTTTGGTGCCAACTCTCCCGAGCATCAGTCCTTGTTTCAGTCCGGTTGGTTTGTTGAGGGCCTGCTGTCGCAAGCGCTGGTCGTGCACCTGATCCGTACGCGCAACATTCCCTTTGTGCAAAGCCGTGCGGCGCCTGCCTTGCTCATCATGACGGGGCTGGTGATGCTGGTCGGCCTGCTGTTGCCTTTTTCGCCGCTCGCGGCCTATTTCGACATGCAGCCCCTGTCCTGGATCTACTTCCCCTTCCTTTTGGCCATCCTGTTGGGTTATGCCTGGCTGACCCAGCTTCTCAAGAATGTCTGGGTGCGGCGTTATGGCTGGCAATAACGCGCTCCGTTACCCGCGCCAGGCGCTGGCGGCGCTGTTGGCCGCCAGCGCCTGGGCTGGCGGTGCCCAGGCCGACGATACCGTGCTGCAGCTCTACGGTCTGGTGGATGCCGGCATCTCCAGCACCCACGTCAGCGGCGGCGCGTCGTCGGGCACGCGCAATGGCCTGCTCTCGGGCGGGCAGAGCGACAGCCTCTGGGGGTTGCGCGTCTCGGAGCCGCTGGGCAATGGCTGGAAGGTCAACGCCGGCCTCGAAAGCGGTTTTGATCTCGTCAATGGTTCCGCCAACACTTCCGGCCAGTTATTCGACTACGGCAGTTGGGTGGGCCTGGCCAATGGCCGCTTCGGCGAAATCCGCCTGGGCCGGCAAGCCACCATTGGTGCGAGCTATGGCAGTGAGCTGGAGGTGGCGCCGTGGCGCGACATGGGCATGGGTGCCTTGTTCAAGGCTTCCGATAACTACCAGCGCAACAATCTGGTCAATCTGTACTCGCCGCAATGGGGCGGCTGGCAGGCGGGCCTGGGTTATGCCTTCGATGCCGCGGGCCCCGATGGCCCCCCCTCGTCCGGGCGGGGCCACGCCTGGAGCGCGGGTCTGCGGTACGACAGCGAGCCGTGGCTGGCTGTCCTGACCTGGGATCGTCTGCACCCAGGGACGGGCAGTGCGGCGGCGGGCCGCCAGCCCTCGGCCTGGCAGGCGGGCATGGCCTATCAGGCCGAGGGCTGGAAGCTGGCGCTTGCCTGGACCCGGCAGCGCGATGGCTATGTCGGCCAGGATGGCGGCGGCATAGAGGGGCTGGGGCCCATGGGCTTCGTGCAGGGCGGCAGGGCCGATGCCTGGCTGGTCGGCACCGAGGTCTCCCTGGGCGCGTCGTCCGCGCTGTTGTTGCAGGCCTCGTGGTCGCGTCCCGATTGGTCGTGGGAGGACGGGAAGCGCGCCCGCACCGTGCAGCTCTATACCCTGGGCTGGCGTCAGGATCTCTCGCCGCGCACCAGCGTCTACGCGTTTGTCGGCCGCATGCGGCACGGCAGCCTCGATGACGGTTTTACGCCCGAGGCGACCCGCAGCACGCGTGTCGCCATAGGACTGACCCAACAGTTCTAGCTACAATCGGCCGGACGCCGCTGCAATGCGGCCCAGCGCAGCGTTCAGGTTTCCTGGAGGTCCGGTCGCGGCATGGATGTTCTCGCTTGGCTCATTCCCTGGGAGTTTTCGCCCACGTTGGTGCTGGCCTTTGCCCTGAGCATCGTGCTTTTCGTGCGCGGGCGTCGAGTTCATCACGTTACGCTGGCACGGCAGTGTTTGTTCTGGAGCGGCGTCGTGCTGCTCTATCTGTCTTTGCACACGCGGCTGGATTATTACGCCGAGCGCATGTTCTTCATCCATCGGGCTCAGCATCTCGTGCTGCATCATCTCGGCCCCTTGCTGGTGATGGCCAGCTACCCCGGCTCGGTGATGCGCGCGGGCCTGCCCCTGGCTTGGCGCCGCCGTCTGCGTGATGCCTTGCTGACCCCCGCCGGCAAGACGCTCGTGGCGGGGCTCACGCAGCGGTTTTTCGTCCCTTTTCTGTTTGTTTTTCTGGTCCTGGTCTGGCTGTTGCCGACCGTGCAGTTCTATTCCATGCTGGACTGGCGCTTGTACCGGTTGATGAACTGGTCGGTGGTCATCAGCGGTTTGATGTACTGGAATCTCATCCTCGATCGGCGTCCGCGTCCTCCCGCGGCCATGTCGCCAGGGGGGCGGGTGCTCTCGCCCATCATGACCATGGCGCCGCAGATGGTGGCCGGGGCCGTCATCGCCTTTACCGAAACCGATCTCTACCCCTTGTTCGAATTGTGCGGGCGGGCGATCGCCCTGTCGGCCCAGACGGATCAGACCATCGGCGGACTGACGATGTGGATCCCGGCGGCCTTGGTGGAGGTGATCGGCCTGCTGGTGGCTTTGGGCACCTTGATGCGGCTGTCGGGCAAAGGCCGATTGCGGCGCGAAGACCGCCTGGCCCGGCAGTCACCGGGCCAGGCTCAGGGCGGGATGTAGACGGCAGGCGCCCGGCTTATTCGGGTGTCAGGCCGTGGTACTTGCGGCCGATGGCCACGGTGGCCTGGAACATCCCGGATTTGCTGCCGCAGTCGTAACGGCGGCCTTCGTAACGGTAGGCGAACACCGCGCGTTCGCGCATCATGGCCGCGATGCCGTCGGTGAGCTGGATCTCGTTGCTCTTGTCCATTTTGGTGGCGCGCAGGTGCGCGAAGATTTGCGGCTCCAGCACATAACGGCCGACGACAGCGAGGGTGGAAGGCGCATCCTCGGGAGCGGGCTTTTCCACCATGTGCGAGACACGCTCGGTGCGGGGGGCAACTTCCTTGGCGGCGACGATGCCGTATTTGCGGGTGTCCTCGCGCGGGACTTCCTGCACACCCAGGACGCTGCCTTGATGCTCGGCCGCGCAGGCGATCAATTGCGACAGTACTGGCTTATCGGCGTCGATCAGGTCATCGGCCAGTACAACGGCAAAGGGCTCATCACCCACGATGGGGGCGGCCGTGAGCACGGCATGACCCAGGCCCAGCGGAGCGGACTGCCGGATGTAGATGCAATTGACGTTGGGCGGCAGAATGTCGCGCACCAGCGCAAGCAGTTCGGTCTTGCCTTTCTTTTCGAGGTCGGTCTCGAGTTCGGGTGCCGCGTCGAAATGGTCTTCGATCGCCCGCTTGTTGCGGCCGGTGACGAAAATCAGCTCGGTGATCCCGGCGGCCACCGCTTCCTCGACGGCATATTGGATCAAGGGCTTGTCCACAACCGGCAGCATTTCCTTGGGCATGGCCTTGGTGGCGGGTAAGAACCTCGTTCCCATGCCTGCAACGGGAAAGACGGCCTTTCGCACGGTTTTCATCGAGACTCCAACAAATTTAATCGGTAGGTAGGTGGATGGCGAAAACTTTTTCTGGCTCTAGCTATCATAGTGCCATGAACCGCCACACCTGCTTATTTTCGCTCAAGGCTGGAAATCGTTCATTGGCCGCCTTGCTTTGTCTGGCACTTCTGGTGCCGGTGGCGCCGGCCGTGGCGCAGCCAGTGGGGTTGCCTTCCATGGGAGCGGCCTCGTCGGCCGATCTCTCTCCGGCCCTGGAACGCCAGTTGGGCGAAGCCATCATGGCGCAAGGGCGGCGCGACCCGACTTACGTCAACGATCCGGAGTTGGCGCAGTATCTCACCACCATGGGGCGCAAACTGGCCTCGCATGCGCCCGGCGGCGTGCCTGAGGTAGAGATGTTCGGGGTGCGCGATCCCGAGATCAACGCTTTTGCCATGCCCGGCGGTTTCATCGGCGTGAACACCGGCTTGATTGTCTCTTCGTCCAGCGAGTCGGAGCTGGCGGCGGTGCTGGCGCACGAAATCGGCCACGTCACGCAGCGTCACATTGCGCGCGGTATGACCCAGCAGAATCAGAACAGTGTGGTGATGATGGCCAGCCTGGCGGCGGCCCTGCTGGCCGCGCTGGCCGGCGGCGGGGGCAATCTGGCCATGGGGGTGGCGGCTTTCGGGCAGGCCGCGGCCATCAATCGGCAATTGGGGTTCTCGCGCGATGCCGAGCGGGAGGCCGATCGCACCGGCCTGCAGATGCTCACGCGCGCCGGGTACGACCCGGCCGGGATGTCGCGCATGTTCGAGCGCCTCATGAACGCCTCACGCCTGAACGAGGGGCTGGGCGGCGGCGCCTGGGCCAGCACCCACCCGTTGTCGATCGAACGGATGTCGGACGTGCAAAACCGCATCCGCGAGCAGCCGTCCTCGCGCTATATCGATAGCGATGATTTCTGGTTCATCCGCGCCAAAATGCGGGTGGTGCAGGGGCGGGATGCCGCCAGCCTGCGCACGGCTCAGCAGCAACTGCTGGATGAAAGCCGGGCCCTGTCGGGCGTGCGGCGCGCCGCGGCGGAATATGGCCTGGCGTACTACAACTTCACGCGCAACGACCTGGACCAGGCTCAGCATTATCTGGATCTGGCCTCGGCCGGCGGGCGGACGTCGCCGCAAATGGCCAAGCTTGCCATCGATATCGCCGCGGCGCGCAAGGACAGCGCGCGCGAGCTCGCCTTGGCTCAGGCGGCCATCAAACAATGGCCGGATCGCCGCGCGCTGGGCATGGCCTATGCGCAGGCCTTGCAGGACAGCGGCCGCAATGCCGAGGCCCAGGCCTATCTGCGCAAACGTATCGAGCAGTGGGGCAGCGACGAGCCCGAGCTGTATCAGCTGCTGGCGCAAAGCCAGGAGCGCACGGGGCATCCGGTCGATGCGCGGCGCGACATGGCGCGGTTTTACGTGGCCACGGGCGCCTACGCCGCCGCCGAGTCGCAACTGCAGCAGGCCCGCAATCTGTCCACGGATTTTTATGAGCAGTCGCAGATCGACGTGCAGATCCGCGAGGTCAAGCAGAAGCTGGCCGATGAGCGCGCCTTGCTGGAGCGCTTTCGCTCGGGATGAGGCGGCGGCCGGCTTACTTGCCGGTCTCGAAAAAACGGCCCAGGCGTTGCGGCAGCCAGTTCAGGTGCGCCGGAAACGGACCCGACGGAAATCCCGCGTGCCCGCCTGCCGCCGGTTGATGCAGCAGCACCTGATCGGCGCATTCCGCCGGCACGGGCAGGGCGCTTTCCGGCAGGAAAGGATCATTGCGCGCATTGAGCACCAGGGTCGGGATCCCGATCTTGGCCAGCCAGGGTTTGCTCGACGCGCGCGTCCAGTAATCCAGTGCGTTGCGGAAACCGTGCATGGGCGCGGTATAGGCATCATCGAAGTCGCGCAGGTCGCGCGCGTTGGCGATGCGCATGACGTCGATCGCGCCAGGAAAGCGCTTGGCCTTCTCGAGCACCTTGTGCTTCATGGTGCGCAGAAAATAGGGCGTATAAATGCGGCGCCCGAAAACACCCTGGCACAGCGCCTTGCCGCCGGCGACCAGGTCCAAGGGCACGGACACGCCGGCCGCGCCGGCCAGCCATTGCGTGCTGTCGGGGTGTTCGCCGAGATATTTCAGCAAGGCATTGCCCCCCAGGGACACGCCCACCGCATGCCAGCGGGCCTGCGGAATGCGGCGGCGCACGGTCTCCAGCATGAAACCGACTTCTTCGGAGTCGCCCGAGTAGTAGGCCCGGGCCAGGCGGTTGGGCACCCCCGAGCAACCGCGGAAATGGGCGATGGCCACGATCCAGCCCCGCGCGCGGAAATGGTGCGCGACGGATTGGGCATAGCGGCTGTTGCTGCCGCCCTCCAAACCATGGAACAGCACCAGCGCGGGCGTATCGGCGTTGCGCGGTAGGGAGTTCCAGTCTTCGGGCGCCATCCAGCGCGCGGCAGCGGTCTTGCCATTGACTGGCGCATCGCCCGTGAAGGCGCGCCCGTCGGCCGTCTTGTGCGGAAACAGGCCGGGGCCGGTCCAGTCGAAATCGACGAAATCCGTATCCGGCGTGTCCACCCGTTCGCGCACAAAGGCGATGCGGTGGTACTGGGCCAGCGACGCCGCGTACAAGGTCTGGCTATGCCCATCGGGCAGCCAGGACGGGACGGGGCAGGCGGTGAGGTCTATCCGTGTTGCAGCCAAGGAAAGCGCACCTAGTGCAAACGGTCGGGTACGTCGTGCAAATCCAGCACGCCGGCTTCGGCCGGCGCCTGGGAGGCATGATGCATGACCATGCGCCAGCCGGTCGGACCTTTGTGATAGATATTCGTGGCGTAGCAGTTGGCGAACTGCGTGCCTTCCCGCGTGAGCACCGTGATCTGTTCGACCAGCACATGAACCGCGCACATCATGCTCTGCACCACGACCGGGCGCAGGGGGCGGATGCGCAGCGGGCCATTGGCCAGCACCTGCTGCCAGGACTCGTGCACCGCGGAGTGGCCCACGATGCGCAGGCCTCCGGGATGGATGCAGACGACTTCTTCGTCGTCAGCCCAGATCTGCATGAGCCGGTCGGCGTCGGCCTGCTCGAGGGCGTCGTAGAAAGCGTGCTCGGCTTCGTCGGGAGTGGCGAACATGGCGGCAGGGGCAAGCGCTCGACGCGCGGTTAGTGACCGTGGACAACCGTGCCGGGTTTGAGCCGGTACTCGGTCCCACAGTAGGGGCAGCGGGCGCTGCCGGTGTGGGCGACGTCGAGAAATACACGCGGATGCATGCTCCACAGCGGAGCCTTGGGGCCGGGGCAATACACCGGCAGATCTTCGGCGCCAACTTCGATGGCATTTTGCGCGGCTTGGGCGGCGGCGGTCATGAGACGTTCCTAAAAAAACGTAAGACGATCAATCGTGGGAAAGGTTCATTGCTGCCGGGACGTGGCCGGCTGCGGGGCATCGCGGCGAAGCGAAAGAGGCGGACGGGTCGTCCGACCGGCGATCGCGGCCATCCGGACGAATCCACTACGATGAGCCATCGGCCTGCCTTCCTCCTTCCAGTGCGCCTTATTGTATCAAGCGGGAAGGTTACAATAAGGGTCAATTCGTGCCTTGGCCTACCTCAAAGTTGCAGCGTGGTACAGCGTTGCCCCGCCGGTTGGCGCCCTGGGCCTGTCTTTCCCCTATTTCTGTGAGCACCATGTCGTTGTTCCGCCAGAGGCCCGGCAGTGGCTTCTGATTCTTCCGACTGTACGCTTGAAGAAGCCCGGCAGATCCGCCACGAGCGCGGCGTTGCCTTCCGGCAAGGCGTGCACGCGATTGCCCCCGCCCTGATCGCGACGGGCACTTGGGGGCTGGTGACCGGTGTGGCGATGGTCAAGTCGGGCCTGACCGAGTCCATGGCGGTGACCATGACGCTGCTGCTCTACGCCGGGTCGGCCCAGCTCACCTCCCTGCCGCTCATCATGGCCGGCGCGCCGCTATGGCTTATCTTCGCGGCCGGTTTCGTGGTCAATCTGCGGTTTCTGATCTTTGGCGCCGCCCTGCATCCGTATTTTCGGCATTTGAGTTGGCCCAAGCGCCTGGGGCTGGGCTATTTCACGACGGATATGGGCTTTGTGTTGTTCATGCCGCGCTACGGCGAAGCCAGTGTGCGCGGCACGCGGGAGCAGCTCTGGTTTTTCCTGGGCACCATCAGCCCCGGCTGGGTGGTGTGGCAAACCGCCTCGATCATCGGGATTTATCTGGGCGCCATGGTGCCCTCGGCCTGGTCGCTGGATTTCGCGGCCGTGCTGGCGCTGATGGCCATCACGGTGCCGCTGGTCACGACCCGGCCCATTGTCGTGTCCGTCCTGGCCGCCGGTCTGGTGGCCTGGGTGGGGCAGGCGCTGCCGCTGCGCCTGGGTCTGGCCGCCGCGGTTATCGCGGGCATCGTCGCCGGCATGCTGGCCGAACGCTACCTGAAACGGCCGGCCCGCTGATGGACGATCACGATATCTACGTCTACAGCGCCATTTTGCTGCTGGGCTTGTGCAGCCTGATCACACGCTCGGGTTTCATGGTGTTTGGCGATTATCTGCCGCTGCCGGCTTCGGTGCGGCGCGCGCTGCGTTATGCGCCCGTGGCCGCCTTGACGGCCATTGTGGTGCCGGATTTTCTGCCCTGGCAGGCGGGCCTGGGGCCGGTCTTTGACTACAAACTGGTCGCCGCGCTCTTGGGGATTGTTGTTTTTTTGCGCACCCGCAGCGCCGTCATGGTGATCGTGGTGGGGATGCTGGCTCTCTGGGGCCTGCGCTGGCTGGCGGGTTGAACGCTTCCTGAGACAGCGGTCAGGCCCCCCGTGCGGCCCCGCTTTGACGGCCCGTACCGATGTCATGGCGCGGCTGAGCTAAAATAAAGTTATCCACCGCAATCCGGGCTAGCCGTAATCCGTTTTGTTCTTTTTCTCGTGGCCCGGTATCTGCCCATCCCGATGACTGAATCTACCTCCTCCGCCGCGCCCTCATCAGAGGCGCGCACCTTCGCCGATTTCGGACTTCATCCGTTACTGCTTAAGTCCATTGTCGAGACGGGCTACACCAGCCCCACGCCTATTCAGGCTCAGGCGATCCCGATTGTTGCGGAAGGGCGCGACGTCATGGGGGCCGCGCAAACGGGGACCGGCAAGACCGCCGCGTTTACCGTGCCCATCTTGCATCGATTGATGCCGATGGCCAACAGCAGTGCTTCGCCTGCCCGGCATCCGGTGCGCGCGCTGATCCTCACGCCGACCCGCGAACTCGCGGATCAGGTCTACGAAAGCGTCAAGCGCTACAGCCTGCATACGCCCTTGCGTTCGGCCGTGGTGTTCGGCGGCGTGGATATTGGTCCGCAGAAGGAAGCTCTGCGCCGCGGCTGCGAAGTATTGGTCGCGACGCCGGGCCGGCTGCTCGACCACGTCGAGCAGAAGAACGTCAATCTCAGCCAGGTCGGCATCCTCGTGCTCGACGAGGCCGACCGCATGCTGGACATGGGCTTTTTGCCCGATCTCGAACGCATCATTCGCCTGCTGCCGCCGCAGCGCCAGGGCCTGCTGTTTTCCGCCACCTTCAGCAATGAAATCCGCAAGCTGGGGCGTTCCTATCTGAACCAGCCGGTCGAGATCGAAGTCGCGGCGCGCAACGCCACGGCCGATACGGTCACGCAGATCGCCTATCAGATGACGGGCGAAGCCAAGCGCGCCGCGGTGGTGCATCTGGTGAAATCGCGCGGCCTGAAGCAGGTCATCGTGTTCTCCAACACCAAGATCGGCACGGCCCGGCTGGCCCGTCAGCTCGAGCGCGATGGCGTCAAGGCCGAGTCCATCCATGGCGACAAATCCCAGGCCGACCGCATGAAGGCGCTGGAAGCGTTCAAGGCGGGCGAACTGGAAGTGCTGGTTGCCACCGACGTGGCCGCGCGCGGCCTGGACGTGGCGGGCGTGCCCTGCGTCATCAACTATGACCTGCCCTACAACGCCGAAGACTATGTGCACCGCATCGGCCGTACGGGCCGCGCGGGCGCCAGCGGCGAGGCTATTGCCCTGTTCACCCCCGAAGAAGAGCGTTACCTGCTCGACATCGAGAAGCTGATCAAGCGTCAAGTGCCGCGCGGCAAACTGGAAATCCCCGCCGAGTTGCTGGCGGCCAGCCACGGCCGTGGCGGCGAACGCGGCAGCAGCCGTGAGGGCCGTGAGGGTCGTGAGGGCCGCGAAGGGCGGGACAACCGGGAAGGGCGTGACAGCGGGCGCGACAACCGCCGCGCGCCGCGCCAACCGGTGGACGACTTCTTCTACAAGCCCTATGTACCCGCCGCGTCCAGTGCCGCCGCGGAACCGGATGCCCCGCGCTCGCCGTCGACGGGCAAGCGCCAGCTGGCCGTGCTCCTGGGCGGCAGCCGCAAGCCTGACTAAGGTTGCGCTGCCGCAGGCCGGGCCGCATGGCGTTCCCGGCCTGGCGGCCATCACGCCGATCTTCTGACCCTACTGAGCCATCCGGGCCGCCGCAAGGCAGGCGCGGGCTCAGGCTTGCGTGAGCAATGCGCGGATATCGGGCAATGCGGTGGTGACGGCTGGCGCGTCGGCCGTCAGGCTATCGAGCAGGCGCTCCAGATGACCGATGTGCGGCAGCATGGTGCCGTAAAACAGCGTGCGCCCGCCCGCCTGCACCAGCAGCGTGGGGAAGTTCTCGACATCCTCATCGCCCAACAAATCGGGGTGGTCCTCGATATCCACCCACACGAAGACATGGCCGGGGCGCGCGTGTGCAAGGGCGTCGAGTTTGGGCCGGTATTGCAGGCAGGTGCTGCACCAGGCGGCGCAGAAACAGGCGATCAGCCAGGTATCGGGACGGGCCAGCGCCTGGCGCAGGCTTTGGGAGTCGGTTCCGGGCAAGAGTAAAGGCATGTGGGCAAATCGCAGCGTGTTTGACTATCATACCCGGCATGCCTTTCTTTCGGCGGCGCCCATGACCCTTCCTTCCCATCCTCGGGCCTACTCGGCCAGTACCGGGGCCGATGTGGCGCGCGCCTTCAAGCGCGCCTTCGTGTCCCAATTGCATCCGGGCATGCTGTTCGCCGTGCTTTTGCCCTTTCTGATCGCGCTGGTGGGCTCCATCCTGCTGCTGTGGTTGTTCTGGACGCCGCTGACGGACTGGCTGCGTCTGGAGGCCTCGCAATGGGAGATGGTCAACCGGGTCGATGAATGGTTGGTGGCCATCGGCCTGTTTTCGCTGAAGCTCTATCTCGTGCCCCTGGTGGCGGCCGCCATTTTGCTACCGATCTCGGGCATTCTGGGGCTGGCGATCGCCGCGGTGTTCGTCATGCCGCTGGTCCTGCGCCATGTGAGCCAGCGCGAGTACGCCGGCCTGACCCGCATGGGCCGCAACGCCACGGTCGTCAGCGTCTGGAACGCCATCTGGGTCAGTCTGTTGTTTGCCCTGGGCTGGTTGCTGACCTTGCCCTTCTGGCTGGTGCCGCCCATGGCGCTGCTGCTGTCGGTATTCTGGTGGGCGTTCGCTTTCACGCGCATGCTGCGCGTCGATGCCATCGTCGAGCATGCCAGCCCGCAGGAGCGGCGTTGGCTACTGGCCCGCCACAACACCGGTTTCTGGGTTATCGGCCTGATCTGCGCGCTGCTCAATCTGCTGCCCCCGGCCTGGATCATCCTGCCGGTGTATTCCAGCCTGGTGTATGCGCATTACGGTTTGCACAGCCTGCAACGCCTGCGGGCGCAGCAGGCGCCGATAGACGATTAACCTCATTTCTCTGGAATTCTCATGGCCGCAGATATAGCCGCCCGCCGCATCGGTCTGATCATCGTGGGTGATGAAATCCTCTCCGGACGCCGCCAGGATAAGCATTTCGCCAAAGTGATCGAAATGCTGGGCGCGCGCGGCATGCAGTTGTCGTGGGCCGAGTTCCTGCCCGATGAGCGCGACAAGCTGGTGGCGGCCTACCGGCGCAGCTTCGCCAGTGGCGATATCGTGTTTTCTTGCGGGGGGATAGGCGCTACCCCCGATGACCACACACGGCAGGCCGCGGCCGAGGCGTTGGGCGTGGATCTGGCCCTGCATCCGCAGGCCGAGCAGGCCATCGTGCAGCGCACCCAGGATCTGGTTGCCAAAGGGCAGGGCACGGCGGACATGAGCACGCCGGAGAACCAGCAGCGCCTGCAAATGGGCGTCTTTCCGCAGGGCTGCGAGATCATTCCCAATCCCTACAACCGCATCCCGGGTTTTTACATCCGCGAGCACAGCTTCGTGCCGGGTTTTCCGGTGATGGCCTGGCCCATGCTGGAGTGGACCCTGGATACGCGCTACCGCGAGCTGCAGCACACGGTGCGCCACAGCGAGCATTCTTTTCTGGTGTTCAACATGCCGGAGTCGCGCATCACGCTGTCCTTGCAGGCGCTGGAGTCGCGCTGGCCTGCCGTGCGCGCTTTCAGCCTGCCCAGCGTGGGTGAAGCAGGCGCGCCCGGACACATCGAACTGGGCGTCAAAGGCGAGCCCGAACCGGCGGCCGAGGCGCTCGAGTTCTTGCGGGCCGAGGTGCTGCGCCTGGGGGGACAGTTCACGGCCCCCGTAAAAGGCTGATGTCAGCCGGGCGGGCGTACAAATAAGGGTTGCCAAATGGCAGCCCGAATTTCACAATACGATAAATAAAATTTTGCTGCGTTGCCGCATTTCGGGCGCGCACGTCAGAGACTATGTCCCGTCAGCCTTCTGCCTCCGTCACCACGCCGGACCCCGACGCCGGTCAGCCGCAAATCGCCATCCAGGTGATAGAGCGCGCCATGAGCCTGCTTGACGCGCTGGCGGCGCAGCCGGAGCCGGTCACGCTCAAAGAGTTGTCGGCCACGACGGGGCTGCATGCTTCCACGGCGCATCGCATCCTCAATGATCTGGTCATCGGCCGCTATGTCGAGCGGGTAGATAACGGTCTCTATCAATTGGGCATGCGGCTGCTCGAGCTGGGTTCTCTGGTCAAGGGGCGCCTGAACGTGCGCGAAGCCGCGATCGGCATCATGCGCAATCTGCATCGTTCCACCGGGCAGACCATCAATCTGTCAGTACAGCAGGGCGATGAGATCGTCTACATCGACCGTGCATGGAGCGAGCGCTCGGGCATGCAGGTGGTGCGCGCCATTGGCGGGCGCGCTCCGCTGCACCTGACCTCCACGGGCAAACTGTTTCTGTCGACCTGGGATCAGCGCCAGGTGCGCGCCTACGCCTTGCGTACCGGGCTGGCCGGCCATACGCGCAACAGCCTGACCGAGCCCGACCGTCTCGAGCGCGAGCTGGCGCTGGTGCGCCGCCACGGCTATGCGCGCGACAACGAAGAGCTCGAACTCGGTGTGCGCTGTATCGCCGCCGGTATCCGCGACGATACCGGCCGCCTGGTGGCGGGGCTGTCGATTTCCGCCCCGGCGGAGCGCCTGCAGGACGAATGGGTGCGCCTGTTGACCGACGCGGCGGCCACCATCTCCGAGGCCCTGGGCTTCGAACCCGACGCCCACCCCGGCGTGGTGGCGGCCTAGTTTCTCGCGCCCCGGCAGTGCCGCGGGGCGGCGGCGCAGGCACGGCGGCATCCCCAAAAAAAACGGCCCCTCCTTGCCAGGACGGGCCGTTTGACCGTGGGGCGGGTTTGCCCGCCGCGGTGTTTACTGTTTCTCGACACCTGCCTTGGAGAACAGTTTTTCCCATTGCGGGACTTGTTGCTTGACCTTGGCGTCGAGCGCCTTGGGATTGGCCTCCGAAGACAGCACGGTAGCGCCGAGCTGCTTCATGCGCTCCTGAAACTTCGGATCGGCCAGGCCGGCCTGCAAGGATTTCACCAGCTTTTCCTGCACGTCCTTGGGCGTGTCCTTGGGCACCCACATGCCGTGCCAGATACCGACCTCAAAGTCCTTGAAGCCCGACTCGTCCATCGTGGGCAGATCAGGCAGCGTCGGCACGCGCTTGAGGCTGGTGACGGCATAGGCCTTGACCTTGCCCGAGGCGATCTGCTGGGTGGTGTTGGTGGTCTGGTCGCACAGCAGGTCGACCTGCTTGCCCAGCAAGTCGTTCATCGCCGGTGCCGTGCCCTTGTAGGGGATGGTCAGCAGATTCACGCCGAAGGCTTCGGCCAGCATCACGCCGCACAAATGGCTGGCCGCGCCGATGCCGGCATTGGCCAGCGAGATCTTGTCGTGATTTTTCTTCACGTACTCGGCCAGTTCCTTGATGTTGTTGGCCGGGAAATCCGAACGGGCGATGATGGTCATGGGCACGTCGACCACCAGACCGATAGGCGCGAAGCTGGTGTAAGGATCGTAGCCAGGGCTCTTGTACAGCGAGGGCGCGGTCGAGAAACCGGCATGCATCAACAGGATCTGGTAGCCATCGGCCGGCGCGCGGGCAACCTGGTTGGTGCCGATGGTGCCGCCTGCGCCGCCCTTGTTCTCGACGACGATGGTTTCGCCCAAGCTGGGACGCATCGCTTCCGCCAGGGAGCGCGCGACGTTGTCCGTCGGGCCGCCGGCGGCGAAGGGCACCACCATGTTGACGGGGTGATCCGGATAGGCGGCCGTTGCACTACCGGCGGCAAACATCGTGCCGGCGGCAAAAGCGACCGTAAGCGTGCGGGAAAGGCGATTCATGGGGTCTCCAATGCAGAGAAAAAAACGCTGCGAATGACTTGTTATGAATTTATCTTGGCCCAACTTGTAAGGGATTGTTATTAGTTGGGTGAGGGGTGAAGTGTAGGGAAGTCTGCGCCTGGCGTCACCCTGGGGAAATTCCTGACGGGAGGCGAAAATCGCTTTGCCGACAAGGATTTGCCGTTATTGTTGCGATGCACAAATAGCGCTTGACAGAGGATTTTTTCGACCTACAATACAAATTGTGCATCGCAACAAACGAGCCGGCGGTCAGTTTCACCAGGTCCGCGCCCGTTTGGTGGTCGGCCATAGGCCCGTCAGGCCAGGCCCATCCTAATTAATGTGAAGGAGAACCCCTATGAGCGCCATCCCCCAACAAGTTCTGGCTCGCCAGAAATCCGCCATTCAAACTCTGGTTGCGGCGCAAACCGCCGTTTTCGGTGGGTTCGAAAAACTCATCGACCTGAATCTGAAGGTCGTCAAGGCCACGCTGGATGAAGTTGCCCAGAAGTCGCAGCAAGCCGTGGATCTGAAGGATGCGCAGGATGCGGCTTCCTTCACGTCCGGCCTGGTGCAGCCCAGCGCCGAAAAGGCCCTGGCTTATGGCAAGCACGTCTATGACATCCTGAACGGCGTTCAGGTCGATCTGGCCAAGCTGGCCGAAGAACAGATCGCCGAAGGCCAACAGCAGATGCAGGACGCCGTTGAGCAATTCTCCAAGAATGCGCCCAGCGGCTCGGAAAGCGCCGTTGCCCTGATGAAGTCCTCGCTGGCTACCGCCAACAGCGCCTACGATTCGCTGACCAAGGCCGCCAAGCAGGCTGCCGAAGTCGCCGAGTCCAACCTGAACGCAGCGGCCAACGCCACGTTCAAGGCTGCCTCGGACGCCGCTGATGTTGCCACGAAGGCCGCCGGTCGCACGCGCCGTTCGGCTTGATGCACGTGGCCTGTTAACGGTCGGAAGCCTGCCGGTGTTTCTGCCGCCGGTTTTTTGCCCGGTGGGCTTGTTGTCCCGACCGTGTCGTAGTACTGTTGAGTGACAGAGCAGAGCTGGAATTAGGGCCACCCTTAACGGGGTGGCCTTTTTTTGTCTGCCTGGGGCGGGCGATCAGCGGGCGGCGCCCGTGTTCTTGAGGGTGCCGACGCATTCTCCCACCAGGGCCGGACCCCGGTAGATCAGGCCGGTATACAGCTGCACGGCATCGGCGCCAGCGGCCATTTTTTCGCGCGCCTGCTGGCCCGAGACGATGCCACCCACGCCGATGATGGCCAGCGCGCTGCCGACGCGTTGCCGCAGGCGGGCAATGACGGCCAGCGACAGTTCATGTACGGGGGCGCCGGACAGGCCGCCGGCTTCCGTCGCGTGTGCCATGCCCTGCACGGCGTCGCGCGATAGCGTGGTGTTGGTGGCAATGACGCCATCCACGCCGTGGGCCAGCAGCGCGTCGGCGATGACGTCGATCTGCTCAGTGGTCAGGTCGGGCGCGATCTTGACCACCAGCGGTACCTGCCGCTGATGCTGCTGGGCGAGTTCGGCTCGCTTGTCGCGCAAGGCAGCCAGTAATTCGGACAGCTCGTCGCCACCCTGCAGCGCACGCAGATTCTTGGTGTTGGGCGAAGAAATGTTCACCGTGACGTAATCGGCATGCGGGTAGACGCCGGCCAGCCCGATCAGATAGTCGTCGGCGGCGCGTTCGATCGGCGTGTCGGCGTTCTTGCCGATGTTCAGGCCCAGAATGCCGCCCTCGCTGCGGAAGCGGCTGCGCTGGACGTTGGCCAGAAAGGCGTCCAGCCCCTGATTGTTGAAACCCAGGCGATTGATCAGCGCCGTGGCCTGGGGCAGGCGGAACATGCGCGGTTTGGGATTGCCGGGTTGGGCGCGCGGCGTGACCGTGCCGACTTCGACGAAACCAAAACCCAGGTTGCCCAGCGCGTCGATATGGGCGCCATTTTTGTCCAGGCCCGCAGCCAGACCCACCGGGTTGCGTAATGTCATCCCCATCAGGGTCGTCGGCAGCCGGGGCTGGTCATGCAGCCAACGCCGCGTCGCGCCGCAATCATAGGCTCGTTGCAGGCCCGCGAGCGTGACTTCGTGGGCGGTTTCCGCATCCATGGCGAACAACGCCGGGCGGGCCAGGGGATAGGCATTGAAGAGGATAGACATGAGGCAGAATTGTAAGCGAGTCGGCGCCCGCGCGACGCGGGATCAGGGCGCGCGCCACTGCCCGTCGATATGGAGCTCTTGCGGCTGGAAACTGGCTTTATAGGCCATCTTGCGGCTGTCCTTGATCCAATAACCCAGGTAGAGCCAGGGCAGATCCAGCTTGCGGCACTGCTCGATCTGCCAGAGGATGCTGTAGGTGCCCAGGCTGCCCGCCGCATCCGGGTCGTAGAACGTGTAGACCGACGATAGGCCGTCTTCGAGGACATCGATGATGGAAATCATGGCCAAAGCCCCGTCGGGCCGGCGGAACTCCACCAGGCGGGTGTTGACCCGCGAGGTCAGCAGAAACTGCGCATACTGGCTGCGGCTGTCGTCGTCCATGCCGCCGCCGGGATGGCGGCCTTGCTGATAGCGGGAGTACAGCTCGTAGTGTTCGGGCGACCAGGCCAGTTCGGCCACGAAGGCGCGCAGATCCTGGTGGGCCTTCCAGGCGCGGCGCTGGCTGCGGTTGGGCGCGTATTGGGCGGTGTCGACTCGCACCGGCGTGCAGGCGCGGCAATTGTCGCAATGTGGCCGGTAAGTAAACAGGCCGCTGCGCCGGAAGCCCTGCTGCACCAGTTGGGAGTAAGTGCCGGCATTGATGAGGTGCCCGGGAGCGGCGACCTGCGAGCGCGCCTGATGGCCCGGCAGATAGCTGCAGGGGTAGGGGGCGGTCGCATAGAACTGAAGCGTCGAGAAGGGGAGTTCTTTGAGCTGGCTCATCCGGGGCGGCAGCCGGCGCGTAGAGGCGCGGCCGAACCCATATTAACGCTGAACCGCCAGGGCTACGATGTCGCCGGTTTGAAGCAGCCTGCCGGGCCGCCATGGCGGCGCCGGCAGCCGGATGGCTTGCGCCACGTGGGCCACGAAGCGGGAGCGGGGTACGGGCTGCGCGCCCAGGCTGGCCAGGTGACGGGTCTGTTGCTGGCAGTCTATCCAGGCCACGCCGTGGCGCTTGAGCAGGCCCACCAGGTAGGCCAGCGCGATCTTGGAGGCGTCGGTGGCGTGCGCGAACATCGACTCGCCAAAGAACATGCCGCCCAGGCTGATGCCATACAGGCCGCCGATCAGGCGGCCGTCCATCCAGGTTTCGATGCTGTGCGCCTGGCCTTGCGCATGCCAGGCGCAGTAGGCAGCCTGCACCTCGGCGGTGATCCAGGTGCCGGGCTGGCCGGGGCGTGCGCCCGCGCAGGCGGCCATGACGTCGGCAAACGCCGTGTCCACGCGCACTGTGATGCCGGCTTCGTCGGCTTGCTCGGCGCGCGCCAGTCCGCGCAGTTTCTTGCGCAGCGAGTGCGAGATGGCGAAGTCGTCACAGGCCAGCACCATGCGCGGATCAGGGCTCCACCACAACACGGGCTCGCCCTGCGAATACCAGGGGAAGATGCCTTGAGAATAGGCTTGCCGCAGGCGCTCGACCGAGAGTTCACCCCCGGCGGCCAATAGGCCGTTGGGTTCGGTCAGCGCCGTGTCGGGCGGCGGAAACGGCGTGTCGGCCTGCAGCCAGGGCAGCTTCAAGATGAGCGATGCGACTCGAGCGTGTAGTGGTGCGTCGGAAAGTGGCCCGTGCGGCGGTCCTGCAGGTAGCGCTCCAGCGTGGTGGCCACGGTGCGAAACGCCAGATCGTCCCAAGGGATTTCGGACTCGTCAAAAAAACGCGCCTCCAGGCTTTCGGGGCCGGGATCGAGCTCCGGGCCGAGCAAGTCGGCCAGATAGAAGATATGTACCTGCTCGATCTGGGGGACGTCGATGATGGTGTAGAGCTGGCCGAGGCGGATCCGTGCGCCGGATTCTTCCAGCGTCTCGCGCCCGGCGCCTTGCGCCGTGCTTTCGCCCAGCTCCATGAAGCCGGCCGGCAGTGTCCAGGTGTTGTAACGCGGCTCGATGGCGCGCCGGCACAGCAGGATGCGCCCTTGCCAGACGGGTACCGTACCCACCACCATGCGCGGATTCTGGTAGTGAATGGCGCCGCAGTGATCACAGAGGTCTCTTTCCCGGTTGTCGCCTTCCGGCACGCGGTGGGCAACGGGTGAGCCGCATTGGCTGCAGAAATTGGCGCGGCGCGGAGCCGGGAAGTAGGTGGGCGCGGTCATGGCTTGATTCTACCGGTTGCGTAGGGTGCCGGCAGCGGAAGTTTGCGTGCCGAAGTGCGTTTCCAGGTGCTCGACAAATGAGCGGACCTTGGGCGAGAGCAGCCTGCGATGGGGGTAGACGGCCATCATGGTGATCGGCGGCCGTTCGTAGTCCGGCAGCACGGCCACCAGGCGGCCGGCGCGCAGGTCCTCACCGACCAAAAACTCCGGTTGCTGGATGATGCCGTGGCCGGCCAGCGCCGCGGTGCGCAGGACATCGCCATTATTGGCGCGCATGGCCGGATTAATGCGCACCACCGTGGTGCGCCCGTCTTGCTCGAAGGTCCAGTCATTGCCGCCGCTGGCATAGCTGTAATGCAGGCAGCGGTGCAGGCGCAGATCTTCGGGTTGCTGTGGCGTGCCGTGGCGGGCCAGGTAGGCCGGGGCAGCGCAGACGTAGAGCGGTTGCGGCGCCAGCGGCCGGGCGACCAGCGAAGAGTCCGTCAGCGGGCCGATGCGCACGGCCACATCGTAGCCGTCTTCAACCAGGTCCACGACCCGGTCGTTCAGATCGAGGTCGATGACGACCTGCGGGTAGGTTTGCAGATAGTCGGCGATGGCGGGCCCGAGATGCAGGGCGCCGAACGACACCGGGGCGGCTACGCGCAGCCGGCCGGTGGGCTGGCTGCCTTGCGCCTGCAGGGCCAGGTCCAGTTCGGCCAGCTCGTTGAGCAGGGGGCGCACGCGTTCATAGAAGGCGCGCCCGGCGTCGGTGAGGCTGAGTTTGCGGGTGCTGCGGTTGAGCAGCCGCACCCCGTACTTTTCTTCAAGAAAAGCGATCTGCCGCGTTACGACGGATCTTGCGATGCCGGCGCGGTCGGCCGCGCCGGCGAATGAGCCCAGCTCGACGACCTTGGCAAAGGTCTGCATGGCGCCATAGGTGTCCATATTGTTCCTGGTTTGGCAATAACCATTTGCGATTTTGGCGGTTTATCTCCGCTTTTGGAATCGACAGAATGCTGCCATCGCTCTTGAAGGCGATTCGATGTTCCTATGGAGATAATAATGATCGATACCCGCAGCGCGCCTTACGCCGCTTTTCTTCTGCGCCTGATGCTGGGCGTGATGTACCTGGCCCACGGCCTGACCAAGTTGCTGGTCTTTACGCTGCCCGGCACGGCTCAGTTCTTCGCGAAAATTGGTTTTGCCGGCTGGCTGGCTTATCCGGTGACTTTCTTCGAAATTGTGGGCGGCCTGTTTCTGATTCTGGGCATTGTGCCGCGCTGGGTGGCCGTGGTGGCCACGGTCCAGTTGCTGGTGGCGTCCACGGTGCATTTTGGCAATGGCTGGGGGTTCGGCAACCCGGGCGGCGGCTGGGAGTACCCGGTATTCCTGGCGCTGTCGGCAGCCGTGCTGGCCTTGCTGGGCGACGGCAAGTTCACGCTGGTCAAGAGCGGTCGCCGGGCCTAGGGCGCGGCACGAAGCCCAGCCTGGCGGGCAGGCTGGCCTGGTCGGTCAGGGCGAACGCGGTCCGGCTGCCCAGGCCCTGCAGAATTTGCGGCCCCTGCAGGGCATCGGGCGCATCCAGCAGGGCGCGCCCATCGTCGAGCATGAGCCGGTCGAGCGCGCTCTGCAGGTCGCGGTCATCGAGCAGGCCGGGGCCCAGCTCGGTGTCCGCCCAGAGCTGGCCGCGCTCGTCCAGCCACCACTGTTTGATCGTGCCCGCCGGCAGGCCGTTATGGCTGATCAGGCGCTGCGCATGGTCATCCAGCCGCAGGATGTAGGGCGCGCCCGCCAGGTCCACGTAGACGCGTTGGGGGCCGTTCTGGAAAAACCAGCAGCCGGCCTCGTCCACGCTGTAGTTGCGGTCCATGAAGGCCAGAATCTGCGCATTGGTGATGGGCTGGGCCTCGCCCTGATCCGGGTGCAGCCGCCAGCGTCCGCGCTTGTCCAGCGACAGCCAGCCGTACACGGCGGGGACATTGGGCCAGCGTTGCAGGGAGTCTAAGACGGCTTGATCCATGAGGCGCTCATTGCGGCATGAGGCCGCGCCTGGGCATTATAGGCAGGCGCTTACGGCCGCAGGATGATGGGCGGCGGCTGGATGACAATGGCGGGCGGGCCATAAACCGTTTGGGGATGCACGGCTTGCGGATAGGCATAGGCGGGGCGGCATTTGCGCTTTTCCTTGTACTGGCCATTGCGCTTCCATTTGCGTTCCACCTTGCAGGCGCCGTCCCAGTAGGTCTGGGTATAGTCGCCACGGCGATGAGGGTGGTCGTGCGCGAGGGAGGGGGCGGCCCAGGCGGCCAGGAGCACGGCAATCATCGCGCCGGGCAGACGCCGGCGCCACGTCAGGAAAAGATCGGTCATGGTGTTCAAGGGCTTGTCAGTCAGCGCACACCATAGCAAGGCGTGCGGCACCATGACGCTGCGAGCCGTAGGCAAGCGTAAGCAAATGCGCGGGCTGGCGTGGCTGCGCACCAAACGAAAACCCCCGTCAGGATGGACCGTAACGGGGGTTTGAATTTGGAGGCGCAAGCCGGAATCGAACCGACGTACACGGATTTGCAATCCGCTGCATAACCACTCTGCCATTGCGCCGGCAGTAAAACGTTGCTGCAAGAAAAAAGGAAGCAAGGGCTAGATGCCTTAAGCTTCCCTTTTTTGAATTTGGAGCGGGAAACGAGTCTCGAACTCGCGACCTCAACCTTGGCAAGGTTGCGCTCTACCAACTGAGCTATTCCCGCAGGGCTTCGTATTCAACGAAGAAAAGAATTATACACATTTTTTGCAGGCATGTTCAAGTGGCGTGCGCTTGAAGTTGCAGCATCGCATCGGCCAGTTCCTCGGCCGAGAGATCCCGCGCGATGACCACCAGCGCGCCAGCCTGAGACGACGCGGCGGCCGGACCGCACAGCGGCTCGGGAGCATTGAAGAGGTGATGCACGCCATGCACGGCGCGCAGCGACCCGTCGCTCCAGCGCAACAGGCCTTTGACACGCAGCAGGCGCTCTCCCAGGTGCAACTGGAGGTAGCGTACCCAGCGGGCATAGGCTTCCCAGCCTATGGGGTCCGCCTGGCGCCAGATATAGGAGGCAATGCCATAGCGCAGCACGTGGGCGATCGGCGTGGCAGGCCCGCTGGGCTGGGCGGGCACGGCGTCGAGGTGGCCGGCTTGCAGGTCGGCGAACAAGGCGGGCGCGCTTTGCTCGATATTGGCCGGTGTGGTGGGCAGCACGCTGGCGGTGGGATTGCGCTCCTGCAGCAACTGGCGCGCCGCTGCAATGGATGACGGCGCGGCGATATCGGTTTTGGTCAGCGCGATGCGATCGGCGATGGCGATCTGGGTGGCGGCCTCACGGTAGTCGTGCACCGATTGCACCCCATGAACCGCATCGAGCGTGGCGACGGCGCCGGCGAAGCGGTAGTGGCGGGCGATGAGCGTATCGGAGGCCAGCGTGTTGATCACCGGACCGGGATCGGCCAGCCCGGACGTTTCGATCACCACGCGCGCAAACGGCGGCAGCTCGCCGCGCTGGCGCCGGTAATACAGCGACTCCAGCGTGTCGGCCAGGGAACTGCTGGATGCGCAGCACAGGCAGCCCGAGTCCAGCAACACCACATCGCTGTCGTCGGCCTGGCCCAGCAGCAGGTGATCCAGGCCGACTTCGCCAAACTCATTGATGATGACGGCGGTGTCCTGGAAGGCAGGGCTGTGCACCAGGCGTGAAAGCAGGGTGGTCTTGCCGCTGCCCAGAAACCCGGTCAACAGATAGACCGGCAGGGCGGTCGCCGTATTCATGAGGTCAGTCAGCCTTGGGCGCGGGCAGTTCGCGCAAATAGTCTGCGACCTCCACGCTCGGGATCACGTCGGCGTACTTGCAGTTCAGGTCGAACAGGCTCATGGCGTGGCTGGACTGGAAGCGGTCGAAGGCGCATTCCTCGGGGATGATGACCTTGAAATTATAGGAATAGGCATCGACGGTCGTGGCGCGCAGGCAGCCGGAGGACGTGCAGCCCACCAGGATCAGCGTATCGACATCCAGGAAGTTCAGATGGCTCATGAAGATCGTGCCGAAAAAGCACGAAGGCTTCTGCTTGGTGATGCGGATGTCCTGCGGGCGCGGCGCCAGCGCTTCGACGGTCTGCGTGGCATGGGTGTCGGCCAGCACGGTCTTCTCGCCACCGCGATGGTTTTTGCCCACTTGCACGCCGCTGTCGAGCAGATCGGCGCGTCGGCCGCTTTCGGTATAGAACACCGGAATATTCTTGTCGCGGGCGAGTTCGAGCAAGGGCACGATGTGTTCGACGGCTTCCCAGGCTTCGCGGCCGCAGTGCGTGCGGTACTGCTTCAGGCCTTCGAGAATGTCTTCGGGCGTATCGCCGCAGAAGTTGTACTGCACGTCGATGATGAACAGGGCGGGGCGCTTGCCAAAGCCGCCGCGCTTGCCGTAGCCAGCCTGGGCCAGCACCTGCTTGTCGCGCTCGGTCAGAAAGTCGTCCCAGATGCGTTTCTTGGTTTCGCTCATGTCGGTTCCTGCAGAAAAATCAGAAGCGGTTGAGATAGCGGCCACCGGGCTCGGCGCGCGCTTGATCGGTGATGCGGCCGTCCAGGGCAACCGTGCGGCCACGCACCAGCGTGCGCACCGGCCAGCCCTTGAGGGTCATGCCTTCATAGGGCGAGTAATCGGAGTTCGATTCCAGGGTCGCGGGGTCGACCACGCGTTGCAGATCGGGGTCGACCACGACCAGGTCGGCATCCTTGCCGATCTCGATGCTGCCCTTGGAAGGCATGCGATAAATGCGTGCGCTGTTTTCGGCGGCGACCTTCATCAGGGTTTCCAGCGGTACGCCGCGGCGGTGATAGCCCTCGTGCAGCAGGATGGGCAGCATCAGTCCCGTGCCGGGGAACCCGTTGGTGGCCGCCCAGATGTCCTTGTCCTTGGTGATCCGTTTGCGCGGCACATGGTCGGTGCCTATGGTGGTGATGGAGCCGTCCAGCACACCTTCCCACATGGCCTCCACGTCATCCTGCCCGCGCACGGGCGGATTGACCTTGGCGTAAGGGCCGGCCGGCGATTCGTCGTTCAGAAACAGGTAGTGCGGGCAGGTTTCGACGTAGACGGGGGGCGCGCCAGGCGTGCGGCGGTGGCGCCGCGCCTCATTCAGGGCTTCGCGGCTGCTCAGATGCACGATGTTGACGGCGGCGCCGACTTTGTTGGCGAAGTAGCACACGCGATGCACGTTCTCGGCTTCGAGAAAATCCGGGCTTTGTTCGTTCCAGGCCTTCAGGTCATCGCGGCCGGCCGCGCGCAGCGGATCGCGCAGCACCGGGATGACTTCGACGTTCTCGCAATGCACGCCCATGATGGCGCCGGGGATGGACGCTGTGGTCTTCAGGGCGGAATAGAGCAGGCCGTCGTCGATATCCGTAAATCCCTTGGACAGCCCGGCTGCGCCCTTGTACATCATGTAAAGCTTGTACGAAGACACGCCAAACCGCCGCGAAATATCATCCAGCGTGTCGACGTGCAGGTGGCTGGTGATGCCAAAGTGAAAACCGAAGTCTACGCAGCTTTGCGCCAGCGCCCGTTCGCGCACGGCGTCGAACGATTCGCGGATGTCGGCCGAGCGGTGGAAGGACAGTACCGACGTCGTTCCGCCCAGGGCCGCAAAGCGCGATTCGGTTTCGAAGTCGGTCTCGGGCGATCCAAAGCCAAAGTGCACGTGCGGATCGATCAAGCCGGGCAACACCCACAGACCCTCGCAGTCTATGGTTTCGCGCGCCGCAGGCGCCTCGCCGGGCGCGGCGATGAGGACAATACGCCCTTCGCGAACGCCGAGAACGCCTTCGGTCAGGCCCTGGCCTGGCAACATCAGTCTTGCATTGATAAGTACGAGATCCAGCATGGTGGTCATTTCCTGCTCAAGCGGGGTTGGCGGCCGGTTCATTCAAAAAACTGTGCAGCACGCTGGCGGGTATCCCCCCTGCGGCCATGAGTTGGCGCTCGGCTTCGGTCAGAACCTGAGCGCTTACGGTAAAGCGGGTTGTTTGGCCATCGACGGCCTCGGCGGTGACTTCGATGGGCTCTCCGCTCATGATGCCGGCCTCGATGTTGTGCAGCGCGAAGCGTTCGCTGCCCTCCAGGCCCAATTGACGCCAGCCTTGTCCGGGTTCGAAGGCCAGGGGCAGCACGCCCATGCCCACCAGGTTGGCGCGATGGATGCGTTCGAAGGATTCGGCGATCACGGCGCGCACACCCAGCAGCGCCGAGCCCTTGGCGGCCCAGTCACGGCTGCTGCCCATCCCATAATCCTTGCCGCCCAACACGATGGCCGCCGTGTCTTCCTGACGGTAGGCCTGCGCGGCGTCAAAGATGGTGGTGGTGGCGTTGTCCGGGAAGTGGCGCGTAAAGCCGCCCTCGATGCCGGGGACGAGTTCATTCTTGATGCGAATATTGCCAAAGGTGGCGCGCGTCATGACGTGGTGATTGCAGCGCCGCGCCACATAGGTATTGAAGTCGCGCGGCGTCAGGCCGGCGTCGGTGAGGTAGCGCCCGGCCGGCGTGTCGGCCGGGATTTCTCCGCTGGGTGAAATGTGGTCGGTCGTCAGCGAGTCGCCGAACGCGGCCAGGACGCGCGCCTGCCGCAGGCTGCGTGCCAGATCTTGCAGCGGATGGCTGGGGCCGCCCTGGAAAAAAGGCGGCTCCACCAGGTAGCGCGAAGCGGGGTCCCAGGGGAAGTGCAGCCCGCCGGGGGCTTGCAGATCCTGCCAGATCGCGCTGTCCAGGCTTTCGGGGGCATAGACGTCGGCAAAAATGGCCGGATTGGCGGCGTAGGGCAGCAAGGCCTGGATTTCTTGCGGCGTGGGCCAGACGTCGGCCAGGTAAACCGGCCGGCCATCCCGGCCTGGGCCCAGGGGTTCGGTGTCGAGGTCGATATCGACCCGGCCGGCCAGCGCGAAAAGCACCACCATGGCCGGCGATCCAATGTAATTGGCGCGCACGAGCTTGTGGATCCGGCCTTCGAAGTTGCGGTTGCCCGACAGAACGGCGGCCGTGACCAGACCCGCTTGGCCGATGGCGTCGGTGGCCTGCGGGGTCAACGGACCCGATTTGCCGCCACAGGTCGTGCAGCCGTAGCCGATGACTTCGAACCCTTGCGCCTGGAGGGCTTCGAGCAGGCCGGCGTCCTGCAGGTAGCGGGTGACGGCGCGCGAACCGGGCGCCAGCGAGCGCTTTAGCCAGTCGGGGGGCGTAAGCCCCAGTGCCAGGGCTTTCTTGGCGACCAGGCCGGCGGCCAGCATGACGGCCGGGTTGGACGTGTTGGTGCAGGAGGTGATCGCCGCCAGCACGATGGAGCCATGCGTGAGCGTCTGACGTGAGGCCGGTGCCGGCGCCGTCGCCAGCCCGAAGCCGCCCTCGTTCAAGGGCTGGGTGAGGCGGCGGCGGAAATCGGCTGGGACGTCAGGCCAGGGCATGCGGTCTTGCGGCCGGCGCGGGCCCGCCATGCTGGGCACGGCTTCGGAGAGGTCGATGTCGACGATGCGGGCATAGTGCGGCACGGGCGTGCTGGCGTCGCGCCAGAGGTGATTGGCCCTGGCGTAATCTTCGATGAGCTGAACTTGCTGCGGCGCTCGCCCGGTCATGCGCGCGTAGGCCAGGCTTTGCGCGTCGATGGGAAAGAAGCCACAGGTCGCGCCATACTCGGGCGCCATGTTGGCGATGGTCGCGCGCTCGGGGATGCTCAGTTGCTCAACCGCCGGCCCGAAGAACTCCACCATGCGGCCGGTAACGCCAGCGGCGCGTAGCCGCTGAGTGATCAGCAAGGCTGCGTCGGTCGTGAGCGCCGGCGGGCATATCTGGCCGGTCAGGCGCACGCCAATGACCTCCGGAACCGGGAAGGTGTAGGCCTGGCCCAGCAGGGCGGCTTCGGCGTCGATGCCGCCCACCCCCCACCCCAGCACGCCCAATGCGTTGACCATCGGTGTGTGCGAGTCGCCGCCGATCACGAAATCGGGGTAGGCCCAGCACTCGTCACCGCGCTGCCGGGTCGCGACGACCGGCGCGAGATATTCCAGATTGATCTGGTGGATGATGCCCATACCCGGGGGGATGACGCGCAGCCCCTTGAAGGCCTGTTGGGCCCATTTGAGAAACCGGTAGCGCTCGTCGTTGCGCTCGAACTCCCGGCGCAGGTTGCGCGACACCGCCTGGGCGTCGCCCCAGTGATCCACTTGCAGGGAGTGGTCCACGATGAGGTCCACGGGGATGCGGGTGTCGACTTGCGCCGCGTCACCGCCGGCCTGCGCGACGGCATCGCGCAGCGCGGCGAGATCCTGCAGCACGGGCAGGCCGCTGGAGTCAGGCAGGATGACTCGGGCGACGTGCAGGGCAAGGTCGGCGCCGACATGGTCACGCCAGTGCCACAGACGCTCGATCTCCGCGTCGGAAATGGCATCGCCCCATTGTTGATGGCGATACAGATTCTCCAGCAGGACGCGGATGACGTAGGGCTGCGCGAGCAGATCGCGGCCCTGTGCTTGGGCTGCGCTGGCCAGGTCAACGTAGTGCAGCGACCGGCCGCCGCTGGATAAGGCATGAATCATGGTGGTGAAAGAAGAATTCCAGGCGGGATTGATCTTAAGACTGATCCGATCATAGTGTCAACACTATGGGCTTGCTCGAATGGATTTATCCTTGATGCTCGTACAGTTTTGAATGTAAAAACACTGCGTGGCTCTCTGCGGCTTTTGCGAGACACTAGGGTTTTCCCGCGTATATATAGCGTAAACATGGAAACTTAGGCTGCCGGAGGTGGGTTGTCAGGGTGCCGAGAGAGCAGGCAGCACTTCGCAAAAGAGTTGACACTTTGAATCTGGGTTTGCTAGCCTGTCAACACTATGAGCAACTCATCCACCGTTCTCGCCCTGCCGGAAGACACCGTCGGCCCCCTGGCCGATGTCGTGTTCGACCAGGTGCTCGACGCCATCTACCAGGGCCGCCTGGCCCCGGGAAGTGTTGTCAACGAGGTGGCGCTGGCCCAGGAGTTCGGTGTCAGCCGCGGGCCGGTGCGCGAGGCGGTGCGTCGCCTGCAAGGTATCCAACTGGTCACCCGTGAGCCCTACATGAAGGCCCGGGTCGTGACTTTGTCGGCGACCTCGGCGCTGGAGTTGTTTCAGATGCGTATGGCGCTCGAAGGCGTGGCCTGCAATCTGGCCACGCGGCGCATGCGTGACGAGGAGATCGGGCAGCTGCATGCCGAGCTCGATGAGGACCGCCAGCGCCGCCAACAGGCCGCGCTGGGCCTGGGACCCAAACCGCGCGTTTTCGACTTTCACGAGCGCATCGTGCGCGCCAGCGGCAACCATCGCATCATCAATTGCCTGTGCGGCGACCTATATCACCTGCTGCGCGTCTATCGCCGGCATTCGGGCACGGTGCTCGAACGCAAAGACGACGCCTACGCAGAACACTGGCAGATTCTGCGCGCCATCCAGGCGCGCGACCCCGAGTTGGCCGAATCGCTGATGCGTTCACACATCGAGCGGGCGGCTCAGCATCTTTTTGAACACCTGGCCGAGACGGTGCCCACCTTCTCCGGGCAACCACTGCGGCCACCTGAAAGTCCTGGAGCAGCAAGACATGAATCCGCGCAATAAATTCCGGCAACTGCTGAAGAACGAACCCTTCATCGTGTCGCCTGGCGTCTACGATGGTTACAGCATTCGCCTGGTCGAAGCAGCGGGGTTCAAGACGGCCTGCACGAGCGGTGCCGCCGTTTCCAATGCCTTGCTCGGCATCGCCGATATCGGCGTCATGGGCCTGTCCGAGAATGTGACGCACTGCCGCAATCTGGCGCGTTCGGTCTCCATCCCGCTGACCGCCGATGCCGATACCGGTTATGGCAACCCGGTCAATGTCTTTCACACGGTGCAATTGTTTGAAGAGGCCGGTGTGGCGGGCGTGAACCTGGAAGACCAGGTCAGTCCCAAGCGCTGTGGCCACATGCCTGGCAAGGACGTGATCAGCCAGGCTGAAATGGTCAAGAAGATCGAGGCGGCTTGCCTGGCTCGCCGCGACGACGACTTCGTCGTCATCGCACGCACCGACGCGATCGCGGTCGAGGGTATTGAGGGCGCGGTGCGACGTGCGCGCGCATACGCCGCCGCGGGGGCGGACATGATTTTCCCGGATGCCGTACGGACCGAAGACGACATCAAGCGGCTGGTCGATGCCGCCGGCGTGCCGCTGACCATCAACATGGGTTTTGGTATTCGCAACCGGCCCACGACCCCGCTTATCCCGCTGGCCCGCCTGAAGGAAATTGGCGTCAAGCGCATCAGCCTGCCGCGTATGTTGCCGGCCGCGGCCATCTTCGGCATGCGCCAGGCGCTGGGGGTCATGCAGGAAGTGATCGCCACCGGCGAACCGGTCGACCGCCCCGATCTGCTGGTGGGTATCGAAGACATCATGCAGCTCATGGGCTATGAGCAGATGCGCGCGCTGGAAAAGCGCCTGACCACCCTCGACGAATGAGGCGCGAGCATGTCGGTTGACCGCGTAGCCGTCATTACGGGAAGCGCCTCAGGCATCGGCCTGGCGCTGACCAGGCATTTGCTGGCCAACGGTTGGTGCGTGCACGGCCTGGACCGGCAGCCCTGGCCCGAGGTAGGTCAAGCCGCCTATCGGCACCATCTGATCGACTTGACGGAGACGGCGGCCATCGACCGTCTGGCCGATACCTTGCCCGCTCACGTGCAGGCCTTTGTGCATTGTGCCGGGGTCATGCGCAGCGGCGGGGCGCAGGATTCCCGTGCGCAGGACACGGAGCTGTTGTGGCGCCTGCACGGCGCCGCGCCCCTGGCGCTGATCGGGCTGCTGGCGGCGCGATTGCCGCCGACCGCGGGCCGCATCGTGCTGGTGTCCAGCCGCGCCGTCCTCGGACGCGCGCATCGTGCGGCCTATGCCGCCTCCAAGGCAGCGCAGATCGGCATGGCCCGCAGTCTGGCGGCCGAATGGATCGGGCGAGGCATCACCGTCAATGTGGTGGCGCCCGGCGCGGTCGATACGCCCATGCTCAACGATCCGCAGCGGGGCGCGCCACCGAAGGTAGACCTGCCGCTGGGACGCCTGATACGCCCAGAAGAAGTGGTGGGCGCGATTGATTTTTTTCTGTCCCCTCTGAGCGGCGCCATCACGGGCCAGACGCTGTACGTCTGCGGCGGGGCTTCGTTGGGAACGATGGCGATATGAGTACCGATCTTGCTGAACACGTCGTCGTGATCACCGGCGCGGCCGGCGACCTGGGTTGGGGAATCGCCCGCGAGTGCCTCGGTGCTGGCGCGCGCGTGGCCCTGATCGACCTAGACGCCGACGCGCTTGCGCCTCTGGGACATGCCGAGGACGACCGGATTCTGCGGTTGCAATGCGACGTTGCCGATCCCATGCAGACCCGTGCTGCGGTAGACGCCGTGCTGGCGCGTTGGGGGCGCCTGGATGTGCTGGTCAATAACGCCGCCGTGGTGACGCCCGGCGACAAGATTGGGGATCTGTCTGCGACACACTGGCATCAGGCTATGTCCATCAATCTGACTGGCGCCTGGCTGATGAGTAAGTGGGCGCTGGCTCCCATGCGGCGTGCCGGCCGCGGCGTGGTCATCAATGTGGCCTCGCAACTGGGTAGCGTGGCCGCTGCCGGCCGGGGCGCTTATGGGACGAGCAAGGCGGGTTTGATCGCCTTGGCGCGGGCCATTGCGGTGGATCACGCCGATGAAGGCATCCGGGCCCTGAGCCTGTCGCCCGGTGCCGTGCTGACCGGCCGGGTGCTGAGGCGCTACGGGCATGCCGACGCGGCGCGCGACGCGCTCGCGCCACGCTATCCCGTCGGCCGATTGGGCGAAGTGGAAGAAATTGCGCGTACCGCCTTGTTCCTCATGGGCAAGGATGCCGCGTTCATCACGGGCACGGATGTGCGCGTGGATGGGGGGTACACCGCAGTATAGCGGTGGCCGATTTGTGGTTTGTATTTGATGTTTGCATTGATTCGAGCACAGAAGGATAGACACATGAAGACGGGGAATTTCACCACTGCCGGCGCCAGCCTGCGCCGCAGTCTGCTCAAGCACGCCGCCTTGCCCTTGCTGGCCGGGGTGTTGGGCCTGTCCGCCACGGCGGGCGCCCTGGCACAAAGCACTTACCCGACGCGGCCGGTCACGATCATCGTGCCGTTCCCGGCGGGTGGCGCAACCGATATCACCGCGCGGCTGGTTGCCGAGGGCCTGTCCAAGAAGTGGGGCCAGGGCGTCGTCGTCGAGAACCGGCCCGGCGCGGGCGGTAACCTCGGCTCGGAGTACGTGGCTCGCGCCGCACCCGACGGCTACACGCTGGTGCTGGGGGTGACCGGTTCGCATGGCATCAACACCTCGCTCTACAAGAACATGCGCTATGACCCGCGCAAGGACTTCGAGCCCATTACGCAGGCCACGCTCTACCCGAATGCCATCGTCGTCAACAACGATGTGCCGGCCAAGAATCTGCCCGAGCTGATCGCCCTGTTGAAGAAGGGGGTGGTGCAGTACTCCTACGGTTCGGACGGCAATGGCACAGCGTCCCACCTGGGCATGGAGTTGCTGAAGAATCAGGGCAATTTTGCCCTGACCCACATTCCCTACCGTGGCAGCGCGCCCATGGTGACCGACTTGCTCGGCGGCCAGATCCAGGTGGGCATCACCGGTCTGCCGGCGGTGCAGGCCTATGCCAAGAGCGGCAAGCTGCGGATCATCGGCCTGACCACGGGCGAGCGTTTCGCCAGTGCGCCGGAGTATCCGACCGTGGCCGAACAGGGCTTCCCGGGATACTCGGCGCCGCCTTGGTCCGGCTTCTTCGCGCCCAAGGGGACGCCCAAGGCGCTGGTGGAGAAGATTTCGGCTGATATGCGCGAGGTCATGGCCGATCCGGCCGCCAAAGAGAAGATGATTGCCGCTGGCAGTGAGTTCACGCCCTCCACGCCGGAGCAATTCGCCGCCTTCCTGGATAAGGAAATCGCCAAGTGGGCCGAGGCCGTCAAGATCTCGGGCGCTCGCGTGGACTGATTGTTTGCACCAAGGTGCGGGATTACGGTGTCTCGCCGGTCACCGCTGATGTCGCGCTATTTTCAAGCCAGGCCTGTAGGCCTGGCTCTTTTTTTTCGCGGCTGGCATGCCGCTCAGGTTGTGGGCAGCGCGATGCCCATGAGGGCGAACAGCCCGCCGCACACCTTGTTGAAGCGGCGGCCGCTGCGCTCCAGCCAGGGGCGAACCCGGTGAGCAAGCCGGGCCAGCAGATACTCCACCGCGAACTCGATCACAGCGAAGGTGCCGGCCATGATGGCAAACTGCACGAGCAGGCTGCGTGCCGGATCAATGAATTGCGGCAAAAAAGCGCCATAGAAAAGCAAGGCTTTGGGGTTGGCGATGGCCGACAGGAATCCCTGGCTGAACATCTGTGTGCCGCGCAGGCGGGGCATGTCTGGCGTGGCGCGCAAGCGCACGCCAGGCGCGCGCCACAACTGTATCCCCAGCCATACCAGGTAGAGGCCGCCGGCCCATTTCAGGACGTTCAGCGCCGGCGCCCAGGCGTTGAGCAGCGCGCTGATGCCCAGCATGGACAAGGCGATGAGGGCAATGAAGCCGACTGCGCCGCCGGCAATGGTGCATAGGGCCCGGCGATGGCCGTGCAAGGCGCCGTGGGTCAAGGCCAGCAGCGTGTTGGGGCCGGGGGTGAGAGACAGTCCTGTAACGGCGATCAGATAGATCAGCCAGCTATGCAAAGCCATGGGCGAGACCGGAAAAAGAGGATGGGCGGGAGGGCGCGCGGCCGCGCCCCGACCCGCATTCAGAAGCCGATGCGCGGCAGATGGACGTAGCCATCCATGAGGATACGCGCACTGCGGCTCATGATGGCCTTGGTGACGGTCCACTCGCCGTTGACGGCTTCAGCCTGGGCGCCCACGCGCAGCGTTCCCGAGGGATGGCCGAAACATACTGTGTCGCGCTGGCCGCCGCCTGCGGCGAGGTTGACCAGCGTGCCCGGCACCGCGGCGGCGGTGGCGATCGCCACCGACGCGGTTCCCATCATGGCGTGGTGCAGCTTACCCATGGACAGCGCACGCACCAGAACGTCGACGTCGTCCTGCGCGATGGGCTTGCCGCTGGAGGCCACATAAGCGCGGGCCGGCGAGACAAAGGCAACCTTGGGCGTATGCTGCCGCGTGGCGGCTTCCTCGATCCGCTGGATCAGGCCCATGCGCAGGGCGCCGTGGGCGCGTATGGTCTCGAAACGGGCCAGCGCCGCCGGGTCGGCATTGATATCTTCCTGCAGTTCGGTGCCCTGGTAGCCCAGCGCTTGCGCGTCCAGAAAGATGGTCGGGATGCCGGAGTTGATCATGGTGGCCTGCAAGCGGCCAACACCTGGCACGTCGAGTTCGTCGACCACGTTGCCGGTCGGAAACATCGAGCCGCCATCGCCTTCTTCGGCCGGATTCATGAACTCGAGCTGGATCTCGGCGGCCGGGAAGGTCACGCCGTCGAGTTCGAAATCGCCCGTCTCCTGGACGGCCCCGTCGGTCATGGGGACGTGCGCCACGATGGTCTTGCCGATATTGGCCTGCCAGATGCGCACCACGGCAACCCCGTTGGCAGGGACCCGATCTGCGTCGATCAGCCCATTGCTGATGGCAAAAGGCCCGACCGCGGCGGAAAGATTTCCGCAGTTGCCGCTCCAGTCCACAAAGGCCTGATCGATCGACACCTGGCCGAAGAGATAGTCCACGTCGTGTCCTGGCCGGCTGCTCTTGGTCAGGATGACGGTCTTGCTGGTGCTGGAGGTCGCCGCGCCCATGCCATCGATCTGCTTGCCATAGGGGTCCGGGCTGCCGATGACGCGCATCAACAGTGCGTCGCGCGCCGCACCGGGCACGCGCGCCGATTCGGGCAGATCGTCCAGCTTGAAGAAAACGCCTTTGCTGGTGCCGCCGCGCATATAGGTTGCGCGGATCCGGGTCTGGGGGGCAAATGCCATGTCGCAGTCCTGGTAAAAAAGGGAAAGAGAAAACGGGCGCGGCATGCGCCCGTCCGAAAATCAGCCGGCCTGGCGCGCCTCGGCCGCCGAGGAAGCCTCCAGGAAATCCTGGGCAAATCGTTGCAGGACGCCGCCGGCCTCGTAGATCGACACTTCTTCGGCGGTATCGAGCCGGCACGTCACGACGACCTCTTCCCGGCGGCCGTCGCGGCGGTGGATGACGAGGGTGAGGTCTGCACGCGGTTTGCGCTGGCCCAGAACGTCGTAGGTCTCGGTGCCGTCGAGCTCCAGCGTCTTGCGATTGATGCCCGGCTTGAACTCCAGCGGCAGTACGCCCATGCCGATGAGGTTGGTGCGGTGGATGCGCTCAAAGCCCTCGGCGACAATGGTCTCGACGCCCGCCAGGCGTACGCCCTTGGCCGCCCAATCGCGCGAGGAGCCCTGGCCATAGTCCGCGCCCGCCACGATGATCAGGGGTTGCTTGCGTTGCATATAGGTTTCGATGGCCTCCCACATCCGCATGACCTGGCCTTCGGGTTCAACCCGTGCCAGCGAACCCTGGCACACGCTGCCGTCTTCGTTGCGCACCATCTCGTTAAAGAGCTTGGGATTGGCGAAAGTGGCGCGTTGGGCGGTGAGGTGATCCCCCCGGTGCGTGGCATAGGAGTTGTAGTCTTCCTCGGGCAGGCCCATCTTGGCGAGGTACTCGCCGGCCGCGCTGTCGCCCATGATGGCGTTGGACGGAGAAAGGTGGTCGGTGGTGATGTTGTCGCCCAGCACGGCGAGCGCGCGCATGCCCTGCAGCGTACGTTCGCCGGCCAGTGCGCCCTCCCAGTAAGGCGGGCGGCGAATATAGGTGCTGGCCGGGCGCCAGGGGTAGAGCGGATCGACGGCCGCCTTGCGGTCGTTCTGGATGCCGAACATGGGCGCGTAGACCTGCCGGAACTGCTCAGGCTTGACCGCGGCCTTGACCACGGCGTCGATCTCGTCGTCGCTGGGCCAGATGTCGGCCAGGCGGATCTCGCGGCCCTGCGCGTCGGTTCCCAGGACGTCGCGCTCGATGTCGAAGCGGATCGTGCCGGCGATCGCGTAGGCCACGACCAGGGGCGGCGACGCCAGAAACGCCTGCTTGGCATAGGGGTGAATGCGCCCGTCGAAATTGCGGTTGCCCGACAGCACGGCGGTCGAATAAAGATCCCGATCGATGATTTCCTGCTGGATGACGGGGTCGAGCGCGCCTGACATGCCGTTGCAAGTGGTACAGGCAAAGGCCACCACGCCGAATCCCAGCTGCTCCAGTTCGGTCAGCAGCCCGGCTTCTTCCAGATAGAGCGCCACCGTCTTGGAGCCTGGGGCCAGTGAGCTTTTGACCCAGGGCTGCCGTTGCAGCCCGGCGCGGTTGGCGTTGCGCGCCAGCAGCCCGGCGGCAATGACGTTGCGCGGGTTGCTCGTGTTGGTGCAACTGGTGATGGCGGCAATAATGACCGCGCCGTCCGGCATCTGGCCGGGGAGGTGCTCGATCTTGCCGGCGATGCCGCGCTCGGCCAGCGCCGAGACCGGCAGGCGGCGATGCGGGTTGGACGGGCCGGCCAGGGTGCGCACCACGCTGGACAGGTCGAACTGCAGCTCGCGTTCATAGCGGGCCTGGGCCAGGCTGTCGGCCCACAGACCAGCCGTCTTGGCGTAGGTTTCCACCAGCGCGATCTGGCTTTCTTCGCGGCCGGTCAGCCGCAAATAGGTAATCGTCTGCTGATCGATGGCGAACATGGCGGCGGTGGCGCCATATTCGGGTGCCATGTTGGAGATGGTCGCGCGGTCGCCCAGCGTGAGCGCCGCGGCGCCTTCTCCATGGAACTCCAGATAGGCCCCGACCACCTTTTCCTTGCGCAGGAATTCCGTGAGGGTCAGCACCACGTCGGTGGCGGTAATTCCGGGCTGCGGTCGACCCGTCAGGCGCACGCCGACGATGTCGGGCAATCGCATCCACGATGCGCGGCCAAGCATGACGTTCTCGGCTTCCAGGCCGCCCACCCCGATGGCGATGACGCCCAGGGCGTCGACGTGCGGGGTATGGCTGTCGGTTCCCACCAGGGTGTCGGGATAGGCGACGCCATCCTGGGTGTAAATGACCGGCGACATGCGCTCCAGATTGATCTGGTGCATGATGCCATTGCCCGGCGGCACGATATCGATATTGCGGAAGGCCTGTTTCGTCCAGTCGATGAAGTGGAAGCGGTCTTCGTTGCGGCGGTCCTCCACCGCGCGGTTCTTGGCAAAGGCGTCGGGATCATTACCGCCATATTCCACCGCCAGCGAGTGGTCCACGATCAGCTGGACCGGCACCACCGGGTTGACCTTGGCCGGATCGCCGCCCTTGTCGGCGATCGCATCGCGCAGGCCGGCCAGGTCCACCAGGGCCGTCTGCCCCAGGATGTCGTGACAGACCACGCGGGCCGGATACCAGGGGAAGTCCAGATCGCGGCGGCGCTCGATGAGCTGTTTGAGCGCATCGGTCAGCAATGCCGGGTCGCAGCGCCGCACGAGGTTCTCGGCCAGTACGCGCGAGGTGTAGGGCAGCTCGTCATAGGCGCCGGGAGCGATGGCCTCCACGGCGGCGCGGGCGTCGAAATAATCCAGGCGGCTGCCTGGCAGGGGCTTGCGATAGGCGTGGTTCATGCTTCCCTCTTGGTCTGCTTGCCTTGGGTGATTTGCTGCTCGATATTGAGGCGGGATGCGCGGATGTGCCGCCGCATCAGGATCTCGGCCAGTTCGCCGTCGCGATCCGCGATGGCGTCCAGAATGCGGTGGTGCTCGGCGTAAGACTGCTTGGGCCGGTTGGGCGTATTCGAATATTGGATGCGGTACATGCGGGCAAGCTGATAAAGCTCATCACACAGCATGCGAAACAACATCTGATTGCCGCTGCCTTTGACGATGCGATAGTGGAAGTCGTAATCGCCTTCCTGCTGGTAATAGCCCAGGCCGGCCTGAAAGGCAGCATCTTTTTCGTGGGCGTGCAGCACATCGCGCAATTGCTGAACTTCCTGCGCCGGCATGCGCGCGGCTGCCAGGCGGCACGCCATGCCTTCGAGCGATTCGCGGATTTCGTAGAGTTCGCTGAGTTCTTTGGGGCTGAGCGAGACCACCCGGGCGCCGGCATGCGGTACCCGCACCAGCAGGCGTTGGCCTTCCAGCCGGTGCAGCGCTTCGCGCAACGGGCCGCGGCTCACGCCGTGGGCGCGCGCCAGTTCGGGTTCCGACATCTTGCTGCCCGGCGCAATCTCGCCTTTGATAATCGCGGACTGCAGCTTGCGAAACAGCTGGTCGGAGAGCGTTTCAGTGTCTGCCGCCAGCTCTGGCGGCAGGATAGGGTGGTCCATCGTGTTGACAATATTGGGGTTTTTGACCGGATTCGACGCGGTTTATCGGCGTCTTGTGCGGGTATTGTCAACAATGTAGTGCTTAACCGGGCTGGCCGCAAGCGGGTGTCCGACGTCAGCAGGGTCGGCCGGGCCGCCGATCGGCCGCTGGGTCATTTCCGCCCGAGGATGCGCTCCCAGGCGCCGGCGCGCGGCAGGCCGTTGAGGCGCTGCAACTGCCCCGCGTCGTCCAGATAGAGGATGCCGGGCGTGCCCCGAAAGCCAAGCGAGGCCATGAGGTCACGGTTCTGGTCCAGGCGGGAGCGTATGGCTTGCGGCACATCCGCCGCCGCAAGGATGCCCCCGCGCCGGAAATGGCGTTCATTCTCGCGCAAGGCGGCAGTCGAATCGGGAGCGGTCAGGATGGCCGCGGCTTTGGTACTGCTGGAGGGGCTGATGAGGCCGATCAGAAGATGGCGCAATTGCACCTTGCCGGCATCCACCCAGGGCCGGGCGGCTTCCGAGAAGCGCTGGCAATAGGGGCAATTGGGATCGCTGAAGGTGTAGACCACGCGCGGGGCGTCGGCCTTGCCGTCAGCGACCCAAGTCGCCGCGGCCAGTTGCTTCCAGATGGGTTCGCTCTTGGTATTCGGCTGGCGTTGGCGTGAGGCAGGATCCTGCCCTGGCGCCAGCTCGGCGGCGCGCGGGATCGCGGGGGCGTCTTCTGCCGCGGTGTAGGGGGCCATCATGCAGGCCGCCAGACCGAGCAGCAGTTGGGCAAAGATTTTTGTCGAGGGCATGGCAACACTCCTGTATCCAGGGGAGACGGGGGGATCAACGGCTGAGAGGTGCTTCGCGCTCGCGGCGGTGCGCCGCCCTGAGCGGCAGGACGACGATTCGCGGTGTACAAGGCGCTGTCTCGCGATGGAGACCCGTCAATGAGGCAAAGACACACCCGGCTTGGACGCGGCGAGCGCGGCGGTGTTCGGTGCCGCGCGGGTGAGGGCGTCTGCTTCCGGTGCGTGATCGACGCTGGGCCCGCCGCCGCGATGAGTAAGAGCCGCCGCTGTCATGCTGACCAGTGAGCGTGCAGATGGCCCAGGGCCGCTAGCGCGAACGGGAAAGCGCCAATGCCGCCACGGCGAGCCCCAGCGGGATGAAGGACACCCCTAGCACCGTGCGCCAATCATAGGCGGCAAGGAGTCCGCCGGAAGCGAACGAGCCGACGGCCATCGTGCCGAAGATAATGAAGTCGTTGAGCGACTGTACGGCGGTCTTTTCTTCCGGGCGGTGGCATTGGAGCACCAGGGCGGAAGCCCCGATGAAGGCGAAATTCCAACCCACGCCAAGCAGGATCAGGGTCAGCACGAAATGCGCGACATCCGTGCCCATCAAACCCACTGCTGCCGACAGCCCCGTCAGCAGCAGGCCGGCGGTCACGATGCGCCCAGCCCCAAAACGCGTGATGAGGTGGCCAGTGAAGAAGCTCGGTGCATACATGGCGATCACATGCCACTGCAGCCCCAGGTTGGAACTCTGCTGCGAGTGGCCGCACAACTGCATTGCCAGCGGCGCGGCAGTCATCAGAAAGTTCATCAGCATGTAGGACACCGCACCGCAGATGACGGCGGTGATGAACCGGGGCTGGCGTGCGATCACGCGCAGCGGCCGCCCGCCTTCGATCTGCGCCGAGCCGGGCATGGGCAGGCGGACCCCGATGAGCACCAACGCCGATAACATTGCGACGAGGGCCTGCGCCACGAATGTGGCGGCGAACAGATGCGCAGGCCACAGCCACATGGTGTGCGTGACAAGTTGAGGTCCGACGACACCGGCCAGCACGCCGCCGCCCATCACGAAGGACAAGGCGCGGGCACGCTTGGCCGGGCTGACACCGTCGGCTGCCGCGAAGCGGAACGACAGAACAACGGCCGCGTAGGCGCCGCCAAAAAACGTCGCCAGACAGAATAGCCAGAAGGCGCCCAGCCCCATGGCGATGGCGGCGAGGATGCCGCTCAAGGTGCCGCTTGCCGTACCCGACAAGAATGCTGCGCGCCGACCGTGCCGCCGCGCGATGGCGCCCACGGGCAGGATGCAGGCCGCCATGCCAACCACAAACAGAGAAACCGGCAGTGTGGCCAGCGCTTTGTCCGGGGCCAGCATGTGGCCGATGACCGCACCCGTGGCATACACCACGACAGAGTTTGCGCCTGCCAGGGCTTGCGCCAATGTGAGGCGAATGATGTTGCCGCGCTGAGCGCGCTCCGACAGCGAGCCAGGCGAAGCGGGTTGCGTTGTATTGAGGGACACGGGATGGCTCATTGGGAGGAGGATGCCTCGCGGTTTGCTCCCATCGTCAGCACCATGCGGAAGGTCACCTTGCCTGAGCGCATGCGCTGGTAGGCTTCGTTGGCCGCCTCCAGCGGCAAGGTGTCGATCAACGGTCTTGTGCCCGTGAGCACGCTGAAATCCAGGGCTCGCTCATTGTCGTAGGGCGAGCCTGTGAGCGAACCCATGAGGCTACGTTCGCCGCAGACCAGAAATCCGGGGGATACCGGTAGCGGGTCCTTGCCCGCTCCCAGCAGCACCAGGCGGCCGCCTGCCGCCAGGCCGGGCAGGGCGGCCGAGATGGCCGCCATGTCGGCGACCGTGGTGATGAGGGCCGCCGCGCCGCCCAGACGGAGCAGCGCGGCGGCGGCATCTTCCTGGTGCGTGTCGATATAGACGTGCGCGCCCAGGGTCAGCGCATCTTGGGCGATATCCTGCCCCCGGCCGAGCGCGACAACCTTAAAGCCCATCGCGCGGGCGTATTGCAACGCCATATGGCCCAGGCCGCCGATGCCGAGAACGGCAACCAGATCACCCGCCTGCGCGCCGCTTCGCTTGAGGGCATTGAAGGTTGCCAGCCCGGCGCACAGAATGGGCGCCGCATCCTCCGCCTGCAACGCGTCGGGGATGGACACCAAACCCGTGTGCCGGGCAATCATCATCTCGGCATAGCCGCCATCGCAGGTCGCGCCGACAAAGTGCTGATTAAGGCACAGCGCGAAGCGCCCCTGGCGGCACGGGTCGCACTCGTTGCAATGTCCGCCGAGCCGGCCGATGCCCACACGCTGGCCCAGCGTCCAGCGCGTCGGCACTTTGTCGCCCAGCTTGACGAGGCAGCCCACCACTTCATGGCCCGGTACGCGAGCGGGTTGCCGTGCCGGGTCCGCGCCTTCGATGTCGGATGCATCCGCGCCGCAAATGCCGCAGGCTTCTACGGCGATCAACACCTCCGCCGCGCCAGGTTCGGGAACGGGGCGCTGCACCATCTCCAGAATGCCAGGCCGGGTGATCTGCATGGCGCGATAAGTCGCTGGCATTGTGTCGTCTCCTGATAAAAAGTGGCACGGGACTCAACGAGAGACCCATTGCAGCGGGGATGCGGCGTCCATCGCATCCTGCGCCTGGATCGCCGGGCAAGCGCCTTCTGCTGGTGGACCTGCTGCCCGCAAATAACAAAGAAAAGCTATCTAATCTGCCGGGAGGGAGAGTTCCGTCCGTGGCGGACTCTATGCGCTTGCTAAAGAAATATGGGGGGATTGGGCGATATTCTCGGCCGCTCAGGGGGAGAAAACAAACGAGATAAACTGTGCTTGATGAATAGAAAAACTATCAGTCTATGAAGTCCTCCGTCCATGTCACCGCGCTGCGCGCGCTCGAGGCGAGCGCCCGGCACCAAAGCTTTTCCGCCGCGGCCGCCGAACTGCACGTCACCCCTGCCGCAGTGGGGCAACTCGTGCGCGCCCTAGAAGAGTCGCTGGGCGTTGCGTTGTTTCTGCGCAGCACCAAAGGGGCTAGCCGGCTCGTTGCCACGGAAGCGGCGCAACGCGTCTTGCCAGACATTCGCTCAGGGTTGGATCGCCTGGCGTTGGCCTGGGCACGTCTGCAGGAAAGTGCTGCCCATGGCGTCCTGACCGTCACGGCGAGCCCGGCCTTCGCCGCGAAATGGCTGCTGCCTCGCATCGAGCGTTTTCAAACCCGGTATCCGGAAACGGACGTGCGGCTGGACACCAGTCTCAAACCGGTGGACTTCGTGGCGCAGCAGATCGATATCGGTGTGCGCTACGGCACGGGGAATTGGCCGGGTCTGACCGCAGAAAAACTGATGGACGAAGACATCTACCCGGTGTGTTCGCCAGAGCTGCTGCAAAGCATGACGCATGCGCCTACGCCGCAAGCCTTGGCCGCGAAAACCCTGATTCACGACCTTTCCATGGATGGGCACGCGGCCTTTCCCACCTGGGAAGCCTGGCTAGGCAAAGCAGGCATAGCGGGCGTTGCGACGCAGCGTGGCATGCGTATCAACAATTCGGCCGCGGTGCTGCAAGCCGCGGCAGAAGGCCGTGGCGTGGCGCTTGCCCGCAGCGTCATGGCGCGGGACGACCTGGCAGCCGGCCGCCTGGTGCGGCTCTTTCCGGATATCGATTTTGTTTCGCCGCTTGCCTACTACGTCGTGTATCGCCCTGAATGCGCCAACCTTCCCAGGCTGGCGGCGTTCAGAACGTGGTTGTTGCAAGAGAGTCGGGCAGCCTGAGGGCACTGACCACGCCTTCGCAACCGAGGCGTTGCGGTGCGGAGGGAGTTGCCTGGAAGTAGACGTCCTACTACGGCAGCACATGGTGTGCTGCCGTACCGCGGCGTCCACCTGTGGCACCGCTGCCGCCGAAGTGCGTTTCATCATTCCAGCGGGAAGCGTTTCGCCAGAGAAGTGAAGCGGCGGTCTTCCTTCTGGATCTGGGAGGCGAAGTCCGCAGGAGTATTGGCCAAGGGTTCGGCGCCTGCCGTGATGATCGCTTTTTGCAGCTCGGGCTTCCCGGTGGCCTCTTTTACCGCGCTATAGATTCCCTGTATTACCTCGGGAGGCGTGCCCTTGGGGGCGAATAGGCCGAACCACGTGGTGTATTCATACTCAGGCATTCCTGTCTCGATGACCGTGGGTACCTCAGGAGCTTGGCTGAAGCGGTGCGTTCCCTGATTGGCGATTATTTTTAGCGAGCCGGATTTCTGATGAGGCAGCGCTGAGGCAACGCCCGTAACGGCAAAGTTGACGTTATTGGCGATCATGTCGGTGATGATTGCTGCTGTGCCCTTGTAGTTCACCACGATCAGGTCTGGTAGGGATTCGGCCTTCAGTTGCTGTCCGAATAGCTTTGCGACGTTCTCTCCGGTGCCCATTGAGCAGGGGCTGGGCGCGGTCTTGCAGTAGCTTATAAGTTCGGGAAGAGAACTCGCCGGGAACTTTCCATTGCCCACGATCACGCCGGGTGATTGCGCGATGTTTGTCACGGGTTCAAGCCGGCTGAGAGGATCGGTGCCGCTGAAAGCGGGCGTGTGCTTTGTTAATACGATTGCCGGCGTCTGCAGTAGCAGGGTATAGCCGTCAGGCTTTGAATCGGTGACGTGGCGGGTGCCAATAAGCCCATCAGCTCCCGCCATATTCAAGACGACGACTGGCTGCCCCCACTGTTCTCCCAGCAGTTTCGCCGTGGCCCGCGCTGTAGCATCGGTCCCCCCGCCGGGGACATAGGGGACCACGATGGTCACTTGTCGCTCCGGCTTCCATGTGGCTTGCGCCAATACTGGGTTGGCGATGCATAACGTGCTGACGAGGGTTATTAGAGAGACACGGATTTGCTTCGTCGCGCTCTGCGAAAGACGTTTGGCAGTATGGTGTTTCGGCATGTCAGTCTCCACCTGTTTTTTATTTGGGCGTATTGAACATCCTGGAATAGGGCTAAGGGGTAACCCCGTGCGGCTGCGCGGGATCTGCCGCTTAGCGTGCCCAGCGCTTCTCGAAGTCCCAAACCTCTTCGAAACCGATCAGGCGGCAGAACTCGTTGAAGTCGGCCATGGGTATTTCCGGAGATAGGCTGGTGCCTGCTTGCTTGAGATGGCGGAGAGACTTTTCCATAGCGGCGGCGGCCACAAGACTGGTCATCGCCGGAAAAATGGCGAGTGAATAGCCTATTTCCTTCAGTACGCTGGCCGGCAGGATGGGTGTTTTTCCGCCATCAGCCATGTTGGCCATCATGGGTAGCTGAAAAGCCTCACATGCTCGATACATTTCCTCTTCGCTTTGAGGCGCTTCGAAGAACAAAATGTCGGCACCTGCGTTGGCATAGGCGTCCATGCGTCGCATTGCGTCATCCATGCCCAAGCTGGCGCGCGCGTCCGTGCGGGCGATGACAAGGAAGTTAGCCTTGTCATCCCGCGCTTCGCACGCGACCTTTATTTTCTCCACCATGTCCTCGACCGGGACGCATCTTTTATAGGGCGTATGACCGCATTTCTTTGGAAACTCTTGATCCTCGATCTGGATAGCGGTAACTCCGGCTTGTTCGTAGCCCCGAACGGTGTGATGGACATTGAGGAGGCCGCCATAACCCGTGTCTGCGTCCGCGATCAATGCTGCCGACGTTGTACGGGTTATGGTTCGCATCCGATCCACCATTTGGGTGTAGGTGGCAATTCCCGCGTCAGGAAGTCCAAGATTTGACGCAGTTAGCCAATAGCCGCTTCCATAGATCACGTCGAAGCCCACTTTTTTTGCCATGATGGTGGCGATCATGTCTTGCACGCCTGGCACGACGATGAACTCGCCCGACGTTATCTTCTCTCTAAGAATGGGATTTGCCATATCAGTTCCAATGTGAAGTAATCGATGTATTCAGTCCAAAGAGGCCAGCCAGGGTTGCTCGCGTTGAACGCGGGATTCATACGCGCGCAGGGCGGCTTCATGTTTGAGCGTGCGGTCAACCTCGTCCTCGCTCGACAGGAGCTGCTCGGCATGCCCGTCAGCCAAAGCTACGGGTATCTCCTCGCCGGTTGTGAGCGTCAGCGAACTTGTGGCGATTCTCAAGAGCAAGGGAGCTTCTGGAAAGCTGTTCAAGGCGTCGGTGAGACGTTTGTGGTCACTTGGTTTGACCGTTGCCGCCACCAGGCCATTCTTTACACAGTTATTGCGGAAGATGTCGCCAAAAGAAAGGGCAATGACCGCTCCAACGCCGTAATCTGACAGAGCCCACACCGCATGCTCTCGGGATGATCCACAGCCAAAGTTTTGACGAGCCACCAATATGCGGATTGGAGACGGACTGTTCATAAACTCAACTTCAGAACGGCCCTCGGCCAGCCAGTCCGCAAATAGGTGCTTTCCCAGACCTTTGCGTTCCACCAGGCGCAAGAACCTGCCTGGAAAGATGGCGTCTGTATCGACATCGTCGCGCGGAATCTGCGCGGCCAGGCCATACACTTCTGCGATCACTGTCTTCATACGATGTACTCTCGGGGATCAGTCAACTTGCCTTGCAACGCGGATGCCGCTACCGCTGCGGGGCTCATCAAATGAGTCCGGCCGCCTTGACCTTGGCGGTTCTCGAAATTTCGATTGGATGTGGATGCGCATCTTTCGCCCGGCGAGAGGCTATCGCCATTCATGCCGATACACATGGAACATCCGGATTCGCGCCATTCGAAGCCTGCGTCCACAAAAACCTGGGCCAGTCCCTCCGCTTCCGCGGCTCGCTTGACGCTGCTTGAACCCGGCACCACGAGGGCACGTACTCCCTTCGCCACCTTGCGTCCGCGTGCAATCTCTGCCGCTGCGCGCAGATCTTCCAGGCGGCCGTTGGTACACGAGCCGATGAAGGCGACGTCGATGGGAACCGAAGAAATGGCTTGGCCATGTCGCAGGCCCATGTAGAGTAAGCTTTCCTCCAGGCGTCGAGTTTCTTCTTGATTTTTATAGTCCGCGCCGTCGCCAACTCTGCCACTGAATACCGTGCTCTCCGACGGGGTCGTTCCCCATGTCAGGAGGGGAGCAAGCGCGGACGCGTCGAATTCGATTTCGCGGTCATAGTCAGATGTCGAGTCGGTTCGCATGGCTGACCAGGCTCTCACTGCGTCGTTGAAGTGCTCCCGCGCAGCGCCTGTGACCCTATCGCGAAGGTAGTCCAGTGTCGTGCTGTCCGGGGCGATAAGTCCGAACCGAGAGCCGGCCTCTATCGTCATATTGCACAGTGTCAGTCGCGCTTCCATTGAGAGGAGATCAATCGTCGGGCCGTGGTACTCAATGCTGTAGCCCGTACCGCCGCTCGTTCCGATTTGGTGTACGAGCGCCAAGGCGAGATCCTTAGCATAGGTCCCGAGCGGAAGCGCGCCAGCAATGCGAACGCCCATGGTGCGGGGCTTCTTCATCCATAGGCTTTGAGTGCTCATGACGTGAGCAACCTCCGATGTACCTATGCCCCACGCTAATGCGCCCATCGCTCCAAGCGTGGCGCTGTGAGAGTCGCCGCAGACCACTGTGCTGCCAGGTAACACATACCCGAGCTCCGGCGCGATGACATGGACAATGCCTTGCAATGGATGGTCCAAGTCGAATAGCCGCATACCTGTTTCTTGCGTGTTGTTGCGTAATGTGGCTATCTGGATGCGGCTTTGTTCGTTGGGGATGTTGGTCAAGCGGTCGGCCGTAGTCGGGACGTTATGGTCCTGTACAGCAATATGACGCGCCGATGATCGAAGCGTATGTCCGCTTTCAGCCATACTTGCAAAGGCTTGCGGGCTGGAGACCTCCTGAACCAGGTGCCGATCGATATAAATCAGGTCTTCACCGCTCTCATTCCTGGCGATAGAGTGCGACACCCATATTTTGTCGAATAAAGTGGTCATTGCTGACAATCAGTCGAGTTTAATGTTGGCGGCTTTGACGATGGACTTGTTCTTCTCCAGGTCGCGGGAGATCTCTTGTCCAAACTCATCGGCTGAGCCCGGTGTAGCAACAATGCCTAGCGCTGCGAGGCGATCTCGCATGTCCGGGTCTTCCATTACCTGCTTTAGCGCCGTGCTCAGCTTGTCGACAATCGGTTTTGGAGTGCGAGCAGGAGCGAGTAGACCAACCCATGAGCTGATCTCGAAACCCGGTAAGCCGCTTTCGTTGAGCGTCGGCACATCCGGTAGCGAGGGCGCGCGCTGACGGGAAGTCACTGCGATAGCTTTTATCTGTCCTCCTTTGATAAACGGCATCGCTCCTGTCACGGCGGCGAAGGTGATGGGGAGCGTGCCTCCAACGACATCGATCAAGGCTTGACCGCCACCCTTATAGGGGACGTGAGTCATGGGAACTCCCGCTCGCTGACGCAGCATCTCGCCCGCAAGATGACTTGTGCTGCCAGTGCCCGCGCTGCCGTACGAGAGACCATTTGGCACGGTCTTTGCATATGTCAGAAGTTCTGAATAGTTGTTCACACCAATCTTTGGGTTGGCTGCAATCAGAAGAATGGCGTCGCCGATTTTCCCTATCGGGGCGAAGTCTTTGACAGAATCGAAGGGCACTTTGGCGTAGACGTTTGGATTGATGACTAGCGTTCCGTCATAGCCAAGTACCAGGGTGTAGCCATCAGGTTCAGCCTGCGCAACCAGTTGGGTGCCGATGTTGCCCGCTGCTCCAGGTTTGTTTTCGACGATTACCTGCTGACCTAACTTCTGACCAAGTTTCTCTGCAACGATGCGGGCGCTCGTGTCGGTTACTCCCGCCGTCGCGAAAGGCACAATCAGACGAATTGGCCGGGATGGATAGTCACCTTGCGCCTTCGCCGTGGGTACACCTATTGCGATCAGGGTGAGTGCGGCACCCAAGATATGCAATCTGGCTCTGTTTGATAATTTGAAGTTCATGATTTTCTGTCTCCTCATTTTTTGTGAAATGCTTGGTTTTTTATCCTGCGGCCCATGCTTTGTTGACAAAGGGGCGGATTCTTTGCCGGGGGGGGCTACTGCTGCTTCGTGCGCCTGGCAGAGGCGATTTCCATCAGGCGTTGGTCGCGCCAAGCCCTTCTTTCTTCGAGTTCGGACAGTGGTAAGTGCTGCCGCAGCTGGGACGCGACGTTTTCTATTAGCCCTGCATCCCAAGGTGAATCGTGTTGACGAGATTGAGCGATGCGTTGATAGAGAGGGCCAAGCCGCTCGGCGTAGTCCGCCACGCCTTGTGGCGCGTTGAGGTCGATGGTTTCAAACGGGCCCATGAAAGACCAGCGCCAGCCCAGCCCATCGCGAACGGTTTTGTCTACATCTTCGCAACTGACCACGCCTTCCTGGACGAGTGCCCAAGCTTCGCGTAGGAGAACTGCCTGCAAGCGGTTGAGTACGAAGCCCTCCACCTCCTTGCGGACGTGGACCACGGTCTGGCCCAATGCATTCATCAAGGATGTTGCGAACTCAATAGACTCGATAGAGGTCTGAGTGGAGGGAACGAGTTCGACGACGGGAATGAGATAGGGCGGGTTGACTGGATGTACCGTCAAGACTCTGGGAGAGATGGGCAGCCCGAGTGAAAACTCGGAGGCGGGTATGCCGGAGGTTGAACTCCCCACGACCATATCCTGCGGCGCGCAAGCATCTAGATCTCTTATCAGGCCTCGTTTTACTTCGACGCGTTCAAGCACGGATTCCTGTGCGTATATGGCGCCGGCGATAGCTTCATTCAACGTGGGCACAGGAGTTATTCGAGCGGCTACCGTACCGGGGTCTTCGTCGATGAGTCCGTGATCGCTCAGCGATGAGAGTTGTTCTTTGATCAGCCGCATCGCAGTGTGAGTGGTTTCGATGTTCGTGTCGTACATCTTTACCGTGAGACCTGCACGGGCAAAGACAACGGCCCAACCGGCGCCCACCAGTCCAGCGCCAATCACTGCAATGGGTCGGTGCTTGCACAGGGCCAGAACTTCGACGTTTTTCGTCATGTCGTCTCCGGGGTCAGCGATCAGAATGAGTCATTGTTTCTGCGGTTACGCACGGTGCCGCGTTCGACGAGCACGCAAGGCACGGCGACCCGACGGCCCCATACCTGCCCCCCGATTTGTTCGAGAAGAATGGTTCGCGTGGCGTCCACCATTTGCTCGACATCCTGTCGGACCGTGGTCAAATTGAAAGAAGGCCAGGCCGACTGAGGAACATCGTCAAACCCGACGATAGATACGTCTTGGGGGACGTTCATCCGGAGCTGGCAACGGAGAACCTCCAGGGCGGCGATGGCCATGTGGTCATTGGCCGCGAATAAGGCATCGGGGCGGGTGGCAGGATCCGAGAACAATTGCAAGACGGCCTCTTGGGCATCGGAGAAATCGTAGTTTCCTACTGCCCGGGCATAGAGCTTCAAGCCGGCCGATGACAGCGCTTCGAATAGTCCTTCCTCCCGGTCGCGGCTTGTCGATGCGTTCTCTGACCCCGCCAACCAAGCTATGCGGCGGTGACCTGTTTGGATCAAGAGGTCTCCGATCAATCGGCCACCGGCCCTATTCTGCGAGGTGACCGAACTCGTCGAGTACTGGCCTTGAGCACCCAGCTTCGCCATCCGATTGAAAAGGACTACCGGTATCCCCGCGGTAATACAGTCATTTGCCAGCTCCGACGACAGGGTGGTGGATGCCATCACGATGCCGTCGACCTGATATTGCAGAATGTCGGTCAGAACGTTGTCCGCATCTTCGGTTTCACTGATGAACAGCAATACGTGATAGCCATCCTGTTGTAGCGCCTGGCACAGCCGCTCAATGACCAAGGGATAGAACTGATTCTCCAGGTAGCTCATGACCAAGCCGATGATTCGGCTGCGTCGAGTGATCAGACTGCGGGCGATGGCATTGGGCCGGTAGCCGAGCTTTCGGGCCGCCGCATGTATTCGGTCACGAGTCTCGGGCGCGACGCTTGCCCCCGCCGTGAAGGCGCGGCTCACGGCTGACTGCGACACTTCGGCCAGGCGGGCGACATCATGGGCGGTCACTTTTGCTTTCATGCCGCTGTCCAGCCTCCGTCGAGCATCAAGGCGCTTCCCGTCATCAAGCTGGAGGCGTCACTCGCAAGAAAAACAACTGGACCCATCACTTCGTCGAGTCTTCCGAGTCGTCCAAGCGCAATTCTTTCGAGCACAAATTCGCGGAATTTCCGATCCTCGAACATTGGGGCCGTGAGTTCCGTCTCAATGAACGTCGGGCACAAAGTATTGACACGAATGGCGGACGCTCCGAGCTCCCAGGCTAGCGCCTTGGTCATCCCCTCGATGGCATGTTTGGACGCACAGTAGAGTGTGCGGCGCGGGCTGCCAACCTGTCCCATCTGCGATGAGACGTTGATAATCGATCCGGGTAGCTTCGCTGCCAGTAAGGTACGAGCGACTTCTCTTGCCACGTAGAACGCGGCCTTCACGTTCAAAGCGAGAACAGCGTCGATATCCTCGTCGGGTGTCTCGATGAGCGGCTTCGGCCGATTCATACCAGCGTTATTGACCAGTATCTGGAAGGGAGGGCGTTGCCGTAGCGCGCTTTGCACGGCGGAGGCGTCCGTGACGTCAAGGACGAGACAATCGGCGCTGCCGCCCTGTGCCTGGATGGCCGAGCAGGCAACCTCGAGGTCGTTGGCTGACCTCGACGCCAACGTGACACGTGCGCCGGCTTGAGCCAGCGCCGCAGCGCTAGCCAAACCCAGGCCACGGCTGCCGCCCGTGATCAATGCGCGCCGGCCTTCCAGTCTGAAACCACTGAAAGTGGGAAGCGGCCGCTCTGTACTCACGCCAGCAACTCCGGGACGGGCTCGTACCATGGCACCTCGGCACGGCTGCCATAGCGACGCACGCGGATGTTCGCTTGCTCTCCATGGCCGGCGAAGTTCTCCATGTGGCACAAGCGGGAGCAGTACTCGCCTATTTCAGCGCTTGCTGCATCCGAGCTGATACGTTGGAAGGTGCACGTTTTCAGAAACTTACCTACCCACAGACCACCGGTATAGCGCGCCGCCTTGTTGGTGGGTAAGGTGTGGTTGGTGCCAATGACTTTGTCGCCGAAGGCGACGTTCGTGCGGGGGCCCAGGAATAGCGCACCATAGTTGGTCATCTTGTTGAGGAACCAATCTGGGTCGCGCGTCATCACTTGAACATGCTCAGAGGCAATCTCGTCGGCTTTCTGTAGCATTTCTTCTCGCGAGTCGCAGACGATGATCTCGCCGAAGTCGGCCCATGCCTGAGCAGCGATTCCTGCGGTCGGCAACTTTAGAAGTTGCTGTTCGATTTCGCGCATCGTGGCCTGAGCCAGCTCTTCACTATCGGTGAGCAGCACAGCGGGGCTAGTCGGACCATGCTCAGCTTGCCCGAGAAGGTCAACGGCGCAGAGCTCGCCGTCTACCGAATCGTCTGCAATGACCAAGGTCTCTGTCGGGCCGGCAAACAGATCAATCCCGACGCGGCCGAACAATTGACGCTTCGCTTCAGCGACAAACATGTTGCCGGGGCCCACCAACATGTCGACGGGAGCGATGCTGCCCGTTCCTACCGCCATCGCAACGACCGCTTGCACGCCACCCAGAACGAGAATTTCGTCAGCACCGGCCAAGTGCATGGCGGCAACAATGGCTGGATGCGGTCGTCCCTGAAAAGGCGGCGCCGTGGCGACGACGCGCTTTACCCCGGCCACTTTCGCAGTCAGCACACTCATGTGCGCTGAGGCCAGCAAAGGGTACTTGCCGCCGGGGATGTAGCATCCGACCGCATTGACAGGAATGTGCCGATGACCGAGGAATACGCCTGGGCGTGTTTCCACTTCGACATCCAGCATGGAGTTGCGCTGAATCTGGGCGAAATTGCGAATCTGGGTCTGGGCGAAGCGAATGTCTTCCAGTTCGCGAGCAGATAGGCTCTTCATCGCCTGTTCGATGTCGGCCTGCGACAGTCGGAAGTCCTCGGGTGCCCAGTTATCAAATTTCTTGCTGTATTCGAGCACAGCGGAATCGCCGCGCTGCTCAATATCGCGGATGATGGATTCGACGGTATTGCGAACGGCGAGATCATCGGCGTGGCGGGCTTGAACGTCACGGCCACGTTTGAGATAGCGGATCATGGAGCTCTCTGGTTAGTTGTGCATACGTATGCAGACTAAAATCTATGCATTCGTATGCAAACTAAGCGTTTTCCCTAGCTAGCAGCTTTCGACGCTGATCCGCTGGCGGCGCAGGTGGTTGAGGGTTGATTGGGGGCGCCGGCTTTTTGGGAGGGGTGAAGGGCGCGTACTGCTAAGCAGCGAGTCGGTCGAGCGGACCACGCAATGCGGTGTGGCGCCCCGCGAGCGCTTGACCTACCGGATGGGGGCGGTCGCAAGCGGCGGACAAAAGGCAGTGCGCGCACGAGCGGCTGCGCTGCGCTTTGGTCGGCAGGTGACGTACTTGTCGTTTTCGGAGCGAGGGCCGCGCGTGGCAGCCAGAAACGCAAAAAGGAGCCGAAGCTCCTTTTTTTTGCGTGCTGTACAAGGCGCAGGCCTGTACATCGGAATTTGGAGCGGGAAACGAGTCTCGAACTCGCGACCTCAACCTTGGCAAGGTTGCGCTCTACCAACTGAGCTATTCCCGCAGGGGTTTTCGTTTTTGAACGCAGTTCAATGCGACACTGTTTTCACGAAAGACGCGCATTGTACATGAATTTTTGATTTGTGCAAACTGCGGTGAAACTCACTGCGGTGTTGAGTGCGGCAACGTGTATCAAGAGAGCTTGATAACGGGCTAGAAAGCCGGGCCGGGCTCAGACAAATCAGTCGTTCAAGTAATATGAGCGAAGACAGAAACTATAGCATAGCTTTTATTGCCCATGTCAATTTCTCTTGTGCCTACGGGCCAGGATCTGCGCGGTTTGAACACCTTCGGGCTGGCGTCGCGCGCTTCTGCATTCATTACCCTGGAAGACGAGGCCCAGTTGCCGGCCCTGAGCGCGCTGGCGGCCGGTTACGGCGGCTGTCTGGTGCTCGGTGGCGGCAGCAATCTGGTGCTGGGCGAGTCCCTGCGCGAGCTGGTCGTGCGGGTAGCGCTGCGCGGCATACGCTTGGTCGAGGCGCGCGCGCAGGCCTGGATCGTGGAAGCCGGGGCAGGCGAGCGTTGGCATGACTTCGTCGCTCACTGCATCGCGCAGGGCTGGGACGGGCTGGAGAATCTTGCGCTCATCCCGGGTACGGTGGGCGCCGCGCCGGTGCAGAACATTGGCGCTTATGGGGTGGAGCTTGCCGATCGTTTCGATAGCCTGTGCGCCTGGGACCTGCATCAGGGGCGCTTGGTGCAGTTCTCGGCCCAGGAGTGCCGTTTTGCCTATCGAGACAGCGTGTTCAAGCGCGAGCCTGGACGCTGGCTCATCACGCGCGTGCGCTTTGCCTTGCCGCGTCCCTGGCGTGCGGTGCTGAACTATCCCGATTTGCAGCGCTGGCCTGCGTTGCAGGACGCAGCCCCCGACGCTCGGTCGATTTTTCAGGCGGTGTGCGAGATCCGGCGCGCCAAGCTGCCCGATCCGGCGGTGATCGGCAACGCCGGGAGTTTCTTCAAGAATCCCCTGGTTGATGCCGAGACGCGGGATGCGTTGTTGGCCCGCTTTCCCGCGCTGGTGTCATATCCTCAGGCCGATGGGCGCTACAAGCTGGCGGCCGGCTGGCTGATCGATCAATGCGGCTGGAAAGGCCGCGACCTGGGCCGGGCCGGCGTGCATGACCGCCAGGCGCTGGTGCTGGTCAACCGCGGCGGAGCCACGGCAGCCGATATTCTGGCGTTGGCCGCGGCCATCGAAGCGGATGTACTGGCGCGTTTCGGTGTGCGGCTCGAGCCCGAGCCTGTCGTGCTGCGGTGATGGCCCAAAGCGAAGAAGCCGGCGTGAGCCGGCTTCTTCGCTTGAGGGTGCGTCGATCAGAGACCGAGCACGGCTTGCATGTCGAACAGGCCGTTGTGCTTGCCATCGAGGAACTTGGCTGCACGCACGGCGCCTTCGGCATAGGTGGCGCGGCTGCTCGAACGGTGGGTGATTTCGATGCGTTCGCCCGTGCCGCAGAAGTACACGGTGTGGTCGCCCACGATGTCACCGCCACGCACGACCGAAAAGCCGATGGTGCCGGGCTTGCGCGGGCCGGTTTCGCCATGGCGCGTCCAGGTGGCGACGTCCGGCAGGGCGACATCCCAGGCCGAGGCCACGGCTTCACCCATGGCCAGCGCGGTGCCCGAGGGGGCGTCGACCTTGTTGCGGTGATGGGCTTCGAAGACTTCGACGTCATAGCCGCTGTTCAGAATGCGGGCGGCCATGTCCAGCAGCTTGAGCGTGGCGTTCACGCCCACGCTCATGTTGGGCGCGAACACCACGGCGATCTTTTGCGCGGCAACTTCGATGGCGGCGCGGCCGGCATCGTCGAAGCCGGTCGTGCCGATCACCATGCGCGTGCCATGCCGCAGGCAGGCCTGCAGATGCTCCAGCGTGCCCTCAGGGCGCGTGAAATCGATCAGGCAGTCGGCACCGGCCAGGCTGTCCAGATCGTCCGTGATGAGCACGCCCGTGTCGCGGCCCAGAAAGGCGCCGGCATCCTGACCCAGGGAGGGCGAGGCCTTGCGGTCCAGGGCGACGGCGAGCTCGACGCCATCCGTGTTCAGGATGGCCTCGATCAGCATGTGGCCCATGCGGCCGCTGGCGCCGGCAATTGCGATACGCATTGTCTGTCCTTGGGCTTACTTCAGGGGTTCGGGCGAGCTGCCGGGCATGCCCGGGGTGCTGGTGGCCGGCTGGGTCGCGCTGTTGATCTGCACGTTGGAGTGCGTGGCTTCGGTCTTCTCGGCCTGCTCCGCGCGCTTCTCGGCGGCGATCTCGGCGTTGTCGGCTTTTTCCAGGGCGGCGGCGTTGGGCAGGTTGATCTGGAAGGGCTGCAGTTCGGGCTGTTGATCGCCGTCCCAGCGCACCAGGCGGTCGTTCTCGAAGAAAACCGTGAAGTGGCGTTCCTGAGCCTTGCCGTAGCCGGGCTTGAAGTAGTACGGATAGTCCCAGCGGTCGGCATGCAGAACGCTGGTCAGCGTCGGGCTGCCCAGCGCGAAGCGGACTTGCTCGCGAGACATGCCGGGCTGCAGCAGCGCGACCTGTTCACGAGTGATCCAGTTACCTTGCTGCATGTCCGCGCGGTAGGGGAAGCCCCATTTGCCAGAAGAGCAGCCGGCCAGGGCCGCGGCCAGCACCAGGGTTCCCAGCACCGCCTTGACGGGCCGGGAGGGATTACGAGCAATCATGGACACTACGCGCCCCTATTATTGGAAACGGACAAAACCGTTATCATAAAGGTTTAAATAACGGATAGTTCCGCAAGGCAGCAGGAATTGCGGCGCTGGCCCGCCAAGGTCTGGAAGATTGCCTCGCTCTGGCGAGGCGGCAGTGCGAAAATGGGGCCGCATTGCAGGACGTGGTAGGGCCGGGCTTCGGCGACTTGCCTCAGTGGACGGAGAGCGACTACATGAGCGACCAGAGCGAATTGAAGAACATGGGTTTGAAGGCGACCTTTCCCCGCCTCAAGATTCTCGACATTTTCCGTAAGTCGGACCAACGCCATCTGAGCGCCGAAGATGTGTACCGCGCGCTGATCGGCGAGAGCGTCGAGATCGGCCTGGCTACCGTGTACCGCGTCCTGACCCAATTCGAACAGGCCGGCATCCTGAGCCGCAGCCAGTTCGATACGGGCAAGGCGGTGTTCGAGCTCAACGATGGCGATCATCACGATCACCTCATCTGCACCAATTGCGGCAAGGTGGTGGAGTTCTCCGACACCGATATCGAAAAGCGTCAGCACAAGGTCGCCAAGGACAATGGCTTTGTGTTGGAAAGCCATGCCATGGTGCTCTATGGCATGTGCTCGGATTGCCAGCGCAACTGATCGCTTCGGTAAAGCACTGAACCCGGCCTGGCGCCGGGTTTTTTTGCGTCAACGCCCGCCGCGAGCGGGCGATGGGCGGTCAGGCCGAGTGGGTGTTTTGCAGCATTTCGCGAGCATGGTCGAGCGTGGTGGGCGTGATGGTGATGCCGCCCAGCATGCGGGCGACTTCCTCGATACGCTCATCGGCGCCGAGCTCGGCAATGCGCGAACGCGTCACGCCGGCCTTTTCGCTTTTGCTCACGCGGAACTGATGGTTGCCGCAAGCCGCCACCTGGGGCAGATGGGTCACGCAGAGCACTTGATGGCGTTCGCCCAGCTCACGCAGCAGGTTGCCTACGACCTCGGCCACCGCGCCGCCCACGCCGCTGTCGACTTCGTCGAAGATCAGGGTGGGTACGCGCGCGGCACGGCTGGCGATGACTGACAGGGCCAGCGAAATGCGTGACAGTTCACCGCCAGACGCCACTTTGGCCAGCGGCCTGGCGGTGGTGCCGGCGTGACCGGCGACGAGAAATTCGACGGTTTCGTTGCCTTGCGCGCTGGCCGGTCCTGCTGTGAGGGCGGCTTCGAAGCGGCCGCCACTCATGGATAGCGTTTGCATGGCCCGGCTGACGTGCTTGCTCAGATCACGGGCGATGCGCTGGCGTGCCTGGCTGAGCAGGCCCGCGGCGCTGTCGTACTGCGCTTGCGCGGCCTGGACTTGGGCGCGCAGGGCCTCGACGTCGCCCGCGGCTTGCAACCGGGCCAATTGCTCGCGCAGCGAGGCATGCAGGGCAGCGAGATTCTCGGGCTCGATTTTGAATTTGCGCGCGGTGTCGAAGACGGCGCTGAGCCGGGCTTCGGCGGCATTGAGGCGGTCCGGGTCGAGCTCTACCCGGCTGAGATAGTTGTTCAGGTCGGAGATCGCTTCGCTCATGGCGATGCGGGCCGACTCCAGCTCGTCGGCGATGGCGTTCAGGCCGCTGTCGTGGCGCTGCATCTGCTGCAGACGATGCGTGGCGGCATTGAGGCGCGAGAGCGCCGAATCCTGCTCGCCATCCAGCGCTTCGATGATCTGGCCAGCGCCGTCGAGCAGGGATTGCGCGTGTGACAGCCGGCTGTGTTCGGCTTGCAGGGTGTCCCATTCGCCTTCGGCCAAGCCCAGGCGATCCAGGTCGTCGAGCTGCCACTGCAGCCGCTCGCGTTCAGTGGCCAGCGCCTCGGCGTCCTGCTCGGCGGATTCGAGCTGGCGAGCCAGGCCCCGCCAGTGCTTCCAGGCTTGCGCCACGACCTGGCGCAGCTCGGCATGCCCGCCGTGCGCATCGAGCAAATCGCGCTGCGCGTCGGGCCGCATCAGGCTCTGATGGGCGTGCTGGCCATGGATGTCGACCAGCGTCTCGCCCAGCTCGCGCAGTTGCGTCACGGTGGCCGGCATGCCATTGATGTAGGCGCGGCTGCGCCCCTGGGCATCGATGACGCGGCGCAGGGAGAGCTCTTCGGCGGGCTCGAGCTCGCGTTCGGCCAGCCAGGCGGACAAGTGCGCGGGCGTATCGAAGATGGCCGTGATGTCGGCTCTGGCGGCGCCTTCGCGCAGCACGCTGGCGTCGCCGCGCTCGCCCAAGGCGAGTGCGAGCGCATCGACCAAAATGGATTTGCCGGCGCCGGTTTCACCCGTGAAAACGGTGAAGCCGGAACCGAAATGGATTTCCGTCTGTTCGACGATGACGAAGTCGCGGATATGCAGGGTTCGCAACATGGCGGGCGCTGCCGGGATTACTCGATGTTGTCGGTGGCCTGCGGCATCAAATTCCAATGCAGCTTGCGGCGCAGGGTGGAGAAAAAGCTGTATCCCTGGGGATGAACCAGGCGGGCGGTATGCGGGGCGCGCTGCACCGTGATGCGGTCGCCCAGTTGCAGATCCGACCAGGTCTGCATGTCGAAATGCACCGAGGCGCCGGTCTCGACGCGGCCGATCGCCGTCAGCGTCATGTTCAGCACACCCGTGTCAGGAATCACGATGGGGCGGTTGGACAGGCTTTGCGGCGCCACCGGCACCAGCACCATGGCATTGAGGCCCGGGTGCAGCAGCGGGCCCGCGGCCGACAAGGCGTAGGCGGTCGAGCCGGTCGGGGTGGCGATGATCAGGCCGTCGGCGCGCTGGGTGTACATGTACACCCCATCGAGCTCGACGCGCATTTCGATCATGCCGCCGCGTCCGGCGCGGTTGAGCACGACGTCGTTGAGCGCCGAGGCGGAGTACATGCGTGCGTCGCCGCGCCAGACGCTGCCTTGCAGCAGCATGCGCTCTTCGATCTGAAAGTTGCCATCCAGCACGCGTGCCAGCGCATTGCGGGCGTCCTGCAGCGGGATGTCGGTGATGAAACCCAGGCGGCCGTGATTGATGCCCACCAGGGGCACCCCATAGGGCGCAAGGTGCCGGGCCGCGCCCAGCACCGTGCCATCGCCGCCCATGACCACCGCCAGCGAGGCGGCCTCGCCGATCTCCTGCAAGGTGGCTTCGGGGTACTCATGGACGCCGGTGTTGCGCGCGGTGTCGGCATCGACCAGAACGCGGCGGCCGGCTTGCGTGAGCATGTCGGCAAGCGTGCGCAGGGGCGCATCCAGGCCTGTGTCCTGGTAGCGTCCGATCAGGGCGACGATAGGAAAGTGCATGAGCGGGTTTCAGTGGATTCGTGAAGCGTATCAGGCGATTATATGGGGCCGCATATCATGTCGGAGGACAAAAATCGCCTCCTGGCAAAACTTTCCATAAAATAGTCACATGGACGACCGCGCACGAGCTTTGTTGAAAGCGTTGATTGAACGCTATATCGCCGACGGGCAACCGGTGGGTTCTCGTACGCTATCCAAGGTATTTGACCTGTCTCCGGCGACCATCCGCAACGTGATGGCCGATCTCGAGGAGCTCGGGCTGATACACAGTCCGCATACCTCGGCCGGCCGTGTACCCACGCCCCGGGGTTATCGGATGTTCGTGGACTCCCTCTTGGCCGTGCATCCGTATCAGTTCGAGCCGGCCAACATGACCGAGCTGCTGCCCATGGTCGAGCCCAGCCGGGCCGTCAATGCGGCTGCTGCCTTGCTGTCCAATCTGACGCAATTCGCCGGCGTGGTGCTCACGCCCAAGCGGGCGCAGGTGTTTCGTCAGATCGAGTTTGTGCGGCTGACGGACAAACGCGTGCTGCTCATCATCGTCACGCCGGATGGCGACGTGCAGAACCGCATCATGCAGGTGCAGCGCGACTACGCCGAGAGCGAATTGCTCGAAGCCGCCAATTTCTTCAATCAGCATTTCTCCGGCAAGTCGTTCGACGCGGTGCGCCGTACGCTATCGACCGAACTGACGCAGTTGCGCGAGGACATCTCGCGCCTGATGCAGGCCGCGGTCGAGGCGGGCGCCGAGGCTGCGGACGAGGGCGATTCGGTGGTGATCTCCGGAGAGCGCAAGCTGCTCGATGTAACCGACATCGCGTCGGACATGGACCGGTTGCGCAAGATGTTCTCGTTGTTCGAAAAAAAGACCGATCTGCTGCAGTTGCTGGATGTTTCCAGCCGTGCGCAGGGCGTGCAGATCTATATCGGCGGCGATTCTCAGCTGGTTCCCATGGATGAGGTCACCGTGGTCACGGCGCCCTATGGCGTCGATGGCCAGATCGTCGGCACGCTGGGCGTGATCGGACCGACCCGGATGTCCTATGAGCGGGTGATACCCATCGTCGACATCACGGCGCGTTTGCTGTCCAACGCGCTGAGCCACAATCAATAATTCCAACCGCGGCATCCCGCCGGGAGGCGTCAGTGTTTCTTCGTCTGTTCAAGTACCTGTGGCCCGAGCGCTTCCTGGCGGAGCCGGCGCGCGGCGAAGACCCGTTCGACGACCATCCCGCGCCGCGCGGGCCCGGCCGCACGGGGGTGCTGCTGGTCAATCTCGGGACCCCGGATACGCCGTCCAAGGCCGATATTCGCAAGTATCTGGGTGAGTTTCTCGCCGATCCCCGGGTGATCGAAATTCCGGCCTATCTCTGGAAGCCGATTCTGCATGGCCTGGTGCTGACGCTGCGCCCCAAGAAACTGGCCCCGCGCTATGCCGGGATCTGGATGGACGGCGGCTCGCCTTTGCTGGTCTATAGCCGCCAGCAGGCCGAGGGCCTGGCCCGTACGCTGGCCGCGCGCGGCCTGGACGTGCCGGTGGCCCTGGGGATGCGCTATGGCAATCCCTCCGTGGCCGAAGGCATCACCCGTCTGCGCGAGCAGGGCTGCGACCATATCCTGACCGTGCCGCTTTATCCGCAGTACGCAGCCAGCACGACCGCCACCGCTGTCGATGCCGTCACCCGTCATGCCGCCCGGCTGCGTGATCAGCCGGCGATGCGGTTCGTCAAGCGCTTCCATGACGATCCGGCCTATCTCGACGCCCAGGCCGAGCGTATCCGCGGCTTCTGGCAGGAGCAGGGCAAGCCGCAGAAGCTGCTGATGAGTTTTCATGGCCTGCCGCGTTACTCCATCGAACTGGGCGACCCTTATTACCGGGATTGCCTCGAGACGGCCCGCTTGCTGCGTGAGCGTCTGGGGCTGGCCGACGACGAGGTGGAGCTGTGTTTTCAGAGTCGTTTCGGTTCGGCGCGCTGGATGGAGCCCTATACCGAGCCTACCCTGAAGGAGTTGGCGCGCCAGGGGGTGACCGAGGTCGACGTGGTGTGCCCCGGTTTCGTGGCCGATTGCCTCGAAACCCTGGAGGAAATCAATCAGGAGTGCCGGCATGCCTTCATGGAGGCGGGCGGCAAGCGCTTTCGTTACATCCCCGCTCTCAATGACAGCCCGCTGTGGGTGCAGGGGCTGGCCGACCTGGTGGAAAAGCAGTTGCAAGGCTGGCCGGTCAGACCGGCCTGAATCGCGTAAACTGAAGCTGGCTGGCATGCCGCATGGCGTGTCCAGGCATTGTCTATTGCACAACACCCTTTTCAAGGAGACGGCAAGATGACACCTCCCACCCGCCCCAGAGTAGGGACCTCCGGCGCACCCGGCCACGACAATCTCGAGGAAGATGCGGTCGAACGCGATCTCGACGAAGCACTGATGGAGAGCTTTCCCGCCAGTGATCCCGTCGCCATCACGCCAGAGGAAGATCGGCCGGATCCGGTCGATGAAGCGCTGAAAGAGTCCTTTCCGGCCAGTGATCCGCCGGCGCCGGCTCAACCCGGCAAAAAGTAAGGTGCCAGGGCCCCGTGCCCTGGTCTTTTTTTGCCGGCGCCCCCTTGAAGTCAGAGAACTGGCCCTCATTTAGGGGCAGATACCGCATTCATCCCTATTCTGGAGGACTCTCATGACGGCACCTCAAGAGCCTGTCGATCAAGACGGCAACGCCGACCTGCCCGCCGAAGACTTGCAAGCCGAGCTGGCCGCGGTGCGCGCCGAGCTGGCTGCCGCCCAGGCCGAGGTTCAGGCCCAGCAGGAGCAGGCGCTGCGCGCGCTGGCCGAGGCCGAGAACGTGCGCCGCCGCGCCCAGGAGGATGTGTCCAAGGCCCGCAAGTTCGGCATCGAATCGTTTGCCGAAAGCCTGGTGCCGGTCAAGGACAGCCTGGAAGCCGCCCTGGCGCAGCCTGACCAGACCGTCGAGGCGCTGCGCGAAGGCGTGGAGGTCACCCTCAAGCAGCTCTGCAGCGCCTTCGAGCGCAATATGCTCAAGGAAATCGCACCCGCCCAGGGCGACAAGTTCGATCCCCATATGCATCAGGCCATCTCCTCGGTACCGGCCGGTCAGCCTGCCAATACCGTGGTACAGGTACTGCAAAAGGGGTATGCCATCGCCGACCGCACCCTGCGCCCCGCGTTGGTGGTGGTGTCGGCGGGCTGATCCGCCCCGGAAGGCACAGCCATGAGCGGCTTCGACCCCAGCCAGGTGTTCGATACCTTCGGCATGCAGCCGGTATCGAGCGCCAGCTTCGACCAGATCGTGGTCGATGCGGCAGGCGAGGACCTGCGTTGTGTCTTCCTCTGGGGAGAGGACTGCTACAACTGTAATATTTTCAAGCAAACGGCGCTGTTGCATCGCGACGCGCTGCTGGAGCTGGGCCTGACCTGGTTTCAGGCCGATGTCTACGCGGACCCCGCACTGGGACAGCGTTTCGGCCTGCATGGCGTGCCTACCTTTGTGCTGTTCCGTGGCGGCAAGCGCCTGGGCCGGATTACCGGTTGGCCTGGTCTGCCGCAATTCAGCGGGGCCATCCGGCGGCTGCAAACCGGATCTTGAAAAACCCTGCGGTCATCCCCAGTTAGGCTGGGACTGTGATTCTTTCGACTAATTCGATCAATAACTGATTCTTCAAGGTATTCCTACCATGAGCAAAATCATCGGCATCGACCTGGGTACGACCAACAGCTGCGTGGCAGTGATGGATGGCGGTCAGGTCAAGATCATTGAAAACGCCGAGGGCGCGCGCACCACGCCCTCCATCGTCGCCTACATGGAAGACGGCGAAATCCTGGTGGGCGCCCCGGCCAAGCGCCAGGCTGTCACCAATCCCAAGAACACCCTGTACGCGGTCAAGCGCCTGATCGGCCGCAAGTTCGACGAAAAGGCTGTGCAAAAGGACATCCACCTGATGCCCTACAGCATCGTCAAGGCCGACAACGGCGACGCCTGGGTGGAAGTGCGCGGCAAGAAGCAGGCGCCTCCCCAAGTGTCGGCTGAAGTGCTGCGCAAGATGAAGAAGACCGCCGAGGACTACCTGGGCGAGCCGGTCACCGAAGCCGTCATCACGGTGCCCGCCTACTTCAACGACAGCCAGCGCCAGGCCACCAAGGACGCCGGCCGTATCGCCGGGCTCGAGGTCAAGCGCATCATCAACGAGCCGACCGCGGCCGCGCTGGCTTTCGGCCTGGACAAGGCCGAAAAGGGTGATCGCAAGATCGCTGTCTATGACTTGGGCGGCGGCACCTTCGATATCTCGATCATCGAAATCGCCGACGTCGATGGCGAAATGCAATTTGAAGTGCTGTCGACCAACGGCGACACCTTCCTGGGCGGCGAAGACTTCGACCAGCGCATCATCGATTACATCATCGGTGAGTTCAAGAAAGAACAAGGCGTGGACCTGTCCAAGGACGTCCTGGCTTTGCAGCGCCTGAAAGAAGCTGCCGAAAAGGCCAAGATCGAGCTGTCTTCCAGCCAGCAGACCGAAATCAACCTGCCGTACATCACGGCCGACGCCTCGGGCCCCAAGCACCTGAACTTGAAGATCACGCGCGCCAAGCTGGAGTCGCTGGTCGAAGAGCTGATCGAGCGCACCATCGAGCCTTGCCGCACCGCCATCAAGGATGCCGGCGTCAAGGTGTCGGACATCGACGACGTGATCCTGGTCGGCGGCATGACCCGCATGCCCAAGGTGCAAGAGAAGGTCAAGGAATTCTTCGGCCGCGATCCGCGCAAGGACGTCAACCCCGATGAAGCCGTCGCCGCTGGCGCCGCCATTCAGGGTTCCGTGCTGTCGGGCGACCGCAAGGACGTGCTGCTGCTGGACGTCACCCCGCTGTCCCTGGGTATCGAAACCCTGGGTGGCGTGATGACCAAGATGATCCAGAAGAACACCACCATCCCGACCCGCTTCTCGCAGACCTTCTCGACGGCCGATGACAACCAGCCTGCCGTGACCATCAAGGTCTTCCAGGGCGAGCGTGAAATCGCTGCCGGCAACAAGGGCCTGGGTGAGTTCAACCTCGAAGGGATCCCGCCGGCGCCGCGCGGCATGCCGCAGATCGAAGTCACCTTCGATATCGATGCCAACGGCATCCTGCACGTGTCGGCCAAGGACAAGGGCACCGGCAAGGAAAACAAGATCACCATCAAGGCCAACTCGGGTCTGTCGGAAGACGAGATCCAGCGCATGGTCAAGGATGCCGAGGCCAACGCCGAGGAAGATCACCGCATCGCCGAACTGGCGCTGGCGCGCAATCAGGCCGATGGCCTGGTCCACGCCACCCGCAAGTCCTTGACCGAATACGGCGACAAGCTCGACGCGGCCGACAAGGAAAGCATCGAGAAGGCGCTCAAGGAAGTCGAGGACGTCCTGCAGACCGGTGACAAGGCGCAGATCGATGCCAAAGTCGAAACGCTGACCCAGGCCTCGCAAAAACTGGGCGAGAAGATGTACGCCGATGCGCAGGCCCAGCAGGCCGCGCAACAGTCGGCTCAGCAGCAAGCGGCGGATAACGCCAAGCCGGTGGATGACAACGTCGTCGACGCCGACTTCAAGGAAGTCAAGCGCGACAACTGATGTTCGTTCTATGATGTAAGGCTTCGCCCGGTAACTGGACTCTGGTTATCGGGCGCATGCTTTTTATCCGTCCCTAAAAATTGGCTCTTTCCGGAGCCCTGATTGATCATGGCAAAACGCGATTTTTACGAAGTCCTGGGTGTGGCCAAAAACGCCTCGGACGACGAACTGAAGAAGGCCTACCGGAAGCTGGCCATGAAGTACCACCCGGACCGTAATCCGGGTAACAAGGACGCCGAGGAAAAATTCAAGGAGGCCAAAGAGGCCTACGAGGTTCTGGGCGACGAACAAAAGCGCGCTGCTTACGACCGCTACGGCCATGCGGGCGTGGATCCCAATGCCGCGGGCATGGGCGGCGCAGGCATGGGCGGCGGATTCGCCGACGCCTTTGGCGATATTTTTGGCGAAATTTTCGGCGGTGGCCGGCGGGGCGGCGGCGGTGGGCCGCAGGTCTACCGCGGCGCCGACCTGAAGTACGGGCTGGAAATCACCCTGGAACAGGCGGCGGCGGGTTTCGAGACCGAGATTCGCGTGCCCAGTTGGGAAAACTGCGACACCTGCCACGGGTCTGGCGCCAAGCCGGGCACCTCGCCCAAGACCTGCCGCACCTGCGGCGGCTCAGGCGCCGTGCGCATGCAGCAAGGTTTCTTCAGCGTTCAGCAGACCTGCCCGACCTGCCACGGCAATGGCAAAGAAATCACCGACCCCTGCCCGAGCTGTGATGGCGTGGGCCGTACGCGCCGCAACAAGACGCTGCAGGTCAAGATTCCGGCCGGTATCGATGACGGGATGCGCATTCGTTCGGCTGGCAACGGCGAGCCTGGTGTCAACGGCGGACCCGCCGGGGATCTCTACGTCGAGATCCATATCCAGCAGCATCGCATCTTCCAGCGCGACAACGATGATCTGCACTGCGAGCTGACCATCCCGTTTACGACGGCGGCGCTGGGCGGCGAGTTGCAGGTGCCCACGCTGGGCGGCAAAGCCGAGATCTCCATCCCCGAGGGCACGCAATCGGGCAAGACCTTCCGTCTGCGCGGCAAGGGGATACGTGGGGTGCGCGCCTCGTATCCGGGCGATCTCTACTGCCATGTGGTGGTCGAGACCCCGGTGCGTCTGAGCGACGAGCAAAAGAGCATTCTGCGCCAGTTCGAAGCATCGCTGAACGACGGCGGCGACCGCCATTCGCCGCAAAGCAAATCCTGGACGGATCGCGTCAAGGAGTTCTTCAGCTAAAGGCGGCGCGGCGCGTGTAGCGCGCGCGTCTCGAAGGCCTGGTCCGCGGCACTGCCGGGATCAGGCCTTTTTTTGTGGCTCGCGCGGGGCCAGGTGCCGGGGGCGGGTCAACAAAAAGCCCCCGGCATCCGAAGCGGATGACGGGGGCCGGCAAGCCCGGGTTTAGGGCGTGGCTTTCTTTTTGTCGAAGTCGCCCGCGACCGCCGTGCTGAAACTGGCGGGTTTCAGGTACTTCTTGAGCGCGGCGTTGACCTCGGCCGGCGTGAGCGCGGCGAGTTTTTTGTCGACTTCGGCGGACCAGGCAAAGCTGCGTTTGGTGCGCAGGTAGCTCATCCAGTTCGATGCCAGGACATCGTCTTGCGCGCGCGCCAGGCTGCGGTAGTTGAGCAGGGCGACGATGCCGTCCTGCACTTCCTTGTCGCTGAAGCCATCCTTGAGAACGCGTGCCAGCTCTTCTGAGATTGCCGTTTCGACCCGGGCCCGGTTCTCGGGGGCGTAGATGGCGTAGATCGTCCAGCTCGAGTTGGGCTCGTACGAGGAGATCGACAGGTTGCTGCGCACGTTGTACGACAGGCCATCGGTCTCGCGCACACGGTGCCACAGGCGCGAGGTCTCGGAGGTGCCCAGCAGGAAGTTGGCCAGATAGAGCGGCACGTAATCGGCGTTGCTGTCCTGCATCTCAAGGCCCATGCGCGAGATGTAGAAGGCATTGGCCTTGTCGGGCGTTTCGATGGTGAAGCGCTCGGCCTTGACTGCGCGGAAAGGATCGGGAACGCGCGTATAGGCCGGCGCGCGCTTCCAGCCGTCCAGCCCCTTCTTCAGGGCGGCCTCGACGGCGGCAGGGTCGAAAGCCCCGACGGCCGAGAACTTGATCTGGCCGGCGCCATAGAAGCGCTCGTGGGCCTGGACCAGCGATTCACGCGTCAGGCCGCGCACATTGGCCAGCGCTTCGTCGAAGGTGGGCACATAGCGGATGTCGTCGGCCTTCCAGGGGTTGTCGTGACGAGCCAGCGCGCGGGAGGCCAGGGCGGTGGGTTCGGTCATGGCGCTCTGGATGGCCGTGGCCGACTGGCGCTTGTACTCGTCGAGCTGCTCTTGCGGGAAGTTGGCGTTGCGCGTGACATCGAGCATCAACGCGATCAGTTCCGGCAGATTCTGCCCGGTGGTCGACATACTGATGACCAGGTCGGTGCCCGCGCCGCTGATGGAAACGTCGGCCTGCAGTTGATCGATGCGGTCGCTGATCTGCTGGCGTGTCAGGGAGGCCGTACCGCGGGCCAACAGGTCCGCCACGGCACTGATGGCCGTGCGCTGGCCGCGCAGGCTGTCGACATTGCCGAACTGCACCAGCAGATCGGCCTGTACGCGGTCACCGCGCGTGGCCTTGGGCAACAGGGCCAGCTCGACCGGGCCGTTGGCCAGATCCAGCTGGCGCCGCAGCGTCAGCTTGTCGATATTGGCCGGCGTCGGGTCGAAGGCATCGACAGCCTTGAAGTTGGGATCCCCTTTGTAATCCTTGAAAACGGCCGTGAGGTCGGGGCGCGCGTCCTGAGGGGCGCGCTGCGGCTTGTCCGTCGGGATATAGCGGCCGGAAATCCGGTTGCTCGGTCGCAGATAGGCGTCGGCGACCCGCTGGACGTCGGACAGCTTGGCATCGCGGGCCCGGTCGCGTTGCAGGAAGAACAGGCGCCAGTCACCCGTGGCGATGGCCTCGGAAAGCGCCACACCGACTTTTTCCGGATCGCTGTAGGTCTGCTGCCAAGCGGTGAGCCACTTATTGCGGGCGCGCTCGAGCTCTTCGCTGGTGAAGGGATGGCTCGACGTGGTCTCGAGCGTCTTGGTCAGGGTGTCGAGCGCGGTGTCTTCGTTCATGCCGGGCTGCAGTTGGGCGCCGAACATGGCCACGCCGGGGTCACGCTGATCCATGGTGAAACCGAACACGCCGGAGGCCAGTTTGGTGGGCACCAGCGCATGGTAGAGGCGGCCGGACGGCGTGTCCGACAGCATCACGGTGGCCAGATCCATCGGGATGAAATCCGGGCTGCCTGCCGCCGGGATGTGGTACATGGCCGCGACCAGCGGCGTGCCGCCCGCACGGCGCAGCGTCACGGAGCGCTCGCCATCCTGAGCCGGCTCGACGGTGTATTCGCGGCGCAGCTGGCGCTTGGGCTTGGGCAGTTTGCCCAAAGTCGCTTCGATGTCGGCCAGCACGGTCTTGGTGTCGAACTTGCCCGCGACGATGAGCACCGCGTTATCGGGCTGGTAGTACTCGTGGTAGAAGGCCCGCAACTGCGCGACATCGACATTTTCGACGTCCGAGCGCGCGCCGATGGTGTTCTTGCCGTAGTTATGCCATTGGTAGGCGGCGGCCTGCATCTTTTGCATGAGCACGCGGAAAGGGCTGTTCTCGCCGCTTTCCATCTCATTGCGCACCACCGTCATCTCCGAATCCAGGTCTTCCTTGGCGATCAGGGAGTTGACCATGGCATCGGCCTGCCAGCCCAGATACCAGCGCAGGGTTTCCGGATTGGCGGCGAAGCTGGCGAAATAATTGGTGCGGTCGGTGGATGTGGACCCGTTGGCTTGCAGCCCCCGGCGGGAGAATTCGCCCAGCGCGTTGCGCGTATCGGGCGTACCCTTGAAGAGCATGTGCTCCAGCAGGTGGGCCATGCCCGTCTGGCCGTAGTTCTCGTTGCGCGAACCCACCAGGTAGGTCATGTTGACCGTGGTGGTGGGCTTGGACGAGTCGGGTACCAGCAGGACCCGCAGGCCATTGTCCAGTTTGTATTCCGTGATGCCCTCGATCGAGGTGACCTCGGTGGCCTTGGGGGACGGGGCAGCCCCGACCTGCAGGCTCATGAACGAGGCGATCAGCACGGCACTCAGGCGGCTGGCGAGGCCGGTCAGCGTAAGACGCATGTTGAGGATCCTTTACAACGGCGAAGTGGCTTGGAGTGTATACGTTTGAAAAGGTTCGGCCCGCCCTGTTGCAGCTTGCCGGGTTGTAGGGGACGCAGCCCTCGCAGTACCCTGAGCATAGTGGACAAATCGACATCCACCCAGACGGGTTGCGCGACAGCTCTTTTGGCTGCCCGTCCATCGCCTGCACACCGTGCCCGCGGCGCCCGCTGCTGCGGGGTGTGCGCTTGTCAGATCGCGCCTCTAGCCGTGGCGGCCTGCCGCCGCCGCGCATCATCAGGAGGATGTTTCCCCATGTTGACCGACACCGTCACGCGAGCCCTTTCCTTTCTGCTGGGCCGCTCCGTCTCACGTGATCATCTTCGCGGGCAGTTCCGCTACGCCTATGCCAGTGAGGATGGCCGTTATGTCGCCATCCTGACCCATGACGCGACCACTTACGTGGTCGATGTCAGCGGCGCGCGTTACTGCCGCGAGCCGGGCGTGCAGCCCTGCGGGTTTTCCGGGCATGTGCTGGAGGTGGAGGTCGCACGCGGCGTGGCCGCCAATGATGCGTTCGATCTGGACATGGATGCGGCGGAAATCGCCTGGAGCGGTTGCCCCGCCGCCAGGGCGGACAGCCGGGCTGCCTGAGCGGGCTTATTTCGCCAGCAGCCGCATGGCCTGCTCAAGCCCGGCCACGGTCACCGGAAACATCCGCTGCTGCATGATGTCACGCATGAGCGCGATCGACTGCCGGTACTGCCAATAGGCTGACGGCTCGGGATTGAGCCAGACGGCCTTGGGCCAGGCGTCGAGCAGGCGGCGCATCCATACCGCGCCCGCTTCCTTGTTGTAATGCTCCACCGAGCCGCCCGGATGCACGATCTCGTACGGGCTCATGGTGGCATCGCCGACGATGATCAGGCGCCAGTCCGGGTTGTACTTGCGCAGCACATCCCAGGTGTCAAACCGCTCGTTCTGGCGGCGGCTATTGCTTTGCCACAGCGATTCGTAGGGGCAATTGTGGAAGTAATAGACCTCCAGGTTGTGGAACTCGCTGCGTGCGGCCGAGAATAACTCCTCGATGCGGGCAATGTGATCGTCCATGCTGCCGCCGACATCCAGCAGCATGAGCACTTTGATGTTGTTGCGCCGTTCGGGCACCAGCCGCAGATCCAGGTAGCCGGCGTTGCGCGCCGTGCTGGCGATGGTGTCGTCCAGATCCAGTTCCATGTCCGCGCCTTCGCGGGCAAAACGCCGTAACCGGCGCAAGGCCACTTTGAAGTTGCGCGTGCCGAGTTCAAGCTGGTCGTCATAGTCGCGGAACTGCCGGGCTTCCCAGACCTTGACGCCGGTGCGATGGCCTGCCGACTCGCCGCCCACCCGGATGCCTTCGGGGTGGTAGCCGCCATTGCCGAAGGCCGAGCTGCCGCCGGTGCCTATCCATTTGTTGCCGCCTGCGTGGCGTTCTTTCTGTTCGGCCAGGCGCTCCTTGAACAACTCCATGAGTTTGTCCCAGCCATGGCGCTGGATGGCGGCTTTTTCCTCCGCGCTCAGCTGCTTTTCGAATTCCTTGATGAGCCAGTCCAGCGGAATTTCATCCTGGGGGGGCAGGGCGGCCTCGATCTTCTTGTAATAGCTGCCGAAGGCTTGGTCATACCGGTCAAAGAGGCTTTCGTCCTTGATCAGCGTCGTGCGGGCGAGAAAGTAGAAATCGTCCAGCGTCGGCGGCATGACCTGGGTGCGCAGGGCTTGCAGCAAGGTCAGGTACTCGTTGACCGAGACGGGCAGGCGATGCGCGCGCAGGTGATAGAAGAAGTCGGTCAGCATCGCGGTCAGCGGCGTTGTGCGTTGCGGGCGACGCTGGAGAGCCGCTCCAGCAACTGGACATCCTGTTCGTTCTTGAGCAGGGCGCCCGCCATGATGGGCACGGCGGTGTGCGCGCTGATGCGTTCGGCCTCAACCCCTTCGGCCAGCAACAGGCGCAGCCAATCCAGCAGCTCCGAGGTGGACGGCTTTTTCTTCAAGCCCGGTGCATCGCGCAGGGCGAAGAAGGTGTCCAGCGCGGCGCGCAACACGTCCTCGCGCAGTTGCGGGAAGTGCACCGCCACGATGTCGCGCATGGTTTCGCGCTCGGGGAAGCGGATGTAGTGGAAGAAGCAGCGGCGCAGGAACGCGTCGGGCAGGTCCTTCTCGTTATTGGACGTAATGATGACCAGCGGGCGATGGCGGGCGGCGATGGTCTCGCGCGTTTCGTAGACATGGAATTCCATGCGGTCCAGTTCGCGCAGCAAGTCGTTGGGGAATTCGATATCGGCTTTGTCGATCTCGTCGATGAGCAGCACGACCGGCTCGTCGGCGGTGAAGGCCTGCCACAGCGTGCCCTGCACGATGTAGTTGCGGATGTCGCGGACTTTCTCGTCGCCCAGTTGCGAGTCGCGCAGGCGCGACACCGCGTCGTACTCGTACAGACCCTGATGCGCCTTGGTGGTGGACTTGATATGCCATTGCAGCAAAGGCCGGCCCAGCGCGCGGGCGACCTCCTCGGCCAGCATGGTTTTGCCCGTGCCAGGCTCGCCCTTGATCAGCAGGGGGCGTTGCAGCGTCAGCGCGGCGTTGACGGCGAGTTTGAGATCATCGGTGGCAACGTAGCGGTCGGTGCCGTCGAAACGTTCGGGCCTTGCTGCGGGGGTGGACTGAGACATGGTTCGAAAGTCGGGTTAGGCTATGCGGGTTAGCCCGCCCGTGCGGCGGGCCGGCAAAAGGCGGGATTTCGAAGCAATTATCGTACAATCGCCTGGATTTGCGGCCGGGCTTGGCCCGAAGCCTTTCATCGCCCCGTTTCAGCCATTCCAAGAGTCACTCCAATGAAGTCTCGAACCTCTATGAAGTGCAAGTTGTATGTGCTGTCCGTAGTCGCCTCCTGTTCGATCTCCGGCCCGTTATGGGCCGCGGACACGCCAGTGGCCGGCAATGTCCAGAATGCCCGCGACAAGATCTCGATGTGCATCGGCTGTCATGGCATTCCTGGCTACAAGGCCTCGTTCCCCGAGCTCTATCACGTCCCCATGATTGCCGGGCAGAACGCCAAGTACATCGAGGCGGCCCTCAATGAGTACAAGAAAGGCACGCGCAGTCATCCGACGATGGATGCCATCGCCGGCAGCCTGTCGGATCAGGACATCGCCGATCTGGCCGCGTACTACTCGCAACTCAAATAAACGGGGCAAACCATGAAACGCTTGATGTTTGCCCTCGCGGGCGCAGGCTTGATGGTGGCATCGGCGCAGGCCCAGGATCTGGCCGCCGGGCGCGCGGTGTTCGAAAAATTCAACTGTGCCTCCTGCCACGGCGCGGATGCACGCAATTCGGTGCAGCCTGAGTATCCCGTGCTGGCGGGCCAGCACGCGGACTATCTGGCCCACGCGCTCAAGGCTTACAAGCGCGGTGCGGCGGGCAGCGCCGCGACGGCCAATGTGCGCAAGAACCCCATCATGGGCGCCTTCGCAGCACAACTGTCGGATCAGGATATCGACAATGTCACGGCGTGGCTGGCCTCATTGCCCGGCCCGCTGAGCGTGCATAAATAGGGGTTTCAGCGCTCTGCGCGCTGGCGGATGAGGTCGATGTAGACATCGCTGTCGAGTGCGACGCCCAGGCGCTGTGCTTCCCAGACCACCTGGCCCAGGCATTCCATGATCTCGTGGGCGGCCTGGTGCGCATCCATGCGGCGCACCAACTTCTGGTAGGCGTCGCGGATGCCGCGCGGATGGTCGATGGACAATTGCTCCGCGATGGCCAGATGCATGGACAGATGCAGGAAGGGATTGGTGCGGCCGTTTTCGACCGGGTATTCGGCCGTCATGGCATCGGGGCTTTCGAGGTCGCCGTGGTACTCGGGGTGCTCGATGATCCAATCCAGGGCCATCGATTCCAGTGGCGTGAGCACTTCGGCTGCCCGGTGCTTGCGCCAGGTTTCGATAAAGAATTCGCGAACTTGATCGCGCGAGGGATTGAACATCGTCGGCCAGAGGAAATTGCTTGCAGGCCCATATTTTAACCCCGGCCGCCGGCGCCACGGGCCGGGCCCAGGTTTGCACTATAGAATGGCCCCATGTTCGCCGGCGGCGCCCGCAGCGCCTGCAGGCACGCGCGTCAATGGAGAATGGAGCAAGCAAGATGTCGTACCAACATATCAAGATCCCCGCATCGGGACAGAAGATCACCGTCAATCCCGATCTCAGCCTGAACGTGCCTGATCAAGTCGTCATTCCCTATATCGAGGGCGACGGTACGGGCGCGGATATCACGCCGGTGATGCTCAAAGTGGTCGATGCGGCGGTCGAGAAGGCCTATGCGGGCCAGCGGCGGATCCACTGGATGGAGGTCTATGCCGGGCAGAAGGCCACGCGGGTGTATGGCGATGGCAACTGGCTGCCTGAAGAGACCCTGGAGGTGGTGCGCGACTACGTCGTCTCCATCAAAGGCCCCATCACCACGCCGGTCGGCGGTGGCATCCGCTCGCTGAACGTAGCCTTGCGCCAGCGGTTGGATCTGTACGCCTGCGTTCGCCCGGTGCGCTATTTCAGCGGTGTGCCGTCGCCGGTGCGCGAACCGCAGAACACCAATGTGGTGCTCTTTCGTGAGAACTCCGAGGATATTTACGCGGGTATCGAGTACATGGCTGGCACGCCCGAGGCGCGCAAGCTGATCGGCTTTCTTCAGGACGAACTGGGCGTGACCCAGATCCGCTTTCCCGACAGCGCGTCCATCGGCATCAAACCGGTGTCGCGCGAGGGCACGGAACGTCTCGTGCGCAAGGCGATTCAGTACGCCATCGATCATGACCGCAGTTCGGTGACGCTGGTGCACAAGGGCAACATCATGAAGTTCACCGAGGGTGGGTTTCGCGATTGGGGCTATGCGCTGGCGCAGCGCGAGTTTGGCGCGCAACTGGTGGACAATGGTCCGTGGTGCAAACTGAAAAACCCCAGGACTGGCCGCGACATCCTCATCAAGGACATCATCGCCGATGCCTTCCTGCAGCAAGTGTTGATGCGGCCCAAGGAGTGCGACGTCATCGCCACGCTCAATCTGAATGGCGATTACATTTCCGACGCGGTGGCCGCGCAGGTCGGCGGTATCGGCATCGCTCCCGGGGGCAATATTTCGGATTCCGTGGCGATGTTCGAGGCCACGCACGGCTCGGCGCCCAAGTACGCGGGCAAGGACTACGTCAATCCGGGCTCGGAGATTCTGTCGGCCGAAATGATGTTGCGTCACATGGGCTGGATCGAGGCGGCCGATCTCATCATTTCCAGCATGGAAAAGACCATCCAGTCCAAGCATGTCACCTATGACTTCGCACGCCTGTTGCCCGGTGCGGTGCAGGTCTCTTGCTCCGGCTTCGGCCAGCAAATGATCCAGAACATGTGAGCCTTACCCTGTATGCCCCAATATGGGGCATACACTCCGACGTTCGCAAAACCGGCAGCGGTTTCTGGGCCGGTCGCAAAGATTGGTCGGTGAAATCGCTGTCCCGCAGGGGATTTCGCGGGTTTTTTGATGTAATGCACCATATTGGTGCCAGTAATATCGAAATAAATGCGCCGAATTAGGGCATTCCCCTAGTGTGACAAGCCCGTATCTGGTGCAGAATTTCGTCCCATGCAGGTGAGGAGACAAAGCCCTGCATGGGCATCAAAAAAAAGCCGGCGGCACCGGTTAAAAAATGAAGCAGTACCAAAAATAAAAAGTAAAACGCGCAACGGCCGGCACCTTGGTGTCGGCCGTTGTCGCTTTCGGGACGCCGTGCTAGGGTTGCCGCCAGGCCGCGCGTGCCGCACAAGAACGGACAGCGATGCAAGAGACTCGCGATGCAAGTACTCACTCCACGCCCTATTGGCGCCGCAATCTGCGGCTGATCGGCGTGCTGCTGGCCACCTGGGCCGCGTTGACCTTCCTGCCCGCCTATTTCGCACGCCAGTGGCGCTTTGACTTCTTTGGCTGGCCATTTGCCTTCTGGATGGCTGCCTACGGCGCGCCAGCCGCCTATCTCGTCATCATCGCCATCTACGCCTTCGTCACCAACCGCGCCGATGCGCGGGCCCGGCGGAGCGAATGATGCCGTTTTCGGGATCGAGTTCGCAGGAGTTCGAGCGCCGCCTGAGGTGGATCTACGCGCTGTACACACTGGGCTTCGTGGCGCTGATCCTGCTGCTGGCGGCTGCCGAAGTAATGGGGATGCCGCGCGCGTGGATCGGTTATGTCTTTTTGCTCGTCACGGTCTGCCTGTACGCCAGCATAGGCATCGTGTGCCGCACGTCCGACCAGGTGGAGTACTACGTAGCGGGTCGGCGGGTGCCGGCGTTCTACAACGGGATGGCCACGGCCGCCGATTGGATGTCGGTGGCCTCCTTCATCGGCGTGGCGGGCACGCTCTATCTGACCGGCTATGGCGGCCTGGCTTACATCATGGGCTGGACGGGCGGTTTTGTGCTCGTGGCGCTGCTGCTGGCGCCTTACCTGCGCAAATTCGGCCAGTACACCATCCCGGACTTCCTGGGGGTGCGCTACGGCGGGAATTTGCCACGTCTGGCGGGCGTTGCCTGCGCCATCCTGTGTTCGTTCACCTACCTGGTGGCGCAGATCTATGGCGTCGGCATCATCACCACCCGCTTGACGGGGATCTCCTTCGAGCTGGGCATATTCGTGGCGCTTGGCGGCATGCTGGTGTGCTCCTTCCTGGGCGGGATGCGCGCCGTCACTTGGACGCAGGTGGGGCAGTACATCATTCTGGTGATTGCCTATCTGGTGCCCGTGGTGTGGCTGTCGGTCAAGCATACCGATGCCCCCTTGCCGCAATTCTCGGGCGCGCCGCTATTGCAGGAGATCACGGAAAAAGAGCGCGCGCTGGTCATCGATCCCAATGAAATCGAAGTGCGTCATCTGTGGGCCGAGCGGGCTGCGGAGATGGACAGCCGCTTGCAGAATCTGCCACGCTCGTGGACGGAAGAGAAAGAAAAGCTGCGGACCCGGCTGGCGCGCTTGAATGCTTCGGATGCGCCCATGGTGGAAATCCGCTCGCTGGAGCGCGAGCTGACCGGCTATCCGGCCACGGTCGAGGATGCGCGGACGCTCTGGTCGCAGGCCAAGGCGGTGTTCGAGGCTCGCGCCGCGCCGCCCGTGCCACATGCCGAACCCTATCCCGCCGAACAAGCGCGCGATCGCGAGAACATGCGGATCAACTTTCTGGCGCTAGTGCTTTGCCTGATGCTGGGCACGGCGGGCATGCCGCATATTCTGATGCGCTCCTACACCACTCCTTCGGTCGCCGAAGCGCGGCGCTCGGTGTGCTGGTCGCTGCTCTTTATCCTGCTGCTTTATTTCATGGCGCCGGCGCTGGCCCTACTGGTCAAGTATGAGATCTACAGCCAGGTCGTGGGCAGCAGTTTTCTCAGTCTGCCCAGCTGGGTTCATGCCTGGAGCGCGGTGGACGCCAATTTGCTGGACGTGCTGGACATCAATCGGGACGGCATCGTGCAGGCCGCGGAAATCAGCATGGGGGCGGACGTCGTGGTGCTTGCCATGCCGGAGATCGGCGGGCTGCCCTATGTGGTGTCCGGTCTGGTGGCGGCCGGCGGGCTGGCCGCGGCGCTGTCCACTGCCGACGGGTTGCTGCTGACGCTGTCCAACTCGCTGTCGCATGACATGTGGTATCGCATGGTGTCGCCCCGCATGTCGGCGGCAAGGCGGGTCATGGCGTCCAAGATTCTGCTGCTGCTGGTGGCATTTGGTGCGGCCTGGGTCGCGGCGCGCAAGCCAGCGGACATTCTGTTCATGGTGTCGGCGGCGTTTTCATTTGCCGCGTCGTCGTTCTTCCCGGCCCTGGTCATGGGCATTTTCTGGCGGCGCGCCAACAAATGGGGGGCTACGCTGGGCATGATGGCCGGCCTGGCCACGACCTTTGCCTACATGGCGCATACGCAGCCCTGGTTGCGGGAATGGGTCTTCGGCGTGGCGCGTACCGAGCCGGTCCAACTGTGGTGGGGGATACAGCCCATTGCGGCGGGCGTGTTCGGCGCGCCTGCCGCCTTCCTGACCATCATCGTGGTGTCCTTGCTGACCCCGCGGCCAGATCCGGCCACGCGCGCCCTGGTGGACTACCTGCGTTCGCCGAGCTGAGCGTCAGTGGCCGACAGACTTGGAAAACACGTTCATCACGATGACCCCGGCCACGATGAGCACGATGCCCAGGATGGCGGCGAGGTCCAGCGTCTGTTGGAACAGGAACACGCCGATCAGCGAGATGGCCACGATGCCCACGCCCGACCAGACGGCATAGGCGATGCCCACGGGTAACTCGCGCAGGGTCAGCGACAGGAAGTAGAACGACACCATGTAGCCGGCGACGGTGATGATCGACGGCAGCAGGCGCGAGAAGCCATCGCTGGCCTTCAGCGCGCTGGTGGCGACGATCTCGGCGGCGATGGCCACGGCCAGGAAGACCCATTTCATGCGGGCGTCTCGGTGCGCATGAGGACCAGCAGGGCGCCCGCGCCGCCCTCGCGTTCGGACGCTTCGGAAAACGCCATGACTTCTTTCTTCTGGACGAGCCAGGTGCGGACCTTGTCTTTGAGCACGGGCTCCAGCCCCTGCGAGCCATAGCCTTTGCCATGCACGATGCGCACACAGCGGATGCCGTGTTCGAGGCACTCGTCCAGAAAGGACAATACCGCGTGGCGGGCCTGTTCGACCCGCAGGCCGTGCAGATCGACTTCGGCGCCGGCGCGCCATTGCCCCCGCTTGAGATTGCGCGCGGTATCGGGCGCGGCGTCATGGCGCACGAAGGCCGTGCCGTTTTCGGACAGCAGTGGCGCGATGTCACCGCCGTCGGACACGCCTTGATCCGCACGCGTGGCCGCCTCGCCGGTGGCCGATGCGCGGCGTTGCGCAATGGCGGGCGAAATCGCAGCCTGATGCGCATGCACGACTTTCTGGCAGGCCTTGATGGGCGTGGCCTGGCCCATGGCGCGCCGGAAGGCGGTCACGTCATCGGGGGCGGCCGCCCGCGCCCGGGCAGCCTGAGCCTCGCGTTCGCGCCGCTGCGCGTCGGCCTGCTGCTGCTGGACGTCTTTCTGCAGCTTTTTGAGGTCGGCCAGACCGAGCTTAGTTCCCCGCATTCTCCAACCACCGTTGAGCGTCGAGAGCGGCCATGCAGCCCGTGCCGGCGCTGGTGATGGCTTGGCGGTAGACGTGATCCTGCACGTCGCCGGCGGCGAAGACACCGGGCACCGAGGTCATGGTGGCCAGCCCGTTGAGGCCGCTGCGCGTGACGATATAGCCGTCCTTCATGTCGAGCTGGCCGGCGAAGATGCCCGTGTTGGGCTGGTGGCCGATGGCCACGAAGCAGCCCATGGCGGCCAGGTCTTCCGTGGCGCCGGTCTCTACATGGCGGATGCGCACGCCAGTCACGCCGCTGTCGTCTCCCAGGACTTCCTCGAGAGTGCTGAAGACGCGCAACTCCATATTGCCGTTGGCGACCTTGTCCATGAGCTTGTCGACCAGGATGGGTTCGGCGCGGAACTTGTCGCGGCGATGGATCAGGGTGACTTTGCGGCAGATATTGGACAGATACAGGGCTTCTTCGACGGCGGTATTGCCGCCGCCGATCACCACCACATCCTGGTTGCGATAGAAAAAGCCGTCGCACGTCGCGCAGCCCGACACGCCGCGGCCCATGAACTGCTCTTCCGAGGGCAGGCCGAGGTATTTGGCCGAGGCGCCCGTGGCAATGATGAGGGAATCGCAGGTGTAAACGTTGCCGGTATCGCCGGTCAGCGTAAAAGGTCGTTGCGAAAAGTCTACTTTTGCAATGTGATCGAAAACGATTTCGGTGTTGAATCGCTCGGCGTGCTTCTGGAAGCGCTCCATCAGGGCCGGACCCTGGACGCCGTCGACATCGGCGGGCCAGTTGTCCACCTCGGTGGTGGTCATCAACTGGCCGCCCTGGGCCAGCCCGGTGACCAGCAAAGGCTGCAGATTGGCGCGGGCGGCATAGACCGCAGCGGTGTAGCCGGCCGGGCCGGAACCGAGGATAAGTACTTTGGCGTGTTTAGGCGTGGACATGGCAGCTATTTTTAGGGTGACACGCAATTATAATGAGGCGCATGCCCCGGATTTCCAATGTCTCTTCGCGCGCATCGCGCAACACCCGTAACGGGCCCTCTGCCCTGCAGACGCGGATTTCCGCATTGCTGCGCGAGGCCCGCTGGATTCTGTTTGCCGCTCTGGCCGCCTGGCTGACGCTGGTGCTGCTGACCTGGAGTCCGGCCGATCCAGGCTGGTCGCATTCGGTCTCGAGCGAAAGCCTGCACAACAAGGGCGGGGCGCTTGGCGCTTATTTGGCCGATATCCTGCTCTATCTGTTCGGCTTTTCCGCCTGGTGGTGGGTGATCCTGCTGCTGCACCGGGTGCGGGCCGGCTACCACCGTCTGGCGTCCCACCTGCGCGCGGCCAATGGCAAGCCCGCGGACGTCTTGCCGCGCGTGCGCTGGGAAGAGGGCATCGGCTTTGCCTTGCTGCTGGTCGGGTCGCTGGGCCTGGAGGCGCTGCGGCTGTATAGCTGGGGCATGCATCTGCCGGGCGGCACCGATGGCGCCAGCGGCGCGGGCGGGGTCATCGGCCAGGTGCTGGCCGCGCAGCTCAAGCTGGCGGTGGGCTTTACCGGCAGCACGTTGATTCTGTTGGTCATGGTCGCGATCGGCCTGTCCTTGTTCTTCTCGTTTTCCTGGTTGCAGGCCGCCGAGCGCGTGGGCGGCTGGATGGAAGGCCTGGTGCGCAAGGTGCGCGACTCCTACACCGCGCGCGAAGACCGCCGGGTCGGCGAGGTCGCCAAAACCGAGCGCACCGAACAGGTCGCCGCCAAGCAGGAAAAACTGGTGCATGAGCAGCCGGTGCGCATCGAGCCGGCCATCACCGTGGTGCCGCGTTCGGATCGGGTCGAGAAAGAAAAGCAGCAAACCCTGTTTCTGCCGCCGGCCGGCGAGGGCGATCTGCCGGCCATCAGCCTGCTGGACATGCCGCCTCCCAGCCAGGAGACGGTCTCGGCCGAGACGATCGAGTTCACCTCGCGCCTCATCGAGAAAAAGCTGGCGGACTTCGGCGTCTCCGTGACCGTGGTGGCGGCTCAGGCCGGTCCGGTCATCACCCGCTACGAAATCGAGCCGGCCACCGGGGTCAAGGGCAGCCAGATCGTCAACCTCGCCAAGGATCTGGCGCGCGCGCTCAGCCTGGTGAGCATCCGCGTGGTCGAGACCATCCCCGGCAAGAATCTGATGGGGCTGGAGCTGCCCAATCCGCGGCGCCAGATGGTCAAGCTGTCGGAAATCCTGGGATCGCAGACCTATCACGCGAGCAGTTCCGTGTTGACCATGGCGCTGGGCAAGGACATTGCCGGCAATCCGGTGGTGGCCGATCTGGCCAAGATGCCCCACCTGCTGGTGGCGGGCACGACCGGTTCGGGCAAGTCCGTCGGTATCAACGCGATGATTCTCTCGCTGCTGTATAAGGCCGATGCCACGCATACCCGGGTCATTCTGATCGATCCCAAGATGCTCGAAATGAGCGTCTACGAAGGGATTCCGCATCTGCTCTCGCCGGTGGTGACCGACATGCGCCAGGCGGCCAACGCGCTGAACTGGTGCGTGGGCGAAATGGAGAAGCGCTATCGCCTCATGAGCAAGATGGGCGTGCGTAATCTGGCGGGCTACAACACCAAGATCCGCGATGCGATCAAGCGCGAAGAGCCCATCCCCAACCCCTTTTCGCTCACGCCGGATCAGCCCGAGCCGCTCGCGCCCCTGCCGCATATCGTGGTGGTGATCGACGAGCTGGCCGATCTGATGATGGTGGTGGGCAAGAAAATCGAAGAGCTCATCGCCCGCCTGGCGCAGAAGGCGCGCGCGGCGGGCATCCACCTCGTGCTGGCGACCCAGCGCCCCAGCGTGGACGTCATTACCGGCCTGATCAAAGCCAATATCCCGACGCGCATCGCCTTCCAGGTGTCGTCCAAGATCGATTCGCGCACCATTCTTGATCAGATGGGCGCCGAAACGCTGCTGGGCCAGGGCGACATGCTGTACATGCCGCCGGGCACCGGCCTGCCGGTCCGGGTCCATGGCGCTTTCGTTCATGATGATGAGGTCCACCGCGTGGTCGAGTACCTGCGCAGCCAGGGTGAGCCCAATTATGTCGAGGGCCTGCTCGAGGGCGGCGCCGAAGGCGAGACCGGCGATGGCGTGAGCAGTGTGACGGGCATGGCGGATGCCGAATCCGACCCCATGTACGATCAGGCCTGCGAAGTGGTGCTCAAGCATCGGCGCGCCTCGATCTCGCTGGTGCAGCGCCATTTGCGCATCGGTTACAACCGTGCCGCACGGTTACTCGAACAAATGGAGCAGGCAGGTATGGTGTCTGCCATGCAATCCAATGGCAATCGTGAGATCCTGGCACCCGCCCGAGAGGAAGCTTGATGACCCGACATTTTTTCAGCCGCCTGGCCGCGGTAACGCTGCTGGCGGCTTCACCTGCGCTGGCGCTGGCCGCCGGCGCGCAAGATCAACTCAAGGCCTTCGTGGCCAAGGTGCAGGGCGCCACCGGCAGTTTCACCCAGGCAACGGTTGGTCCGCAGGGCCGCACCCAGCCTGCCCAAAGCGGTGTGTTCGCTTTTCAGCGTCCGGGCAAATTCAAATGGGCGGTCTCCCAGCCCTATGAACAGCTCGTCATTTCCGACGGCCAGCAGGTCTATCAGTACGATCCCGATCTTGCCCAGGTGACCGTGCGCAAGGTGGATCAGGCCATCGGTACGTCGCCTGCGGCCATTTTGTTCGGTTCGGGCGATCTGGAGCAGGCCTTTAATGTCAGCGCCTTGCCGGACCGCGACGGGCTGCAATGGCTGCGCGCCAAGCCGCGCAATGCCGACGCCGGGTTTTCGCAAGTCGATATCGGCATGAATGGCGATCTGCCCGCCCGCATCGAACTTCTGGATGCCTTTGGGCAGACGACCCGTGTCGAGCTCTCCCGCATCCAGGCCAATCCCAGTCTGCCGGCCTCCGAGTTCCAGTTCCATGCGCCCAAGGGCGTTGACGTCGTCAAAATGTAGGCGCCGGGCGCGGGCCGGCAGGGTGGAGCCGGCAGTCATGGTGTAATGGCTGCCTGGACGCCGTCCCTCTGTTTTCTGCCGCTATGAGCAACGATCTGTTCTCCGCCGACCCCGCCCATCGCCCCTATGTGCCCCTGGCCGAGCGCTTGCGGCCGCGCACCCTGGCCGATGTGGTGGGGCAGTCGCATTTGTTGGGGCCGGATAAGCCGCTGCGCGTGGCCTTCGAGTCGGGCCGGCCGCATTCGATGATTTTCTGGGGGCCGCCGGGGGTGGGCAAAACCACCCTGGCGCGCTTGATGGCGGACGGTTTCGACGCGCAGTTCATCGCCATCTCGGCCGTGTTGGGCGGCGTCAAGGATATTCGTGACGCCGTGACCACGGCGCAGATCGCGCAGGGGCAGGGCCGCCGGACCATTCTCTTCGTCGATGAGGTCCACCGTTTCAATAAGGCCCAACAGGATGCTTTCCTGCCCTATGTGGAAAGCGGCTTGTTCACCTTCATCGGCGCGACCACCGAAAATCCCTCCTTCGAAGTCAACTCGGCTTTGCTGTCGCGGGCACGCGTGTATGTGCTGCAATCGCTGAGCGCCGAGGAGCTCATGCTGTTGGTGGACCGGGCCGTGGCCGCTTTCAACGAAAGCCGCCCGGAGCAGCCGGTGCATTTCGACCAGACCGCGCGCGAGCAGCTTGCCGCCTGGGCCGATGGCGATGCGCGGCGGGTGATCAGCGCGGTGGAGGTCGTGGCCGAATCGGCCGAGTCGGCCGGGCGCGAGACCGTCGATGCGGCCTGGCTCGAGATTTCGCTATCGCAGAATCTGCGCCGCTTCGATAAGGGCGGTGATGCGTTCTATGATCAGATCAGCGCCTTGCACAAAGCCGTGCGGGGCTCGGATCCGGACGCCGCGTTGTATTGGTTTGCGCGCATGCTCGACGGTGGCGCGGACCCGAAGTATTTGTCACGGCGGCTGGTGCGCATGGCCGTCGAGGACATCGGCCTGGCCGACCCCAGGGCGACCGAGCTGACGGTGCAGGGCGCCGACATCTATGAGCGCCTGGGTTCGCCCGAGGGAGAGCTCGCGCTGGCGCAGGCCGTGGTTTATTTGGCCTGCGCGGCCAAGTCCAATGCCGTCTACAACGCCTATAACGCCGCCCGCAAGTTTGCCGCCGAGCACGGTAGCGCGCCTGTGCCCATGCACCTGCGCAATGCGCCGACCAAGCTGATGAAGCAGCTGGGGCACGGTCACGCCTATCGCTATGCGCACGATGAACCGCACGCTTACGCGGCGGGTGAGAGCTATTTCCCCGACGGTCTCAGGCCGCGCTTCTACAAGCCGACCGACCGCGGGCTGGAAGCCAAGATCCAGCAGAAACTGGCTTTTTTGCGCGAGCTGGATGCGCAGGCGCGCGAGAAGAAACGTTAGCCCGGCGTCAGGGGCTTACACTGTGGGAGGGTAGAATCTCCCCGTCGCCGCCTGAGTCCCTTGCGGGTTCAGGCGCGCGCGACCAAGGCGCCAGGGCTGATAGGCCGCTGGCGTGTGTCTTAACTCAATCACCATCACCATGCTAGATCCGATACTGCTGCGCAAAGACCTGCAAACCGTCGTAGACCGCCTCCAGAGCCGAGGCGTCGCGTTCGACACGGAACGGTTCAACGATCTGGAGTCTCGCCGCAAGTCGGTGCAGACCGAGACGGAGTCCCTGCAGGCGCGCCGCAATGCCCTGGCCAAGCAGATCGGCCAGCTCAAGGCCAAGGGCGAGGACGCATCGGCCGTGATGGCGGAGTCGCAGGCCTTGCCCGGCAAGGTCAAGCAGTTGGAGGAAGATCTGGCCATGCTGCAGCAGCAGCTCAACGAGCTGCTGATGTCGGTGCCCAATTTGCCGCACGCCAGTGTCCCGGTCGGCGCCGACAGCGACGACAACGTCGAAGTCCGGCGTTGGCTGCCGGGCCCGGCCAATGCCGACGGTAACCCCGCCGGCCTGGGTTTCGAGCCTCGCGATCACGTGGCCGTGGGTGAACCGCTGGGGCTGGATTTCGATACGGCCGCCAAGCTTTCGGGCGCCCGGTTTTCCTTCATGCGCGGCCAGATGGCCAGGCTGCATCGGGCGCTGGCACAGTACATGCTCGATCTGCAGACCGGCGAGCATGGCTACACCGAGTGCTACACGCCGTATATCGTCAATAGCTCGACGCTCTTTGGCACGGGGCAATTGCCCAAGTTCAAGGACGATATGTTCTTCGTGACCAAAGGGGGCGGCGATGACGATCCCAAGGTCGATGAGCATGGCAAGGCCTATGTGCGTGAGGATCAGTACCTGATCTCCACCTCCGAAATCACGCTGACCAGCTTCGTGCGCGACAGCATCGTACCGGGGGCGGATCTGCCCTTGCGCATGACGGCCCACACGCCTTGCTTTCGTTCCGAGGCGGGCAGTGGCGGGCGTGACACGCGCGGCATGATCCGGCAGCACCAGTTCGACAAGGTCGAAATGGTGCAGGTGGTTCAGCCCGATCAATCCTATGAGGCCCTGGAGTCCATGGTCGGCCATGCCGAGGCCGTGCTGCGTGGCCTGGGCCTGCCGTACCGTGTCATGCTGCTGTGCACCGGCGACATGGGTTTTGGCGCGGCCAAAACTTATGATCTGGAGGTCTGGTTGCCGGCGCAAAATACCTGGCGCGAGATTTCGTCGGTCTCGAATTGCGAAAGTTTCCAGGCCCGCCGCATGCAGGCCCGCTTTCGCGCCGATGCCAAGAGCAAGCCTGAGTTCGTGCATACGCTCAATGGTTCTGGCCTTGCCGTCGGGCGCGCCCTGGTCGCGGTGCTGGAAAACTACCAGCAGGCCGATGGCAGCGTGGTGGTTCCGGAAGTATTGCGCCCTTACATGGGCGGCATTGAAGCGCTGAAACCCTGATTTTTCAGTATGGCAAACAAAAAACCTGGCTCGCAGCCAGGTTTTTTGTTTTGGGGTTTATTCCAGCTATGGGGCCATTGTCACAGTTTGTCATAAGAGCGGAAATCATTCTGTAGCTTTGGGGGATTATTGTTCGCATGGCACTATTGATGTGAACAAATGTGAATGAGTGATTAAAAGGGCCGCATCTTGCGGCACAATATGTCTGCTTGGCCTCGTGTCCCTTCATTTCAATAGAGGAAGCTAACCATGACTTCACGAATGATTGGCGATTTTCGCGTTCGTTGCACCGTGATCCCCAGCGAGGGACAGTCTTTCGGTGTGCGGATATGGACCCGTCGCGTAGGCGGTACGGCTCCGGAAAAAGCATGGGATCTTCCTAATCTGTCTTCCTATCGCAGTCTCAGTGAGGCTGAAGTAGGCAGCCAGGAGATCTTTTCGAAGATCAATGGTGTCCGTTTTAATGGTGAACCGGAGTTTGCACATGCGACCGCATAATGGCTGGTGGAAGAACACCAGCACCCCGCGCCGCTGGCTCGACGCCATGCGCGACGCAGCACGGCAACCGTCCTCGCAAGAGGCGGCTGTCTCCATGCCCGTTAAACCGGTTCAGGCTGCTGCCTGATCTGGTTGTATGCAGGCAAAAAGAAGCCGCCCAAAAGGGCGGCTTCTTTTTGCCTGGGGCTTGTGCTCAATTGCGTCGCCAGTGTCCCCGTGGCGGAGGCGGCGGTCCGTGATGGCGCGGACCGCCATGCCAATGCGGGCCGCCGTAATAACCCGGAGCGGGGACGACCACCGGACGGCCGTAGACCGGGGGCGGGCCGTAGTAACGCGGCGGCGGGGCAACATAAACAGCCGGAGGCGGTGCGACGTAAACCGGGGGCGGCGCCATGTAAACGGGAGGCGGCGGCGCCACGTATACCGGAGCCGGGGCTATCGCGATACCGGGAATGCCGATGGACACACCGATGTCGACGTGAGCCATGGCCGCCGAAGACAGCGCCAAGGTGGCGGCTCCTAAACTGGCCAGTATCCATTTCTTCATGATTCACCTGCCTTTGCTGCCTATGCAGTCTTGAATTGCGTCGAAGTTATTTTCGATCTTTTTGCCATCCAAGCTCTGCCAGTCCGCGTTGCATTGGAGACAAAGCGCAACCAGGGTCGGCGTTCATGCTGCAATGCGGCATGCGGACGTCAGAGGGCGTTGCCCCACTTGGAAATGCGCTGAAATCAAATCCCCGGGTAGGTGGGTTACATTCCATCACCAAGCCGGCCGCGCGCCGGCCCGGCAAGCATTCTGGCGGGCTTCTCGGTATACTTCCGCGCATGACGACCGCTCACGACCTCAAGCCTGGGTACTACTGGTACACCATGGAAAAAGATCCCCTGGCCATCATCCACATTCATGAGGATGGCGGCGCCACGCTGATGGGTACCGATTTTCGGATGGAGCCCGAAGGTGTCGCCAGCATGATTCAGCAGGGCGAGCGCTTCTTCTGGATCGAGCCGCCGGTCGCCGCGCGCGACTGACACGGCCCCGCGCCGGCTGGCCGCCGGCATCGTCCGGGCGCACTCAGCCGCCTGGATATGCCCGTTCCCCCTTGGCCCACGGCAGGTACGCCGGTCTTTGCCTGGGGGAGCCGCTGCTCGACGCTTGGGTTGAACCGTTCGACCCTGCGCGCAACGCCGGGCGCAGCCCGCTTGCCTCGCGCCGCGCCGCTGCGCATCAGCCCCAACGCCTCACACCCTGCCCGGATTAAAGATTCCGGCCGAAGCTGCCGTTATTGTCTGGCCCGCCTGCCGACAGCCCGGCAGCATGGGCGCTCGCGCCTGTGCGCCGCGCGTCAGGAGCAGAGCGAGGGTAGTTTGCAGATGTTTCCGCATTCCGGCCCCGCGCCAGACATGTCAAGGCAGAAAGGCCACCGCTTTACACCGCAGATCAATGGCTTTGATCGCAGGATTGCGATTAATAATCCTAGCCGCAAATTTTGTGCCGTTCGTGGGATATTTTGTATACGAAATATTTTTTGTATCGAATGCCCTGGACTGGAATATTGCATCAAGCAGATAGCAGGATTCATATTTGAATCGTGGTATATGTTCAAGCATGAGTCCGTCACAAAGGGAGGCTGTTTTGCAAGTCATTCGGGAAGGTCGAGCTGTCAGCTATGCAGCCCGCAAATATGAGTTCTTGACGGTGGAGCAGGCGATGGGATTTGCCCGGTTTCTGGAGCAGGGCAAGGGCCTGGAGCACGCCAGCAAGATCTGGCGACCCAAGCGCATCACGGCGATCGCCGTTCAGGAATTCGATCACAGCTGATCGCGGCAGCATGCTGTTTTAGCATTATCGACTGTATACAAAATTCATGCAGAAGGCATGAATAAAAAAGGCCCGGAAGTATTTTCCCGGGCCCGGTATTTGTTTTGTCGAAAAAATATCAAATCCGGCCGATTCCAGTAGCCTGAAAGCCTCAGGGATTGGCGAGCAGCGGCCGGATGAACTGCCCGATGCCTGTCAGGATGATCTGCACGCCCACGCATAGCAGCAGGAAGGCCGATACACGGGTCACCACACGCGTGCCGCCGGCGCCCAGAAATCGCGATAGCGAGTCCGCCCGGCTGTACACCAGGTAGATGGACACCATCACCAGGGCCGTGATGGCCAGGGAGGATAGGCTGCCGAGCACGAATTCGCGCAGCTCCTGCGTGCGGTTGGCGGTCAGCGCGATGGCGGCGGCGACCGTGCCGGGGCCGGTGGTCAGCGGCACCGTCAGCGGGAAAAACACCATTTCGCTGGCCTGGCTGGGCGCGATCTGCTGGACGGATTGGGCTTCCTTGGTGTGGGTTTCCTGCGCGTTGAGCATGGTCCAGCCCGACACCGCAACCGCCAGGCCGCCGGCGATACGCAGCGCCTCCAGCGTGATGCCGAACATATGCAGCACCAGCGAGCCAAGGAAAAAAGCCACCAGAAGCACAAAGAACGATGACAGCGCGACGCTGTAGGCCAGTTTGCGCCGTTCCTCGACACTGAGGGTGGCGGTCATGTTCAGGAAGATAAAGGACAGGCCGATGGGATTGATGATGCTGATGAGCGTGGTGTAGCCGAAAAGCACTTCGGAAATAAACTGGTGCATGAGGCCTCACGACACGGGGAGAAGCGATGGCCCGTCCATCGCGCGGACCTAGTGTCGATGGCTTTGCCGAATTTGGCAACCGTTCGAAGGCGGCCGGACGGTCCGCCCTGCAGCGCCAGGCGCGGCGGGAATGTCGGCGCATGCTTGCGCAAAGCGTCTGTTTCGGCGATGTTTTAGGTCTGCGATCTGCTGCCCTCGAAAAAGGATACTTTCCCATGACCAACAAACCTCGTCCCCGCACGGCGCGCCGCAGCGGGTTGCCGCCTGAAGCGCCGATTCTGGATCCCGAGCGCGCGCAGACCGAATCGCGCATGCTGGCCGCGCGGGAAGAGGCGGTGGCGGTCATGGCCGATATCGCCGCCCGGGTTCAGGCCCAGGGCGAAGCCAAGGATGCCTTGCATACCGTGATCGAGGCCTTGTCGCCCGATGATGCCCAGGCCGTGCATCAGGCGCTGGTGCATGCCGCGGCGCGGCCCACGCCGCGCAATCCCGACCTGGAGCTCGCGGGCGATTGGCGCGATGGGGCCTATCCCTATCGTCATCGCATGCTGCGCAAGAACTACGAGAAGCAGAAGTATCGCCTGCAGGTCGAACTGCTCAAGTTGCAGGCCTGGGTCAAGGCGACGGGGCAGCGCGTGGTCATCGTCTTTGAGGGCCGCGACGCGGCGGGCAAGGGTGGGGCGATCAAACGCTTGATGGAGCACCTCAATCCGCGGGGCGCGCGCGTGGTGGCGCTGGAAAAACCCTCCGACACGGAGCGTGGCCAGTGGTATTTCCAGCGTTATGTTCAGCATTTACCGACTGCCGGCGAGATCGTGCTCTTTGATCGCTCCTGGTATAACCGCGCCGGCGTCGAGCGGGTCATGGGGTTTTGCAGCGACAACGAGTATCAGGAGTTCCTGCGTCAGGTGCCAGACTTCGAGCGCCACCTGGTCAGCAGCGGCATCCATTTGGTCAAGTTCTGGTTTTCGGTCAGTCGCGATGAGCAGAAGCGGCGATTCCAGCAGCGCAAGGTGCACCCCCTCAAACAGTGGAAACTCAGTCCCGTGGATCTGGCTTCGCTGGACAAATGGGAGGATTACACGCGCGCCAAAGAAGCCATGTTCGCGCATACGGACACGGCTGACGCGCCCTGGATCGTGGTCAAGTCGGATTGCAAGAAGCGTGCGCGGCTCAATGCCATGCGCTATGTGCTGAACCGGCTGCCCTATGAAGGGCGTGGCAACAGCCCGGACCTGGCCATCGATCCGCTGATCGTCGGCCGCGCGCTCTGAGCGCCGGCCGCGTGCAGGCAAGAAAAAGCCGCGAGGGGCCGCCCGGCAGGGCGTCACTCGCGGCTCGCGTGCCAGGTGCGAGGGATCAGAAGTCCAGCGTGGCCGACACCAGAATGGTGCGCGGATCGCCGACATAGAGGCCTTGCTGCCAGTAGTCGCGGTCAAAGACGTTGCGCACGGTGGCGCGTAGCGTCAGGTTGTGCTCGGCAACGCGCATGCGGTAGCGCGCACCCACGTCAAAGCGCGTCCATGACGGGATTTTGTAGGTATTGGTGGCGTTCAGGTATTGCGAGCTGGAGTACACCATGCCCGCATTCAAGGCCAGGCCCGGCAGGGCGTCGATATCCTTTTCCACGAACAGGTTAAGGCGCGCCTTGGGTTGGTTGGGCGCCGTATTGCCCTCTTCGGCGGCATTGACCGCGCGGGTGAGTTTGGGGTCGATGTATGCCACCCCGCCCAGCACGCGCAGGCCACGCCAGGGCTCACCAAAGACATTGACCTCGATGCCCCGGTTGCGTTGCTGGCCGTTGATGCCGTAGATCAGCGAGACCGGATCGAGGCCGCCGCTGGCCCGCCGGATCTGAAACACGCTGGTGGTGATGGCCACGCTCTGCAGGTCGAACTTTACGCCCGCTTCGACCTGTCGGGACTTGAACGGCGCGAACACTTCTCCCGCATTGGCGGCGGTGGCCGGCGCGGCGCTGCCCGGGCTCAGGCCCTCGATGTAGTTGGCGTACACCGAGACGGTGGGGTTGATCTTGAACAGGGCCCCGGCCATGGGCGTGACGGCGAACTGATCGTAGTTGGCCGTTTCCGCGCCGGTGGTGCCGTCGAAACTGCGGTTCTGCACGCGTTGGCGACGCAGGCCCAACGTCAGCAAGGCGCGATCCTGCATGAATCCCAGCGTATCCGAGACCGCGAAGCTGGACAGGCGGCGCTCGGAAGTGGTGGGAATGTCGTCGGGCATGTTGATCGCCGTCGGGTCGGGGGCGGTGACCGGGTCGTACAAATTGGAAGTCAGGGAGCCGGGCACCACGGTACCGATCTTGTTGCCGACTTCATTGCGCAAATAGGTGTGGCTGAAGTTCCACTCGTGGCTGACCGGGCCGGTGGTGAAGCGGCCGCGCAGACCCGCGTTGGTCGTCTTGGTGTCGTACGGCGTGGCATGGGTGCGGAACAGCTGCGTCAGCGTGCCGGAGAGATCTTCGATGGTGGCCCGTGAGGTCACATAATACTGATCGCTCTTGTTGTGGCCCGCCGCCGCGTAGACGGTCAGGTTATCGGTGATGTCGTACTCGGCCTTGCCGGTGACGATCTTGTCCTCGACGTCGGCGCGCTCCCAGGGTTGGCTCCAGTTGCTTTTGGCCGAGGGCACGGAGGGGACTTCCGTGATCGACGCCGCCAGCGCCGGTTGTGACCATTGCGCGCCGTGGACCACCTGGCGCTGATTGATGGCATCAAACTCCAGGCGCAGGCGCTCACCGGTGTAGTCCAGGCCTACGGCGACGTGATGGCTTTCTTCATCGATGTTGTCGCGCGCGCGGTCGCCGTTGCGATAGGTGCCATTGACCCGAATGCCAAACTCATGGGCCTGTCCGAAGCGTCGGCCCAGGTCGACATGTCCGCCGCCCAGGCTGTCCGACGCGTAATCCGCCGTCACGCTGGCGTTAGGCTTGTCGCCGGCGCGCTTGGGCATGATGTTGATGGCCCCGCCCACGCTGCCCGACTGTGTGGCGCCGTTCAGAAAGGCATTGGGGCCTTTCAGGACTTCGATGCGTTCGAGCGATTCGGGCATGACGCGCCACATCGGGGCCATGCCCAGCACGCCGTTGAAGGCGACTTCCGCGCTCTCGAAGCTGAATCCGCGGATGGAAAAGCCGTCGCCGATGGTGCTGGACCCACTGCCCGTGCGCACGGAGGGGTCAGCGCTGGCCACGATGTCCGCCAGGCTGCGGGCCTGCGCATCCTCGATGGCCTTTTGCGTGAAGCTGGTCGTATTAAAAGGGGTTTCCATGAAATCTTTGTTGCCCAGCACGCCCAGCCTGCCGCCGCGCGCGACCTGTCCGCCGGCGTAGGCCGGCGGCAAGGGCGCGGACACCGCCGTACTGCCGCCCTGAACCGCCACAGGGGCGAGCGTCGTCACACCGCCCGTTCCCGCGGCCGAGGGATTCAGGCCGTAGCTGCCATCCGGGCGCCGGAACGCGTCCAGGCCGGTGCCGCGCAGAATTTCGGCCAAGCCTTCCTGCACGCGATAGGCACCGCGCAAGCCCGCGCTGGTCTTGCCTTGCGTCAGTTCCGCGGACCCGGTGAGGAAGATGCCCGCCTGTTCGCCAAACTGATTCAACACGGCGGTCAGGGAGTTCGCGGCGATGTCGAAGTGGCGCACCGGGGCATCGGCCGAGCCCGCGGCTTGCGCGGCGGCGGGGGGCGCCCATGCAAAGGTGGCGCTGGTGGCGGCTAGCGCGCACAGGATGGCGCAGGCCATGGGCCGCAACGCCGAAGGGGGGCTGACGCGGCGGCGGTCCAGGGGGGCATGCACAGCAGAGGCTGAACGAAGGCGGGACATGGGAGCGGTTCTTTTCACGTGAACGTTGAGAAACATGAGGCCGCATCGCTGGCGCGAACCAGCGAAGAAACCTCTTCACTCCCTAAATCGAACGAGATTTCCAAAGGGGAACCGCTCGCCGCACTTTTTTTGCGGCGACCACGCTTTAGCGTGGGCCGACGGTCGTCCACCAGGGCAGGGGGTGCTGGATCCGCAGGGGCAAGGTCTGCTCCAGCAGGGCCAGGGCCCGGTCGGAGTCATTCGCCGGGTAGGTGCCCATCACGCGCAGGTCGGCGACTTCCGGCGCCACACTGATGTGGCCGCGGCGATAGCGGCTCAGTTCGTCGATGAGCTGGCTCAGCGGAACGTTGTCGGCGACCACGATGCCGCGGCTCCAGGCCTGGCGTGCCTGTGCGGCCTCGCCTGGCGGGCTGATGCTCTCGTTGCCAAAGCGGGCCTGCTGGCCGGCATCCACCCGGCGCTCGGCGCCCGCTGCAGTCAGGATCTGCACCGCACCCTCAAACACATCCACCTGCACCTGCTTGTCCAGCAGATGGACCGTGAAGCGCGTGCCCAGGGCTTGCAGGCGGCCGGAGGACGTATTGACGAAGAAGGGGCGGCCGCGCGCATCCGGCGCGGTCTGGATGAGGATTTCGCCGGCAACCAGCGTCAGGCTGCGGCTGGTGTCGTCGTAGTGGACGTTGACGGCGCTGTCGGTATTGAGCCAGATGCGTGTGCCATCGGGCAGCGTCAGCTCGCGCTGTTGCCCGACCGAGGTATGGTAGTCGGCCATATTGGCGGCCCACCAGTTGCGCCCGCTTGACCAGCCGATGATGCCCAGGCCGATGCCCGTGACGATCAGGCCCATTGCGCGGCGGCGACCCGAGGCGGCCTGGCGCACGATCCGGGTGCTGGTCAGGGCGGCCTGCCGCCCGCCTTGCGTGCGCAAGGGGTCGAACTTCTGGCTGATCTGCTCGATATGGCGCCAGGCCAAAGCGTGTTTGGCGGAGGCTTCCAGCCAGGCGCGCCACGCGTGCCGATCTGCGTCGGAGGCGTCTTCAGCCTGCAGCGTGGCGTACCACTGTGCCGCGTGCGACAGGCTTTCATAATCGGTTTTGAGCGTCTGCTCGGTGTGGTGGGGCATCGGCGTTGCGGGTCGGCCTGGGCCTCAGCGCTCCAGGTCTGCCGTCAGAAGCGCGCACTCCAGCATGGCTTGGGCGATGTACTTCTTGATCATGCGTTCGGAGACAGCGAGTTCCTGGGCGATCTGGCGATAGGGCATGCCATCGATCTGCGCCATGAAAAAGGCCGCGGCGACTTTCTGTGGCAGACGGCCCATCATGGCGCCGATCTCCATCAGCGTCTCGATCACGATGGCATGTTGTTCAGGCGAAGGTTCGCAGGCCTGAGGTTGCGCCGCCAGCGCATCCAGCCAGGCCTGTTCGACCTCGCGGCGGCGCCACAGGTCGATGCACATGCCATTGGCCATGGCGCGCAAATAGGCGCGTGCCTCGAAATACCCATTGAACCCCTGCCGCACCGGCTTGCGCAGCAGACGCAAGAAGGCGTCTTGCGCCAGATCCGCGGCATCGGCGGCGCTGCCTAGGCGGCGGTGCAACCAAGCCTTGAGCCATGCGTGATGGTCGCTGTAGAGAACATCCAGCGTTGGAGGGGTTGAATAACGGGGCGCGTCCACGATCTGACCGTAACAAGAGTCGTCCCTGCCAGCAAAGCCGCCATGGGCGTTGCGCAGAAAATGAGAATCAATTTTATTCTTAGGGACGTGGATTTTTAACCTGAAAACCCCGCAGCAGGCAAATACCACGGGCGATCGCCCTCTCGTAAGCGTTGTCGGCGAGCGGTCTGGTCTGGGCATCCAGGGCGATTTTTGCTCACACCGGGGTTTATCCCGAGCCGCTTACGTTCCGTCATGGGAATCTCCAGGACGGAGACGGTAGTGCGCAGGCGGGCTCACCCAGAGGTGAAAGTGAGCGCTATGCCCGCGCGATGGCAGAGAGGGGGCAGCGTGCCTGGACATTTTTGTGACGTGCCGCTCCTGCAAGGCGGTGGGGCGCGCGCGCTTAGCCTAGCCACGCCGCGCGCGGGCAGCGCGGAACCAGGGCCAACACCGGTTCGGCATGGGCGATGTCATGACCTCGGGCGGGCACATGCTGGTGTCGTGCCAGGCTGGCCAAGGGCGGCCAGTTTCCCAGTCGTTTAGCGCTTGCCTAGGGAAAAATCGACTGCGGCATCGACATGGATCGCTACCGAGTCAAAACCCGGTAGTGGCAACGTGTCCGTCTCGAGGATCAGGCATATTTCGGTGCAGCCGAAAATCACTGAATCAGCGCCCTGTGCCTTGGCTTTCTCGATCAGAGAAACCAGCATGTCGCGAGAGCTGTCCAGCACTTTGCCAAGACTCAGCTCTTCAAAAATAATGTTGTGCGTCATTACGCGGCCGGTCTCGTCGGGCACGATAACGTCGATGCCGTAAGACTTCATACGCGCTGGGTAGAATCCATTCTCCATCGTGTATTTCGTTGCCAACAGGAGCGGCTTGGAGCAGCCTGCAGCCTGCAAGCGTTTTGCCGCTTCGTCCACGATGTGGATGAATGGCAGCGGCGTGGCACTTTCGACGGCGTCGGCTACCAGATGCATGGTCACGGCACAGATCATCACACATTCGGCTCCGCCATTGCGCAGGTTTTGGGCCACGCCGGCGAGCAGTCGGCCCGCATCCTCCCAACGGTTCGACTTCTGCATGGCGACGACGTCTTGAAAGTTGACGGACGCCAGCAGAATTTCCGCTGAGTTCAGGCCGCCGAGTTGCTTCGCAATGCTTTCGTTGATCTTGCGGTAGTACACCGCAGAGCCTTCAAAACTCATGCCGCCGATCAGGCCGATTTTCCTCATCTTCATGCTACTTCCCGTCTGCTGGTGTTGATCGCCATACCGAAACGAAGCGCTCGAGAATCTCGCGAGCGACTGGCGCGTCTTCGATTCCTCTAAGCATCGCTTCGGGATCCTTACCTTCGGCACGCAAGGTCGATGCGCGCAGTTCGATGCAAGCGCGTGCAATGCTTGGCGTGAACTCTGGATGGAACTGGGTAGACACGGCATGAGGTCCGTAGCGGACGACCTGGTGCGGGTCGTGATCGGAGCTTGCCAGCAGTTGTGCGCCATGAGGAAGTCGAAGCACCGTTTGCAGGTGTGTCAGATGCGCTACGAATTCGGCGGGGCAGTGGGTCAGTAGCGGATCAGCGGCAGCGCCAGGGCGTAGCCGCACCCGACGGCTGCCCATCTCGCGGCCGTTCGGGTGAAAGCCGACTTCCCCGCCCAGCGCTGCCGCCATCAGTTGGTGGCCGTAGCAGACACCGAACATCGGGGCGTTCATGGCCATGGCTTCGCGAATCCAGGCAGCAACGTCAAGGCTCCAGGGATGTTGCTCGGTCACATGGGACCATGACCCAGTGATCACCGCCGGTACATCGGCGCGTGGTGCCGGTAATCGTTCACCCTCGAAGACGCGAACAATTTCTACGTCTTCGGTCGTTGTGCGCAGCGCACGGCAAAACCACGCGGGCAGGTCGCCCTGAGAGGCACGGATATCGTCAGGCGGTGTGCCAGCTTGGATGATGAGCAAAGTAGGGTCACCGAATAGAAAATGCCACGGCCTTGGGCCTGGGCTTGGGCAGACGGTACGTTAAACGCTGTGTGATATTCTGAGAAGTGAATTATTGAGTTAACGAATTCTCAAAATGAGAAATATAGACCTGGATTCACTCGAGATATTCAAGGCGGTCGTGGATGTCGGCAGCGTGGTCAAGGCGGCTGCACATCTCAATCGGGTGCCGTCGAATGTCACGACCCGGATCAAGAATCTGGAAGAGCGTCTGGGCGTCCAGCTATTTCAGCGGTACGGCGGCAAGCTCACTCCGTCAGCTGAAGGCGAGCTGTTGCTGGGTTATGCCGACCGGCTGCTACGTATCGCGACGGAGGCGGAGCTGGCGATGAGACGAGCCAAGCCGCAAGGCGTCCTGCGCATCGGGACGCTGGAAAGCACCGCGGCAGCCCGGCTTCCCCCGTTGCTGGCAGCGTTCCACCAGCGCTATCCTGACGTCCAGATCGAGATGGTGACCGGCACGTCCACGGCACTGATTGCACGGATCCATCGTTACGAGATCGAAGCCGCGTTTGTCTCCGAGCCGTTTCAGCTGGCCGACGTCGAGACGCAGCCGATGTTTACGGAAGACCTCGTGCTTATTGCATCGAAAAATGCCAAACACGTCGAGACGGCACGCGACCTGCAAGGGTGCACTATCGTGGCATTTGCTACGGGTTGCTCTTACCGGACAATCTTCGAGCGCTGGCTGACCACCATCGGGGTGATGCCCACGAGGATCCTGGAACTGGGCTCTTATCACGCTATCGTGGCCTGCGTGGCGGCAGGATCTGGCGTCGGCATCGTGCCGCGGTCCGTGCTGCGAGCCGTGCATACGGAGACTGAGGTGAAAATCTTGCCCTTGCCTGCGGACGTCGCGCTCACGCGTACGCACCTCGTCTGGCGGGCGGGGCATCGGTCGTTGTCCTTGGATGCCTTCAAGAAAGAGATTGCGCTTTTCTCGGCACCCACCGAGTCGGCAAGAGCCGTCGCGGCCGAGGATCCGTCTTTCGAGGCCACTGCGGCTTCGTAGGGGTTGAGCCGGACGCTTCAGTGCCCAAAAGTACAAGGGCAATGGGCGGCAGGGTCCCCGCGGTCGCCTGCCGCCGGCCCAACGCAAGCCGCTGCGAGGAGGCTTGGTTCCGCGGTTCGCGCTCTCGGTTTGGAGACGGCGCAAGCGCACGCTTGCGCCTGGCCATCCCGCGTGGGGGGGCGCCCGCATCTTCCTGCGCACCGGCAATACCTTCGCGATGAGCTGGGCGGGCAGACCTTGCCACTACCTGCGTTTAGAACCGGGTGCGCAGTGTCAGCATCGCACTACGCGGCTCGCCATAAGTGGTGTAGTAGGAGGTGTAGGAAAGGCGGCTGTAGTACGTCTTGTCAAAGAGGTTTCTGACGTTCAATGAGATCTCGGTCCTCGGCGTTAACTGGTAACCGACCAACGCATCGACGACGACATAGGGAGCCTGACGACGTATGGCAACGCCCGCCGCTTCTTCCGCAGAGGTGCCGTACCAGACCTTGCTCTGCCAGCGTGCGCCCAGCCCGAGATTGAGACCTGCCAGCGGTCCTTCGGGCAGGCGGTAGTAGGCCCAGAATGTTGCCGTCTGCTTGGGCAACTCATTCTGTACCCGTTGACCGATCGTACTTTTGTTTGCGGCGTTCAGAATGATGGCATCGCTGTTCGTATAGCTTGCAACGAGCTGCAGATTTGGCATCGGGCTGCCGCTTATTTCCATCTCCCAGCCGCGAGAGCGCGTCAAGCCCGCGGAGGTATAGCAACTTCCCGCTGTCGGGCCGCAACCGGTGCTGGTGGCATCCAGCATCGGTTGATTCTTTTCACGGATCTGGAACACGGCGAGCGATGCATTCAGGCGGCCATCGAAGAACTCTCCCTTCGCGCCGGTTTCCACTTGCCAGCCGACACGAGGCGCAAGCACGCCATCTTTACCGTAGTTTGTGTTCGGCCTGAAAATATCCGCGTAGCTGGTATAGAGCGACACCTGATTGGTCACATCGAAGACGATGCCGCCATAGGGCGAAACTCTGCCGGACGCCTCATTCGGACTTTTGCTCCATCCATTGGCTGCGGACCAACTATGGGCGTTGTAATCGCTGATGCGAGCGCCGGTAATCAGCTTGACTGAGTCGCTCAAGCTAAAACGCGTCATGCCATACCAGCCTGATTGATCGGCCTTGTAGCGACTTCGAGTGGCGGTCAACGAAGACAGGCGGTTCAGCGCGTCGGCACGGGAAATGGCCGGATCGAACACGTTGCGGCTACCGATCGTGGCGCCGCGCAGACTCCGATCGTATTCGTATCGTTCGGCGCTGTAGCCGAGGACGGCATCGTGCCGTGCACCAAATAGCTCGAAGGGACCCGAGAGGCTGATATCAATGCCCATCGCCTCATCCTCACCAGACCCCTTGCGCGCGTACCAGGTCGCCATGTCGTTGCTTGGATTCACCGCCGACGTCGGATAGGTCTCGAGATACTGACTATGCCGCTGTGCATACCGGCCTGTTACCTTGGCGACCCATTCATTCTCGAACGTATGCGTCAGGTCTGCGGAAAACTCATCGTTTTGATTCGCCTGGCGGTTCCAATCCACACCGATCCGCTTCGATCGAGAGATATCAAGAAACCTGCCGTCGCTGTAAGTGGGCTGCCCCGTCCACCAGTTATTGCCGCGATTTTCACTGCGAGTGTAGGACACGCCCAAAGTCGTATGGGGCGTGAAGTCGTACTCGAGCACGCCATAGGCGGTCCAGTTCGTGTTCCATGCGGGCGAGTATGAGAAGTTGCGGTCCTGGCCGGCAAGCACGGCTCTGCCACGCAATGAGCCGTCCTCATTCAGCGGGCCGGTGACATCGACCGTGCTGTGGTAGTTATCCCACGATCCCGCCGATATTGCCGCTGACCCGCCAAACTCCTTGCGAGGCCGTTTGCGCACCAAATTCACCGTGCCGCTGGGACGGCCGGCGCCGGTCAGCAATCCGGCAGGGCCGCGCAATAGCTCGACGCGATCATAAATCGCCATGTCAGACTGGCTTCCGCCGCCGTCGCCGGTCGACGTGGAGAGTGATGACACGACGCCGTCGTATTGATACGCGTCGATTTGCTGGCCACGCGACCAGATCAGCCCATTGTTTCCGGGATTGCCGCCATAAGTTGAAACCGAGATCCCGGGCATGACGCGTAACGCGTCTTCCAGGCTGTTGATGTCGCGATCATCGAGTTGCTGCCGCGTCAGTACCGACACGGATTGCGGAATTTCGCGCAGGGATTTCGCGCCTTTGAAAATGCTGGTGCCGCTGGCGGCATATGATCCCGTGTCTTCAGACGTCACGTGGACAGCCCGGGTTCCGGTGACGGTCACGGTTTCCAGTTCCGCAACCGGCGCGCCTGGCTGAACGCGGCGAATGATGTAGCCGCCGTGGTCCTGCCGGATGGCCTGCAGTCCGGTCCCGGACAACAGCGCAGTCAATGCCTCTTCAGGCGTGTAGACGCCATCGATTCCCGGGCTATGCTGCCCTCCGACGTCCTGGGTCCGATAGGAAATCATCAACCCCCCTTGCTGTCCCAAGGCCGTCAGCGCACGCTCCAGATCTCCGGCCGGCACGGTAAGCGTGGTGCGTGCAGCAGCGGGCTGCGCCTGGACATCCAGGATCGGCGCCGCGGCAATGATCGAAGCGATGCCGATCAACCGGGCTCGTGTCAGCAGAGCTGGAAAGCGCAAAGTACCCGAAGGCGTCAAGGCCTCCGTCGTGGCATGGCGAGGCAACTTGCCCATGATGAAGATCCCTAATGGAAAGCAAATGAATGAGTTCTATTAGGGTTGCCACGCGAGAACGAAAAAGCCCTCACCAAGAGCGCATCGTCCGCTGTTTTTTTGTAACTAGGCCGAGGGCTGGTCGGCGCGCGGCACAACCAATACCCAATACTTCGAGCGCCTGCGGAGTTCGAGGTGGTGGGTGGCGGCGACCATTTCGAGCACACGGTCGCTGTCGCGGAGCGGATAAATGCCGGAGATCTTCAGCTCGTTAAGGCTAGGGTCGCATTGAAGCCAGCCATGTCGATAGCGGGACAGCTCGGAAAGAAATGCCGGCAGAGGCATATCGCGGGCGATCAGCATCCCCGTGGACCAGGCAAGATCCGTGGCGCGCAACGCCGTAACGCTGGAGATAGCCGTCCGACCGAACTGGACTTGTTCACCGCGCTGAAAGACCTGCCGCCCCGATGTGGCGTTCACGGGCATAATGGCCACCGCACCCTCGAGAATGCTGACCGCCGTTTCTGCTTCCAGCTGTCGCACGGCGAACTGCGTGCCCAAAGCCTGTACCCGTCCTTGATCGGTTTGAACAATCAGTGGGCGCGATCGGCCCGTGGAAACCGACTGTGGATCGACGGCAGACGAGACGAACACCTCACCTGCGACCAGTCGCACCAGCCGCTCATCCTGACTGAATTGCACGTCGACAGCGCTGCCGGAATTGATCAGCATGTCCGTGCCATCTGGAAGCGCGATCCGGCGTTGCTCGCCGACGTCAGCACTGTAGTCGGCCCGCCAACGTTGCCACAACACGGTTTGCCCTAAGGTCCAGGCGCCAGTCGCGGATAGCATGGATATCGACAGCACCTTGAGCGCCTGACGGCGGCTCGTCCGTTTTTGACCGGCACGAACCAAGGTCTCCGATAGCAGTGGAGCATGGCTGCCGCGCAATTGGCCGCCAACGCGCTCAATGTGCCGCCATGCCATTTCATGGTCGGCGCACTCGCCGCGCCACTGCATCCACGCGCGGTGCGTCTGCTCATTTGCATCCGCGGCCTGCAGTGCCACCAGCCATCGGACCGCTTGCATGGTCACTTTTTCGGGCAAGCTCGGGCTGCCGCTGCCCGCGCTCAGGCGGTCATGGGGCGAGGCGGGCATCATGGCGCGAGGGTTCGGCGGGCTTGAGCGTCGAACGGGGTCACAAGCCGAAGAAACATTGGTGGGCGGCGCGAACGATGTGACGTTGCACGGTCGCCAAAGAGATGCCCAATTCGCGGGCAATATCGGTTTGCTTCATGCCATCGACCTGGGACAGCAGAAACGCGCGCCGGGCCACCTGGCCGATGGACTCCAGTCGGCGGTCGATCTCGACCAGCGCCTCGAGCAATATGGCGCGGGTTTCGGCGTCGGGAACGTCTGCGACGGGCAGGTGGGCGATCGCCTCCAGATAGGCATTCTCCAGATCCCGGCGCCTATAGAAGTTGGCCACTACCCCCTTTGCAATCGTGGTGAGCAATGCACGGGGTTCTCGAGCCGACACGTGCGCGCCGCGATTGAGCAAGCGCAAGAAGGTATCCTGCGCCAGATCGGCAGCATCGAATCGATTTCCCAATCGGAGTCGCAACCAATCCTGCAGCCACCCATGGTGCTCGCAGTAGAGACTCTCGACGGTGGTGGAGGGGGCGGGAGCAGGCGCAGACAAAATGGCTAAAACCAATAAACGGTAATGGTAATCACTCTCAATTTTCGCACTAGAATGGCGAGTATGCAATTGCCGATATCTCTGCGTGCGGGGCTGAGTCGATTTTTGGTGGGGGCGGGGGTGCTGCTGCCATGGCATATGCCCATCGCAGCGGCCGAGGTGCCGTGGCAGACGTGCACACCGGGTTTGAGCCGCAATGATCTTCAGCGGATCGGCAATATGACCGAGCGGGCGCGCGTCATCGCGTACGGTGAAGGTTCGCACGGTGTGCATGAGTTTCTGGCGGCGCGCAACCGGCTCTTCGCTTTCCTGGTGCGGCATCACGGCGTACGGTTATTGGTTGCCGAAACTCATCCCGTCAACGCCGCAAGCGTCGATGCCTACATTCAGGGGCGGGGCGAATTGAGCGATGAGCTGGTCGAAAGCGTATTTACCGCCAATCGCCGCTATCGATGGCGCGACAAGCCTTTCGACGAGAACCGCGAGCTGCTGATATGGATGCGGAACTACAACGCGCAGGCTGCCGAGCATGAGCAGATTCGGTTTGCCGGCATGGACTGGCGGCATCCGTTGGCTGAAGGCTCTCACATGCCGCCAAAAGCGAGGGGGATGGCGGAGATGCTGTTGCACCATCTGCAGGCGCTTGCCGCAGACAAAAAGCTCTTCGTATTTGCTCACCATGGTCATCTGCGCAGCGATGTCTCGCGGCAGCCGCCTGCTGGCACGCCCACCTTGGGGCAGACATTGCGTCAAGAACTAGGCTCCCAGTTGTTTGTGTTGGGGTCGGCCTATGCGACAGGACGAGTTCAGGATGGTGGCAACCTCACGAGGCATCTTGCGCCTCCCGAGCTCGACTCCTTGGATGGTCGTCTCGCCGCCACCGGTGTGGAGTGTGCCATTCTCGATTTTGGCAAAGAGGACGTTCGTTCGTGGGTGAAATCGGCGAACAGCGTCCGTGGCAGCTACTGGGGCGGGACTGCCCACTACCTCCCCATGCACGTCGAGCAAGCGTTTGACGCATCGCTGTTCTTTCGCACGGTCACGCCGTTGCGGTAAGGAGGAACGGCTGCGGCCTGGCCCGGCGATCTTCCAAAGGAATTCACGCGCAGCCAAAGCAAAAAGGCCATCGATGTGCGTCGATGGCCTTTGATCGCAGAGGTTGATGCAAACGTAAAAGCCGTTGCGCACAACCTCATGCAAAAGATTCTGGCGGAGAGGGTGGGATTCGAACCCACGATACGCCTAAACGTATACCGGATTTCGAGTCCGGCGCATTCGACCACTCTGCCACCTCTCCTGGTGTCTTGCGCAAACCTGTTGCAACGCTTGGCCGTGGTCAGAGCCGATAACGTCGATCCCGATCTCCGGAAAGATCGATGATTTAAACCGGTTTGTTTCCCGCTGCGTTGCCGAAGCACGAAAGCCCGCTATTCTACCCAAAATTTTGCATTCTGCAAATTTTTCTTTGGGCTGGTCGATGCGGCCCGCGTCGTGCCATCCGGCTACGCCGGCGGACGAGGGCGGATCGACCGCCGGCCGCGGGCTCGGTCGCAGGTGTTGCGCGGTGTGGCGGCACGCCAAACGGACGCGGCAGGGATACACTTAGTGGCCCTAGACCCAGCGGAGTATCTTCATGCTTAAAGGCAAAGTTGCAGTCGTCACCGGTTCCACCAGCGGCATAGGCCTGGGGATCGCCCGCGCATTCGCGCAGCAGGGCGCCGATGTCGTGCTCAATGGTTTTGGCGACGCTGCCGAAATCGAGAAGTTGCGTGCCGATCTGGCCGCGCAGTGCAAGGTGCAGGTGCTGTATGACGCCGCGGATCTGTCCAAGGGTGAGGCGGTGCGTCAACTGGTGGCCAACACCGTACAGGCGCTGGGCCGCATCGACATTCTGGTCAACAACGCCGGTATTCAGCACACCGCGCTGATCGAGGATTTTCCGGCCGAGAAGTGGGACGCCATTCTCGCGCTGAATCTGTCGGCCGTTTTTCATGGTTCGGCCGCGGCGTTGCCCCACATGAAAAAGCAGGGTTGGGGCCGCATCATCAATATTGCGTCGGCGCATGGTCTGGTGGGCTCGGCCCAGAAGTCCGCCTATGTGGCGGCCAAGCACGGCGTGGTGGGGTTGACCAAGGTCACCGCGCTCGAGACGGCCGGCACGGGGGTGACGGCCAATGCCATCTGCCCGGGTTGGGTGCGTACTCCGCTGGTCGAAAAGCAGATTTCTGCACTGGCTGCCAAGGGCGGCGTGGACCAGGAGGCCGCCGCGCGCGAACTGCTGAGCGAAAAGCAGCCTTCGCTGCAGTTCGTCACACCCGAGCAGCTGGGCGGCACGGCCGTCTTCCTGGCTTCGGATGCCGCTGAGCAGATCACCGGTACGACCATTTCTGTCGATGGCGGCTGGACCGCTCGCTGATAACAAGGATTTCTCCCTCATGCTGTTTTTGCTTTCTCCCGCCAAAAAGCTCGATTACGACTCTCCGTTGCAGGTGCAGACGCACACGCAGCCTTTGTTCGTGGATCAGGCCGCGGCGCTCATCAAGGTGCTCAAGACCAAGTCTGCCGACGATATCGCGGCGTTGATGAGCTTGAGTCAGGCGCTGGCGGAGCTGAATGTGGGCCGCTATGCCGCCTGGACCAAGACCTTCACGCAGGACAATGCGCGCCAGGCGGTGCTGGCATTCAATGGGGATGTCTACGAGGGTCTGGAGGCATCGGCCCTGTCGGCGCGGCAATTGGAGTGGGCCCAGGAGCATGTCGTCATCCTGAGCGGGCTGTACGGCGCGTTGCGCCCGCTGGATCTGATGCAGCCTTATCGTCTGGAAATGGGCACGCGGCTGGAGACTGCCAAAGGCAAAAATCTCTATGAGTACTGGGGCAGCACCATTGCCAGTTATCTCAACGAGCGGCAAGAGGGAGAAAAAGCGCCTGTCATCGTCAATCTGGCCTCCGAGGAGTATTTCAAGTCGGTGGATCTCAAGACCTTGCAGGCACGGGTCGTGCAATGCGTGTTCCAGGACTGGAAGAACGGCGCCTGGAAGATCATCAGTTTTCATGCCAAGCGGGCGCGCGGCCTGATGGCGCGCTATGCCATCGAGCACAAGGTCAACAAGCCGGAGGGCTTGCAGGGGTTTGACAGCGAAGGCTATGCCTACGATGCCTCGGCCTCGAGTGCCGACAAGCTTGTCTTCCGGCGCCGCCAGGATTAAGCGCTGACCAGCCCGGGTTCGTCCGGGTCTGCCACGGCGGTCAGCTCCTGGCGGATCATGACCGCCGCGCGCACCATCTGCTTGAGCGGATAGGCCAGCGTGGCCCCGTCTCCCTTGGTGTCGAACTGAGCCGGCAGCTCGGCGGGCTCGGGTCCATCCGTCTGCAAGCATTGTTCGATGCCGTCGAGCGCCTGCTGAACCTCGGGCGGGGTTTGCGGCATGGCGGCCAGGGTGGGCACGGCGGCGGTGATCTGCGAGGCCAGGATGTGGTTCTGGATCAGCAGGTTGTTGAACTCCGGCACGTTGACCTGGTGCTGCTGCGGCTCGCTCATCATGCGATAGAAAGCTTCGGCGTAGTTGCTAAAGGCGATGTGCACGTTCTTGCGCGCGAAGCGCCAGGCCAGATCGGCGTCGGCGATGGCGTTGTCGCTGTCCGGGGACGAGGTGCCCGTGTGCTGACGCACAACCTGGATGTATTTCATGCCCTCGCGCAGGTATTCGAGATTGGCGCGCGAGGCGGCCTGGGCCAGGGGCTTCATGTAGCGCGCCTCCCACCAGGGCAGGATATAGCTGCACAGCAGCGCCAGCACGCAGCCCAGGACGGTGTCGATGGCGCGTTCGCCGATGACTTCGAGCGACACCGTGCCCGGCGCGACGAAGTGAAACACCAGCACTACGAAGAGGGTATTGAAAATCGCGCTGCCCATGTAGTTGAGCTGGACCAGGCTGTTGCCCATGATGCAGGCGCCAAGCAGCACGGCAAACAGAATGGCCGGCTTGCTGGTCACCATGAACAGGGCCAGCGCCAGCATGCAGCCTATCAGCGTGCCCATCAGGCGCCAGCCGTTACGCTGGCGCGTCAGGGCGAAGCCGGGCTTCATGATGATGACGATGGTCAGCAGCACCCAATAGCTGTGCGCGGCCATATTGGCGGGCAGCCAGCTGCCGATCAGGCCCAGGGCGATGGCCGCCGCCAGCGCCACGCGCAGCGCGTAGCGGCAGTGCGGCGAGTCCAGGCGCAGGTTGCTGGTGATCATGCCCAGGCGGACTTCCTGGCGCGACATGAAGCGCGTCAGAGACTTGTTGATGCGCAAGGCGCTGGTGGGCACGGCGTCCGGGCGGTCTTGCGTATGGTCGGCCAGGCGGTCGACAATGCGTGCGGCATTGCGCAGCCGGCGCAGCACCTGGATGAGCAGAGCCAGTATTTCGGGTTCGCGCTCGCCCAGGCCTTGCTGCTTGAGCTGTTCGATCTCGTACTCGATGGCGCGCAACTCGGCCTTGGCGCTGCTGCGGTACTGCGTGGTGCGGCCCCGCGAGACATCCAGCGCGATGCGGTTGAGTTCCAGCGACATTTTGACCAGCGAGTCGCGCATGAAGATCAGCGCGTCGTTGCCCGCCAGCGCGCGGCGCAGCAAGGCATAGTCGGTGTGGGTGGCCACCAGGGTGTCGAGCAGCTGCAGCATGTCGACAAACATATTCCACAGCATGACCCGGTCGCTTTCGCGAAAGCCCTTGCCGCGCGGCAGCGCGCGCAGCACCAGGTCGCGCGCGGCCTGGTGGGTGTCGGTCATGGTGGACTGACGCTGCATCAGCAGGCGGTATGACTCGTCCAGATCGGCGTTTTCGTCATAGAAGCTGGCGCGGGTGGCCATGTAGTCGGCCGTGGCGAAGAGGGCCACCGACATCGCCTGGCGCTCTTCGCGCAGCCAGAAAATGCGCCGAAAGCTCAGGCTGAACAGCAGATAGAACAAGGAGCCGCCCAACGTGGCCAGCGAGTGCCATACCACCTGATCGGGCGCCATCGGCGAGTGCATGGTCAGCGTCATGAGCAAGAGGCCGGCAAAGCCGATCAGCCCGCCGCGCTTGCCAAAGACCGAAAACATCGAAAACAGAAAGCACTGGCCTATTACGATGAACCAGAGCAGCACCGGGTAGGTCGAGGCCAGGCCGGTGATGGTGACCGTGGACACACCCAGCAGGGCGCCGCCCAGCATCTCGTTGCTGCGATGGCGCTGTGGCCCGCCCGGCTGATCGATGATGGCCAGGCATTGGGCGCCGAACGTGGCGACCAGGCCTATGCTGTATTGCCCGAAAATGCCGCCCAGCACCAGTACGGGCAGCAGCATGCCGACTGCCTGGCGCACGCCGCCGAAGAAATAATGGCTGTAGAGAAAGCGCCGGATGCTGGCGATGCGCAGGTCCATGGTGGCGAAGGCAAGTGACGACATCCCAAGTATAGAGATTCGCCTGGTTTTTTTGGGGGCGGATGAGTAATTAAGCCTTGCGGCGGCGCCAAAAAACCGCGCCGGCGGCCAGAGGGCCACGATGCGATTTGCGGAGTATGCCGCAACGCGGTAAATTGCCCCCTCTTGCGCCGGTCTGCTATCCGAATCCGGCGCGCGGGCGAGCAGGGCCCGGGCCACCTTCCGCGGCCTGCTGCGCCAGTAAGACTTGCTGTTGGCCGCGCCACAAGCGTGTGTTGCCAAGGCTTCCATTTCGACCTCCGACGCCTCTTGGGCGTTTGCACTGCGTCTCTGACGAGCGTGTGCCGGGTCGGCAGGGTGTCCGGGTGGCGTGGCTCCGTGAGCCGCAAAGCGCCGGATTATGTTGCCGAGCTTGGCATGGGCTCAGTCGCCGCCGTATCCGGGCGAGCGGCAGCCAGGGGAACAGGGCCGGCACAGAAAGGAAAGACAACATGGAACTCAATGGCGCCGATATCGTCGTGCGCTGCCTGGCCGAAGAAGGCGTGGAACACGTTTTCGGCTATCCCGGCGGCGCGGTGCTTTACATCTACGACGCGATTTTCAAGCAAGACAAATTTCAGCACATCCTGGTGCGCCACGAGCAGGCTGCCGTGCACGCCGCCGATGCCTATTCGCGCGCGTCGCAAAAGGTCGGTGTCTGCATCGTGACCAGCGGTCCGGGCGTGACCAATGCCGTGACCGGCATTGCCACGGCCTATATGGACTCGATTCCGATGGTGATCATCAGCGGGCAGGTGCCCACTGCCGCCATCGGCGAAGATGCCTTCCAGGAGTGCGACACCGTCGGCATTACCCGTCCCTGCGTCAAGCACAACTTCCTAGTGCGTGACGTCAAGGATCTGGCCGAAACCATGCGCCGCGCTTTTTATATCGCGCGCACGGGCCGTCCGGGCCCGGTGCTGGTGGACATCCCCAAGGACATCACGGTCGCGCAGTGCAAGTACACGCCCAAAAAGGGTGAAATTGCCATGCGCTCCTATGCGCCCGTGACCAAGGGCCACCAAGGGCAGATCAAAAAGGCCGTGCAGATGCTGCTGGGCGCCGAGCGCCCGATGATCTACTCCGGCGGCGGGGTGATTCTCTCCGATGCATCCGATGAGCTGCGCAAACTGGTGGACCTGCTGGGCGCGCCCTGCACCAACACGTTGATGGGGTTGGGCGCCATGCCGGCGTCGGATCGCCATTTCGTGGGCATGCCGGGCATGCATGGCACGTATGAGGCCAATATGGCCATGCAGCACTGTGATGTGCTGCTGGCCATCGGCGCGCGTTTCGACGACCGCGTGATCGGCAATCCCAAGCATTTCGCCCAGAACGCCCGCAAGATCATCCACATCGATATCGATCCTTCTTCGATCTCCAAACGGGTGCGCGTGGATGTGCCCATCGTGGGCAACGTCAAGGACGTCCTGACCGAGCTCATCGCGCAATACGAGCAGGCGCGCCAGGAAAGCAAACCCGCTTCACAGGAAAAGTGGTGGCAGCAGGTCGAGGCATGGCGCGCGCGCGAATGCCTGAAGTATGCGCCGTCCGACGAGGTCATCAAGCCGCAGTTCGTGGTCGAGAAGCTCTGGGAAGTGACGGGCGGCGACGCTTTCGTCACCTCCGATGTGGGCCAGCATCAGATGTGGGCTGCGCAGTACTACCGCTTCGACAAGCCGCGCCGCTGGATCAACTCCGGCGGGCTGGGCACCATGGGGGTCGGGCTGCCTTACGCCATGGGCGTGCAGATGGCCAATCCGGGTTCGGACATCGCCGTCATCACCGGCGAGGCCTCGATCCAGATGAACATCCAGGAGCTGTCGACCTGCCAGCAATACCACCTGACGCCCAAGATCGTCTGCCTGAACAACCGCTTTCTGGGCATGGTCCGGCAGTGGCAGCAGATCGATTATGGCTCGCGCTATTCCGAGTCGTACATGGACTCGCTGCCGGACTTCGTCAAGGTCGCCGAGGCCTATGGGCATGTCGGCCTGCGCATCGAGCGGCCGGCCGACGTCGAGCCGGCGCTGCGCGAGGCGTTCAAAAAGCATAAGGATCGCCTGGTGTTTCTCGACTTCATCACCGACCGCACCGAAAACGTGTGGCCGATGGTCAAGGCTGGCCGCGGTCTGACCGAGATGCTGCTCGGCTCCGAGGATCTCTAAGGAAACCACCATGAAACACGTGATTTCTGTGCTCATGGAAAACGAGCCTGGCGCGCTGTCGCGCGTCGTCGGCCTGTTCTCCGCGCGCGGCTACAACATCGAAACGCTCACCGTGGCGCCCACCGAGGATGCGACGCTGTCGCGCCTGACGGTGGTCACCGTCGGTTCCGAGGACGTCATCGAGCAGATCACCAAGCATTTGAATCGCCTGGTGGATGTCGTCAAGGTGGTCGATCTGACCGAAGGCGCGCACATCGAACGCGAGCTCATGCTCATCAAGGTGCGTGCGGTCGGCAAGGAGCGTGACGAAGTCAAGCGGATGGCGGATATCTTCCGTGGCCGCATCATCGACGTGACCGACAAGTCGTACACCATCGAGCTGACCGGCGACCAGGACAAGGTGCAGGCCTTTATCGAGGCCCTGGACCGCAGCGCCATCCTGGAGACGGTCCGCACCGGTGTGTCCGGCATCGGCCGCGGCGAACGTATTCTCAAGCTCTGACCGGCATCCGCTTTACCCTACACCCTGAATTCAACGATTTTTAAAATATAAGTATCTGGAGCAACCATGAAAGTTTTCTACGACAAAGACTGCGATCTCTCCCTCGTCAAAGGCAAGACCGTCGCCATCATCGGTTACGGCTCGCAAGGCCACGCGCATGCCCTGAATCTGCATGATTCCGGCGTGAAGGTCGTGGTCGGCCTGCGCAAGGGCGGCGCCTCGTGGAACAAGGCCGCCAACGCCGGCCTGGAAGTCGCTGAAGTGGCCGAAGCCGTCAAGCGCGCCGATGTCGTGATGATGCTCTTGCCTGACGAGAACATCGCTGCCGTCTATCGCAACGAAGTGCACGCCAACATCAAGGCCGGCGCCGCTCTGGCTTTCGCTCACGGTTTCAATGTGCATTACGGCCAGGTCGTGCCGCGTGAAGACATCGACGTCATCATGGTCGCCCCCAAGGCGCCGGGCCACACGGTGCGCTCGACCTACGCGCAAGGCGGCGGCGTGCCCCACCTGGTGGCGGTGTATCAGGACAAGTCGGGCGCTGCCCGTGACGTGGCCCTGTCGTACGCCAGCGCCAACGGTGGTGGCCGTGCCGGCATCATCGAAACCAACTTCCGTGAAGAGACCGAAACCGACCTGTTCGGCGAACAAGCCGTGCTGTGCGGCGGTACCGTCGAGCTGATCAAGGCGGGTTTCGACACCCTCGTGGACGCCGGTTACGCGCCCGAGATGGCCTACTTCGAGTGCCTGCACGAGCTCAAGCTCATCGTCGACCTGATCTATGAAGGCGGCATCGCCAACATGAACTACTCGATCTCGAACAACGCCGAATTCGGCGAGTACGAGACCGGCCCGAAGGTCGTGACCGAGGAAACCCGCAAGGCCATGCGCCAGTGCCTGACCGACATCCAGACCGGTGAGTACGCCAAGCGCTTCATCCTGGAAAACGCCGCCGGCGCTCCGACCCTGACCTCGCGCCGCCGCATCAACGCGGAATCGCAGATCGAAGTGGTGGGCGCCAAGCTGCGCGCCATGATGCCCTGGATCGCCGCCAACAAGCTGGTCGACAAGTCCAAGAACTGATTCATTTCAGTTCGGTAAACGCCCCCCGCAGGGTTGGAGTCGCCTCCAATCTTGCGGGGGGCGTTGTTTTTTGGGCGGGGACGAGCGCCCCGGCGCTTGCCCGCCTTTCCCTCAAGCGGGGCCAGATGGGTTAACCTTTCACCTCACAAAGCTTGCGGAAGTTTTTATACGCCATGCCCAATTTCAACATGCGCGATTCCGAGAATCGTCATCGCAGCATTTATCTGCTGCCCAATGCCTTCACCACGGCAGCCCTGTTCGCGGGCTTCTACGCCGTGGTGCAGGCCATGAATGACCGCTTCGAGACCGCCGCCATCGCCATTTTCGTGGCCATGGTGCTCGACGGCATGGATGGCCGCGTGGCGCGGCTGACCAACACGCAGTCCGCCTTCGGCGAGCAATATGATTCCTTGTCGGACATGACGTCCTTCGGCGTGGCGCCGGCACTGGTGGCTTACGAGTGGATACTTCAGGACCTCGGGCGCTGGGGCTGGCTGGCGGCTTTTGTGTATGTGGCGGGGGCGGCATTGCGCCTGGCCCGCTTCAATACCAATATCGCCGTGGTCGACAAACGGTTCTTCCAGGGTTTGCCCAGCCCAGCGGCCGCGGCCCTGGTGGCGGGCTTTGTGTGGCTGGCCATCGACAATAAACTGCCCATTCATGACAGTGTCATGGCCTGGGCGGCGTTTGGCTTGACGACCTATGCGGGCGTGGCCATGGTGTCGAACGCGCCGTTTTTCAGCGGCAAGAGTTTCGCGCTGGGGCGCAGCGTGCCGTTCTGGGGCATTCTGGTGGTCGTGGCCGTGTTCGTCTTCGTCTCCAGCGATCCCCCGGTCGTGCTTTTCGGCCTGTTCGTGCTGTATGGGTTTTCGGGCTGGGTGATCATGTTCTGGCGCTGGAGCCGGGCGCGCAGGTTGCAGCAAGAGCGCCGCAACCATTCCTAGCCGAATGCAAAAATGCCACCTGCGAGGTGGCATTTTTTATCGGGGCTCAGCGCCAGCCGTGGTCGCGCTCTTCGTACATCGGGTCTGGCCCGGGATGAAAGCGCGTGACCTGCTGCCCACCGCGCCCCATGTAGACATACATCAGGGAGTTCCAGACGCCAGACTCCCGATAGCGGTAGGCCCAGACCACCTGGCGCACGCTGGGCAGGCCGGTTTCGCGGATCTCCGCTGGCGGCCCGAATTCACAGCGCACCCGCTCGGCCGACCACGTGCCTTCGCCCAATTGCTTGAACTGGGCGTCGGTCAGCAGCGCCTCGACGCGTTCGACGCGGCCGTCGGCCGTGAGATTGCTGCCCCAGGCGAACTGACCCATGGGCTGTTGGGTCCAGATGACACGTTCGCGTCCGTCCGGCAGGCGGCAGGTGAAATTGGGTTGGCCATAGGCGCTGACGACGCTGGCGTAGGGCGAGCCGGGCGGCACCTCGGTCATGGGTGTGCAGGCGGCCAGTGCCGACGCGGCCGCGCCGACGGCCAGGGCGCGGGCCAGAATGTGCAGGCAGGACATAGGGTTTCTCCTGTTGGGGACCGGCCCCATTTTTTCCGTGCGCGCGGGAAAGACCGGGCAGCGGCTTTGCCATGGATTTTAGCGAATCAGCTATAATCGCTGGCGATCTGCGCTTTCTTTGTATGGAAAGCCACAGAAAGAGCAGTTCGGGCGATGCGTGCCCAAGCCGCGCAAGCGTCTTTAACGCATCGCAGTAGTGATGATATCGAGGTCTTTTCTCAACCCACGTCCGGGCACCTCGGCCCTGACGCATGTCCGTAGAGGTCAAAAATGTCTGTTGCTGACATCAAAAAAGCCGAAATCGTTTCGCAGTTTCAACGCGCGCAAGGCGATACCGGTTCCCCCGAAGTCCAGGTGGCTCTGCTCACCGCCCGCATCAACGAACTGACCGGTCACTTCAAGGAACACGCGAAGGACCACCACTCGCGCCGCGGTCTGCTGCGCATGGTCAGCCGTCGCCGTAAACTGCTCGACTATCTCAAGGGCCGCAATCCCGATTCGTACCGCGCTCTGATCGAAAAACTCGGTCTGCGCAAGTGATCGACGGGGCTGGCTCCCCATGACGCAACCGTGGTCGCTGCGACGTTGTCGCGACGGCCACGGTTTTTCATTTGCAAGGAACCATCGTCATGTTCAATAAAGTGACCAAGACCTTCCAATACGGCCAACACACGGTCGTTCTGGAAACCGGCGAGATCGCTCGCCAGGCCTCCGGCGCTGTGCTTGTGTCCGTTGAGGACACCGTCGTGCTGGCCACGGTCGTCGCCGCCAAGAAGGCCAAACCCGGTCAGGATTTCTTCCCCCTGACCGTCGACTACATCGAAAAAACCTATGCGGCCGGCCGTATCCCCGGCGGTTTCTTCAAGCGCGAAGGCAAGCCTTCCGAGAAGGAAACGCTGACCTCGCGCCTGATCGATCGTCCCCTGCGTCCGCTTTTCCCGGAAGGCTTCTACAACGAAGTCCAGGTGGTGATCCACACGCTGTCGGTCAATCCGGAAATCGACCCCGACATCCCCGCCATGATCGGCGCCTCGGCCGCACTGGCCATCTCGGGCATCCCGTTCAACGGCCCCATCGGCGCGGCCCGCGTGGGCTATGTCGATGGCCAGTACGTCATCAACCCCACGGCGTCGCAGCTCAAGACCTCCAAGATGGATCTGGTGGTCGCCGGCACGGAAAACGCCGTGCTGATGGTCGAATCCGAAGCTCAGCAGCTGTCCGAAGACATCATGCTCGGCGGTGTGGTGTTCGGCCATGAGCAGATGCAGGCCGCCATCAACGCCATCCATGACCTGGTGCGCGACGCTGGCAAGCCTGAGTGGACCTGGGCGCCCGCGCCCAAGAACGAGGCCCTGATCGCCGCGGTGACCGCCGCTGCCCAGGACGGCCTGACCGCCGCCTATCAGATCCGCGAAAAGCAAGCGCGTACGACCAAGCTGCGTGAAGTCTACGCAGACGTGTCGGCCAAGCTGGCCGAGCAGGCTGCCGCCGCCGGTCAGGACACGCCGGATGGCGTGACCGTGGACAACATCCTGTTCGATCTGGAAGCCCGCCTGGTGCGCAGCCAGATCCTCAACGGTGAGCCCCGTATCGACGGCCGCGACACCCGCACCGTGCGCCCCATCAGCGTGCGCCTGGGCGTGCTGCCGCGCGCGCACGGCAGCGCCCTGTTCACCCGTGGTGAAACCCAGGCGCTGGTCGTGGCCACGCTGGGCACCAAGCAGGATGAGCAGATCATCGACGCTCTGATGGGCGAGTACCGTGATCGCTTCATGCTGCACTACAACATGCCTCCGTTCGCCACCGGCGAAACCGGCCGCATCGGTGTGCCCAAGCGGCGTGAAATCGGCCACGGCCGTCTGGCCAAGCGTTCGCTGATCCCCGTGCTGCCCAAGCCCGAGGACTTCCAGTACACCATCCGTATCGTCTCGGAAATCACCGAGTCCAATGGCTCGTCGTCGATGGCTTCGGTCTGCGGCGGTTCGCTGGCCATGATGGATGCCGGCGTGCCGACCACGGATCACGTCGCTGGCGTGGCCATGGGCCTGATCCTCGAAGACGGCAAGTTCGCCGTGCTGACGGATATTCTGGGCGACGAAGATCACCTGGGCGACATGGACTTCAAGGTGGCGGGTACCGAAAACGGTATCACCGCGCTGCAGATGGACATCAAGATCCAGGGCATCACCAAGGAAATCATGCAGGTCGCGCTGGCTCAGGCCCGCGAAGGCCGTCTGCATATCCTCGGCAAGATGCGTGACTCGCTCGACGGTTCGCGCACCGAGCTGTCGGCGTTCGCGCCGCGCATGCTGACCATCAAGATCAACCCCGAGAAGATCCGTGACGTGATCGGCAAGGGCGGCGCGACGATTCGTGCGCTGACCGAAGAGACCGGCACGCAGATCGACATCTCCGATGACGGCACGATCGTGATCGCCAGCGTGGATGAGGGCCAGGCCAAGGAAGCGCAACGCCGCATCGTCGAACTCACCGCCGATGTCGAAGTGGGCCAGGTCTATGATGGTTCCGTGCTGCGTCTGCTGGACTTCGGCGCCATCGTGCAAGTGCTGCCGGGCCGTGACGGTCTGCTGCACATCTCGGAAATCGCCAACTACCGCATCGCCAACATCAACGATGTGCTGAAGGTCGGCCAGCAAGTCCGCGTCAAGGTCATCGAGGCCGACGACAAGGGCCGTCTGCGCCTGTCGGTCAAGGCCATCGGTGGCATCGAACAGCAGCAACAGCCTGCTGCCGACGCCCCGGCTGCCGCGCCCGCCGAGCCGCAAGCCGAGTAATCGGTTCGCCAGGTCGAGAAACGGCACCTTCGGGTGCCGTTTTTCTTTCGCTTGCAAAAGCGGGAACTTCCCTGCTTACGCCGGCGGGCAAATCCGGTAAAGTCTTGGCAGTTCCGCGGGCGGCGGATGGCGACAGAGGACTGGCGAATCTGGCATGAGGCGATGGAGGCTGGCCGCGACACTACTGCTGACAGGCTGGGCCCTGTCGGGGTGTGTGTCGCCTGCGGCCACCCCTTCCTCGGCGCGGGTGCCGCGCAGTGAGCCCATGTCGGCCGATCAGTTGGCCCAGACGGACTTCAATCGCACGGTCACGCTCGCGGCGCGCGACAACTTCAACAGCCTGTACTCCCTGCTGGACAAGCTTTACCGGCGCAATCCGCGCGAGTGGCGCAAGTCGGGAGTGGCCGACCAGGCCGCGGCAGTGGCCTACGTCAAGCGCCTGATCGAAGAGCGCCGCGCGCCCAGCGGTCTGGCCGGGTTGCGCGATGTCCAGGTGCTGGCGGTCTCGCTGGATCCCAACTACCAGGGCGACCGGGTGGCGGCCTTCATCTATGGCCTGGCCGACACCATTCTGGCTGCCCACAACGACAAAACCCGCTTTTATGTCTCCGACATCCTGGACGGCCAGCGCATCTATAACGCCGCCCGCAATGTGGAGGCGGCAGCGTGGCTGCTATCGTCGCGCCGCAACGCCCAGGGTGAGCCGCTGCTGCTGGCCAACGAAATGTCCAGCACCGTGACCAACCTGAGCTTTGAGCGCGAGTTCGGCGCCATCATCGGGCGCCTGGACCTGATCGCCAATCTGCTGGGAGAAAACTCCCGGCGCGTGGGCATCAATTATGCCCAGGGCCTGATGTTCTTCAATTTTCTGCCGGTGCGCTGAGGGCGCTGGCCCGGGGTCTTAACCGGCCGCGGCCGCGACGGCCTCGATCTCGACTTTGAAGCCGTAGTGCAAGGGCTGAGTCGGCACCACCGCGCGGGCCGGCCGTGCCTCGCCCAGCCATGCGCCATACAAACGATCGAAAACGGGCCAGTTGCCGATGTCATCGAGATACACACGTACCTGAAGCAGGCGATCGATGCCGCTGCCGGCCAGGGTCAGCGCGGCGCCGACATTGGCCAAGGCCTGTCTTGCCTGATCTTCGAACGAGGCATCGGCCAGCCGGGTGCCGTCGGCGGTGATCGGCAGCTGACCCGACACGAACACCAGGCCGCCGCCCGTCGTGAAATGGCGGTAATGGCCAGCCGGCGCCGCCAGGGCGGCAGGCTGCGCTTGGGGGGTGAGGGATTCACCAGCCATGAAAGCGGCTCCAGGGTTGCGGCTGGCCATCTTCGGCAAGCGCGTGATAGACGGGAAACTGCGCACCGGTGGCGCAGGCATGATTGGGCAGAATACGCAGCCGAGTGCCGATCGGAAAGCGCGTTTCGATGTCCGGATCGGGCTCGGCAGCGCACGCCAGAATGCCATGCTCCTGGTTTGCGCCGATGAGCACATAGCCCGGCAGCGGTCGGCCAGCCTCGTCGCAGGCCTGGCCGTATCCGAAGTCCTGCTGTTGGCGTGCCGTGCCTCTGTCGCGGCTCATGGCCATCCAGCCGGCATCGACAATGGCCCAGCCTTTGTCGCGTTGGTGTCCGATGACCGTGGTCAGTACGCTCAAGGCGATGTCTTCCTGCGCGCACACACCGATGTTGTGCATGACGAGATCGAAGAAAACATAGACGCCGGCACGCAGCTCGGTCACGCCGTGCAGATGTCCGGCCGCCAGCGCTGTGGGCGTCGAACCCACGCTGACCACCGGGCAGGCAAAGCCCTGGCTGCGCAGGCGCTCGGCGGCAAGCACGCAGCCTGCGCGCTCTTGTTCGGCCAGGGCGGTCAAGGCCTCGGGGGTATTGAGTTCGTAGCTGGAGCCGGCATGGGTGAGCACCCCGAGCAAAGACATGCCCGCTTGCCGCAGTATCTCGGCAACAGCCAGGACTGCGGGCGAGTCCGGCTTGATGCCGGAGCGATGGCCGTCGGTGTCGATCTCGATGAGGACATCGAAGGCCTCGCCCTGTTGGCGGCCATAGTCGGCCAGTGCCTGCGCGCCTTCGACGCTGTCGGTGATGAGCTTGAGTTGGCAGCCGCGCCGCCGCAAGGTCAGCGCCTGCGGTAGACGGTGGGGCGCAATACAGACGGCATAGAGAATATCGGTGATACCCGCCGCGAAGAAGTGCTCGGCCTCTTTGAGCGTGGACACGGTAATGCCGCGTGCGCCAGCGGCCAGTTGCGCCTGGGTGACCGGCGTGCACTTGCTGGTTTTGACGTGCGGGCGCAGGCCGACGCCCAGCGCATCGGCCTGGGCTTGCATACGCGCGATGTTGTGTTGCATCCGGGGTACCGAGATCAGTGCGGCCGGGGTATCAAGGGTTGCCAGGCCCGAGGCTTCGGGCGGCGTGACGCGGGTGTGCTGGGAGTGCATGGCGGTGTGGATGAGGAGTGGGGAAATCCGGTGTCGCGGCCGGTGCTCAATGAGGTAGCGTCTGGAATGTACGCAGCCAGCTCAGCGCCGGCTGCAGGTCTGCCGCCTCGCGCTCGGGGGCGGCCGCGCCTGCGGGCAGCGTCAGACCGATGCGGTTATGCCAGAAAGTCCGCAAGCCCACGGCAGCGGTGCCGAACATGTCGTAGCCGGAGCCGGCGACGAAGGCCGCCTCGGCCGGCGGGACGTCGAGCCGCTCCAGGGCCAGCAGATAGGGTCGGGGATCGGGTTTGTAGTAGCCGGCCTCTTCCGAGGTGACCACCGCGTCCCATTCCACGCCTAGTAACGATGCGGCCTGTTTACCCAGGTGTTCCGAGCAATTGGTCACGACGGCCAGCTTGCAGTGGGGCCGAAGGGCTTGCAGCAGCTCGCGAGCGCCGGGCCAGGGCGGCAGTTGGCTCCAGCGTTCGGTGAGCGACGCGGCGGCGGCCGCCGGCAGGCCGACCGCGGCAGCCGAGTCGCGGACCAGTTGTTCATAGGGTTGATAGGCGCCGCAACCATAAGTCAGTTTCAGGTACTCGCCGCGCCATTGGCGGCCCCGCTCGGCGGAGCCGGCAGCGGCATTCCAGATGCTCCATGAATCCAGCAGCGCGGTGAGCAGGTCGAACAGGACGGCTTTGGGATAGGCGTCAGCCATATGGACTCCTTGGACGGGTGATCCGGTGTCGAGGAAGGATTATGTGGCGCAGGCGTGTATTCATGGTTAAATATTTGATAATCAATCGTTAATCTATATTTAATGATCCAGATCGAAGACCTGCGGCTGGCGGCGACCCTGCTGCGCGAGCCCTCGCTCAGTGCGGCCGCGCGCGCCTTGGACGTCACGCCGCCGGCCTTATCGACACGGCTGCGCAAGCTGGAAAACGAGCTCGGCCTGGCCCTGGCCAAGCGGGATGCGCGCAGCCTCTGCCTGACGCCGGAAGGCGAGCGCTTTGGCCGTGAAGCGCAGGAACTGCTCGCCAAGATCGACGGGCTGTGCGAGTCTTTGCGCCATGACGACCAGCGCCTGGGCGGCACGTTGCGGGTGGCTGCGCCTTTTGGTTATGGGCGGCACCGGATTGCGCCGCTGTTGGCGCGGTTTTCACGCCGCCATCCGCACTTGCGCGTCCAGCTCGAACTTTGCGAGACACCTTGGCCGGACCGGCGCGACGTCGACGCGGTGATCCATATCGGCGGCGTGCGCGACTCTTCCTGGATTGCGCGCGAACTAGCCCCCAATGAACGATGGCTGTGTGCCAGCCCCGCCTATCTACAGGCGCACGGTGTGCCCGGTTCGCCGGGGGATCTGGCCCATCACGCTTGCATTTGCATCCGCGAGAACGACGAAGACGTCACACTCTGGCATGTCCGGCCGGCGGCGCCCGCGGGCAAGCGGCGCACCGAGTCCGTGCGGGTGACGCCGGCCTACGTGACCAACGACGGTGCGGTGGCAAGGCTGTGGGCGGAGGCGGGCATGGGCCTGGTATTGCGTTCGGAATGGGACGCGGCCGTTGGCATTGCCCAGGGCACGTTGGTGCGTGTGCTGCCGGACTGGCGGTTCGACAGCGCGCCGGTGATGCTTTTGGTGCCGGTACGCAAGGGCCGCAGCGCCCGGGTACAGGCTTTCTCCGAATTCTTGCTGCAGGAGCATGCCGGCGGACGCTAGCATCCGATCCGGCGCCGCCCGCGGTTGCGCCCGGCCGCGTTCAGTGGCAATGTCCTTTACGGCCGGCGCCGTCCAGCCCGATCCGGGCTGCGGAACCCGGCCCCCGCCGCTCAGGCGCAAGCCTTGGCGCTCGTACCTTGAAACCAGACTTCCCATGATCGATTTCGCCGCCATCCAAGCCGCCCGCGACAACCTGCGCGGGCAGGTGCAGAACACCCCTTTCACGCTGTCGCGCACGCTTTCTGACATTCTGGGCGCGGAGGTCTGGCTGAAGTTCGAAAATCTTCAATTCACGGCGTCTTTCAAGGAACGCGGGGCCCTGAACCGCATGCTGACCCTCTCGCCCGAAGAACGGGCGCAGGGCGTCATCGCGGTATCGGCAGGCAACCATGCGCAGGGCGTGGCCTATCACGCGCAACGCATGCAGGTGCCCGCCGTGATCGTCATGCCGCGCTTCACCCCCACGGTCAAAGTGGCCAACACCAAGCGTTTCGGTGCCGAGGTGGTGCTGGCCGGCGACACCTTTGACGACGCCAAGGCGCACGGCTTCGAGCTTGCCCAGGCGCGCGGGCTGACCATGATCCATCCCTATGACGATGAGGCGGTGATCGCGGGGCAGGGCACCATCGGCATCGAGATGCTGCAGGCTCAGCCCGAGCTGGACGCCATCGTCATCGCCATCGGCGGCGGCGGCCTGATTTCAGGCGTGGCCACGGCGGCCAAGGCCATCAAGCCCGGGATAGAGATCATTGGCGTGCAGACCGAGCGTTTTCCGTCCATGTATGCGGCGGTTCGCGGCCTGACGATGGAGACCGGCAACTACACCATCGCCGAGGGGATCGCGGTGAAATCGCCCGGCACGCTGACACAGGAGATCGTCGGCCGCTTGGTCGATCGCATCGAGCTGGTCAGCGAGGCCGATATCGAGCACGCCATCGTCGTACTGCTGGAAATTGAAAAAACCGTGGTCGAAGGCGCTGGCGCGGCGGGCCTGGCGGCGTTGCTGCTGGAAAAATCCCGCGGCAACAGCTATTTCAAGGGCAAACGCATCGGCCTGGTGCTGACGGGCGGCAATATCGATCCCTTGATGCTGGGCGAGCTCATCGAACGCGGCATGGTGCGTGCAGGCCGGCTGGCCCGCATCCGCGTGGACTTGCGCGACCTGCCTGGCGCGCTGGCCCAGGCCACGCGCCTGATTGCCGATGCGCATGCCAATATCACCGAGGTGCATCACCAGCGGGCGTTCACCGCGTTGCCGGTGCGCAATGTAGAGGTGGATTTCGTGCTGCAGACCCGCGGGCCCGAGCACATCGAGGAAGTCATACGCATCCTCAACGAGGCCGGCTTTGCCGCCAGCAATCACGATCACTGAGCCAGATTCTTGACCCGGTAAAGCCGTTCGCGATGCAGTGTGGCCGATAGGGGTTCAGCCTCCCGGCCCAGCGCGAGGTAGTCCTGCGGCACCGGCGCCAGCGCATCGAGCACCGCTTGCGGATGTTCGGCATGCCAGCGTGCGATCAAGGTGTCGGGATTGAAGGCATCCAGCCCCTGACGGCGCAGCTCCGAACGATTGAAATCCTTCAGGTTCCAGGTGGCGATCTGTACGACCGGCGGCAGCTGTTGGCCGCAGCGCGCACGGCGCGCCAGGCCCGCTGCGATGACGTGAAAGTCCTTCGGGTCGCTATAGCGCAGGCTCAGTTCATAGGGTTCGATATCCGTTTCCAGCGCCTGCGGGAACTGGCTGTTCATCTCTGCCCATTGCTGCGCCAGAAACTCGGGCGGGACCTCCCAGATGCGCGCCGCATTGCGCCGCCACTCCTGGCCGATACGCTCCGTCCAGACGGGCTGATACACCCCCGCGGCCGCCAGACGCAACATCAGCCTGCGCACGATATTGGACATGAGCACGCAAGCGTCAAGAACGATGTAAGGGGAAGGTGCAGACAAGATCGGTAGGGCACGGGACGAAGGCAAGCGGGCAAGTATAGCCGGCGCCCCTTGCCTGCACCCGCCCCCTAGCGGCTCTGATATCAGTTGAGATGATGGCAAAAATAAAAATATAGGATTGGATTTATTTCTCTGCGAGGCCGACCATAACGTCATGCCTGTCGCTTTCCGCGTGCTTGCCGCTGTGTGGGTACACAGGGCCGCCGCAGGCCGCGACCCATTCTGGAGTCTCTTGACCATGCACGCCATCATCTGGCCGGACGGCTATCTGCCCGGCTTTACCGACAATTTTGTTTCCAACGAGGTCATTGTCGCGGGTCTGGCCGCCATTGACGTGTGGCCGTGGCTGATCACGCCCGCGCGTTGGCCGGGCTATTACGCCAATTCGGCCAACGTGCGCTTCCATGAGGGCCGGGGGCCTGAGCTGGTCTGTGACGATCGTTTCTACTTTGAGACCTTTGGCTTTCCGATCGAGGCGCAGTGCGTGGAGTACGCGGCGCCGGCGGCCGGCCAGCCCGGCCGGGTGGCCTGGCACGGCTGGGCTGGCGAGCCCGGCAGCCCGCAACGTCTGGACGTGCATCACGCCTGGCTGATCGAAGATCTTCCTGGCGAGCGTGTGCGCATCCTCACGCAGGAAACCCAGGTGGGCGCGCCTGCCAGGGCGCTTCATCAGGCTCGGCCCAATCCCATGATCAACGGCCACCAGGATTGGCTGGATGGGCTGGTGGGCGCCGCGCGCAACGGCCGGCCCTGATGCCGCCCAAGGCGGGCGCGTGGCACGGCTGCTAAGCTTCCCCTGCCGCGCCGGCGAGCTGACGCCTATCGTCGGTCCGGCTGCCTTGCCGCGCGCGAGGTGGATTTATTTGATTGTTCGTATTTGAAAGTCGTGGAGAAACGCATGGCCGCACTGTTCACCCCCTTCCAGCTCAAGGATGTCACGCTGCGCAATCGCATCGCGGTCTCGCCGATGTGCCAGTACAGCGCCGTCGATGGTTTGACCAACGATTGGCACCAGGTTCACTATCCCTCTCTGGCCCGCGGCGGTGCCGGGCTGGTGGTGGTTGAAGCCACTGGGGTGTCGCCGGAGGGCCGCATCACGCCGGGATGCCTGGGGCTGTGGAACGATGCGCAGGCCGAGGGGTTGGCGCGTATCGCCGCCAGTATCGGTGCCGCGGGCGCGGTGCCCGGCATCCAGATCGCGCATGCCGGCCGCAAGGCCAGCGCCAATAAGCCTTGGGAGGGCGACGATCACATCCCGGCCAGCGATCCGCGAGCCTGGCAGCCCATCGGCCCGTCGGCGATCGCTTATGGCGAAGGCTTGCCGCGCGTGCCCAGGCAGATGAGTCTGGAGGATATCCATCGCGTCACGGCGGATTTCGTGGCCGCGGCGCGCCGCGCGCGCGACGCCGGTTTTAAGTGGCTCGAGCTGCATTTCGCCCATGGTTATCTGGCGCAGAGTTTTTTCTCTGCGCATAGCAATCAGCGCAGCGATCAGTACGGCGGCAGTTTCGACAACCGCGGCCGTTTCCTGCTCGAGACGCTGGCGGCGGTGCGTGAGGTGTGGCCGCAGCATCTGCCATTGACCGCGCGCTTTGGCGTCATCGAATACGACGGGCACGACGAGCAAACGCTCGCCGAGTCGATTGAATTGGTCAAGCGCATGCGTCAGGGCGGTTTGGATATGCTCAATGTCAGCGTCAATTTTGTCATCCCCGATGTGAAGATCCCGTGGGGCACGCCGGCCTTTCTGGCGCCGATCACCGCACGCGTCAGCCGCGAAGCGGGTCTGCCGGTGGCTTCGAGCTGGGGGATCGATGACCCGCAGGTCGCCGAGCGTGTGGTGGCCGAGGGCCAGATGGATGTGGTGATGATGGGCCGCGCCATGCTGGCTAATCCGCACTATCCGTATGCGCTCGCGCAGGCGCTCAAGCTCGAGCGCCCGGATTGGATACTGCCCGCGCCCTATGCTCACTGGCTGGAGCGTTACCGCGGCGCAGCCAAAACGGCCGCCTGAGGCCCAGGGCAGGCCGTTGGCCTGCCGTGGGCCTCAGGGCGTGTCGGCACACGCCTGAAACAACAGGTCGCGCAACCACCGGTGGGCCGTATCGCCATGGGTGCGCTCATGCCAGGCGGCGACTTTGGTGAAGCCCGGGATGTCGATAGGGGGCTCGACGACGGCCAGCCCCGGCATGCCGCAGACCAGTCGTGACGGCAAAATGGCCACCATATCGCTGGCCCGCAGGATGTCCGGTACGATGAGAAAGCTTTTTACCGACAGGGTGATCTGGCGCTGTTTGCCCAGTTTTTCCAGGGCGTCGTCCGTCACGCCCCGGAAGCCGCCTCCGGTGTAGGACACCAAGGCGTGGTCCAGGGCGCACAGTTGTTTGACGCTCAGGCGTTTGCGGCCTTGTATCGCTGGGTGATCCGCGCGCAGTACGCAGACATAGCGTTCGGCGAACAGGGGCCGGGCATGCAGGTCGGTCGGCGTGTTGTCGGGCGTGAGCAAGGCCAGATCGATGTCGCCGCGCTCGAGCTGCGCATGCACCTGCTTGTCGTCGACCGGCACCAGGGCCACGCGGATATGGGGCGCCTGGGGTTTGAGCGCCGCCAGAAAGGGCACGGCGATGGCGCGCAGCGCATAGTCGGTCGCTGCGATGGTGAAGGTCAGCGTGGCGGCGGCGGGATCGAATACCGGGGGCTGCAGCAAGCCGCCAATCTCGCCCATGACCTGCTTGAGCGGGATGCTCAGCGCCAGCGCTCGTTGCGTGGGCACGATGCCGCGTTGCGCACGCACGAACAGCGGATCGCCGAACGCGTTGCGCAGCCGCGTGAGCATGCCGCTCATGGCCGGCTGGGTGACGCCCAATCGCGCGGCCGCGCGCGTGACATTGCGCTCCTCGAGCAGGGCGTCCAGGGCTTTGAGCAGATTCAGATCCAGAGTTTTGCTGATGGTCATGCTGAGGCGGGAGTCGCTTGCTAAGGCCCCTCTCTTATATCACTCCCGCGTGCTCGGCCAGCCGGCGCGCGGGAGTAGGTGCCGACGTAGGCGCGCAGCACGGCGCATACGGGCACTGGCAGGCCGGCTTGCAAATGAGAATTATTGTTAAACTTCGCGATTCGTTTTCTGGTCCGCCGTCCTTCGCGTCATGTCTCCCCCCGCTGCACCCAAAAGAAACTGGCTTGCTCATTACAGCAGGCTGGTTGGGACGTGGGCGAAAGGCGCTGCCAATGCGCATGACGCCGAGGACGCGGTGCAGGATGCGGCGGAACGTATGCTGGGCGCGAATATGCTGGTCATCCAGGATACGCGGGCCTATTTGCATCGCAGCGCCGTCAATGGCCTGATCAGCCGCCACCGGCGCACCGAAGCCTTGCCCTGCGTGCCGTTGCAGGATCTGGCGGAGGGGGACCATCCTGTCGTCGATGAGGTCGAGTCGGCCGCCTACGTGGCGGAACTGTCAGCGGCCCTGGCTGCGTCGCTGGCCGAATTGCCCGAGGTATGCCAGAAAATATTTGCCTGGCATCGGTTGGAGCATTGGACCGTACCGGAAATCGCCCGGCATATGGGCTTGTCCGTCAGCACCGTGGAGAAGAACCTGACCAGGGCAATGAGGCACTTGCACGAAAAGTTACAAAGATTCGCCTCGTAGAATTACGGGGTTTGCTGCCATCGAGCGTCTTTTACTAAGGAGCAGCAGTTATCCGCATCCGACGGCTTCTGCGTCCAGCATGACCACCCAAGACTCAAACATTCCCGAGGATCCCGGCGCCGCCGCCGCGCATTGGTTTACCCGCGAAAGCGGGGGACTCATGACGCCGGATGAGCGCCAGCGTTTCGAGTCATGGCGGGCCGCCGACCCTCGGCATGAACAGGCCTATCAGGGCATGCTGCGTGTCTGGCGCGTGGCCGAGGCCACGCCCGATCAGGTTTTTGCGGGCATTCTGGCGCGTGGGCAGGCACGGCCAACCGCGGCATTTGCGGGCCGCCGCCGGATACTGGCGCTTGGCGTCGGGGCGGCCTGTTGCGCCGCCGTGGCGACCGTCGCATTGGGGCCCGAGCGCTGGTTCGGAGCTCCGCAATTCTCCGAGCGTTACGCCAGCCAGCGCGGCGAGCGCCGCGAGGTGGCATTGCCTGACGGCTCCCTCCTCACGCTCAACACGGACAGTGTCGTTGTCGTCGCGTTCTATGCATCCGAACGGCGCGTGGTGCTGGAGCAGGGTGAGGCCTTCTTTGCCATTGCGTCGGCACCGCAGCGCCCCTTCGTGGTACAGGCCGCTGCAGCCACGGTGACGGTCACCGGGACCCGATTCAACGTGCGGCGCAGCGCCGAGCGCGTGTCCGTCGCCGTGGAGTCGGGATCGGTAGAGGTCACGGGGGGGGCATGGTGGCATCGCGAGACACGCCGGCTCGTCGCACTGCAGTCCGTGCAAGTTGACGGGACGGATAGCGTGTCGGGGGTGTCCAAGGCGGATGTCGGGGCGCTGACCGCGTGGCGGCAGGGCAAGATCGTCTTTGACGCTGCGCCTTTGGCAACCATCGTCACCGAAATGAATCGCTATCGCGTCCGGCCCGTTCGTCTGCATCATCCCGGCTTGCAGGCATTGCGCGTGACAGGGGTGTTCAGTGTCGATGATCCTGAGGCCATTCTCGAGGTGCTGCCCGCCCTGGCCCATGTCGCGGTGCGAAGGTTGCCCGACGGCAGCAGCGAGATCGTTCCCCGTTGAGCATGCGTCGCTGGCGCGCCGCGGCGATGTCTTTGTTTACGAATAAGAATGCGTGTCAGCATTAATCGCAGAAACATTTTATTTCAAATTTTCTGCCGGATTCTTTACGGGGTTGAGGGCGCAGAACTCTCTTTATTAATGACGGCCTGCCTTTCATCGTGAGTGATGCAGGTTGCAAGGAACCTTTGGCCAAAGGGTTTGGCGCGCATGCGCCGCTTTCATTATCTAGAGAACGTCCGGTGAACCCTCTCATCACTAAGCACACTTCGCCTGCCTTGCGCGGCAAGCGGTTCGGCTTGAACCTGAATGTATTGGCGATTTCGCTCGCGCTGACCTTTGGCCTTTCGCCCGATATCAGCTACGCACAAAGCACGGATGCCGTGCACATCAACATCCCGGCCCAGTCCCTGAACTCGGCCCTGCTGCAGTTGGGCCAGCAGACCGACATCCAGATCTACTATCTCCCCGAGACGGTGGCCGGCCTGAACGCTCCGGCGGTGTCGGGTGCGCTGACCCCGGAACAGGCGCTGGCGCGGTTGCTCCATGGTACGGGTATTACCGTGCGTTGGAATGGAAAGACCGCCTCCTTGTCGCTGCCGTCAGCGCAGGGCCAGGAAGACGTCTATTCTCTGCGGGCGGTGCGCGTGGAGGCCCAACGCGTGGGAGAAACCGAAGGCACGGGCTCCTATACCAGCGATGCCATCACCTTAGGCAAAACCGCGCAGGGCCTGCGCGAGATTCCGCAGTCGGTGTCCGTTCTGACCAAGCAGCGCATGGAAGATCAGAACCTCACCGACCTGGGTCAGGCCGCGGGCCAGATGACGGGTTTGACCGTGCAGGACTCGGGCCATCGCCTGACGGATATCTATTCGCGCGGCTTTGCCATCGACAGCGTGCAGCTCGACGGCGGCGCGCCGATGTCGACCTCCAGCGGAAACTACACCTTCATTTCCTATGACATGGCGGAGTTTGACCGTGTCGAGGTGCTGCGTGGCGCGGCCGGCCTGATCAACGGCACGGGCAACCCGGGCGGCGCGGTGAATCTGGTGCGCAAGATGCCGACGGCCACGCCCCAGTTCAATTTCACCGCGAGCGCCGGCCGTTGGGACAACTACCGCACGGAAGTCGATGCGTCCGGCCCGCTGGCGTTTGAGGGCAAGCTGCGGGGGCGAGGCGTCGTGGTCTATGAAGACCGCAAGTATTTCACCGACCGCCGCGCCAGCGAGAAGCCCACCTTCTACGGCGTGCTGGAGGCCGACCTCGGCCCGGACGCCGTACTGGCCGTCGGGGGGCGGCACCAGCGGATCAAGGAACAAGGCACGCCGCAAGGCTTTCCGCGATATAGCAACGGCGCTGACCTGGGGTTGTCGCGTAATACGGCATTGACGGCGCCGTGGGCATTTGAGGACACGACCTCCGACGAGGTGTTCGCGAAACTGAGCTGGCATCTGGCCCCGCGCTGGACCTTGCGCGCCAATGCCAGCTATACGGAGGAAAACCGTGACGTCAATGGCGGTTATGTGTCGGGCGCCGTCAATCCGGTGACACTCAAGGGCTCGCGCTGGGTCGGTTCCGATCAGCACAGCTGGAATCGTCAGCTCATGCTGGATATCAACCTCAGCGGCGCCTTCGATCTGGGGGGGCGTACCCATGAGGTCCTGATCGGCGCGGACATGCAGGACATCAAGAGCAAATGGCAGAGCTATGTCGTGCAACGCGCCACGGGACAGCAGGCCGACTTGTTCGACATTGGTTCGACGCCTTATGTCTCGGGCGATCTGAGCCGTGGGCAGCTGTTTCGCAGTTATGAGCCCAACGACACCAGACAGTACGGCATCTACGGCACGTTGAGGATGGAAGTCACGGACAACACCAAGGTGATTGTCGGAGCCCGCGCCAACAAGTACAAGTTCAATCAGGTGTACAGCACCTATCTGGATAACAGCTGGCAGATGACCGATACCTGGCGGGTCGCGAGCGCCACCCGATACAGTGAGCCTACGCAGGTCGTGCCTTTTGGCGGCGTGCTGTATGACTTCACGCCGGAATGGACGGGCTACGCGAGCTATGCGGAAATCTTCAATCCGCAGGCCTATTACCGGTCGGGCCCGGCGCCCGGCACCGGTCTGGACCCCATGCATGGCAGCAACACCGAAGTGGGTGTGAAGGGCGACTTGCTGGACGGCAAATTGAGCACCTCGGTCGCGCTCTATCGCATCGTTCAAAAGGATAGGGCCGTGCGTGACAGCCGCTATCCTGCAAGTGAGACCCTGTTCGCAGGCGCTTGCTGCTACCTCAATGCCGGCAAGGTCGTCAGCGAGGGGGTGGAGCTCGAGGTCAGTGGCGAAATCGCCCGCGGCGTGAACATCTATGCCGGGTATACCTATAACCATAATCAGGATAAAACCCAGGACGCGGTGTTCAGCACGATCACGCCCAAGCATTCTTTGAAGCTTTTCGGTACGTGGCAATTGCCCGGCCAGGCGTCGGCGTGGAAAGTCGGAGCCGGTGTCACCCTCAACAGCAAACAGTATGTGTCGGGGACGGCAGCCAGCTGGAATGAGGCGGCGCAGAACTGGACGGGCGGCAATGTGCCGTTTGACTATACGCAGGGCGGCTACGCCGTGTGGAACCTGATGACCGAGTATCGCGTCAATCGCAACTGGACCGTGGCGCTGAACGTCGATAACCTCTTTGACAAGTGGTACTACCGCACGGTGGGCAGCTCCACCCTGGGGAATTACTACGGCGAACCGCGCAATGTGCGATTGACGCTGCGCGGCAGGTTTTGAGCGTTTCGCTCTGCCCTGATAACGCCGGGCCGTCATGTCAGGGACGGCCGAGGGCTCCTCGGTCGTGCCGGCTTGGGCCGGCCCGGCCTGCCGACGCGGCCTGCACGCCATGGCGCAATGCGGCGAAGCGGGCCTGACGATGACGCGGCACAAGACCCGCTCTCATGCAGCGGTCTTGGCCAGTTTGATGGTGCCCGAGGCCGGAATCGAACCGGCACGCCTTGCGGCGAGGGATTTTCTTACCACTTCGGCTTTCGCCGCCAGCGCCGAGGCTGTTCGTGGTCTGGAGCACGCCTTCACCCTAGCCTGGTGGCCGTAGGTGCCCGCCGTCTGCTCTCTACACCTTCCCGGGCCGGGGCCTGGGCTTGGCTCGGCGTTGGCGCGGATGCCGGGGCATCCAGGGCGTTCACCGAATTTGACGGGCTTCACCTCTGGGGTTTCCCCCGGAGGGCTCAAATTATTCAAGTCCCTTGTGTCTACCGATTTCACCACTCGGGCTGAGTGCGCACTATGCCGCAAACCTGTCAGGCGCAGCCGGAGGGCTGCTCACAGAGTTTGTGGCGGAAGCGGTGGGATTCGAACCCACGAAGGGTATAAACCCTTGCCGGTTTTCAAGACCGGTGCCTTCAACCGCTCGGCCACGCTTCCTGGTTTTTGACGCCGTGCAGGGCGTCGGGAGACCCTGTCGTCCGCCGGGGCGTGGCGCAGGGTTTCCGTAAAGGGCGTCATAATAATCTATTTGCTCAACGAAGGACGGAGACAATTCATGCGCGCAGTGGAAATCAGCCAGCCTGGCGGCCCCGATGTCCTGGTACCGGCTCAGCGCCCCACGCCCGAGCCCGGCCCCGGCGAGGTTCTGATCAGAGTGACCGCGGCCGGCATCAACCGTCCGGATGTGTTCCAACGCTTGGGTAATTACGCACCGCCTCCGGGGGCCTCGGATCTGCCGGGCCTGGAAGTGGCCGGCGAGATCGTGGGCGGGGACGCCGCGGCAGGTGGCTTCAAGGTGGGCGACAAGGTCTGCGCCTTGCTCGCCGGTGGCGGCTACGCCGAGTACTGTGTGGCACCGGCCCTGCAATGCCTGCCCATTCCCAAGGGCATGTCCGATATCGAAGCGGCCGGTCTGCCCGAGACGTACTTCACGGTCTGGAGCAATGTTTTCGACCGGGGCGCCTTGGCCACGGGCGAGAGCCTGCTGGTGCATGGCGGGGCCAGCGGCATCGGGACCACGGCCATTCAGATCGCGCGCGCTTTGGGGCATACGGTTTATGCCACCGTCGGCAGCGATGACCGGGTGGCCGCCGTCGAACGCCTGGGCGCCAAGGGCATCAACTACAAGACGCAGGATTTCGTCCAGGAAATCAAAACCTTGACGGGTGGCAAGGGCGTGGACGTGGTGCTGGATATGGTGGCGGGCGAGTATATCGGCCGTGACCTGAGCTGCCTGGCCGATGACGGCCGCGTCGTGATCATCGCCCAGTTGGGCGGCGCCAAGGCGACCATCAACACGGCCGATCTGATGCGCCGCCGCCTGACGGTGACCGGTTCCACGCTGCGCCCGCGGCCGGTGGCGTTCAAGGGCGCGATCGCCCAGGCCTTGCGCCAGAAAGTCTGGCCTTTGCTGGAACAAGGCGCGATCAAGCCCATCATCCATGCCACCTTGCCGCTCGAGCAGGCCGCCAAGGGGCACGCCATGATGGAAGCCGGCGAGCAGATCGGGAAGATCATCCTCACCGTGTAACACCGTTGGGGCGGCGGAAACCGCCCCAACAGGATACAATCATGGGTTTGACCCGGGGTGCGGGGGTTTTCTGCGCTCCGCTGACTCGCCTGGCAGGCTTTTGCGGCTCATCTTGGCGAGTGTCTGGTGGGCTGTCTGGCCGACCGGGCTTCACCATTTGTGAATAGCCTTCAACCCATTGAGCGCATGACCGAAAACGCCGCCACTCGCCGTACCCGCCTGGTGCTGGGCAACTGGAAGATGCATGGCAGCCTGGCCGAAAACGCCAGCCTGCTTGCCGCCCTGCGCGCCGCCGACCCCGCCTCGCATTGCGAGATCGGTGTCTGTGTGCCTTTTCCCTATCTGGCTCAGGCCAGCGCCGAATTGTCGGGCAGCGCCATCAGCTGGGGTGCCCAGGATGTCAGCGCGCAGGCCAAGGGCGCGTTTACCGGCGAGGTCTCGGCCGCCATGCTGAAGGACTTCGGCAGCCGTTGGGCCCTGGCGGGTCACTCCGAGCGCCGCAGCCTGCACGGCGAGACCGACCAGCAGGTCGCCGCGAAGGCCAGCGCCGCCCTGGCCGCCGGGCTGGTGCCGGTGGTGTGCGTGGGTGAGTCGCTGGCCGAACGCGAGGCCGGTCAAACGCTGGCCATCATCGAGCGCCAATTGGCCCCGGTGCTGGCTTTGGGCCGCGAGGCGGTCGCGGGCATGGTGCTGGCTTATGAGCCCGTCTGGGCCATCGGCACCGGCTTGTCGGCCACGCCCGAGCAAGCTCAGGAGGTCCATGCCGCGATTCGCGCGGCGCTGGCCAAACTGGGTGCGCCTCAGGTGCAGGTGTTGTATGGCGGCAGCGTCAAGGCCGCCAACGCCGCCACCCTTTTTGCCATGGCCGATATCGACGGCGCGCTGGTTGGCGGCGCGTCGCTGGTGGCCGAAGAATTCTTGCGCATCGCCGCAAACTAAAGTTTCCGTCCGGAGTCTGTAATGTCTTTGATGCTTACCATCCTGCTGGTCGTCCAGGTGATCTCGGCGCTCACCATCATTGCCCTGGTGCTTTTGCAACAGGGCAAGGGCGCCGACATGGGGTCCTCTTTTGGTTCCGGTTCGGCCGGCAGCCTGTTCGGCGCGTCGGGCGCCGCCAACTTCATGTCGCGCAGCACCAAATGGGCTGCCGTGGTCTTTTTCGCCACGACCGCCGGCCTGGCCTATCTGTCGCACAAGGGCAATAGCGCCACCACCGTCGAAAGCGGCGTGATGCAGAACTTCCAGGATCGCTCCGTGCCCCAGGCCCCGGGTACCCCGGCCACCGGTGGCGCTGCTTCGGTTCCTCAGGCGCCTGCTGCGCCGTCGACCGTGCCCAGCGCCCCGGCTGACGTGCCTCAAACGCCGGCCGCGCCGGCCACGCCGCCCGCCGAGAGCAAGTAATCGGCCGGTAGGCAACATAACGGCGCCCCTCGGGGCGCCGTTGTTTTATTGCGTCTGGTGCTTGGCGCTCGCAAAGCGCGTGGGCGCGACTTCATTGAGCCAACGCCGATATACGCTTTCGGTGCGCTCGGCCAGGCGGCGCAGCGAGAATTTGTCTTCACCGCGCACCCGCTGCTTCCCGGCCTGTCCCATGCTCAGACGCAGCTGGGGCTCATCGATGAGCCGCTGCAAGGCCGCGCGCAGCGCCGTGATGTCGTCAGGCGGGACCAGCATGCCGGTTTCTCCGTCATGCAGCATTTCGCTGACGCCGCCGACATCCAGGCCGACCACGGGCAGCCCGCAAGCGGCTGCCTCGACGAAGACCGTGCCCGAGGCTTCCTTGCGGGTGGGCAAGGCGAAAATATCGCTGCCAGCCATAATGTTCGGGACATCATCACGAAAGCCCAGCATGTGAATGCGCCCTTGCAGACCCCGCTCGCGGATCTGCGTCTGCAGGGTCTCGAACATGGGCGAGCCATTGCCGACGATGACCAGATGCACGCGCGCGTCCGCCTTGATCAGGGGGTGCAGCGCCTCGATCAGTTCGGGGTGCCCTTTGGTGGCCCGCAGGACCGCCACGCTGCAGATCACGATGTCTTGCGGCGACAGGCCAAGCTCGGTGCGCAGCGTGGATTGCAGGTCCGCAGGGGGCAATTTGATGGGCGAATAAATCGTTTCCACCCGGGCCGAGGGCACGCCGCGCTCAATCAGGTAGTCACGCACGTGATTGCTCACCGTGCTGATCCGATGCGGCACCCAGGTGTAGGCCAGCATGGAATTGACCCGGTTGCTCAAGTGACGGGTGCGTACCACCAAGGGGGTGCGCGCCAGCCGTGCGCCCGTGCCTGCCAGCAGGGTATCGATGCGGCTGTGCGTATTCAGGACGTCAAAGCGGCCTTCTTTCAGAATGCGCCGGATCTGCGGCAATCCCCGCAGGAGATTGCCCATCCCGCCCATCGGCAGGTGGTGCACGGTGAAACCCAGTTCGGCCGCCTTGGCGGCCATCTGGGCTTGCGGCTGGCAAATGAGTTCGAGGTGGTGGCCGCGCTCACGCATGGCGGCCATCTCTTTGAGAATGCGCCGTTCCTGGCCACCCAGGCCAGTAGCGGCTTCGGCATGAAGTATGCGCAGGGAAGGTAATAGGGGAGAAATGGACATCGGCAAAAAAATGGCGGCGGTAGGTTTATGACCGCCGCAGGCTTGAATGTCCTTTACCTTACTTTCTAATTGCCGCTCCATTTGCAATGGAAATGTGTTTTCCATTAATGCAAAAAACAGGCTTCCCAGGGAAGCCGTAAATCCTGAAATCACCCGAAACACATTATCCATCGCCATGCCCCGGAGGGCGGCGAGCATAGCTGTCATCCAGCTGAAGATGCTGTTATATTGAGAATAATTCTTATTTGTAGAGTGGGCCGCTTGCCGGCGGCCGCAGTAACCAGGAAAGCAAATGTCCCAATATTCAGGAGTGCGCCGCTGGCTGGCCGGCGCCATGCTCGCCTTGACGCCCGTGCTGGCGTCGGCCGCCGAGGTCAAACACGCGCAAGGCAGCACGCAGGTGCCGGACAAGCCGGCCAAGACCGTCGTGATGGACCTGGCGGTCCTGGACACCTTGCATACGCTGGGCGTGGATGTCGCGGGAGTGCCCGCGGCCACGAAATGGCCGGATCATTTGGCGCAGTACGCGGACAAGCGCTATCCCAAGGTGGGGTCGATGTTCGAGCCCGACTACGAGGCCATTCACCGCCTGGCGCCGGACGTGATCTTCGTCGCAGGCCGGTCGGCGCCCAAATATGCCGAGCTCTCGCGCCTGGCGCCAACCGTCGACCTGACCGTCGACCCGAAGGATCTGGTGGGCAGCGTGCAGCGCAATGCGCAGGCGCTGGCCGGAATCTACGGGCGCCAGCCACAAGCCGACGAGAAGCTCTCCGCGCTCAACGCCTCCATCGCGGCCTTGCAGGCGCGCGCCGGCAAGGCCGGCAACGGCCTCATCGTGTTGACCACGGGCGGCAAGATGAGCGCTTATGGCCCGGGCTCGCGGTTTGGCGTCATTCATGACGCTTTCGGCGTGGCGCCTGCCGCGCGCGACCTGAAAGTCTCCAACCACGGGCAGGCCGTGTCTTTCGAGTTCATTTCGCAAGTCGATCCCGATTGGCTGTTCGTCATCGACCGCGACGCCGCCATCGGCCGCGAAGGGACGTCGGCGCGCCAGTTGCTCGACAATGCGCTCATCCGCGAGACCAAAGCCTGGAAGAACAATCACGTGGTCTACCTGGATGCGTTCAACTGGTATTCGCTGGGCGCGGCCGGGCTGACCTCGCTGCAGCAAAGCGTGCAGGAAGTCGACACAGCCCTCGCCAAGTAACCGTGGCCAGGGTCGTCCCGCGCGGGGCGGGGTGGGCGCTGGCCGGCGTCTGCCTGCTTTTGCTTGCCTTGTGCCTGATCAGCTTGGGCTTGGGCGCGGGGCAGTTCGCGTTCGCGGATCTGTTGGGCGGCGACAGGGCCGCCCGTGCCTGGCAGTTGTTGCTGGTCAGCCGGGTGCCGCGCACCCTGGCGCTGCTGCTGGCCGGCATGTCGTTGGCGGTGGCGGGCCTGCTCATGCAGATGCTGGTGCGCAATCGCTATGTCGAGCCATCGACGGCGGGCACCATCGAGTCGGCCACGCTGGGCATTCTGGTGGTGACGCTGCTGGCACCCGGCGCGCCGGTCGTGGCCAAGATGCTGACGGCCACGGGCTTTGGGCTGGCGGGCAGCCTGGTGTTTCTCGCGCTCTTGCGCCGCGTGCCGCTGCGCAGCCCTTTTCTGGTGCCCCTGATCGGCTTGATTCTGGGCGGGGTCATCCATGCGGTCACCACCTATGTCGCCCTGCAGCATGATTTGCTGCAGTCGCTGCAGGCCTGGACGACGGGCGACTTCTCGGGAGTGTTGCGCGGGCGCTATGAGTTGCTGTGGATCGGCGCGGCGCTGACCTGTGTGGCCTATCTGGCCGCCGACCGCTATACCGTGGCAGGCATGGGCAAGGACTTCGCGTCCAATCTTGGGCTGAATTATGCTCGTCTGACTTTCGTGGGCCTGTTGATCGTTTCGGCGATCTCCGCGGTGGTGGTGGTCACGGCCGGCAGCATTCCTTTTCTGGGCCTGATCGTGCCCAATGCCGTCAGCCTGGTCATGGGCGACAACATGCGGCGCGCCATTCCCTGGGTGGCGCTATTGGGCGGCGTGTTCGTCCTAGCCTGTGACATTCTGGGCCGTGTGCTGCTCTACCCCTACGAAGTGCCCATCGGGACGGTGGTGGGCGTGGTGGGCAGCGCGATCTTTCTGTGGCTGCTGCTCAGCCGAAGGGGGCGCCGTGATTGAACGCGTCCTCGCTCCGTCCGTGCGTCTGTCATTGTTGGCCGCATTGGCAGTGCTGTGCTGCACTGCCTACATGACGCTGGATGCGCGCGGCCAATGGTCGTTCGTCATTCCGTTTCGGGGCGGCAAACTGCTCGTCATGCTGTTGGTGGCCTATTGTGTGGCTGTGTCGTCAGTGCTGTTTCAGACCATCACGCACAACCGCATCCTCACGCCCTCCATCATGGGCTTCGATGCGCTGTACGTCGCCATCCAGGCCGCCATCGTCTACGGTTTTGGGCTCAATGCCCTGAGCGGTCAGGAGCCGGTGTGGCAGTTTCTGCTGGAAGCCGGCGCCATGGCCGGGTTTGCCTGCCTGCTGTTTCGCTGGCTGTTCACGGGCGCCACGCAAAGCCTGCATCTGATGATGCTGGTGGGCATTGTCTTTGGCTTGTTGTTTCGCAGCCTGTCGAGCTTTGCCATGCGCCTGATCGATCCGAATGAGTTCCTGGTGCTGCAGGACCGGATGTTCGCCAGTTTCAATAGCGTGCGCACCGGCTTGCTGCCGCTGGCGGCCAGTGTGGCGCTGTTGGTGAGCCTCGTGTTCTGGCGTCTGCGCCGCCGTTACGATGTCGTGGCCTTGGGCCGCGAGATCGCGATCAATCTGGGCGTGAACTACCGCGGTACATTGCTGGTCACCTTATCCGGCGTGGCGGTGCTGGTGGCCGTGGCCACCGCGCTGGTGGGGCCGGTGACTTTCCTCGGCCTGCTGGTCAGTAATCTCGCTTACCAGAGCATGGGCAGCGATCGGCACGCCCGCACGGTGCCCGCGGCCATCCTCTGGGGCGTGGTTTTTCTGGTCGGGGGGCAGACCCTGCTGGAACGGGTTCTCGGCCTGAGCACGACGGTGAGTGTGGTGATCGAGTTCGTGGGCGGCCTGCTGTTTCTTATCCTGATCCTGCGCAAGAGGCGCCGATGATAGAACTTCAATCGCTCAGCAAGCGCTACGACCAGACCGTGGTGGTTGACGATGTCAGCCTGGCATTGCCCGATGCGGGGATTACCGCCATCGTCGGCCCCAACGGGGCGGGCAAGTCCACGCTGCTGTCCATGGTCAGCCGTCTGTTGCCCATGTCGGCCGGGCAGGTCCTGATCGATGGACTGGACGTCTCACGCGCCGATAGCCGCGAGTTGGCGCGGCGACTGGCCATCCTGAGACAGGACAACCACCTGCCCTTACGGCTGACGGTGCGCGATCTGGTGGCTTTCGGCCGCTATCCCCATAGCGGCGGGCGGCTCAATGCCGAGGATCAAACACATATCGAGCGGGCGATCTCCTATCTCGAGTTGGAGCCGTTGGCCGACCGCTTTCTCGACGAGATGTCGGGCGGTCAGCGGCAGCGCGCGTTCGTGGCCATGGTGTTGTGCCAGGATACGCGTTATGTATTGCTCGACGAACCGCTGAACAACCTGGATATGAAGCACGCGGTGGCGATGATGCGCATCCTGCGCCGCGCCGCCGATGAGTTGGGCAAGACGGTCGTCATCGTGCTGCACGACCTGAATTTCGCGTCGGCTTATGCGGACCACATCGTGGCCATGCGGCAGGGCAGGGTCGCGCACCAGGGGCCGCCGGCGCAGATCATCCGCGCCGACCTGCTCAGCGACCTTTACGCGCTGCCCATCGATGTGCGCGAATGGGACGGCCAGCGGATCTGCGTCTACTACCGCTAGCGCGCCTGCCGGCAGCGCGGTAGCGCCCTGTCGTCATTGTCATGTTCTGTAAACCGGCGGCCGGCGCCGCGGGCTACATTGCGCCGTACCCCCTTTCTCTCAGGTGCTGCTGTGCGCTATTTGCTCCCGGTTCTGTTTGCTCTTGCACTGCCTGGCCTGGGCCAGTCCGCCCCGCTGCCGTCGGCGATCGAGGCGGTCACGGTCTATCAGGACCGCGCCGTCGTGTCCCGCCAAGCCAGCGTCGAGCTGCCGGCCGGCGAGCACGAGCTGGTGTTGGACAAGCTGCCCGCCACCTTGCAGGACAATTCGGTGCAGGTGGCGGCCCGCAGCAACGGTCAGGCCACGCTGCTCGACGTCAAGACCGGCACGGTCCTGCTGGCCGAGCGCAGCAACGATCGCCTCAAGGCGATCGACGAGCAGGTGCGGCAGCTGCAGGCCAGGTTGGCCAGCCTGGATGACGAGGCCGCCGTGCTGGAGAATCAGCGCGAATGGGTGGGCCTGGTGCAGCGGGGGGCGGCCGAGCCTGCGCGCGATGGTTCCCGCCTGACGCTCGAGCAGCTCAACAACATCCAGGCGGCCAGCGCGGACACGCTGGCCCGGGCCTTGGCGGGGTTGCGGCGCATCGCTGCCCAGCGCGAGATCGGCCAGCGCGAGCTCGAGGTCCTGCAGGCCAGTCAGCAGCAGGTGCGTGGCGAGCTGGGCCGCCAGAGCAAGGCGGTGACCCTGCGCCTGAAGCTGGCGCGGGCAGGCAAGGTGGACATCGGGCTATCGTATGCCGTGCCGGGCGCGCGCTGGACCCCCGCCTACGATGTGCGCCTGGGCAAAAACGACGGCCATGTCGACCTGGCCTATTTCGGTGTCGTGCGGCAGAACACCGGTGAGGACTGGAACAAGGTCAAACTGACACTGTCCACGGCGCGGCCGGCTCTGGGCGGAGCCGCGCCCACGCAAACTCCCTGGGTGCTGGACGCGGCCGCCCCGCCAGCGCTCGTGCCGCCCGCGCCGCTGGCCGCCGTGCGCTATGACGCCAAGGCCCGGCCGCAGGCCGGGCTGGCGGCGGACGAGGCCGTCGCAGCGGCGGAGATCGCGCAAGCCGGTGTGCGCAACGAACAGACCAGCGCGTCCTTCGTCATAGACAGCCCCGCGACGCTGCCTTCCGGAAGCGCCACGCAGCGGGTCGCGATCACCTCGGCCAGCCTGCCGGCCGAGCTGCAATACCAGGCCGTGCCGGCCCTGCGCGAGACCATGTACCTCACCGCCAAGGTCAATAACGGCACCGACTATCCCTTGCTGGCGGGCGCGTTGAACAGCTTTCTGGGGGATGCCTTTCTGGCTACCAGCACCATTCCGACCGTCATGCCGGGCGAGAAGCTGGATCTGGCGCTGGGTGCCGACGACGGGGTGTCGGTCAAGCGAATCCTGCTGGACCGCAAAACAGAGAGCACGGGTTTCTCGGGCAACGGCCGGCGTCAGACCTATGAATATGAATTCCGCGTCAAGAACAACAAGGCCAGCGAGGTCCACGTTGCATTCTCTGACCGGCTGCCGGTCTCGCGGCATGAAAAAATCGTGGTCAAACTGTTGTCGTCCAGCGACGCCGAGAAGGGCGATGAGGGCAAACTTACCTGGAACTGGACACTCAAGCCGGGGCAGTCGCGCGAGGCTCGCTTGAAGTTCTCCATCGATTATCCCGGCGATATGACGGTGTCCGGTCTGTGATCCCGTTCGCGCCTGCCTGCGCAGCAGGCGCCCGGGGGAGGCTTGCGCGGGAGGCGGGCAAGTGTTGCGTCAACGCCGCGCCGCCATCTTGTTAATAGTATTTCTCATTCTTATTCGTTAGACTGCTGGCACTTTGCCAGCCCCCGATCCGCTCACCCTCCCTGTCATCGAAACCCTGTACCGCCGTCATCATGGCTGGTTGCAGGGCTGGCTTTGCCGCAAATTGGGCGATGCCGGCGACGCTGCGGATCTGGCCCAAGACACCTTCGTGCGCCTGATCGCCGGACGGCAAGGCGTCGAGTTGCGGGAAGAGCCGCGCGCCTTCATCACCCATATCGCCAAAGGCTTGCTGATCGATCACTGGCGCCGCCGGGCCGTGCAGCAGGCCTATCTGGAAGCGATTGCCCATTTGCCCGAGCCGCAGGTGCCGTCGCCTGAGACGGGACTGATCATCGTGCAGACGCTGGTTCAGATCGATGCCATGCTGGATCGCCTGCCCCGTCTGACTCGCGAGATGTTTCTGCTCGCGCAGCTCGATGGCCTGACGCTGGCCGAGATCGCCGAACGTTGCGGCAAGCCCGTCATCACGGTGCGCCGGCATGTGCATAAGGCGCTGGTAACCTGCATGGCCGCCGCATGAGTGCAAAGCATCTGGATGCGGCCCTGCTGGAGGCGGCCGCGGACTGGGCGATCCGTATGCGCTATGAAACGCCGGACGAGCAGGCAAGGCATGAGTTTTCTCTCTGGCTTGCGCAAAGCGAGTCGCACGCCCAGGCCTGGGCGCGCGCGCAGGCCGTCATGGGCAGCTTTGCGCAATTGCCCGGCGATCTGGGCCGGGAAGTGCTGCGTTTGCGCGGGCAGCGCCGGCGCGGCCTGCTGCGGGCCGTGGTAGCGGCGTCGGTGGCGTTGCCGGCCGGCTGGGTGGCCTGGAAGCAGGCGCCGCGCTGGAGCGCGACTTACGGCACCGGGGTCGGCGAACGCCGCGCCTGGTCGCTGGACGATGGTTCGGTGCTGGTATTGAATACCGACAGCGCAGTGGAGCAGCAGTTCACCTTCCGGCAGCGCCGCTTGCGTTTGATCGCAGGCGAAATTTTGCTGACATCCGGCCCGGCGCAGCCCGGCAGACCGCTGCTGGTGGAAACCGCCCAGGGCGAGGTCGAGGCGCTGGGCACGCGCTTCAGCGTGCGTCAAGGGCAAGGCTCGAGCCAGGTGGCTGTCTTTGAGCAGGCGGTGGAGCTGCGGCCACGCGCCGCCGCCTCGCGGCGTTTGTCAGCCGGCCAGCAGGCGACGCTCTTGGCCGATGGGGCGAGCGATTATCAGGCCGTGCAACCCAGTGCCATCGCGTGGGAGCACGGCATGCTGGTGGTGACCGACTGGCCGCTGGGCGAGGTGCTGAGCGAACTGTCGCGCTATCGCCGGGGCGTGTTGCGCTGCGAGCCGCGCGTGGCCGCCATGCGGGTATCGGGCGCCTTGTCCGTGGCCGACACCGATGCCGCCCTGGCCTTGTTGGTCAGGCGGCTTGATCTGCGCATTGCCCGGCTGGGGCCTTACTGGACCACGCTCGGACCCCGCGTTTGATTTTTTTCTCTTGGACCTGATCACTTTTTGTTTTTCATCCGGCTATGGAAGTGAAGCCGCATCGAGGGGATGCCGCCACGCACACACAGGAAGGATGAAATTGTGAATGCACGTCAACGCGCGCGCTCGGGTCGGCGCAAGGCCATGCTCTGCTCGGCACTGAGCAGTGCGCTAATTCTGGCTGCCTCAGGCCCGGCGCATGCCCAGTCGGCCCATTCAGTCGTGATCACCGGGGGGCCGCTGGCGGCGGTGCTCGCCAATTACGCGGCGGCGGTTGGCGTGCAATTGATCTTCGATCCGGCGCAACTGGCCGGGCGCAGCAGTGGCGGGCTGACGGGCAGTGTGGACACGCAGGAAGGCTTTAACCGGCTCCTGGCCGGCAGCGGTTTTCAGGCGCGGCCCGATGGCGCGGGCAGTTATGTCCTCAGCCGATTGAGCAGCGTGAGCGAGTTGCCTGCCGTCACCGTCACGGGGCGGGCCGCGCCGGGTGTCACGGAAGGCAGCGGATCCTATGCGAGCAACGCCCTGACGCTAGGCAAGGGCACGCAGACCCTGCGCGAGATCCCGCAGTCGGTGTCCGTGGTCACCCGCCAGCAGATGGACGATCAGAACATGAACAGCTTGTCCGATGCCATGCGCAATGTGACGGGCATCACGGTGGAGACCTTAAGCGCAGGCGCCGGCATATCTGGTTATATCTCGCGCGGCTATGCCATGGATACCGTCCAGGTCGACGGGATGTCCATGCCGGCCGGGTCGGGCGACCTGTCTACCGGGCTCGATCTGGCCGTGTACGACCGCATCGAAGTCCTGCGCGGCCCGTCGGGCCTGTATCAGGGCACGGGAGAGCCGGGAGGCACCATCAACCTCGTGCGCAAGCGGCCGCTGCAGGATTTTGCGTTCAGCGCGCAAACCAGCGTGGGATCCTGGGATTACTACCGCGCCGTGGCGGATCTGAGCACGCCTTTTGACAGTGAAGGCAAGGTGCGAGGGCGTTTCGTGGCGGGCTACGATGACCGCGGCTCCTTCATGAGCCGGGTGAAATCCGAGCATCCCGTGTTCTATGGCGTGGTCGAAGCCGATATCGCCCCGCGCACGACCGTGGCCGCGGGCTTTGCCTGGCAGCGCAATCGCAGCACGCCGTCCTTCGGCCTGCCCGCGTATGCCGATGGCAGCCTGCTCGACGTCAAGCGCGCCACCAACCTGAGCGCGGACTGGAATCGCATCGAAGAGGAAACCACCGAGATATTTGCCGATCTGGAGCACCGCCTGGATGGCGGAGGACGCATCAAGGCCAGTGTGTTTCATCGTGACATCGACAACCCGGTGCGCAACACCACCTGGAGCAACAGCGCGGTCAACCCGGTGACAGGCGATACCAATCTCATCGCCTGGTCGTACCGCAACCATTGGAAGACGACCGGCGGGGATGTGAACCTCAACTTGCCGGTGGATCTCTTCGGGCGCGAGCACAGCCTGCTGATCGGCGCCGACTACCGGCACACCATCAAGGACTTCAGTTACGGCGGCGGTACGGTTTATCCGAGCAATATCTACAACCCCGTGACCAGTTTTCCCCAGCCCGAGATGGATCGCGTCAATGGCAGCCTGGGGCGGGTGACGCAGTTCGGGCTGTATACGCGCGCGAATGTGCAACTGGCCGATGCCTGGAAACTGATCGCCGGGGCCCGCTTGTCCTGGTGGAAGAATGATGCGCGCAACAACAACTTCTATTTCGACGACTTCAGCCAGAACATCGATCGCATCGATGCCCGCACCTCGCCTTATGCGGGCTTGATCTATGACTTCACGCCGCAATGGTCGGCCTATGTCAGCTACACCAGCATCTTCCAGCCGCAGACGGACACGACGGCTCAGGGCAGCACATTGAAGCCGCGTACGGGCCGGCAGATCGAGACGGGTGTCAAAGGCGAATTGCTCGACGGCCGCCTGAATACGCATGCGGCGCTCTTTCAGATCGTCGATCGCAATCGGGCCATGACCGACCCGGATAATCCTTACTTCTCGGTGGCCGCCGGTAAAGTCCGCAGCCAGGGTTTTGAAACCGAGGTGAGCGGTTCACCATTTCCGGGCTGGGATGTCATTGCCGGGTATGCTTATACGGACACCAAGTATCTGGAGGCGCCGGACTCGACCAAGGGTCAGACCTTCAGCGCGATCACACCGCGCCACGCGATCAGCCTTTGGACCCGCTACCATTTCAGGCAGCCAGCCTTGCAAGGGTTCTCGGTGGGCGCGGGGGTGCGCTTTAACAGCGGCTTTTACGAAGAGTCAGACGACGTGCGTTGGAAGCAGGGCAGCTTCACCACCGTGTCGGCCCAGATTGGCTACCGCTACGACAAGCATCTGGAGGCAACCCTGACGGTCGACAATCTTTTCGATCGGGTCTATTACGAGAAGCTGGGCGGTGAATCGCGTCAAAACTACTATGGCCAGCCGCGCAGCGTCATGCTGACGATGCGCTACCAGTACTGAGGCGCATCGCTGATCGGGCATCTTGGCATGGCCTAAAAAATCATGCTAGAATGCCCGACTTCCTAGGACGTGAATGCTTTTTGGGTTTACGCACTTGGGAGTGAAGTCTTAGCCGACGTGGTGAAATTGGTAGACACGCTATCTTGAGGGGGTAGTGGCGAAAGCTGTGCGAGTTCGAGTCTCGCCGTCGGCACCACAGTTAAAAATCAGGTCGTTCCAGAGCGGCTTGTAAAGTACCCGAAACCCGCATGAACATTAGCTTCATGCGGGTTTTTTGCGTTCAGTGCGTCTCAGAGAGTTTCGTTAAATGCCGAGTTTTTGGGTACTTGTTTGGGTACCTTAGAATACAGGTACCCAAATCATGCCCACTTTGAGATTAAATCGATGCCCAAGCTTGCTAAACAGCTGACGGAATTGGCGGCCAGTAAGGCGAAGCCACGTAATACTGCATACACCCTCGCCTCAGGTCAGGGTTTGTTTCTGGTGGTGCTGCCAAGCGGTGTGAAACAATGGCAGGTCAGGTACCGTGAACCCGACGGTCGCCGAGGTAAGAAGATCGTCGGCATCTATCCCGATATGGGGATAGCAGTTGCGCATCAAGCCGCTGCACAGTTGCATCAGAAAGTTCGCATGGGCGAATCTCCTGAAGGCTTATATGACCGCCTCAGGATGGAACGTGAAACCCTGTCGCTTGCAGAGATTAAACAACAGCAGGATGCGGAGGATGCGCGAAAGCATTCCTTTACGGTCTTGTCTGATGCGTGGCTTGAAGACCGTAAGCCTGGTTGGGCGCCAGCAACCTACAGCAAATCAACCTTCATCGTTCAGAAGCGTCTGCAGCCACTACTTGGTGGTGCCGACATGCGGACACTTGCGAGTAAAGACGTTGTGCCGGTATTGATCAGTCTCGCGACCGCAACCCCATCCATTGCCGTGAAGGCACGTCAATGTCTCAACGGTATCGTCGATTACTGCATTGTGCGCGGTATCCGCAGCGACGATCAGCTTCTTCGGTTGCAACGAGCGTTGCCACGACATCGTGGGGGTCATATACCTGCGATCACCAAAATACAGGGCGTAGGGCCGCTCATAAGGGCAATCATGGGGTACGACGGCAGGGTTGTTCGCGGCGGCCTTCTATTAGCCGCTTACACAGCTTCCCGGCCGGGTGTTGTCGCGTCCGCCCGTTGGGCTGAGATGGATCTGGACCGGGCCGAATGGTGCATTCCGGCCCACAAGATGAAAACCCGGATTGAGCATGTGGTGAGCCTGCCGAAGCAGGCTGTCGAAATGTTAAACGAAATGCGCCAGTATGGCGGGGGAGAACATGTGTTTCCTGGGGTGGGGAAGCGGGGTAACCCCCACCTTCACCGCGATGCGCTCAGCAAGGCGTTGCGAGACATGGGATTCCAGGGTCAGCATGCCACTCACGGCTTCAGGGCCATGCTGCGTACTGTGGCGCGTGAGAGGCTGAAAATCGATATTGATGTGCTGGAAGCCCAATTGGCCCATGCGAAGGCGGATGATATTCAGGCCGCCTATGACCGGGCGCGGTTTGAGGACGAGCGTCGTGTTGTTATGCAAGTGTGGGCGGACTTCCTGCATGAGCAGGCTGACTCCGCCACGGTTTTGCATATGAAGCGCGCATAGTGCTTTGCTTCAGCAAGCAAGCGCCTTGTTGCGCTCGATTAGCGCGTGAAGACTCGCTGCAGTGATCCCACTGGATCGTTTGCCGATCTTGATCAGCACTAGCTCACCTTCATTCACGAGGCGGTAAATCGTCGACCTGGAGACTCCCAGCTTGGCTTCCGCCGTATGAATCCGGTATAGAAGTGCCTGGTCGGGCGCACCCGGGGTGTGATGTCCGGTTGACGGGAAGCCGAATGCCGTCGGCTGAGCCTGTTGTTCCTTCATTTCTTCCTCCGTTGGGACCTTGGGAAGCACCCTGAATGATGTGCTGCGAGGATGCTTTCCAAAGCCGGCGCTGTTCGCGCCGTCGTGAGCAGCCCGCCAAGGTGCCGCGATGGGGGCTGGGTGCTTGGATCATTCCCAGTAGTGCCCGCCGCTGGACCCGCTGTGCGGTTCGTCGGGGTGCTAGGAACTGCGGTCTTTGCCGCTGTCATTGATGGATTACGCGCCATCCGTCAAATTTGGTCTGCCTTTGGCAGCACCGGCGTCCGTTGATACGGATCGTCATCCACACTCTCAGTTGACACCAGTCGCTACCGGTCCAAAAGATGGATGATTTTTCACCTGCTTTGCTCCTACCCAGGTGCATGTCGCCCCGCATGGTGCTGACGACACGGGTAGCCGTGCACTCGCACCGCTCGGAATCGAGCAGGGCACGGTATTTATCGGTGTTGTGTTGTTAAAGAGCAGAGTTGATGCAATCATTACGTATCTATTAAGCAACGTCAATACCTAGCTAATATCTTAAAGTCATATTGTTAGGCCAAATTGCCGCTTAGTCTGATGTGAAGGGGGCGAGTGAAACAGGGAGGGCCGCCCTGACTCAATCTGAGACGCAGGGCTAGCGTGCATTTTTTTGTGGTTTATTTGTATCAGGGGCGAAGTGTTGCCCCGGAGGCGAGGTTAGTCTTCCTGCTGCCTGTTGTCGTTGCTGGTCTTGGCGTGTTTGATCAGCTTCATCTGGATGTAGTCGCCGATGTCTTCCAGTGTGTGGTCCGGTAGCTCCGCCACTGTTTTCATGGGAATTCCCGGCCAAAGCCACTCGCTTTCAAACATTTCCCCCTTGCCGGTGACCAGCCATTCGGCGCGGATACGAAGGGCGGCGGCGATCCAGACGATATGACGTGAGGATTCGCTTCGGCCATTTTCAATGTGCGCAATGGTTCCTTGGGTCAGCGGCGTCTGAACCAAGCTGGCCAGGGCTTCCTGGGTCAAACCGCGCTTGTTGCGCGCAATGCGTAGGCGATCGCCGATGCTGCTCATGGTCAACAGGATTCGGAATGGTTTCTAGTGGCTGGATACATTATGACAGAAAGGTAATGCAAGATATAACCATCCATAAAAATAGATAACTATTATTCTTTATGCTTCAAACACTAGCGCAACTAGCATAATGAACCATTGTGGCATTTAACGGTACGGCCAAATGGACAAGAATTGTAAGGCCATAGAGTAGCTGCCTCATTCATGACGTGCCTCTGCGCCTGTCGGCTCCGGGTCAGGCTGTCGTGCTTCGCATTGAGCCCCCTTTTGGTGTCTCGCCCCTGCCGGGCTTTCATCCCTCACGAAAAACCAAGTGACACTGTGTGGCTATCTTGCTCCGGGTCATTCTGTCATGCCGTTCTCGGTTTCAAGGGCTTCGCGTTGCCTTGAGCACCGCTTGCGGCCGCTGGCCGTCTTCAACCCTTGATACCTGCGCTGCGCCATGCCCTTCGGATTCCGGGCAATCTCGCCCTGCATTCCGGAGAGCATCATGTCTAACATCAATGTCGAAACCGAATCCCCCATCATCACTGCGCAGCGTGTGGAAGATGACAAGCGCATGGACTTTCTGCCGAAAGCCTTTGGCGCAGATTACTTGCAAGGGGAACGCCTGGTTTTCAGCTGGCTGCGCGAGCTTTCTGACGACTACCAAGGCGGCTACTGGCATTACTACTGGCTGTCGAATGGGGCTTTCTACATGGCGCCGGACATCACATCCAAACTGCGCCTGGTCTGGGCAAACAACTTCTTTGACAGTGAAATGTCGGCTGATGCCGCCGGCATCGTCGCTACGTTTTACGGCCTCAACCATCTGACCAGCATCACTTTTAACGAGATGCTGGTCGACAGATACTATGGACTGCGCGCTTATACGGATCAGCACCCGGAGGCGAGTCTGATCTGGCATGCGATTGACTGACGCTTGCCAACCTCACCCGCGCTTCGGCGCGGGTATCGGTCGCCTTCCTATGCTTCCTTGCCCTTTCGCTTGTTTGGCAAGCAGGCACTGAGATATGGCCGCGTTTCACGCGGTGTCTCCAACGAAAAACCAAGTGACACTGTATGGCTGTCTTGCTCCCGGTCATTGTGTCATGCCGTTCTCGGTTTCAAGGGCGTCGCGTTGCCATGGGCACCGCTCGCGGCCGCTGGCCGTCTTCGACCCTTGATACCTGCGCTGCGCCATGCCTTTGGGGTTCCGGGCAATCCCGCCCTGAACACTGGAGAGCATCATGAACAACAACATCGCCGCGCTGAGCTATGACAATATGAACGAGGCATGCGCCCTATATGTGCGCAGTCCTGCCGGCCGCTACAAGTTGGCGAGCGACGAGCAGATTCTGGCTGCTGGCCGCACGGCGGCAGAAAGTCTGGTTTCCTCATCCTCGCCGGTTGATCAACCGACGAAGGTAAAGCAGTTTTTCCAGGCCAAGCTGGCCGGGCTGGGTCACGAGTGCGCTGCCTTCCTCTACCTGGACTCGCGCTTCAAGCCTATCCGCTACATTGAGCAGGGATCGGGCACGTTGAGTCAGGCCAGCGTCTATCCGCGCGAGATTGTGAAAACGGCGCTTCGGCTGAATGCTGCCGCGATCCTCATGGCGCATAACCATCCCTCGGGCGTCACTGAGCCGAGCACGGCGGACCTGAACCTGACTCAGCATCTTAAGAAAGCATTGATGCTGATTGATGTGAGGTTGCTCGATCATGTCATCGTGACAGCTACCGGCACGACTTCGCTGGCCGAGCAGGGGCAGATGTAAAGCCTCAAAAGCAGGGCAGGGCGTTCTGCCCTGCCCTCGTATCGACACCTGTGATATCAGTTACCTAACTTTGCAGCAAGTTGTTGGAATATGTCGCGCCCGTTGTCATCTTCAGCGACAGCGAAGAGAAACAGACACCGCCCTTCACTGGATTGTTCCCATTGATGACCTACCTGCTGCTTTTCCTTGGAGTCATCGTTGGTCTTGTATGGCTCGCCTTTGTACTCAACGGCAAGCAGCCTACCGTCGACTAGCTCCGCGACGAAGTCAGGGTAGAAATAGTCTGATGAGGTAGGCAACCAGAAAGAGGTTTTTGGTTGGCGCTCAATATTGCGCACCCAGTGCTTGACCTTTGGGTGTGCATCAATAGCCTGGGCGCAGCGAAATTCCTCGGAAGGCACTCCTGCGCCGGTTTTTTCCCGCAGGTCATGGATGGCGGGGTAGAAGTGTTTGTTGAACTCGTAGCCGCCCCTGTATGGATTGCGCGCTGGATACTTCCCAGGCTCAAATCGAAAATAGTACAGCGCCGAGCTATCGGGTTCGGGAACGCTCATGTGCAAAAGTCGCCCTTGGAAGCCGCTGTGCATGGCAAGTTGCCGAAGTCGGCGGATTTCAGCATGGATGGCGGCAGCCAGTTGAAAACGGGCACGCACCAGGGCGGTGAGAGTGAAACCGCGTTCATGTTGCAAATGACTTAACAGCTTGACCAGATAGGCTTGCAGGGTGGGTTGGGCAATGTCAGCCTGGCGAACCTGGCCATCCAGCCAGCGTATCAGGTCTTGTTCGCTGATGTGGCTGGCGACCTCGTTCAACTTCAGTTGCGAGACGTCTACATGGCGATAGCTGACTTTTTCGCCGTTCACGTTGATCTCGAAAGAGTTCACCGTTTCATTGATGGAAAAATTCGCCAACTGGATGGGGTTGTCGAGCAAGCTCCAGTCGCCCAGTTGCGCCAAGGTGTCTTTTTCGACTACCTCCAGGTGGCCCTCCAGTTCCAGGCACAGTTGCGGGATCGGCGAGAAACTGGCGCCCAGCTCTGCCGGTGCGCGCATGGCTTGGCGTATGGCCCGCTGCTCAGCAAACTGGTCGGCGATGCTTTGCTTTGCTCGCGCAGGCACGGCTGCGGTCGTAAAGGCTTCGGCTTGCCTGAGACTATCGCTGTCGATGCTTCCCTTTACGATCAGCGTTGCGCCTTGCGAGGTCGGACGGATCTCCACCTGCTGTGTAAGTTCCTCTGGCCAATGGCTCGTGTCGGGTAGAGCGGGCAGGTTAATGTATAAGTCCAGCGATGCCGAATCTCGCAGGGTGTTGGGCCGTGTGCCGGTGCCGCCCTGAAGGTCGAGCGAGGGTTGAGGCACGATCAAACTGGCTGTATCCAGGCGCTCGAAGCCCATGTTTTGCACCAACCTGTCGCGCAGGTTGCTGGCCGCTTCCGCGAAGTTGCTGGCGACAATATGAGCGTAGGCCTTGTTCAACGCTTCCTGGCTGCGGTTGCGGGCGTAGGGCATGCGCAATACCCGACCTAGCAGTTGCTCCACATCTTTGGCAGAATTGACCGATTGCAGGCTCGCCAGTACGTAGGCGAAAGAACAGTCCCAGCCCTCTTTCAAGGCTTCCACCGTAATGACATAGCGTATCGGGCAGGCAGGGTCGAAAAGATCAATGCCATCCAGTTCTTTCTGGCTGCCGGTGGCAACGGCAATCTGTTCGCTGGCAATCTGTTCTTGTTCAATCAGATGCTGTTTGACCACATCCACCGTGGCTTCGCCGCCTTTGGGCATGGCTTGCACCAGCATGATGGGGCGTAGATAGTCTGTATCTTTCTGCGCGGTCAGTTCCAGCCGATTGCGGATCAGAATCGCGTCACGCAGGCATTCGCGCCAGCCTTCCGGGTGCTCGGCCAGCACAATTGGCAGCTTGATCATTTCTTCTGCCCGTAGTTCCTGGGCAGAGACATGGTAAAGGACGTTATTGTCTGCCACCGGCGTAGCGGTCATTTCCACGATGCCGGCGGGGTTCAGGCGGCCCAAGGTCGTGAAGAAGCGGTGCGTTCGGTTGTTGTGGGCCTCATCGACGATGATCAGAGGGCGGTGCAGGTGCAGCCAGTTGGCGACCGACCACTTGACCCGGCCTATATCCTTTTTCGTGAGGTAGGTTTGGTTTTCCAGATCGGCCACTGTCACTTTTTCCAGACTTTCCTCTACATGGTGAGGTAAATCGCGAAAATGCTCCTGTAGTTCTTCAAAGAAGGAATAGACATGCCGCTTCCTGGTATCTGTGACGTTCAGTGACTGAATCGTCGTCACAACAATGACGCAGGCCTTGTCGACATCCTGGGTGCCTATGGTTTGTAGGCTCTCCAGATCAGCAATGCGGATCTTGTCACCGAAATAATGGGCCAGCGCCTGGCGGTAAGGGTGGCGCACATTAGAAAGCGCTTCCAGCGTCTGGCTGCGTATGGTGTCGGATGGCGTCAGCCAGAGCACGACCGGGGCGTCGGAATCAAGCAGCGTTTTACCCACCTTAGCGACAGTATGGGCGGCCAGCAGGGTTTTGCCGCCGCCTGTGGGCACACGCAGACAGACGCAGGGCGTGTCCGGAAAGCTGTCATGATAGGGCTCACCTGCGCGCCCCTGGGTCTGCATGGCGCTGTCCCAAGCCTGGGAAACGGATGCGGTTCGGCAGTGCTGCATGAAATCTGTGAGCACTGCGAGAACGTCATTCTGGTATTGCTTTAACGTTAGCATCGTCAATCCTTACCGCATCGCCACATCGTAGGGAATCTGTTTGAAGATGATGTCCTCCGCAGCCAGGCGGGCAGGGCCCAGTCGTGTCGTTTCCCCATAAATGACAGAAGACAGAGGGTCTGGGCAGAGCGTCTGTAAGTGCGCGAGTACGGCGCTAGTCAGCACGTTGCCGCCATCAGGCCGCCGGTCGCCAAGAATGCCGTTGTAAAGCAGGAAATACGCTTTTCCGTCGTGGATGCCTAGGAAAGGACTGTTGAACTCCTGTTGGCTGGGCACGCCGGTTTCCACATGCCAGATATAGGCGGCGAGCGTAGGGAATTTGATCTGTTTGTTCAGGCGACCATTCTCGTCAAAAGCGGGTTCGCCCACGGTAAGGAAGGAGAACCCGCCGCCGCCTTGCCAGTTCTCAGCCTTACTGATGCCGCCTTGTTCGCCGTCGATAACTTTTTGCAGACGGGGCAGGCAGTGCGTGCGGGCGTGTTCGCCCATTTCTATGCCGATATAGCGCCGCCCCATTTTGTGGGCCACGGCAGCAGTCGTGCCGGAGCCCAGGAAGGAGTCAAGGACGAGGTCTGTTGGTTGAGAGGAGAGAGTGAGGATTTTTTGGAGCAGCCTCTCGGGCTTTGGAGTACCGAAAAGGTCATCGTCATCTTGAAGGATTTTGGCTTCACGACGGGCCTCGTCGTTGTGACCTGCATCGGAGTAGTCCCACCATGTCGTTGCAGGCACAGCTTCAGCTACTTCTGAAAGAAAGCGTTTGAGGCGCGGTACGTTGTTTCCATGTGCACCAAAAGAGATTCGGTTCTCGGCTATCAGTTCTTCCATTTTCTCCTTCGTGAAGCGCCAGCTTGTCCCTTTGGGAGGCATATGCGCTTTGCCGGTTGCTGGGCTGATAATTGGATAAATGGCGTAGTCTCTCGCCTCGTTACGCTGTAACGGTCCGGATGTCCAAGGCCCGCGCGGATCATTATCGGGGTTCTTGTATCGAGCATCTTGTGCCGCAGTGCGGGGAAGGCGGTAGATCCTCGTGGATCCTCTGCTCTTTCCGTAGAGAAGCACATGATCATGGGACTCAGAGAGAAATTCCGAGTCACTTTTCACGGCATACTTTTTTTGCCAAGCTACATTAGCTATGAAGTTCTTCCGCCCAAACACCTCATCCATCAGCACCTTGAGGTAATGTGCTTCATTGTCATCAATGGTGACCCAGATGCTGCCGTCTTCGGCAAGAAGCTCGCGTAACAACACCAGACGCGGATACATCATGGATAGCCACTGGCTGTGTTCCAGCCTGTCGTCGTAGTGCTCGAAGGCGCTTTTGGTGTTGTAGGGCGGGTCGATGAAGATGCACTTTACGCGGCCAGCATAAAACGGCAGCAAGGCTTTCAGAGCCAGCAGATTGTCGCCTTGGATAATCAGGTTCTCAGAGTCTACGTCGCCATAGGCAGCTTCTTTGCGCAGCAGATGATAGGGCACGGCACCTGCCGCGTCCTTCGCGCTGTTTTTGTTCACCCAGTCCAAAAAAGGCATCTTCTAGCTACCGTATAAATACTGACGGGTCATTGTAGCGGTACGTCCTCTTTTGTATCTGTCGGTGAGGCAGCATCCCTTGCCGCGATCCTTGGCGAACCGCGATGCAGGTGCCGCGAACAGTAAGTCCGTCGAATAGATCATCATCACCACACCTGATGCGGAGTTGGGCGTGTCCCTGCGCCTGTCGGCTTAGGGCCGGGCTCTCGTGCTTCGCATCGAGTCACCCGCGGTGTCTCGCCCCTTCGGGTTTCCATCCCTCACGTCTTCGCGCCGAGCGGCGCTACGCGCTTCGCTTGCCTATGGGTCTCGTGGCCGGTTGGAGCCGCGCTGGGGCGCGGCTAGGCGCGCTCGCCGCGCGACTGCCGTGCGGGGTCATCGCTTCGGGCGGGCCGCTATGCCGTTTTTCGTGAGTCCCGCCGCCAAAACCACCGACTGTATCACTGCGCTTCTTCCTGCAAGGGGTTCGCTTCGCCGGGTACTCACCCGGTCCTTCCGCTGCGCTCCAGGCTGCGGCTTCCGTGCCCGCCCCTTTCCGGTCGGCGCTACCTGATCCGGTTCGGCACGGCGACGGAACTCACGAAAGACGGCGGCAAAGACCGGAGAGCCAGCGCAGACCCCAAACGGCGGATTTACGTTCCGGCTCAAGAATCTTCGAATCCGGTCAGCTGAAAACCCGAACCTCATCTGGAGATCATGACCATGAACACCTATGAAGCGAAGCAGGCAGCCCGTAAGGCGAACTATGAAACCCGCGCAGCACAGGCACAGCGGCAGGCCGACGCCACCCACGCGCAAGCGCAGACTATGGCGCAGGCCATCCCGTTTGGTCAGCCGATTCTGGTGGGCCATCACTCCGAACGCAGCGACCGCCGCTATCGGGAGCGGGTCAGCCGCAGCTATGAAAAATCCTATGAATTGCAGAAGAAGGCCGAACACTACGCAGACAAGGCCGCTTCAGTGGGCAAGGGCGGTATTTCCAGCGATGACCCGGAGGCGATTGATAAGTTGAAACACAAGCTGTTGAAGCTGCAGGCCGCGCAGGACACCATGAAAAAGTTAAACGCCCTGGTGCGGCGTTATGCCAAGTCCGACACCGAAACCCGGGTAGTCATGCTGGTGGCGACTGGATTGATTGATGAAGCACGCGCCCGGCAGCTTATTACACCGGACTATGCGGGCCGCGCAGGCTTTGCTGCCTATCAATTGCAGAACAACAACGCCAACATTCGCCGCATTGCCGAACGCATCAAGGCACTGGAGAAGGTGGCAGAGCGCCCGGAAACCGAACGCAGCGGCGACGGCTACACCTACCGCGAGGATCCGCAGGAAAACCGCGCCTTGTTTTTGTTTGACGGCAAACCGGCAAAGGACACCCGCGACGTGCTGAAGCGCCACGGTTTCCGCTGGAGTCCGACGCGCGGCGCCTGGGTGCGGCAGTTGACGGGTAACGCCCAATGGGCCGCTCGCGACGTTATCCGCTTTCTTGACGAAGCAGCCACGCAGCAATAACCCCTTTTGCTCCGGGCAAAAGAGCGCCCGGGGCTTCACTCCGACCTAAACGGGAGATATCACCATGGCATCATTGAACCGCGTTACCCTGATTGGCAACCTGGGCAAAGACCCCGAAATCCGCTACACCGCAGACGGTGCCGCCGTGTGCAACGTGTCGATTGCCACCACGAACCAATGGAAGGACAAGGCCAGCGGCGAGCGCCGCGAGGAAACCGAATGGCACCGCGTCGTTTTCTATGGCCGTCTGGCTGAAATTGCGAGCGAGTACCTGCGCAAAGGCCGCACGGTGTTTGTAGAAGGACGGCTCAAAACCCGTAAATGGCAGGATTCGGAAACCGGCGCAGACCGTTACAGCACGGAGATCATCGCCGATCAAATGCAGATGCTGGGCAGCCGCGACAGCGGGCAGGCCGAAGCTGCCCCGGCTGCGCCAGCGAGCCGCGCCAAAGGTCGCAACGTTAAAGGCAAGGCCCCTGCTGCAGTGCCTGCAGAGGAAGATGCCTCGGATATTCCCTTTTGATTGACTGCTGAGTAGTCAGGCTGGTGAGACCGGCCTGACTTTCAAACCCTGAGCCCGGCATTGTCCGGGCTTTGTGCCATCTGGTGTTTGTGAGTGCTGCTGTCTGTTTTGCTGCTTGTCGTTGACTGGTGTTCAGGGATGCGTGTGTGCTGATTGGAGCAGCTTGCGCTGCTGGTGTCGTGCAGTTCCCAGGCTGCGCCTGGGCCCCTGTCCGATGACGATGCCAGCCCGGTTCCCGGTCTGGCTGGGACTTTCCGTCCCCAAATTCGCCTTCGCTCATTTGTGGCCTTAAAAGTCCCACACATGACGCACCCCTGAAGGGGTGGGGAAAGAGCTGTGTTTTCAAGGGGTTGTGGGGAAATGGCCACCCGCACTACTGTGGCACAGATAGAGCACCAAATTCACGTAAGGCTTTGATATAGCAAGCTTGATTTCAGCCACGAATGTGGACTCATAGTGGGTAGACGGTTCGGAAACCATCTGATTCCAATAGAATGACTACAAAGTTGCAGCCTTCATCCTACGTTTTGACAGCAGGAAGGCTGAATTGGTGTGACGCGATGACAACAAACGGCTTGCGATAGATTTACAGTATCGCCCCAATAGACCTACCCGAGAACTCAGTTATATGGGCCGGTTGGGGGGTGCTGCACATTCGCTTAACGAAGGATCAGCACGGGGACTTTGCTTCGTCGCAAAATTGCTGTAGTGGTGCTGCCCACAACCAAGTGCCGGATTCGCGAGTGTCCGTATGCGCCCATGACGAGCAAATCAATGCTGCGCTGCTCAGCATACTCGGCCAAGGCGTTGGCGGGTTCCCCTTCAAGCTGTTTTACCTCAATTTGGAATCCGGTAGCCGCAAGTCGCTGAGACGCCCAGTGCAAAGGTTTATCTTCGTTGCTCACTATCACGACATGACAGCCCAAACCGCGCAATAGCGGACTGTCAGCCACCATTTCCACGGTCTTGCGACCTGTTGTGCTGCCATCGAACGCAATCATGAAGCTTCTTGGCTCTGTAAATTTCGAGTTTGCCACCAGAATCGGGCGATGCAGCGCACGCACCGCACTTTCCAGGTTGTGATCCAGCAAAAAGTGCTTGGGCTTTGTTTCATGATCGTGCTGGCCGAGCACATATAGCCGGGTGTCTGCCTCGATCTCAACTAACGTCTCGACCAGCTCTCCATGGCGCTGGCGTGCACTGACCTGTTGTGTGCCGGCAGTGGTGGCCCGCTGCTTGGCGCCTTCCAATAGTTGCCGGCCATGCTCACGCGCAATAATGCTGCGACGCTCATCCAGATCGGACAACTCCTGTAGAAGCGACTCTTGGGCGCCTAACCCGATGCTGCCGCTGGCATCCACCTTGGCATCGTCTTGACGTATCAGCACATGCAGAAATTCAAGCGGCGAATCCAAGCGCTTGGCGGCCCAGGCTGCATAGTCGCAAACGCTTTCGGTGTAACTCGCCCCATCAATACAAGCAATCACATTGTTCATAGTGGTCTCCTTAATGTGCTGTCAGATCGTGATTTGCGCCGGCTTTGTCGTGAACGGCATATCGGTCGATCAGAGTTGCGCTGGCTTCGTTCATGCCGATGATGTCAACGGTGGTGGCGTCCCGTCGAAACTTCAGGACGATCTTGTCCAACGCGTTGATTGCAGTGATGTCCCAGAAGTGCGCACGGCTCACATCTATCGTGACCTGATCCACGGCTTCCTTGAAATCGAACGCTGAGACGAATCTGTCTGCGGACGCAAAGAAAACCTGGCCGGATACTACGTAGTTACGGTGTTTTCCTTCGTCCACGAGTTTGGACCTGACCTGGAACAGCCGGCTGACCTTGGTGGCGAAAAAGAGGGCGCTAAGCAGGACTCCCACGAAAACACCCTTAGCCAGATCATGCGTGGCAACGACCACAATGACGGTTGCCACCATGACAATGCTGGAGCTTTTGGGGTGAGTGCGCAGATGGCGGATGGATTCCCAACTAAAGGTGCCGATAGACACCATGATCATCACAGCGACCAGGGCGGCCATGGGGATTTGCTTCACCCACGGCCCGAGGAACACCACCATGATCAGCAGGATGACACCCGCTGCCAGCGTGGAAAGCCGGCCCCGTCCTCCGGATTTAACATTGATGACGGACTGGCCGATCATCGCGCAGCCTGCCATGCCGCCCAGCAGACCGGAGGCAATGTTGGCGACACCTTGTCCAGCGCACTCGCGGTTCTTGTTGCTCGGCGTGTCGGTCAGATCGTCCACGATGGTAGCGGTCATCATGGATTCCAGTAACCCGACGATTGCCAGAGTCAACGAGTATGGGAATATGATGGACAGCGTTTCCCAGTTCAACGGCACCTGCGGCAATAGAAACACCGGCAGACTGTCTGGCAGCTCGCCCATATCGCCTACGGTGCGGATATCCAGGTCCAGCATCATGGCGACTGCCGTGAGCAACACGATGCAGACCAGCGGGGACGGAATGGATTTTGTGATGTAGGGGAAAAGATAGATGATGCCCAGCCCCACTGCCGTCATGGCATAGACCACCCAGGTGACATTGGTCAGCTCGGGAAGTTGGGCCATGAAGATAAGGATGGCCAGCGCATTGACGAAGCCAGTAACCACGGAACGCGACACGAAACGCATTAGGCCGCCCAGCTTCAGTACACCGGCTAGAATCTGGAACACGCCAGTCAGAAGGGTCGCAGCCAAGAGGTACTGCAGGCCATGTTCCTTGACCAAAGTGACCATCAAAAGGGCCATGGCGCCTGTGGCGGCCGAGATCATGCCCGGGCGGCCACCGGCAAACGCGATGACGACGGCGATACAGAAGGAGGCGTACAGACCCACTTTGGGATCCACGCCGGCGATGATGGAGAACGCAATGGCTTCGGGGATCAGCGCGAGCGCGACGACGATACCGGCGAGCAGGTCGCCACGGATATTGGAAAACCAGGTTTGATGTAGTGATTTAGTCAGCATGAGCAAAATACTAAGCGTCGCTCTGCTACACGCATGCAGCAGAGCCGACATAAGTCGGAATAAACGAGAAGACGGATGTCGAACCAGCAGCACTTAGTGCTGGAACACAATGCGAACTTACCGACTTAGGGCGGACTCAGTCGTTGCCGAGCTGCCCTGTATAGACCGTGGCCTACTTGGTAGGCCAATTTCGCGGTAGGAGAAGGCACAGACAATCTCGCCCCTGCTGGGGCGACATCTCGGATGGATGGGGAAAGACTGTTGTGCATCGCGACAGTATACCTTGCGGGGTCGGGTTCAAAATTAATCCTTGTCACGCATCGGTAAACGTTACGTGGCCAGACGCCCGATAAACTCCAGAATTGCGAGCGTGGTCAGAAAGCCCCCAACCGCACAGCCAGTGCCGCCAGCGTAATAAGCAATACCGGCAGTGTCAGCACGATTCCCACCTTGAAGTAGTATCCCCAGGTGATTTTCACGCCTTTTCGGGCCAGCACGTGCAGCCACAAGAGTGTTGCCAGGCTGCCGATAGGCGTGATCTTCGGGCCGAGATCGCTGCCAATGACGTTCGCATAAATCATGGCTTCCTTGATGGGTCCGGCCGCCTGGCTTGCGTCGATGGACAGTGCGCCGACAAGTACCGTAGGCATGTTGTTCATGATGGAAGAAAGCAAGGCGGTCAGCAGGCCGGTACCCAGGGTGGCGACCCACATGCCTTGATCTGCCATGGCATTGAGCCATCCGGCGATCATGTCGGTTAACCCGGCATTACGCAAGCCATACACGACCAAGTACATGCCAAGCGAGAACACCACAATGGGCCAGGGCGCTTCGCGCATGACTTTGCGTATGCTGATCACATGGCTGCGTCCGGCTACCAGCAGCAGAATGGCAGCGCCTGTGGCGGCGAGAGCGCTGACCGGAATACCGAAGCCTTCCAATACGAAGAAGCTGATCAGCAGGAAGGCGAGCACATACCAGCCTGCGTGGAAGGTTGCCTTGTCACGAATGGCGTCTGCAGGCACCTTGAGCTGGCCGACATCGTAATTGACCGGGATGCTATTGCGGAAATAGATCAACAGCACGAGCAAGGTCGTCGCCACGGAAACTAGGTTTACCGGCACCATGACTGCTGCGTATCGCGCGAAACTGATATCGAAGAAGTCTGCCGATACGATATTCACCAGGTTCGACACGATGAACGGAAGGCTGGCCGTGTCCGCGATGAAGCCGGCGGCCATCACGAAAGCGAGCGTTGCCGCCGGTGTGAAGCCAAGCGCGAGGAGCATAGCCATCACGATGGGTGTCAGTATCAGTGCAGCCCCGTCGTTGGCGAAGAATGCAGATACTGCCGCACCAAGCAGAATGATCAGGGCGAAAAGAAGCCGGCCCCGACCCCCGCCCCAGCGCGCCACATGCAGGGCCGCCCACTCAAAGAAACCGGCTTCATCCAGTAACAGGCTGATGACGATGATGGCAATAAAAGTGGCCGTGGCGTTCCAGACGATATTCCAGACGACGGGAATGTCGTTGAAGCTGACTGCTCCGAAAGCGAGAGCAAGCACAGCGCCGAGGGTAGCGCTCCATCCGATATTGAGCCCTTTGGGTTGCCAGATAACCAGCACAATCGTGAGTAGGAAGATTAGCAGTGCGACAGCCACGGAAGATTCTCTTTATGCCAGGAATGGGGAAACGCCGTCCGGCGACGGCGTGTCGGATGTTTTTTATGGGCGCTTTACAGGGAAGGCGTGATATAGCTGATGCGTTCGAGCTCTTCTTTGAGCTGGGCGGTTTGGCTCTTCAAATCTTTCAGCGGCAAAGATAGGAAGGCTTCAATGCGCGCCCTTAGAATGCGATAAGCCGTGTCGAACGCGGCATCAATCTGGCTATCGGTGCCGGTGGCGTGGGCGGGGTCTTCTACGCCCCAGTGGGCACGCATGACATTCCCCAGGTAGGCCGGGCATTCTTCACCCGCAGCGCTGGCACACACCGTGATCACGATGTCGGGTGCGGCGGGCAGGTCATCCCACGATTTGCTTGCGTAGCCGCTTGTTGAAATGCCTTCTCGTCCCAGTAGCGCCAATGAGCGGGGATGTACTTCACCCGTTGGGCGGCTGCCGGCACTCAACGCCCTATAGCCCGCTGGAGCAAGATGGTTAAAGGTGGCTTCGGCCAGAATCGAGCGGCAAGAGTTGCCGGTACAGAGGAATAGGACATTCATTTGCTGTTTCCCAGGGTATCGAGTTCGCGCTTGATGGCGACGCGGTCGAGCGTTGTCAGCGGCAAACTGGTGAAAATCTTGATGCGGTTTGCGATCTGCCGAAAAATTTTGTCGAAATGCTCCCGATTTTTCTCGGGCGACCCTTGGAATGCCGACGGGTCTTCGAACCCCCAATGGGCCGTAATGGGTTGGCCGGGCCATACGGGGCACTGCTCGCCTGCCGCGTTGTCGCAAAGCGTAATCACGAAATCCATCTGAGGGGCGTCAGGTCTCGCGAATTCGTCCCAGCTTTTGCTGCGTAAGCCATCAGTGGGAAGATGAACGGATTCCAGAATTTCAAGCGTCATGGGGTTGACGTGGGATCCGGGATGGCTGCCTGCGCTATATGCTCTGAAACGGCCATCTCCCAACTGGTTGAGCAGCACTTCCGCCATGATGCTGCGTGCGGAATTCCCCGTGCAGAGGAACAGGGTGTTGTAGATTTTGTCTGCCATAGCGAGCATGTTTCCTTGAATCGTTCCCAAGATATTTCGAGTGGAACAGGGTTGGTGACGGCTACTGAACTTCATCCATTCCGGAACAGATATCACTTCTTGCCGGTAAGCAGGGGTTGCCGCCACAGCAGTTTTCCGTCAGGTAGGCGAGCAGCGAGCTCATGGCGCCATACTCTGCTGAATAGAAGACAAAGCGGCCTTCTTGCCGTGACGTGAGCAGGCCTGCGTGGACGAGTTCCTTGAGATGAAAGGTCAGAGATGACGGCGGCAGCTGAAGTAACTCTGCCAGTCGCCCGGCGTGTAGCCCGCCAGGGCCGGCCTGCACCAGCAAGCGATACGCTTCAAGGCGAGATTCATGGGCGATCGCGGCCAATGACCGTACAACGTCTTTGGAATTCATAGCTTTTCCAAGTTGCGTTTATATCTACGTTAAATTAATTCTATAATAGTAGAAATGACGAAATGATGACAGCACGCCAGCCAGTCGTTGGATGGCGCCGCCCGAGTCCGCTAAACCTCCAAATCATTATGAAACAGTTCACATCGCTACACGACGCTTCGCTGCCTGCTCTGGACGATTCCCTGCTCGATGTCCCGACGCACGAAAAGGTCGCCATACCGGTCGATATCGCCCATCCGCCCCGCATCTTGCTACTTTACGGTTCGCTGCGCGAGCGCTCGTACAGCAAACTTCTAATCGAGGAAGCATCCCGCATCCTGCAACGCCTGGGTGCCGAAACACGAATTTTCGATCCGCTCGGGTTGCCGCAACCCGACAGCGTTCCGGCCGACCATCCCAAGGTTGCCGAACTGCGAGCCCTGTCATTGTGGTCGGAAGGCCAGGTATGGTGCAGTCCCGAGCGTCACGGCACGATTACCGGCATCTTCAAAAGCCAGATCGACTGGTTGCCGCTTGAGGCTGGTGGTGTCCGACCAACACAGGGTCGGACATTGGCTGTCATGCAGGTCAGTGGTGGTTCGCAGTCCTTTAACGCGGTGAACGCTTTGCGCGTGCTGGGCCGCTGGATGCGTATGGTGACGATTCCCAACCAGTCATCAGTGGCCAAGGCCTATCAGGAATTTGACGATGCTGGCCGAATGAAACTATCGGCCTACTATGACCGTGTTGTGGACGTAATGGAGGAATTGGTGAAGTTCACGCTGCTGGTGCGTGGTCGATCAGAATATCTTGTTGACCGTTACAGTGAGAGAAAGGAAGTCCATGCAGAAGCGCTGCGACTGGCAGAGACTGCCATGGAACATGAGCGTACGGTTGCCCGGGCATAGCGAAGCCAAATATGAGTGGTGTTGCAGGGCGAGACGGCCATCCATCAACGTTTGAGTAAGAGCGTTGGCAAGTGATGAAATGACCTTGGAGATCAACTGATTTCCAATTCAGACTTTGCCTGTAGGGGCTGGGTGGCGAGTGCATTTTGATCCTGTGCAAGCCTATTTGCCACCACCGTCTGCAAATCATGCGCCAGCCCCTTGTATGTGATCCGATCTATCCGCTCTGGCAGCTTCGCCACGTCATCAGTGAACACGCTGATCTCATGCCGTTCACGCGAAATGCTGACGTAGTAGGTGTCTTGGGCAGTTGTGCGGCTGAAACTTTCGGCGTTGTAGAACACACGGTCACAAGTCAGGCCTTGGGCGCTATGTGCAGTGGTTGTGTAGGCATAGTCCACGTTCAGCGGTCGATCTGTGCTCAGTTGAACATGGCGACCGTTGGTTTCGATGGTGATTCTGGCCGCATCGATGGCCACGACCTTCGCCAGTTGGCCATTGACCAGATCGTGGTGGGCATCGTTGCGCGTGATACGGACATGGTCGCCTGCGGACAATTCTGCCCGGTTCAGGTGATAGACCGACAGCTTGCTCATGGTCTTGGGGATGATCTCAATGGACGAAGCAGACGCGGCATTGGGTCGGAGCGGTTCTACCGTGATGCGGTCATGCCGTGTGTTGCCAGTCACGCGGTATAGCTCGCCGCGCTTCAGCCCGCACTGATAGTCCCGCTCAGGAACGACGATATCGCCCACGGTGTAATACCGGGCCACGCTACGCTGGGCGCGGGTGGCGTCATGCCGGGCCAGCAACTGGCATTGGTGGCCTTTGCCTTCCAGGCCAAGCAGGGCGCGGATCCGTTCATTGATGGCCTGGCGTGACGCATTGGTGCCGGTCACGACAATGGTGTTGGCCCGCTCTGTAGTAGGAAGCGTCATATAGGCTTGAGCGATGGCTTCATACCGGGCGGAACTGTCTCGTGTTTTCTTGCCGTGTTCATCGACCGTGAATTCATCCGGGATCCAATGGATCTGGTTCAGCAGTGACAAAGATCGACTGGCCTTACCTTCGGCAGCCAGGTGGACCGCCTGGCGCAGTCGTTCCGAGCGTTGGCGCTGGATGTCGGCCATCAGTACGGTTTTCATGCCGCGCTCTTGAAGCATGGAGAAGGCACGGCCCGCCTCAATGGCCTTGGTCTGGGCAGTGTCGCCCAGCAAGACCACCTTGGCCCCGGTCGGCTTAATGAGCGCCAGCAGCTTGTCCATCTGGCGAACTGGCACGACTCCGGCTTCATCTATAACCACAACGGATTGCGGCCCTAGACTTTCGAGAAAAGGGCGTTTGTCGGCTGCAGCTAGCACCGATGCGATGGTGTTCGCCGGTATGCCATCTTCACGCAGGTTGCGCACCATGTTCCCATAGGGGGCCAGGGCCACCATGCTGTGGCCCTGCTCCTGCAGGATGGCCTGGGCGTTTTGCAGAGCGAAGGATTTGCCGGTGCCAGCCAGCCCCTGGATACCAGCAATCTGGTCGGTGCCGGTCGCAATCAGCATGACGGCTTCACGCTGACCGGGTGTTAGGTTCGTGTCCAGACCGTTTTCTGCATGGGTGGCAGTAATGGTGGTTGTCCAGGCGCTGCGGCCTGCCTGTTCAGCGGCCAGTATTCTGGATTCGGCTTCAAAGGCTCTGCGGGTCGCGTACCGTGGGCTTTCCATTAACAGGCGGCCTTGGGCAATCGCTTGGTCAACGAGCTGCAGCGCAGCGTCCTGGGAAATGCCACGCAATAGCACGACTTCTGCGGCCCAGCCTTCGCGTGTCATGGGCAGCGCGTCCTTGTCTTGCGTGCTGCGGTAATGCGGCGCCTCGCGGATGAGGGTGCCGGATGCTACCCGTTCTTGTATGGCCGTCTGGATAGCCGTAATGTCTGTATGCCCGCCCGCATGGCGCACGGCGTGTTGCAGGAGGTCGGCCAAGGGCATGACGGATTCACGTTCAGTCAGATGCCGGATTGCCCAGTCCAGAGAGGTATGTGCCACCAGGTTTGGGCTTTGTTCTAGCGGCTGGTGCTTTTGCTGGTGGGCCTGGTGCGCGACTTGGCCAAACTGCATGCCGATGGCTGCGGCGGCATCGCGCCACTGTTGGTGCAATTCCGCGCGACTGAACGCCTGCGTTTTCTCCTGGCGGTGGGAGAGGTTGATGCCCTGGCGCAGTGCGTGAGGGGCGTCTGCACGTTTGGTGCCGCGCGCGGCTAGCTCGGCATTGATGCCGGCGCTACGTTTGCTGAAGTATTCGATTTGCTCGCGACTGATATGGGCCAGTTCGATATGGTGCTTCTCATGACGAACCGCGTATCCCAGCGCCCGCACGTTGCGTTCCAGTTCCGCCTGATATATGGCGTCCGTCACGCGCAGCAGCTTGAAGATGTCTTCATTGGACAGCGACACCCAGCTTCCGTCGGCCCGCTGGGTCAGGTTCATCAACAAGGCGTGAACGTGAAGATGAGGATCAGGCGCAGCCTCTTCAGTGGGGCGAGCAGTTTCGTGGCGGAACTTGGCAATGATGAGGTTGCCAGTATGTTCTACCCGCGACTTACCGTTCTCCTTGCGGCGGCCCATGGTCAGGTGTTGTTCCACATAATCCAGCGCGACGGCCACGGATTTGTCATTGGCGTGAATCAGGCGCTCATCGCCGCCAATCAAAGCCTGTAGGGTGATGCTCTTCGGAGCGCCGAATGTCAGGTCAAGGGCAGCACGGGCTTTTGAGTCCTTGCGAACTGAACGGCCCGCCGTGACACTACGGCCAAAGTCGCCTTGCAGCATGGCTTTGAAGCGTGTGGCGTCTATTTCGCCGACAGCTCCCAAGCGGCGCGCGCCTTGCCCTTGCCAGGTCGCGGCGCTGCCATCGCGGCTGTAGTAGTCGTCGGCTTGGTCGGCGTAGTAATGGGTGGCAACGGACGCACGGGCGCGATAGATCTGGCTGTGGGAGATCATGGGGGCTCCGGGAGGTGGAAGGGGTGATGAGAGACTGTTCAGCAGAACCTAACTAGCGTCAGGGCTGGCTTTGACGAGGAAAGGATGTGAGATTGCGTATATTCATCCACCTGTTCATTTAGGTGGCGGAGTGTTAGCGGGCGACCACAATGCGGATGTTTAACTAGCTAGTTTCAACTTTGGACAATGAGTCTGCTCGTTGGCGTCACAGATTCTGATGCGCCGCAGTTTGGAGATATTCGACCTGCGAGATGCTGCCGACCGTAATAAGGATGCTCTTCAGTCTGACTGGGGCCTAGAAACGTCAGTCCGCAATATCGTCAAAGATGCTTCTCGTCCCGTGCTTGTGCTCTGAGCGATCCATGGTTCCGAGAACTCGTGGGCCCACCTTCGGTTCTGGCGCCTCTCTTTCGGAGATCCACTGGTTCACGAGATTGATTTCTTTGTCAACAAGCTTGACCAGTTGATCGTCACCTCCAAACTGCTTCTTGAGGGTGCCGAGCGATTCTAGGACTCCCTGCATGTGTTCATCCGGCGAGTCAGAAAACGCGTGACTCATCTGTGCAGTGATCCGGACATCTTGTAGATTTGGGAGCAAAACTGTTCTGACCCTTTCCACCAACTCGTGAAACTCACTGTCCTGGAACACACTCCGGACACCAGGATCGTTGAGCGCATACAGATCTTCACCCTCGACGGCAAAAGTGCTCACTGTCTCGACGAACGCCTTACGGACTTCCTCAGAGAGAAGACCGAATTCATGCAAGCGCACGGCAAGATCTACTTCGGGAACGACACTCAGACTCAGGCCCGGTTTGGCCACGCGCTGCAGAATGTCTGGAGATTGTTGAAGGTACATCGCCAGGAAATCCTTCGAACAACGATTGGCGAGAAATCGATAGAGTGTCCACCGAGCGCCCCACGAGGACATCCACTCAACCTTGTACTGGTTGCTGGCCGAGAAGCCCTTTAGACGCTCCATCATTGCTGGAAACAGCGACCTGGGGACAATGACAGCCTTCTCCACACCGACCTTCCCACATGTAACTTGAGACAGAAGATTCTCGGTGGAGCTACCGCTGAGAAAGATGCCGAGCAGGTCCGGGTTGAAAGCTAAAGTCGCCGCGTAGGCATCACCGATAGTCGGATGCTTGAATCGCCAGACCGGCTGGTCGTCCACATCCATGTACGTCACGAGACTGCCATTGAGTGCATCGAGTGCTTGAATACACTCTCCCAACGTGCTGCCGAGTCTCTCAATTGCGCTCTCCTCGGAATTTTGCAACATGATCGGGCTTTCAAGATGGTCCTTTCTCATGTAGATCAGACCCAGAGCTGCTTTGCTGCTCGCGTCCAGACCCTGGATCACTTCGAGAAGAAGCTGTTCCCGCTTTTCCACGAACTCGCCCAAATGGTATCTGCTGAGGTAGAGATTATTTGTGAAAAAAGGGTCCGCGATACGTCGTGCGGTCTCTGGAATGAAGCGCGGGTGCTCTGCCATGTATTCCAAGTGAGGTTGGATGGCTGTTCGGAATTCCGTGGTTTGCTTGCCCAGCTTGAGGTGGTTATAAAGAATCTGCTGCTTTTCCAAGTCGGTCAGATCATGCACATCGATCACAACCTGGCTCTCGCTGAGCAGAGGAAATGCGCTTTCCTTGAGATCTTGGCGGGCCCTGTTGTAGATGTAGTCTCTGGACGTCATGACTATCTTGACCCCTCGGCGCAGCATGGCCTTGATCTGAGCCAGCGAGTGGTTCCAGCCATGCACCAACGGCGATTCGTACTGCGTCACGCCGAATGCGTCATCGATCCAGAAGAACTGCGAAGGTTCGTCAACATTCCACCGTTCCACGACTTTGGCCGGATCGGCCAGTTTAACGACCGATGACTTCCATTTGTCGGCCGCCGCCATCGCCAACATCGAAGCGATCGTCGTCTTGCCTGCAGCAGGCTCACCGATCAGCAAGACGAACCCATGCTCGTCGAGCGCATTGACGGCCTTGCGGTAGGACTCCGTGATGACGACCTTAGCCAGATCATCACGTAACGACTCAAGGACGGCGCGAGCCTGAGCGTAGGCGCGCTGATCTAGAATCTGGCTCAGGTCACCCAGACCATAGACGCGGGGCACGAGCATCCGCAGCCGCGCGCTCTCTCTGATCTGATCCTCGATCCAGGTGGACCCGCATATCAGAACGTCCTTCACTCCGGTGTCGTTCAGCACGGCTTTGATCTGAGCCTCTTGCTTTGCGGACACGCCGGCGTTCGTCATCAGGATGTAGACATTACAAAGTCCGTCGGATACGAGCTTTCGGACTTTCGGAATCTCATCCGCGATGCCAGACCGCGTCAGCAGACCTCCTACCTTGCTGGAAAATTTGCATTGGATAACGAAATTACCACTGAAGTGCTGTCCAGGTGACGGAGTCCAGCTTCCCGCAAAAGCACCATCGCGCCCAGCATCGTTCGAATCTAAGAATGACTGCACCGTCTGCCCCAGAACTTCCCGGGCTATGGTGAGACAAAGCTGTTGGAAGCTGTTCCACCCCAGTCTGTGCAGGTCATACATGTTCAATCGCTTTCCAACGGTGATTCAACTGAAGACATTTACGGCCTTTGGTCTCGTCTTTTCCCATTCCGTACGAGCCTTCTTGTAGTCAGACTTGATCGCATCGAAATAGGCCAGTTCGCTTTTGACAGAATCGATTGTGAGCGGCACTTCATGAAAGTCTTCCGAGTGAGAATGTGCGTCGATGTAGCGCGATAACGCAGCCATCCGGTCGTGAATGCGTGCGGCAATCGCTTCGTCGAAATACACCTGATTCAGTGTAAACGTGATGTTCTCCCGCCAGCGCCGCACCACATTGTTGAACAGTCTCTTCTGGATGAAGTCCTCATAGGCGGTGCGAAGACTGCCACAGGCTTTCTCCAAAGCATCCCGTTGCGGATCACCTTCCAAGGCCCGCGCTGACTCGTAGTATCTCCTGGCCCGATCATGCGCAGCGCCTTCATAATGTTCGTGTGGAAAGGCCAGTCGGTCGATTGCTCCGGGTAAATTGGCATGATCGCGCCAAACGGTGCGCCCTGCGAACGCCACTCCCTTCTCTTCGGCAGCCGTCGCGAGATAGTTTGTGAACAGGATGTCGTGCGTGAAAACTATGACTTGCCTCCGATCGGCTTCGGAAACCAGGCGCTGCGCGATAGCCTCTTTGCGTATATGATCCATCGACGTTACCGGATCATCAAAGATTATTCCCGCGCAAGCGCCGTTGAGTTCGACCTCTGTCAGAAAATCGGCCAGCGCAGCGGCAGTCTGCTCTCCTTCACTAAGCACTCGAGAAGGAGCGACTTTGGTCATCTCAGCGTTGGAAATCTCGATCTTCCGATCCGTGGTTCCCGCATCGCCGGAAAACTTGAATTGCACAGGGAGTGTCAGCCGCAGCGCTTCGCAGTTCTTAGTGAATCGCGCGATGAAACCCTGTGCAACCAGTTCTTTTGCCAGAGCCTTCTGCTTACTCGTAACATCGCGCTGGGTGGTGGGCAGGGTGCGAAGGCATGTACTCGCTTTTTCTATCCACTTAAAATTTTCGACCGCTTCCACCACTGCAACGTACTTACTGGCCAAATGCTGTCGATCCTTGAGCAATTGCTGTTCCAAAAGCAGCGCGTCGATTAATACCTGAGGATCGCTCTGTCGGAGCTTTATGTTGTCTTGATCTAGTCGATCTGCAAGCGTAGACAGTCGGTCCGAAACAGCGTCATATGCAAGCAATGACAGTGCCGCTCCCGTCTCCGCCGCCACGGCGTCGCTTAGCACGTTGACGACAGAGCGATAGCCCTCAACGTGCCCGAAAATCTCCGCTGCCAGTGTCGCATCGAGTTCTTCTACAGTGCGCCGCGCGGCAGTTTTCTCGTCGAAGAAAGACAGCCCTACCTTGTTCAGAGCGACGCTGTGAGATCCGAGCGAATGCCTCGTGGCAGCAAGCTGAGCCTCCACATCACTGGTGGCTGCCTGGTAGAATTTGGCAAGGCGATCTGCGCTGGCAGCATCCAAGGTTTGTTGGCATAGCACGCAACGCGCACCGTCGGTCTGAGGAGGAAATGTGGCGCCTGGATACGCTTCCTCGCCATAGGTGATCGCTGCTACCAGCAGATCTAGCCACGCACGGGTTCCAACAGGTTGAACCGGCTCTCCGCCAAAATGGGCGGCTGACAGCGCCGCGCCTTGCTGCATCAGCGCCATTATCCGCGATGCGGCTTCAGTGATGTCTTGCACGAGCGATGGTTGGATCGATTCCGCCAAGGCACCGATGGACGCGTGAACGGTCTTCAAGTCGACAATACGTTGTTCGTTCCTCTTGACGATCTCTTTCGGGTCTGTAGTGCGCAACTCAACCAACTTCTGTTCGATCGCAGATAGCTGGGCAGCTTCGGCTTCACCATACACCGCAAGTTCATGTAGCCGAGACAGATCTGTCTTTGCATTGAGGGCGGAGAGTGCCGTTGCGACTTCGGATGTGCTGTTAGGGATGACGTATTCGTCAGTGGTAGGCGTGCGCAGCGTGATCTGGTCTCGGAGTTTGGTTTGTAGTTCGGTGAATGCAGCTACCATACGTGGGAAGACATCGAACAGATACGGCATGACCTGGAAAGCGTTGCGGCTGTCCAGGTGCGTACTTACGCAGGTCGAGTCAAAGACCGCGAAGCCATCAAGCATTCGTTGGCAGGGTTCCTGATGAACAAATTCCACGGCGGAACCATCATCGAAGGAGAACTTCGCAGTTGGCTTTGGCTGTTTGCTTTCTGCAAGCTTCACATCACCCAGGATCCCAATGTCCTTCGATCGCGTAAAGCATGCGGATTTCAGCACCCGTGCGTAGCCAGACTTTCCGGCACCATTGGGTCCATAAATCACCGTAAGTTTGGGTCCGAAGCTTAGCGTTTCACCAGCGGCTAGTGCGTTGACGCCTGAAACGCCGGTCATCGTCGTCAGGGTGCTAACCACAGCAGGAGCACTTGACTGAAACTGAGGGAGTCCCAGGTCCCAAGCAACGCGAGCGGCACCGGGGTCGGCTAGGTTCTGATCGATCAGGTACTCTGAGAAGACCTCGTCAAGGTCAGTGTCGGACAGTTCAACTTCCTCCACCAATTTACTCAGCAGGAAATGCTGCCAAGTGGGAAGTGTCTTGCCCCAAGCGGACAGGGCGTCAAAGATGTTGAACGTCGACTGAGTCATGAAGCTTTACCCTTCAATTCAAGTATAATCTGCAAAACATACAGTGAGCAGTTCCTGTCGAGTTTTGCTTTTGGCTGAGGTTGAGGTCGCCCCAAGTATTCTATCTGTTTGTGAGTGTTACCGAATATGTAGTGGTTTCACCCATATTTCCCACACTCCCGAAACGCTTCCGCCGCCGCTCCATACCGCCTGAACGGCAGCTCCATCCGCGCAATCGGATAATCCCCCGCCAAGGCCACATATCCGCTCAATGACGGCAGTGCCTGTATCTGCGCGGCCGTCACCACATCCTCAGTAACCCGGTCCATGTTGTCCGACGTATTGCGATGATCGGCACTACGGCTGATGCTGTATTTGGGCCGTTCCACTTCATGCTTGCCCAGGCTTTCGCTCATGTCCTTGGCTGTCTGCGGATCAGTACGAGAGCCGCCCAACACAGCCAGGTTCCGGAAGCTGGCCCGGATGGTGGTGGCCATGGTGCGGCCGTAGATGTGTTCCAGTTGGGAAGTACTTTGCAGGCCGGCCACGATGCGCAGGCCGTTCTTGCGGCCTTTGGTCAGTCCGGCTTCCAGTGAGGGCAGGCCCTCCAGGCTGGCCAGCTCATCAATGAACAGCCACCAGCGCCGGTGGGTGCTTTCGGGCATGGAAAGGATGGAGGTGATGAATACGTCGGCCCAGGATGACACCAGCGGTTTCATGGAACTCATCATGTCTTCACGCCAGTTGATATACAGGTTGCCCCCGTCGGGCTTCTCCAGCCAGTCTCGGATGCAAAACTTGCCCGGTTTCATGCCGGTATGTTCCGAGAGTTTGTTCGACAGCACAAAGCGGGCGGAAGACAGCGCCTTGCTGGCTTCGCTGGAGCCGACGAACAGGGATTCGGCGAGCGTGCCTTCCAGAAATTGCTTCAGGACCTTGGGGTCTTCGATGGTACATAGGCGAAACAAGTCCATGATGCTGGCCTCGTCGCCCTGTAGCTGGTGCAGCTTTTTGGCGGTTTCGCGCAGCAGCAGGCGGCCAAAGTCGTTCCATTCCTCTGCGTTTTTGTCCTGGCTCATGGGCACCAGGGAGCGTGCCAGCCGCTTCCAGTCGTAATCCGCACGCACTTCGTTGAAGAATGACCAGCCCTGGCTGCGGGCGTCGTAGGGGTTGAGAATCACATCGTTGGGTTGCCAGAATTTGCTGAGCAGGTCGCCGTTGGGGTCGATCACGATCATGCGGTCGTTGCGCTCGGATGTGCCGCCCGACAATCGGGTAGCCATGTCGTGTCGGGAGCGCTTTAGCACGGAAGCCGCCATGTTGCGCAGCAGGACGGATTTTCCGGAGCCGGTTGCGCCGCTGATCAGCAGGTGCAGGTTTTCATTGGCAGTCGGCATGGGTATCCCGCCGACGTCGATCTGTTGTTTGCCCCGTTCTTCACACTGGCGGGCCAGGCTTTTGGCAGAGGTAGTGCGGGTGCCGCGCACGAATCGCTTGTAGCCTGCACCCTCGAACCCTTCTGTTCGGGCCGTGCGCCCAATGTACAGGATCAGGGCCAAGGAGCAAACCAGACCGATGCCCAGCGCTCCGTAGAGCAAGGGATATTGCGGTGTGAGCATCACAAAATGCCGGAAGGTTTGGGTGTTCCAGTCGCGCCATTGCATGTGGCTGCCCCAGGTGGCGGCGGCCATCCAGGCTGCGGTCGGAAAGAGCGCCAGAGAAAAGGCGGCGATGCGCCGCCGTGTGATGGGAGAGATGAGAGTAGACATGGCGTAAATTCTCAGGAAACCAGAAGCTGGCCCAGGGCCAGCCCTGCCAGTAGCCCACCCAGGACGCCTGCCGCGCCGCCCACCGCAACTGCAATAAGCGCCATGCGCCGCGCGGATTGGTGGGCGATGCTAGCGTATTGGGTTGCTTGCCCGGCCAAGTGATCTAGTCGGGTGTGGGTGTCGGCCAGCATGGCTTGAATGGCGTGTTGCGCCTGCTGGTTGATGGGCTTTGCCGCCGTTTCTATGGTGTCGCTCAGGTGACGGCTGAGTTGCTGGGGCAGGACTTGCTGGGTGTCGGCCACGGCCTGCATCTGCTGTTGCGCAGTATCCAGGCGCTGGGCGACGTTCTCCAGCCTGTCTACCAGGCCCGCGACTTCTCCCAGCACCTCGTGGTACAGCAAGTCCAGCTTGGTGCGCGCGCCGCTAGGGGGTGCGAGGGGTTCCATGATGGCCGAACTCAGGAAAACAGGGCGCTGAAGGCCGCGTTCATCTGCCTGTCCACCGGCTTGGCCATGGCGCGCAGGGCGTGCCGGTTGCTCAGCTGGGAAATACGGGCATGGTCGTTAGGGTCGGCTTCGCGCAGCAGGGCGCGGTAGTCCGTCTGGTCGGCCAGCACATCCGCAATGGTGGTGCGCTGATCGGCCAGCAGCTCGAAGACCTCGTTTTCGTAGACGGCGGCCTGCGGGTTGGCCAGCACTTCACCCGTCTTGGCGGCGTAGGCCAGGATGGAGGGGAATTCATCCTGCACGCTGCTATCGACACGGTTAAAGAGAATCCGCACGCGCTGCGGGTCAACGCCCAGCTCAGCCAGGGCCGCTGCCGTTTTGATGGTTTCACGCTGGGCCTTGCCGGTATTGATGACCGGCAGCACGAAGTAGCTCATTTCCTCGTGCGCGCCTTCGTATCGCATCATGTGCGTCAGAAAATCTTCAATATTGCTGGCGCCCACATCGACAATCGCATCGTCGCGAGTTAGCAGTTCCCGGAACAAACGGCCAAAGTGTTCGCCGCGCAGCTGATCGACGTTCAGGCCCAGGTCGGCCCCGGTTTCGTTGGTGGATTCCACCGCAAAGATTTGCGCCCCGTTCATGCGGGGCGCCAGCAGGTGAGAGGCGACAACGGTTTTGCCGACGGAGCCGGTGTAGTTCAGGACGGCGACTTTCATGGTTCATTCCTTTTCGATGGTGTGGATTCAGGGGAGGCGGTGCGGTTGGCCAGCCCTTCGCGGCGCAAGGCTTCGAGGTCTATCTGCATGTCGCGGATTTTGCGCAGGTCGCCGGGCGTCTGGATGTTGCGCGGTCGGCCCTGGATGGCATCTATCTCCGGCGCGGGCGGAGTCGCGGGGCTGGGAGACGATTTTGCAGCCGGGGCTGCCCTGCCTGAGGATGTCCGCTTGGCTTTGCGCCAGCGATACAAGGTGATGGCGTAAGTGCTGCGTTGGACGGACAGGCCCGCGGCGGCCAGATCATCCAGCACGGCGGCATGGGGAACGCCCACAGCCAGCTCGGCTTCGATCAGGGGGAATAGTGCGCGCAGCTGCGCCGCGATGCTGATACGGGGATCCAGCGCCGCGAGCGCGGCCCGGTAGCGTGCGATGGAGGGGGAGTCATTCATAAGTTTCCAGAATCGGTGGGGGTGTGCGCCCTTAGCGCGACAGCTCGGGAAAGACATTGGCCTGCTTGCCCACCAGCCAGCAGCGGCCGGTGGCCAGGGCTTCGTCGTAGGCGGATTGCTCATCGGTGAATGGTCCGGAATCGCCCTGGGCGATGAATTGCCCGCCGCCCACTTCTTCGCCCGCTTCCAGCAAGCGCAGGGTGAAGCCGCCGCTATGGGATTGATGGGGCACGATCTCAAAGGAAAACCGCAATTGAGCCTGGGTGACTTCGTTACGAAACTGCCGGGCGACGGCAGAGAGGCGGGCCGCCCATTCGGGGCCGATGCGATCCAGGGCGTCGGCAATGCTGTAGCCGCAGTCGCGCAGCCAGTCGCTGCGATTCAGAACCAGGGCGGCGGTCAGGGCTTCGCCCAGACTCATGGCTCCGATGCCGGACAAGGCGGCTTGTTGGGTGATGTGGAGCATGCGGGTGTCGATGGTTGTGCTCATGAGAACTCCTTTGCCTTGCAGCTTGAAGGGCAAGTTCTTGGGGGTGAGAGAAGGCGTTACCCGGAAGGGCGGCTGTAGACCGTTGCCGACCGAAGCAGCCGCTATGCGGCTGCCCAGCGTGACGATGTAAGACGGCTTGGCCTACCTGCGCCGGCCTTCCGACTTATTCACAGGCCGGTGTGGTAGAAGAAAGGTAGAAATAAGGTAGAAGGCGATTCGATGTCTGGAAAGCCCCTGTTCATGCGGGTTTCCGAAAACGAGGCGCGATGCTGTGACGATAAAGCGCGATGCTATGACGAAAGGCCGCGATCTTATGACGCGCCCGGCGCGATGCTATGACGACGGGAAAAGTGACTTGTCCACAGGCTGAAAAGGCGCTCAGACAGCTTGTTCTTGGGGAGAAAGCGCGATGCTATGACGATGAAAACTTACCGATCCAGCCGCGTCCAGACCGCTTGTTCATGGCCTCGAATGGCGACTTCAATCCGGGGTTCAGCAATGATGTTCAGAGCTTCCAGCTCGCTCAGGCTGCGCTCCAGCGTCGCCCGAAAATCGCGCATGCGTCCGGTGTATTGCGCTCGCTGCTTGAGGATTTTCAGGCTGTATTTCTGCTGGATGTCGGCCGATGTGCCGATCAGGCGTTGCAGGCTCTTGGACAGGTCGTGGCGCATTAGCAGGCGCTTGGTCCAGTCCACCAGGGCATATTCCCGGTTGCCAAAAATCTGCGCCCAGCGCGGGTCGGCGTACAGGGTGTAGCTGCCGCTGGCTTCGTGATAATCGAAGCCGCCCAGCATGGCCAGCACGCGGGTCGATGGGTGTTTGCCATAGCTGTACTTCACCGAGCCATCCCTGCGGCGCGCTTCGATGCACAGGGTAAAGCGGGCCAGGTCTTTCATGCCCTCGTGCAGCCATTCGTAGGCGCTGCCGCCGGTGGGTCGGCCCATGCCGCGTAGAAAATCCGCCCGGTTGATGACGGGCGCTTCGCCCAGCAAGGCCGTGGTTTGCAAGTACATGGCGTGCATCCAGATGTCGGCGTGGTCCTCGCTCAATTGCTTACCTGAGCCTTTGAGCAGGATATGCGCGCCCTCCAGAAACACGGTGTCGTCATGCAAGTGACGCCAGCCCCGGCGCACGGGCGCGAAGACGGCGCTGCGGGCGATGTAGTTGGGGATCGCATGGGCGGTTTCGTTGATGCCCGGCAGAATGAACGGGGCGGGTGTCGCGGCCTGCTTTTCAGCGGCGTCGGCGATGGCCTGGGCCGCTTTCTGTTGGGCGCGTTGCATGGCGGCTGACAGGCGCAGCAGGTTGTTATCTTCGTGAAAAGGCGCACGGGTGGATGTGCTCATGGGGCAAGCTCCAGACGAACCCATGCAAGGCCCGCCTGGAACGTGTGCAGCGCCTCACACGGGTTTCAGGGGGTGGGGCGACCGGGCAAGATGAGCCAGGCCACTACAAAGGGGAAATTCTGTCAGGCGCTGGTCTGTCGCCTGGGCTCAAACCAGAGTTCTTTCAGGCGGAAGCGCTCAAAGTGCAGCACGATGTCCACGGTCTGACGTAGAAACGCCTGGATAGTCGGCAGGTCGAGATTGCCGCCGGTGGGGGATTGTTTTATCAGCATGGCCAGGCGGTCAAAGGCGTCGGCTGCGCCATTGGCGTGGGTGGTGGTGACGGATCCTGGATGGCCGGTGTTGAGTGCGGCCAGATAATCCCAGGTTTCGGGGCCGCGCAGTTCGGCCAGGAAGATTCTGTCGGGTGACAAACGCATGCAGGCGGCCAGGCTTTCGGTGGCGGATACGCGACCGCGCGCCCCACCATACATGAGGTGTACCCGGTTTCTGTGCCGGGACAGGATCAGTTCATGCACATCCTCAATGGTCACCAGCCGCTCATCGACGGGCACGCGGTCGATGAGCGAGCGGGCAAACGTTGTTTTACCTGAGCCCGTCGCGCCAGTGATCACCAGATTCTTGCGCGCCAGCACCGCCTCATGAAGAAAGCCGGGGAGGTCGCCGTCGGCCTTGAGTGACATCAGCGTCTGGTCGGTTGGCGACAGGCCTGCCGCCGAGTAGCCTGCGTCAGCGTCTTGGGTAGCGGTAAACGCGCCTTGCGCTAGCAGTTCCTCCAGGGATAGTGCAACTTGTGCATGCTTGCGGATATTGATGGCCAGGGTGCCGTCGATGCAGGCCGGGGGCTGCACAATCTGGCCGCGTTCGCCGTCAGGCAGGATGACCGACTGGATGGGACTGCGGGCCATGTGGTTGTAGGCCGCCAGGGCGGTAGCCAGCGCTTCCAGGTGCGGGTAAGTCAGCGCCGGGCAGTCATGCAGCAACCAGGCTCCGCGCACGCGGGTATAGAGTTCCCCAGCGCGCACGATGGCGATTTCCGTCACGTTGGGGTCGTCCAGATGCTGGGATAAAGGCCGCAGGAAGGTACGTACCGCAATGGCGCGGTCAAAGGGAATGGGGTCAATGGATGGGTTCGAGCTCATAGACGTGGCTGAAGTCCAGATCGCGGGCGACCATGATGCCGATACGTTCGCCCTGGTTCTTGTAAAGCGTGGGGGGAATGTCTAAAGACCTTTCCAGGATTTTGGCGACCGCTTCCTGGCCTCCTTCGGCGGTGTTGTCGAAGCGGATGTTGTTGCTGCCGGATTGCCCCTTGTTAGAAGCCCAGTTGCCGAAGTCGCCGACCAGCGACAGCAGGATGGCGTTGCCGAAGCGTTCCCAGAAATGATTGTCGATATGGCCGTCCAGCCCGGCTTCGCCCAGCGGGCCGGTGCCGGGCGAGGCCAGGTCCACGATGATGCCGGTTGGGGTTTCCAGCCGGTTCCATGTCACGAAGGCGCGGGCCTGGCCCTGCTGGATGCCGCCGGACTGATAACCGGTGAACTTGGTACCTGCGTCGATCAACTTGACCTTGCCATTGGCGCTCATGACATCGTGTGTCGCCAGGCAAGTCAGCAGGCCGGGCTGGGTGCTGACCAGTTTCGTCTGCAAGGTACAGTCGATCATGGTGCCTTGCGTCAACAGAAAGTTCCGGTCGCCCAGTTGTCCGGCAACGGAGGGTGCTAGTTCTAGGGGCCGCAGCTTATCGGCGAGCGGCCCTGCATCACTGTAGGGGCCGTTGGGGCCATTCGGCTGATTGCTTGCTGTGCTACCGCCTTCCGCGCCGCCCGCTTGCAGCGGGCTGGCAAGCCGACGCTGGGCCACTTCATCTACAGGCGGCGGTGTAGCCGGTGCCGATGGCGGAACAGCATAGCGGGGGATGGCTGCAGGCTCGGGGAACGGTGGCGGCAAGGGGGCTGGAGGTGCCGGTCGTTCCACTTTTGGGGCTTTGAGGCGGTTGGTGATGCCGCTTTGATCCGCTTCTAGGCCGGTATCGGCCTTTGCGCCGGGTTCCCCGCCCCAGGCTTTTAGGAGCACGCCGACGGCCACGGCGATGGCGACCAGTATGGTGAGCCAGAGAAAGGCCCGGGCGCCGCGCGGGGCGCTGCGCCCGGTGGCATCCAGATTCGGAGCGTCGCGATCAAGGCCGGGGGTAGCAGCGTGCGTATCCGGTGGCGGGGATGCCTGGGCTGGGCCGTGTTCTTTATCCGTCATGGGGATTCCTTCATTGCGTGACTTCACGGATGCGCAGCGTGGGCACGGGCGCAGCGGCTGAGGGTTGCTTTGCAGTGGCGCCCTTCACGTTGCGGCGTACTGCCGGTGAGGCGGTGCCGGTATGGGCGGGTACGGGTGTCACGCCGTAGGCGTCGTTGTGGATGGCCAGCACTTGATTGCCCAGGCGCAGGTGCCAGCGGGCAGCAGTGCGATGTAGAACCATGGTGCGCTCATCGGCCATGTGGTGGTTGGTGATGACTTCCTGGCCGTCGGGGGTGACGCGGTACACGGTGGGAATGTCGGCTTCCGGGGCGAATTGCAGCCAGGTCTGACGCCCATCGTCCCAAGCGTGTACCGGGGCGATGGCTGCATCGCCGCTACGGGTGTAGGCCATCCAGTTCGTGGGATTGCCAGCGGTTTGCAGAGCGCGTTCAACGGCGGCTTTTTGCGCCGCCTGGGCGCGTTGCCGGGCCTGTACTTCCGGGTATCGGATCACCAGCTTGTAAAGCGCGGGCGCGCTGCGGTTGTCGCTGTAGGAAAGCCTGAAGCTGTAATCGCGCCGGTCGGTGATGACGATGAGATTGGTGTCGGCATCCTCTGCCGTCGGTTTGAAGAACAGATGATTGTTCTTGTGGGTGAAGGCATAGGCCTGGCTGTCGCCAAAGACATGATAGAGGTAGCTTTCGCCGGGTTCCAGCATGATGTGCGTGGCCACGCCGATGACGGCATCAAGCTGGATTACATCAGCGGGGTTGTAGTTCACATAGCGCACGCGATGATCGAGCCGCGAAGAACGCGGATTCTCCAGCGCCAGGGCGCTGACAGGCAAGGACAGGCACAGCAGTAGCGCCAGCGCCTGCCGGGTAAGGAGGTGTTCAAACATGGGGATTCCTTCTGATCCTTGTCGGGGTTCAGCGCGACAGGTCGGCGGCCAGGTCGTAGCGCATGACCTGAAAACCCAGCGGGTTGCGGCGGGCGACCTCTTCTGTGAGCGGCACATCGGCGTACTGATAGGCCATGGTGGCGATCAAGTGCCTGACCTTGGTGATGTTGCCAGTGCTGACTTCCCGTTCTGCCTTGGTGAACCGGACAATGGCCGACTGGTTGGCCCCAAGGGTGATGGAATGAACCTGCACATCGACCGTGCTTAGAGTACCCAGACGCGTGGTGACGGCATCCGGCCCTTCAAACCGCTGGCCGTATTGCGTCTGGATAGGCGGGGAAGACAGCAGAGCGCAAGTGTCGAATTGCTCCTGTATGGTTTGCCAACTGTAGCTTTCGCAGTTCAGCACATAGGCGTTCAGGAAATACTTGGCGATGCGCTGGCCGTAGTCTTCCATGGGCTGGCCCAGGGTGCTGACATGCTCGATGGCGCCGGTGGCATTATCGACCCGCACCACATACATTTGCGGCGGCTGCTTTAAAGGGGTAAGTCCGGCCACGGCCAGGACGGACGCGAAGGCGATGAGGCCCGCCCCCATGGCAACTTGCCAGGCACGTTTGCGGCTTTTAACCAATTCGCCGAGGTGGTCGCGCTCCAGGCCGCGCGACTGCTCCAGCCAGGCGGCGATGTCTTCGGATTTAAGGGCTTCTGACACGGCTCAGACTCCTTGGGTAAGCGGGGGTGGCGTGGCGTTGACCGGAATGCGGGGCGCATCAGCGGGTTGGGGCGCCTGAGGCGCGTGGAAGGCGCAGCCAGCCAACAGCCCGGCCAGCGCCAGGGCGGCAAAGAGTTTTTGCATGGGAAAGGCTCCTGTCCTGCCGGGCTGGCAGAAGGATGGAATGGGAAAAGGGCTGAATCGGCCCGGCGTAGGCCAACAGGTGGTTGGTTTATTTGCCGCGTAGTCGAAGCATGCTGCGCAGTCTCATGATGGAAAACGCGCCACGTGCAGCGGTGCCGATGCCAAGCTGAGCGCCGAAGCCGTTGGAAAGACCGGCGGCGAGGCCGGGAATCATGACCATGATTACGAGACTGGCGACACCTACCAGAAGCTGCGCTCCGAAAAGTCCGAGAATGTCCTTGGCTCCACCATTTATCTGGTCGGCAATCATGCGGATAAGCTGGATATTCAGTTGCAGAATCAGCCCGAATATCAGGCCAGCCAAAAGCGCCAGGAATATGAAATTCAAGGCTTGTGAAACCCAGCTGTTGAAAAGCGGTTTGGTCGGCTCAAACAGTGTGGCTGCTATGAAGATAGGGCCAGAGGCCACGACAAGCGCCATGCCGACTTTACACACTACGACAATGACCATGATGATGCTGCCGAGTATGGCCGCATTGATCCGGACCATCGTCGCCAGCAGGCTGACCAGCATTTCTTTGGTGGAGGGCAGGACGTTGTACCAAGCGTCCTGCCCCTTCCCCATCATGGCATTGGAGGCTTTTCCTGTCTCGGTTTGTAGTTTGTCCACTTCTTCGGCCACGCTGCCGCTACTGATTGCGACCTGAGTAATGTCGTCAGGTAGCGCGATCATCGTCTTGGCAATGTCGTTCTGGTATAGCCCTCCGACACCAAAAATCATCGCTGTAATGGCTACGAGGATGGCCTTGCGGAAGAACTCCGTGACCGTCATATTGCTTTGACCGTGCATGAGAGCAAAGGCGTACACCACGAACTGTAGCGTGAGTCCCACGACTATCATCGGCATAAGGGCTTCAAACAGCGCCTGCATCGGGTCGTTGATGGCATCGCTCAGTGTGTTTTCTGTCTGAGTCATGACCCATTGGGCAACATCGCTGGGCGCGGAAGGCGGGGTTACGGATGGGGTCAGGCCAGACATGATGTGGCCTTACCTTTCGCTTCCGGCGGCTTCGCCAGTTGCGTCATTATTCCCGAACCAGCCGCCGTATACCCGTTCCGCCCTGGCTTGCAGCAGGTTTCGCTCCGCTTCCAGTTGCTGGGCGGCAAGCTGAATACGGGTCTGTTCTGCCGCAATATTGGCTTGCTCGATTTGGATTCGGGCCTGGAGTTCGGCGATTTCCTTCGGGTTGGTAGTGTGGTTGATCTTGTCTTGTAGTGAATCTACATTGGATAGTCTCTGTGTCATGGAGTTATAAGCGCGCTCGCTCATGGCCTTGGCAGTAGCCTCAATGTTCAGCGCTTGCTTTGAGAGCGCCTGGCGATCCTCCTGAAAATTCACAGGGGCCAGTACATCGTCTGTAATGCGTGACACATCGCCAGTCAAACCTGAACTGCCGGTGCGGTTCAGAAGGTCGTTGGCGTTGGAAGGCAGGGCGGCACGAAGCTGGTTGCGGATGTCGTAATCATTGGCCAGATTGCCGTACCCACGGGATTGCGTGAAAGCGGCCAACTGATCTTTCGCGGTGGCGAGCTGTTCAGTCAAATTCGCCAACTGGTCGCGGGCGGTTAGTAATTGCTCCTGCAATTGGGCAATCGTGGCCGCATCTACCGTAGGAATACCGCTGGCATGTGCGGGGTTCAGGAATGTGGCGGACAGCACTATGCCCGCCGTAAGAAACTTGCAGCGTGTCATGGGAAGAACTCCGAGGGAATGCGCCTTAGGGCGCAGAGATCAGGGGGTGGCGTCAGCCTGCTGAGCAATAGCCAGATACTCAGCTTCAGTGGCGCGATGCGCTTTCATCTGGTCTGAAACGATGAGGTCGGCAGCTTCGTCGTAGGCAATCTGCTTATCGCCGACAATCAAGATGTTGTCTGATCCTTCCAGTTTGCCGGGCAGCTTGTGAGCCTGATAGCCGCCGCCAAACGGATCCTTGGTTACAACGGTAAAGAGAAAACTGTCGCCGTTACGTGTGATATGGATAGCATCAGGGTCATATTTGCTATCTGATTTCCAGTACCCAAGAAATTTCCCACCGTCCGGCTCCGTCTTGCATCCGGCCAGGACGGTCAGCAGGATGGCTGCGCCGGCAGCGGTGATGAAATACCTTCGATTCATGGGGTCTTCCTACGGTGAGCGGTTATTGGGATGAGTCTGGCTGCGCTTGCACGCTGCCCAGGCGTCAGCCACGCTGCAAGCGGCTCCGACCTTTGTAAGCCAGTAGGCACGCTCCAAAGGTTTCAGAATGTTCCACCAGGCCTTGCCTGCGGCTTCATCGGGCGTGGGGCTGCGTCGAGGGTTTTGGGTGTCTATGGGCATAGGTCTGGTCCCTCTTGTTCCACCCTGTAAGTCAGGTCTAGCGCGTGATCGAAGCGCACGCCGATCAGATCGGCGATCCGTTGATAATCATGCGGGTTGGGCGGTTGGCCATTCAATTTGTGCACATACAGGCTGTAATACTTGTGCACACCTTGCTCAAAATAGGCACGATCTTCGCTTGGGAACGTGGAGCGAAACCATATCTCCGGCGTCGTCCGTGGGTCGTTGCACGAGGGTTCAGAAATGCCGTAATCCCGTGCGTGACGCACCAGTTCATCAGCATTAAAGGTAACGCGGTCCAGTTCGATGTCTCGGGTATGGGTTTCGCCTGCCGCGAGGTTTTCATGCGTCCAGTGTTCGGCATGGATAGAGACGATGAAGGCATCCTCCGGTGGGTGGGTATCCGGGGCTTCCAGTCCCAGGCGGGCATAGAAGTCCTGATCCTTGACAGCTTGTAGATCGTCGCGGGCTTGTGTCTGTCGCTGCCTGCCTTCAAGCGTGGCGCGATCTTTGGCCCGGTCGCGGGTGGTTTGTTTCATAGATGGTCTCTCTGCGCGGTGGCCGTGCTCCGGCGGCTTTGCCGAACGTTATCGAGATAGACAGGCAACCAGGCGGCGGGGTCCGGCCCGGCCTGGGCAACGGCTTGTTCTGCAATCTCGGCCATGTCGGGGCTGCCGGAGAACACCAGCAGTTCGTCGTCGCAGCCGGATAAGTCCAACTGGGCGACGGTGACGCTGGAGCCTTGCTTGACCAGAAACTTGCGGCTGGCCTCGCCCAGCGTTTTCAGAAGCTCGAACTCGGCGGCGGTCAGGCCGAAGCCTTCGATGTAATCGCGGGCACGAGCCTTGGGGTTAGGCAGCAGAATTAAGGTGGCTGTCTGCTGCACTAGCGATGGGCCGACCGAGTTTTCCGTGATGGCGCCAGGTTCCTGGGTGGCGAAAGCCAGCACGCCGTTTTTCTTGCGAATGGTGCGGCTGGCGTCTTGCATGTCCTCCTGAAAATGGCGGTCTTTCAACGGGTGCTGGCACTCGTCGTACAGGTTGATGATGCGGCGGCCATCGTGCAGCGCGTCGATGCGGTGCTTCAGATACATGGTGGCCGCGCCGCGTACCGCGTCATCGTCCAGCAGCTCGGTGAGGTCAAAACCGAAGATGGCAGGTGCGCCGCCGTCGCTGGCCAGACTCAGTTCGTCGGCAGGGTTGTCGAACAGCCAGCCGTATTCCCCGCCCTGGCACCAGGGGGCCAGCCGGGCGTGAATGGTGCTGGCGCTGTCATCCTCGCTGTAGGGGTTAGGCAGCAGCGTGTTCAGCGTCGAGAGGGTGCGGGCTTCCCGGTCGATGAGTGTGGTCAGCTGCTGCACGGCCTGGCTGATGTCGGCATGTTGGCGCGTGCTGACCGCTTCGCCCCGGCGCTCAGCCAGCCATACCACCAGACGCACCATGAACGCGACATTGCCCTTGGTGGGCTCCATCTGAAACGGATTCCAGCCGGTTGCTTCACCCAGGCGAATATTGAAGTACCGGCCGCGCAGCGCCATGATGAGCACTTGCATCCCCTGATCCTTATCCCAGACGACGCACGTAGCACCAAACTTCTGCGCCTGAGTAAGCAGCATGCCCTGCAGCACGGTCTTGCCGGTGCCGGTCATGCCGATAATCATGGTGTTGCCCGGCCGGCGCTTGCCGGTTTCATCGAGGTCTTCGATGGACGCATGGAAGTTGAAAAAGAACGGGCTGCCTGTTTGCGTCTTGAGCAGAGTGACGGCCGGCCCCCAGGGGTTGCCTGCCGGCTTGCCGGTCAGTTGGTTGTGCAGGCTGGAAAAGCACAGGAAGTTGAGCGAGGTGATGGGCACAGGGCGCGGTCGCCAGTGCCAGTTGCCAGGCAGTTGCGCCCAGAACCCGGCTTCCAGTGCCCGTTCCAGCGGCCTGAAGCCGACGGCGTCCTCGGCCAGGGCTGTTGCGGTATGAGCCAGTGCCTGGCGCACGCCTTCGGCGGTATCGCCGTAGATCAGCACGGTGGCGTGATGGTCGCCCAGGCCCAGGCGGCTGGAGGTCAGGTCGTCCATCGCCTTGGTCAGTTGGCTGATTTGGCTGTCGGCATCGTCGCCCGAATCGACCAGCAGCTTGTGATGCTTCTTGACCAGTTTCTTGGCAGCGGCTCCGGTATGGCTGCCCCATGATTGGGTGAGCACAAACTCATGTGGCAGGCCCAGCAGCCGGTCAAGGTGACCGGGTTTGCTGGCTTCGGGGTAGTCGCGCAGTTCCATCATGCCGAATAGGCGCGAGTCGGCGACGGTGCGTAGTTCACCCAGTTCGCCGTGGCGGCCGAAAATTGGTCTGGCGTAGGGCAGGGTATCGCGCAGACGCTCCCGGCTGACCGGCACAGGCCGATGCCGACCAGACAGAAGAAAGCTCAGAAACTCAGCGGTTTCACTGAACGCGAACCCCTTGCGATCTACGATTCTCAGGGTGTGCGGGTCATAGCGGTACAGGCCCGCCGTCAGGGTGCGCAGTATGCTGTCCAGGCGCTCGATGGATTCCGCCTGCCAGTGCGCGATGCGTTGGGCGTCCGCTTTCTCCAGGCTGGCGAATGTGCCAAGGACGGGATCCTGCACCGGGTGAACCAGAACGGTCAGGTACAAATCGTTGACCATCAGGCCTGAGACGTCGAACGTAGCGCGGTAAGCAGCGTCAAACTGTGCGGCGAAGGGTTGACTGAAAGTGCTTTCGGGGTATTCCGTGACACGGCGGCGAACGATATGGGAATAAAGACCGATGGAACCCATGGGCAGGCCGCGCAGCACGTTATGCAGGGCTTCGATCCAGTCTTTCAGTTCGGCTTGCGCGTAGGCGTCGGGCGCACGGCCCGCCACCTTGATGACGGCCAGGTACTCGTGGTTGTCGCAGGCGATGATCTGATCGGTGACGTGGTGGGAATAGGGCAGGTAGCGCGAAACCCGCCGTTCATCCACGGCGAGGGTGGCGGCAGCAGTCATGGGGCATCCTTTATTTGATGAGCGTGCGCCAGGGGCGGTGGCGGTGATAGCCCTGCAGGGCGTAGCTCGAACCCTGCCAGAAGCGTTGATTGCGATTGCGGCGGCGGGTCTTCAGTTCAAGCCAGATCACATCCAGGGCTTTATCGTCGTCGCGGGTCAGGATGGCCAGGGCGGGCATGACCACAAACAGCAACCCCCACCAGGCCAGGCCCGCCGTCATGGCGATCATGGCCACGCAGGCAAAGGCGCCCAGCAGCAGCTTGGTCGGAACGCCCATGAAGGTGGCCTTGCGCCCCAACCCTTTGAAGACCGGATAGGTGTTCTCAGTCATGGCTTACTTCCAGAGCAGCACCACCAGTTCGGCGGCGGAACCGGCCAGGAGCACTCCGATCCCCCAGCGGATGGCATCGTCTTTGCGCATCACTTCGGCTGAATACAGCACGAAGATGATGATCCCGATGATGATGGCGGCAATCGGCAGAATGACGTCGAGGTTGTCGCGCAGCGTCTCCAGCGTGGTGCGCGCTCGGGAAAGCCCCCCGATGGATTGAGCCGTTGTAGTCTGATGGATGCCAAACAGCAGTGTGGCAGTAGTCAGTTTGTTGATGGAGCGCAGCAGCGGCGCAGTGCTTTTGAGGCGTTTCAGTAGAGACATGCGAAGACTCCTGCCCCGGACGCTGGGCGCGCTGGGGTAAAGGATGAAAGAAGAAGGAGATGGCCGCAGCGGCTTGGGCGTCAGGTGTCGGGCTACTGCTCGGATTCGGATTCGGATTTGCCGTCGTGTGGCCGAGAAAAACCGTCGGTTGCCGGGTTGGCGCTGAAGCCGTCCGGTGTACCTTCGGCTTGCGTGCTCTGCTCCTGATCCGGCTCTTGTGCCGAATCCGCTGACGCTGCCCGTGGTGTGGGCGGAGGCGTTTCTTTGGCCAGCGGAGCTAAGGCGGGCACTTTGATCTGAGCCTGGGTCAAGACCTTGCCGACATAGCCATTGCTGAAACCACGGCTGAAATTGCCGGTGTTGTAGCAGGACAGAGCCGCGCGTAAGGCTTGCTGTGGATCCTTGTGGCTGGGCAATGCCCTGACGTAACAATCAGCCAGCACCGTCTGCGCAGCCGCCAGATTGCGGCAGGGGTCAAATACGGTGGCGGTGTCCAGATTCAGCCAAGCCCAGTTGCGCACATTGATTTGGCCCAGCCCGGCATCAAAGTCGATGCCTTGGTCGATCAGGCGCTGCGCCGCTGCGCTGGCTTCGGCCAGTGTCCTGGGCTGACGCGGCAGGTGTTGGCCTTTGCGATTCACGCCTATGGCGTATTGGCGGGCGCGGGACTCATGCCGCACCAGGGCGTGCAGCGTGACCGGGTGGATGTTAGGTGCGCAGCTCAGGGCCAGGGCGGCAAGCTCTGTGATCATGGCGAGTTTCCTCAGTATTCGTTGCGTCGCCTAGGGTCAGTCAAGGAGAAATTCCAGCCCCTGGCCCAGCGGCCATCGTGTTCGGCATCCCACTTGGCCTGCGCCGCCTCGTAGTCCGCGGCCTTGACCCAGCGCCCGCCCATGGTCGGCTGGCCTACGTACCGAACCGATAGTTCATGCGTCCAGGCGTGATTGTTGTAGACAACGCAGTAGGTGGGAAGCTGGGTAAGCGTGACGGTGGGCAGCGGGTGGACTTCATAGACGGGTTCCGTGCTGTCTCCGCTTCCGTAGCTGTGGCTGCGTTCGCGCCACTTATATGCGGTGGCCGCATAAGTGCGATTCAAAAACTCCACATCACATTTCCCGGCTCCGCGTGAAATCGCGTCCACGCGCTCAGGCATGCCTGGGTCGCTGGATGCGGGGCATTCGGACAGAAAGGAACGCCTCGCCGCAACCGTTGCCGCCCAGTCCAGGCCGCGCTTGTTGAATTTCTTGATGCTGAAGTAGTGATCCAGCGAAGGGCTGCATTCACCAGGGCGCAGGCTGGACGACAGGCATAACGTCGCTTCGCAGGCCAGACGGGGGATGCCGGTGAGCAGTTCCAGGGTGTCAGTGGCATGGGCAGCCGGAGCCAGGACGCAGGCGAGTGCCAGCGCCCCGGCCCGCAGGGCGGGAAGGGTGTGCATGGGGGAAGTCTCCGGGAAGGGTAATGCTGGTGGCCGTAGAGCAGGCCGGGGGAAGGGTCTAGCGTTGTTGCAGAAGGGTTTGCTGTGCGATGGCGATGTGCTCAGGCTTGGCCATGGCCCGCAGCAGATGAGCCGTTTCGATAGCAGCCACGCGGGTATCGCGCAGGTGGCCCAGGTCAGCCACGATCTGACGCAACAGCGCCAGTTCTTCCTGCAACGTGTCGTCGGCGGAGAGCCGCCGCCTTATATAGTTAGAGAGGGATAGCCCTGACAGGGCCGCTGCCTCGCCCAAGCGGGCAGCATGGGACGGGGTCACCCGGATGCGGATGACCTCAGAGAGAGGTTCGTTCATAGAGAAGCCTGTCGGAATGATGTTTCAGAAAGCTTGTGTCAGTAAGTGCTGTGGGAGAAAATGCAGATAGTTGATTAGCTTCGCTGACAGCAAGCAGAGATTTTTGGGTACCTGTTTGGGTACTTATTCAGGATGAATCGCCTGTAACTAGCATAAACATTGACTATTCGAGTCTCGCCGTCGCACCAAGAATACTTAGCAGTACGCAGTTGCAGAAACCCGCGATTCTCTTAGAGACGCGGGTTTTTTGTTGCCCGCCTTCTGGGCGGCGCCATGGCGCATTTACGCGGCTTTGAGTGCGCCGTTATCGATGGGGATCACCTGCCCGGTGATGGACTTGCCCGCGTCGGAGCTCAAAAAGACGCATAGCGCGGCGATGTCTTTGGGGTCCACAAAGCTTTTGATCGACTGGATGCTGAGCATGGAGGCACGTTCGTCTTCGACCGTTTTGCCATTGGCGCTTGCCCGGCCTTGCAGCACATTTTCGATGCGCTGGCCGCCCACGGCGCCGGGGGCGATGGCGTTGACGCGGATGTTGTCGTTGCCCAGTTCGATGGCCAGCGTCTGCGCCAGGGAGATCAGGCCGGCCTTGGCCACACCGTAAGGGCTGCGGTTGGGGTAACCGAATCGCCCTCCCAGCGACGACATGATGAGGATGCTGGCCGTTGCTTGCTGTTTGAGGTGCGGGATGGCCAAGCGGGTGACATTGAAGGTGCCGATCAGATCCACGGCAATGACTTGCTCCCATTTAGCGGGGTCTACCTCTTCGACCGTCGCGGTCGGCCCGGCGATGCCCGCGTTGTTGACCAGCACATCCAGGCCTCCCAGGGCCTTGATGGCAGCCGGGATCATTTTCTCGATGTCGGCGAGTTTGGCGTTGTCGCACAGCGTTGCCAGCAGGCCGGGGACTTCCCGTTGGGCAGCGTCGATCGCCTGCTGATTGATGTCGGTGATGAAGACGGTGGCGCCCGCCGCGACGTAAGCCCGGGCAATTTCAAGCCCGATGCCGGATGCGGCTGCGGTGATGAGAACTTTCTGGCTCATGTTGATCTCCCGTGTTTGGCGGTGAAGCTGTCGTCGGGCCCATGGCGTGGCGATGATTCGCGCAAGCGTTCCGGCTCGACGAGAGGGGTTGGGCAGCGCTCAGGAACAAACGAGGGTCTGGGTTGCGAACGCCGTGTCTGTGGCCTTGCGCCAGTCGCCAAAGGCTTGCGCGCCGGTTGAGACAATGGTGCAGACATACTGCCATCAGGGTAGGCTGCCGCGGCATCGGAGAAAGATGCCGAGCCGGCTGTCGGGCGCGCCGCGCAGGAAACCCGTGTCCAGGCACCGAGGCGGCGTGCGTGCAAACTTGGGCGGGTCATGACAGCCCTCCTTGAGTGGCGGCGATGCGCTGTAGGCATTCTACGGCGGGATAGCTCACCGCGCGCGCAACACAGAATGCCAACCGGGCTATTGCTCTTTACGTGGCGAAGGGGTCAGTCGCTATGTTTTTTTCCGTAGTCGGAGGCGCGCGGCAAGTTCCATTTGTAGCGTAGCGATAGATACCGCAGGGCGAAACAAACAAACAGCGCGAACCAGGTTCGCGCGCTCGACATCCATCCAAGGCGTTCCCCCACCACCTCGATGAGCGCGCCGACCAATGCGGCAGAGGCGTAGATCTCGCGTTGGAGGATGACCGGTACGCGGTTTAGCAGCACGTCACGCACCACGCCTCCGCCCACGGCGGTAACCACCCCGAGCAACACCGCGACCTCGGCGTTGTGTCCGTAGATCAGCGCTTTCTGCGCTCCCGTGACCGCAAACAAGCCCAGCCCCAGGGAGTCAAAAAAGGTTACGGGGTGCGCCAAACGGGTCACCAGAGAGCCTGCGGCGATCGTCATGACAGCGGCCACCATGGCCACGGTCAGGTAGCGCCAGTCTGTCAGGCCGGCCGGAGGGACCGCGCCGATGCACAGGTCACGCACGATGCCGCCGCCGCAAGCCACGGAGAAGGCGATGACCATGACGCCAAACCAATCCAGGCCGCGATTTCGGGCCGCCACCGCGCCGCTGATCGCAAACGCAAATGTCCCCGCCAGATCAAGCACGGTAAACAGACCGTGCTGATTCAAGGCCGCGAGGGCCAATTCGTGCACGCTCATGGTTGCGGACACAACCAGGCACTGGCGGCGGTCAACATGGCTTGCAAACCGGTCTCCAGCGTAGGATGAATTTCAGGTGCGAATTTCGGGGAGTGATTGCTTGGGATTTGGTTCACGGTTTTGTCCCGCAGGGCCTTGGCGTAGATCTCGGGGTGGGTGCCCCCGACGAACCAGAAGACGTAGGGGACGTTCCAGGTTCGGCCGAAAACGCTGAAGTCTTCACTGGCTGCCGCCGGCGCGGCGGCCAGGGCCGCATTCTTGCCGAATTGCTGCTCGAAAGCTCGGCCGACTCTCTGAGTGGCTGCCAGATCGTTTTCGGTCAGGGGGTAGCTGTTGATGGTCGTGAATTCTGGCGCGCGTTCGGCGCCGGAGGCGTCGCACTCGGCGCAGCAGATGCGGCGAATGGACTTGAGCATGTATTGCCGCGTATCTTCGCTGTACGTGCGCATATTCAGTTTGATCGTCGCATCGTCCGGAATGATGTTCTCTTTGGTGCCGGCTTGCAGCGAACCGATCGTGAGCACCGCGGGCTCGGTGGGCGCGATTTCTCGCGAGACAATGGTCTGCAGCCGTAGCGTGGTGGCCGCAGCCATGATGACCGGATCGATCGAGGTTTGCGGCTGTGAGCCGTGAGAGCCGCGCCCGAATAGCCGGATTTTCAGGCTGTCGCCGGCCGACAGGGTGACGCCAGGCCGATAGCTGACGGTGCCTGCGGCCCCACCATGACGTGCTGGCCCAGGATGATGTCGGGCTTGGGGAAGCGGTCTTGCCCCCAGTCGCTCACCATGGCGCTGGCTCCTTCGGCCGTCTCCTCTCCCGGCTGGAATACGACGATCAGGGTACCCTGCCAGGCGCCGCGGTTAGACGCCAGAATGCGGGCGGCACCAAGCATCCACGTCACATGCATGTCGTGGCCGCAAGAGTGGGCGACGCCCACCTCCATGCCGTCGGCGTCGCGCACGGTGATGGTACTGGCATACGGCAGCCCGGTGTTTTCGGCCATCGGCAGCGCGTCCATGTCGGCGCGCAACATGACCGTCGGGCCGGCGCCGTTCTCCATGACGCACACCACGCCGGTGACGCCGACATGGGGGGTCACGTCGTAACCATAACGCTGCATTGCCTCGGCAACGATCCCAGCGCTGCGCACTTCCTGCATGGACAGTTCAGGGTGTTGGTGTAGATCCTTGTAGATGGCTTCGAGTTCGGCCAGCAGGGCCGGATCTGCCTGCTTCAATGCTTGAGTCAGCGCATTCATGACAGTTCCAGAAATGAACGACGGGAAAGGGCAGACTGCGCCGGGCCGTCACTGGCCGGTCGATTCGTGCCTGGCGGGGCGGGTCTATCATCGGGCAGTCTTGCATACCTTACACCGCCGCGCCGCAGCGCGTTCGGGCACGCCTGGCGTCCGGGCACCAGGCGTGCCCGAACCCGCCCGTCTGATATAGAATGCGATCGATTCCCATTCCTGATGGAAGATCGGTCCGCGCCGCCATGCTTTCGCCGTCTACTCTTTTATCGGACCAGCAACTTCTGGTTCGCATCCATACCGAAGACCGGCCCTGGTTGTTGGGCAGGCTTTATACCCGGTTGCGCAACATCGAGGATGCTGAGGACATCGCCGGCGATACGTTCGTGCAATTGATTCAGACGCCGCGACTGGCTTCTGTGCGCGAACCGAGGGCGCTCATCATCACGATCGCCAAGCGCCTGGTCTGGAAGTTGTGGCGCCGCCGGGAACTCGAGGCCGCCTGGCTCGAAAGCCTGTTTGCGCAGGGGGAGGCTCTCGCGCCTTCCCCTCAGGAGCAACTGAGCGCGCTGCAGACACTGCAGCAGGTCGACCAAATCCTCGACGGCTTGTCCGTCAAGGCGCGCGCGGCCTTTCTGTACAGCCAGCTCGATGGTTTGACGCACAAGGAGATCGCGGCCTTGCTGGGAGTGTCGGTAAGCATGGTGCGGCAGTACATCGCGCAGGCGCTGGCGCGCTGCTATGCGCTGGCGGAATCGACGTGAAGCGTGACCAGGCCGCAGCAGAACCCGGCGACAGAGCGATTGCTTTCTGGATGACGCTGACGTCGGGCGAGGCGACCGATGCTGACCGGCATGCCTGCGCCGTCTGGCGTGCCGCGGATCCCGCGCATGAGCGCGCCTGGGGCCGTTTGCAGCAGGGGTTGAATCAGTCGGTCGGGCGCCTGGAGTCGGTGATGAAAACCGAGTATCACGCCTTGCGCAGCACCTTGGAACGTCCCGCTCGGCGCCGGATTCTGCTGAATGCGGCGGGCCTGGTGGGCGCCGCGGCAGTCGGCGCCTGGGCCACGGATCGCGTCACCCCCTTGGGCAATATGCTGGCCGATCTGGGCACTGCCACGGGAGAACGCCGGTCCTTCACATTGCCGGATGGCAGCATGCTGACGTTGGATGCACGCAGCCGGGTGGATCTGGCCTTTGCGGGGCGGCAACGCAGCATACGGCTATTGGAGGGGGCGCTGCTGCTCCAGCCGCGTGAGGATCCCTTGGCCTTGTTTGAGGTGTTGACGCCGCACGGGCAGGTGCGTAGCGCCGGCGCCAGTTGCATGGTGCGCCTGGAGCGGCAGTCCAGCCTGGCGGTTGCCTTGCAAAGCCGCATCGAGGTCTTGCCGCGTGCCGGCGAGCCGGTCATGCTGGACGCCGGCGAGGGCACGCGTTTCGGGCAAACCTGGGCTGATCGGCCTGAGCCCATGGCAGATGCCGCCGCCTGGCAAGAGGGCTGGCTCAAGGTGCGCGATCAGCCCTTGGGGACGGTGGTCACGGCGCTGGAACGTTATCGCACGGGTTTGTTGCGGGTGAGTCCGCAGGCGGCCACGCTTGCGGTCTCCGGCCTTTATCCTTTGGATGACGCCGATCGTGCCCTCAGTGCGCTGGAACACACCTTGCCCATCACCGTCAGCCGTTATACGCGTTGGCTAACCGTGATCGACGTGCGCACAGCCTGAGTTTTTTTCTCAAAGCCACTGTCACTTTTCGGATCTCGCGGCACATATCTCCATATCGCTGTGCGCAACGTATCGGAGATCCTCATGCGCGTGTTACCTGTTCCTTCCGCCCTGAGCTTGGTGGTGGCCCTAGCGGCCGTCAGCCTGTCTCAGCCCGTTCATGCCCAGTCGTCGGCGCCGCTGGCATTTGCACTGCCTGCCGCGAGCCTGGACACCACCCTGACGGAAATCGCGCGGCTGGGCAAGATCGTCGTGTCCTATGACCCGCAGTTGGTGCGCGGCCTGCACGCACCCGCGGTACGCGGCGTGTACACCGTCGACGCGGCGTTGCGCGCAGCCTTGGCCGGTAGCGGATTGGAGCCTGCGCGAGTGGCCGATGGCACGCTGACCCTGCGGCGCGTGGATGTACAGGCAACGACCCTGGCGCCCGTTGCCGTCTCGGCGCAACAGGCACCGACGGACTCTAGCGGCAGCTATGTGGTACCGGCCAGTAGCAGTGCGACCCGCCTGCTGCTGTCGCAACGTGAAACGCCGCAATCGGTCACGGTGGTGACGCGTCAGCGCATGGATGACCAGGCCATGCAGAACCTCGATGATGTGTTGCAGGCCACCACCGGCATTTCGGTCATCCAGAACGGATCGGAGCGGTCGGTTTATCAGGCACGCGGGCAGTTGGTCGACAATCTGCAGATCGATGGCTTGGCTACCAATATCAGCAATGCCTACTCGTTCGATGCCATCAACAAGCCCACCACCGAAATCTACGATCGGGTCGAGGTGGTGCGCGGCGCCACGGGTTTGCTCGAAGGCGCCGGCAACCCGGCCGCCGCCATTAACCTGATCCGCAAGCGGCCTGGCATGGAAAGCCAGGGGATCGTGACCGTCTCCGCAGGCTCCTGGGACGATTATCGGACAATGCTGGATGTCTCTTCGCCCTTGAATGCGTCCAAGACTTTGCGTGGCCGCGCCGTGATGGCCTACACCAATGCGGGTAGTTTCATCGAGCATGCGGGCAAGGAGAATCAGCTTTTCTACGGCATTCTGGAAGGCGATGTCACGCCGGCGACCACCGTCACCGCGGGCCTGAGCTACCAGAAGGATCGCAACCAGGGCTACGATTGGTCCGGCCTGCCTACGCGCGCCGACGGTTCCTTCTACCCGATGACACGCAAGACTTCCCTGGTCGGCAGTTGGAACTATCTGGACAAGCGCAATACCAATCTTTTCGCCGATATCAAGCATGAGCTGGACAATGGCTGGAAACTGACGCTGGCTGGCAACTGGCTGTCTGCCAAGTCTGATTTTCTGGGCAATTACACGCAACGCACCACCGGTGATCTGTTCACCCTGAATCCGCGCTTGTTTCAGTATGACGACACGCAATGGGGGCTGGATGCTTATGCATCGGGTCCCTTCCAGTTGCTGGGGCGTCAGCACGAGCTGGTCATCGGCGCGTCGACGCGCAAGGACGACTTCAGTTACCACGGCGGGCGTGACGTCAGTTACCGCTATCTGGTTGATATGAACAACCTCGGGGCTTTTGACCCGCCGGCGCCGACCGGCCTGGATGCGGATATGTGGCATTACAACATCACGCAGAAACAGCAAGGCATTTATACCGCCGGGCGCTTCAGCCTGGCGCAAGGCACGACCTTGGTCCTCGGCGCGCGCATGAGCTGGTTTGATTTCGACCGGTATGCCCAGACGACCGTGCGCACCGAAAGCCGCTATAAGCAGAGCGGCAAAATCACGCCCTATGCGGGTCTGGTGCAGGATCTGAGTGAGGACATTTCTGCCTACGCAAGCTACACCGAGATCTTCAAACCGCAGGAAAACATAGGTGTGGACAATGAAGTGCTCAAGCCGATGACGGGGCAGAATTATGAAGTCGGCCTGAAAGGGGAATTCCTGGAGAAACGGATCAATGCCGCACTGGCCGTTTTCCAAACGGACCAGAAAGGCCGGGCGGACTTGATCGAGAACAGTGATCTGTGCCCGCCAGGGGTTTTCTATTGCTATAGGGCTGCGGAGAAAGTTCGCAACCGGGGCGTAGATTTTGAGATCAACGGTGCGCTCACTCCGGCCTGGCATGTGAGTTTCGGGTATACCTACACCCAATCGAAATATGCCCAAGGTCCGCAGTCAGGTCAGGCGTTTGCCACGACCTACCCGCGGCATTTGTTGAAAGTGTCGACCGATTACCGCTTGCCGCAGCGCTGGAATCAACTGCGCATCGGCGGTTCGGTGTATGCCCAGAGCGGCATTTACAACGTCAGTGGCGCCGATGAGGACGAATATCGTATTTCGCAGTCGCCTTATGCGCTGGTTGGATTGCACGCCATTTATGAGGTCAATAAGAACCTGACGGTGCAGTTCAACGTAGATAACCTGTTCGACAGGGAGTACTACCAGTCCGTAGGTAATCCGAATTACTGGAGTTTCCAGGGCCAGCCGCGCACGTTCCGCCTGGCGCTGCGGGCTACCTTCTAGCCACCAGGCCTGGCGCATCAAAACAATACCCCCGCTGCGCAAGGCTGCGGCCACCGCAGGTGCGGCCGCGGCAGGGCCGCTTGGGCAGACACCGCTTCTGTTCAGGCGGCCACTGAAGTCCGTTGAGGTGCGACTGAGCGCAGGCATTTGCACACCCTCCCGTATGGACGGGCGCCAGATTTGGCGCTTTGCGGGGTCACGGCGGCCAGGGCGCGTTACGGTTTACGTGGATAGCTGAGCCCGCCTCCGGCCGCGAAAATGTGCCGGGCAGGCGCAGCGTCATACGCAATCGCTGCGTCAATTGCCATTTATTATTCAATAATCGCAGATTCTGCAACAATAAAATAATAGTAGCCCTCATCCTGAGTTAACTGCTAGGCTGAATCGCTTTTCATATTGAAACCCGATGCCCGCGGCGCCACGACAAGCTCGTGGCCGTTGAATCTCTAACGCAAGCGGCGTCGGCGCTTCAATTTCGGTTGTCTCACAATGGCTGTACAGGCGGTAACCACGGAGGTGAGTTATGTGTTCCAGTCTAGGCCGAACTACTCCTGCTCGCAGAGCCTTAACGGCGGCGCTTTTGGCGAGCCCCCTGATTCTAGTGAGAACCGAAGCGTTCGCCGCTGCCTTTACTTGGGACCTGCCCGGGTCAGGCGACTGGATGACGCCAGGAAACTGGACGCCGGCCGGCCCGCCCGATGGCGGCGGCAATGTGGTGGTCGACAACGGGGGCACTGCGGTGTTGGCTCCCGGTTCCGGGACGTATGGGGTCAGCACCATCAATCTGGGCAGCACCAGAGGCACGGGCGCTTTGGTGGTCACCGGCGCGACGCTCACTACCGGCGGGTTGTCGATCGGCGACAACAACACGGGAAGCCTGACGCTCAATAATGCGACCGTGTCCGCAGGGTATTACAACGTCATCGACATCGGGCTGGGCGGAAATGGCAACGGCCTTGTGACAATCAATGGCGGATCGCTGATATCCAATCAGTACCTGAATGTGGGCAGCACGGGCAAGGGTACGCTGATCCTCAATAGCGGACAGGTGCAGGCGGGCACCAACTGGTCGGTGAGAATCGGCGAGCAGGCCGGGTCCAACGGGCATGTCATTGTCAACGGCGGGGTATTCCGAGGCAGCTATGGTCAGGATAACTTCGTTGTGGGCAGATCCGGCGTGGGCCTGCTGGAGGTCAACAACAATGGCGTGGTCAATACGTCCTGGATATTCGTGGGCGGAGAGTACCGCAACAGCAGCTCCCCGACGTCGTCGGGCGGCACGGGCACCATCATTCTGAATGACGATGCGCTGCTGACCAGTGCCGATGGCATCGTCATCGGCGGCCAGGGAAGCCAGGGGGATGTCACCGCCAACGACCGGTCAAAGATAAGCAGTAATGTTGACATTTACGTGGGGTATGGCGGACCGGGCACTCTCACCTTAAACGGCGCCCAGGCCTCCGCCAGCGGTAATTATTACGTGGGTTATACCGGGCAGGGTGTTCTCACCCTCGACGGCGGACGCGCCTCCGGAGCGAGGGCCGTCATCGGCTCACAGGGCGGATCCACAGGTGCGCTGCGTATCACCAACGGGGGGGTGTTTACGATTGATGGCGGTACGGTGGGCAGTGCGACCAATGCCGTCGGGAGCGCCCTGGTTTCCGGGGCTGGTTCCGAATGGCGGGTTAACGGGATACTTTATTTTGGCGGCAACGGGCAGGGCACACTGACGCTGCAGAATGGCGGCAAGGCCACCGTGACCTCCGGTATTTCCTTGGGCCCGGGGGCCGGCAAGGGGGTGGTGAATATCGGCTCCGAGGCAGGGCAGGCGCCCGTCGCGCCCGGCACCGTGGACGGGCCGTCCGTGGTCTTTGGCCCGGGCACGGCGGAGTTGAATTTCAATCACACGTCCGCCAATTATGTCTTCTCTCCGGCGCTCAACAGTAGTGCGGCGGGCACGCAAAGCGTCAGTAATTACGCCGGGAAGACCACCTTGACGGGGGGCAACGCCAATTATCAAGGGAGAGTCAACGTATACGGCGGTGAACTCGCCGTGGATGCGGCCGCGACCACGAGTACCCAGAACCTGGGTACGGGAGGCGTATTCATCGACCGCGATGGGCTGCTGACGCTCAACACCACCGGTGCCATGGCCTTCACTAACGTGCTGACCGGCACGGGCACATTGCAGGCTAGCAATGGCGGGCAGAGTTTCAGCTTCGGCGCAGGCGTGGGCTCGGCTTATGCCGGTGCGGTGAAGTTAGGCCAGAACCGGTTTGAGCTCGGCGACGCCTCCGGCGTCAACGCCAATACCGCCGCGCTGACCAACGCCACCCTGGTGCTGCAGGCCGGCAACACGACCGACGTGGGGCAGGGATCCCAAGCGATTGGCGGATTGATCATCGATGGCGGCACACTCAACTTCGATGTCACCACACCTAACTCTTCCGTTTCCAATGGCACGATCGACACCAGTGGTTTGCTGGATGCCGGTCGCGTGGGTAATGTGGGCATCGTGTTGCCACCTGGTGTCGATATTAAGAACTACACCCCGACGGCCCCCGGCACCGCACATTTGTTCGATCAGCAAAAAGGTATCGGTGGGGTCGATATCAAGCTGGTCAATAGCCTGGGCACCTTAAGTGGCACAGGGGCGAACCTGGTCTTGGTCGACCAGAGCAGCAATGTCATCACCGATGCGCAAGTGGTCAATCTCTTACAGGGGGGCGTGCTGGCTGCGGAGGCGACCTACGACTACCGTTTGCACACCGGCCTGCGAGATGACGGGCTCTATGCCGGTTATGGCTTGACCCAGTTGAATCTGATAGGGACGGGCGCCGATGCCCTGATGCTGAACCTGTCGGGCGCCTCGGGCTTGGTCAACAATCTGGACGTCAAGGTGACCGGAGCGGGCGACCTCGCGGTGGACGCCTTGTCCGGGCGTTTTAACGTCATTTCCTTGTCCGGCACGCACAACGATTATACCGGCGTGACCGATGTGCGCACGGGCACGCTGCTCATGGCCAACCCCAATGTGCTTGGCAAGACCGCCGAGCTGTTGTTGCAAGGCGGCGCCATCGCGGACTTGGCGGGCTACAACCAAAGTGTGGGCAAATTGACGACGTCGGCGGGTTCGGCGGTCCATCTCGATGGCGCGACCTTGACCGTCACGGATGCTCAGCGCCAGGCCGGTGACACCTCTGGCGGCTATCTGGCCAACAATACGCTGTTTGGGCCTGGGCAATTGGTCATCGATCCTTCGGTGTTGGCCATCGATGGCCAGCAGAGCGGATTTACCGGTACGGTGACGGTCACGGGCGGATCCACGGTCGTGCTCAACACGGCCGACGGCCTGGATACGGCCGTGGGAACCCAGGGCGTGGCCGGGATCGGCGTCAATCTGGTGACCGCGGCGGATCGACTGGTGTTTGGCGATCTGTCGCAACACACCAGCTCGGCCGTTACCGGTTTTCAGAATGGGGCGACCACGCTGATGATCGCCGGTGCCGGACAGGTACAGGTGATGGATAAGGCGGATGTGACCTTTCTGAAGGACATGACCTATACCGGAGGCACCACGATAGGCGCGGCCAGCCGGCTGCAGCTGGGCGATGGCGGCACCACGGGTTCCATTGTCGGCAATGTGGCCAATAGCGGAACCCTGGCCTTTAACCGTGCCGATGACATCACGTTCGCCGGCGTGATTTCCGGCAGTGGCGGCGTGACCCAGGATGGCGCAGGCAGCACCATGCTATCGGGGGCCAATACCTATCGAGGGGCCACGCAGATCAACCAGGGCGTGTTGGCGGCTGGCGCGGCCAACGTATTCAGTCCCAACTCCGCCGTCACGGTGGGGGCGGCCGGCATGATGAAGCTCCTGGGTTTGTCCCAGACGGTGGGCGGCATGAACAACGCCGGGGTGGTGGATCTGGGCGGCGCGCCTGGCACCGTGCTGACCGTAAGCAACAACTATGCGTCCAATGGCGGGTCGTTGCTGACCCGAGTGGCGCTGGGCAACGACAGCTCCGTGGCCGATAAAGTCGTGGCCGGCAGCGTGACGGTCGACTCGGGCGGCGCTACGCGAGTGTTCGTCAGCAATGCGGGTGGATTAGGTGCCCTGACATCGAACGACGGCATCGAACTCGTGCATGTGACCGGGGGAGCGGCCGCATCGGCGGCGGACGCCTTTGTCCTCGGGTCGGCCGTCAAGGCAGGCGCTTATGAGTACCAATTGTTTCAGCATGGCGTGCGGGATGCCAATGGCAACTGGTATCTGCGCTCTTCGTTGGATGTTCCGGTCGACCCGGTCGACCCGGTTATCCCGACAGACCCCTATCGGCCGGAAGTGCCGGTGTATATGAGCTCTCCGGGCTTGGCCAGCCGCTTTGGGCTGGCCATGCTGGGTACTTGCGATGACCGATCCGGCGCCTACGTCGACGCCATGACCACAAATTGTGGTGACGCGGGAGCGGGCAAAGCCGTATGGGGCAGGCTGTTCGGTCAGAAAGGCAACACGGATTTTGCCGGTTCTGGTTTTGAGGACAGGCTCGAAGCTTTCGCCAGCAAGGGGCCCGCCTACCATTACACCTTGAGCGGGTTTCAGACCGGGGTGGATTTGTACCGCAGCCTGGATGACAACAACGCGGGCAATATCGCAGGCGTTTATTTCGGGGCGGGGCAGGCACAGGCCAAAGTCGATCAGGCCAACGGCGGCCGTGTCGGCCGCGTCGATATGGACGCGTACTCCGCAGGCGCCTACTTCACGCGTCGCGCCACTACCGGCTGGTATGTCGATGTGGTTGCGCAGGCTACCCGGTATGGCAGGATCAAAGCCAAGTCCGATGATGGCGAGCGCCTGCGCTCCGACGGCTGGGGCTATGTCGGCTCGCTGGAAACCGGTTATCCGATTGCCCTGAGCGAAAAATTCTCCTTCATTCCGCAGGCGCAGCTGATCTATCAGCATGTGTCCTTGACGGGAGGCAGTGACAGCTTCGGGAGCGTGGATTACCGGCCGAGCAATGCGCTGTATGGCCGGGTCGGTGGTAAGTTGAGCATGGACCTGTCCTCGCGCCCGGACCGCAATCTGAGCGCGTTTGCCCGGGCCAACCTCTGGCAGGACTTCGGCGCGAAGGCGAAAACCGAGTTCAATACTCTGGACGGCCAGAACCCGGTGCTGCTCAAAACCAAGCTGGGGGGCAGTTGGGCGCAGGTCGGCGCGGGCATCACGGGCCAGGTCGGCAAGAGCACCAGCCTTTATACCTCCATCGACTACAACTTCCCCATAGACAGCGGCAAGGGGTCGGGCATCGGAGCAATGGTGGGATTCAAATACCAGTGGTGAGTCCTGTGGGCCGGGCCGCATGCTGCGGCCCGGGCACGGCAGCCGCCTGAGCCTCATCGACGATGGCTTGCGCCAGCTTGGCGATGGGCTTGTCAACCAGCTTACCGTCCACGGCCACCGCGCCCAGCGGCGCTTCGGCCAGCGCCTGCACGACGCGCCGCGCCCAGGTCACTTCCGCTTCGCTGGGCGCAAAGCCCTGATTGACCACCCCGACCTGCTTGGGGTGAATGCACAGTTTGGCGCCCATGCCCCAGCGTTTGGAGCGGCGCACTTCCTCTTCCAGGCGGATGGCATCGTCTGTGGCCAGTGATACGCCATCGATGGGCGGCAGCAGGCCGGCATGACGCGAATGCAATACCAACTGGGTACGTACCGCGTCGAGTTCCGGGCCGTCGCCCTGTATTCCCGAGTCAGCCATGAAGTCAAAGGAGCCGAAGGCCAGCCGCTCGACGCGTGGCGCCGCCGCCAGTTCGGCCAGGTTGAACCAGCCCGCCACGGATTCCACCAGTGGCAGGATGCGCTGTTGGGCGTTGAGCACGCGCGCGAGGCTTTCCAGTTCCGGGCGCGCCTGCGCTTTGGGCAGCATCACGCGGCTGACTGCCGGCCAGGCCAGCAAGGCGCGGTCGGCCTCATGCCAGGGCGTGTCCGCCGGATTGATGCGCAGGCAAACCTGCACGTCGGTGTCGCGCAGCCAGAGGGCAACCGCCTCGCGCGCGGCATCCTTACGCTGCGGGGTGACCGCGTCCTCGAGGTCGATGATGACCTGATGCGCGCCGCTGCGCACGGCTTTGTCGAAGCGCTCGGGACGATCTCCCGGCACGAAAAGAAAACTGCGATCTGTCATGGGTCAGCGGTCCTTCATGCCCACGCCCCATTCGCGGCGCAGGACGGTGCTGTAGCTGAAGCGGTCGGCCGGATGAATGCTGGTGGCCAACTCGACGAGCTGGTTGCGCCGGTTGCGATATTTGCGGGTGACCAGCAGCGCCGCGGTATGCGGCTGGGCGTTGAGTTGCTGCGCGTCGGCACTGGTCAGGACGACGGCCCGGATCTCCTGCTCAACCGCGGCGATCACCTCGCCGAAGTGTTTTTCGATCTGGGCGTGCACCGCGCCTTTGAGCGGGCCATGCATGCCCTGGATGGAGCGGAAGGCGGGATGGATCCAGATCTCGGTCGTGCAGATGGGTTCCGCGGGATTGCCGGCGTGGCGCCGGCCCTGCAGGTGCAGCCAGGTTTCGCCGGCCGTCGCATCCAGGGCGCGGGCGCGTTCGGCATCGATCTCGCGCGTCTGGCGCGATTCGATGACCAAGGTCGTTTCGGATGCGTACTGGTAGAGATCGCTGACATCGGCCACGCTTTGCCGATAGCCGGTGGACACCGTGCGCGCACAGACCGTCGTGCCGATGCGCGGTTGGCGCACCACCAGGCCGAGGTCGACCAGGCGCTTGACCGCCTCCCTCGCGGTCGAGCGGCTCACGCCGAACTGCTCGCACAGTTCGAACTCGGTCGGCATTTGCGAACCGACCGGATACTGCCCGCTCTCGATTTCGCTCAGCAGCGTCTGCGCCAATTGCATATAGCGCGGCTGGCTGGCTTTCAGCGCCGGGTTCAGCGCGAAAGGAGAGGCGGAGGCGGCGTCGGAGGTCATATCACGGAGCGGTGGCGGAGCTGATCAATATCCTCCGCATCGTAGCCGAGTTCGCGCAGGAGTTCGTCAGTGTTGGCCCCCATGGACGGCGCCGGATTGACCGGGTGCGGTCCGGCGCGCACCGGCGAGGCCACCATGCGTACGTCGCCTTGCGGATGGGCGAAGTCCAGCACCCGCTCCTGTTCCCTGACGAAATCGCTGTCGAGCGCCTGCTGCACGTCATAGACCGGGGCGGCCGGAACCTTGCCGGCGAAGCGGCGCATCCATTCCGCGGTGTCTTCCTGTTGCAGGACCGCATCCAGCTCTTCGGTCAGGCGCTCGCGATTGGCCAGACGGTCCCTGAATGTCTTGTAGTGCGCCGCCGTGATCCATTCCGGTTTGCCGACGCACTCGGCCAGCACGCCGAAGAACTTTTCCTTGTTGCACATGAGAAAAATCCACCCATCGCGGGTCTTGTACAACTGGCTCGGGGTCAGCGAGGGATGGCCGGAGCGCGGTTCACGGCCGATGGCTTTGCCGGCATTCAGGTACCAGGTCGCCACATAGGCCAGGTTGTGCAGTGCGACGTCGAACAGGCTGACGTCGATATCGCGTCCCTGGCCGCTGGCGCGCGCGCCCAGGACACCGGCCAGCAGCCCCATGGCGGCCGTGGTGCCCGTCATCAGATCGATGATGGACAGGCCCATGCGCGCCGGGGGGCCGTCCGGTTCACCGGTCAGGGAGAGATAGCCCGCCTCGGCCTGCATGAGATAGTCGTAGCCGGGCCAGGCCGCGCGCGAACCGCTGCGGCCATAGGCCGAAAGATGGCCGCAGACCAGTTGCGGATTCACGTCTTTGAGCTGCTCATAAGTCAGCCCCAGCTTGCCCGGTAGATCGCCGCGCAGGTTGTTGAACACCACGTCGGCGCCGGCGGCCAGCTCGCGCAGCACCTTCTTGCCTTCGGGCAGTTTGAGGTCCAGGGTGATGCTTTTTTTGTTGCGATTGAAGGACTGGTAGAAATGGCTGTCGCCCGGGCCGAAGTAGTGCGGCCCGACCGAACGGCCCACGTCGCCGCCGTCGCGCGGGTTCTCGATCTTGATGACTTCGGCGCCCAAGTCGGCCAGATGTTGGGTGCCGAAGGGGCCGGCGCCGTACTGCTCGACGGCGATGATGCGCAGGCCGGCCAGGGGCAGGCCTGTCTGCGGCAGGGAAGAGGAGGGTTCGCTGGCGGCGTTCATGCCGGATTCCTTTCGATCAATTGCTTGGCGATGATGATGCGTTGTAGTTCGTTGGTGCCTTCGCCGATGAGCAGCAGCGGCGCGTCACGGTACAGACGCTCGACGTTGTATTCCTTGGAGTAGCCATAGCCGCCGAAGATGCGCATGGCTTCAAGCGCGTTTTCCTGGCCGGCCTCGGTGGCGAAGTATTTGGCCATGCCGGCTTCCATGTCGCAGCGCTCGCCGCGATCGAACGCGGCGGCCGCCGCATAGACGAGCAGCCGCGCGGCCTGCGTGCGGGTCGCCATCTCGCCGAGTTTCAGCTGGATGGCCTGGTGCTCGGCGATGGGCTTGCCGAAGGTCTTGCGGACCTGCGCGTAGGCGACGGCCTCGTCCAGTGCGGCCTGCGCCACGCCCAGCCCGCGTGCGGCCACATTGATGCGGCCGAGTTCCAGGCCGCCGAGCACTTGCTGCAGTCCCTTGCCTTCGACGCCGCCGACCAGGCGATCCGCCGCAACGCGATAGTCTTCGAAGGACAGTGCGCAGGTGTCGATGCCTTTGTAGCCGAGCTTCTCCAGCTTCTTGCTCACAATGAAACCGGGGCCCTTCTCGGCGATGAGCAGGCTCATGCCTTTGTGGCGCGGCTCGGCCTGCGGATCGGTCTTGACCAGCAACGCCAGGCAGTTGCCATACATGCTGTTGGTGATCCACATCTTGCTGCCGTTGACCACGTAGTCGTCACCTTCGCGGCGCGCCACCGTGCGGATGGCCTGCAGGTCGGTGCCCGCGTCGGGCTCGGTCAGCCCGACGCCGCCGCGCAGCTCGCCGGTGGCAAAGCGCGGCAGGAACTCCCGTTTCTGAGCCGGCGTGCCGGACCGCTGCACGGCCATCGCCATGATGAGATGCGAATTGATGATGCCCGAGATGGACATCCACACCGCCGACATGCGTTCGATGATCTTGGCATAGGTCGTCGTCGACAGGCCCAGCCCGCCGTACTCGGGATCGATGATGCAGCCGAACAGGCCCATTTCCTTCATCTTCTCGACGATTTCCTCGGGATAGATATCATCGTGCTCGAGACGTTGGACATGCGGCTTGACCTCGACCGCCAGGAAGCGGTCCAGCATGTCGAGGATCAGGCCTTCCTGTTCCGCGTCTTGGTGGGAGGCCAGGGATTGCGACGTCATTGACGATTCTCCATGCGGGCTTGCACGCCCAGCAGTTCGGACAGCGCGGCGGCGCTGCCGTGTTCGATATCCAGGACGGCGTTCAGCACATGATCGGCATGCTTGCGGTCGACCGCGCGCGAGGCGTTTTCATAGAACTTCACGACGATGTCTTCATTGGTGATGGGGCGGCCCGGCGCGCCGCGATTGATGGGTTCGGCATGCGAGAGCACGCGGCCATCGGCCAATTCGATATGCACTTCCCCGCCGAAATAGCGCGGAAAGTCCGCCTGCGGATCGGGCACGCACTCCACCAGCGCGGCTAGTTGCAGGGTTTGCGGATCCTGCCAGGCAGCCGGATCGAGGGCATCCAGCGTGAAGCGGCCGAAACGCAGGCCGGAGGCCACGGAGTAGGGCACGCTGAACTGGGCCTCGTAGGCGTTGGAGGGCCGCAGTTTCTTGTCGCGCGGTTCGCAGACGGCTTTCATGGCGCCAGGCGGCACCTTGGCCACGATGCGCCGGATCGGCGCGCCATTCCAGCTTTTGGACAACAGGCCGGCCGCGTCGGCGAAGGCATGCGTGAAGTGGCAGGCGGGCACCGGCTTGATGGCGACGTTCAGCGTTTCCCAGACTTCGCCCAGACCTGCGGTGACCATGCCCAGATCGCACTTTTCGTACAGCGCGCCGAGGTGGCTGGGGTACAGACCGAAACGGCCCTCGTACGCCGCGCCGGGCCCCACGAAGCCATGTTTGGCCAGGGTGGCCGCCGTGATGCCGGCCGCGGCGGCCCAGCCGGGATGCAGCCGTTTGGTCCAGGCCCCGTCCTCCAGGCATTCCAGGCTGCCGGAGGCGACCGACAGCGCGATACCTTGCGCATCGATGGTGCGCGCGGTGTCCAGGCGCAGCAGCCGGGCCGCAGCCAGGGTGCAGCCGAAGGCGCCGATCAGTCCGGTGGGATGAAACCCGATCTGGTGGAAACCGCCCTTGGCGGCCGCGCCCAGGCGCGTGGCGGTTTCCATGCCGAGGACGTAGGCATTGAGCAGGTCGCGGCCCGACGCATTCAGGCGCGTGGACAGCCCCAACACAGCGGGAAGCACGGAAGTCGTGGCATGGATGACGCCGCTGGGATGGGTGTCGTCATAGTCCAGCCCGTGAATGAGCAGGGCATTCATGATGACCGCATCGCGCATGGGCAGTTTCTGGCCGTGGCCGATGACGGGCTGGTCGCCGCCGGGGCCGGCCAGTTCGCGCAGACCGGCCAGGGTCTGGCGAGCGAAGTCCCATTGCGTCGAAGCCAGCGCGATGCCCAAGGCGTCGAGCATGAGGTGGGTGGCGCGCAGGCGGACTTCGGCCGGGATATGGTCGATATCGGCGTGCACGGCATGGTGCGCCAGTTGCGCCGACAGGCGCGTCGTCGTGTCGGATGTCGTCATGAGGATCAGTCCACCTTGGCGCCAGCGAGGTTCACCGCGATGGCCCATTTGTCGATTTCAGATTGGATATAGCTGCGAAACTCCGCCGGCGGCATCACCACGGCCTCCGCGCCCAGACCGTTGAGCACGCGCCCGACTTCCGGTGCTGTGGTCCAGTTTTTGGCCAGCGCCTGGTAGATCTTGTCGATGATGGGTTGAGGCGTGCCCTTGGGGGCGGCCAGACCGACCCAGGCGGGCGCCACGAAATGGCCCAGGCCCGCTTCTTCCATGGTCGGGATCTCGGGCGCGGCGGGATTGCGTTTTTCGCTGGCCACGGCCAACACGCGCAATTTGCCGTTGCGCGCATAGGGCAGCAGCACGGCGCCGGTGTCGATCATGGCGCTGACCTGGCCGCCGATGAGGTCGGTGGCCGCTGCGGGGCTGCCTTTATAGGGCACATGTACCAGGTCCATGCCCTGCTCGTGCTTGAGCAACTCCATGGTGAGGTGACTGGTCACGCCGCTGCCGCCCGAACCGTAATTGAGTTTGCCCGGCGAGGCCTTGGCGAGCTTGACGAAGTCGGCGGCCGTCTCGGCCTTGACGGAGGGATTGACCGCCAGAAACAGAGGGACGACCGACAGCAGTGAGATGGGCTCGAAGTCCTTGAGCGGGTGGTAGGGCAGATGCGAGTACAGGCTGGGATTGATCGCCATGGTGCCGCTGGAGCCCACCACCAGGGTGTAGCCGTCCGGGTCGGCCTTGGCGACCAGATCAGAACCGATGCTGCCCGCCGCTCCGGGTTTGTTCTCGACAATGACAGGTTTGCCCAGCGCATCCTGGATTTGCTTGGCGGCGATCCGGGCCACGATGTCCGTCGCTTGCCCGGGCGGAAAACCCACGATCATACGGATGGGTCTTTCGGGATACTCGGCGTGGGCCGGCAGACTGGCGGCGCACGCGGCCACCACCGCCAGGGCGACACGCCATGGGGTTGAGAATAATTTCATTGTTTTGTCTCCTCACGTTTTTTTTAGAGTTGGTCGTCGACGGCGTGGCCGCGCTTGGGCACGAGCGACATACGCAGAAACTCCATGACCATCACGCCGTTCTGATTGAAGGCGCGTGTGCGGGTGGTCACAATGCCCTGGGTCGGGCGGCTTTTCGAGGGGCGGACCTCCAGCACTTCCGATTCGGCGTACAGCGTATCGCCGCCGAAGACCGGAGCGGTCAGCTTGATTTCCTTCCAGCCCAGATTGGCGACGGCCTTGGCGCTGACGTCATTGACGGTCATGCCCAGCACCACCGCCAGCGACAGGCCGCTGTTGACCAGCAGGCGGCCGAACTCGCTCTTGGCGGCGTAGTTGGCGTCGCAGTGCATGGGGTGGGCATTCATGGTCAACAGCGAGAACTGAATGTTGTCGTTGTCCGTGATGGTGCGGCCCGGACGATGTTCATACACGTGGCCGGGCTGGAAATCCTCGAGATAACGGCCGTAGGAAGCCCGAAAACGCTGAGGGCCGACTTCGATGGCAGACTGCATGAAACATCCTCCTCACTTATTTGTACGTATTGATTATTTGTTCGTACAAATAAGTGTAGGCGGAATGGATTTCTAAAGTATTGGGGTTTACCAGCACGCTGCGCTGCCTGGCGGGCCCGGCGGCCTTCAGTGAGCGCCGCGCGCGGGCGACAGCACGGCCGGCAGTTCCCGGCGCAGCCAGTTTTCGAGTTCGGTGGCCGGCAGCGGGCGGGAGAACAGGTGGCCCTGGGCTACCGGGTAGCCTTGGTCACGCAGCATTTGGTTCTGCGTGGCGGTTTCGACCCCTTCGGCCACGACGGTCAATTGCAGGCTCTCGCCAATACCGAGAATCGCCGCGCTGAGTGCGCTGGCCGCCGCATCGTGATCCAGATCCGCCACGAAGCTGCGGTCCAGTTTGAGTTCCGAGACGGGCAGGCGGCGCAAATAACTGAGGCTGGAGTAGCCCGTGCCGAAGTCGTCCATGGACAGGCGCACGCCCAGCGCATGGACTTGGGCAATGGTGCGCATGGTGCTGGGGTGGGTATCGAGCAGGATGCTCTCGGTCAGCTCCAGCGTGAGGTCATCCGGCGCGAGGCCATGTCTGCGCAAGGTCTCGGAGATCATGCGCGGCAGGTCGGGGTTATGGAAGCTGGTGGGCGACAGATTCACCGACACGGCGGGCACGGTCATGCCGCTGGCGCGCCATTCCGCCAATTGGCGGCAGGCCGTACGGACGGCCCAACGGCCCAGATCGGCGATCAGCCCGCATTCCTCGGCCAGTGGAATGAAGCGCGAGGGCGGGATTTCGCCCAGGGTAGGATGGGTCCAGCGGGCCAGGGCCTCCACGCCATAGAGGCGGCCGGACGCCAGCGCGATCTGGGGTTGATAGTCCAGCCGCAACAAGCCTTTCTTCAGGGCCAGGCGCAAATCGTTTTCCAGCGCCAGGCGCTCCTGCGCCAGACGGTTCATGTCCGCACTGAAAAAGCTGAAGCCGCCGCGCCCGGCGGCCTTGGCTTCGTGCATGGCTAGGTCGGCGCGCTGCAGCAGCGTATCCATATCCTTGCCATCCGTGGGAAACAGCGCCACGCCCACGCAGGCCGAAACCGACAGATCGGTGTTGGCCAGCCGCAGCGGCTGGGCCAACTCGTTTTGTAGGTGCTCGACGACGTCGGCCGCGCGGTCGGCATCCGTGTTCGGCAGCACGACCACGAAATCGTCGCCGGACAGCCGTCCCATCAGATCGTTGGGGCGTAGTCTGGCGCGCATGCGGTCGGCGGCGGTCCGCAACAACTCGTCGCCGGCGATGTGGCCCAGCGTGTCGTTGACCTGTTTAAAGCGATCCAGATCAATGAACAGCACGGCCAGCGGCGTCTTGTTGCGCACGGCCGCGGTAATTGCCTGGGCCGCCTTGGCCAGCAAGAGATTGCGGTTGGGGATGCCCGTCAGATCATCGTAGAAGGCCAATTGACGGATGCGCTGGCGGGCGTGTTCGCGCTCCAGCGCCAGGGCGCACAAGTGCGTGCAGGCATCGACTAGGCTCTGGTGGAAGGCCTGCGCCGCCGCATTGCGCGGTTGCCGGTAGTAAAACGCGAAGTAACCCACCACCGTATTCTGGCTGCTGCGAATGGGGGTGGCGCAGCAGCCGGTGAAGCCCTGCGGCAGCACCATGTCCAGGCAATTGGAGCACAGCAACTCGATGGCGTGGTCCTCCACGCGGCCGCCGTCCTGATGCATGTCCGGATCCGGACGCGCGGCGCAGCCAGCCCCGATGGACGCGCTTTGCAGCTCCTGGCAGAAATGGGGGGGAAGACTGGGCGCGGCCAGGGTGCGCAGGCCCGCGTCATGATCCACTTCGAGGATGATGGTGGCGATCTCGGGCGCGATGCGCTCGACTTCCTTGCAGACGAGTTCGAGTACGTCGGTGAGCGCCTGTTCGCGCACCATGGCTTCCAGCACTTGCTGCTGCAGGGCCTCATGCAGTTTGGCGTGGGTGATGTCCGTGAACATCGTCACGATATGGGTGATCCTGCCCTGGCTGCCGAAGATCGGGTTGGTGATGATCTTGGCCCAATAGCGTTGGCCCTGTTTGCCGACCACGATCTCTTCAAGTTGGGAGGAGACGCCTTTGAGCAGTTGCTTGTGCCGTGCCTGAGCGTAGGCACGGCCCAGGTGGGGCGTGAGCAGTTCGACCGTGTGTTGCCCCATGACCTCTTCGGCATTCCACCCGAACATGCGGGTGAAGCCGGCGTTAGCGTAGATGAAGCGCGCCTCGTCGTCGGCCATGATGACGGCCGTATCGGTGGCGTCCGCAGCCAGGGTGAGGCGTTGCACATTGTCGAGCTGCAGTTGTTCCTGCCTGACCTGCTCGGTGATGTCGGTGGCGGCCTTCAGAATGTGCTGGATGTTGCCTTCAGGGCTGAAGACCGGCGTATAGCTGGCTTGCAGCCAGCAGCTTTTGCCGTCGCGCCCGATCTGTTCTTCTTTGATCGAACATGCTTCGCCGGCGAGCAGCCTGGGCCAGAAATCCGCATCTTCGGTAATGCCTGGGCAGAAGCTGCGCCGCTGGCGGCCGAGCACCTCCTGACGTTGCAGGCCCAGGATGGACAGGTACAGGTCGTTGGCGCGCCGCAGCCGTCCGTCGGGACTGTACTCGGCCAAAGCCATCAGTCGGTTGAGCGCCTCCAGTTGCGCCATCGGCCGATCGACAGGCTCGCTTTGCTTGAACATGCCCACCTTCTCGCAATGGCTTGCGGCGTAAAGCACGCCGCTGGTCAGGGGCTCGGGCCCGAACAGTTGCTGCGGGAGTTTCAGGGCGCGCGCCCGGGAGAGCCCGGACGCCGGCGCTGTCATGGCCAAGCTTGTTTGCTTTTTGGAATGGCCGACAGCGCTGCCTTGTTTGACTTTAGACGTTATTGAGGGAATTTCAAACTAATTCTTTTCAGTGCAATGCCTCGTCGTTCTGGCATTCGATTTTGGCGTGCAAGGGCAAGCAGCTTGGCGGTGCGTCCAAGCTAAAGTAAGCTCCTGCGGCGATAGGGGTTGGACCAAAGTCAGATGAACAGACTGTCGGGCGCGATGCTGCAGCGCCGCTATGAACAACGCAAAAAAGCCCGCTGGCTCCGACTCTGGCGCGACAGCCTTTTCCTCCAGGATTCGGCTGCTCATCGCGCGGCGCTGCCCTTGGTTTTCTGCTTGATTTATCTGCTGGCCGAATGCGCGCTCAGCGCCAGGCTCATCGAAATTTGCGCCGTCGATGTCCACGGCCACGCCCTGGCGGGCGCGCGCGCCTGCGGGCGGGTTCTGAGCGCATGCGCGATCGTGTTGCTGGTATGGCCCATGCTGCGCAGCAGCACGAGCCGCGGCCGGGCTCTGCTGTATGGCGGCCTGCTGGTGGCGGCGTTGTCCTGGGCCGCAGGGAGCCTGGAACGCGTCGTCCTGGATCGCTTGATCGATGCGTCGAGTGTGCAGGCGCGCGCCACGGCGGTAGCCACCCTGCAGTGGCGCCGGGACGCGGCCGCAGCCGCACCCGAGGCCGCGCCCTTTGCCGCCCTGTGGCCGGCCGGTATGCCGGTGTCGGTGTCGGGCCAGGCGGTGGCGGCCATGGTGGGCTTTTTGATGGCGCCGGAGCCGGAACCGGTGCCGGCGGACGCGGATCTGGAGCAGGCGTATCAGCGTTTCGTGAGCAGCCAGTTCACCGTGCGCAGTCGCTTTCAGGCTTACCGCGATGCGGCGGTGTTCAGGCACGAGGCCATGGCCGCGTGGAGCGAGCCGCGGCATCGCGCCGGCGCCTCAAAGGATGCGCAGCACGCAGCCTTCGTCGCGCAGACCGAGGCCAGCTTGCGGCAGCAAGCCGGCGTGGATAGCCTGCCGCCAGGCCTGAGCCTGGGCGAGTTCGCGGCGCATCCGCTGACGCAGGCGAGCTGGCGGACCTTGCTGGCCTATCCGCAAACCAGCCCGCCCTTGTCGCTCACGCCGATAGGGCGCGAGACCTTCGCCCTGTACTACTACCGCCCGCTACGCGATGCCCGCGCGCAGCCGGCATCGGCGGTTCTGGCCGCGCCGCAGCGCTACGCCAATGGCGCCGAGCGGGAGGCCTATGGCCGGCGCGCCTATGAGCTGATGGTCGCGCCCATGCTGGGCTTGGCGCTGTCGCTGCTGGGCATGCTCACCCATTTGTGCCGCGCAGGGCTGTTGACCATTCATTACGTCAGCGGCTGGCGCTTGCGCCGCGCGGGTGTGGAACTGGTCGCGCTCGTCGCCGGTGTCTGGGCGCTGAGCCTGGCGGCGCGCAATTGGCCCGCCGGGTTGGTCGCTGACCCAGCTTATGCGGCTTGGGCTGCCTCAGGAGGGATCGATATTGGCTGGCTCGATGCCCTGGTTCGTCTTGAAGTCCTGGGCTATCCCTTGTTCGACCTCGTCTTTCATGTGCTGTTCTGAAGCGGTCCGCCGTGAGCGACAGCCAGTCCGCGGGCGGGGTATAAGAAGAGCAGCGCATACGCGGTTATGCTTACCCACTGGCGCCGGTCCAGGCGCCCCTGCTCAGGGAGTCACGATGAACATGAAGTCCTTGGCCCGCAACGGGCTGGTGTTGGCGGTTCTTGCGCTGTCCGGCACCGTGTTCGCGCAAGGCGCTCTCGGCGAGGCCGACAAGCAGTTTCTGGAGCGCGCCATACAGGGCGGCTATGCCGAGATCGCGGGCGGAAAACTGGCGGCCTCCCACTCGAGTACTGCCGGCGTCAAGCAATTTGGCGAACTCATGATCGCCGACCATGCGCGCCTGACCGACGAACTGATTGCGCTGGCGCGGAAAAAGGGTGTGCAGCCGCCGGAAGATCTGTCGTTTGCCCAGAAGGGCAAGCTGGCCGTGATCGGCGCCGAAAGCGGTCCGGATTTCGACAAAGCCTATGTCGATCAGGTGGCGGTCGCCGCGCATGAGGATGCGATCAAGCTCTTTCAGCAGACCGAAGCGCAAGGCAAGGACGAGGACGTCAAGGCCTTTCTGGCGCGGGCGCTGCCGGTGCTGCAACATCATCTGGACATGGCGCGCCAGTTGCAAGGGCCCAAGCCGCGCTAGCTGTCCGCCCGCCTGTCGGCCCGGTTTGACCTTTATCAAGACCGGGGCCGGCACTCCTGTCTACCATGGGTTTGTCGCGGCTTCCCCGAACCAGTCGCGACAATTCGCAATAGGAACCTCGAGTTGGCCCTGGAGGCTTGCCCTCCAGGGCGCTTTTTTGTCTGGACGGCGCGCGCAGGTTCAGCGCGGCGCCAGCGCCGCAACCCGGGCCGGCATGGAATCGAGCACGCGCTGCACAAGATGGGCGTGGCCTTGCGGGTCATCTTCGCGTGACACGATCTGGACCACCACCAGCCGGGAGCCGGAGCCGGCCAACAGGCTGGTGTTCAGCGTGGGGGTACCGGCGAAACTGCCTTTGGCGTTGATGCGCCGCAGGCCCAGCGCGCCGGTGTGCAAGGTGTCTTCGTCGATGGGTTGATAGTCCGCCGAGGCCTGTTTTTGCTGGCTGACAAAACCTTGCGCCGCGCCATTGAGAAAGACTTTGTCGTCGTCATCGGCCGCGACCCCGCCCGGGGTCGGCGCTTCGCTGACCACCACGACCTGCCGCGCCGCGTTGTTGACAAAGAGTTGGCCGCTCGCGCCGGCCGTGCCGTCTTCGGCGCTGCCCGCAGGCAATGCGCTGGCGTCGAAGCCGTCGGGCAGGTCGAACTTCAGTTTGCCCTCTAGCAGGCTGACCGCCTGAGGCGGGCTGGCCGGGGCGGGTTCGGCGGATTGGGCCTGGCAGCCCAAGACGTAAAGGCTCAGGGCCAGGCTGAGGAGCAGACGGCGGTGCATGGCGTTCTCCGGGACGTCGGGCAGCTCCACATGCTACACGTCCCGGGACGCCTGCGGCGTGACAAGATCTGTCCTTGGGGGACGGATCTTACGGAACGAGAGACAGCCCGATGCGGAACTGCGATTCGTTGCGTTGGTTATAGCCCAGCAAGGTCTCGCCGTAACCATTGAAGTACTGCAGATGCAGATACCCGTTCATGTCGAGGAAGGTGCGCTTGAGCGGCCAGCTGAAATCCAACTGGGTGGTGCGGCGCTGGTTATCGCCCTGGCGGTACATGGCCGACACGACCGCACCACCGTCCTGTTGCCAGCGCAGTTTCCAATCCACGTGTCCGGCATAGGCCGAGTAGTCGCTGTTTTCGCTGGCGACGCCGAAGTAGGCGCGCACGCGCGGCGCGAACGACAGCGTGCTGCCGCCGTCAAAGCGGTAGTAGAGCGCCGGCTCCACATAAGCGTCGTTGACCGAGCGCGAATCGTCGCCATCTTTGCCGTTGGAGCGGTGTTCCACGCCGGTGTTGACGCCCGTGCGCCATTTCGCATTGGCGGAAGACCAGAGGCGATCGTTCTTCCAGAACACGCTGGGATTGAAGGTGGTATCGATGAAGGGCATCGAATCGCCTTGCAGATCCCACAACGAGGTCTGGGTGTAGCCCAGATAGAAATTCTCGAACCAGCGCGCATCGCGTCCATCGGCGGGGCTGAAGAGCCGGTACTTGGCGCTGAGCTGGAATCGCGCCGTGGTGCGGCCGCGCCAACCGATGTCGAAGTACATGGGCTCGTAAGCCGACAGCGCGCTGCGGAAGCTGTCAAAGCCGGAGTTCTGCGTCGTGGCTTGTTCGCGGGCCACGGTTTCGGGCGCCGGACCGGCTTCGGGCGAGGCGCCCGCGGCCACGACGACGGCGTCCGGAACGGCCTGGCCGCTATGGGCGTCGGTGACCGGCACATTGGCCGCCTGGCTCACCAGGGTGCCGCTTTCGCGGCCCGTGGCGTCCAGCGCCATCAGGGCCGGCTCGCCTTCGATGCTGATGGCTTGCAGGCCATGGGCCGAAACGGGCACGACCGCCGCCCAGGCCAGGCGCGCGAAATTATTGACCGGCACACTCAGCGCCGAGGGGTTGCCTTCCAGGCGGGCGAAGGTGCGCACGACCTGGCCCTGCGGATTGCGCCATTGCAGCACCAGGCGGGCGGGCGGCTGCCATTGGGCCCGGGTGTTGCCATCATTGAAATAGACGGCTTCTATGCGCACGGTTTCGCCGGGCGCCGCGGACGGGCGGTCGAGCCGGTAGGTGACGCCGGCCGTAGCGGGCAGGGAGGCGGCCAACAGAACGGCCAGCCCGAGAGCGCGCGTGGCGCCCGAGGCAGTCACATAGGACATGGTATTAACAGGATGATAAGGACGGGGCAATTTAGCATTTTGTCCTAGTGAATGTTCAGCCTGGCCCGCACGCCAAGCGCAACCGCTTGTAAAGCGAGCCGAGGCAATGCGCGGCACGGCAGACATCGGGCTGGCGGGCGGGCGCCGCAGCCTGGCCGCAACAGGTTACAATCCGGCCCGCGCCGCCCTTAGCTCAGTTGGATAGAGCACTCGCCTTCTAAGCGAGCGGTCACACGTTCGAATCGTGTAGGGCGGGCCAATTCCGGTTTCTTCGGGCCGGATCATCCCGATGCCTCCCCGGCAAGATGACGACATGAGCTTCAAAAGTCTGGAAGTGTTTTATTGGGTCGTCACGCTCAATAGTTTCAACAAGGCCGCCGCCAAGTTGCACACGACCCAGCCGGCCGTGTCGCAACGCGTCGCGACGCTCGAGTCTCAGCTGGGCATCAAGGTATTGGATCGCAGCTCGCGCTCGATCAAGCTCACGGCCAAGGGCCGCGTGCTCTATGACTATGCCGAACGCTTCATGGCCCTGCACGCCGAGATGATGCAGAAGGTGGCTGAAGAGCAGGCGATCAGCGGGGTCATCCGCCTGGGCGTGGCGGAAACCATCGTGCACACCTGGCTGGTGGAGTTTCTCGAGCAATGCCGCAGGCGTTATCCCAGCGTGACCATCGATTTCGTGGTGGACATCACCCCCACCTTGCGTGAGGAGCTCAAAAGCGGAGAGCTCGACATGGCTTTCATGCTGGGGCCAAGCCAGGACGACGATCTGGTCGAAACGACCTTGTGCAGCTATGAGTTGAATTTTCTGTCGGCGCCTGGCATGAAGCTTGGCAAGGAGCCGCTGTCCAACAGCGATATCGCGGCGCATCCGCTGATCACTTTTCCGCGCCGCACCTATCCCTATACTTTTCTGCGCCAGGAACTCACCACGCCTGAGCATGGAGCGCCGCGTATTTTCACCAACTGGTCGCTGTCGACCATCGTGCGCATGGCCGAAGACGGCTACGGGGTCTGCGTGGTGCCGCGCCTGGCCGTCCTGAAAGAGGTCGAGCAAGGGCGCTTGAAGGTGCGCAACACGCAGCTGGAACTGCGCGACCTGACCTTTGCGGTGGCCTATGCGCGGGGCAGCGATGAACCCACCAAGGCCGCGCTGGCGGCGCTGGCTTGCGAGATCGCCAAAGCGTCCACCGCCGGACATCGCCGGCGCCGGCGCGCCGCAAAATAGCGGCCTAGTGCTTTCCCTGATTGCCAGAGGCTTCGCGCCAGCGCGTCCATCTGGCTCTCCCAGGAGAACCCGGTATCGATAAGATAATCTTATTGTTCTCGATCAAAAATCAGGATTTGTTGTTATAGAAGGGCTCCGCTGTAATGCCAGCGCAATCTCGCATTCAGTCAGGAGCCGTCTTGCCTACTCCCTCTTCTCAAGCCGCCTTTGCAGTGTCGTTCAGCGACGTGCAGCAAGCCTACGAACGCATCCGTTCGCACATCGTCCGCACCCCGCTTCTCGAAAGCGCCACGCTTAATGCGTTGCTGGGCGCGCGGGTGCTGGTCAAGGCCGAATCGTTGCAGAACGCCGGCGCTTTCAAGTTTCGCGGCGCAGTCAATCGTTTGCTGCAGCTCAGCGCAGCGCAGCGGCAAGCCGGTGTGGTGGCGTTCTCCTCGGGCAACCATGCTCTGGCCACGTCTGCCGTGGCGCGCAAACTGGGCATTCCCGCGTCCATCATCATGCCCTCGGATGCCCCCAAGGCCAAGATCGACGGCTCGCGCGCCAATGGCGCGACCGTGGTTCTGTATGACCGCCAGAAAGACGACCGCGAAGCCATCGGCGCGGAAATCGCCGGCCGCACCGGCGCTGTGATCGTGCCGCCCTACGATGATCCGGACATCATGGCGGGCCAGGGCACGGTCGGGCTCGAGATCGTCGAACAAGCCCAGGCGCTGGGCGCCAAGCTGGACGCGGTGATCGCCGCTTCCAGCGGCGGCGGTCTGGTCGCCGGCGTGGCGACCGCGGTCAAGGCCTTGTCCGCCGACACCGCAGTCTATGCCGGCGAGCCGGCCGGGTTCGATGAGTTGGCCCGTTCGCTGGCTTCGGGGCAGCCCGAGAGCAACGCACCCGGCGCCGTGTCCATTTGCGACGCCTTGCAGGTGGTCAAGCCCGGCAAGCTCACCTTCCCGATCAATCTGCACTATCTCTCGGGCAGCCTGGTGGTGACCGACGACGATGTGCGGCGCGCCATGAAGGCCGCCTACCAGCATCTGCGTCTGGTGGTCGAACCGGGCGGCGCCGTGCCGCTGGCGGCCCTGTTGGCCGGCAAGCTCGACATTGCGGGCAAGACAGTCGCCATCGTGCTCAGCGGCGGCAATGTAGACACCTCCGTATTCATCGAAGCGCTCAACGTTTGAACCCATCATGCTGAATTCTGATTCCAATACCTACCACCGCGTGGCCCGAACCATCGATGACTTCATGCGCATCGACTACACCGGCGTAGGCCTGATCGGCAACCTGTATGCGGCCTTGCAGTCCCGCCAGCCGGGCTACGCCTGCATGGGCGCGGCCGAAAGGCTGGCCAAGGCCGCGCAGGACAGCACCGGCCCGATTCTGATTGCGACCGGCTTTCCCGAAGGCGGCGGCGCGCCCGAAACCGACGGGCCCATCGGCGCGGCGTTGATGGCGCGTGCGTTCTTCCTGGGGCTGCGGCGTGAGACCGTCATCGTCATCGACGAAGACTGGGAAGACATGATGGTTGCCACCTGCCGGGGCGCCGGGTTGGCACCCATGCCGTTTCCCGCCGATGGCGTGATCAAGCCTTTTGATTTTCTGCGCCCGGTCTACATCAAGACCGTTCCCAAGGATGACAGGGGCGCTCATGCCATCTGCGACGCGCTGATCGCCGTGACCCGGCCCTGCGCGGCCATCGCCATCGAACGTCCGGGCCGCAACGCCAAGGGGCTGTATCACGGCCTGGGCGGGCGTCCGCTCGACGGCCTCGTGGCCAATCTGGACTATCTGTTCGACCAGGTGAAGGCCGCCGGCATTCCCTTTATTGGCATCGGCGATGGCGGCAATGAGCTCGGCATGGGCGTGATCGCTGAAGATCTGCCGCGCTTCTCGCCCAAGGCCGCCGATACGGGCACGCCAGGCCGCGGTGGCGTCGCCGCCGTGACGGCTGCCGACTGGCTGGTCGTGTCGAATGTCTCCAATTTTGGCGCGACCGGTGTGGTGGCCGCCTTGTCTGCCTTGCTGGAAAACCCGGTGGTGTTTCACGAGCCGGAGCTGGAAACCCGCAGCACCGAGCTGTGCGTGGCCAGCGGCGGCGTGGACGGTATGTTCATGGCACCGGAACCCGCGCATGACGGCATTGCGATGCAGGAGTACGCCGGAATGGTGCGCGCCTTGCGCGGCAGCGTGATGCGCGCGCTCGGCCACTCGATCAACTGGCAAGGGCAGCGCGGCGACTGGAGGCAGTTGAAATGAGCCAGACGACGATCTCCGGGCGCCTGGCCGAGCTGGGCAAAACGCTGCCGGCCGTCAATCCGCCGCGCGGCAGTTACGTGCCGGCCGTGCAGGCGGGCGAGTTGCTGTTCGTCGCCGGGCAGGCGCCTCGCCTGGACGGGGAGCTGAAGTTCTCCGGCCGCGTCGGGCGCGACCTCAGCATCGAAGCCGGACGCGAGGCTGCCGAGCTGTGTGCGCTGAACGTGCTGGCCCATCTGGCGCAGGCCTGCGGCGACGATCTGAGCCGGGTGCAAGCGGCCGTGCGGCTGGCTGGCGTGGTGAATTGCGCCGAGGATTTCGAGGCGCATTCGAAAGTGTTGGATGCCGCGTCGGAACTGCTGGCCGCCTTATTGGGCGAGCGCGGCCGGCATGCCCGCATCGCCACCGGCGCGTCTTCGCTGCCTTCCGGGATGGCGGTGGAAGTCGAAGCCATCTTCCAGATCAAACCATGAGACCAGGCGGACTTCACGCCTGACATAGCAAGGGGAAAACCGTGCAAGCAATTCTGAACCCGCCCACACCGGCGGACAACCCTCTCGACCGCCACGCCGTCTATCGCAAGATCGCGTTGCACATCATGCCGTTTCTGATGCTGTGCTATGTGGCGGCCTATCTTGACCGCATCAATATCGGCTTTGCCAAGCTCCATATGCTCAATGAGCTGGGGTTCAGCGATGCCATCTACGGGCTGGGCGCCGGGCTGTTCTTCATCGGCTATCTGATTTTCGAGGTGCCGAGCAATCTCCTGATGATGCGCATCGGCGCCAAAAAAACCATCTCGCGCATCATGATCCTGTGGGGCTTTATCTCGGCGGCGTTTGCCTTCGTGGAAACGCCCACGCAGTTCTATGTGCTGCGCTTTCTGCTGGGTGCGGCCGAAGCCGGCTTTTACCCTGGCGTCATTCTCTATCTGACCTATTGGTTTCCGGCCAACAAGCGCGCGAAGATGGTGGCGCTTTTCGTGGGTGCCGTGCCGTTGTCGGGCATGATCGGCGCGCCGCTGTCCGGGGCCATCATCGAGTTCGGCCATGGCGCGCACGCCCTGTCCGGCTGGCAATGGATGTTCCTCATCGAGGCCGTGCCCTCGCTCATCCTGGGGTTGCTGTGCCTGAAGTTCCTGGCAGACAATCCGGCCAAGGCGGGCTGGCTGTCGGACGCGGAGCGCAAGCTGGTGCAGGATGAGCTCCAGGCCGAAAAAGCCCTCACGCAGCACGACAAGTCCACCGGTTCGCTGGCCGCTACGCTCAAAGACCGCCGCGTGTGGAAGATGACCATGATCTGCTTCTGCTCGGCGATCTGCTCTTACGGCGTGTCTTTCTGGCTGCCGACGCTGGTCCAACAGCTCAACGTCGGTGACGTGATGCACGTCGGCTTGTACACCGCCGTGCCGTTTACCGCGGCCTTCATCGTCATGTACCTGATTGGCCGCAGTTCCGACCGTATGCGCGAGCGCCGCTGGCACCTGGTCGGTCCCTTCAGCTGCGTGTGCATCGGCCTGATAGGCAGCGTCGTCTTCCATGACTCGATGGGCATGGCGCTGCTGTCGCTGACCATCGCCGCCGTGGGCGCTTACAGCACGACCTCGATGCTCTTTACCATCCCGGGGCTGTTTTTGTCCGGCGTGGGGATGGCCGCTGGCGTGGCCATGATCAATTGCTTCGGCGGGTTGGGCGGCTTTGTGAGCCCTTACGTGGTGGGTGTGGTCAAGGATGTGACCGGCAGCACCGACAATGGCGTGATTTTCATCGCCACCATCGCCCTGGTCGGCGCAGCGTTGACGCTGACGTTGCCCAAAAAGCTGGTCAATCGATAGCATGACCGGTCCGGGCCGGCCCTGAGGGTGCGACCCGGCCGGGCAGAAAATCAAGCCCCCCGTGGCCTGGCGAGTGCGCCAGCGTGCGGGGCGCTTGTGCGTTTGCGCTCGCCGCTGAGACACCGGCCGCGGCCATGTTCAGGGCCCCGGACGATGCTGGCCAAACGCAATGCTTGCTGTCGTCGGCCTTTGCCGAGTGCCTGTCTTGAGCGGCAGGGAAGGGCGAATCTCCCCCGCCGTTTTTATTCCGCGCGCTGCGGCCTCGGTGTTCGGACCGCAGGGGCGCACACTCAAAAGTCGATCGACGCGGAAAGCATGACGCTGCGTGGCGCACCCTTGATGACGTAGCCGCCGAGATAGGTCTGTCCGATCCAGTATCCGTGGTTGAACAGGTTCTGCACATTGAGCCGGAAAGTCACCGGTTTGCCGGAGATGTTGGTGGCGTAGCGCGCGCCGGCGTCGTAGCGGATCCAGCTCGGGATGGTCTGGGTGTTGGCCGAATCGATGGCGAGGCCGCCGGTATAGATCGCCCGCGCGTTGAGCGAGGCGCCCGCAATCCAGGGCAGATCCCATTCGACGCCGACATTGGCCAGCCACTTGGGAACCCCGAAGGCCTGCTTGCCGTTATAGACATCTCCTGCGCTGCGCACCACGACGGCGCGGGTGTAGGAGGCGCCGGCCAGCAGGCGCACGCCGTCGGTGATCGCGCCGAAGCCATTCCACTCCACGCCGCGATTACGTTGTTTGCCGTCTGCGCTGTAGGCCGTGGTCGTCGGGTTCTTGATGAGACTGGGTTTTTCGATCTGGAACAGGCTCAGGGTGTTGGTGAAGCTGCCCATGTCCCATTTGACGCCGGTTTCATATTGCTTGCTCTTGTAGGGCGCAAACGTCTGGCCGTAACTGCTCGATAGCGTGTCGGTCACGGTCGAGCCGGCCGTCAGGCCCTCGATGTAGTTGGCATACAGCGAGACGTTGCTCCATGGCTTGACCAGAATGCCCAGCATGGGCGTGAGCGCGTCGTCGTCATACTTGGCGGTGCGGTCGCCGGCTTTGTTGAAACTCTCGGTTTTGATCCATTGCTTGCGCCCGCCCACGGTCAGCAGGACGCGATCATCCAGGAAGCCCAGCGTATCCGCCAAGGACAGACCCTGCAGCGTGGTGCGCGAGATCGTATAGGCATCGCTCGGGATGTTGTCGACGATGTTCACGGAGACAGGGTCGTAGATGTTCGACGTCACCGATGGGCCGTTGACGTAGTTCGACCCCCCCTTGGTGCGCACTTGATCGACCGCGAAAGAAATCTGGTGCGAGACCGGGCCTGTCAGGAATTTCCCGCGCAGACCGGCCTGGCCGACCTCGCCGTCCTTGGAGTAGCGGCCATTGCCCACGGCGGCGGTAAAGTTGCCCGCGTCGTTGACCTTACCGATGGCGTTGATGCCCAGGAAGGTCGAGCGGTTGCGGCCTTTGCCGCCCGCCAGATAGGCCATCCAGTTGTCGTTCAGGTCATACTCGGCGCGGCCCATGACGGTCGTGGTGTTGACGTCATAGCGCGAACCGGCGAAAGGGTTGACCTCCGCCCGGGGGGCGGCGGGCACTTCGCCGGTGCCGGAGAACCCGACGTAACGCGGGAAGCCGTCGATGGCGCTACGCTGCGACACGACATCGAGCGAGGCGCGCAGACGCGAACCGCGGTAGTCCAGGCCGAGGGCGCCCAAGGCCAACCGGCTGGCGTTGTGGTCCAGCGAAGTATCGCCATCGCGGTACACGCCGTTAAAGCGGATGCCGAATTCGTTCTGGTCGCCGAAGCGGCGGCTGAGATCGACCTGCGTGCCGACCTGTCCGTCCGAGGTGTAGTCCAGCGTCACGCGGTTCAGGGGCTGGTCGCCCGCGCGTTTGGTCTGGACGTTGATCAACCCGCCGACCGCACCGCTGGGCGGCATGCCGCCGATCAGTGCCGTGGGGCCTTTGATGACTTCGATGCGGTCGGCGATCTCGGCCGGAATGGCGTCGCCGAACGACAGCCCATATAGCCCATTGACGGAAATGGCATCCTGGTAGAACCCACGGATCGTGAAGTCCTGGTACATGCTCCCGGGCGGGCTCACCAGCCGGACCGAGGGGTCGTTTTCGACGACGGCTCCGACGGTACGCGCCTGCTGGTCGGCGATCAGCTGGCTGGAGAAGCTGGTCACATTGAAGGGCGCGTTCATGATGGTGGTGCCGCCCAGCAGCCCGAGCGCTGCGCTCGTATTCACCTGGCCGCCCGCATAGGGTGTCACCTCGCCGCTGGCAGCGCCAGCCGTCACACTGACCACCGGCAGTTCGGCCACCGTGCCGGCCGGCGCCGATTTCAAGGTATAGCCGCCGTCGGGCTGCGCGATGGCGGCCAGGCCCGTGCCGGCGAGCAGTTGGTTCAGGCCTTCGGCCACCGCAGGGCGGCCCTTTAGACCGGGCGATTGCAGCGATCCGATCAGGGTGGCGTCATAGGTGATGGTGATGTGCTCGAGCCGCGCGTAGGTATCGAGGGCGCGCGCCAACGGTCCGGGCGGGATGACATAGCCCGCTCGCGTGGCGCTGGCGGCCTGCGCCAGCGCTTGAGAGGGCAGCGTCGCCGTGGCGCCAAGCGCCAGGCTCACAGCCAGGGTCAGTCGTGGCAGGCGGCCGGGACACGGACGGGAGAAGGCACCGGAGAAAAATCGCATCATGATTCGAAGGGGGATGGGTGAGTCGTATTCCCCTAGACCGAAACAGAATCGAAAACCCCTCAGTTTTCGCTCAACGAATGTGTAACAGTCAGGATGCGCCCGGCGGCGGTTCGTCGGCGGCTGCGACGTGCACCCATAGCGGCGTGAAATACGTCAGCTTCAAGGCATGCGTGCGCGCCAGGAAGCGCAGCAGCGCGTCCGTGTCCTCGACCTGAAGCGTGCCGGATATCGGGCGCGCTGCGATGTCCGGGTCGCAGACGATACGGCCGTGGCGGTAGCGGGCGATTTCGGCCAGCACGTCGTCCAAGCGCATGTCGCGGCCGCTGATGACACCGTCGGTCCAGGCTTTGGCGTCCATGGCCGCCGGCGCCGAGCGCCCGCTGGCGCTGCGCGAGAGCCAGCCGCTTTGCCCGGACTGCAGCACCAGGGCGGCGCCCTGGACGGGCGACAGGCGTACGGCCCCCTCCATCACCGCCAGGCGACAGGTGTCGTCCTCGAGCCGGACGGTGAAGCGGGTGCCCAGCGCTTCGAGCATGCCTTGCGGCGTGGCAACAAAGAAAGGCCGCTCGCGCGTCAGCGCCGGATCTTTGCCGGTCTGAACGTAGATCTCGCCGCGCAGCAGCGTGACCAGGCGTCGCTCAGGCAATTGCTGGAAGGCGATGGCGGTATCGGAATTCAGATCCACCTGGGTGCCATCGGGCAGGCGCAAGTGCTGCCGCTGGCCTGTGCGGGTGCTGTAATCGGCCTGCAGGCGTTGCCAGGGGGCGTATTGCCGCCCGAGCCAGAAAGTCGCCGGCGCCAGGATGCCCAAAGTCGCCATCTTGCGCAGCGCTGCGCGTCGCTTAAGACCCTGGGCGGCGCGTTGCTCCTGGGCGTTGCGCAGCGTATCCACCGCCAGCGGCGAGCGCACGCCCGCCATCGCACTGACCATGGATTGCACCCGCGCCCAGGCCAGCGGATGCGTGGCATCGCGCGCCATCCAGGCGTCGAAGGCGGCCTGGGTGGCGGGCGTGGGCGGATTGCAGCGGATTTTGACGGCCCAATGAATCGCTGCATCGATCACCGCCTCGGGCAGGGCAGGCCGGGCCACGCTCATGCCGAGAACCAGGTGCTGTAGCAGTGCCGCAGAGCGCGCGCGACGTGGCGCTCGATCGTGGCCAGAGACAAGTCCAGTTCTTGCGCGGCCTGGGCGCAAGTCAGCCCCTCGAGCTGTACGAGGACAAAGGCTGCGCGTACGGGAGCTTTCAGGCCGTCGAGCGCGCGGTCGATGAGAACCAGGGTTTCGAACATCAGCGCATGCGTTTCCGCGGAGGGCTCATGGTCCGTGGGCGCGTGAGCCAGGGTGTCGATCCACGCACGATGCAACTCGCGCCGCCGCCAATGATCGATGACCAGGCCGCGGGCGATGCTGCTCAGGTAGGCGCGCGGCTGATCGGTGGGCACCGGCCGCGGACGCGCCAGCAGGCGGGTGAAGACATCATGGCTGAGATCATCGGCGTCCGCGCCATTGCCCAACTGGCGGTGCAGCCAGTTGGCCAGCCATCCCGCGTGGTCTTTATAGAGGGCGGCCACGGAGGAAGTGGCGGGTTGGGCCTGAGGCGCCATGGAAGCGTTCTGCACAAAAAGGAGCTGAAGTGCCTTAGCAAGCCGGCGCAAACGCTGCGCCGGACGTACTAATGGTAATAATTATCATTGCCTTTTTAACATTTGTGCGACATGACGGGCAATCCGCATTATCCAGAACCGTGGCATACGCGCTGCATTCCGCCGGGTCCGCCTAGTCGGCGGTATGGCCGGGCGCCTCGTCCCGCTGGGCGAGGCTGTGGCGGTGGCGCTGTTGGCCCTCGCGCCGTTTGATCCAAAGGTACAGGCCGCTGCACAGTACAACGATCGTGGCCAGGTCCAGCAGCACCCAGAGGATTTTCAGCGGCATACCGCCGTAATCACCGAAATGCAGAGGGCGCGAGACTTCCAGCAGGCGTAGATAGAGCGGCATTTTCACCTTGTCGGTGATCTGTCCCGTGCTGGCGTCAATGAGCACGGGGGTGAAGAGCCGCGAGGTCAGCGGCGTCTCGCCTTTGGCCCAGGCCAGGTAGTGATAGGGGCTGCCGAAAGGGTTGCCGGGGGGAAAGAGCAGCATGACGGTCATCCCGGGCATGGCCTGCACGGTCGTCGTGAAGGCCGCTTGCGGCGAGTGCCAGCGCTCCTGGGCAGGGGCAGGCTGGTTCTTGTACGGCACCAGCATAGCCTGGACTTCGGTGCGATTCCAGTACTGGAACAAGGGCGTGGACAGTTCGTTCATGATGCCCGTGGCGCCCACCACGGTCATCCAGACGGTCAGCACAATGCCCAACAGATTGTGCAGATCTAGCCAGCGCAGCCGCCGCGACCGATCCTTGCGCACCGTGCCGAAATCGAGTTTGCGCATGAAAGGGCCGTAGAGCACGACGCCCGACACGATGGCCACGACAAAGAGCAGACCCATGGCTGCCAGAAAAAGAGCGCCGGGCAGGTGGACGAAGAGATCGGTATGCAGATCGCGAACGACTTTCATGAAGGCCGCCCCGGTTTCGGGCGGCGCGGTCGAGTCATGCAGCACCGCCCCGGTGTGGGCATCGAAGCGGAGGGAGTGGTTCTTCGAGCCGCCGCCGATGAAGGTGTCCCACGATTGGGTCATGTAGACGATGATCTGCGGTTCGTCGTCATCGATCAGCATGGACGTGATGATCTGGCCGGGATAGCGCGCGCGGGCCGCGTCGGCCAGGACGTCCAAGCTGATGCGGGGCGCATCGGCAGCCGCTTCGGCATACGGTGCCTGATTGCTGACCAGATCCTCGATTTCATCCTTGAAGATCAGCGGCAGGCCCGTCACGCACAGCAGTAACAGGAACACCGTGCAGACGAGGCTGGACCACTTGTGGATGAGGTACCAATGGCGCGTCGAGATCAAAGTCATCATGGAAGGGACAATAGCGTACAGGGTGGCTGCCTGGCGGAGGGGGAGGGGGCACGAAGCAGCCCGGGCAGGACGCCGGGCGGCAGGATCGTCGTCACAGCCCGCGCATATTACAAATATTTCCCGGCTGGCTGGGCGAACCCGTCCGGATCGTGGTCAGATAGGCGGGTCTAGTCTTCGGAGGTGGTGCGATATGGATGCCAGGATTACGCAGGTTTTGCAGCAGTATGAGACACGCATGGATGAGGAGCGGGCGGCTCCGCGCGTCGAGCCGCCGGGCGGGCGCGATGGCGGCCAGGATCAGCGCATGCGGGCCATCGGCCCCGAGACTGGCCAACTGTTGAACATCCTGGTCAAGAGCCTGCACGAGCCGCGGGTGCTGGAGCTGGGCACCTCGTTCGGCTATTCCGGCATCTGGCTGGCCGAAGCGGCACGCGCCACGGGCGGACGCGTCATCACCACCGAGTTGCATGCCTATAAATCGCACTACGCCCGCGACATGGCGGCCAAGGCCGGTCTGGCCGACTACGTGGATTTCCAGATTGGCGACGCGCTGGCGCTGATCGCGGCCCTGCCGGGCAAGTTTGACTTCGTGTTCGTGGATCTTTGGAAGGACATGTACGCGCCTTGCCTGGAAGCCTTCTATCCCAAGTTGAGTCCGGGAGCGATCATCGTGGCCGATAACATGCTCCGGCCGGACACCGAGGGCGTGAAAGCGTACGCCAAGGCGGTGCGCGCCAAGCCGGGCATGCGCAGCGTCTTGCTGCCCGTGGGTACGGGCATCGAGGTCAGCCGCTATCAAGCCGACTGAGTGCGCGCGATGACGCGGCCGGACACGGCAATGGCGAGCAAAGCCTGCATGGCTTTGCTCGCCAGAAACAGGGCTAGAGGTAGGGCGTGGCCAGCCAGATGAGTTTGTTGCGCAGCCGGGTGGCAAAGGGGCGCTCGTACAGCGATTGCAGCGTCACGCGCTGGCCTTCGGCCACGCGGGTATCGATGCGGGCCGCCACCCACCGCGCCAGTTCGGCGTCGTAGATTTCGGTATCCAGTTCGAAGTTCAGACGCAGGCTGCGCGGGTCGAGGTTGGACGACCCTACGTATGACCAGACGCCGTCGACCGTCATCAGCTTGGAGTGGTCGAAGGCGCCGCCCGCGCGCCAGACGCGGCAGCCCGTGCGCACCACCTGGTCGAGTTGTGCCTGCATGGCGTAGTCGACCAGGCGCAGGTTGTTCTTGTCGGGGATGACGATATCGACCACGACTCCGCGGCGCGCTGCGGTGGCCAGGGCGCCGATCAGGGTCTGGTCGGGCAGAAAATACGGGGATTGAATACGGACGTGCTGTTGCGCTACCGCCAGCGCGCCCAGCAGCACGTTCTGGTTATTCCCCAGGGCGCGGTCCGGGCCCGAGGCCACGCAACGCACCGGCACCGTGCCGGCCGGCTCGGTGAGCTTGGCGCAGAACCACGGTTCGCCCGCCAGGGTTTCATGGGTGGTGAAGTTCCAGTCATGCGCGAAAACGGACATCAGTTGGCCCACCACCGGGCCGCGCAGCTCGAAATGGGTGTCGCGATTGGTCTGCGCGCCGGACAGGGCCGAGACGAAGGCGGCGCGGACATTCATGCCGCCGGTCAGGCCGTAGCAGCCGTCGGCCACCAGGATTTTGCGGTGGCTGCGCAGATTGGCGTAGGGCATGCGCAGCACGCCAAGGGGATTGGTCATGAAGCGGGCTGTCGGCACGCCGCCTTTGACCAGCCTGCGCACGATGGGCGGATGCGAGTAGCGGCTGCCCACGGCATCGATCAGTACGCGCACTTGCACGCCACGCGCATGGGCTTCGATCAAGGCATCGGCGATTTCGCGGCCGATGGGGTCGTTGTCGAAGATATAGCTTTGCATGGCGATGCAGTGCTGGGCCTGGCGGATCGCCGCCAGCATGGCCGGGTAGGTTTCATCCCCGCCGTCCAGCGGCCGGACGTGGTTGCCGCCCAGCAGTTGGAAGTAGCTCAGTTGGTCTCCCAAGGTGCGCAGGGAAGCAAACTGGGCCGCGCTGTGCGGGACCACGTCGCCGAGCGTGGCGGCGCTGAGCAGATCCACGTTGGCCAGCGCGGCTTCGTCGCGCTGTTGTGAAACCATGCTGCGCCGGATGCGATTGATGCCGGCCACGAAATACAGTAGCGCCCCGAAAATGGGCGAGAACATGGCTACGCCCACCCAGGCGATGGCGGCCCGAACATCCTGTTTGGTCATGGCCGCATGGACGGCGGCCACGGTGCCGGCGATGATGCTGATGGCTAGGACCAGATGCGGCCAGTATTGACTCAGAAGTTCGTCGAAATGCTCCATGCGCCTTCCAATGGCTGGTGTCGCCCCGCGCGACCCTTATTAGGGCGCAAGGATAGCAATCCTGGCGGCGCGGTAAAAGTGATTGGCACACTATTTAATTTTCGTGCTAGAATTCTTCTTCTTTGCAGCGGTGGCTGTAGCTCAGTTGGTAGAGTCCCGGATTGTGATTCCGGTTGTCGTGGGTTCGAGCCCCATCAGCCACCCCACCGAATAGCAGGAAAAAAGGCACGCCCGAATAGGCGTGCCTTTTTTTCGTGCTCCTTTTGCGCATCGGGCTGGTGTTCAGGCCTAGAATGCCTGCGGGCCTGAATCAGACCGGCCGCCGGTATTGCGCCCGTGATGCGCAACGACGAAAAACAAAGCGCATTTGGAGCTGTGATGGGTGAGGCCGATTTCTATCAGATAGCCATGCAGGAGTTTGACAGCGGCGCGGCAGACGCCGAGCTGCTTGCCCAGGCTTGGGTCAAGGCGCAAGGCAGCGATACGGGCCCCGCCCAGCGGCTCGAGTACGTCAAACTGCGTGTGGCTCAGCTTAAGGCCGCGCATCGCAGGAGGGCCGCGACGCAATGGGGCAGGGCGAGCCGGCCGTTGCTGGCCCGGGCAGGCAGGCTTGCCGCGCTGGCGCTGAAACTTCTCGTCTGGGTGGCTTGCGTGGCCCTGATTTCCCAGGCGCTGGACGACACGCGCTGGGGGCCATCCAATATGCTGGCGGACGTCATTGGCAAGTTTCTGGTCATTTGGCTGTTGGCCGTGCTCTTCGAGCGCCTGGCTTTGGCGCTGGTCTGCTGGCTGCGGCCGCAAGTCGGACGGATGAGGGCGAGTTTTTCCGCCATGTTGGTGTTGCGGGCGCTTTCAGGTGCGCTGGCAACCGCGCTGGTGTGGGCCGGGCAGGTTTATGTGCAGACGCAGGCCAGGCCCGGCGTCATGGTGTCGTCCGTGAGCATCGTGGCCGCGGCGTTGCTGATTCTGCCCAGCAAGGCGTTGTTCTGGCGCCGGCGGCGGCCGGCGCAGGCGAGCGAGTCGCCCGCGCTGTAGGGTTGGCCTGCCGGCGCCGCGGATTTGGTTCCGGTCAGCACAGCGGCAGACCGAAAATGAGCAAAACTTCTATTTGAAGGATGATCTGCGGCTTGCAGAATGGCAGATGCCGGACGCGCTCGCGCGTGCGGCATCCCTGATTCAAAAGGAAATGCCATGCTCGATTGGGACAACTATCGTAAGGAGCTGAAGACCCGTATCGGCGAGTTGGGTGTGCTGTCGCCCGAGACGCTGAGCGGCTATCAAGCGCTGGCCGGCGCCGGCGGCAAAAAACCGCGCATCTCGATGCCAAGACCCGTGAGCTGATTGCACTGGCCGTGGCTGTCACGACGCGCTGTGACGGTTGCATCGCCGTTCACGCGGCGCAGGCCGCGCATGCGGGCGCAAGCAAGGAAGAGGTCGCCGAAGCGCTAGGTGTGGCGGTGGCGCTCAATGCGGGCGCCGCACTGGTGTACTCGGCCCGCGTGCTCGACGCTTTGCCGGGTTGAGGCGGCTGGCCGGGCTGCGGCAATAGGGCCCGGCAAGCCTTTCGCACTTGTATCCAGAGTCCACATCAATTACAAAATATATCGCTTCTGAGCAAAAGATACGCGGTATGCTCATGGCCAGAGAGGGTGTCCCAGTGCTAGCAAACAACTCGGTTTACAAGGGATACCGCCTGACGGCCAAGGTGGCGCGCGAGGTAAGTCCAGCCGCCAGTGGCCCGTTGTTTACTGCGACCGTCGTCGTGGTTCAGGCGGATTCCATTCACGACGAAGGTGATGAGTATCCGGTGCCCTACTTTGCGGAAGGGTCCAGCGTGTACAGCCCCAGAGAGGCTGTGCACGCCGCAATCACGCATGGCCGCGAGATCGTCGACGGCCTGATCAACATGCCGCGCGCCGGCTAGGCCTCAGCCCGCGAACAATTCGGCCCAGTTGCGCGTGCGGTTCAGCGTGCGCACCACGGCGGATTGCTCGAGAATAGCCGTCGCTTTCTTGAACTCTTCGGTGGAAGCGCCGTCTTCCAGGATAACCATGCGTGCGTTGCGCGCATCGGCCATTTTCACGTCCGACATTTTTCCGTGGGTTTGATAGACCTGCGTCCAGTCGACCTTCTTGCCGGCTTTCAGGGCAATCGGTTCGATGTAGGTCACCGAGTTGTTCTGCTCGGCACGCACGGCAAAGGCAAAGTCTGCCGCATGGCCGCTGCTGCCTTGAGCCCGTGCGCCTTTGATCAAGCGGTTTGCATCCAGGGCGTCGAGCAGGGCGCGGCCGACCTGGGCACGAAAGCGCAGACGGCTGAATTTGGGCATCCATTTGGCGCACTGGAAGGACAACGCCATGGCCAGTTTGACCGCATCCCAGAGCGCTTCCTGCAATTGGCTTTTCGGGCCGCTGGCCACGATGGCCCCGCCGTCGTCAAAACTGGCCAGCGTCACGCCGGGCGTCTGATTGAGGGTTTCCAGGCGCTTGGCGACCAGCTCGATCCCGTAGACAGCGGCATGCATGGCGGTTTCGCCGGCGTCGGTCAAATAAAAGCTGTCGTCATCGGGGTAGGCGATAAAGAAGGCAGCATGCTGCCCATCCAGGCCCAGTGTCATGGGGGCGATGGCGCGTATGGCGCGTTCGCCGGCTGGAATGACCGTCCAGCCGGAGGCTTCGAGGAAATTGCTCATAGGATCAACTCGATTTGGCGGCCCTTCAGCGGATGGGCAAAGCCGCCTGCCAACGTCAGATTCGCGCGCGGCAGGAAGTATTCGATGAGGGCGGAGATACTGCTCAGCGCCGGCGTGATGGGTTCTGCATAGCCTTCGCCTTCGGCGACCCAGATGTGCTGGTGGCTGCGGTCAGCCAGCACGCGGCGGTAATTGGGCAGGCCATTGCCCACCAGGCTGCTGTGGAAGCTGTCATCGCTGTCCACGCCAAACACGCGGTGCGGGCCGACGAACAGACTGGCGCTGAAGGTCTCGCCCATCATGATGGCGGCCTGGCCATGCACCCGGGTGCGAGGGCTGCGATAAAACACGCGAAAGATGACGTCTTCGCGGACTTCGCCCTTGACCTTACAGGGCGAGCCGAATTCCATCCAGAGGGCGGCCGCGGCATTTCCCGCGGTGTTAAGCGGCCGATGAACCCAGGAAATCGGTTTGACGGTTTCCTTCGGCTCGGCCAGGATCTCCTGGACCTCGTCCGGCGTAATGAGGGGTTCGACTTTGTTGGCCATGGGCGAAAAAAAGAATGAATGCGTATGCCCGATTCGGGGCGTTGCGCCGCCTTTCGGGCTGATCTGGTGTTGTCCGCAGGGTTGCCGCTCACAGGGGCTTGTGGCCTGGGCGGCCAGCCTGGCTGCCAGAGCCGCCGCGGTGGCGCGCCTGCGCTGCCGGCCGTGGCCAGGCTTCGGCGCCCCGGCAAAGCGCTCACTGCCGCGCGGCAAGACGCCTAAAGCGGGGCGCTATCTTACAAGATAGCCGGGCCGAGCCGGTCGCGGCCCGGGCAAAGACCGGCGCTAAGGGCAAGCCGCAAAGTATGCTGGTTTTATGTACAGGCGACAAGTTTCAGAGCGGGTTGGCCGCGAAGGTGTCGCATTGGCGCAGGTCGCCCGATTCCAGACCGCGCTTGAACCAGCGCACGCGCTGCGCGGAACTGCCATGCGTGAAGGCATCGGGCACCACGTAACCCTGGGATTTGCGTTGCAGCGTGTCGTCGCCGATGGCGCTGGCGGCGTTCAGGCCGGCTTCGATATCGCCATTTTCGAGGATGTGGCGCGCCTGGTCGGCGCGGCGTGCCCACAGGCCCGCGAAGCAGTCGGCTTGCAGCTCCATCCTGACCGAAAGCGCATTGGCCTGCGCGGGATTGCGCCGGCGCGCCTGATCGACCTGATCGGCGATGCCCAGCAGGTTCTGCACGTGATGGCCGACCTCATGGGCAATGACATAGGCCTGGGCAAATTCGCCGGGCGCATTGAGCTTGTGCTTCATCTCGTCGAAAAAGCTCAGGTCCAGATAGACTTTGCGATCAGCCGGGCAGTAAAACGGCCCCATGGCCGCCTGCCCGGTGCCGCAGGCCGTGGGCGTGGCGCCTCGGAACAGCACCAGTTTCGGCGCGGCGTACTGGCGATTGAGGTCGCGTTGGAAGATCGTGCTCCAGGTGTCCTCGGTCTCGCCCAGCACGCGCGCCACGAAGCGGCTGGCGGGATCGTCGGCGCGCGGCGCGGGCGCTTGTTGCTGTTGGCTGGTCTCGGGGCCCTGTGCCATTTGCAGCACGACCGAGGGGTCGATCCCGAAATACATGGCCACCAGCGCGAGCACCACGGTGCCCAGGCCGATGCTGCCCTTGCCCAGGCGGGGGCCCTGGCTGCGGCGGTCTTCGATATTTTCACTTTCGCGCGAATCATCCATGCGCATGGCGCTCTCCTTGGGCGTTGCCGGCCGCATGGCCGGTTCGCAGGACTAATGGTAGGATAAATCCATGGCTCTGCATCTGACTATCCATCCCGACAACCCGCAGCCGCGTCTGCTCAAGCAGGCCGCGCAGTGGATCAGCGACGGCGGCCTGGTCGCCATCCCGACGGATTCGAGTTACGCGGTGGTCGCCCGCCTGGACGACAAGGACGCCGCCGACCGGCTGCGCCGCTTGCGCGGGCTCGACGAGCGCCACCACCTCACTTTGCTGTGCCGCGACTTGGCCGAGATCGGCCATTTCGCCAAGGTGGACAACCGCCAGTACCGCTTGCTCAAGCTGGCGACGCCCGGGCCGTGGACCTTCATTCTCGAAGCCACGCGTGAGGTGCCGCGCAGGGTGTCGCATCCCTCGCGCAAGACCATAGGCATACGGGTGCCGGATCATGCGGTCGCGTTGGCCTTGCTGGAGCAGGTCGGCGCGCCCCTGTTGTCGACGACGCTCATTCCCCGGGACGAAGAAGACGCCCTGAACGATCCGGAGGATATCGGCTTGCGCTACGCGCATGAGCTGGCCGCGGTGATCGACGCCGGGGCGTGCGCGCAGCATCCGACCACCGTGATCGATCTGACCGGTGACGAGCCGGCCGTGCTGCGGCGTGGCCGCGGCGACCCGCAGACCCTGGGCCTGTCCTGAGACGGGCCGGGCTTAATTTGTCCCCGAAAATGTTTGATTTGCGTCGGCACGCGCCACGGCGCCTGGCTGCCTCTACAATGGCGCGGCCATGAACGACATCATTCAGACCATCGCGGTCTACGCGATCCCCGTTATTTTCGCCATCACGCTGCACGAGGCGGCGCACGGTTATGTGGCGCGCCTGTTCGGCGACCCGACCGCGCAGCAGGCCGGACGGGTGACCTTGAATCCGCTCAAACACATCGACCCGGTGGGAACACTGCTGGTGCCGGTGGTCATTTTGTTGACTTCCAAGCTGCTGGGTGCGGGCGGACTGCTGTTCGGCTGGGCGAAACCCGTTCCAGTTGATTTCGGACGTCTGCGCCATCCCAAGCGCGATATGCTCTGGGTGGCGCTGGCCGGGCCGGCGTCCAACCTGCTGATGGCCATCCTGTGGGTGCTCTGTTTCCGGCTCTACCGCGAAATGGGACTGGAAGAAAGTTTCTGGTACGAGATGGTTCAGGCCGGCATCAGTGTCAATCTGGTGCTAATGGCGCTCAATCTGCTGCCTATTTTGCCGCTCGATGGCGGACGCATCCTCTTTAGCCTGCTGCCGCATCGCCTGGCCTGGCAATATTCGCGTATCGAACCCTACGGATTGGTCATCGTCCTGCTGTTGCTGGTGACGGATGTCCTGTGGGTATTGATGGAACCGATCTTTTCCCTGGGCGCCAGTATCGTGAACTGGTTTCTCTAGGATTTTGTTCAATATCCGGTAAACTCGCCGGTTTAATAGATTGACGCCTGGGGCATGGGGTTCCGGGTCAGGAGCCTCTCGAAATCATGGCATCCTCTGCTTCGACCGCAGACATTACTTTCAAGGGCAGCATGGTGGCCTTGGTCACCCCGATGCAGCCCGACGGCAGCCTGGACTACACCGCCTATCGTGCGTTGATCGACTGGCATGTCCAGGAAGGCACGAACGCGCTGGTGGTGGTGGGCACCACGGGCGAGTCGCCGACCGTCTCCATGGAAGAGCACGCCGAGTTGATCCGCGTGGCCGTGGAGCATGCGGCCGGCCGCATCCCGGTCATCGCCGGCGTGGGCGCCAACTCGACCGACGAAGCCATTCATCTGGCGCGTCACGCCAAGGCCGTGGGCGCCCAGGCGGGCCTGTCGGTGGTGCCCTACTACAACAAGCCTACCCAGGAAGGCATCTACCAGCACTTCCGCGCCATTCAGGAAGCGGTGGATCTGCCGACCATTCTGTATAACGTGCCCGGCCGAACGGTGGCCGACATGTCCAACGATACCGTGTTGCGTCTGGCCCAGGTGCCGGGCGTGATCGGCATCAAGGATGCCACGGGAGATATCGCCCGTGGTGCCTTGCTCCTGCGTGAAGCTCCGGCGGCATTTCAGGTTTTCAGCGGCGATGATCCCACCGCTGCTGCCCTGATCCTGTTGGGTGCACGAGGCAATATCTCCGTGACCGCGAACGTGGCGCCCAAGCTGATGAGTCAGCTGTGCGCCGCCGCCCAGGCCGGCGATGTGCCCCGTGTCCGTGAACTTAACGCGCATCTCGCCCGTCTGAACAAGGCCTTGTTCGTCGAGGCCAATCCTATCCCCGTCAAATGGGCGCTGGCTCAAATGGGACGCAGCGCGCTGGGCTACCGCCTGCCGCTGGTCGAACTGGGGGCTGCGCATCACGACACTGTTCGTCGCGCGCTCCAGGAAGTGGGTCTGCTTTAAATATCGTGAGGACGCGTATGAATACTCGTCATGCCGGCATGTCGGCATTGATGGCCCTGATGTTGTTGTCTGGTTGCAATGACATCAACCAGCTCATGGGCAATGATGAATCCATTGACTACAAGAGCACTCGCCGCGGCGAACCGCTCTCCATTCCGCCAGATCTGACGCAGGCCAACGCCGATCCGCGCTACAAGGCGCCGGCTTCGGGTTCGACCACCTTCTCTCAGTATCAGGCGCAAGGTCAACAGGTTGTCTCGGCCCCGCAGAACACCAATGTGCTGCCGCAGCGTGATGATATGAAGGTCGAGCGCGATGGCAATCTGCGCTGGCTCGTGGTGCAGCGTCCGCCTGAGCAGATTTTCCCCAAGGTGGTCGATTTCTGGACCGACACGGGCTTTACCGTGGCGACCAACGACCCGCGCTCGGGCCTGATCGAGACCGAGTGGGCGGAAAACCGCGCCAAGATCCCGGAAAGCTGGCTGCGCCAGTTGCTGGGCGCCGTGCTGGAAACGGCATGGGATAGCGGCGAACGCGAGAAATTCCGCACCCGCGTCGAGCGCGTCAATGGCCATACCGAGATCTTCATCAGCCATTCGCAGATGCTCGAAAAGCGCACCGGCCCCGATGGTGCCCAGGTGCAATGGACCAACGGCAAGGAAGACCCCGGTCTGAACGCCGCCATGCTGGCTCGCCTGATGGTCTATCTGGGCACCGATGTGGACGCCGCGCGTAAATTGGTCGCACAAGCCGAAGCTTCGCCCCAGCGTCCCGCCGTGGAGCAAAGCGTGCGTGCCGAAGGCGCGATGCTGGTGGTCGCGGAGTCCTTCGACCGCGCCTGGCGCCGTGTGGGCGTCGCGCTGGATTCCGGCGGCTTTGCCGTGGACGATCGTGATCGCAGCGCCGGTGACTACTTCGTGCGCTACGTCGACAGCGACACGGGCCTGAAGAATGACGAACCTGGCTTCTTCAGCCGTCTGTTCGGCGGCGACAAGAAGGCCGCTGCTGCCCAGTACCGCATCCATGTGGCGGGCGCGGGGGATCAGACGCAGGTCACGGTGCTCGATGCCAATGGCCAGCGAGACAACAGCGCGACCGCGCAACGTCTGCTGAGCGTGCTCAAGGACAAGATGTAAGTCCTGACGCCCCAAGAAAAACGGCCTTCCGATGGAAGGCCGTTTTTTTTGTCTCGCTGAGGCGATCAGGATGCCGGGGTGGTAGCGCCACCGCTGGGCGTCGTCGAGCCGGTGCCCGGGGTCGTGCCGGGGGCGCTGTCAGCCGGAGCCGGGCTCGTGCTCGGGGCCGGGCTGGTGCTCGGGGCCGACTGCGAGGGGGCGGGCGAAGTGGGGGCCGGCGTGGCGGCCGGCGCGGCGGGCTCTTCCTTCTTGTTGCACGCAGACAAAGCCACGGCCAACACCGAAGCGACGATCAGGGTTTTGCTCATCATATCGAGACTCCTGTTTGTGGGATTGTGGTGGATCCCTTGGGTATTAGGGGAAACCAGAATCCAGGCTACAGGAATCTGTCAGGCGCTTGGGTGTGGAAATTAAAGCGGTGGCATCCCAATTGCAACAGGGCTTGCGGTTATGTGTATTCCCTGTCTAATTGTTGCAAGGCGGGGCATTGGGCGGGCGAAATTGGCCCCGCGCAGGGCGGCGGCGGGGCCGTGGGCATGGCAGGGTTACGGCCGGTAATGCAGCCAGCCCGAATCGAGCCAATCCGCCAGGCAGCTGCGGGCCTCTTCGGAAAGCTTTTTGCAGCGCGGGTCGGCGCATTCCAGCACCCGGGCGTCGGCCAATTGCTTGAGCGCCGCGTCGGCGGGGGTCATGGCCGTTTCGCCGTTGATGAACAGTTGCTTGCCGCGATAGAGCATGCGGCTGCGGCGGTCCAGCACCAGACGGCCGGCGGCCGGCCAGCTGTCTTCCAGATCTTGCGGATTCTCGGCCCCCTCGAAGACCGCGAGCTGGCTGGGTTCGGTCAGCCAGCAACCGAGAAAGCGCGCCGCCAGCGCGTCGTCAAAGCGCAGCTTGGATAAGGTGTCGAGGGTGGCTTGCACCAGCGCATCGGGCAGGGCCGCGGGATGCCGCGTGGCGGGCTGGCCCGGGTCGCGGTACAGGCCGTCAAGCTTGGGGCCGGGCAGGGCGGGTTCGCCATAAGGGCCGCCCAGTAGGCCGATCCGCGCCATGGCTTGATCCGCGGCGGCTTCCAGCAAACCGCGGGCCAGCGCCGCCTGAGTGGGCGCCCGAAAACCTATGGAAATCGTCATGCAGTCATCGCCCAGCGCCACGCCGTCATGCGCGGCCTGAGGCGGCAAATAGAGCATGTCGCCGGGTTCGAGCACGGCGTCGTGCTCGGGCTCGAAATGGCTGAGTATCTTCAGCGGCAGGTCGGGCTCGAGGGAGAGGTCTTTCTGCCGGCCATAGCGCCAGCGGCGTTTGCCGGCGGCCTGCAACAGAAAGACGTCATAGCTGTCGAAGTGCGGACCCACACCGCCGCCGTCGGAGGCGATGCTGACCATCAGATCGTCCAGGCGCGCATCGGGCACGAAGCGGAAGCGGTGCATGAGTTCGGCCGCGGCATCGCTGTGCAGATCCACGCTTTGCACCAGCAAGGTCCAGTCGGGTTCGCTGGCCTTGGGCAGGCGCGCGAAGGGTCCGGTTTCCATCTGCCATTGGCCCTGTTCGCGCCAGATCAGCCGCGACTCGACATCGTCGCGGCGAGCGAGTTTTTTCAGCGCGGCGATGCTCTCGGGAGGCTTGAATCCCGGAATGGCCTGGCGGATCAACAACGGTTTGCGCTGCCAATAGCGGCGCATGAAATCGTCGGGAGAGAGGCCGCCGAGCAGGGCGAGAGGCTGGTCGAGTGTCATTGCAGGGCCTTGAGGCGGTAGAGGGCGTCCAGCGCTTCGCGCGGCGTCAGACTGTCGGGATCGATATCGGTCAGGGCATCGTGCAGGGCGACCAGGGCGGCGCTGTCCTCGTCGCGGTCTGCCTGAGCCTGGCTGTGGGCGTCGGCGTCCAGGGCTGCCGAGAACAGCCCCAGCTGCGGCGTGGGCGCGCCCTGCGCTTCGAGGCGTTCGAGTTCGCGCGTGGCGTGCCGGATGACCGCCGCGGGAATGCCGGCGCGTTGGGCCACCTGGATGCCGTAGCTGCGGCTGGCCGGGCCTTCGCGCACTTCATGCAGAAAGACGATGCCGGCGGCCGATTCGGCGGCGGCCAGGTGCACATTGGCCGCCGTGGGCTGTTCCGAGGGCAGGCGGGTCAGTTCGAAGTAGTGCGTCGCGAACAGCGTGAGCGCACGATTGTGGGTCACCAGCCGCAGGGCGATGGCCCAGGCCAGGGCCAGGCCATCGTAAGTGGAGGTGCCACGGCCGATCTCATCCATCAGCACCAGGCTATTGGGCGTGCTGGCTGCCAGGATGGCGGCGGCCTCGGTCATTTCCATCATGAAGGTGGAGCGTCCGCCGGCCAGATCGTCCGCCGCGCCGATGCGGGTGAAGATACGGTCTATCCTGCCCACGCGGGCTCGCCGGGCGGGCACGAAGCTGCCGGTGCGCGCCAGGAGCGCGATCAGGGCAATCTGCCGCATATAGGTGGACTTACCGCCCATGTTCGGGCCGGTAATCAGCAGCATGCGGCGAGTGGCGTCCAAGCGGCAGTGATTCGGGGTGAAGCGTTCGATGGCGTGCTCGACCACGGGGTGACGGCCGGCCTCGATGTCGATTTCGGCGGTGTCGAGCAGATCCGGGGCGACCCACTCGTGGCGGCGGGCATGTTCGGCCAGACTGCCCAGCGCATCCAGCTCGGCCAGGGCGGCCGCCGCATCCGCCAAGGGGCGGACGTAGCCGGCCAGGGCGTCGAGCACTTGTTCGAACAGCCATTTTTCGCGGGCCAGTGAGCGATCCTGCGCCGACAGGACTTTGTCCTCCCAGCTTTTGAGCTCGGGTGTGATGTAGCGCTCGGCGTTTTTCAGCGTCTGGCGGCGGCGGTAGTCCGTGGGGACTTTCTCGGCCTGGCCTTTGGAGACTTCGATGTAAAAGCCGTGGACGCGGTTGAACTCCACGCGCAGATTGGAGATGCCGGTGCGCTCGCGCTCCCGGGCCTCCAGTTGCAGCAGGAACTCGCCGCTGTCGGCGGCCAGCACGCGCAGCTCGTCCAACTCGGCATCGAAGCCGGTGGCGATGACGCCGCCATCGCGCAGCGCCAGGGCGGGCTCCTGAGCGATGGCGCGCACCAGCAGATCGGCGATGCCGGGGTCCAGCGTGAGCTGCCGGGCGAGGTCGGCCAGGCGCGGCGATTCGGCCAGCGGCGCCACCAGCTGGTGCAAGTGCGGCAAGGTGGCCAGGGCGTCACGCAGACTGGCCAGCTCCCGCGGGCGGACCGAACGCAAGGCCAGGCGCGCGGCAATGCGCTCGATATCCGGGAAGGCGCCCAGCGCCGTGCGCAGGGATTCCAGCAAGCCGGCCGCGCCGAAAGTCTGTGCCATGTCCAGGCGTGCCGAGAGCAGGGTGGAGATGGCTTGCTGGCGCGCCGCCACGGGCGCATTCTCGCGCAGCGGATGATGCAGCCAGCGGCGCAGCAACCGGCTGCCCATGGGGGTGCGGCAATCGTCCAGGAGCGAGAACAGCGTCGGGGCGTCTTCGCCCGACAGGGTCTGCGTGAGTTCCAGATTGCGGCGGGTGACCGGGTCCATCAGCACATATTGGCCGGCGCGTTCGGCGCTGAGGGTCTGCACATGGGCCAGGGCCTGCGACTGCGTGCGCGCCGCATAGCGCAGCAAGGCGCCGGCCGCGCACACTGCCACCGGCATGTCTTCGACGTCGAAACCGGCCAGCGAGTCGGTCTGGAAGTGGGCCAGCAGATGCGCGCGCGCGCCATCGGCCTCGAAATGCCAGTCCGGCACGCGCGCACGGGCGCCGCTAAAGCTCGTATCCAACTCCGTACTGTCGGCATAGATAAGCTCGGCCGGCCCGATGCGGTGCAGTTCGGAATCCAATTGCGTGGGAGCGCATTCGGTAAGGTGGAATTCGCCGCTGGCCAGGTTGAGCCAGGCGATGCCGGCACGCGGGTCTCGCTTGCCCGCCAGGCACACGGCCGCCAGGGCGCGATCGGCCTTGGCCGGCAACAAGGCATCATCCGTCAGGGTGCCGGGGGTGACGATGCGCACGATGCGGCGCTCGACCGGGCCTTTGGCGGCCGCGGGGTCGCCGATCTGCTCGCAGATGGCCACCGACTCGCCCAGCGCCACCAAACGGGCCAGATACTGCTCCATGGCATGCACCGGCACGCCTGCCATCGGGATCGGCGCGCCGTTGGACGTGCCGCGCTTGGTGAGCGTGACATTCAACAGGCGCGCGGCTTTTTCCGCGTCTTCGTAGAACATCTCATAGAAGTCGCCCATGCGATAGAACAGCAGCAACTGCCCGGCCTCGGCTTTGAGGCGCAGGTATTGCTGCATCATGGGCGTGTGCGCAGAGTGATCTGATTTATTCATTGAATTCAACAACTGACGGGATCCTTGATCGCCTCTTGACGTGATCTTGCTGCCTGGCTTGTCCGCGTGCCACGGCGTGCTCACAGACCCGTCTTGAGCGGGGCCTGGGCCAACAGGCCGGCGGGTAGGGCGTGGCCGCGGGCTTCGCACGGTTGACCACCCAGCAGCGAGGCACGCAAGGCGTGCGTGGCCTCGGTTTGAACCCGCCCCGCGGCCAAGCCGGCCTGGCGCAGGACCTCAGGGGCTGAGCGCCTTGAGGGCGCCGGGAAAGGGGCCCGAATCGCTGCCGCAACCGGTCAAGCAAGACAGCTCCCGATTGTACGCGCAATGCGTGCGTGAACCAGGCGGCGCGCGTGCGCCGGGGGGGGGCTGTCGGCGCGCCGCGCGCCGTGCGCGGCGGGGCCTTATCGCGCCGTATCCCAGTCCAGGGCGGCATCCCGCAGTTTGCCGATCACGCGGTACAGCGTTTGGCGTTCGTCGGGGCTGAGCACGCCCAGCAAATGCCGTTGGCGCTCGAGCGCCAGGGGCAGCACTTTCGCGAGAAGTTTCTTGCCGGCGCCGGTCAGGGTGAGCGTGGTGCTGCGGGCATCGCCGGGCGTGTCCGTGATCGTGACCAGATTCAGCGCTTCCAATGCGCGCGCGGAGCGATGCAGCAGCGCGCGATTGACGCCGGTGCCGTCGACCAGGCGCGCGAAGGTGGACGAGCCGTCCTTGAGCATGGCCAGGATGCGCCACTCGCTCAGGCTCACGCCTGCCTGTTCGCGCATGAAGCGCGTCCATTGGCGCTCGAAGGCGGCCGACAGTTGGTTCACGCGGAAGGTGAGGAAGTCTTCGACGGGCAGTACGCCGCCGGCGTCGAGTTGCGCCAGCGGGTCGAGCCAGTCGGCAGGGTGGGCAGGGGTGCTCATCTCGGGATTATCCCAACTCCGCTATTTGTTGATTAGTAAACGAATTGACGATACAGTGAACCATCAGCAAGCAAAGGTTGGCTCTGACGGGCCAAGGACACATGACTCGACCCCTCCCGAACCACGAACGCCCCAATATCCTGTTGATCACCAGCGATCAGCACCGCGGCGATGCTTATGGCTTTGAGGGGGCGCCGATCCATACGCCGCATCTGGATGCCATGGCCCGGCAGGGGACGAGGTTCTCGGCCTGTATTACGCCTAACGTCGTGTGCCAGCCTGCGCGCGCCTCGATGCTGACCGGGCTGCTGCCGCTGACGCACGGCGTTCATGATAACGGGATAGAACTCGAGGAAGAGGCCGCCTCGGGCGGCTTTGCTGCGGAGCTGGCGCGCGCGGGTTACGCCACGACCTTCATCGGCAAGGGGCATTTCTCCACCTATTACACGCACGCGCCCACACAGCGCCCCGAGAATGTGGCGGGCTCGGCGCTTTACGGCCGGGATTGGCGCGGTCCCTACATGGGTTTTGATCAGGTCGACATGATGCTGATCGGGCACAATTACTGGCTGCCCGAACGGGCGCCGCGCGGTCTGCACTATGAGGCCTGGTACCACGGCGACGGCCAGGGTGATCTGAAAGACCGGCTTTACCGGCAGCGCGGCGGCGATGATGGCTCGGCCGCGCAAACGCACCACTCCTGCCTGCCGCCGGTCTGGCACAACTCCAGCTGGATCGGCGACCGGACCGTGGAATTGTTGCGTGAACACAAGCGCAGTGGCGGCAAACCTTTCTGCGCCTGGGCATCCTTTCCGGATCCGCATCATCCTTTCGATGCGCCGCTTCCCTGGAGCCTGCTGCACCGGCCCGAGGATATGCGCTTGCCCGCGCATCGTACGCGCGATTTTGACCGGCGTCCCTGGTGGCACCGGGCCGCCACGGAAACGCCGCCCGGCGTCTCCGGCGAAATGGGCCGCGTGCGCAGGGAGTATTCGCGCATCGAGCCGCAAAGCGATGAGCAACTGCGTCACATGATCGCCAACTACTACGGCATGATCTCGCTGATTGACCACAACGTCGGGCGGATTCTCACTACGCTGGACGAACTGGACCTGAGCGCCAACACCCTGGTGATTTTTACTTCGGATCATGGCGAATGGTTGGGCGACCACGGTCTGGTGCTCAAGGGGCCGATGTTCTATGAAGGCCTGCTGCGTGTGGGCATGGTCATGCGCGGGCCGGGCGTTCCTGCCGGCAAGGTGGTCCATGATCCGGTATCCACCTTGGATCTGGCCGCCACGATGGGTGACTTCGCCGGTCACGACATTCCCGCGGCCAGGCATAGCCGCAGTCTGCGCCCCTTGCTGGAGGACCGGCAAAGCCGCGAGTTCGCCTACAGCGAATGGAAGCTCGGCGCCGGGCGCTGCGGCGTAGCGTTGGATCTGCGTGCGGTGCGCACGCGAGACGCCAAGCTGACCTTGGAACTGGGCTCGAACGCCGGCGAGCTTTATGTGCTCAGCGAAGATCCGTCGGAGATGCACAATCGTTTCGACGATCCCGCCTGCAAGGGATTGCGCGATGCCTTGACCGACATGATTCACGCGCGGCCCGACGACGAGCGCGATCCCTTGCCGCAACCCATTGGTACCGCATGACGACCCTGCCGCAGAGCCGGAAAATGCGCCTTGAGCGGGTGGCCTGTATCGATGATCTGCGCACGCTGGCCCGCGGCCGGCTTCCCCGTATGGTGTTCGATTACATCGATGGGGCTGCTGGCGGGGAGGTCACCGCCGGGCGTAACCGCAGCGCCTTGGACGCCGTGCCGCTCGCGCCGACGCCGCTGGTGGACGTATCGGCGCGCACGCTGGCCACGACGTTGTTCGGCGTCGAGGTGGCCGCGCCGTTCGTGATCGGCCCGACGGGTCTGAACGGGGCTTTCTGGCCGCAAGGCGATCTGGCGTTGGCGCGCGCGGCCGCGCGTTCGGGCCTGCCGTTTGTGATGAGCTCGGCGGCGACCGTGACGCTGGACGCGCTCAGGCAGGCGGCGGGCCCTTTGCGCTGGTTTCAGCTCTACATGCTCAAGGACCGCGCGTTGGTGCAGGCCTTTCTGCAACGGGTGCACGCCGGCGGGTTCAACGTGCTGCAGTTGACGGTCGATACCGCCGTCTCCGGGCGGCGCAATCGCGATATTCGCAACGGGTTTACCTTGCCGTTTCGCTGGACGTGGCGCAACGTCCTTGACTGCGCCCGGCATCCGGCATGGTCGCTGGCCATGCTGCGCACCGGCACGCCCACGCTGCGCTTGTTCGAAGACATAGCGGGCAAGCCGCCGCAAGGCGCGACCATCAGTGACGTGATGCAGCAGCAACTGAGCAGTGCGCTCACGTGGCGCGATCTGGACTGGCTGCGCGAGCGGTGGCCCGGCCATCTCGTCATCAAAGGCATCAGTTCGGCGCAGCAGGCGCGGCAATGTCTCGACGCCGGCGCGGACGGCGTGGTGGTCTCCAACCATGGCGGGCGTCAGCTGGAGGGCTCGAGAGCGAGCATCGAGTGGCTGGCGCCGGTGGTCGAGGCGGTGGGCGAGCGCATGACTGTGCTGATCGATAGCGGTTTTCGCAGCGGCGTGGACATCGGCAAGGCCATCGCCTTGGGCGCGCATGGGGTGCAGCTGGGACGGGCGACGCTTTATGGCCTGGCCGCCGCCGGCGAGCACGGCGTGCAGCAGGCTTTGGACATCCTGAAGGCGGAGCTGGATCGAACCATGGCCTTGTGCGCGGCCGCTTCGGTGAGCGCGCTGCGCGGCCGTATCGACAGGGATGCAACAGCTTAGGCCCGCGCGCGGCGCCAGCGCGGCGGGCGCGCGTTTTCCAACCCACGCCACCGCAGAAGTGGCTGATCTACCAGGAGACAAACGATGAGGCGGTTTTCCCTTTTTCGCTCGGCCGCTGTCGCCGCCATCGCCATGGCGGCCGCATCGATGAGCCAGGCCGAGCCCGCACAGACGATACGGCTGGTCGTCGGCTTTGCGCCGGGCGGCCCGGTCGACACGATTGCCCGCGCATTTGCCGAACAGATGCGCCTGGCGACGGGCAACACGCTATTGGTCGAGAATCGTGCGGGGGCGAGTGGCAAGATTGCCTTTGACACCGTCATGAACGCGCCAGCCGATGGCTTGACCGTGTTGATCGCGCCAGCCAGCGTCATGGAGCTGGCTCCGACGGTAATGCCTGCCCTGACCTTCGACCCGATCCAGGAACTGACGGCGATCGGCAGCCTGGCCGAGTATGGCTTCGCCGTGGCGGCCGGCCCGGCCTCGGGCGCCCGTGACGTCAGCGGCTACAAAGCGTGGGCGGCGGCCCACCCGTCGCGCAGCAGTTTCGCTTCGCCCGGGCAGGGCACTCCCCAGCATTTTCTGGGCGCGCAATTGCACCAGGCCTTGGGTGTCGATCTGGTGCATATCCCCTACAAAGGGGGGGCGCCAGCGCTCAATGATGTGATGGGAGGCCAGGTCCCGATGCTGATCGCCACCGAGCAATTGATGGTGCCCTATCAAGGGCAGGACAAACTCCGGACCTTGTTCATCACCTCGAAACAGCGCAATCCCCTGATGCCCGAGGTGCCGACCGCCAGTGAGGTCGGCCTGCCCGAGCTGGTGGCTGTGGATTGGTTCGGGGCCTTCCTGAAAACGGGCACGGCGCAGCGCCGGCTCGATGCCTGGCGGGCCGACGTTGACCGGGTCGTCCGTTCGCCCGGCTACCGCGAGGCGATGGGCAAGCTGGGTTACCGGGTGCCGTCGCAGCAGCCCGAGGACTTCTGTGCGCTGCTCCAGGGGGAGCGCGCCGTGTGGACCGATCGCGTCCGTTTGAGCCATTTCAAACCGGCCGATTGAAACCCCGGGGGCGGCGCCGCCGGCGCTGGGCAAGCGAGCGCGCTTGCTCTACGCTGGCACCATTGCCCGGGCGGTAGCCGGGCTTGGAGAACTGGCATGCAGACCCTCGTCTTCACGGCCGCTGGCCTGGTGATCCTCGCGCTGTTCGGTGTGTTCGGCCGCAAGCGCCCGCAATTGGCCTATTTCGGCTTCATTGCCGTGTGGCTGGCGCTTTGCGCGGCCCATCTGACCTACGCCATGCGTGTCGCGGCGCTGGGGGACAGCGAGGAGGTGGCCGGGCATGCCGTGGTGTTCGGGGCACCGGCGCTGCTGGCCTTCGTGCTGGGCCTGCTGGCGCGCGGCCGGGAGGGCCCGCGCGCCAATGGTTAGGCTCAGAAGCCTTCCAGGACGATCTTGCCGCGGGCGCGGCCGCTTTCGATAAAGGCGTGCGCGCGCCGCAGATTCGCGGCGTTGATCTGGCCGTAGTGCTCGCCCAGGGTGGTTTTCAGCCTGCCGGCGTCGATCAGGCGGGCGACTTGTTCGAGCAGCTCGTGCTGGGCAGCCATGTCGGGCGTCTGGAACATCGAACGGGCAAACATAAACTCCCAGTGCAGCGAGGCGGACTTGGCCTTGAGCTGGCGCACGTCAATGGCGGCGGGGTCGTCGATGAGGGCCAGCGCGCCTTGTGGCGCGATGGCTTTGACCAGTTCGGCAAAGTGCTGGTCGGTCTGGGTGAGCCCGGCGATGTAACGCACTTCGGCGTGGCCGGTGGCGGCCAATTGGGCGGCCAGGGGCTGGCTGTGGTCGATGACATGGTGCGCGCCCAGGGCTTTGGCCCAGGCCTGGGTTTCGGGGCGCGACGCGGTGGCGATGATGGTCAGGCCTGTGAGCTGGCGCGCCAGTTGGACGAGGATGGAGCCCACCCCGCCTGCGGCGCCCACCACCAGGATGGCATCCTGGCTGGGGCGCAAGTTGTCGAGCACGCGCAGCCTGTCGAACAGCAATTCCCAGGCGGTGATGGCGGTCAAGGGGAGGGCGGCGGCCTGGGCGAAGTCCAGCGTGTCGGGCATGTGGCCGACCAGTCGCTCGTCGACCAGGTGCTGCTCGCTGTTGGCGCCGGGCCGGTTCAACGCGCCGGCATACCAGACGCGGTCGCCGGGTTTGAACAGGCTGACCTGTTCCCCCACGGTTTCGACGACGCCGGCGGCGTCCCAGCCGATGACTTCGGGTTTGCCGTCCTGAGGCTTGCGGTTGTTGCGGATCTTCACGTCGACCGGATTGACCGAAATGGCATGCACCCGCACCCGCAAGTCGCGCGGGCCAGGCTCGGGCGTGGGCAGTTCGATGTCGATCAGGGCCTGCTCGTCGCTGGCGGGCAGGTTGCGGGTGTAGGCAATGGCTTTCATCGGCGATCCTCGTGTTTTGGGGGTTGCGTCATGCTCGCCCGATCCGGCGTATGAAAAAACCCGCTAAGATCAGCTTCAGTTTCAAAGGAATTTTGAAAATGGCCGCAGAGCGCGTGGAAGACCTGCGTATTTTCGTCTCCGCGGCGGCGGCGGGGAGTTTTTCCGCCGCCGCGCGCGAGCTGGGGTTGACGCCCGCGGTGGCCAGTGCGGCAGTCAAGCGGCTGGAAGACACTCTCGGTGTGCGGCTCTTCGTACGCTCGACCCGCAGCTTGCGGCTGACCGCCGAAGGCGAGCGCTATCGTGACCACGCCCACGCGGCGCTGGCTGCGCTGGAGGCCGGTCGCGGGTCGGTGCAGCGTGACCGTCATTCGATCGCCGGCACGCTGTCGCTGTCCATGCCCTCGGATCTCGGGCGGCACATGCTCCTGCCCTGGCTGGATGCATTTCAGCGTGAGCATCCGCGCATCCGCTTGCAGGTCCGCATCAGTGACCGCCTGACGGATCTGCATCGCCAAGGGGTGGATATCGCGATCCGCTATGGGGAACCCGAGGATTCCAGCATGATTGCCTTGCCCTTGGCGCCGGACAACCGCCGCGTGCTGTGCGCGGCGCCCGACTACTTCGCCCGTTGCGGGATGCCGCGCACGCCCGAGGATCTGCGCCAACATAATTGCCTGACTTTCATGCTCAGCGATGCGCCGCATGATCGCTGGCGCTTTGAGCGCGACGGGCAGATGAGCGAGATCGCCGTGTCGGGAGATAGGGCCGCCGACGACGGTGACGTGGTCAGGCGATGGGCGCTGGCCGGTGATGGCCTGGCCTATAAATCCTATTTCGACGTGGCCGACGATCTGCGGGCAGGGCGGCTGGTCGCGGCCCTGCCGGATTATCAGGGCGAGCGCAGCCCGGTTTACTTGCTGTGTGTGGAGCGTTCACGCCTGTCTCCCGCGGTGCGCCGCCTGCGCGATTTTCTGGCGGCGCGTTTTGCCGCAACGGCCTGAGCGCGCCGGTTGGCCGGGCTGCTTGGGGCGTGGTTCAATGGGGTTCACACGCTGTAAGGAGATCATGATGTCCAAGAAAGCTCATGTGTATAAGCAGATCGAACTGGTGGGGTCTTCGCCCGTCTCCAGTGATGACGCCATCAAACAGGCCATCGAGCGCGCATCGCGTTCTTTGCGCCATCTGGATTGGTTCGAGGTGACCGAGGTGCGTGGCCATATCAAGGATGGCAAGGTCGCGCATTGGCAAGTGGGCTTGAAACTGGGCATGCGGCTCGAAGACGAGTGAGGGTGCTGATCACTTTCTGATCGGCCGTCGCAAGTCCTTGTCAGGCAAGGCGATTTTGTCTTTGTCCGACATCTGTGCAAGTGTTTGTCCACATTTCGCGGGGATAAACCGCCGCGCCTTGGCGCGGCGGCCCGGCCGTGCGGGGTGGGCAATATTTGACCGCTCCTCGCAAGTGCCCGGCCCATATGGGTTTTTCGGGTTTGCCCCAAAGCTGTTCAATACCTTGTCCACATTGCACGGGGATAAATCCCCGCGAAGGCGCCGTGTCTGAGCGGCGTTCTGTCCGCCCCATGCCGTGGGCAATTCGTGACCGCCGCTCGCAAGCACTTGAAGCCTATGGCGTTTTCGGGCTTGTGCGCGAGCTATCAAGGGGTTTGTCCACACTGGCAGGGGATAAACCTGAGGCGATGGCAGCGCCTGGCAGTGCCTGCAAAGGCGGGGTGGGCATTTTTTGCCCAGTGTGCGCAAGCGATTGATCCGTCTACGTATTTCTGGTTTGTGCGCGAGCTATCAAGTGTCTTGTCCACATCAGCAGGGGATAACTCCCCGGCGGGCGCGCCGGCGTCCAGGGCACCTTTGCACGGCCTTGCGGGTTTACCCGGGTCTGCTCCTTTTTCGAACGAAGGACCTTAGTCCAATGATCTGCAAGGGTTTTTTTGGGATGTGGGCAAGCTTTCCTCATGCTTATCCACAAAATGCGGGGACAACTTAAGGCCGTGGATGAGGTTTTGGTCAGATGTTGATCACCCGCCTCAAGTCATTGATATGGCTTAGGAATCGCCGAGTGCCAGCAGGCTGTCCTCAAGCTTTTCCACATTGGGCGGGGATAAAGCCGCCGCGCCAGGCGGCGGCTGGCGTAGCCCGTCAGGCGGACTTGCCGACCCACTCGACATAGCGGTCCAGCCAACCCTGAAGAAACTTGCGGGTGTCTTCGTTGGTGATCTGGTACTGATCGTTGATCAGGCCGTCCTTCATCTGCAGGAAGACTTCGGGTGTCGTCAGCACATTGACGCCCTCGGCGGCGAGGATATTGCGCAGATGCTGTTGCGCCATGGCCGTGCCCGCGGCGCTAGGTGAGGTCCCGACGATGCCGCCGGCTTTGCCTATCCACACATTCTGCCCCCAGGGCCGGGTCCCCCAGTCGATCGCGTTTTTCAGCGCTGCCGGGATGGAGCGGTTGTGTTCCGGCGTCACGAACAACACGCCCTGGGCATCCTTGATGTGCTGCTTGAGCTTGGCGGCCGCGGCAGGCATGTCGTTCTCGAGATCCTGATTGAACAACGGCACGTTCAAATCCACGAAGTGGAACTTCACGTGGGCAGGGACGAGCTTTTCCAGCGCGCGGGCCAGGCGCAGGTTGATGGACTCGGCGCGCAGGCTGCCGACGAAAACCGCGATATTGAGGTTGCTCATGAAAGGCGTGCTCCGGGGTTGACGGGAAACCCAGTGTAGACCCGTGGCGATGAGGGCTCAATGCATGGGTTCAGGTCATCTGGCTGACATGGGCCGCCACCACGCGCCAGCCGTCGGCGGTGCGCATCCACGTCTGACTCTGACGGCCGATGCGGCCGTCGCGGCGGAATTCCAGGTGCGTGGTGGCGACGTCCTCTCCGTAGGTCGTGATCTGGGTGCGCAGGACTTCACGGTCCAGGCCTGCCGGGCTGCGCTGCTTGCGGAAGGCCTGGATCATCTCGTAGCCGTAGAGGTTCTCGCTGGCGCCAAAGCGCACGGTGTGGGGGCTGTTCCAGAACAAGGCATCCAGCACGGCCACGTCGTTGCCGACCAGGGCGCGCTCGTAACGTTCGAAGACCTGCTGGACTTCAGCCAGGACGTGGGGCAGGTTGATGGCGGTCATAGGGCTCCGATGCACCGAAGCGGTGCTAGGGTTATCACCAATATGGTGTATGTTGCGGTGCAATAAAAGTGCAGGGAAGTCTTTCCGCCTCTGCTAGCACGGCAGAGATGCTGCGCTGCAAGGTTGGCACGGCGATTGCTAGGGTAACTACCGAGGCGCGATGTCGGCGCCGCTTGCCTAGGAGTCTGCAATGTCCCACCCCGTCACGATGTTAGTCACCCGGCGTATTTCGCCACAACGCTATGGGGCTTTCCTTGCCTGGATGCGCCAGGGAGAAATCCTGGCGGCCGGTTTTCCCGGTTTTTTGGGTTCCGGGGTGCTGCAGCCTCCCGAGGGCGGGGATCTGTACCAAATCGTGCTGCGTTTCGAGGATGAAGCCAGCCTCAAGCGTTGGGAGGGGTCGTTGCCGCGCCGCATGTGGCTCGAGCGTGGCGCAAGCCTGGTGCAGCACAGCGAGGTCGAGCGTGTCAGCGGCATCGAAAGCTGGTTTGGCGCACGCAAACTCGCGCCGCCGCGCTGGAAGCAGGCCATCAGCATCTGGATCGCCTACTTTCCGATGCTGCTGTTGTTCAGCACGCTGCTCAATGAGCAACTCAGCGCCCTGCCGGTGTTCTGGCGTGTGCTGGTCACCACCTTGAGCATGACGCCGGTGCTGTCCTTTATCTGCATTCCGGTGATCTCGCGCGTTCTGCATCGCTGGCTGCACGCTGGCCGCGCTTAGGCCGCCGTCAGGCTGCGCCGGGAGTACAAGCGGTGCAGGGTGATCTTGCGCACCTCGGCCTGGCTTTCGGCGATGTGGGTGCGCAAGAGATGAACCGCCCGCGTCGCATCGGCTGCCAGGATGGCCTGCAGGATGGCGCCGTGCTCTTCATAGGTTTTGTTCACGCGTTCGGCCATGGTGAAGTCCAGTTGCCGCACGATGCGGATGCGTTCCGTGGCTTCGCGGTGAATACGGGCGATTTCGGGATTGCCCGCCGCCCGCACCAGTTCCAGATGGAATTGCTCGTCCAGCCCCGCCACTGTCGCGCCATCGCGGCAGGGGTGCGGCGCCAGCCAGATGGCGATCAGCGTCTTGAGCAGCGTCGGCGCCTGGGGCATGGCGCAAAGCCGCTCGATGGCGTTCTGCTCCAGCACCAGGCGCAGGTCGTAGAAGTGATCCAGCGTGTCGAAATCCAGCGGGCACACCAGCCAGCCGTTGCGGTGCCGCACCTGCAGATAGCCCTCGCGCTGCAGGCGGAACAGCGCCTCGCGCACGGGCGTGCGGCTTACCTGTAGCCGTTCGGCCACTTCGGTCTCGGTGAACCGGTCGCCCGGCGCGAGCCGGTAGTCCAGGATGTCCTGTTTGACCGCGTCATAGACGGAATCCGCGCGCGACCGGATCTGCGCGGGGCCGGCGCTCATGCGGCGGCCTTGCGGCAAGCGGCCAGGCCGGCGCGCTCGAGCGCGCGTGCCGCTGCCAGGCAGAGGTCTTCGCGCCACGGGGCGGCAATCAGTTGGACACCCAGCGGAAGGTGTGCCGTGTCACCCTCGCCCTGCCAAAGCGGCGCAGTCGCCACCGGCAGCCCGATGCAGGAGATGGGCTGGGTCAGCAAACCCATGCTGGCACGCGCGGGCATCGCGCGGCCGGCCAGGGTCAGGGTGTCAGTGCCGATGGGCGTGGCTGGCACAGGCGTGGCCGGGGCGATCAGGACGTCATACTGCGCGAACCACGGCAGCACAGCCTCGCGGAAGCGCTGCCGGATGCGCTGGGCCTGCGTCACCCAGGTCGCGGGGATGAGGCTGCCTGCCACGAGACGGTCACGCGAATAGGGTTCATAGTCGTCGTAGCGGGCGATGAGCTGATGTCGATGCAGGGCGCCGCCTTCGGCGCCGGTGATGATGAACGCCGCCGCACGGGCCTGATCGGCGCCCTGCAGTGTCACCACATCGCGGGCGCCCAGCACCGAGGCGGCCGCCGCCACACTGCGCCGGGCCTGCGGTCCGGCCCAGTCGTCGAAGTATCCGCCCAGCACCGCCACGCGTAAGGGACGCTCATCCAGCGCGGGCAGGGTGGCTTCGAGGGGGCGTTGCGCGCAGGCCGGATCGTCGGCCCAGGGGCCTTGCATGAGATCGTAGGCCAGCGCGAGGTCAGGCACCGTGCCGGCCAGGGCACCGAGGTGGTCCAAGCCGTAGACGAAGGGGAAACTGCCGGAGCGTGGCAGCCTGCCATACGTGGGCTTCAGACCGAACACGCCGCATAGCGAGGCGGGCACCCGGATGGAGCCGTTGGTGTCCGAACCCAGCGTCAGCGGCACCAGGCCGGCGGCGACCGCGGCGGCACTGCCGCCGGAGGAACCGCCGGCGATCCGGTCCGGATCGTGCGGGTTGCGGCAGGGGCCGTAATGACTGTTCTCGGTCGTAAAGCCGTAGGCATGCTCGTCCATATTGAGCGCGCCAACCAGGACGGCGCCGGCGGCCCGCAGGCGCGATATGAGCGGGCCGTCCTGGTGCGCCGGCGCGTTGGCGGCATTGACCTTGGCGCCGGCCAATGTCACCACGCCCGCGATGTCGAACAGATTCTTCACGGCGTAGGGTACGCCGGCCAGGGGCGGCAGCGGCTCGCCGCGCTCGCGTCGGGCGTCGATCTCGGCGGCCTCGCGGCGCGCCCGTGCCTGCGTGACCTCGGTAAACGCATTGGAGCCGTCGGCGCGGATGCGGGCCAGGGTGTCGTCCAGAACGTCGACGGCGCGGCGTTGTCCGGCGGCGATCTGGCTGGCGAGGGTCAGGGCGCTGTTCATGCCCGATACACCGCGGCCGGTTCGGTCTCGAGCGGCAAGGGTTCGTCGGCAAACCCGGCCGCAATCGCCTGGATGCGCTCGAACTGCAGGCTGACCTCGCGCGTGGCGGCTTCGCTCAGGGCATAGCCCTGCAACAGCAGGGCGCTGCGGACATAATGGTCTATGGTGTCTTGGGTCATGACGGCACTCCGTTGCGATGCTTACTTGCGGACTTCGCGCTGGAAGATTTCCAGGCTCAGCTTCTTGGCATGGATGAAAGACGGCTCGCTCAGCGTCTCCACGGTGCGCGGCCGGGGATCGTCATAGTGCAGAATCTCGGCCACGCGGGTCGGGCGCTTGGTCAGCAACAGGATCTCATCGGCCAGATACACGGCTTCCTCCAGGTCGTGCGAGACCAGCAGCATCGTGGTGCCCGTCTGCATATGGACTTCTTGCAGCTTTTCGCGGATGAACAGCGTCATCTCGAAATCCAGCGCGGAGAAGGGCTCATCCAGAAACAGCACTTCCGGCCCCGGCGCCAGCGCGCGCATGATGGACGCGGTTTGCTGCTGGCCGCCCGACAGTTCATAGGGATAGCGGTTGAGGTCGAACTTGACGTCGAAGGAAGCGATCAGTTCTTCGACGCGGCGCTGCACCTCGGCCTTGCTGCGGCCTTCCAGGCGCAGCGGGTAGGCGATGTTGTCGATGGTGCGCAGCCACGGGAACAGGGCTTCGCGATAGTTCTGGAATACATAGCCGATCTTGGTCTGCGCCAGCGACTTGCCATCGAACAGGATCTCGCCCGAGTCGATGGGAATCAGGCCGGCGATCATATTGATCAGCGTGGACTTGCCGCAGCCGTTCGGGCCGAAGACCGAGACGATCTTGCCTTTGGGGATGTCGAGGTTGAAGTCCTTGTACAGCGGCGCGCCGGCAAATGTCTTGTGCAGGCCGCGGATGGTGATGTGCGTGCCGGCAGGTCCTGGCTGAAAAGGTTCGGGAAGGGGTTCGGGCCAGATGGTGGGATTGATGACGGTGCTCATGGCTTACCTGCCGCTCCAATGGACGATGCGCTTTTCGATCAGCAGAAAAAGGATGTTCAAGAGATAGCCCAGGGCGCCCGCGGCCAGGATGGCGGCGTACATCTCGCGCACATTGAGTACCTGCTGGGCATTGATGATGCGGTTGCCCAGGCCGCTTTCGGCGCCGATGAACATTTCCGCCACGATGACGATGACCAAGGCCATCGATACGCCGCTGCGCAGACCGACGAAGGTCTGTTGCAGGCTTTCCCAGATGAGCACGTCCTTGAACACGCGCCAGCGCGAGGCCCCCATCACCCGCGCCGCCATCACGCGCTGTTTGCGCGCATTGAGCACGCCATAGGCGCTGTTGAACACGATGACCAGCAGCGAGGCGAAGGCGGCGATGGCGACCTTGTTCATATCCGTCACGCCGAAGATCATCAGAAACAGCGGGATGAGCGCCGACGACGGCGTTGAGCGGAAAAAGTCGATCAGGAACTCGACGCTGCGGTAGAGCTTTTCATTGCTGCCCAGCAACACGCCCAAGGGCACGCCGATGATGGCCGAGATGACGAAGGCCTGCAGGCTGCGATTGACCGACGCAATGAAGTCGGTGAGCAAGGGGCCGCCTGCCAGACCCTTGACCAGGGCGGTGAGGGTGGCGCCCGGCGTGGGCAGCAGCACCGGACTGACCAGCGACAGCCGCAACGTCAGATCCCAGACCAGAAAGAGGGCCAGCGGCCCGATCAGGGGCAGCCAACGCGTGAAGTCGCGGCCGCGTTTGGTGGAGGTACTCATGAATCAACCCTTGTAGAGCATGCTGGCCACGTCGACTTTCTGCGCGAAGACGCCTTTGTCTGCGAACAGGTCAAAGAACTTCTGGAAGTACTGGACGTCGCTGTCGGTGAACTCGTTGTAGAGCGTGTAGGCGGCCAGCGGGACTTCCTGCGTCATGGGGCCTTCGATGGCGGTGTAGCCCTTCATGTATTGGCGCGCCTCTTCGGGGTGTTTGCGCACCAGGTCGATGCCGCGGGCATACGCCTGGATGAAGCGCTTGGACTCTTCGGGATATTTCTTCAAGAAGGCGGTGGTCAGCGAGGCCGATCCGCCAAACCAGGGGGCCATGGGATCGCCCAGCACGTATTTGGCGATGACGCCGGCTTCGAGCACGCGGGTGGTGCCGTTGAGGCGGCCGACCGTGCCGGTGGGTTCCAGCGTGTAGCAGGCATCGAGCTGGCCGGCTGCCACGGCTGCCACATGCTGGCTGATGGCCAGTTCGACCACGGTGGCGCCGGTCGCGCCAGCGCGCTCGAGGACGGTGCGCGCCAGGGTGGCGTTCTGTATGCCCGGGCCCGAGCCCACTTTCTTGCCCTTGAGGTCGGCGATGGATTTCACCGGGCTGTCTTTGGCGACGATGAACTCGTCCAGCACATACTGGGCATTGCTGGGATTGGACGCAAAAATCTTGAACAGGCCGGGCGAGGCGATCTCGCCGATGGCCAGGTTGGCCGAACCCGTGCCATTGGCGCTGCCGTCAGAGCGGCCGGCCAGCATGGCTTCCATCACTTGTTGAGCGCCGGCGAACTTCTGCGGTTCCACGTTCAGGCCGGCTTCTTTGAAGTAGCCCTTTTCCACGGCGGCGTAAAAGGGCAGGCCGGCAGCGACGGGCCAGAAGCCGATACGGATGACCGGCCCGCTTTGCGCGCGGCTCAGGGCGGGCAGGCCGAGGCAGGCTGCGCCCAGCGCGGCGCTTTGCACCAGACGGCGGCGGGACAGGTTGATGGCGGACGAACGTTGGCTCATGAAGGCGCTCCGGTTGGCGCTTGTCTTGGCGACAAGCTTGTATACCAACCCAAGCAAAGAGCGTGCCAGCGTCTGCCTATCGTCGCGACGCGGCTAGGCGTGCGGGTACGGCGGGCCGCCACGGGGTCGCAGGCCGAGGTGATGCACCGTCATGGTGCGTGTTCTTGGCCCCAAAACAGGCTGCCGGGCGCAAAAGCTGACTGTATTCTGAACGGCAAACGAAAATTGTTTACACTTGCATTCGCCAAAAAAATGTCATCAAACGGGCTGGCCGCGGGGCTGCCCTCAATCAGGAGAAGTTGGATGCGAAAATTGCTGCAAGGCATGTTGCTGGTGGCCGCCGCCGTGTCGGGGGGCGCCCAGGCCGCGGTCGAACCCAAGGCTGTCGTCAAAACCTATGCGGACATCGCCGCGGCGGGCTATCAGGACTCTCTGACCACCGCGCAGGCTTTGCAGAAGGCGATCGATGCGCTGATCGCCAAACCCAGCGAGGCCACATTGGCCGCCGCTCGCCAGGCATGGATCGATGCACGCGTGCCTTATCAGCAGACCGAGGCCTTCCGTTTTGGCAATCCCATCGTCGATGACTGGGAGGGCAGCGTGAATGCCTGGCCCCTGGACGAAGGGCTGATCGACTATGTCGACGCCTCGTACGGCACCGAGAACGACGAAAACGCGTTTTACGCCGTCAACGTAATCGGCAACGCCAAGATTTCTGTGGGCGGCAAGACCATCGACGCCAGCAAGATCACGCCCGAGCTGCTGTCGGAGGTCCTGCACGAGGCCGATGGCAACGAGGCCAATGTGGCGACCGGCTATCACGCCATCGAATTCCTGCTCTGGGGCCAGGACCTGAACGGCACCGGCCCGGCACCCAAGGATCGCACCGGTACGCCGCAGCAGCGTCACGCGGGCAACCGACCGCACACCGATTTCGATCCCAAGCACTGCACGGGCGGCAATTGCGAGCGCCGCATCGAGTTTCTCAAGGCTGTGACGCAACTGTTGGTCGACGATCTGCAGCAGATGTCCGATCAATGGAAGAACGAAGGCGCCGCGCGCAAGGCGGTTTCCGAGGATCCCAAGGCGGGTCTGGTCGCCATGCTCACCGGCCTGGGCAGCCTGTCGTACGGTGAACTGGCTGGCGAGCGCATGAAGCTCGGCCTGATGCTGCACGATCCCGAAGAAGAGCATGATTGCTTCTCGGACAACACGCATAACTCGCACTATTACAACCAGCTCGGCATCCGCAACGTCTACCTGGGCAGCTACGCGCGGCCCGACGGCAGCAAGGTGCAAGGCGAGAGCCTGTCCGGCCTGGTCAAGGAAAAAGACCCCAAGCTCGACGCCGAAGTGCGCAGCAAACTCGACGCGACCGTGGCCGCCATGCAGGCGATGCGCGATCGCGCCGAGAAGGTCGAGACCTACGACCAGATGATTGCCGAAGGCAATAAAGAGGGCAATGCCGTGGTGCAGGCCGCCATCGATCGCCTCATCGATCAAACCCGCAGCCTGGAGCGCGTGATCGCCTTGCTCGAACTGGGTGACGTGGCCATCGAAGGGTCGGACAGCCTGGACAAACCGGACGCCGTGTTCAAGTGAGGCGACGGGTTCTGTGGCTTTTGGCTGCGCTGGCTTCGGCCGGCGCCGGCGCGCGCAGTGATCTGAGCGACGATGATCTGGAGCGGGTGCGGAGCATCACGGCGCCGGCGGCCGACTTCTCGGCCGCCGAGCCGTTCGAGACCATGCAGGCCGGCGCGGCGACCATCAAAAAGCTCATCAATGCCGATATCTTTTCGCATGCGTCCGGCAATCTGAGCTTCGAGGGGCGTCAGCAGTTTCTGGTCGGCAATGGCCTGTTCCGCAAGGACTGGGTATCGGCGCCGTCGTCTACCCAGGCCTCCGACGGCCTGGGGCCGTTGTTCAACGCCCGTTCCTGCCAGGCCTGTCACGTCAAGGATGGTCGGGGTTCGGTGCCGGGGTTTGATCCGCTCGAGCGCACCGATGCGGTGGCGCTGCTGTTGCGTCTGGCAGTCCCGGCGGCCGCGCCCGCCGGGACTGCCCTGTCGGCGGCGGAACTGGCCGCATTGCCTGACCCGGTTTATGGCAGCCAGTTGCAGAATTTCTCCGTGGCCGGCTTGCCCAGCGAAGGGCGCGTCGAGGTCGATTACACCCCTGTCACCGTGCCCTTGGCCGGGGGCGAGACGGCCACGCTCATGCGGCCGGCCTACCGTATCGAAGACCTGGGCTATGGCCCCCTGCATCCCGAGGTGCAGATTTCGCCGCGCCTGGCGCCGCCCATGATCGGGCTGGGGCTGCTCGAGGCCATCCACGAAGACGACATCCTGGCCAATGCGGCCCAGGACAAGGGCGATGGCATTCGCGGCAAACCCAATTGGGTGCAGGACTTGCGCACCGGCCGCCAGGTGTTGGGCCGCTTCAATTGGAAAGCCGGCCAGCCCACGGTCGAGCAGCAAAGCGCTTCGGCCTTCTCCAACGACATGGGGCTGTCCTCGCCGCTGTTTCCCAGCCACTACGGCGATTGCACCGCCGCGCAGCCGTCCTGTGCCGAGATGCCGCATGGCGCGCAGCCCCATCTGGGCGAACATGAGGTGCCCGGGCGCCTGATGGATTTCGTGACCTTTTATTCCAAGAATCTCGCCGTGCCGCAGCGGCGCGATGCCGATGACGCGCGGGTGCTGGCGGGCAAGAAATTATTCTACGAGGCCAATTGCATAGGCTGTCATGTGCCTAAGTACGTGACGCGCCGCGACGCGAAACAGCCCGAGCATCAGTTCCAACTGATCTGGCCCTACACCGATCTGCTCTTGCACGACATGGGTGACGGTCTGGCCGATGGCGTGAGCGAAGGCCAGGCCAGCGGCCGCCAGTGGCGCACGCCGCCGCTCTGGGGTATTGGGCTGACCGCGCAGGTCAACCCCAACGCCACGTATCTGCATGATGGCCGGGCCCGCAACTTGCTGGAGGCCATTCTCTGGCACGGCGGCGAGGCGCAGGCCGCGCGCGATCGCGTGGTCGAGATGACGCCGGCCGAGCGTGCCGACCTGATCCGCTTTCTGGAGTCTTTATGAAGTCCCCGCTTTTATTGCTGGCTGGTGTGCTGTCCGCCGCGTCTGCCTGGGCCGCGCCGCCGACCGATCTGGGTCAGCGGCTGGCCGAGGGCTATGCGCGCCCGGCCATGATCCGCCTGGACGACAGTGCGCGCGGCATGCACCGCGACCTGCAGGCCTGGTGCAAGACGCCGGGACAGGCCGGCGCGGACAAGGTTGCGGCGTCCTTCGACGCCCTGGCGCAAGCCTGGGCCGGCGTGGCGTTCCTGCGCTTCGGGCCGCTGGTCGAGGGTAATCGTTACGAGCGCCTGTATTTCTGGCCGGATCCACGCGGCGTCATGCCCCGGCAGGTGCAAAGCGCGCTGGCGGCCGCCGACCCGGCCGCGCTGGCCGAAGGCGGCCTGGCCGGCCGCAGCGTGGCCGTGCAGGGCCTGCCCGCGCTGGAGTATCTGCTCTACGGCGAGCCGGCATTGCTGCGCGCCTCGGCGCCGGCGGCGGCCTCGTCGGCCTATCCCTGCGCTTACGCCACGGCGGTGGCGGCGAATATCCAGGGATTGGCCGCGCAGTTGCGCCAGGCCTGGAGCCCGCAGGCGGAGTTCGGACGCCAGTTCACCGCGCCGGCCAGCGCCAACGATCTTTACCGGGATCGCCAGGAGGTGGCGGCCGAGGCCATGAAGGCGTTGTCGACCGGCTTGCAGTTCGCCCGCGATATCAATTTGCTGCCGGTGCTGGGCGCGGATGCCCAGGCCGCCCGTCCCAAGCGCGCCGCCTTCTGGCGCAGCGGCCAGGCAGCGGCCACCCTGGCGGCCAGCGTGCGCGGGATGCTGGCCTTCTATCAGGCTGGCGGGTATGGATATGCGCCGGGCTCGCAGGGCCTGGACGCGACCCTGACGCATGAATTGCAGCAGGCGATCACGCTGGTGGCCTCGGTGCCGGCCGAGGCGGAGGCGGCCTTCACGCAGCCCGAGCCGCGCGCGGCATTGACGCTGGCGGCCATGGTGCTCAAAAACGCCAAGGACGTGGTCGATCAGGATATCGCCCCGGCACTGGGCGTCACGATAGGATTCAACGCGCTCGATGGCGATTGACCGACGCGAGTTTCTGGCGCTGGGGGCCAGCGCCCTGCTGTTGCCGGGCCGGGTGTTGGGCGCGCCGGCCGAGGAGGCGCTCTATGTGACGGCGCGTCTGCGCGCGGGCCGCCACGAGGTGGTGGTGCTCGATGAGCGCGGCCGGGACCGGCTCGCGCTGGCCATGCCTGACCGCGGCCACAGCTTCGCCATCGACGGCGAGCGGGCCACGGTGTTCGGCCGCCAACCAGGTTTTTTTGCGCTGAGCTTCGATCTGCGGGGGCGGCAACCCGCGCAGGTGATCGAGGCGGCCGAAGGCCGGCATTTTTTCGGTCATGGGGTGTATCTGCCGGGCGGCCGCCTGATGCTGGCCACCGAGAATGATTACGAGGGCGGGCAGGGCGTGATCGGGATCTATGACGTCAGCGCCGCGCCGCGCCGGGTCGGCGAGTTCTCCAGTGGCGGCATCGGGCCGCACGAGGTCATCCTGATGCCGGATGGCAAGACCCTGTGCGTGGCCAACGGCGGCATCCTGACCCATCCCGATTACGGCAAACTCGAACTCAACCTGGATACCATGCGGCCGTCGCTGGCCTATCTGGATGCCGCCAGCGGCGAATTGCTCGAGAAGGTCGAACTGGACGCGCGCTGGCACAAGCTTTCCATTCGCCACCTGGCCTTGGCCGGCGATGGTTCGGTGTGGTTTGGCTGCCAGCATATGGGGCCTGCCCATGAGCGTCCCGCGCTGGTGGGACGCCATCGGCGCGGCCACGCGCCGGAATGCTTTGCCGGCGATCCGGAGCGTTTGCGCGGCATGCGCAACTATGTCGGGTCTGTGGCGGCCGACGCCAGCGGCCGCATCATCGCCACCTCCAGCCCGGTGGGCGGGCAGGTGCTGTATTGGGATGCCGCCAGCGGGCGGCAATTGGGCGCCACCGATCTGCCGGATGGCTGCGGCGTGGCGCCGGCGCCCAAGAGCGATTTTCTGGTTTCGAGCGGATTGGGCGCCATGGTGCAGACCGGGCCGCAGGGGCAAACCGCCACCTTGATGGCGCCTGGCCGGGAGCAATCCTGGGACAACCATTTTCGCCGGGCGCCGCGCTTGGGGTGATCCCGCGCTTCTGCTAGAGTCCGGATGTTACTGATGCCGGGACTGGGCAGGAGATCACATGAAAGAATGGTTTGTAGGCATGGGTGCAGCCATGCCCCAATTGCTGGAGCTGGGCATCAACCTGCTCGTGGCGCTGCTGATACTCATCATCGGCTGGTGGGTATCGTCTTTGCTGGGGCGCTGGGTGCGCCGCATGGCGCAGCGTTCGCCGCGCATCGATCCGACCATCGTGCCGATGTTCCAGACCACCGTGGTCTGGGCGGTGCGCATCTTCACCGTGATTGCCGTGCTGGCCCGTTTCGGCGTGCAGACGGCCAGCCTCATTGCCGTGCTGGGTGCCGCCGGCCTGGCCGTGGGCCTGGCTTTGCAGGGCACACTGCAGAATATCGCCGCGGGCATCATGCTGCTGATATTGCGGCCGATCCGCACGGGCGAGTACATCGCACTGAGTTCCGGCAACGAGGGCACGGTCGAAGAGGTCGGCCTGTTCCTGACGCGCTTGGTGCAATCCGATGGCATCAACATCACCTTGCCCAACAGCGCGGTCTGGGCCTCGACGATCACCAACTACAGCCGCAACGTCAACCGCCGTTGCGACATCCCGGTGATCATTCATTACGCCGATGATCTGGAGGCCGCGGTGACCCGCCTGGAGGCCCTGGTCAAGGACCACCCGCTGGTCGAAGCGGCGCCGGCGCCCGTGGTGCGCGCCATCGAGTACCGCGACAATGGCACCGTGGTGAATATCCGCGTCTGGACCAAGGCTGCCACCTACTGGGATCTGCGCTGGGATTTGTTCCAGCAGATCCGCCGCAAGCTGGCCGAGGCCGGCTTCCGCCCGCCCATTCCGGTGCGCGAGATCCAGGCGCCGCCCGCGGCCGACAAGGACAAGGACGCCGCGGCCTGACGCCGCGCGGGCCCGCTTAGGTCTTGAGGCGGGCCAGTTCGGTCTTGATCCAACCGGCGATCTCTCGCTGGCGTTGCGCGGGCATGCGGTCGATGATGGCCGTCACGCTGACGGCCAGCAACGGCAGGCCCTGCGCGTCGAGCAGGGCACAGCCCACCCCCAGGGCGCCGCGCACCGCATGGTTGCCCACCACGGAATAGCCGCGTGAGCGCGTGTTCTCGATCAGGCGGTGCATTTCGTGGGGAGTCATGCCGCCAAACTCATCCAGCCGTCCGGAGTTGCGCGTCACAATGCCATGCGCCGTCTCGTCGGGCAGCGCGGCCAGGATGGCCATGCCTCCGGACCCCACGCCCAGCGGCTGGCGCTTGCCCGCATAAGTCGCCAGGATTTGCACCGGGTAGCTGCCGATTTCCCGCTGCAGGCTGACGGAATCGTCGCCATCGCGCACCACCAGAAAGACCGCGTCGCCCGTGCGCTCGGCCAGGCGCCTGAGAGTCGGCAGTAATTGGCGCACGCGCGGATCGGGCGAGGCGGCATCCGGCTCGCCGCCGAGTTCGGCGCGGTATTTTTTACTGCCTTGAATGGTGGACACCAGCCCTGCCTCCAGCAGGGCGGCCAGCAGCCGATAAATGGTCGGGCGCTGGATGCCGGTTTGCCGTGCGATGTCGGTGACGCTCAGCCCGTTGTTACCCTGGTCGCGCAGGGCGGACAGCACGGTCAGCCCCCGGCGCAGGGTGCGCGGCCCGGCAGCCGCGGTCTCACTCTCTTGCATGTATGTCTCTGATTATCAATGCTCAATCTCGGCTCGTCAGGCCAGCCCCCCGGGGGAGCGGCAAGCGTCCGTAGGGTGGACTCTACCTTGCCTGAACGCCGGTGTATAGCGCATCATCCGAAAAATCATAATTTTTATACGTCCATACCATGGACATTTTGCATGGAGACAATCGCATGACATTGGCCAAAAAGCCTCGTCTGGCGCGTGCCCTCACCGGCTTGATCGCCGGTGCCATCAGCGCCTTTGCCCTTAGCTCAGCCCCCGCGCAGGCCGCCTATCCGGACAAGCCCGTGCGTATCGTGGTGGGATTTTCCGCCGGCGGCACCACCGACGTGATCGCCCGCATCATGGCCAAGGAATTGACCGAAGCGCTCGGCCAATCCTTCGTCGTCGAAAACAAACCCGGCGGCGGCAGCAATATCGCCACGGACTACGTGGCCCGCGCCACGCCCGATGGCTACACGCTGCTGTTCGTGGCCGTGACGAGCGCCATCAATCAGACGCTGTATTCCAACGTCAACTTCGATCTGGTCAAGGACTTTGCCCCCGTCGCGCTGGGCGCCAAGGTGCCGAACGTGCTGGTGATCAATCCCCAGGTGCCGGTCAAATCGGTCGAGGAACTGGTGGCCTATGCCAAGGCCAACCCGGGCAAGCTGGCCTTTGCCTCGTCGGGCAGCGGCACCTCCATTCATATGGCGGGCGAACTGTTCAAGCAGCGCGCCGGCATCGATGTCCTGCACGTGCCCTATAAGGGCAGCGCGCCGGCGGTGACCGACCTGATCGGCGGCCAGGTGCAATTCATGTTTGACAATATGCCGTCGTCCTGGCCTCATGCGCAATCGGGCAAGCTGCGCGCCCTGGCGGTGACCACGGCCGAGCGTTCCAAGAGCGCTCCGGATCTGCCCACCATGCAGGAATCGGGCTTTGACAAGTTCGACGTCTCGTCGTGGTTCGGCCTGATCGCGCCTGCCGGCACGCCCCCGGATGTGATCGAGAAGTTGAATGCGGCAATGAATAAGGCCCTGGACAAAGCCTCAGTGCAGAAGTCCTATGAGAGCCTGGGCGCGGTGGGGCAAAAGACCACACCGGCCGAGTTTGGTGCTTTCATCAAGTCGGAAGTCGAAGGCTGGGCCCCCGTGGTCAAGACTTCGGGCGCACGCGTCGACTGATAAGTAGCACGGCGAAGCAGGGGGGCTGGCGCGGCGCGCCGCCCCTTTTTTTTCGTCTCGCGCCCCAAGCCGGCCGCCAGGGCCGGCAGGGTTCTAGACTCAGTGCGAGTCGTCCTTGCGGCTTTTGCGCGGTGCCGCGCGCCCGGCGACATCGATCATGGCGGTGCACACCCCGCGCAGCATATCGATTTCGTCGCGGGTGAGTTCGGCCCGCGTGAAGAGGTGCCGCATGCGCGGCATGAGTTTCTTGGGGTGGGCCGGATTGAGAAAATCCACTGCCACCAAGGCCTGCTCCCAGTGCGCGAGCATGGCATGCACGGCTTCGCCGCTGGCCGGTTGCGCGCCCGGATCGGGCTGTTGCGCGCGCGAAGCGGGCAGCAGGGTGGCGCCCGAGGCCTCCAGCAGCGCATAGCGCAACTCCCAGGCCGCCAGTTGCAGCGCCTGGGCCACGTTCAAGGAGCTGTATTCGGGGTTGGCCGGGATGTGGCAGATGCGCTGGCACAGGCCGATCTGTTCGTTCGTCAGTCCGGATCGTTCCGTCCCTAAAACAATGGCCACCGCGCCGTCCGGATTCTGATCCAGGTGTTCCCGGCTGAGCGTGGCCGCCTGGCGGATGTCGCAAGGCGGCGGGCCGAGGTCGCGCACCCTGGCGGTCAGGGCAAAAGCCAGCGTGACCGGCGCCAACGCCTCTTCGAGCGTGGCGCAGATCTGCGCGCGCTCGAGGACATCGGCCGCGCCGCTAGCCAGGGCCACTGCCTCGGGTTGGGCCGTCATGTCGGGCATCCGGGGGTCGACCAGAACGAGGTCGGCGAAGCCCATGGTCTTGATGGCGCGTGCGGCCGAACCCACGTTGCCGGGGTGGCTGGGCTGCACCATGATGAAGCGAGCGCGTGAAAATTCTTGAGTCATTTAAAATGGGAGGTTTGGCTTTGTGCTTTCCTGGATTTTGCGGGGCGCAGGCTGGGAGCCGCAGGGCAAATTGCCCTCAGGCGAAGTACGATACTCCCTTGCCATGCATCTGCGCAGGCCAGGCCTTTACCGAACGGAATTCTATGCACCCGATGCTCAATACCGCCATCAAGGCGGCTCGCCGTGCCGGCGCCATCATCAATCGCGCCAGCCTCGATCCCGACCGCCTGACCGTGGCGCGCAAGGGTCCGCGCGATTATGTCACGGAAGTCGATCGCGCCGCCGAGGAGGCCATTGTCGAGGCCTTGCGCACGGCTTACCCCGACCACGCCGTGCTGGGCGAAGAATACGGCCTGCAAGGCCCGGATCAAGCCGAGTTCCAGTGGATCATCGATCCCCTGGACGGCACGACCAACTTCATCCACGGGTTGCCCAATTATGCGGTTTCCATCGCGCTGACGCAGCGCGGCCAGGTTACGCAGGCCGTCGTCTATGACCCGGCGCGCAACGAGCTGTTTACCGCCAGCCGTGGCGGCGGCACCTTCCTGAATGACCGCCGCGTGCGTGTCTCCGGCCGCATCCGCTACCACGAGGCATTGCTCGGCGCGCACTGGCCCACGCCGGCCGACGCCGACCAGGGCAGTTCGCGTTTCCGCGCCATGGCCGAAGGCAGCACCGGCGTGCGCCGCCTGGGCTCGACCGTGCTGGAGCTGGCCTATGTCGCCAGCGGCCGCCTGGACGGTTTCTGCGGCGTGGGCCTCAAGCCCTGGGATCTGGCCGCGGGCAGCCTGCTGGTGCTCGAGGCGGGTGGCCTGGTGGCGGATTTCGACGGTGAGCAGGGTTGGATGGATTCCGGCAATGTGCTTGCCGGCAGCCCGAAGATCTTCACCCACATGCTGACGGCGCTGCAGCCCAAGCCCTGATCCGGCCGGGCAGCCCTGAGACGGCGGCTCGCTGAACCGACCCCCGAAAGCGGGATACGCATCCGGCTTTCGGGGGTTTTTCATCTTGTCGTCAGCATCGTCGCCGCGGACGGGATCGCCGCGCGCCGCGGGGCTTTGTCACCCGCGTGACACATTTTTTCCATGTACGATAATCGGTCCTGTAACTTGTGGAGTGCCTGATGGAGTGGCTGCTGGACCCCGCCGCGTGGGTCGGCCTGCTTACCCTTGTCATCCTTGAAATCGTCCTCGGGATAGACAACCTCATCTTCATCGCCATTCTGGCGGACAAGCTGCCTCCGTCGCAGCGCGACCGCGCGCGTATCGTCGGCCTGAGCCTGGCCCTGGTGATGCGCCTGGGCCTGTTGTCCGTGATGTCCTGGCTGGTCACGTTGACGCAGCCGCTGTTCTCCGTCGGCCCCTTCTCCTTCGCCGGCCGGGACCTGATCCTCATGCTGGGTGGCTTCTTTCTGCTCTTCAAGGGCACGATGGAGCTGCACGAACGCCTCGAAGGCGGCGGACAGGATGTGGTGGGAGGATCGCGTTCCTATCCGAGCTTCTGGGTCACGGTCACACAGATCGTGGTGCTGGATGCGGTCTTTTCGCTGGACTCGGTCATCACCGCCGTGGGCATGGTCGACCATCTGGCCATCATGATGATCGCCGTGGTCATCGCCATGGGCATCATGCTGGCCGCGTCCAAACCGCTGACCCGCTTCGTCAATGCCCATCCGACCGTGGTCGTGCTGTGCCTGGGCTTTTTGCTCATGATCGGGTTTTCGCTGCTGGCCGAAGCCTTTGGCTTCAAGGTGCCTAAAGGCTATCTGTATGCGGCCATCGGCTTCTCGGTGCTCATCGAGGCGCTCAATCAAGTGGCGCGGCGCAATCTGCTCAAGCTCGATGCCCGCCGCCCCATGCGCGACCGCACCGCCGAGGCCGTACTACGCATGCTGGGCAAGCGGCCGCAGATGATCGACCCGGACCAGGAGCCGAATCGGCAGACGCCGGCTTCGGGCGCCTTCGGTGTGGAAGAGCGCAATATGGTCAGTGGTGTGCTGACGCTGGCCGAGCGTTCCATCCATTCCATCATGACGCCGCGCATCGATGTCTCATGGGTCAACATCGAGGATGACCCGCAGGATATCCAGAAGCAGATCATGGATACGCCGCACAGCTTCTTCCCGGTCTGCCGGGGGTCTCTGGATGAGGTCATCGGTATCGGCCGCGCCAAGGACATGGTGGCGGATCTCATGGCCGAGGGGCAGGTGCGCCGCAACCGTCTGCGCGACCCCATCATCGTGCACGAGTCCATCGGCATTCTGCGCCTGATGGAAACGCTCAAGCGCTCGCGCGGCCAGCTGGTGCTGGTGGCCGACGAATTCGGGGCCATCGCCGGCCTGGTCACGCCGATCGATGTGTTCGAGGCCATCGCGGGCGAGTTTCCCGACGAGGACGAGGTGCCCGATATCATCGCCAAGGGCGATGGCGTCTGGGAGATCGATGGCGCGGCCGACCTGCGGCATGTGGAGCAGGTGCTCGACACCGAGGGCCTGATCGACGAGTCCGAGGATTACTCCACCCTGGCGGGCTATCTGCTGATGCGTTTCGGGCAGTTGCCCAAGCCTGGCGATAGCTGCGAGTACGAGACGCCGTATTTCCGCTTCCGCTTTGAGGTGCTGCGCATGGATGGCCGGCGCATCGCTTCGGTGCGAGTGGAACGTTCCGTCAACGAAGCGCTCGAAGACCCTGATAATTACGACCACGACTAAATTTTTGCGGATGTACCCCCTGTGAGCGACAGCACGCTTTATCTTCTGAAGGCATTTTTCCTCGGCATCATCGAGGGCCTCACCGAATTTATTCCGGTCTCCAGCACCGGTCACCTCATCCTCTTTGGTGACTGGATTCAGTTCGAGTCCAGTTCGGGCAAGGTCTTCGAGGTGGTGATCCAGCTGGGTTCCATCCTGGCGGTCATGTGGATTTTCCGCGCCCGCTTGTGGCAGCTGATCCGCGGCACGCTGTGCGGCGAGCGCCAGGAGCTGCTGTTCACGCGCAATCTGATGTTGGCCTTCCTGCCGGCCGCGGTGATCGGGGCCATCTTCATCAAGAGCATCAAGCAGACCTTCTATCACCCCGGCGTGGTCGCGGTCACGCTGGTGATCGGCGGCCTGATCATGTTGTGGGTGGAGCGGCGCGCACCGCACACCCCGGGGGATGCGCCGGGGGCCGCCGACGACACCGCTTCCGACGAACGCGCCACGGCGCGCCGTCTGGAGGACATCAGCTGGAAGCAGGCGCTGGGCGTGGGTGTGGCGCAATGTCTGGCGATGATTCCGGGCACCTCGCGCTCGGGCGCAACCATCATCGGCGGCATGATCGCCGGCATCCAGCGCAAGACGGCGACCGAATTCTCTTTCTTCCTCGCCATGCCCACCATGCTGGGTGCGGCCGTCTACGACATGTACCGCAACATGGATGTGCTCACCAGCCACGATCTGAGCGGCATTGCGGTCGGCTTCGTGGCGGCATTCCTGAGCGCGCTGGTGGTGGTGCGCGCGGTGCTGCGCTTCGTGGCCAACCACACCTACCGCGGCTTTGCCTGGTATCGGATCGCGCTCGGGCTGGTGGTGGCTGTCTGGCTGCTGAGCAAGTAGGCGCTTGCCAGTCATGAAAAAACCGCCCCGTGGGGCGGTTTGCTGCGTTCCGGGCGTGGCTCAGGCGGCCATGTCCAGATCGTAGAACTGCAGGCCGTCGCGGTCGATGACCAGCCAGCCGCCGCGCGAGGCGCCGTGGTCACAGTCCCAATCGGGCAGTACCCAGCGTTCGCGTTTCTTGCCGTCGATGGCCAGCACATGGCGGTCGGGGCGATGCGTATGGCCATGGATGAGGGTGGCGACGCCGGCGTCGCGAAACGCGGCTTCGACCGCCTGTGCATTGACGTCCATGATCTCCAGCGTTTTGCTCTGGTTGGCTGCCATGCTTTCGCCGCGCGCCTGCTGAGCCATCTGCAGGCGCTCCGGAATGCTCTTGGCCAGAAACTGGGCCTGCCAGCGCGGGTCGCGCACCATGGTGCGAAACTGCTGGTAGGCCGCGTCGTCCGTACAGTACTCATCGCCATGCGTGATGAGCAAGGTGCCGAAATCGGAGTCCACCAGCGCCGGCTCGGGCAGCAGCGTCGCGCCCAGCGCATCGGCCAGTTCCTGGCCGATCAGAAAGTCGCGGTTGCCGCGTCCCAGATAGACCGGGATGCGCGCCGCCGTGGCCTTGAGGCTTTGCAGCGCCTGGGCAAGCCAGGGGGGCGCGGCCCGGATGACATCGTCGCCGATCCAGGCGTCGAAGATGTCGCCGGGCAACAGCAGCGCGTCGGCCTCTTCGGCTGCGGCCTGCAGAAACCCGATGAAGGCTTCTGCGGTGGCCGGCGTGGCCGGCCCCAGGTGCACGTCGGAGGCCAGCCAGATCGAGCCTGGCAATACCAGCTTATTCAAGGACTTCGGCCTTCTCGATGATCACGTCCTCTTTGGGAACGTTCTGGTGAAAGCCGTTGTTGCCGGTCTTCACGCCCTTGATCTTGTCGATGACGTCGGTGCCTTCGGTGATCTTGCCGAACACGGCATAGCCCCAGCCCTGGGGGGTGGGCGCGGTGAAGTTCAGGAAGTCGTTGTTGGCGACGTTGATGAAGAACTGGGCCGTGGCCGAGTGCGGGTCGCTGGTGCGGGCCATGGCGACGGTGTACTTGTCGTTCTTCAGGCCGTTGTTGGCTTCGTTTTCGACCGGCGCCTGGGTGGGCTTTTGCTTGAGGCCCGGCTCGAAGCCGCCGCCCTGGATCATGAAGCCGTCGATCACGCGGTGAAAGACGGTGCCGTTATAGAAGCCTTCCTTGACGTAGTTCAGGAAGTTGGCAACCGTCTTGGGGGCTTTTTCGGCGTCCAGGGTGATGACCATATCGCCCTGATTGGTTTGCAGTTTGACGCGAGGATTGCTCATGGATTTAGTGCCTTCTGAAAGAGAGGGGGAGGGGGAGGCCGGTTGCGCGCCAGCGCTCAGGGGCAGCAGGGCCGCCAGCAGAAAAGCGCCGGCCCAATGGCCCAGCGGCTTGATGCGAGAAACAAATGCGGTCATGAGTGCGACTTGTCCTTCAGTAGTTTGTCCAGCTCCTGGGCTTTTTCCTTCATGCCAGGAACGCCGCGCGCAGCTTCTTGGCGATAGGTGCGCAATGCGATCATGAGCTGGATGTCGCCCAGGTTGGAGCGGGCGGCCGCGTAATTCGGATCGGCCCGCAACGCCATGTTAAGCGCATCCTGCGCCCGATCCAGGTCTCCCCTGGCGGCATACAGCGCAGCCAGGTTGTTCCAGGGTTCAGGCAGCTCGGGAAAGCGCGTGGTCATTTCAACATAGATGGCTTCCGCTTCCTGGGGGCGTTTGAGCGCGGCCAGGGCGCGGGCGTGCTGAAACATCAATTGCACGTCGGTGCCGGGAATCTTGCGCGAGGCCTGCAGCCGCGCTTCGATTTTCTGGAGCGCTTCTTCATTGCGCCCGGCATTGAGCAGCAGCTCGATGTGGTCGGTGATCTGCGAGGGCGTGGGGTCCAGCCGGGTATCGACGCCAGGCTTGATGGCCTCCAGCAGGTGGGCCAGGCCGTCCCAGCCGCCTTCGGGCCGCGGCTCATCCAGCTTGGTCATGTTGGCATTGCGCCCTTCGGAGGCGCCCCCATACATCGACTGGCCGTGGGCGAGCGGGACCGCGCCGCACAAGGCCAGCGCCAGCAAAAAAGAGCGGATAAGCGGCGTGTTGGTCATGGGTGTCCGTTGTTCTGTGGCCTGTCCGAAAGCGCGGCGGCAGGCCGCTTGCTATACTTTACGATCGCCATTTTAGCCCCGGTTGCGGCAATGGCCTTCAGGCATGCCTTACGCGGGCGGCATGCCTCTCGCCCACCCACCATGTCGGGGGCCGGGCAAGCAACCTTCCCGACGACGCCCAGATAGCCAAAACGAGCGCCATGCTGCACATCTACAACACATTGTCGCGTACCAAAGAAGCCTTCACACCGGTGCATGCCGGGCAGGTGCGCATGTACGTGTGTGGCATGACCGTCTATGACTATTGCCATCTGGGCCACGCCCGCATGCTGGTGTCCTTCGATGTGATCCAGCGCTGGCTGCGCGCCAGCGGCTATGCCGTCGATTATGTGCGCAATATTACCGACATTGATGACAAGATCATTCGCCGCGCCGTGGAGACCGGCCGCCGCATGCACGAGGTGACCGAGTACTACATCGCCGCCATGCATGCCGATGAGCGCGCCCTGGGCGTGGCGCGGCCCGATCAGGAGCCGCGCGCCACGCAATATGTCGGCGAGATGCTGGATATCATCGGCCGCCTGCAGCAAAACGGCCTGGCCTACCAGGCTGACGATGGCGACGTGAACTATTCCGTGCGCGGATTCGCCGGTTACGGCAAGCTGTCCGGCAAATCCTTGGACGATCTGCGCGCCGGCGAACGCGTGGCGGTGGACTCCTCCAAGCGTGACCCCTTGGATTTCGTGCTCTGGAAGTCGGCCAAGGCCGAAGAGCCGCCGGAAACCAAATGGGAGTCGCCCTACGGTTTCGGCCGGCCGGGCTGGCATATCGAATGCTCGGCCATGAGCAAGAGCCTGCTGGGTTTGCCGCTCGATATCCATGGCGGCGGGCCGGACTTGAAGTTTCCGCATCACGAAAATGAGATCGCCCAGACCGAGGGCGCCTTCGGCGGCACGCTGGCCAATGTGTGGATGCATTGCGGCCCCTTGATGGTCGATGCCGACAAAATGTCCAAGTCGCTCGGCAACTTCCGCACCATCCGCCAGACCATCGCGCAAACCGAGGCCCCCGCCGATCAGGCCGAGTACGCCGTCAATCCGCGCGAGGCGGAGATGCTGCGCTTTTTCATCGTGCGCAATCATTACCGCAGCGCACAGAATTACACCCCGGATAATCTGATCGATGCGCAGAACGCGCTCGACCGCCTCTACCAGGCGTTGCAGAACGTGCCGGCCGATGCCGCTGGCATCGACTGGAACGAAGCCCAGGCGCGGGCCTTCAAGGCCGCGATGGACGATGATTTCAACAGCTCCGGCGCGGTCGCCGCGCTGTTCGAGTTGGCCGGCCGCGCCAATCGCGAGCGCGACAGCCGCGCCGCCGGCCAATTGAAGGCCCTGGCCGCTTTGCTGGGCCTGCTGCAGCAGCCGCCGCAGGCCTACTTCCAGTCGCCGACCCGCTATTCGTCCGCCGCCATGCAGCAGCAAGGCGCATCGGCCGCGGTGTTGCTGGCCAGCCAGATAGACAGCCTGATCGCCGAGCGCGCGCAGGCCAAGCAGGCGCGCGATTTCGCGCGCGCTGACGCCATCCGCGCCGAGTTGCGGGCTGCCGGCATCGAACTGGATGACAAGCCCGGCGGCGTGACCCAGTGGCGCCGCGCCTGAGATCCCGCTTATGTCCAGTACCGATCTCGAACTCGTCAAGCCCGATTATTGGGAGGAGGCCGTCGCGCACTTGATGCGCCGCGACCGCATTCTCAAGAAAATCATCCCGCAGCACAGCCACACCTGGCTCCTGTCGCGCGGCACGCCTTTTGTGACCCTGGCGCGCGCCATCATCGGCCAGCAGATTTCGACCAAGGCCGCCGATGCGCTCTGGACGCGCTTGCTGGACGTCGCCGGCAAGCGGCCGACGCCGGCCACGGTCCTGCGCGCCGGCGTGACCGGTCTGCGCGGCGCGGGCCTGTCCCAGCGCAAGGCGGAGTACGTGCAGGATCTGGCTGATCATTTCGGCCAGCGCAAGGTTCACCCCGAACGTTGGGCGACGATGGATGACGAAGCCGTCATTTCGGAGCTGGTTGCCATTCGTGGCATCGGGCGCTGGACGGCGGAGATGTTTTTGATTTTCAATCTCCAGCGTCCGGACGTGCTGCCGCTGGATGATCTTGGGTTGCTCAAGGCAATCTCGTTACACTATTTCAGCGGCGAGCCCGTTTCCCGCTTCGAGGCCCGCGAGGTCTCTTTGGCGTGGCAGCCCTGGCGTACCGTGGCGACCTGGTATTTGTGGCGCAGTCTGGAACCGACCCCGGTCCAGTACTGAGCTTGCCAGCGCCCATCAACGGAACCACACTTCATGCGCAATACATTTCTGGAATTTGAACAACCGCTCGCCGAACTTGAAAACAAGATCGAGCAGCTGCGCTATGTGCAGGCCGATTCCGCTGTCGACATCTCCGACGAGATCGGCCGTCTGCAGCAGAAGAGCCAGACCTTGGCCAAGGAAATCTACGCCAAGCTGACGCCCTGGCAGACGGCGCTGGTGGCTCGCCATCCGCAACGTCCGTATACGCTCGACTATGTGCGCGAGATCTTCACGGATTTCCATGAGTTGCATGGCGATCGCATGTACGCCGATGATCAGTCCATCATCGGCGGCATGGCGCGTTTCAACGGCATGCCCTGCATGGTGATCGGCCACCAGAAAGGCCGCGACACCAAGGAGCGCGCCGCGCGCAATTTCGGTATGCCGCGTCCCGAAGGCTATCGCAAGGCCTTGCGCCTGATGCGTCTGGCCGAGAAGTTCCGTCTGCCGATCTTCACCTTCGTGGATACGCCGGGCGCTTACCCGGGTATCGGCGCCGAAGAGCGCGGTCAGTCCGAGGCCATCGGCCACAATCTGTACGTCATGGCCGAATTGAAGGTGCCGGTCATCGTGACCATCATCGGCGAGGGCGGTTCGGGCGGCGCATTGGCCATCGCGGTGGGCAATGCCGTGCTCATGCTGCAATACTCGACGTACTCGGTGATTTCGCCCGAAGGCTGCGCGTCCATTCTGTGGCGCAGCGCCGACAAGGCGCCCGATGCGGCCGAGGCGCTGGCCATCACGGCCCCGCGTCTGAAAGACCTGGGCTTGATCGATCGCGTGGTCAATGAACCGGTGGGCGGCGCCCACCGCGATCCCCGTGTCATGGCGCGTCTGCTGCGCCGTGCGCTGGGCGACTCGCTGCGCCAGCTGCAGGGCCTGAGCCCCGAAGCGCTGGTCGCGCAGCGCCTGGAGCGCGTGCTGGCTTACGGCCGCTACCAGGAAGTCCGCGGCTAAGTCCGCAGGGGCGACGCATGTCCCGCCGCCCGCTCCCCGATGCTTACGCCCAGGCGCTAGGGCCGGCGGCCGTCGCGCGCGTGCGTGCGGCGACAGCCGGCCTGCCGTCTGCGCAGGCCGTCGCCGTGGCCCTGAGCGCCGGCGCCGATTCGGCCATGCTGGCCCTGGCCCTGGCCCTGGCTGAGCCGGACCGTCCGGTGCTGGCGTTTCATGTCCATCATGGCTTGCAGGCGCAGGCCGATGCCTGGGCCGTGCGCGCCGGCCAATTGGGTGCGTTGCTCGGGCTGCCGGTGCGGGTGGCGCATGTGGCCGTGCCCGTGGACGGCAGCGGCATGGAGGCCGCCGCCCGCGCGGCGCGTTATGCAGCCCTGGCCGAAATGGCCGGGCGCGAGGGCGTGAGTCATGTGCTGTTGGCTCACCATCGGGACGATCAGGCCGAAACCGTGCTGCTGCGTCTGTTGCGTGGCAGCGGTGTCGATGGCATGGCCGCGATGCGGCCGGCCAGCCAGCGCGACGGTGTGGTCTATCTGCGGCCCTGGCTGGATCTGGGCCGGGACGCCATCCGGCGCGCTGCGGCCGCCTTTGCCGACCTGACGGGCTGGCAGGCGGTCGACGATCCCAGCAACGCCGATCCACGTTATACCCGCGCCGCGGTGCGCACCGCGCTGTCGCCGCTGCTCGATGCCCGCTGGCCGGGTTGGCAGGCCATCGTGGCGCGCCATGCGCGGCAGATGGGCGAAGCCGTCGAAATCCTGCACGAGGTGGCGCGCGAGGATTTTGCCCGCCTGGAGCCGGATGCGGATGGCCGCGGTTTTGGCCTGGCGCTCTGGCGGGCGCTGTCGCCGCCGCGGCAGGCCCAGGTGTTGCGTTACTGGCTGGCGCAGGCGGGTCTGCGCATGCCGAGCGAGGCGCGGCTGGCGGATCTCATGCGGCAATTGCGGCAATTGCATGCTCTGGGGCATGACCGCCAGTTAAGCGTGGCTCATGAGGGTCATGACATCCGCTGCCATCGGGGCCGGGTGTGGCTGCAGGCGCAGCATCTGCCAGGCCGCGAGGCATCGGGCCGCTGACAGCGGACTGTCTGCGCAAATTTTCACCATGCGCTAAAATCATCGACTTTGCCCGCCTTTGCGGGCCCCCCAGCCAGAGTACGAGATGTCCCTGATCGTTCACAAGTATGGCGGTACATCGATGGGCTCCATCGAGCGCATCAAGAATGTGGCGCGCCGCGTCGCGAAGTGGCACGCCGCCGGCCACCAGGTCGTCGTGGTGCCGTCGGCCATGTCAGGCGAAACCAACCGCCTGCTCGGGCTTGCCCGCGAAATCACGCCGCAGCCCAACGGCCGCGAACTCGACATGATTGCCGCCACCGGTGAGCAGGCCTCCAGCGGCTTGCTGGCCATCGCGCTGCAAGCCGAAGGCGTGGCCTCGCGCAGCTATGCCGGCTGGCAGGTGCCCGTGATGACCGATTCGGCGTATACCAAGGCCCGTATCTCTTCCATCGATGATGCCCGCATCCGCGCCGATCTGGACGCCGGACGCGTGGTCGTGGTGACCGGTTTTCAGGGCGTGGACCCGGAAGGCCACATCACGACGCTGGGCCGGGGCGGCTCCGATACCTCGGCCGTGGCCGTGGCGGCCGCGCTCAAGGCCGATGAATGCCTGATCTACACTGACGTTGACGGTGTGTACACCACCGATCCGCGCGTGGTTCCCGAGGCGCGCCGCATGCCCGTGGTGTCTTTCGAGGAAATGCTCGAAATGGCCTCGCTGGGCTCGAAGGTGCTGCAGATCCGTTCGGTCGAGTTCGCCGGTAAATACCGTGTGCCGACCCGCGTGCTGTCCTCGCTGACCGACCCGCTCATTCCGCTCGAAGAAGAAATGGTTTCGGGCACGCTGATTACTTTTGAGGAAGACGAAAAAATGGAAGCCGCCGTTGTCTCCGGCATCGCCTTCAGCCGCGACGAAGCCAAGATCACCCTGTTGGCCGTGCCTGACAAACCTGGTATTGCCTATTCGATCCTGGGTCCGGTCGCCGCCGCCAATATCGATGTCGACATGATTGTGCAGAACCAGTCGGTCGCCGGTACCACTGATTTCTCCTTCACCGTCAATCGCAATGAATTTCTGCGCACGGTCGAACTGCTCAAGCGTGATGTGATCCCCGCGGTCAGCGCGCGCGAACTGATCACCGACGAGAAAGTCGCCAAGGTGTCCATCGTGGGCATCGGTATGCGCTCGCACGTTGGCGTGGCCAGCCTGATGTTCCAGACGCTGTCGCAAGAGGGCATCAACATCCAGATGATCAGCACCAGCGAGATCAAGACTTCGGTGGTCATCGACGACAAATACATGGAATTGGCGGTGCGCGCGTTGCACAAGGCCTTCGGTCTGGATCAGGCGCCGGCGGCATGAGGTCAGGCGGGCGCTGATGCGTCCGCTTTTTTGCGATTTTTCCCGGCTCGCTCGCTAAAACCGCAAAAAATTCGTGTAGAATCTCGGATTCTTCGGAGACGTGCCCGAGAGGCTGAAGGGGCTCCCCTGCTAAGGGAGTATGTGGCTAAAAACTGCATCGTGGGTTCGAATCCCACCGTCTCCGCCAAGATTTAAGGCCCGCGATATTTATCGCGGGCCTTTTCATTTGGCGCCCGGCCCGCGGCCGGGTGTTCTACAGGCCGAGCGCGCTCAGGCCCGGATGTGCATCGGGGCGGCGCCCCAGGGGCCAGCGAAACAGCCGTTCCGTCTCGCGCAACGCCTGGTCATTGATGCTGGCGTGGCGCACGCGCATAAGGCCGGCGTCGTCGAACTCCCAGTTTTCGTTGCCATGCGACCGGAACCAATTGCCCGAGTCGTCGCGCCATTCATAGGCAAAGCGCACCGCGATGCGATTGCCATCGTGCGCCCATAATTCCTTGATGAGCCGATAGTCGAGTTCGCGCGCCCATTTGCGCGCGAGAAACGCTATCACGGCTTCGCGTCCGTTGATGAACTCCGCGCGATTGCGCCAGCGCGTGTCAGGCGTGTAGGCCAGGCTGACTTTGGCCGGGTCGCGGCCGTTCCAGGCATCCTCGGCGGCGCGCACCTTCAGGATGGCGCTTTCATGGCTGAAGGGAGGCAAAGGCGGGCGCGATTCCAGCATGGTTGATCCTCATCGTTGAAGGCAAGACAGCGGCCTGTCAGCCGCGATTCGCGGCGGGGGGATGTTGGCAGTATAGTGAAGGCCAACTCATATATAAGACTTGGACGTCGCCTTCTCCGCTGCCATGTTGTTGACCTTCTCCCGCAATGAAGTCTATCCGGCCGGCGCCGGGGTTCCGCAATCCGAACGGCTCGGCGCGATGGTGGCCGTTATGCTGGCCGTCTGCATGGCCAGCCTGGATACGGCCATTGCCAACACCGCCTTGCCCACCATCGCACGCGAGATCAACGCCACCGAATCCGCGTCGATCTGGGTGATCAGTGCTTATCAGTTGGCGATGGTGGCCGCCTTGTTGCCGGCCGCCGCGATGGGCGATGTGTTTGGTCATCGCCGGGTCTATCTCGTCGGCCTGATCGTTTTCATTCTGTCGTCGCTGGCCTGTGGCCTGGCGCCCTCGCTGCCCGTGCTGGTGGCCGCGCGGGTTCTGCAGGGTCTGGGCGCCGCGGGACTGATGGGGGTCAACGGGGCGCTCGTGCGTTTTATCTATCCCTCGCATGCGCTGGGGCGCGGCCTGGGCACCAATGCGCTGGTGGTCGGCTTGTCGTTTGCCGCCGGGCCCACGCTCGCCTCGGTGATATTGGCTTATGGCTCCTGGCACTGGCTGTTTCTGATCAACGTGCCGGTCGGCCTGCTTGCGCTGATGCTGTCGCTGCGAGGTCTGCCCGCGACGGCGCGCTCGGGCCATCGCTTCGAGTGGCGCGCGGGCTTGTTGTGCGCCGGCTTTCTGTCCTTTCTGGTGCTGGGCTTGAGCGAGGCCGCGCATTACGTGCCCGCCTGGCGCGTGGCCGTGGAATTGGCCGTGGCCGCGGTGTGCCTGCTGCTGCTCTTGTACCGGCAGGCCGGTCATCCCGCGCCCATCCTTGCCGTGGACCTGCTGCGCCGGCCCATTTTTGCGTTGTCGGCCGCCACGGCGGTCTGTGCATTCGCGACGCAGGCCCTGGCTTTCGTATCGTTGCCCTTCATGCTGCAGCAAGTGCTGGGCTATTCCCAGGTCGAGACCGGCTTTCTGATTACGCCCTGGCCCGTCGTGGTGGCCATGATGGCCTTGATCGCGGGCCGGATGTCGGATCATTATTCGGCCGGTCTGTTGGGCGGTGTGGGCCTGGCCGTGCTCGCGCTGGGCATGCTCACCATGGCGACCCTGCCGGCACAACCGTCGGTCTGGGATATTTGCTGGCGCATGGCGCTGTGCGGCGCAGGCTTCGGATTTTTTCAGTCGCCCAATCTGCGTGCCATCATCGGCGCCGCCCCGCCCGGCAGGGCGGGCGGGGCCAGCGGGATGGTGGGTACGGTGCGCTTGCTGGGCCAGTCTTCGGGCGCGGCGCTGGTGGCGGCCTGCCTGCACATGGCGGGCGTGGGAGGCACGGCCTGGGCCTTGTGGCTGGGCGTGATCTTTGCCGCGCTGGCCAGCATCGCCAGCTTCGCGCGGCTGCGTTTTGCCGATTGAACGGCGCCGCGCCGCTCAGAAGCGGTAGGCGACCGTGAGGCCGGCGTTCCAGTTGCGGCCGGGCGCCGGCTCGAAATACCGGCCATTGCCTTCGTTGACGATGACCGAGCCGGCATAGCGGCGGTCAAATAGATTGTCCACGCGGGCGTAAGCGCTCCAGGTCCAGGGGCCGTTCTTCCAGATATAGCCGGTCGACAGCGCCGCCACGACATAGCCCGCTGCGGCGTCGCTGTTGGCGTCGTCCACGTACAGTTTGTCCAGATAACGGCCTTCGATGCCGGCCTGCCATCCTTGCGGCGGCGCCCAGGCCAGGGCGGCGTAGAGGGCCTGGCGTGCCACGCCGGGGATCTGGTTGCCAGCCTCGATGCCCGTGCCGGCTACATTGTCGCGATAGCGCGCATTGATGTAGGTATAGGCCAGGCGTGAGCGCCAATGCGTGCCGAACTCGCCATCCCAAGCCAGCTCGACGCCGTCGCGGCGGGTGCGGCCGCCATTGCGAAAACTGCTGCGTCCGTCGATGCTGCCTGCGGACACGATCTCGTTTTCCGTGCGGGTATGAAAAACCGCCGCCGTCGCCAGCCCACCTGCCAGGCGGCGCTTGATGCCGGCTTCCAGATTGGTGCTGACCGAGGGCTGCAGGCCGAAGTTCAGGCCTGGCTGCCCATCGGGACGATAGGAGATTTCGTTCATGGTGGGCGTTTCGAAACCCTTGCCGTACGACACATAGACATTGCTGTCTTCATCCAGCGCATAGCGCAGGGCCGCCACGGGCAGCGCTCGCCGGTAGCGTGCGCCGCCGCTGTCGTCGCCGTTGCCCGCCACGATGTAGTGATCGCGCGAATCAAAGTTCACGCTGCTATAGCGCAGGCCGGTGTCCAGCGTCCAGCGCGGCAGGAATTCCCACGACGTCTGCAGGTAGGGGTCGAGGTTGTACACCTCATTGGTCTCGTCGCGGCGCAGCGCGCCCTTGACGCCCAGGGTGGCGCCGCCCTGGGTGAAGTTTTCATAGCCCTTGCGGATCTCGCGCAGGCTGTCGTAGGCCAGTCCGCCCACCACGGTCAGGGGCTGGCCGGCCAGGGTCAGATGAGAGGTCCAGCGCACGTCGGCGCCGCCGTAGTCACGCCGCAGGCCGATGACGCCGCCCGACTGCGCAGGCGGGCGCTGCACGGCCACGGGGATGCTCTGGTACTGCCAGGTCTCGCGTTGTCCGTAATACACCATGACGCGCAAGGCATTGTCGGCATCGACCTGGCGCTCGTACACCAGGCCGCCTTGCGTCTGTTGCACCGTCTTGCGGGTGTTGAAACGTTGCGCCGCGGGCGAGGCGGCACGCGGATCGTCGTCGAATTCAGCTCGCGTCAGGCCCATGGGATCCTGGGCTTTGAGGTCGACGCGATTGAGCACCAGCGTCAGCCGGCTGTCGTCATCGAGTTGCAGACCCAGCTTGGCGTTGGCCAGATTTTTGCGCGCGCCGCTGTGGTCGCGATAGCCGTCGCTGGTGAAGCGGTTCAGGCCCACCACATACTCCAGGTCGCCCACGCCGGTGCCGCTGGCGCCGCTGGCCTGCACGCCATAGCGAAAGGTGCCGAAGCTGCCCGCGGCCATGCTGGCTTGCACGCGCGGCGGACGGGCGCCATCTTCGGTAAACACCTGCACGACGCCGCCGGACGAGTTTCCATACAGCGCCGAGTAGGGCCCGCGCAGGACCTCGACCCGGTCGGCCGAGCCGATGTCGATGTTGGAGGTCTGCCCCTGCCCATCGGGCATGGTCGCCGGTATGCCGTCGACATAAATCCGCACGCCGCGCACGCCGAAGGTCGAGCGTGCGCCAAAGCCGCGGATGGACAGTTGCAGATCCTGCGCGAAGTTCTGGCGATTCTGTATTTGCAGCCCGGGCACTGCGCTGAGGTTTTCCGAGAGATTGATCTGCAGGGCGTTGGCCCGCAGCGTGGCGCCATCGATGACATCCACCGACGCCGGGGTGTCCAGCACCGATGTGCCGTTGCGGGTGCCCGTGACGATGATGGGGGCGAGCGTGGGCGTCTGCGCCAGCGCGGGCAGGGGCAGCAGCAGCAAGGCCAGCCGCGAGAGAGGTCGGAAAGGGTTCACTAAGCCTCGATGGAGAGCCAGCGCCTGGCGCTGCGCACCAGGGCCTCGGTGGCCGTGTCGATGGCCGCGCTGTCCAGATGCGCGCCCAGCATGACGGTGCGGGTGAAAAAGTCATAGACGAGCGCCCCGTGCAACTGGGTGGCGACTTCGTCGATGCGTGTGTCGGGATGAATCGTGCCCAGATCGATCTGGACCTGGAGCAAGCGGGTAAACGCTGCGCGCGAGGCGACGGGACCGTGGGCGAACCAGGCGCGGCCGACCTCCGGCAAGCGAGCCGAGGTCGCCACCACCATGCGGTAGAAGGCGACCTGGCGCGGGTTCAGCATGGCATGGATCAAGGCGCGAGCCAGACGGCTCAATGCGCCCTCCAGGCCGCCTGTCTGGACATCGAGGTCAGACAGGGCGGCCAGGAAATCATCGCAGAGATACTCCACCACCCGGCAGAAAAATCCTTGCTTGCTGCCGTAATAGCGGTAGATATTGGTTTTCGAGCCGCCGGCCTGAGCCACGATCTCGTCCAGCGTGACGTTGTCGTAACCGCGTTCAAGGAAGAGATCGGCGGCCACGCGCAGCAATCGTTCGCTGCGATCGCGGCCGCGCCGCGTGACCCGGCCGCCCGGCTGGCGAGTCGTCAGAGGGGCGGTCGGGTCCGGGCGGCTCATAGCCAGCTCAGTCTCATGGCTTGCCGGGCAGCGCGTAGGCGATCACGTAATCGCCACGATCCGGGGATTGGCGTGCGCCGCCGACCGACAACACGACAAACTGACGGCCGCTCTTGGGCGAGACAAAGCTCATCGGCGTGGCTTGCGCGCCGACCGGCAGGCGGGCCTTCCAGAGCTCCTTGCCCGAGGCGGTGTCCATGGCGCGCAGGTAGTAATCCTGCGTGCCGGCATAGAACACCAGGCCGGAAGCGGTGGTCAGCGGGCCGCCCAGCGTGGGCATGCCGATGGGGATCTGCAGGCCCGTTTTCATGCCCAGGGGGCCGGTGTCCTGCAGCGTGCTCATGGGCACTTGCCACATCAGTTGGCGGGTCTTCAGGTTGATGGCCGACAGCGTGCCGTAGGGCGGCGCATGGCAAGGCACGCCCAGGGGCGACATGAAGCCGTTCTTGGAAACGCCATAAGGCGTACCGGTTTGCGGCGCGAAGCCGTCATGCACGCCGGCGGCGCCTTCCTTGTCGGCTTCCGAGCGCGGGATCAACTGAATCCATTGCGGCATGCGGATGTCGTTGACGATGAGGTAACCGCGCGCTTCGTCCACGGAGGCGCTGCCCCAGTTCATGCCACCGTAGTAGCCCGGGTACTGGAGCGTGCGATGCGTGGAGGGCGGGGTGAACTCGCCTTCATAGCGCATCTTCTTGAATTCGATCCGGCACCAGAGCTGATCGAAGAAGGTCGCGCCCCACATCTTGGCTTCGGACAGCGGTTCCGTGCCGATCGAGGGCATGCCCACCGAATAGGGCTGGGTCGGCGACGTCCAATCGCCTTCTTGCGCACCCTGCGGCACCGGTTGTTCCTTGACCTCGGCAAGCGGCTGGCCGTTGGCGCGGTCAAGCAGGAAGATCTGGCCGCGCTTGGTGACCTGGATCAGGCCATGCTGCATGCCACCTTTGCCGTCGGGGATGTCGTAGAGCGCGGGTTGCGAAGCGACGTCGTAGTCCCAGAGGTCATGATGGACGGTCTGGAAAACCCAGCGTTCGCGGCCGGTGGCGATGTCCAGGGCAACCACGGAGGAGGCGAACTTCTCGGCGGCCTTGCTGCGATGCGCGCCCCAGAAGTCAGGCGGCGAATTGCCGGTGGGCAGGTAGAGCAGGCCCAGCTTGTCGTCGAAGGCCGGCGTGGACCATACATTGGGAGTGCCCCGCGTGTAGGTCTTGCCTTCGGGCGGCAGGCCGGTGATGGACGGATCCGCCATGTCCCAAGCCCACGTCAGTTCGCCGGTGTCGGCATTGAACGCGCGCACGGCGCCCGAGGGCTCGTCGATGGCGCGGTTGTCGAACACCCAACCGCCGATCACGATCATGTTGCGCACGACGGTCGGCGCCGAGGTCTGGAAGTAGTAACCCGGCTTGATCTCGCCCATGCCTTGCTTGAGATCCACGGCGCCATGCGTACCAAAATCTTCGCACGGTTTGCCCGTCTCGGCATCCAGAGCGATCAGGCGCGAATCGATGGTGCTCAGGATGATGCGCTTGCGGCATGCGGCGGGTTGGGCTTCGCCGGCTGCGGGCGCGGCGGCGGTTTCGTAGTAACCCACGCCACGGCAGCGCTGCCACACGGGCGAGGACGCCTCGGGATCAAAGCGCCAGCGCTCTTTGCCGGTATCGGCGTCCAGCGCAAAGACCTTGTTGTGCGGCGTGCAGACGTACACCGTGTCGCCGATCTGGATGGGGGTGTTCTGGTTTTCGGCGCCCGTGCTGGCGACGTCGCCGGTGCGGAAGGTCCAGGCCACTTCCAGCTTGTCGACGTTTTTGGGGTCGATCTGCGTGAGCGGGGCATAGCGGGTGCCCGAAGGCGTGCGCCCGTAGTATTGCCAGTCGGAAACCGGCTGGGGCGTGGCGGGCACGGCCGCTTGCTGCGCGGTGGCTTCGGTGCGGATGACGCCTTGCGGACGGAACATGCCGACGCCAAAGCCGATCAGTGCCAGCAAGGCGACACCGGCCAGCGGATAGGCGTTGCGGCGCACGCGGCTGCGGGTGCCGTCATCATGCAGCGCGGGCCAGATCAGCAGCGTGAACAGCGCCAGCACGATGGGGCCGATCAGGCGCGGCACCAGTTGCCAGAAATCGGTGCCGACTTCCCAGAACGACCAGATGACCGTGGCGACGAAGACGAGGGTGTAGAGCCAGGCGCCCGCGGTGCGGCGGCGCATCAGGAGAATGCCGGAGGCCAGCATGCCCAGGCCGGCGATGAGGTAATACCAGGAGCCGCTGAGGCTGACCAGACGGGCGCCGCCGATGGCAAGCGCCAGGCCGATGAGCGCCAGCACGATGCCGAACAGCATCACGTACCAGGGTGGGCGATTTGGGTTGGGGGACATGTGTCTACCTCTATGTTTTCACCAGCACACGGTGTGCGCGGAGCCGGGTGTCATGCCAGCCCGCGTGTTCAGGAAAAGTCCTACGAGATGATACCTATCGGTATCATTTGGGGCAAACCCTAAGGAAAAAGGGGTGAAGGGAAGGGAATGATTTGTGCTACCACGCCGCGCATGCTATAAACACGCCTCTTTAGCGCCCGTAGCTCAGTTGGATAGAGTACTTGGCTACGAACCAAGGGGTCGTGGGTTCGAATCCTGCCGGGCGCGCCATTTCCAGAAAGCCCGCAAGCCATGCTTGCGGGCTTTCTCTTTGGTGGCCGCTGCGGCCCGGGGCGGTCAGCACGCATGCCGGGAGCGGCGCAAGGCCAGTGCGGTGATGAACAGCACCGACAAGCTCACCACGATCGTGGGAGCGGGCGCACTGTCGAGAAAGAAGCTCAGGTACACGCTGGTCAGGCTGGTCGCCACGGCGATGGTCACGGCGCAGATCAGCATCGCGCCGAAGCTGCGGGTCAGCAGCAGGGCGATCGCGCCGGGCGCGATCAGCAGGGCGATGATGAGGATGATGCCGACCGCTTTGAGCCCGCCCACGATGGATAGGGACAGCAGGGCCAGCAAACCATAGTGCAGCCAACCGGTGCGCAAGCCCAGCGCGCGCGCCTGCACGGGATCGAAAGCCTGCAGCAGCAGATCGCGCCATTTCAGGGCGATCACGCCGCTGACCAGCAGGGCAATGGCGCCGCTTTCCAGTTGATCCGGCCACGCCGCGCCCAGCATGTCGCCAAACAGAATGTGATCCAGGTGCACTTCGCTGCGTATGCTGGTGTGCAGCACCACGCCCAGGCCGAACATCCCCGAGAAAACCACCCCCATCACGGTTTCCTGCTTCAGGCGGCTATTGGCCTGCAGATAGCCCGTGCCCACCGCGCACAGCATGCCAGCGGCCAGGGCGCCGAGCTCGAGCGGGATGCCCGCCATGTAGGCGAGCACCACGCCGGGAAAGACCGCATGTGAGACGGCGTCGCCCATCAGGGCCCAGCCCTTCAGGACCAGAAAGCAGGACAGCAGTGCCGTGGGCACGGCCACGAGCACGGCGATCAGCAGCGCCTGGCGCATGAAGTCGAACGCCAGCGGCGCGAGCAGCAATTCGGTAAGCGTCATGGGGCCTCCAGCGCGGCGCGGCGGTGCGCGGCCAGGCGGCCGTGCTTGGGCGCGAAGACGAAGGCCAACAGAAAGCATGCGGTCTGCAGCAATACGATGATGCCGCCGGTGGCGCCGTCGAGAAAGTAGCTGGCATAGGCGCCGATAAAGCTGGTGGCCGCGCCGATGAGGATGCTCAGGATCAGCAGGTGGCCGAAGCGGTCGGTCAACAGATAGGCCGTGGCCCCCGGCGTGACCACCATGGCGACCACCAGGAACGCGCCCACGGTCTGCATGGCGGCCACCGTGCAGGCGGCCAGCAGGCTGAAGAAGACCGCCTTGAGCACACGCGGGTTGATGCCGATGGTCCAGGCGTGATTCTCGTCGAAGAAGGTGACCATCAGGTCTTTCCACTTGCACAGCAGGATCGCCAGCGATACCAGGCCGATAATGACCAGCTGCAGGGTGTCTTCGGGCGTGATCGCCAGGATGTTGCCCATGATGATGGTTTGCAGATTGACTGCCGTGGGCGACAACGAGGCCATGAACAGGCCGAGCCCGAAAAAGCCTGCGAACACCAGGCCGGTGACGACGTCCTCCTTCAGGGCGGTGCGTTGCTTGATGAACAGCATCGCGGCCGACGCCAACAGGCCGGACAGAAACGCGCCGCCCGAAAACGGCAGCCCCAGGATGTACGCGCCTGCCACGCCCGGCACGATGGCGTGGGACAGCGCGTCACCGATGAGCGACCAGCCCTTGAGCATCAGATAGGCGGACAGAAAGGCGCAGACCATGCCGACCAGGGCCGACACCCACATGGCCTTGACCATGTAGTCATAGGCGAAGGGCGCGCTCAAGGCGGCGATCATGGCCGCTCCCCGCTGCGGGGTTCGCGTGGCGTGGCGGTGTCGCCATAGAACACCAGCGGCCGCTCGTCGTCGGTGACGATGTCCACGGCCAGCGCCCGGCGCTCGTCGGTATTGCTCAGCACGAAGCGCCTGAGCACGCCACCGAAAGTGGCCTGCAGATTGGCCTGGGTGAAGACTTCGGATACCGGGCCGCAAGCCAGCACGGTCCGGTTCAGCAGCACGGCGCGGTCACAGAACTCCGGCACGCTGCCCAGGTTGTGCGTCGACACCAGCATGATGCGGCCTTCGTCCCGCAGCCGGCTGAGCAGGGCGATGATGGCCTCTTCGGTGTTGACGTCCACGCCGGTGAAAGGCTCGTCCAGCAGGATGACGCGCGCGTCCTGGGCGAGCGCGCGCGCCAGGAACACGCGCTTTTTCTGCCCGCCCGACAATTCGCCGATCTGGCGGGTACGCAGGGTATGCATGCCCACGCGCTCGAGCGCCGACGTCACCGCCTGGTGATCCGCTGGCCGGGCCCGGCGCAAGGGCCCCATATGGCCGTAACGTCCCATCATGACGACGTCTTCGACCAGGACGGGGAAATCCCAGTCCACGTCTTCGCTCTGCGGCACGTAGGCCACCAGCTTGCGGCGCAATGCCGCGCGCGCCGGCATGTCGAGCACCTGAACCTGGCCGCGCGCCAGCCGCTGCAGGCCCATGATGGCCTTGAACAGCGTGGACTTGCCGCTGCCGTTGACGCCGACCAGCGCGGTGATGGTGCCGGCCGGGATCTCGAAGCTGGCGTCGCGCAACGCGGTGTGGCCGTTGCGGTAGGTCACCGTGGCGTGTTCGACCTTCAGGCCGATGAGAGCGCGGTGCGGCATCAGGGTTGCAGCCCGCGGGCAATGGTGTCGGTCGTCACGCGCAGCAGATCCAGGTAGGTAGGAACGGGGCCATCAGGCTCGCTCAAGGAATCCACATAGAGCACCCCGCCGTAGCGGGCGCCGGTTTCGCGCGCGACCTGCTTGGCCGGCGCGGGGGAAATGGTGCTTTCGCTGAAGACGGCCGGGATGCGGTGCTCGCGGACCAGGTCGATGACGCGGCGCACTTGTTGCGGCGTGCCTTGTTGATCGGCGTTGATGGGCCAGAGGTAGAGTTCTTTCAGGCCGAAGTCGCGCGCCAGGTAGCTGAACGCCCCTTCGCTGGAGACCAGCCAGCGGCGCTCGGGAGCGATGGCCTGCAGTCGGGCCCGGATGGGTTCCAGCGTTGCCTGGATGCGGGCTTTGTAGGCTTGCGCGTTGGCGCGATAGGTCTCGGCGTGGGCGGGATCGTGGCGCACCAGCGCATCCCGGATGTTGTCGACATAAATCAGGGCGTTTTGCGGCGACATCCAGGCATGGGGATTGGGCTTGCCCTGGTAGGGGCCGGCGTCGATGCCGATGGGGGCGATGCCTTCGCTGACTACGGCGCTGGGCACATCGCGCACGCGACGGAAGAAGCGCTCGAACCAGCGCTCCAGATTCAGGCCGTTCCAGAGCACCAGTTGCGCACCCTGGGCGCGAGCCAGATCCCCGGGCGTAGGTTGATATTCGTGGATTTCGGCGCCGGGGCGGGTGATGGCCGTGACCTCGGCGGCATCGCCGGCGACATTGCGCGCCATGTCGGCGATGATGGTGAAGGTGGTGACAACCTTGAATTTTTCGGCTGCCTGCGCGGGCAGCGCGGCGGCCAGTCCGGCGAACAGAAAGACGGACAGCAAGAGGCGGCGGGATCGATCCAGCGACACGGAGGGACTCCTCGAAAAAAAAGGCTAGGCCCTTGATGGCAAGGGCGCGTCAACAGGATCGATCGAAAGTCATGCGGCACTGTTTAGAATTTAAAGGATAATAAGTCTCATTAATTATTTATGTCCAGCGCCTGCCGGGCGTGCAGCCGGTAAAAAAGCCGTCAATTGGACAAACATAAAAAACGCGCTATAATCTTTCTTCTGCGCCCGTAGCTCAGTTGGATAGAGTACTTGGCTACGAACCAAGGGGTCGTGGGTTCGAATCCTGCCGGGCGCGCCATATTGAAAAGCCTGCAAGCAATGCTTGCAGGCTTTTTTTATCCGCGCGGCGGGCACCTTGCTGCCCACTCTGGCGGGGCGGGGTGGGGTGGGGCCGCAAGCCGCGCGGAGCGCCGCCAAGGGCAAAGACCCTACGTTAATATCGATATATCTGCATATTTAGATTTATAGATATATCATGGGCAGACAGATCGAGACTGACGCATGAGCATCCATACCGAAGACATCCTCAAGGCGCTCGCCCACCCGGTTCGGCGCGAGATCCTTTCCTGGCTCAAAGCGCCCGAGCAGCACTTTGCCGGCCAGGAGCATCCCCTGGAACTGGGCGTGTGCGCCGGCCAGTTCGAGCGTTGCGGCCTGTCTCAATCCACCGTGTCCACGCATTTGGGCATCCTGCAGCGCGCCGGGCTCGTTCAGACGCGGCGCGTCGGGCAGTGGATTTTCTATCAACGCAATGAGGCCACCATCGCCGAGTTCGTCAAGACCTTGCAGGCCGAGCTGTAAGTCATTCGATTCTCACGCCCACCCCCGGCACCTTTTCGAGAGGCAATTCATGTCCAAGCTGTTCCAGCCCATCGCCATCGGTGATCTGCATCTGGCCAATCGCATCGTGATGGCGCCCCTGACGCGCAATCGTTCGCCCAATGCCGTGCCGCAACCCATCACCGCCACGTACTACGCCCAGCGCGCCAGCGCCGGTCTGCTGATCACCGAGGCCACATCGGTGTCGCAGCAAGGGCAGGGCTATGCCGACGTGCCCGGCCTGTATGCGCCCGAACAACTGGCGGGCTGGCGCCGGGTCACTGACGCCGTGCACGCCAAGGGCGGCAAGATCGTCGTGCAGATGTGGCATGTGGGCCGGATTTCGCATACGTCGTTGCAGCCCGGCGGCCAGGCCCCGGTCGCGCCGTCGGCCATCCAGGCCAAGAGCAAAACCTATCTGGTCAATGCCGATGGCAGCGGTACTTTCGTCGAGACCTCGATGCCGCGAGCCCTGGAGCTGACGGAGATCCCGGGCATCGTTGATGACTACCGGCGCGCGGCCCGCGCCGCCGTGGACGAAGCCGGGTTCGACGGCTTGGAGCTGCATGCCGCCAACGGCTATTTGATCGACCAGTTTCTGCGTGCAGGCGCCAACCGGCGCGATGACGCCTATGGCGGCAGCATCGAAAACCGCGCACGCTTTCTGTTCGAAGTGCTCGATGCGGTCGTGGCCGAAGTCGGGGGCGCGCGCGTGGGGATCCGCCTGTCGCCGGTGACGCCGTCCAATGACATCAGCGATGAGCATCCCCAGGCCTTGTTCGACTACGTGGTGCAACGCCTGGCCCAATATGGCCTGGCCTATCTGCACATCGTCGAAGGCACCACGGGCGGCGCGCGCGATTCCTTCCAGGGCGCCGAACCCTTTGACTATGCGCGTCTGAAGGCCACGTATCGCCAGGCGGGCGGACGCGGCGCCTGGATGCTCAATAACGGCTACGACGGCGCGCTGGCTGCCGCCGCGGTCGAAGACGGCCGGGCGGATCTGATCGCTTTTGGCCGTCCCTTCATTGCCAATCCGGATCTGGTGGCGCGCCTGCGCAATCACGCGCCGTTGAATACGCCGGATCAGAAGACGTTCTACGGCGGCGGCGAGCACGGCTATATCGACTATCCCGCACTGCCTGTCTGATGGATTGGACAAGTCAGAAAAAAGAGATATAATCTTGCCTCTTTAGCGCCCGTAGCTCAGTTGGATAGAGTACTTGGCTACGAACCAAGGGGTCGTGGGTTCGAATCCTGCCGGGCGCGCCATATTTGAGAAGCCCGCAAGCGAAGCTTGCGGGCTTTTTTCATGGCTTCTGGATTTTCGCGCAGTCGTAGTCGCATGAACTTGCCGCCACTGCGGCGGCGCATCTTGCGAGATGCGGCGACAGGCTGCGGCTGCGATCGGCCTGCTGGCGGGCCGGCCGAGTGTTGAACCGAGCCGGCCAGGCAGCGCAACCTGGCGTTAGGCGGATTTACCGGAAGTCGGCACGCACGCCCGGCGCCGGCGTGAATCCCAGATCTCCTCGGGCGATCACGGCTTCACGCCCGCCGTGAGAAGCAAGTAATTCCGCCTGTCTGGCTTTGGCGCGCTTATCGACTTCCACGGGGTCGAGAAGCGCGAAGAGCTTCTCCCGGCAATGTTGCAGGGCGTCGCTTGCCGTGGGTTCGGCAGAAAGATCGTGCAGTTCTTCGGGATCCTGTTCCAGATCGAACAGTTGCGCGGGGTACTTGACGTAATGCACGTATTTGTACTTTCCGACGCGGATCATGAAGGCGCCGGTCGACGATCCCATGCCATGGTATTCGCTCAACACGGTTCGATCCGGGGTCTGGCCATGGGCGATGTCCACCAGCGAAACCCCCGGTTGGCCATCGGCGACTTCCACAAAGGGGATGCCGACGTCGTTGACGATGGTCGGAAAGACATCCACATGGCTGACCGGCGTTGCGATCACTGCATTGACCGGGAAACTCGGCCCGGCGCAGATCAGCGGCACGCCCGCGATTTCCTCGTACATCGTGCTTTTTCCCCAGAGGCCGCGCGCGCCCAGATTGTCACCGTGATCGCTCGTGTAAATGATGTCCGTCGTGGCGTCGAGGCCGAGTTCGTCCACCACGGTCATGAGCTTGCCGACGTTTTCATCCAGAAAGCTCACCAAACCGAAATATCCCGACAAGGCGCGGTGCACATCAGCGTCCGAGCTGAAGTAGTCGTCGTAGCAAAAGCTGCCACGGTAGTCTTCCAGATAGGGGTGCTGAGTACGCAGCTCGCGCGCGTACAGTTTGGGCATGGGCAGTTCTTGGTTGAAGTAGCGATAGAAATGTTCTGGCGGCGCCGTCAGCGGGAAATGCGGGGCGACAAATGATACAAACAACACCCACGGTTTATCGCTGGCCTGTTGCTGCCGTTCGCGCAGCCACACCTGAGCACGCGCGCAGATTTCGCGGTCATAAAGCGTATAGGTGGACTCGCCAGGCCCCGCCATGCCGATCATTTTCTTGGCGCCGCCACGGCGCGGCAGATCATCCCGGACCAGGCCCATCAGGTCGCCTTTGCCTTCGAGAATGTGCATGGGCACTTGTTCTTCCGTGAACCCATGGTCTTCGCCGGTCAGGCGGAAGTGAAGCTTGCCGATGGACACGACATCATGGCCGCGCTCACGCAGCACATGGTGCCAACTCGTTTGCGAGCCGTCATAAGCGTCGGCGTTATCCCAGAAACCCATTTGATGGATGTACTTGCCCACGGCAAAAGCGGCGCGCGCGGGTACGCATACGGGACTGGTGGTGTAGGCCGCCGAAAAACGGCTTCCGCGACCAGCCAGCCGGTCGAGATTGGGCGTCGAGATAATCGGATGGCCGGCGCAGCCCATCACCTTAGGATTGTGCTCGTCGGACATCACGACAATTACGTTGCGTGGCGTGGTCATTGGTCTCCCCTTATCTATACAGTACTAAAGCTATATAGTAATGGTGTATGCTACGCTTCAGCAACTGATAACTAGATGATCATGACCATGGACACGACACGGTTGGCGGCTGCCCTGGGACGATTCCAGCGCACGGGAGTGCCGAAATACACAGCACTGCGAGACGCCATCGTGCACGCGGTGGCGAGCGGGCAGCTGCAAGCCGGCGATCGTGTCCCGAATGAGCAGGAACTCGCGGCGACCTTGCCCATCAGCCTCGGGACGATCCAGCGCGCCCTGCGGCAGCTTGCCGACGAAGGCGTGATCGAACGTCGCCATGGCCTGGGCTCGTTCGTCAGTGGCCGCCAGGCTGGCGGCGAGATGTCGCACCCGTTTCATTGCCGTTTCGTCAATGACAGCGGGGACGGCTATCTGCCGGTTTTTCCCAAGGTCGTCGAGCGTAAAGAGGTCGGAGAGGGCGAGTGGACCCCGTCGCTTGGTCCAGGCCGTATCGTCGAAATTACGCGCAAGATACGCATAGGCAGCGAGTTCGATGTCTATAGCGTGTTCTGGATCGATGCCGCGCGTTTGCCGATCTTCGCTACCGCTCCGCTGGATCAGTTGGACGGACAGAATTTCAAAGACCTCATCTTTCGCGCCACCGGGCAGACGATGAAGAGGGTCGATATCTTCTTGTCGCAACGCCCCGTCAATGAACGTATTGCCGAGAGCCTCGGGCTGACCTCGAGCGCGGACTGCATCGCGTTACGCGCTATCGGCTATGTGGGAACCCGCGATGCGGTGTATTACCAGCACATCTATATCCCTCCCAATGAACGTGAACTGCACGTCGTCACGGAAGGGCTTTCGCGTACCAACGAGATCCAGGATGGCCTCTCGCGCTAGGTTCTGCGACGGCGGGGCAAACGGGTAGCCGATCAGCTCCGCGTCGCTGACAAGCGGCGACACCCCACGCTTAGCTGTGCATGCTTCAGAATTCTTGAACTCTATTGTTATATTGCTATATAGTTACTCCATAGCAAAACCAACATCGGAGGAAGACAATGAAGCGACTCATTACTGGCGTTTTGGCGGCCTGCGCGTTCGCCACCTTAGCCCCTCAGGCTGTGGCCAAGCCTTGGCCTGAGGAACACCCGATCACTATCGTCGTAGGCTTCCCGGCAGGGTCGGGTCTGGACGTGGTGACGAGGCAGATCTCGGATCAACTGGCCCGCAAGCTCGGACAATCCATCGTCGTGGAGAACCGTGCGGGTGCCGGCGGCAACATCAGTGCCGAGTGGGTGACGCGGGCTCGCCCGGACGGCTATACCTTTCTGATGACGAATCTCGGGGTGCTGGCGGCCAGCCCCGCCCTCTACCAGAACCTGTCTTTTGATCCGGCGAAGGACCTCGACCCAGTGGCTCGAGTGGCCACCTCACAGCTTGTCGCCGTGACCTCCCCTGAACTGCAGGCCAAAGATACGAAGGCGTTTCTGGCACTCGCCAAGGCCAACCCCGGAAACTACACCTACGCATCGGGCGGCAACGGCGCGATCCAGCAACTCGGCACCGAAATGCTCAAGCAGCAGGCAGGTATCGACCTTCGGCATGTGCCGTACAAAGGCGGCGCAGCGGCGATTCCCGATCTCATCAGCAATCGCGTCTCTTTGTTGATCGATGGATTCAGTGTGACAGGTCCTTTGATCAAGACCGGCAAGCTGCGCCCCTTGTTCACGCCGAGCGAGCAACGTAACGCCCAGTACCCGGATGTGCCGACTTCGGCGGAGGTCGGGCTTCCTGACATGCTTATCTATGGGTGGCAGGGCGTCCTGGCGCCCAAGGGTACTTCGCCGGAAGTGATCGAGAAGGTCAGCAAGGCGCTGGAGGAGGTGCTGGCCAGCCCCGAACTGAAGCAGCGGCTGGAAGCGCAGGGCGCCGAGGCAGCCTACATGAACTCGGCTGACTTTGCAGCCTTCGTTGCGCAAGAGCGCAAACGTTGGGGCGATCTGATCCAGCAAGCCGGCATCACCACCAATTGATCGTCTCGATACTCGCGGCACGCCAACGACGTGGCGTCAAGGGAAGGAAGCAAAATGAAAAAGCGTAGTGCGGAGGATTTGCGTAGCCAACGCTGGTTTGGCGCAGACACGCTCAAGGCGTTCATGCACCGTCAGCGCATGCAGCAAGTCGGCCACGGCAGAGACGAGTTCGTGGGCCGGCCGATCGTGGCGATTCTGAATACGTGGAGCGGCCTGAGTCCCTGCCATGCCCATCTGCGAGATCGAGCCGAATCCGTGGCGCGCGGCGTCATTGCCAGTGGAGGCTTTCCTGTCGAGCTTCCCGTGATGTCACTGGGTGAGGTCATGGTCAAGCCGACAACCATGCTGTATCGCAATATGCTGGCCATGGAGACGGAGGAGGTACTTCGCTCTCACCCCGTCGACGGCGCCATTCTGCTGGGCGGTTGCGACAAGACTGGCCCGGGCATGATCATGGGGGCGGTGAGCGCGGGATTGCCCTGCATGTTCGTCCCGGCCGGCCCGATGATCAACGCCACCTGGCGGGGAGAAAAAATCGGTGCAGGCACCCATTCGAAGCAGTATTGGGAGGAGTATCGCGCGGGCACCATTACGCAAAAGGACTGGATCAAGCTTGAAACCGGCATGACGCGTAGTGTCGGCACGTGCAATGTCATGGGAACTGCGTCAACGATGACGCTCGCGATCGAGGCCTTGGGCTTATCCCCCATGGGCGCGGCATCGATTCCGGCGGTGGATGCTGATCACCAACGCATGGCAACGGCAGCCGGGCGGCGTATTGTCGATCTGATCTGGGAAGACTGTACGCCGGCGAAAATTCTCAGCCGTGAGTCTTTTCTCAATGCGATCGTAGCGATCGCGGGCTGCGGCGGCTCGACCAACGCGGCGATCCACATCATTGCAATGGCTCGTCGGGCAGGTTTTTCGATCACGTTGGCCGACTTCGATGCCATCGGGCGCAAGATTCCGTTGCTGGTCAACCTCATGCCCGCGGGCGAGCACCTGATGGCAGACTTTCACTTCGCGGGTGGCCTGCCTGCGGTGTTGAACGAGCTCAGAGACCATTTGCATCTGGAGGCGCTGACCGTTAGCGGCCAAACGTTGGGAAGCGCCATTGCGGATGCTGAAGCGCCCGACCGGGCAGTCATTCGTACCCTTGATACACCCGTCTCAACGCTGCCGGCCTACGCGGTCGTGCGCGGTAACCTGGCGCCTGACGGCGCGGTCATCAAACCGACGGCGGCAACCGCCCGCCTGTTGCAGCATCGAGGGCCTGCCCTGGTCTTCGAGAATCCAACGGATATGACCAACAGGATCGACGACCCAGCCCTGGAGGTCACGGAAGACACCGTGCTGGTGTTGCGCAATGCCGGCCCGCTGGGCGGACCGGGTATGCCGGAGTGGGGCAATCTTCCGATGCCCAAGCGTCTGCTGGCCAAAGGCGTGCGGGACATGGTCCGTATTTCGGACGCCCGCATGAGCGGCACTCACTATGGAACCTGTGTGCTGCACGTCGCGCCTGAGGCTGCCATTGGTGGACCGCTTGCCTTGGTTCAGGACGGGGACATCATTGAATTGAGTTTGGAAGAGCGCCGCTTGAGTCTGCTGGTCAGCGAGGAAGAGCTCGCCCGCCGCCGCAAGAAGTGGAAGGCGCCTGCACCGACTGCATCCCGAGGGTACTCCAAGCTCTTTGCAGAACACGTAACCCAGGCGCCGGAGGGATGCGACTTCGATTTCCTCGAAGGGGCCGGTGGCGTGAAAGACTTCATTATCTATTGAGGCAAGCCGATGACTGAGCACAAAGACACTCTGCGTACGCGCCTCAAGCGCGGCGAAGCCCTGATTGGGAGCTGGATAGCGACGCCCAACCCGGCCTTCGCCGAGCTCGCGGCAGTTTGCGGCCTGGATTTCGTACTGATCGACCTGGAGCATGGGTGCCTCGATCTGCCTGACGTCGCGCCTATGATCCGGGCGCTCGAGTCCCGCGGGCATACCCGCGCTTTGGTACGGGTTCCCAATCATGATGTGACGCTGATCGCTCGTGTTCTTGACCGCGGCGCGCACGGCATCGTGGTTCCGCGCGTGGATGATGTGCAAACCGCCCGCCGTGTCGCCTCGGCGGCGAGGTTCCCGCCCTCGGGGACCCGCGGCCTCGCGCCTGGCGTCGTCAGGGCCGCGAATTACGGCTCCGATACACGGTTTCGCGCCCGCTCGGACGAGGAAGTGCTGGTCGCCGTCCAGGTCGAATCGCGTCGCGCGGCCGAGCAGGCTGTGGAGATTGCGACCGCCGAAGGCGTGGACCTGGTCTTTATCGGGCCCAGTGATCTGTCGGCGGACATGGACCGCAGCGGTGGTCTTTCTCAATCCGCACTGACCGCATATATCGATGACATCGTCAGCCGCGTCAAGGCGGCAGGCACCCCTGTCGGCACGCTGCCGCATGCGGGACGCAACGCGCAGGCCTTGGTCGAACTGGGGTTCCAGCTGGTTGCCGCAGGCAGCGACATCAGTTTCATGAAGCAGGGCATAGAAGCCCTGTTGAGCCCGTTGCAGACCCGCGGCCCTCAAGCCATGGGTTATTGATGTCCGCGCTTCAGACACGCTGACGACGCTTACACAGCAAGGTCCACACATGACTTATCCAGGCACACAACTTTTTATTGCGGGACAATGGCGGGCGGGGGCAAAGGGGAAAACCCTCGACGTCGTATCCCCTTCGAGCGGCAAAGTGCTCGCGCAGGTGGCCCGAGCGGAAATCGCCGATCTTGACGATGCGATCGTCGCGGTGGGCACCGGTTTTTCGATCTGGAGCAGCATGCTTGCGATCGAGCGTAACCGCATTATGCGCAAGGCCGCGGAGCAACTGCGCGAGCGCGCAGCCTTCATCGCCGAACTCATTACGCAAGAGCAGGGCAAAACGCTGACTGAGGCGATGGGCGAGGTGCGGGCATCCGCGGATACCTTGGAGTGGTATGCCGATGAGTCGTTACGCATTTACGGCCGCCTGGTTCCTTCGCGCGTGGCGGCGAACGTGCGCAACATGGTGGTCAAGGATCCCATCGGCCCCGTTGCGGCGTTTACCCCTTGGAACTACCCGCTTACCCAGGTCGTGCGCAAAGTTGGTGCAGCACTGGCGGCGGGATGTGCTTTGATTGTCAAAGCTCCGGAAGAGACGCCGGCGGCTCCGGCCGAACTCATGAGGGCCTTGCAGGAAGCGGGCTTGCCCGACGGCGTAGTGAACCTGGTATTCGGAGATCCTGCCCAGATTTCGAGTTACCTGGTCGCTCACCCTGTGATCCGCAAGATTACGTTCACCGGTTCGACCGCTGTCGGTAAACAGTTGGCCGCGCTCGCGGGGCAGTACATGAAGCGCGCCTCGATGGAGCTGGGTGGGCACGCTCCGGTATTGATCGCCGAGGATGCCGATCTCGATCTGGCGGTCGATGCGTGCATCGCAGCGAAGTTTCGCAATTCGGGTCAGGTTTGCGTGTCACCTTCGCGATTTCTCGTGCAGTCGCGAGTGGCCTCGGCGTTCGCCGAGCGATTTTCGGAGCGGGCAAAGCAACTGAAGGTAGACGATGGCATGGTCGCCGGAAGCCAGGTGGGGCCGCTGTCCAATCCCCGGCGCGTGCTGGCCATGAAAAAGCTGACAGGCGATGCCTTGGCGCGTGGCGCGACATTGCTGGCGGGCGGAAAGGCGCTGGATAGGCCGGGCAACTTCTGGGAGCCGACCGTGCTTTTCAACGTACCGGCGGATGCGCTCGCGTTTAACGAAGAGCCTTTCGGGCCGCTGGCCAGCGTGATGCCATTCGACCATGTCGAGCAAGCCATCGAGGAGGCAAATCGGCTTCCCTACGGTTTGGCGGCCTATGCTTTCACGTCTTCACTGAAGTATTCCGATCTCTTTATTCGCAGACTGCAGGCAGGACTGCTGTGGATCAATATGCCGTCGATTCCTGCCGTTGAAATGCCGTTCGGGGGAGTCAAGGATTCAGGGTATGGTTCGGATTGCGGACCCGAGGCGATTGAGGGGTATCTCGTGGCCCGATCCATCTCGATGTGCAGCCACTGAACCTCGAGATCGGCGAAGCCCCGTCGATCTTCCGCAAGCCCTGGCAGCCCTTCTAGCGCCACGCCTGGCGAGGCGCCTTGATTCAAAGGGCAGGCTGGGCGCTGCGCGAGGCCCTTGCCGCAGGGCGGGTTCGGCCAGTTGTCCTCCGGTTACGCCCAGTCTGCGAGCTTGGAGGTTCGGCCGATGCCCGGGTTGAACTGATTGCAAGGATCCAGTTGCCGGTAGAAGGCCTTGAGCTCCGGGGGCGCATCGTACAGGTGACCGACGTTGTGCTCGGCAGGATAGCGGGCACCGCGCGCATCCAGCAGTTTCCAGATGCGATGTTCAAGTGCCAGGCAGTCGGTGCCCCGTTTGACAATGTAATCCTGATGGAAGACATGGCAGAGGAAATGCCCGTAATAGAGTTTCTTGATGAAGGCGGCCTCCATGTCTTGCGGAAGCTGCTCCACCCAATTTCTATCATTGCGCCGCAATGCGACGTCCAGGGCAACGATATCCTCGACTTCTTCGTGGTGAACCGCACGATAGCGTATCGCCGCGCCCGCCGCGCTAAAGCGTAAGAGAAATGCCGCAACGCCCTCCTGCGGACTGCAAAGAAAGAAGTCGCCTTCCCGCGCGTGAAAATAACTCTCCATGAATGTCCGTACGGTCTCGATCAGGCCGGCCGACACCTTGATCATGAGATGGTGTTCATAGGACTGACGATACGTGCGCAACCGCGCCGGGAGGTGGTCAGGGAAGCGTCGGCTCAACCATTGCAGGAGTCTGTCGCTGCTGTGCTTAGGCAGAAAGGGGAGGCGCGCGCAGACATTGTCAAACCACGCCTTGGCTGCGAAGAACTTCGGAATCCTGGCCGTGCCCAGTTTGCGGATGGTGATGAAGGTGTCTTTTCCATAGACGTCGGCGATGTCGAAGGCGTCCCGATGCAGATACTCTCCTGAGATCGGTAACGTGGGCATGGCAGTCAAGAGAAATCGGCGGATATCGTTCAGATCCTGGGGGTCATTGGTGCCCACGTAGAACACTTCTGTCTGGCTCTCGGCGGGGAAGGTGTCTAGCCGTACCGCAAACAGAATGACTTTTCCGGCGCTGCCGGACGCTTCGAAGAGCCGGCCGGGATCCGCGTTGTATCGAGCCGGCGTATCTGCCTCGACATCCCGGACGTGTTGTGCATAACCGTGGTCGGAGCCTCGGCGGGCCTCATCCGTGATGTCAGCGGCACGGTAGTCACCGGCGTCCAGGCGGCCCAGTATCTCCTCTGCATCCGAACCGAGCTGCACACCAAGATGGTTGATGAGTTGCAGCTCTCCTGTTTGGGTCAACTGGGCGTACAAGGCCATCTCGGTATAGGCGGGGCCGCGTTGCACCAAGGATCCGCCAGAGTTGTTGCAGATCCCGCCCAGTACGGAGGCGCCGATGCACGAAGATCCGATGACGGAGTGTGGTTCCCGGCCGAGGGGTTTGAGCGCTTGTTCGAGCTGATCCAGCGTGGCGCCAGGCAGACAAATCACCTGCTGGCCGTCGCGGATGAGATCGACACGTTTCATCCGTAAGGTGCTGATGATCACCACCTCGCGATCGTAGCCGTCGCCGTCTGGCGTGGAGCCGCCGGTCAGCCCCGTATTGGCCGCCTGCATGATGACGATTCTGTTGTGTTCAACGCACAACTTCACGATGCGCCACTGTTGCAGCAGGCTGCCCGGCCGCACCACGGCGATGGCTCGCCCGAATCCGAACCGGAATCCGGCTCGGTAGCGCCGGGTACGTTGCTCGTCGGTCAGGACATGCGCGGTGCCGACCACGTCACGCAGCCGCGCCAGGAAAGCGGGGGCGTCCTCGTGCTTGGCCTGGCCATCCTGCTCAAATGAAGTGTTGTTCAATGGATCGTCCCAGCTTGTAGGAGGGCGGAGTCTTGACGGGCCGGACAAGGATGTCACGCGCTGCCTCAATGGGGGATGCGAGGACAGCATGGGCGTGACCCTCATCGGACGGGCTAGTCGTGGCTGCGCGCCGAGTTCAGGTTTCTTTGGCACGTCGAGTCGACGTCCGCCCGCCGAGGGACAGCGGCCTGCATCCATCGTTGTCGCGCGGCCGGCCCGGGGCTGCCGAAGCTGATCTTGTAGTGTGCACGAAAGCGCGTGGTTGGGTGATCAGGAATTTTCGCTGAGCGATAACCAAAACCGATGAGTGGGCGCTGTACGGCCGTTCAAGATGCCAGTTCGGCTGCGGTGCGCAGCACCAGGGCTTCGAACGTGCGGACATGCGGCGCTTGCTCGAGGTCTTTCCTGGAAATGAGACTGATAGGGGGGAAGCGTCCGCGATCGGCCGCGAGTAGCCGGGCCAGCTCCCCGCTCGCTTCTCCTTGCTGGGCGAGGGAGCGGGGCATCAGGCCGATCAGCCTGCTCCCGCCGATCAGCGTCCGAACCTGGCTGAAACTATTGAAGGCCACGACGACGTTAGGCCGTGGCAGGCCGCGCAGGGTGAAGAGGTGGTCGGCCATTTCGCGTAGCGGCGAGCCTGCTGCGGGGAGTACCCACTTTTCGCTGCAAAGATCTGTCCATCCCACACGGTCTTGCCTGGCCAAGGGATGGTGCGCTGCACTGACGACATCAAAGGATTCCGAATAAACCTCGACGACGCGAAAATCGTTCAGCAGGTTGGCGGACAGGACGCGGCCGAATATCAGATCCAGCTCGTTGTGTTGCAGGCCTACGACCAACCGGTTAGTGGGAGCCTCCGTCAACGCCAGGCTCACCTGCGGATGCGTCATCATGAGCTGTTCGGTCACGCGGGCCAGCAGCGGTATGGACAGGGAGGGGAGTACGCCGAGGCGAATCTCGCCGATGCCGCCTGTGGCGAACAAGGCCAGTTCGTTGCACATATTGCCGACGTCTGACATGACAATGGTGAAGTGACGGCGTATCAGCTCGCCGTGGGCAGTCATTCGCATGCCTCTTCTGTCACGCACGAAGAGCGGGACGCCGAACATACTTTCGAGATCTTGAATCAGCTTGGTGGCGGCAGGCTGGGTCATGCTGGAAGCCTCGGCGGCCTTCCGCAAGGATTGCATTTCGCACAGGTGGCGAAACAGCTCGATGTGCTTGATGCGCAGCCGCGACCTCAGTAGGTGGGGGGGCGTCGCAGTAGAAAGTGGACGTTCCATCATCGCGGCTCCCAGGGTGATAGCGAAACTATGGCGCATGGCATGAGCGTGTGATTATCTAAGAGCCACGCCTTAGCGCATAGCGGGAAAAGCAGGTGGGTAAGGCTGTTTTCCGCCGCGCGCCAGTGCCGCGGAGAGGGTGCGTCTTTCCTTGTACCTTCAGCGGTCGTCGCGCCGAACGGCCTGCCGGCCAGGCGCGGTCCGCCATCTGCCGGTATCGCGCCAATCGAACGTTGCCCTTGCGGGGAGCCTGCAAGGGCAACATGCCACCGCTCGGGCGGCCCCGCTCATTGCGTCAGATGGCGCGGAATCGCCGTCTCAGGGATTCAGCGTTTCTTCGCGCAGTTTGCGTCTTAGGATCTTGCCCACGTTGCTGCGGGGCAGGTCCTTGCGGAACACGACGTGACGCGGGACCTTGTAGCCGGTGAGGTAGCGGCGGCAGTAGTCGATCACGGCTTTTTCGGTCAGGGTGGGATCGCTGGCGATGACGAACAGCCTGACGGCTTCGCCGGAGCGTTCGTCGGGCCAGCCGACCGCGGCGGCTTCGCGGATGCCGGGGCAGGTTGCGGCCACTTCTTCGACTTCGCTCGGATAGACGTTAAAGCCGGAGACCAGGATCAGGTCTTTCTTGCGATCGACCAGAAACAGATAGCCTTCCGGATTGACATAGCCCATGTCGCCCGTGCGCAGATAGCCTTGCGGATAGAAGGCGCGCTCGGTTTCTGCAGGCTGCTGCCAGTAGCCGCTCATCACTTGCGGCCCGCGCACGCAGATTTCGCCGCTTTGCCCCGGCGGGACTTCCTGGCCCTGTTCGTCGCGGATGGAGATGTCGGTCGAGGGCACGGGCAGGCCGACCGAGCCGTTGAACTCGGCCTGGTCCAGCGGGTTGAGGGCCACGGCGGGCGAAGCTTCGGTCAGGCCGTAAGCCTGAGCCAAGGGCTTGCCGGTCACCGCGCGCCAGCGCTCGGCCACGGTTTTCTGGACTGCCATGCCGCCGCCCAGGGTCATGTGCAGGTCGTGAAAGTCCAGGGCCCGAAAATCTTTGTTTTCGAGCAGGGCGTTGAAGAGGGTGTTGACGCCGGTGAAGCTGGTGAAACGATGGCGCCGCAGCGCTCGCACCGTGGCGGGGATATCGCGCGGGTTGAGAATCAGCAGGTTGCTCGCACCGAGTTTGAGAAAGGTCAGGCAGTTCGCCGTCAGTGCGAAGATATGGTAGAGCGGCAGGGCCGTGACCACGCACTCCTTGCCCTCGGTGGCCAGCGGCCGGATCCAGGCGTGCGCCTGGTTGAGGTTGGCCACCATGTTGCGATGGCTCAGCATGGCGGCCTTGGCTCGGCCAGTGGTGCCGCCGGTGTATTGCAGAAAGGCCAAATCCTCGCCGCCGATGGCCGGGCGCTCGTAGCTTTGCTGGCTGCCTTGGCGCAGGGCGGCGCGCCAGACGGTGTGGCCGGGCAGCGTCCAGGCCGGCACCAGTTTTCTGATATGACGCAGCACGAAGTTGACTAGCCGGGCCTTGACGGGGCGCAGCATGTCGCCCACGGAGGTGACCACGATATGCTTGATCTGGGTGTCGGGCAGCACGGCTTGCAGCGTGGCGGCGAAGTTCTCGGCGATGACGATGGCGCGGGCCCCGGAGTCGGCCAGTTGGTGGCGCAGTTCGCGCGCGGTGTACAGCGGATTGCAGTTGACCACCACGCAGCCGGCGCGCAGCGTCCCGAACGCCGCCACCGGGTACTGCAGCATATTGGGCATCATGATGGCGACGCGGTCGCCCGGAACCAGCCCCTGGGCACGCAACCAGTTGGCGAAGTGGCGCGACAGGCGCTCCAGTTCGTCATAGCGCAGGTCGGCCCCCATGCTCATGTAGGCGGTGTGGTCCGCAAAGCGCGTGCACGCTTCTTCCAGTACGTCATTCAAGGTGCCGTCGGCCGTGATGTCGGCCGGCACGCCTGCGGGATAGTTGCGTAGCCAGAGTCTTTCCATATGCTTCCTAGTGCAGGCCCAGCAAGGCTTGTTTGAGCGAGGCCTGTGTCGGGGTGTCGCCCAGCCAGACGCGCATCAGCGCAGCGGGCAGCAGCGGATCGTCGATGCGGCCTTTATCTTGGCGGTTGTAAACGATGTCGACCGTCGCGCCGTTCATGTCGAGATCGATCGTGTCGCCCTCGCGCAGGCGGTCTATGGTCTTGAGCATGCGTGACATCTGATCGACGGACGGTTTGAGCGCCCAGGAGTCCGTGGCGCTGTGGTTGGCCTCGAGTTCGCTGCGCATGGCCTCGTCCAGGTCCTGGCTCTCGATGTCACGCAGCATGTGCAGATGCAGCCGGCGCGCGCCCGGTCCTTCGATCAGCTGGGCCGCCGTGGCGTTGGGGTCGGGCGCGTAGAGCGCGGCCAGATAGATCCGGAAGACGAACTTGGTGTGCACGCCGGCGCCGACCAGCTGGAGGGTCTGGCCGGCCTGGTTGACCTCCCGCGCGATGGGGATGCCTTCGACCTCGAGGGTCTGGCCGCTGGCGGCCGCGGGGACGGGGCAGGCGATGATCAGGGCGCAGACTCCTCCCTGGACGAGGATGCGCAGGCAGGAGAGTCTGTAGGGGTAGACCATGGCACGGCTCCTGAAGTCTTCTGGCGATAGAAGTCCTTGTCTGCCAGATAGACGCTGCGCTCGACCACGGCGTAGACCTCGCCGGCCGCATCCTTGAGTTCGACCGTATAGAGGCGCGTGGTTTCGTGCTGACTATCGAGCAGGGTGCGTATCTGGGCGATCTCCCCGCGCGGCAGATGAAACTCAGCATACAGCGTTTCGTAGGCCGGGCGGCGAAACCGGATGCTGGCGGCCTTGTCCCAGACGATGACGTCCCGCCCCAGGGCCAGCATGAGCAGGGTAGGATGCGCGCCGTCCGTCACGGCGAACAACGCGCCGCCGTAGATGGAGCCCACCAGATTGCGCGTGCGCCGGTTCAGGGGCAGACGCACGCGCAGGCTGCGGTAGTCGCGGGCCACGTGGGTCACCCGTCCCCCCGTGGCACGGAAGGCCGGGTGCAGGTTGAAACCCAGACGCAGGACCGCGGCCCGCCAGGCGGGCGGTACGTAGCGCAGCCAGTCAAGTTGCATCTAGAGCGCCTCGAAAATGCCGGCCGCGCCCATGCCCGTGCCGATGCACATGGTCACCATGCCGTAGCGCGTGCCGGTGCGGCGCAGCCCGTGCAGCAGGGTGGCGGTGCGCAAGGCGCCGGTCGCGCCCAGCGGATGGCCCAGTGCGATCGCACCGCCCAGCGGGTTGACGCGGGCCGGATCCAGCCCCAGGTCGCGGATGACCGCCAGGGACTGGGCGGCAAAGGCTTCGTTCAGCTCGATCCAGCCGATGTCGTCCAGCGCCAGGCCGGCACGCTGCAGCGCCTTGGGGACGGCCGCGATCGGCCCTATGCCCATGATCTCGGGCGGTACGCCGGCGACCGAAAAGCTCAGAAAACGGGCCAGCGGTTCCAACTGGAACTGCTTGAGCATGCGCTCGGACACGAGAATGATCGCACCCGCGCCATCGGACATCTGCGAGCTGTTGCCCGCGGTGACGCTGCCGCGTGCGGCGAAGACGGGTTTCAGGCGCGCCAGCGCTTCGAGCGAGGTGTCCGGACGCGGGCCTTCGTCAATCTCGGCCAGTTGCGCGGTCTCGCGCACGACGCCCGTCTGGCCGTCCGGCAAATGCCGCACGATGTTGTAGGGCGTGATCTCGGCGCGGAAGTGGCCAGCGGCGATGGCCGCGCAGGCTTTCTGGTGCGAGGCCAGCGCGAACGCGTCCTGATCGGCACGCGAGACTTTCCAGCGTTCGGCCACGCGTTCGCCCGTCAGGCCCATGCCATAGGCCATGCCCAGGGTGTCTTCTTGCGCGAAGATGCGCGGGTTCAGGGCGACCTTGTTGCCCATGATCTGCGGCATGGCGCTCATCGATTCGGTGCCTGCGCCGATCATGATGTCGGCCTCGCCATTGCGGATCCGGGCGGCCGCGTCCGCGACCGCCTGCAGGCCCGAGGCGCAGAAGCGGTTGACGGTCACGCCGGCTACGGATTGCGGCAGCCCGGCCAGAAGGAGCGACATGCGGGCGACGTTCATGCCCTGTTCGGCCTCGGGCATGGCGCAGCCTGCGATGACATCCTCGATCAGGGCCGGGTCTAACGTCGGGACCTGGGCCAGCGCACCCTGCAAGGCCGCAGCCAGCATATCGTCGGGGCGGGTGGTGGCGTACATGCCGTTGCGCTTGCCCACGGGCAGGCGGGTGGCGGCCACGATATAAGCGTCGGTTTGGCTCATGCTCTATCCTCAGTTGCGCAGGGGCTTGCCGGTGTCCAGGGTGTGGCGGATGCGGGCCTGGGTTTCGGGGGTGCGCAACAGCGCCACGAACTCGCGCCGTTCGACGGCGAGCATCCATGCCTCATCCACGAGCGTGCCGGCGTCGACTTCGCCGCCGCACAGTGCCACGGCGGCGCTGCGCGCAACGCGCAAATCATGGTCGCTGATCATGCCGCCGGCATGCATGTTCACCAGCACCATCTCGAAGTTGGCGATGCCTGTGCGGCCCGCCACGGGTATGCGTTGGCGCCGGGGGCGCGGAACATGGCCGGCATCGGCAGCCGCGCGCGCGACTCGCAAACCGATCCACAACAGTTCGTCAGGGTGAAAGGCGATGACATCCTGGGCCTGCGCGTAGCCCATCGATATGGCCAGCAGGGCGCTCTTGCTGACTTGGGCAGTGGCGATGTTCTGGAACACCGGCTGCAGATACGGGAAGACCTCGGCGGGCGTGGCCGTGGCCTGCGCCAGGTCGGCCGCTCGGCTAGCCAGAAAGGCGCTGCCGCCTCCGGCCGGGATCAGCCCGACGCCAGCCTCGACCAGGCCGATATAGCTCTCCAGCGCCAGCACGCGGTGGCTGGCGCGCATGAGGAATTCGCAGCCGCCACCCAGGGCCATGCCTTGTACGGCGGCCACCACGGGGATGCGGGCCTCCTGCAGGCAGAGCGAGGTGTTCTGGAATTTTTCGACCATGCGCTCGAGCATGTCGAACTCGCCAGCCTGGCAGGCCTGGTGGACCTGTTCGAGGTTGGCGCCCACCGCAAAGGGAGCGTCATGCCAGAACACCAGGCCGTCGAAGTCGCGTTCGGCCAGCGCGACGGCGTGTTGAATGCCCTGCAGCACTTCGCTGCCCAGAGTGTGCATCTTGGATGTCAGCGACAGAATGGCCAGCCCGCGGTCCTGCTCCGGCAATTGCCACAGCCGTACGCCTTCGCCCTCCCAGATCGTGGTGCCGCGCGGCGCCGGCGGTTCGCCCACCAGGCGTTCGGCGAGCAATTGGCGCTGGTAGACGGGCAGATCGGAACGCGGCCGCAGCGTGCGCGAGCGCGCCGACCATGAGCCGGCCGCGCTGTGCACGCCGTCGCGCTCGCCCACCCAATCAGGCAGCGGCGTGTCGCTCATGGCGCGGCCCGCCGCGATGTCTTCGGCGATGGCCTGCGTCAGCGCCTGCCAGCCCGCGGCCTGCCAGGTCTCGAAAGGACCCTGGGCCCAGCCAAAACCCCAGCGCATGGCCAGATCGACGTCGCGCGCATTGTCGGCGACGTCGGCCAGATGCACGGCGCTGTAATGGAAGGTGTCGCGCAACAGGCTCCAGAGGAATTGGGCCTGGGGCTCCGGGCTGGCCCGCAACGCAGCCAGACGGCGGGCCGGATCGCGCTCTTTGAGGATGGCGTCGACGGCAGGCACGATCTTGCCGGCAGCGGCGCGATACTGCCCGGTGGCCGCGTCCAGCACCTGGATCTCCTTGCCGACTTTTTTGTATACGCCGGCACCGCTTTTCTGACCGAGCGCGCCGTGATCGATCAGCGTCTGCAGCCAGGCGGGGACCGAGAAATAGCGGTGCCAGGGATCCTGCGGCAGTTGGTCGCGCATCGTGCCCACGACATGGGCCAGGGTGTCCAGGCCCACCACGTCGGCGGTGCGGTAGGTGGCGCTTTTGGGGCGGCCCAGGCGAGGCCCGGTCAGCGCATCCACGTCATCGAAAGCCAGGCCCAGGCGCTGGGTATGGTGCAGCGCGGCCAGGATGGAGAACACGCCGATGCGGTTGGCGACGAAGTTGGGCGTATCCAAGGCGCGCACGACGCCTTTGCCCAGCCGCGAGGTCAACCAGGTTTCGAGATGATCCAGCACGTCGGGGCGAGTGTGCGCCGTGGCGATGATCTCCACCAGGCGCATATAGCGCGGCGGATTGAAGAAGTGGACGCCGCAGAAACGCGGCCGCAAGGCTTCGGGCAGGGCGTCGGCCAGGGTGTTGATCGACAGGCCGGAGGTGTTGGAGGCCAGAATCGCGTCGGGCGCGACATGCGGTGCGATGCGGTGATAGAGGTCGGTCTTCCAATCCAGCCGCTCGGCGATGGCCTCGATCACCAGATCGCAGTGCGCCAGGCGCGGCAGATCGTCGTCATAGTTGGCGGGCGTGATCAGCGCCAGGCGATCGGGCCGCGCCAGCGGCGCCGGCTCGAGTTTCTTCAGGCCGGCCAGCGCACGCTCGACCACGCCGTTGCGCGCGCCTTCCTTGGCGGTCAGGTCATAGAGCGTGACGGGTATTCCGGCGTTGGCCAGATGCGCGGCGATTTGCGCGCCCATGACGCCCGCTCCGAGGACGGCGGCATGCTTGACGGTGAACGTGCTCACGAAAAACCTCCTGTCTTGGCCGGCCCGGGGGCATGCGCCCGCCGGGGCCGGATACGGCAATCAGAAGCGGGTGGAGACCTGCAGACCGATGATGTTGCCCTTGCTGGTGTAGTCGCCCGCCAGGCGGCCCTTGGTCAGGATATTGCCCGACGTGGAGTCGACCTTGGAGTCACGGACATACAGATAGGTATAGCCCAGATCGATGGTCGTGTCCTTGGTGACGAGATACTGCACGCCGGTGGAGAACCACCAGCGGTCGCTGTCGGGCAACGAGGCGGGCCGGTCGCTGGCCTTGTAGACCGGGGATTGATCAAAGGCCACGCCGACCTTCCATTTCCATTGCGAGGCGAACTTGTACGTGGCACCCAACGCGACGCGCCAACTGTCACGGAAGTTCAGCGGCAGTTCGTCGCTGCCGGCGCCATCGTTCTGGATGCGCAATTGAGGGATGCTGCTCCAGCCCGTCCAGGACACATCGCCCAGCAACTGCCATTTCTCATTGAGCTGATGGCTGACGCTGAAGATCAGGGTGTCGGGCAGCGTGACCTTGGCCTTGGCGTCATACGAGGCGCTGGCCATGCCCAGCGGCGTGCGGATGTTGTCGACGTCGGTCGTGCCCGTGGCCGTGTGGCGGATCTTGGAGCGGTAGGACACGCCGATGCGGGTGTCCTCGGTCGGTTGCAGCATCATGCCGATGTTCCAGCCCCAGGCGTCGCCGTCCATGTTGAGGGTGGCATCGCCCGTGGTGACCAGCGGGCCGACCGGCACGACGGTCTTTTTCTTGTACTCGGCGTCGATGTGCTGCCAGTTCAGGCCCGCGCCCAGCGAGAACATCTCGTTGACCTTGTAGGCCACCGTCGGATTGATGTTGATGGTCTTGATGTCGAACTTGTTCGAGTGATATTGGCCGTCCCAGCCGGAGTCGTACTTGGTCATCAGGCCAAAGGGCGCGCCCATGCCCAGGCCCAGATACCACTTGTCGGTGACCTGCCAGGAAATATAGAAATTGGGCACATACCCCCAACTGCCGGCGTCGCCGCCGTTGCCGCCGGTCGGCGCGCCGCCGCCCAGCGCCGAGGGGTTGCGGCTCTCGCCGTTGTTTTTGAACTTGAACGACGGGCGGATGGCGTTCATGCCCGCACTGATCGAGACGCCCGGCAGGTAGGTGATGCCGGCGGGGTTGTAGTACATGACGCTGGCGTTTTCCGGATTGGCCGCCGAGCCCGCGTAGGCATTGCCCAATCCGCTGGCGTTCTGTTCGAGCAACTGGAAGCCGGCGGCATAGGCTTGCGCCGCGCCCAGGCTGGTCAGGGCAATGACCAAAGTTTTCAAGGCGAGTTTGGGGCGTGTCATGTTGGATAGTCTCCGGGGGTGTTTATTTCTTCATGCTGCGGGGAAGCGATGGGCCGGCTCGAATCTCCGGTCTGGGATTGGCGGTAATGGAGGGGGCCGCCGGTAAATGGGGCGAAGCCGGTGCCGAAAATCACGCCCGCGTCGGCGAGCTCGGCGTCGGCCACCACGCCGTTGTCGACCAAGGCCTGGGTGCGGTCGATGAGCGGATCGATGAGGCGCTGAGACAGGCCGGGCGCCGCCTGGCCTGGCGTGCCGCGCTGCGGCTTGTCCTCCTGCCAGCGGTAAAAGCCGCGGCCGGTTTTGCGGCCCAGATCGCCGCGTGCCACGCGTTCGGCCAGGCAGTTGGGCGGCTCGGCCTGCGCGGACAACGGTTTGCCTGCGGCCAGGACGATGTCCAGGCCCACCGTGTCGGCCAGTTCCAGCGGGCCCATGGGCATGCCGAACTTAGTCATTGCCGCATCGATGGTCTCGGGCAGGAGGCCTTCGTCGACGCAGCGCATGGCCTCCAGCATGTAAGGCGCCAGCACCGCATTGACCAGAAAGCCGGGCGCATCGCGCACGGGCAGGGGCAGTTTGCCGAGTTGGCCCACGAAGGCGCAGGCCCGGGCTTGGGCGGCCTCGTTGCCTGCCGCGCCGATGACCTCGACCAGCGGCATCTTGGCCACCGGATTGAAGAAATGCACGCCCACCAGCCGCAGCGGATCGGCCAGGCCTTCGCGCAGGGTGGCCAGCGATAGGCTGGAGGTATTGGTGGCCAGCAGTGCGCCCGTCTTGAGCCGGGGTTCGACCTGGCGGTAGAGCGCCTGCTTGGCCTGAACCTGTTCGGAGATGGCCTCGATGACCAGATCCGCGCCGGGGATGCCATCGCCCCGGGGGTCGGGGATCAGGCGATCGAAGGCGGCGCGTGCGGCGCGCCGATCTTTCAGGCGGCGGCTGAACAGGGCGCCGGCGCGCTGGATCGCGGGGGCGATGCGCTCCATCGAGACATCCTGCAAGGTCACGCGCAACCCTTTGTAGGCGCACCAGGCGGCGATATCCGCGCCCATGACGCCCGCGCCGATCACATGCACATGCTGTATGCCGGCCTCGCCGCGCGCATTGGCCTTAAGGCGCTCTTGCAGCCGGAAGACGCGCAGCAGATTGCGGGCCGTGGGCGACTGGATGATCCGCGCCAGCAGAGGCGCCGCGAGCAGGGCGTTGCCGTGATGACGTTCCCAGATGTCGACGATGGCCGCCGGGGCGGGATAGTGTCCTTGCGGATCTTTGGCGGCAATGGTTTTGCGCGCGCGGGCGGCGATGATGCCGCGTAAGGGCCAGCGGTTGGTCAAGCCGGCCACACCGCCGGCGCGGCGGGGCTTGCGCCCCGAGAGCACCGTCTGGCGGGCGGCCTGCAGCAGCAGCCGTTGCGGTACGCGGGCATCGGCCAGCCCCAGCGTGACCGCGCGGCGCGCATCGATGCGCCGGCCCGTGAGCATCATGTCCAGCGCGGCCGGCGCACCGATGAGCGCCGGCAGGCGCAGCATCCCGCCCCAGCCCGGGAATATGCCCAGCATGACTTCGGGCAGCGCCAGCGCGGTGGCCGGGTCGTCGGCCACCAGGCGGTAACGGCAGGCCAGGGCCAGTTCCAGGCCGCCGCCCAGGCATTGCCCGTGAATCAGCGCCAGCGTGGGATAGCGCACGCGCGCCAGACGGGCGAACAGATTCCAACCGCGCTCGACCAGAGCGCGGGCGTCGTCGGGGGTGGCCAGATGGGCGAACTCATCGATGTCGGCCCCCACCACGAAACCGCCCGGCTTGGCCGAGCGGATGATCAGGCCCGCGGGCGCGGCGGCGTCCAGGTGATCGAGCACTTGGGACAGCTCGGCCATGACATCGGCAGACAGGGCGTTGACACTGGATCCGGCACGGTCGAGCACCAGCCAGGCCAGGCCGTTGCTTTCGCGCTCGAGCCGCCAATGCAGCCAGTGTGTTGCGGCGCTCATATCGCCTCCTCCAGGGTTTCGACCAGCATGGCGCCGCCTTGGCCGCCGCCGATGCAGATAGCGGCCATGCCGCGCTTTTTGCCCCGGGCGCGCAGCGCCTGCAGCAGATGCAGCACGATGCGCGCGCCGGATGCGCCGACGGGATGGCCGATGGCAATGGCGCCGCCGTCGACGTTGAGCCGCTGCGGATCCAGCGCGCCCCAGGCCGCCGTACCGAAGTGTTCCTGGCAATAGGCGTCATCTTGCCAGGCGGCTACGCAGGCTAGCACCTGAGCGGCAAAGGCCTCGTTGATTTCCCACAAGTCCAGATCATTGAGTCCCAGGCCGTGACGCTGCAGGATGGGCGTGGCGGCATGCACCGGGCCCAGGCCCATCTGTGCCGGATCCAGGCCGGCCCACTGGCTGTCCACAATGCGCCCGATGGGGCGCAACTGCCATTGCCGCACGGCGGATTCGGAGGCCAGCAGCACCATGGCCGCCCCATCGCTGACCTGCGAGCTGTTGCCGGCGGTCACGTTGCCAAAGGGTTTGTCGAAGACGGGTTTGAGGCGGGCGAGCTTCTCCACGCTAGAGTCGGTGCGCACGCCGTCATCGGCCGGATAGCGTTTGCCCGAGGCGTCGATCAAGGGCTGGATTTCCGCCAGACGTCCGGCCTGCTGGGCGGCAAGCGCACGCTCGTGGCTGAGGGCGGAATAGGCATCCATCATGCTGCGGCTGATGCCGAAACGCGTCGCGAGGTTTTCGGCGGTCTGGCCCATGGACAGGCCCACGACCGGATCGGTCAGGCCCTTGAGCAGGCCGATGACCGGTGCGAGGGCGCGCAGGCGCAGTTTGGTCAGCAAGCTCAGGCGCGCGCCCAGGCTGCGTGCGGCGAACCACTGCGCCAGCCAGGCCGCCATCTCATCGGAAAACAGCAGCGGCGCGCGCGATAGCGCGTCGGTGCCGCCAGCCAGGACGAGCTGGCTGCGGCCCAGTTGGATATTGGCGATGGCACTGTCGAGCGCCTGCATGCCGGAAGCGCAATTGCGCTGCACCGTCCAGCCCGGCACGCGATGGCCGCAGCCCAGGCGCAGGCCGATGACCCGGCCGATGTTGACCTCATCGGGTGAAGGCGCTGCGCAGCCGATGATGACCTCGTCGAGATCGGTGGGGGCGAAGGGCTGGCGCAACAGCAGGGCGCGGCCGGACTGCACGGCCAGATCGGATGCCGCGAAAGGGCCAGGCCCGGTGCGGGCTTTGAGAAACGGTGAGCGGGCACCGTCGACGACATAAACCGGTTCGAAAGGCATGGGCGGGTTCCTCAAGCGGTGGGCCGGCGATGCAGGTCAGGCGGAAAGTCGTCGACCTTGACGACCTGGTCGCGCAGGGCATTACGCTTTTGCATGATGGCATAGTCCTCTTGGCCCAGGGCGCCGGCCTCGAAAGCGGCGGTGGCCAGGTCCCGGACGTTGGCCTTGGGATCATGGCCCAGCGTGCCGCTTTTCTGCAGTTTGCGCACACGCGCTTCGATGGCCTCGGCTTCGATGGTGGCGCTGAGGGCGGCTTCGATGGCCGCGACGGGCTCGCCGACGTCGGCCGGTACAAAGCAGTTCGCGGTCAGGCGCTCGCGCGCACCGCCGGGGGCGATGAGCAATTGGGCCACTTGCTGGCCGAGGTGGTCCGAGGGCCGCTTCCAGGGACGGCCCCAGGGGAAGATGACGACGCGCAGGGTCTTGGCCAGGGCGCGCTGAGGGAGGTTGTCCAGCACCCCCAGCAAGGCTTCCTGAGCACGCCAGAGCGCGTCCTGCAGCGCCCATTGCGCCAGCGGCAGATCGTCGGCGGGCCGGCCCTGGTCTTCGAAGCGCTTGAGCACGGCGCTGGCCAAATACATCTGCGCCAGCACGTCGCCCAGTCTGGCCGACAGGCTTTCACGCCGTTTCAGGCTGCCGCCCAGCGCCAGCATGCAGGCGTCGCAGCTCAGGGCGAAGGCGGCCGACAAGCGGCCAAGCGCGCGGTAGTAAGGCTGCAGCGCCGCGTCGGCTTGCCCGGGGGCGCGATTGAAGCGCCCCGCGGTCAGCGCGCTGCCCAGCGTGCGCAGGGTATTGGCCGACACGAAACGCACATGGGCCCAGAAAGCGCGGTCGAAGGCCAGCAGGCCCTCGTCGGTCTTGGGATTCTGGGCTGCGCGCATTTCGTCCAGAACATGCGGGTGGCAGCGGATCGCGCCCTGCCCGAAGATGATGAGACTGCGGGTCAGGATGTTGGCGCCTTCGACCGTGATCCCGATGGGCAGTTGCTGATAGGCCCGGCCCAGGAAATTCGACGGCCCCAGGCAGATACCTTTGCCGCCGATGATGTCCATGCCGTCGTTGACGACCTGGCGCGCGCGCTCGGTGACGTGATATTTGACGATGGCCGATACCACCGAAGGACGTTCGCCCAGGTCGATGGCGCCCGCGGTCATGACACGCGCGGCGTCCATTGCATAGGTATTGCCGCCGATGCGCGCGAGCGCTTCCTGCACGCCTTCGAACTTGCCCACCGCGAGCTGGAACTGGCTGCGTACCCGGGCATAGGCGCCGACGGCACGGGTGGTGAGTTGCGACATGCCGGTATTCGAGGACGGCAAAGAAATCGAGCGCCCCGCTGCCAGGCATTCCATGAGCATGCGCCAGCCGTGGCCGGCCCGTTCGGCGCCGCCGATGATGAAGTCCAGCGGCATGAAGACGTCCTTTCCGCGGGTCGGGCCGTTCATGAACATGGCGTTGAGCGGAAAATGGCGCCGGCCGGTCTCTACGCCCGGGTGATCGCGCGGCACCAGCGCGCAGGTGATGCCGATATCCGGCGTCGGGCCCAGCAAGCCATCCGGGTCGTAGAGCCGGAAGGCCAGCCCGAGCAAGGTGCAGACCGGCGCGAGTGTGATGTAGCGCTTGTCCCAGGTCACGCGCATGCCGAGCACTTCGCGGCCCTGCCACTGACCGCGGCAGACGACGCCGTAATCGGGGATGGCCGCGGCGTCCGAGCCGGCCCAGGGGCTGGTCAGGGCGAAGGCGGGGATCTCATCGCCGCGCGCCAGCCGGGGCAGATAGTGATCCTTCTGGGCTTCGGTGCCGTAGTGCAGAAGCAGTTCGGCAGGCCCCAGGGAGTTGGGAACCATGACCGAGACGGCCAGCGCGGAGCAGCGCGTCGACAGCCGTGTCACGATCTCCGAATGGGCGAAGGCGGAAAAGCCCAGTCCGCCGTATTCCTTGGGAATGATCATGCCGAAGAAACCGTCGCGCTTGAGCGCCGCCCAGACCTCGGGCGGCAGATCGAGATCCTGTTCGGTGACGCGCCAGTCATCCACCATGGCGCAGACCCGGGCTGTCGGGCCCTCCAGGAAAGCCTGCTCTTCGGCGCTCAGGGCCGGCCGCGGAATGGCCAGCAGGCGCTGCCAATCCGGGCGGCCGCGAAACAGTTCGCCCTCCCACCATACCGTGCCCGCCTCCAGCGCGTCGCGCTCGGTTTGCGACATGGTCGGCAGCACCTTGCGATACAGCCGGAACACGGGCCGGGTCAGCAGCGTGCGGCGCAAGGGGGCCAGCGCCAGCACGAGCGCGGCCAGCACGGCCAGCGCGAGCAATACCCACAGGACGATCTTCAGAGCGGTCATGCGCAGCCTCTCCCGATTTGTGTGTTCAGACAGTGGGGGGCGGCAGCGGCGCGCGCAGACCACCCAGAAGAAAACTCATCAAGCGCGGCAGAAGCAGGTCCGGATTGTCCGGCTGCTCTTCCTCCTGGATGGCCCAACCCGTGGCGATGCGCAGCGTATCGGTGCCGATGATGGCGTAGGAGGTCGCGCCCAGCATGAACTGGAAACGCCACATGATTTCGGCGCGCGGCACCCCGGGCAGAGCTTGGAACAGCGCTTGCTTGTAGCGCTCCATGACATCCGCGTACTCGTCGGCGAACAGGGCCCGGATGAAGCCGGCCGGATCGGTCATGGTGCGTTCGAGCAGTGGCATGAAGGCCTTGCCATCCGGGTCGCTGCTGGCGGCCAGCCGCAGCAGGGTGCCGAAGAAGGCGTCGACGATCTGTGAGGGTTTCAGGGGCGCGCCCGCGGCCTGGGCCTCCAGCGCGTCGAGCAGGCGCAAGCGTTCGTGATTGACGATTTCCAGCCGCCGTTTGAGCACGGCCTGCACCAGGGCCTCCTTGCTGCCGAAGTGATAGTTCACGGCCGCCAGATTGACGCCCGCATCGCGGGTGATCTGGCGCATCGAGGTGCCGTCGTAGCCCTGTTGGGCAAAAAGACGCTCGGCGCTGTGCAAAATGGTCTGCCGGGTATTGCGGTGGTCTTGCATCGCCCGCCCTGATTCAAACGTTTGTTTGAATCGACTATACGGGTTTGAAGCGGGGGCGGCGAGCGCCCGCCGCCCGGCTCAGGGTTAGTCCCGACGCGGGGCCGCAAGCCCTTGCTGCGCCGCGCCATCGCCATGCGGCGGTCGGTGGCGGTCCGCCGCGGCTCGGGGGCCGCAGGCGTTTATGCTGCGGCGCAGTGTTGCGAGCGCGTCACAGAAACCGGGCGGCATAACCCCGCAAACATGTCAGCCGGCGCGCGCCGGGAGGGCGCCACCGGTTACAGTGACCCCTGTTATTGATAGACGGGCGCGCCTCTGCGCGCCCCTCGTTCCGAGGTTGAGCATGGTTTTTTCGCGTATGGAAGCGCGCCGGGGAGCCCGGCGATGAGCAAGGATCTGACCCTGGCGCACTGGAATCTGGATGGCATCGTCTCGGGCCTGCGGGCCGCGCGCGTGGCCTGGCGCGGCCCGCGCGGGCGCCTGCGCGAAGAGGCCTCCGGCGGGCGCGAGTTTCCCTCGCAGCAAAGTCTGCAGGAAATCATCAAGCAGCTCTGTGGCGCCTTGTTTCCGATGCGCCTGGGGCCGCTGGACCTGCGCGAAGAGGGCGAGGACTTCTACGTCGGGCACACCATCGGCGCGGCGCTCGATGCCCTGTTGCAGCAGGTCTGTCTGGAGCTCGAGCATCTGGGCCGCGATGACCCGCGCCCGCATGACGAGACGCTGACCCGCGGCGTGGAGATCGTTCGCGCATTCGGCGCGGCGCTGCCGGACGTGCGCGCCGCGCTGGATCTGGATGTCACGGCGGCCTATCAGGGCGACCCGGCCGCGCGCAGCGTGGACGAAGTGTTGCTCTGCTATCCCGGCGTGACGGCGATGATCCACCATCGCCTGGCCAACGTCCTCTACCGCTTGGGCGCGCCCATGCTGGCGCGCATCGTGGCCGAGATCGCACATGCCGAAACCGGCATCGATATCCATCCGGGCGCGACCATCGGCCGCAGCTTTTTCATCGATCACGGCACGGGCGTGGTGATCGGCGAGACGGCCATCATCGGTGACCGGGTGCGGCTCTATCAGATGGTGACCCTGGGCGCCAAGCGCTTTCCGCCGGGCGAAAATGGCGAGCTCAAGAAAGGCCTGCCGCGCCACCCCATCATCGAAGACGACGTCGTCATTTACGCGGGCGCGACCATTCTCGGCCGTATCACCATCGGCAAGGGGTCGACCATCGGCGGCAATGTCTGGCTCACGCGCAGCGTGGCGCCCAATAGCAATGTGACGCAGGCCGGTCTGATCAACGATATGCCCAATTGCGGTCTGGGCGGCTGAGCGCGCGGGGCTGCCGGCAGGAGGTCCGCGCATGGATGCGATACCAGATCAGATCGAGGCGTTGCGGGCCTTCATCGACGGCCACCGGCAGCTGTTTGTCCTGACGGGGGCGGGCTGCAGCACGCCGTCGGGCATCCCGGATTATCGCGATGTCGAGGGCCAATGGAAGCGTAAGCCGCCGATTGATTTTCAGACCTTCATGGCCACGGATCTGGCTCGAGCGCGCTACTGGGCGCGCGGCCTGATCGGCTGGCGGCGCTTCGGGCAGGTCAGGCCCAATGCCGCGCACCTGGCGCTGGCGCGGCTCGAGCACGCGGGCCGCATCGCCTTACTGGTGACGCAGAACGTGGATGGCCTGCACGAGGCGGCCGGCAGCCGGGCCGTGGTCGATCTGCACGGCCGCCTGGACGAGGTGCGCTGTACGCGCTGCGATTGGGTGGGGCCGCGCAAAGCCTGGCAAGAGCAGCTCGAGGCCATGAATCCGGCCTGGGCGTTTCTCGATGCCGACGATGCCCCCGACGGTGATGCCGATCTGGAGGGCGTGGATTTCAGCCTGTTCGAGGTGCCTGCCTGCCCGCGTTGCGGCGGCATCGTCAAACCCGATGTGGTGTTTTTCGGCGAGTTGGTGCCCAGCGCCCGCACGGCGCGTGCCTACGCCGGTCTGGCCGCCGCGGATGCGGTACTGGTCGTCGGCTCATCGCTGATGGTGCACTCGGGCTATCGCTATGTGCAGGCCGCGGCCCGCGAGGGCAAGCCCGTGGCCGCCATCAATCTGGGCCGTACCCGGGCCGATGATCTGCTGGCGCTCAAGATCAGCCAGCCCTGTGATCAGGTGCTGGGGGCGTTGTTCAGCTAGCGGGCGAGGCGTTGGCGGGATGATCCAGCAGCGGTGCATCGCTGCCGAACAGCACCCGGTGCGCCGCATGCCAACTGCCCGCATCCGGGGCGTAGAGCAGGCCGCCGCTGCGATGCGTGGGCTTGTAGGGCGTGCCGTCGAAATGGGCGGAATAGCCGCCCGCCTCGCGGTGCAGCAGCCAGCCCGCGGCGTGATCCCAGGGCATGAGCTTGTTGTAGAACAGCAGATGCACATGGCCTGAAGCCGCCATGCGGTACTCGTGCGCGGCGCAGCGCAAATAGGCGGTGCTGGCCAGTTGCGCCAGGTTGCCATTGACCGTCTGGCGCTGCGCATCGGGCAAGGAGCCGGTGGCAATGATGCCGTCCATGTCCTCGGGTGGCGCGGGCTGAGCCACCTTCATGACTTCCTGGCTGCCGTTCTCATGTTCGAACCACGCGCCTTCGCCGCGGATGGCCATGGCGGCATCGCGATTGATGGGGTCGTAGATGATGCCGGCCATGACGTCGCCCTTGTGGCAGGCGGCCACCATCATGCCGAACAGCGGCAGCCCCGCGACGTAGTTGCGGGTGCCGTCGATCGGATCGATGAGAAACGCCAGCTCGGCATCGACCAGCATGTTCAGCAAGGCCGGGTTGAGGGTGCTGGCTTCTTCGCCGATGAGCACCGCGCCGGGGAACAGCTTGGCCAGACGCGCGCTGATCAGGCGCTCGGCGCCTTCGTCGGCATCGGTGACGAGGTCGCGCGGCGACGTCTTGCCGCGCACGGCTTGCACGGGCAGGTTGCGAAAGCGCGGCAGGATCTCGACCTGGGCGGCCTCGGCCAGAATGGCCATGATGCGACGCAGATCGTCGCGCGTCAGTGTGCGGCTCATGATGTTCGGGGCGGATGCGAGGGAGCCGCCAATCTAGCATGCCTGCTCGAGCGCCAGATGAAAAAAGCGCGCGATGCCGCAAGCTGCGGACATTGCCGGGTGGCCGCCCGGTGTCGGCATGCAAAATGCCCCCCGGCAGCCGGGTGGCTGTCGGGGGGCATTGCCTCAGGTGGGGGCCGCCGAGGCGGCCAGGGCGATCAGGCGCCCAGATCCACGCAGAGGTACTTCAGTTCGAGGTAGTCCTCGATGCCGTACTTGGAGCCTTCGCGTCCCAGGCCGGATTGCTTGACGCCACCGAACGGGCCGACTTCGTTGGAAATCAGGCCGGTGTTGATGCCGACAATGCCGTACTCCAGCGCTTCGGATACGCGCCAGATGCGGGCGTAATCGCGCGTGAAGAAATAGGCGGCCAGGCCGAAGATGGTGTCATTGGAGTACTTGATGACTTCTTCTTCGGTTTCGAACTTGAACAGCGGGGCCACCGGGCCGAAGGTTTCTTCCGCCGCGAACAACATGGATTGCGTCACGTCGCGCACCACGGTGGGTTCGAAGAAGTTGCCGCCCAGCGCATGGGCCTTGCCGCCGGTGACGACCTTGGCGCCCTTGCCCACGGCGTCCTGGATGTGCTCCTTGACCTTGGCCACGGCCGCGTCATCGATCAGCGGACCCTGGGTCACGCCTTGCTCGAAGCCGTCGCCGACCTTCATGGCCTGCACCTTGGCAACCAGGCGCTTGGCGACTTCTTCGTAGACGCCTGCCTGGATGTAGATGCGGTTGGCGCAGACGCAGGTCTGGCCGGCATTGCGGTACTTGGAGGCCAGGATGCCATCGACGGCGCGATCGAGGTCGGCGTCGTCGAAAACGATGAAAGGCGCGTTGCCGCCGAGTTCGAGCGACAGCTTCTTGATGGTGGGGGCGCATTGCTCCATCAGGGTGCGGCCGACTTCGGTCGAGCCCGTGAAGCTCAGCTTGCGGACCACGTCGCTTTCGCACAGCGCCGCGCCGATTTCACGCGAGCTGCCGGTGATCACATGGAACACGCCGGCAGGCACACCGGCTTCTTCGGCCAGCACAGCCAGGGCCAGCGCGGTCAGCGGCGTTTGCTGGGCGGGCTTGACCACCATGGGGCAGCCGGCGGCCAGGGCCGGGCCTACCTTGCGGGTGATCATGGCGGCGGGGAAGTTCCACGGGGTGATCGCTGCCGTGACACCGATCGGCTGCTTGAGCACCATGATGCGCTGGCCGGCCTTGGGGCTTTGCAGCACATCGCCGTCGATGCGCTTGGCTTCTTCGCCGAACCACTCCAGGAACGAGGCGGCATAGGCGATTTCGCCGGCGGCCTCGGGCAGCGGCTTGCCCTGCTCCGAGGTCATGATGGTGGCCAGATCCTGCTGGTGCTGCATCATGAGGTTGGCCCACTTGAGCAGGATGGCGCCGCGCTCCTTGCCGGTCTTGGCGGCCCAGGCGGGCAGCGCCTTTTCGGCGCTGGCGATGGCGGCTTCGGCTTCCTTGCGGCCCAGCTTGGGCACCGACACGATGGTCTTGCCGGTGGCCGGATTGTCCACGGGAATGCTGGCCCCGGTCGCGGCCACCCACTTGCCGTCGATGAAGCAGGCGTCACGCAGCAGATCGGGACGGCTCAGGGTCTTGGTCAAGGACATGAGTATTTCCTTCTGAATAAGACACGCGCGGGATGGGTGCTCCATCCCGCGCGTGGATCGGACAGCCGGGTATCAGGCGGTCAGGGCTTCGGTGAGGATGTCCAGCGCACGATCGAACTGGGCATCGGGAATGGTCAACGGGTACAGGAAACGCAACACGTTGCCATACACGCCGCAGCTCAGCAAGAGCAGGCCTTTCTCGATGGCCTTTTGCTGCACGCGCTTGACGGCCTCGGCGTCCGGCTTGCCGGTGGCGGGGTCATGCAATTCGAGGGCAACCATGGAGCCCAGGCCGCGCACGTCGGCGATGGCGGGCACCTTGTCGCGCAGGCTGTTGAGGCGATCCTGCAGGCGCTGGCCCAGGGCCGTGGAGCGTTCGCAGAGTTTTTCTTCGGCGATCACATCCAGCACGGCCAGCGAGGCCGCCACGGCCAGCGGGTTGCCGGCGTAGGTGCCGCCCAGGCCGCCGGCGGCCGGACCATCCATGACTTCGGCACGGCCGACCACGCCCGAAATAGGCATGCCGCCGCCCAGGCTCTTGGCCATGGTGATGATGTCGGCCTGCACGGAATGGTGTTCCATGGCGAAGAGCTTGCCGGTGCGCGCGAAGCCGGTCTGCACTTCGTCAGCAATCAGCAGAATGCCGTGCTCGTCGCAGAGCTTGCGCAGGGCGACCATGAGTTCGGGCGGGGTGACGTTAAAGCCGCCTTCGCCCTGGACCGGCTCGAGAATGATGGCGGCCACGCGCTTGGGATCGATATCCACCTTGAAGAGCAGGTCGAGCGACTTCAGCGAGTCGGCCACCGAGATGTCCTGCGTCTTGTTGGGGAAGGGGACGTGGTAGATGTCGGCCGGCATCGCGCCGAAGGCCAGCTTGTAGGGCGCGACCTTGCCGGTCAGCGCCATGCCCAGCTGGGTGCGGCCGTGGAAGGAGCCGGAAAAGGCGATCACGCCCGAGCGGCCGGTGGCGGCACGCGCGATCTTGACCGCGTTTTCGACGGCTTCGACGCCGGTCGTGAAGAAGGCGCTCTTTTTGAGGCCGTCGATCGGAGCCAGGCTGTTGATGCGCTCGGCCAGGGCGACATAGCCCTCGTAGGGCACGATCTGGTAGGCCGTGTGCGTGAAGTTGTCGAGCTGGGCGGCCACGGCGGCCATGACCTTGGGATGGCGGTGCCCGGTGTTGAGCACGGCGATGCCGCCGGCGAAGTCGATGTACTCCTTGCCTTCGGCGTCCCAGAGGGTGGCGTTTTCCGCGCGCACGGCGTAGAAGTCGCACATGACGCCCACGCCACGGGGAGTGGCCAGGGCGCGGCGGGTATTCAGATCACGGTTTTTCATCAAAGCCTCAAATTGGCAATAGGCAGCCGCTGCGCGGCGAAAGACTGGCCAGGCGGTCATCGCCAGCGGCGTCACCCTGATACTTTAATGCTAAGATGGCCCCATTCTTAGGAACCACTTTTGCATATCAGGTAGAACCAATTGAGGTCCATCGTCGGCGACTTGTTGCTGCTGCGCTTGGGTGACGCTTCCGACGGGCCCATGAATCAGCGTCTGTACCGCGCGATCCGCGAGGCCATACTGGACGGCACGCTGCCCGGCGACACCCGTCTGCCCGCGACCCGCGATCTGGCGGCCGAGCTGGGCATTGCCCGCAATACCGTGGTTCATGTATACGCCCAGTTGCAGGCCGAGGGCTATACCCGCAGCCGGCAGGGGAATGGCACTTTTGTAACGGCAAGTGTGCCCGATGCCTATCTGGCCACCGGCCGCTCGCGGCGGCACCAGGCCAATGGCCCATCGGGCCCTGTTTTGTCCGAGCGCGGCGCCCATATCGTCGACCGGGCCTCGGCGTCGCCCTATCAATGGGGCGCTTTCATGCCCGGGGTGCCGGATGTCACGGAGTTTCCGCATCGCAAGTTCGGCCGGATTTTCAGTGCGTTGTGGCGCCGGCCCGCGCCGGAGCTGCTGACGTATTCCTACGGCGGCGGGCTGCCGGCCTTGCGCGCCGTGCTGGCCGAGCATCTGGGTCTGACCCGCTCGGTGGATTGCGACCCTGAACAAATCATCATCACCGAAGGGTCGCATCAGGCGATCGATCTGGCCACGCGCCTGTTGGGGGCCAGCGGCGATGTCGCCTGGATAGAAAACCCCGGCTATTGGGGCGCGCGCACCGTGCTCAGTGCCAACGGGGTTCGCGTGGAGCCGCAGCCCGTTGACGAGGAAGGCATGCTGCTGCCGGCCGCGGCCGAAAGCGTGAGCACGCCGCCGCGATTTATTTTCGTAACACCTTCGCACCAGTATCCGCTGGGCACGGTGATGTCGCTGGCACGCCGCCGGCAGCTTCTGGCCCTGGCCCGGCGCTGGGGCAGTTGGATCATCGAGGATGACTACGACAGCGAATTCCGCTTCTCGGGGCGGCCGATTTCCTCGCTCCAGGGCTTGGAGCCCGATGCGCCGGTCATTTATCTGGGCACCTTCAGCAAGACGCTCTATCCCGGCCTGCGGGTGGCCTATCTGGTGCTGCCCAAGAATCTCGCCGCGGCCTTTCAGGCCGGGCATGCGGAGCTGTACCGCGAAGGCCATTTGATCACGCACGCCGCGCTGGCGACCTTCATGTCGGAGGGGCATTACGCGGCCCACATCCGCCGCATGCGCATGCTGTACGGCAAGCGGCGTGCGATTCTGGTCAATCTCATCGAGCGGCGTCTGGGGCCGCAATGGCTGCACCGCGACGCCAGCGAGGCCGGCCTGCACCTCATCCTCAACCTGCCGGAAGACATCGACGACACGGCCGTGGTCGATGTGGCGCGGGCCCGCGGCGTCCTGACGCGGCCCCTGTCGCGCTATTACACGGGCGCCGAACCGGCCCGCCATGGTTTGCTCCTGGGCTACGCCTGCGTGCCCGAAAGCCAGATCGCACGCAAATTCGAAATCCTTCTGGCCAGCCTCAATGAGGTGGCCCGGCGCAGCCCGTTGGCAAGCGCGGTGACCTAAGCCGGCCCCTGCAGCGCGCGCAACAAGCCTTGGGCGTTCCTGACGCCCTGATCCTGATAGTTGGTATTGAGGATGACATGGGTGTGCTGCGCGGGAAGCTGGCGCAGGCGTTGCGCCAGTTCCGCCAGCTCTTGCGGGCTGTACTCATACTGAAAGCGCGAGGACGAGGCCGGACCGCGGTTCAGCCAGGTTTGCGCATTGCGCCCATGCAGCCGCAGCAATGCAATATCGTCGCGGGTGGTGCGCCACACCGCCGGCACGGTGTTGTCAACGCCCTGCGGCGCATCGACGATGGTGTGCACCAGCCCGCGCTCGCGCAGGCGGGACAGTGTGGCCGCGGCCGTGGCGGCGTCGCGCAGCCAACTTTCGTGCCGGAACTCGATGGAGGCGTCCAGCGCTTCGAGTTGCCCGGCGCATGCCGCCAGACGCGCCGCGCCGCGCGCATCGTTGCGCACCCAGGGCGGAAACTGGCAATGCACCAGGCCCAGCTTGCCGGCCGCGCGCAGCGGTTCGAGCGCCAACAGAAAGCGGCGCCAGAGTTCCTCGCGCCAGGCGGCGGGGATCTGGTTATCGAAACAGACGCGCGCCTCGCTGGCCTGCCAGCCCAGGTCGTGCAGCAAATCGGCCGGCAGGGCGCGCAGCGGTGTCTGGTGGCCGGTGAACAGCCGGAAAGCCTTGACGTCGAAGACAAAGCCCGCGGGTGTGCGCTGCGCCCATGCATGCGTGAGTTCCGGCGTCGGCAGACCGTAATAGGGCGAGTCGGCTTCCACGACCGGAAAGTGCTCGGCGTAAAAACGCAGCCGTGCCGCCGCATCGCGGGCCTGGGGCGGGTAGAAACGCCCGCAGGCCAGCAGCGTGGGGTCTGTCCAGGAGGCGGTGCCGATCAGTACGCTCATGTGGGGGCTGCGCAAGGGGCGCTCGGAACGCGGTATAGTCTGTATAAATATACAGTGTATTGCCATGATTCCCCTCAACGCCGATGCCAGCGATCCGCTGGACGAACTCAATCCCGAGCAGCGCGAGGCCGCCACGTTCGGTATCGCGCCGGGCGCGGCCCCGTCGGGCGCCTTGCTGGTCATCGCGGGCGCGGGCTCGGGCAAGACCAGCACGCTGGCGCATCGCGTGGCGCATCTGATCCGGCATGGCGCCGATCCGCAGCGCTTGCTGCTGCTGACGTTTTCCCGCCGCGCCGCCCAGGAGATGGACCGCCGGGTGGGCATGGTGCTGCGCCGGGTCATGAAGCTGGACAGCGCGGCGCCTTCGCTGCCCTGGGCGGGCACCTTTCACAGTGTGGGTGCGCGCTTGCTGCGCGACTGCGCCACCCGCATCGGCCTGTCCGAAGCCTTCACGGTGCACGACCGCGGCGACGCCGAAGACCTCATGGGCATGCTGCGCCACGAGTTGGGGTTCAGCGCCACGCAAAGCCGCTTCCCGCTCAAAGGCACTTGTTTGGCGATCTACTCGCGCGTGATCAACAGCCAGGAGCCGTTGGCCGACGTGCTGGCGTGCGCCTTCCCCTGGTGCGCCCAATGGGAGGCCGAGCTCAAGCGGCTGTTCCAGGCCTATATGCAGGCCAAGCAGGAGCAGCAGATCCTGGATTACGACGACCTGCTGCTGTATTGGGCCGAGATGATGGCCGACCCGGGCATTGCCCGCGATGTGTCGGCGCGTTTCGACCATGTGCTGGTCGATGAGTACCAGGACACCAACCGCCTGCAGGCCAGTATTCTGCAGGCGCTCAAACCCGACGGGCGGGGGCTGACCGTCGTGGGCGATGATGCGCAGTCCATCTATGCCTTTCGCGCCGCGACGGTGCGCAACATCCTGGATTTTCCGCAGCAGTTCGGCGCGCATGTCATCGCCCTCGAGCGCAATTACCGCAGCACGCAGCCCATCCTCGATGCGTCCAATGCGATGATCGCCCGCGCGCCACAGCGTTATGCCAAAGCGCTCTGGACAGACCGCCAGAGCGAGCAGAAGCCCGAACTGGTCAATGTGAGCGACGAAGCCGGGCAGGCACGCTGGGTGGCCGATCAGGTCCTGGCCCGCCGAGAGGAGGGCCTGCGCCTGACCGCGCAGGCCGCGCTGTTTCGCACCGCCAGCCACAGCGCCGCGCTCGAACTGGAGCTGGCGCGGCGCAATATCCCCTTCGTGAAGTTCGGCGGCCTGAAGTTTCTCGAGGCCGCCCACATCAAGGATCTGCTGTCGGTGCTGCGCTGGGCGGAAAATCCGCGTTCGCGTCTGGCCGGATTCCGCGTCGCGCAACTGGTGCCCGGCGTCGGGCCGGCCAAAGCGGGCAAGCTCATGGATGCCCTGGCCGAGGCGGCCGATCCGCAAGCCTGTCTCCAGGCCTTCAAACCGGGCGCGGGGCCGCAATGGGAGGGGCTGGTCGGGTTGCTGGGCGCTTTGCGCAGCCAACAGGCGCGCTGGCCGGCGGACGTCGATCTGGCGCTTGCCTGGTATGCCCCCTTGCTCGAGCATCTGTACGAAGATGCCCGCGTGCGCCGCGCCGACCTGGAGCAGCTCGCCCGGCTGGCCGGGGGCTACCCCACCCGCGAACGCTTCCTGACCGAACTGACGCTCGATCCGCCCGCGGCCACCAGCGATGAGTCCGGCAAGCCCTTGCTGGATGAAGACTACCTGATTCTTTCCACGATTCATTCGGCCAAGGGCCAGGAGTGGAAAGCGGTGTACGTCCTCAATGCGGTGGATGGCTGCATCCCGTCGGACATGGCCACAGACAGCAGCGACGAGATCGAGGAGGAGCGCCGGCTGCTCTACGTGGCGATGACGCGCGCGCGTGAGCGCCTGCAGGTGCTCGTGCCGCAGCGCTTCTACGTGCATCAGCAAAGCGGGATGGGCGACCGGCACGTCTATGCGGCCCGCACGCGTTTTCTGCCCGACGATCTGATGCCGCTGTTCGATCATCTGCCCAAGCCGCCGGCGCTGCCGCACGGGCGCGGCGAGGGCTTGCCGGCCGCCTCGGGCACGCCCGCGATCGACGTCGGCCAGCGCCTACGCAAGCTCTTCTCCTGAGCTATCATCCCCGAGGGTCGGGCGTTGCCGGCCTAAGGCCAGCAGGGGAGGGAAGCTCATGGCTCAGGATTCAGCGGCAGCCGAGCCGCCCGTCAGTCAGGTCGTGGCGTCGGTCGCCTATGTGAATGGGCGCCGCGCGCGCGACGTGCCCATTGCCGAAGTGGCCGATTATGTCGGCGGTGCCAAGGGCATGCTCTGGATCGGCCTGCGCAACCCGACGCCCGAGTGCATCACCGAGGTGGTCGATGCGCTGGGCGCCAGCGTCAAGAACCGCGAGGAAATGATCGAGTCGCATCGCCGGCCCAAGATCATCGACTACGGCAATATGGTGCTCATCGTGGCCATTACGGTGGAGGTCGAGGGCGGGCGTCCGGTTTTTGGCGAAACCCAGTATCTGGTCGGCGAAGGTTTTCTGGTCACGGTGCGGCGCACCGCGCTGTCCACGCACAGCATTCTGCGCGAGCGCCTGGAGTCCGCGCCCGATCTGCTCAAGCGCGGCAGCGACTACATCACTTCCGAATTGCTGGACTTGCTGGTCGACCGGTATGTGGCCGCCGTCGCTCAGCTCGAGGACGTGGTCGAGCATGCCGAGCAAAAACTGCTCATCCGGGGCGCCAAGGATGCCGACATCCGCAAACTCTATCGGCAGCGGCGCGATCTGCTGCGCATCCATAATGCGATCGCGCCCATGGCCGAAATCTGTCGTCGCCTGGCGCGGGTGGAAATGTCGGCCATCGATGCGCAGGCCCGGCCCTATTTCGCCGAGGTGGCCGATCGCGTGCTGCGGGTCGACGAGCTGGTCAACGCCCTGCGCGAAGCCTTGGCCTTTGCCTTCGAGGCCAGCCTCATGATCGGGCAGGGGCAGCAGAACGACACCACGCGCAAACTGGCCTCCTGGGCCGCCATTCTGGCCGTTCCCACGGCCGTGGCCGGCATTTACGGCATGAATTTCGAGTACATGCCGGAACTCAAGGCGCATTGGGGCTATCCAATCACTTTGAGCGTGATTGTTACGATTTGCGCCGTTCTGTATTGGCGGTTTCGAAAGTCCGGCTGGCTCTGAGTCCGCCCATCCGATGAGGTTGCCGTGCCCCTTCATGGCTTTTCCCCCAGCGCCTGGCGCCGGCCTGGCCGTCGTCTCGCGGGTCTGATCGTCGTTCTGGCGCTGGCTGCCGCCTGGTTCGGGCTGCCGCCAGGCTCGGCGCCGGATCCGGCGCCCGCAGGGGCCAGCACGGTGGCGCTGCCGCAGGCCAGTTATCGCCTGCAGGGCACGGTGGTCAGCGTGGCTGACGGCGATACGGTCACGCTGCGCGCGGCCGACGGCCGGCGGCGTATCCGCCTGGACAGCATCGATGCGCCCGAAGCCGGGCATGGGCAGCAGGAGCCGGGCCAGCCTCATGCCGAAGCGTCGCGCCAGCATCTGGCGGCGCTGGTCGAAGGCAAGACGCTGACGGCGCAGTGCTACGAGAAAGACCAATACGGCCGGGATCTGTGCGCGCTGGTGTTGCCCGATGGCCGTTCGGCCAACCGGGAGCAGGTGGCGGCCGGCTATGCCTGGGCGTATACGGCCAGGCGCGGCGATTACCTCCGGGATGAGGCCATGCCGGGCCTGCAGCGCCGGGCGCGTGAAGCGCGCATCGGCTTGTGGGCCGACAACGGCGCGACCGAGCCCTGGAAATGGCGCTACGACTGCTGGAAAGAAAAGCGCTGCTGACTAAGATGAGCGGCCACAGAAAAGCAGCCCGGTTTCCGTAGGGTGGGAATGAGGGCTTTGCGAATCTGCTGGCGCAAAAAACGGGATAAGTTTTGATGACAATGTTAGGCATATCTGGGCGGTTGCTGCGCTGCGGGCTGGCCGTGTTTGCCATGGCGGCCGTCCTGGCTGGCTGCGGCCGCGAAAGCCCGATCAACAGCCCCTATCTGTCCGGCGCGCTCGATGAGAACGCGCTCTACACCGCTTTCGTCAAGCGCTCGCCCAAGTATCTCGATCCGGCCAGTTCCTATTCCACCGACGAGACGCCGTATACCTACAACATCTACGAGCCGCTCTACGGCTACCATTACCTCAAACGCCCCTATGAGCTGATTCCGCGCGCGGCCAGCGACATTTCCCAGCCGATCTATCTCGACGCCCAGGGCCAGCGGCTGCCCGATGACACCCCCGGCGACCGCGTCGCCGAGAGCGTCTATGACATCAAGCTGCGGCCGGGCATTCGTTATCAGCCGCATCCCGCCTTTGCGCGCAAGGAGGACGGCAGTTATGCCTACTTCCCGCTGGCGCCGGGCGAGTTGGACGACAAGTTCTATGTGCCGGATTTCGCGCTCACCGGCAGCCGCGAATTGACGGCCCACGATTATGTCTACGCCTTTCGGCGGCTGGCCAGCCCGCGCGTGGTTTCGCCCATTTATTCGCTCATGGCCGAGTATGTCGTCGGCATGCAGCAGTATGGCGACACGCTGCGCGAGCGCGACCGTGCCCAGCGCCAGACGGTGCCGTCCGGATCACGCGATCTGCCCTGGCTGGATCTGCGCCAGCCCGACGGGTTCGACGGGGTGCAGGCCCTGGATGACCATACGCTGCGCATCCGGGTCAAAGGCAAGTATCCGCAGTTCAAGTATTGGCTGGCGATGACCTTCACCGCGCCCATCCCCTGGGAGGCCGACCGTTTCTACAGCCAGCCCGGCATGGCCGAGCATGATCTGTCGCTCAACACCTGGCCGGTGGGAACCGGGCCTTACATGCTGGTCGAGTCGCGTCCCAACTGGCGGCATGTGCTGGCTCGCAATCCCAACTACCATGGCGAGGCCTATCCCTGCGAGGGCGAGCCGGGCGACCAGGAGGCGGGCCTGCTGGCCGATTGCGGCAAGCCCACCCCCTTCATCGACCGGGTGGTGTTCAGCGTCGAAAAAGAGGCCCTGCCGCTGAGCGGAAAATTCCTGCAGGGGTACTACGACGTGCCGCAAGTCGAGCGCGGCGAGTACGGGGTGTCCATGCTGGTGGCCGCCGGCGACTCCCAGGAAAAGGCCGCGCTTTATCGCGAGCGGGGCATCCGCCTGCCCACCACGGTGGAGACGTCCAACTGGTACATGGGTTTCAACTGGCTGGATCCGGTCGTGGGTAAAGGGGATACGCCCGAGCAGGCCGAGCGCAACCGCAAGTTGCGCCAGGCCATCAGCATCGCCTTTGACTGGGAGGAGTACATCAATATCTTCGAAAACGGTCAGGCCGCCGTGGCCTACGGGCCGGTGCCGCCGGGCGTGCTGGGCTACCAGCCCTTGCCGCAGGGCTACAACCCGCAGGTCTACCAGCTCGAAGACGGTAAACCGGTGCGCAAATCGCTCGAGACGGCGCGGCAGTTGCTGGCCGAGGCGGGCTACCCGGGCGGCCGCAACGCCGAGACCGGCGCGCCGCTGGTGCTCTATTACGACGCCATGAGCGGGGCGGGATCCAGCCCGCAGTTCGATTGGATGCGCCGGCAATTGGCCAAGCTCGGCATCCAGATGGATGTGCGCTCGACGGATTACAACCGTTTCCAGGACAAGATGCGGCGCGGCACGGCGCAGCTCTTTCTCTGGGGCTGGAATGCCGACTATCCCGACGCGGAGAACTTCCTGTTCCTGCTCTATGGTCCCAACGCCAAGGCCAAGACCGGCGGCGAGAACGCCGCCAACTATGAGAATCCCGAGTTTGATCGCCTGTTCGAACAGATGAAATTTCTCGACGACGGCCCGGAAAAAGAAGCCATCATCGCGCGAATGGTCGATGTCGTGCGGCGCGATGCCGTATGGATGTTCGGTTTCTTCCCGATGTCCGGCGGCGCCTATCAGCAATGGGTGGGCAATGCCAAGCCGACGCAGATGGTGCGCAACACGCTGCAGTACATGAAGGTCGATCCGGCCTTGCGCGTCCAGAAGACCGACGACTGGAACCAGCCGCGCTGGTGGCCGCTGGGGATCTTGCTGCTGTTGCTGGTTCTGGCCATCATTCCCTCCTATCTCACCCTCAAGCGGCGCGAACGCCAGACGGCCTTTGGCAACCGGGAGCGACAATCATGACGAGCTATGTGCTGCGCCGGCTGCTGTACGGCGTGCTGATACTAATCGGCGTCAACCTCTTTACCTTTGTGCTGTTCTTCGCGGTCAACACGCCCGATGACATGGCCCGCCTGGCCATCGGCGGGCAGCGCACCAGCCAGGATGCCATCGACAAATGGAAGGCCGATCGCGGCTACGACAAACCGCTTTTCATCAACAATGCGCAAGGCGGCGCCGAGCGCTTCACCGACACGGTGTTCTATCAGCGCTCGGTGCCTCTGCTGACCATGGATTTCGGCGCTTCCGACGCCGGCCGCGACATCGGCCGCGAGATCAAGACGCGCATGTGGCCCAGCCTGGCGCTGGCGCTGCCGTCGTTCTTCCTCGGCCTGTTTGCCAGCATCGTGTTTGCGCTGACATTGGTGTTTTTCCGCGCCACCCGCCTGGATTTCTGGGGAGTGGTCCTGTGCGTGGTGCTGTTGTCGATCTCCAGCCTGTTCTACATCATTGCGGGCCAGTGGCTGTTCGCCAAACTCTGGCAGCTCGTGCCGTACTCCGGTTATGCCGGCGGCTTGGACAGCATCAAGTTCCTGGCGCTGCCGGTTCTGGTGGCGGTGATTTCGCGGCTGGGACCCGAGGCGAGGTTCTACCGCAGCATCTTTCTGGAAGAGATCGGCAAGGACTATGTCCGCACCGCCCGCGCCAAGGGCCTGACCGAAACCGTGGTGCTGTTTCGACATGTGCTGCGCAATGCCATGCTGCCCATCCTGACGAGCACGGTGTCGGCGATTCCGCTGCTCTTCATGGGCAGTCTGATCGCCGAGTCGTTCTTCGGCATCCCCGGCCTGGGCAGTTACACCATTGATGCCATCAGCGCGCAGGATTTTTCCATCGTGCGGGCCATGGTGTTTCTCGGTTCGGTGCTCTACATCCTGGGCCTCATTCTGGCCGACATCTCCTACACGCTGGCCGATCCCCGCGTGCGTTTCGAGTGACCGCCATGCCCCGATTCGTATTTCTCTGGACAGACATCGCGCTTTATCTGATGGTGCTGGCGGTGCTGGCCTATGTATGGCGGGTGCGACGCAGCCCGGCCTTGCGCGCGACCTGGCGCCGGGTCGCCGGCGATGCGCCCGCCATGTGTTCGGCCGTGGTCCTGTCCTGCTTTGTCATCGTCGGGCTGCTGGATTCGGTGCACTTCCAGTTGCGGCTGCCGCCCGCGCCCACGGCGGCTGCCGATGCCCCGCCGGCTTATGCCCCAGTGGTGACCTCATTGCTCGATAGCCTGCTGGCCGGCTCGGTGCTGGCCAAACCGGAAAAAACCTATTCGGCGCCGCTGGCTTCGCATCAGTTCTCCAAGGAGAGCATGGTGGCCGGCGACGGCACGGTCACGCGCGGTTATCCGCGGCTGCGCCACGGCGGCGCGCACCTGACCGATCCGGCGACGCAGTCCTGGCCCGATATCCGCGGCCAACTGGCGCGCGGCATGGCCTGCGGCCTGGCGGCCGCCTTGCTGGTGAGCGGTTTGCTGGCGGTGTTCCTGGCCCGGCGCCGGGGCGCCGGCCGCGTCGCGGTGCGCGATCTGTTGCGCGGCAACAGTCAGGTTCCGTGGCGCGCCATGTTGTTGACGCTGACGCTGCTGTTTCTGGTGGCGGGAGCAACGGGTGCGCTCTCCACGGGCTATCACGTCCTGGGCACGGACCGCACGGGCAATGACGTGCTCTGGCAGGCGCTCAAGAGCATCCGCACGGCTTTGGTGATCGGCACGCTCACTACGCTGGCGATGCTGCCGCCGGCCATCGTATTCGGTATCGCCGCGGGTTACTTCAAGGGCAGGGTCGATGACGTCATTCAATACCTTTACACCACGCTGACCTCCATCCCCGGCGTGCTGCTGGTGGCCGCCTGCTCATTGATGATGCAGGTCTACATCGAGAACCATGCCGAGTATTTCAATACCTCGGCGGCCCGCGCCGATGCGCGGCTGTTTCTGCTGTGCATGATTCTTGGCCTGACCGGCTGGTCGGCGCTGTGCCGTCTGCTGCGCGCCGAGACCCTCAAGTTGCGCGAACAGGAATACGTTCAGGCCGCGCGCGCTTTCGGCGTGTCGCACTGGCGCATCATGGCACGCCACCTGCTGCCTAACGTCATGCACATCGTGCTGATTACCGCCGTGTTGGAGTTTTCCGGCCTGGTCCTGTATGAGGCCGTGCTGTCCTATCTGGGTATCGGGGTGGACCCCAGCATGAGTTCCTTTGGTTCCATGATCGACGGCGCGCGCCTGGAAATGTCGCGTGACCCCATGATCTGGTGGAATCTGCTGACGGCCTTCGTGTTCTTGCTGGCGCTGGTGCTGGCGGCCAATCTGTTTGCTGACGGTGTGCGCGATGCGTTCGATCCGCGCAGCCGGCGGTTCAGGTTCAAACTCAAGCAAGCGCCCGGAGGCACGCAATGAGCCTGCTCAATGTCAAGGATCTGGACGTGGCCGTGGCCTCCGAGGACCGGCTGGCGCATGTGGTCAAACGCTTGAGTTTCGCCATCGAGCGCGGCGAGACCTTCGCGCTGGTCGGCGAGTCCGGCAGCGGCAAGAGCATGACCGCCTTGGCGCTGTTGCGGCTGCTGCCCGACGCCGGGCGCATCGTCGGCGGACAGGTCAATCTTCAGGATCAGGATCTCAACACCCTGAGCGAGCGCCAGATGCGCGGCGTGCGGGGCGGGCAGATCGGCATCATCTTCCAGGAGCCTTCGACCAGTCTCAACCCCGTCATGCGGGTGGGGCAGCAGATCATCGAGACGCTGTCGGCCCATACGCCCTTGCGGGGGGCGGCGGCGCGCCGGCGCGCCATCGAATGGCTCACGCGGGTGGGCATCCCCGAACCCGAGCGGCGCATCGACGACTATCCCTTCCAGTTTTCCGGCGGGCAGAAGCAGCGCATCATGATCGCCATCGCCCTGGCCGCCGAACCCCGCTTGCTCATCGCCGATGAGCCCACCACCGCGCTGGACGTGACGGTTCAGGCCCAGGTGCTGGATCTGCTGGCGGATATCCAGCGCGAAATGGGCATGGCCGTGCTGTTGATCACGCACGATCTGGCCATCGTGCGCCAGACGGCGCACCACGTCGCCCTCATGCGCGGCGGCGAGATCGTCGAGGCCGCCGATGCCGCGACCTTTTTTTCCGCGCCGCGCCATCCGTATGCGCGGCAATTGTTCGAAGCCATTCCCACTTTCGAGAAACGCGGCCGGCCGCTGACGGCCCCCGCGGGCGCAGTGCCGAGCGCTTCCCCGCGCCCGCCCGGGCAGGTCGTGCTCGATGTTCAGGATCTGCGGGTTCATTATCCCGTGCGGGAAGGCCTGTTGCGCCGGCCCACCTCATGGGTCAAGGCGGCCGACGGCGTGAGCTTTACCTTGCGGGCCGGTGAAACGCTGGCGTTGCTGGGCGAGTCCGGCTGCGGCAAAACCACGACCGGCAAGGCCTTGCTGCGCCTGATCGACGGCGCGCATATCTCCGGCCGTGCCTTGCTCGACGGCCGGGACCTGTTGAGCGCCGACCGCCGCACCATGCAGGCCTTGCGACGCGACATCCAGATCGTGTTTCAGGATCCCTATGCCTCGCTGGACCCGCGCATGCGCGTGGGTGAAATCCTCGACGAAGGCGTGGCATCGCTGCATCCGGAGCTCGCCGCGCCCAAGCGCCAGGCCCGTGCGCAGGAGTTGTTGCAGCGTGTGGGCCTGCCCGCCGATACCGTAAAACGCTATCCGCACGAATTCTCCGGCGGCCAGCGGCAGCGCATCGCCATCGCCCGCGCTTTGGCCGTCGAGCCTCGGGTGCTGATCTGCGATGAGCCCACCTCCGCGCTGGATGTTTCGGTGCAGGCGCAGATTCTCGATCTGCTGCGCGAGTTGCAGGCGGAGTTAGGGATCGCCTATTTGTTCATCACGCACAACTTCGGGGTCGTGGAGTACCTGGCTGACCGGATCGCGGTCATGGCAGGCGGCCGTATCGTGGAAATCGATGACGCCGCCTCCGTACTGCGGCAACCGGGCCACGATCTGACCCGCCGCCTGCTCGATGCGGTGCCCCGGCTGGTGTTCGGGCCCGGGCAGGCCGGCTAGCCCGCCGGGCGGTTCACGGCTGATAGCGGTACTCGATATCCCATTCGGATTCCCCGACTGGCTCAAAGCCGTGAGCCAGGTAGAAAGCGTTGGAGCGGCTGCCCTTGAGGGCACCCAATTCGATGCTGGCGCGCAGCGTGCGTGCCCGGGCGCAGAGCTCGCGCAGCACGCGCGAGCCGATGCCGCGCCCGGCGTAATCGGGGCTGAGGTAAAAGTGCGTGAGCCGCCAGATGGGGTGGCGGTCGTCGAGAATATAGAAGCCGGCGCGTGCGCCGTCGATCACGATGTGGCGGGTGAGGGCGGGGTCGAAGCCGTCGCGCAGCCGTTGCGCCGAGCGCTGAGGATCGTAGCGGCCCAGAGCCTGCAGACTCTCACGCATGGCCGCAAGCCTGAGCTGGGCCAGGCTGTCGAAATCGGATTCCTGGGCAAGAGGGGTTTGCAGCATCATGGCCAGCCGTCTCCAGTGTCGATCACCTGCCCAGCATAGCCAAAACCCGCCGTCTGAAGTGACGGCGGGCGATCAGGGCTGTTTCACCGGATTTCGGGGTTCAGAGCAACTGCCACAGCCCGAAGGTCACGACCAGACCGACCACGGAGACAATGGTCTGCAAGGCCGACCACACGGCGAAGGTCTGCTTCAGGCTCAGGCCGAAGTACTCCTTGACCATCCAGAAGCCCGCGTCATTGACGTGGCAGAAGAACACCGAGCCCGCGCCGATGGACAGCGCGAGCAAGGCGCCGTGGGTGGTCGACAGCCCCATGGCCAGCGGCGCGATGATACCGGCGGTCGTGGTGGTGGCCACGGTGGCCGATCCCGTGGCCTGGCGTAGCGCCACGGCGACGATCCAGGCCAGCAGCAGCAAGGGCATATGGCTTTGCGTGGCGATCTTGCTGATGGTGTCGCTCATGCCGGCGGCAAGCAGCACCTGCTTCAGGCCGCCGCCGGCGCCGATGGTCAGCAGCAGTCCGGCGATGGGGGGCAGGGCGCGGCGCAGGGTTTTGCCAACCGCGTCGCGGCTGGTGCCCTGAGCCCAGCCCAGCAGGGCAATGGCGGCCAGCACGGCCACCGACAGGGCGACGATGGGTTCGCCCAGGAAGTCCAGCACGGCGTAGGGCAGGCCTTCTTTGGCCAGCGCGATACGCGCCACGGTGCGGCCCAGCATCAGCGCCACGGGCAGCAGAATGATGAAGATCGACACCGCAAAACTGGGCAGCCGGTTCGCGTCGCGGGTGCTGGTGAACAGTTGGCCCAGTTCTTCGGGTTCGGCGATGGGCATGCGCGGCGCCAGCCAGCGGGCGTAAACCGGGCCGGCCAGGATGACGGCCGGGATGGCGGTCAGCAGGCCCAGGGCCATGGTCATGCCCAGGTCGGCGTGCAGCACACTGATGGCGATCAAGGGGCCGGGGTGGGGGGGCACCAGCGCGTGCAGGGTGGTCATGCCGGCCAGGGCCGGGATGCCGACGGCCAGAATGGGCAGGCCCGAGCGGCGCGCCATGACGAAGATGATGGGCACGACCATCACCAGCCCGACCTCGAAAAACAGGGGCAGGCCGACGATCATGGCCACGCCGGCCATGACCCAGGGCAGCGCGGCCCCGTGCGCTTTATTCAAGAGAGAATTGACGATACGGTCGGCGCCGCCGGATTCAGCCAGCAAGGCGCCCAGCATGGCGCCTAAGGCGATGATCAGGCCCGCATCGCCGAGGATGCCGCCGGCGCCCTGGCTGAAGCTGTGGCCCAGTTTGTCCAACGGCAGGCCGACGGCCAGGCCCACGCCAAAGGCGCCCAGCAAAATGGCCAGAAAAGGCGCGATTCTCAGAACGCTGATCAGTACGACAATGGCCAGCAGGGCCACGATACAGTAGAGCACGAGCTGGCTGTCGTAGGCAGTCCAGGCGGCTTGGGCAACGGAATTCATGCAGGTCCTCGGTAATTCTTCGCTTTTTCTATGCTACTGCAGGCCTCCTGACGGATAGATTTCACGGTTGAGCGCCAGCCAGGCGAGCGCCGCGTGCGAGAGGTAACCGCCGCGGCGCCAGATCAGCGTCATCTCCCAGACCGCGTCGCGATCATCGAGCTCCACCTGCCGCACACCGGGCTGCTGGCGCTTTTCGGCCATCAGGCGCGGCAGAAAGCCGATGCCCAGGCCCGAGGCGACGAGCGCCACAATGAAGTCGATCTGGCCGCTGCGCGCGGCCGTGGTCGGCGTGAAACCCACGCGTTCGCAAGCCGAGATCAGCACATGGTTGAGCGCGAAACCGCTTTCGAACATCACGAAGGGCGTATCGCGCAGTTCGGCCAGGCGCAAGCGGCGAGCGCCCGCCAGCGGATGGTCGGGCGGCATGAGCACCATGAGCGGCTCACGCGCGACCGGTTGATACTCGAACGCCTCCGGCACCGGCGTGAGGGTGGCGCCCAGTTCGATGTCACCGCTTTGCACCATGTCTTCCAGGCGGCGGCTGCCGTGCTCGGCCAGGCTGATTTCGATGCCGGGATAGCGCCCGCGAAAGCGCGCGAACAGCGGCGCGAACAACACGCTGCTGCCCAGCGTCGGCAGGCCCAGGCGCAAGACACCGCGCTTGAGGCCGCGCAATTCCTCGAGTTCGGCGATCAGATCGTCGCGTTGCGCCAACATGGTCTGGGCGCGCCGGAAGACCACCTCGCCGGCCTGGGTCAGCCGGGGCGGATGGCTTTGCCGGTCCAGCAAGGGCATGCCTATCTCGTCTTCGAGCTGGCGCACGGCCTTGCTGACCGTGGGTTGGGTGGCGTGAATCGCGCGCGCGGCCTGAGAAAAACCGCCTTGGCGCAGCACTTCGCAGAACGCCCGCAAGGTACGCAAATCCATGGGTATTCCAAATTGGTATAGATTCGATGAAATGAATTCATTTTATCTATGCGAGGGAAAGGCGTACAAGAGAGACAGCGCTCAAGCTTCCGGAGACAGAGAAGCGCGCTCAGGGAGTGTTGTCATGTTTTCTCGTAGTTGGACCCTCGGACGCAGCTATCTGAGGCGCAGCAGGTTGATGCAGGTCGGGGTGATCGCGGGGTTTGCCTGGGCGGGTCAGGCGCTGGCGCAATGGAGCCGTCTGCCGATTCCAGGCAGCGTGCTCGGCATGGTGATGGTGCTGCTGCTGCTGGGCAGCGGCCTGTTGCGGCTCAATCACATCCGTCGTGGCGCCAGCTGGCTGCTGGCCGAAATGCTGCTGTTTTTCGTGCCGGCGGTGATGTGCCTGCTCGACCATCGCGAGCTGATGGGCATGCTGGGGCTGAAGATCCTGGCGGTCATCGTGCTGGGCACCGTGCTCGTGATGGGGGGCACGGCGCTGGCCATCGACCTGTGCTATCGCTGGATGAACCGCCGTGTTTGCTGATCTGGGCGCGCTCTTATTCTGGCCGGTGGCCACGGTGCTGGCCTATCTGTGCGCGCGCACGGTCTACCGCCGTCGCGGTTATTGGTGGAGCTCGACGCTGGTCCTGGCGCCGGCGCTGTTGCTTGCCCTGGCACTGTGTCTGCACGCAGGGTATGCCGACTATATGCGCGGCAGTCATTGGTTGATGGTCATGCTCAGCCCGGTCATCGTGTCTTTCGCTTTGCCGCTCTATCAGGAGCGGGCGCTCATCCGCCGCTATTGGCCGATACTGCTGGTGGGCGTCACCGTGGGCAGCACCATCGCCGGGGTGAGCGCATGGCTGCTGGCCACCTGGCTGGACTTGCCGGCCGACGTGCGCCTGAGCCTGGTGCCGCGTTCGGTCGCCACGCCGTTTGCCATGGCGCTGTCGTCGCGCTTGGGCGGGGTGCCCGACCTGACCGCGGTCTTCGTCATCGTCACCGGCGTGCTGGGCGCGCTCATGGGGCAGACGTTGCGGCGGTTGTTGCCCCTGCGATCGTCGCTGGCGCGCGGCGCGTTGTTCGGCATGGGCGCGCACGGCGCGGGCGTGGCCAAAGCGCGCGAGCTCGCCGCCGAGGAAGGGTCCATCGCCGGATTGGTCATGGTGCTGGCCGGCCTGTCCAACGTCCTCATCACGCCTAGCGTGGCCTATCTGCTGGCCAGTTGAACCTCCGCTACCAGGGCGGCCGGCACCAGGTGTACAGTGGGTGTCGAACATCGCCGGGGAGGGCGTCATGAAGATAGCAAGGAGTTTGCGCGGGCTGGCCTTGGGCCTGGCTTTGTCGTGCTCGATGGCCGGGCTGGCCCAGGCGGCCGGGCCGCTGGATGCGGCGCGTGAGATGGTGGCGCGGCAGGATCTCGGCGTGGCCTTGCTGCCCATGGGAATGGCCGCGGCGTTGCGTACGCAAACCTATGCGGGCCTGGTTCAGCATCTGGGCGCCGAGAAAGCCCATGCCCTGCTCGAAGAAGAACTCAAACGGGCCGCGCCCACGTATCGCGCCCAATGGGAAGAAAACCTGGCTCAGGCCTATAGCCAGTTTTTCACCGCCGCCGAATTGCAGTCGGTGGCCGACAAGGGCGATGCCGCACCCGAGGCCGCCAAGATGCAGGAGACGGCCAATCAGGTGGGAGCGGCGATGATGCAGCTGTCCGCGCCCCTGCTCAGCCAGTATGTGGCCGATGCCTTGCTGGGCGCGCAAAAGCGCGCCAGCGCGGGCTAGTCTTTGACCAGCCCGCCGTCGACGACCAGATTCTGCCCGGTCACCGCGCGCGCCCACGGCGACAGGAAAAACAGCACCGCGTCGGCGAACTCGGCCGGCGTGGTGACGCGCCGCAGCGGCGTCAGGCTGGCGATCAGATCGAACACGGCCTGCGGGGTCGCTGAACTGGCGTCCGTGGTTTGCAGCAGCCCGCCGGAGACCATGTTCACGGTGATGCCGTCCGGGCCCAGATCTTGGGCGGCAGTGCGCGTGAGCGACAGCAATGCAGCCTTGGAGGCGGTGTAGTCGTGATAGGGCACGACCGGGTTCTGAACCAGGTTGGTGCCTATGTTGACGATGCGGCCAAAACCCGCCTGCCGCATGGCGGGCAGGGCGGCTTGCATGGTGTTGAGCGCCCCTTTGACCGCGCCATTGATCTGCCCTTCGAAGCGTTCCCAGGCGATGTCGCCCAGCAGCGGGCGGGCGTCGCCGTCGAAGCGGAAGTCGGCCAGCGCATTGTTGACCACGGACAGTATCGGTTGGCCGGTGTGTTCGGCGGCTGCCGCCACCAAGGCGCGCACCTGCGCGGCGTCGGTGACATCGGCCTGCAGGGCAATGGCCAGCGGCCCGAGCTCTTCGGCCAGCGCCCGTGCCTGACGCTCGCTGCGATGGTAGTTGATGATGACGCGGGCGCCGGCCTGCGCCAGCGCCCGCGCGATGGCCGCGCCTAAGCCACGGCTTGCGCCGGTGACCAGGACGGTCTGTGCGGATATGTCCATGTCGAATCTCCTGTACGCGGGCATTATGCCTGCGGACAGAGGGCCGGGCGCTGCCCGCGTCCGCGTGTGGGCCCCAACGACACTGCCCCGGACAGGCCGGGGCAGTGTGACAGACGCGAGGGCGGCGGCTCAGTGGCCGGTGCTGTCGGCCTGACGGCTGGCCTCGAAGAGGAACCAGGTCCGTTTTTCGGTCTCGTCGATCCAGTTTTCGAGCAGGCTGGAACTGGCGATATCGTGGTACTCGTCGGTCACGTCGTGCGCTTCGCGCAGGGCGGCGGCCAGCGCCTTGTTGTCATCGCGCAGCTCGGCCAGCATGTCCAGCGGTTGGACGTAATCGGCGTCGTTGTCCAGCACGCGCTGCATGCGGGCGATGTGCCCGATCGAGCGCAGCGTGGTGCCGCCGATCTTGCGCACGCGCTCGGCCAGCGCGTCGGTCATGGCGAACAGCTCATCGCCTTGTTCGTCGAGCATCAGGTGGTAGTCGCGAAAATGCGGGCCGCTGACATGCCAATGGAAGTTCTTGGTTTTGAGGTAGAGAGCAAAGACGTCAGCCAGCAACTGGTTCAGGGCAACCGAGATATCGCGGGTGGCGGCCTGGGCCAGGTCAGTCGGGGTGGCTAGCGGGCGCTTGCGGCGTTGAACCGCGGCGCTCTTCTGTTTCGGATCCAGTTTCTTGACCATAGCAAGCAACTCCTTTTAAGAGGGTATGTCCGAGTCAGTTCCGGCGATGTGAATCATGCCGGCTCACTTCTAGCGTAAACCCCATGGCTCGCTTTGCCAACCCGTGATCGGGCCGCGCCATGACTTGCCGCAATGTCCTGAGGTTGCATTGCTCATGCGGATGGGCGAGGATGGTGGACGTGGAATCAACCTCGTGCGGCAAGGCGCCGCCGGCTTTCGGGAGTGACTGGCATGGAATGGAAAATCGTGCGTAGCGGCTGGGTGGGCGACCGCAACTTCGATGTCGAAATGCGCGAAGAGGCAGCCGGCTTCGTGCCGCGCGTCAATGTATATGGTTTCCCGCCGCTGGAGGTCGCCGAGGCGCCCTATCCGACCGAAGCGCTTGCGCTGAAAGGCGCCCTGCGCCGCCTGTCGGAGGAGTTCGACGAAGCGCCGCGCTTCGAGTAAGGCAGCCGGCCCGCGCTCGTCGCTGCGGCGAGCCGGGCTTGCGCTCGAATCAAGCCGGTTTGCGTGAAGTGGGGGGCTGGATGACGGCTTCCGGGCTGTCGACCAGCACGCACTGTTTTCCTGTGCGTTTGCAATGGTCGCGGACCCGCCAATAGGCGTCATGGCTGATGCAGCCGGTCTGGCAGATGACCAGATCCGCCGCGCGCAGGCTGGCCTCCAGGGCTTCTTCTTCGCCTTCGTGCGTGAGAAAGCGCCCGCCCGTGCTTTCTACCAGTTGCCGCGCCAGGCCGACGGTATTGCCATCGCTGCCCACGCACAGCACTGCCCGGCTGCCGCCATTGCGCTGGCGGGCCAACGTCCGGACCCTTTCCATGAGTTGCTCGACCTGCCGCGCCAGGGTTTTGCGCCGCGGCAGTTGGGCGGCTTCGCGCAGCGCCTGCTGATCCGCTTCGGCCCAGGCCATGCGCGTATCGCGCAGCACGACCGCCAGGCGTGTCTGGAAGAGGGCGTTTTCAAGATGGTCGATACGCTCGGCCTGGCGTCGCAGGCGCAGGGAGCAATCGGCCTGGATGCGCCCGTAGGCTTGCAGCAGGGCGGCGTGCTCCGAGCGTAGCTGCTCGGTGTCGGATAGCGTGGACATGCGACCTCCTGGGACGAACGCGGCGGAATTCGCGCAGACCGGCAGTATAATTGATAATCATTATTGTTTGTAGGGCGGATTTGCATGGCCGGCCGCTGGCCCGGCAGGCGCGCAGGGCGCCGAGCGTCCCCCGGGAAATCCCCCTACAATCCGAGGTTTGGCTCCTTTTGCCCTCTTGGAGGGCCTTGTCGGCCTCTCCCAGCCTTCGCGGCTTTTTCCTGCCCATGCCCGGTAGTTCCGCCATTTCTTTCCTGCGCACTCTGTGCAGCCTGCGTTGGTTAGCCATCGGCGGGCAGGCCATGACCGTGCTCGTGGCCAGCAGTCTGTTGGGGCTGCCCTTGCCGCTGGAGCCCTTATGGGCTGGCGTGGGCGCGCTGGTGGCATTCAATGCCTACGCCAGCCTGCGTCTGCGGCGCACCAGTGATATTTCCTACGGCACGGCCTTTGCCCATCTGATGGTGGATATGGCGGTGCTGGCCTGGATGGTGGGCTGGAGCGGCGGCATCACCAATCCGTTCGGCACCATGTTTCTGGTGTTGATCGCCCTGGCGGCCTTCGCGCTGCCCGGCGGCTGGGCGTTCGCCGCGGCCCTGGCCAGCCTGGCGGGCTACACCGCCGCGGCCGTGTTCGGCCAGCCGCTGGCCAGCAGCCACAATACGTATTTGTTGCTGCTCTGGGGGCTGGGGGCCAACTTCCTGATCTCCGCGGGCGTGGTGCTGTATTTCTCGACGCGTCTGGCCGCCGACTTGCGGGCCCGGGAAAGAGAACTGGCCCTGCTGCGCGAGCGCTTCACGCGCAACGAGGGTATCGTCGCGCTGGCCACCCATGCGGCGGCCATGGCGCACGAACTGAATACGCCGCTGGCCACCATGACGCTGCTGGCCGACGAGGTGCGCGAAGAAGTGCAGGATCCGGACCTGCGCGCCGATGTGGATACGCTGCGTGAGCTGCTGGCCTTGTGCCGCGAGCGCATCCGCAATCTGGCCGTGCCCACGGAGGTCGATCTGGTACGCGTGGTGGGGCAGTGGCGCCTCATCCGCCCGACGATCGATTTGCGCCGCACCGGCAGCCTGCCCGAATCGCTGCGGGTGGAGCCGGCCATCGCCCACCTGTTGCAGGCTCTGCTGAACAATGCCGCCGACGCCGGCGAAGAGGCCGGCGATCCGCGGGTCGATCTGCATCTGGAGTTCCTGGACGGGGCGCTGCGCGGCGAAGTGCGCGATCATGGGCGAGGGTTCGATCCGGATCACACCGTGTTGCCGGCGCTTTTCAGCAGCGACAAACCGGGCGGCCTGGGCGTGGGCCTGGCGCTGTCTCACGCCACGGTTGAACAACTAGGGGGCGAAATGACCATCTCGGCTGCCGAGGGCGGAGGCGCCCGCATCAGCTTTCATCTGCCTTTGGGCGGGGCGACATCATCACTATGACAGAATCGAACTCCCCCGTTGGTCTGCTGATCGACGACGACGAACTCTATGTCAAAACGCTGCAGCGCAGCCTGGCGCGGCGGGGATTGCAGACCCATGTGGCCTGCAATATCGCCGAGGCGCTGCGGGTGGCCGAGGAGGTGCGGCCGGCGTTTGCCCTGGTGGACTTGCGGCTGGGCGAGGATTCGGGCCTGACCTTGATCCGTCCCCTGCGCGCATTGCGCGAGGACATGCGCATCCTGCTGGTGACCGGCTATGCCAGCGTGGCCACGGCGGTCGAGGCCATCAAGCGGGGCGCCGACGACTACTTGCCCAAACCCGCGACCGCCCCCATGATATTGAGAACCCTGGGCCTGATGAAGCCGGAAACGGTTACGATTGAAGCGACCATGACGCCGTTGCACCGCCTAGAATGGGAGCACATCCAGCAGGCTTTGCACGAAACCGGCGGCAATGTGTCGGCCGCCGCCCGCCTGTTGGGCATGCACCGGCGTTCTTTGCAGCGCAAGCTCATGAAAAAGCCCGGTCCGGAGCGCGATTCGGTCATCGAGTAGCGGATCCGCCGCATAGGGCGATTTTGGGGTGCGTCATATTGTCGCAGTCCCAGCCTCGGGCCGCAGTGGCCATAAGACCCTGCTGATAAGCCTCAAGGCCCCGCCAGCCACCTGCTCCCCCTCCACCCTGCGTCATTTCGTCGCACCCCCTGGGGCCGCTGCACTGGCTAAAGTCTAAGTCTGCTCTGGTTCTGTGTGAAATTCCGCTCATTGCGGACTGCCCGCGGGCCGTCAAACCTTTTCTCCATCCATCCCAAGGCTGTACGTGAAACACCCCCACCTTGCGACTATCGCGCGCACGCTAGCTGTCGGCGCTGTCCTGCTGCTTGGCGGCTGCACGATGGAAATTCTCTCTCCCAAGGGAGACATCGGCGCCCAGGAAAAAACCCTGCTCCTCACCGCACTCGGCTTGATGCTGCTGATCGTGGTGCCCGTCATATTCATGACGCTCTACTTCGCCTGGAAGTACCGCGCCTCCAATACGGATGCCGAGTACCTGCCGAAGTGGTCGCACTCGACCCGTATCGAAGTCGTGGTCTGGACCATTCCCTGCATCATCATCGTCATTCTGGCGGTGCTGACCTGGAAGTCCTCGCATGAGCTGGATCCCTACCGCCCCCTGGAGTCGACGGCCAAGCCGGTGACCATCGAGGTGGTGTCGCTGGACTGGAAGTGGTTGTTCATTTACCCGGAATACGGCATTGCCACGGTCAACCAGATCGCCTTCCCGGTTAATACGCCCGTCAACTTCCGCATCACGTCGCAATCGGTGATGAACTCCTTCTTCATCCCCCAGCTGGGCAGCCAGATCTACTCGATGGCGGGCATGGAGACCAAGTTGCACCTGAACGCGTTCGAAGAGGGTGACTACGCGGGCTTGTCGGCCAACTACAGCGGCGGTGGCTTCTCCGGCATGCGTTTCCGTGCGCTGGCCATGTCGCAGCAAGGTTTCGAGGACTGGATCAGCAAGGCCAAGGCGGCCAAGCAGACCCTCACGCCTGAGGTCTACGCCGAGCTGACCAAGCCGAGCGAACACAACCCGGTGGCACTGTACTCGGATGTGCCGGTCGGCATGTTCGACTTCATCGTGCATAACCAAATGAGCAAGATGGCCGGTGTCGACCCTGCGACGTGTACGCCCGCCTCGAAGAATCTGATCGCTGTTGCGGAGTAATTGATGTTCGGAAAACTCACTCTGGAGGCCGTTCCGTACCATGAACCTATCGTCATGGTTACGCTGGCCGCTGTCGCCCTGGGAGGCCTGGCCCTCCTGGGCGCGATAACCTATCTGGGCAAGTGGAAGTACTTGTGGACCGAGTGGTTTACCACCGTGGACCACAAGCGCATTGGCGTGATGTACATCATCGTCGCCCTGATCATGCTGCTGCGCGGCTTTGCCGATGCCATCATGATGCGCACCCAGCTTGCCGTCGCCTCGGGCGACTCGACGGGCTTCCTGCCGCCGCATCACTACGATCAGATCTTCACCGCCCACGGCGTCATCATGATTTTCTTCATGGCGATGCCCTTCATCACCGGGCTGATGAACCTCATCGTGCCGCTGCAGATCGGCGCGCGCGACGTGGCCTACCCCTTCCTGAACTCGCTGAGCTTCTGGCTGTTCGCCGCCGGCGTGGTCCTGATCATGATGTCGCTGTTCGTGGGTGAGTTCGCCGCGACCGGCTGGCTGGCCTATCCGCCCTTGTCCGGGCTGGATTACAGCCCGAGCGTGGGGGTGGATTACTACATCTGGGCGCTACAGATATCCGGGCTGGGCACAACGCTTAGCGGCATCAACTTCGTGGTCACCATCCTGCGCATGCGCGCCCCGGGCATGAACCTGATGAAGATGCCGGTGTTCACCTGGACTGCGCTGGTCACCAACATCCTGATCGTGGCCGCCTTCCCGGTGCTGACCGCCACGCTCGCGCTGCTGACGGCGGACCGTTATCTCGGTACGCACTTCTTCACCAATGACGGTGGCGGCAACGTGATGATGTACGTCAACCTGATCTGGATCTGGGGTCACCCGGAGGTCTACATCCTGATCTTGCCGTGCTTTGGTGCGTTCTCGGAAATCATCGCCACGTACTCGCGCAAGCCCTTGTTCGGCTACAACTCCATGGTTTATGCGACGGCCGCCATCGGCGTGCTGTCCTTCCTGGTCTGGCTGCACCACTTCTTCACCATGGGCGCGGGGGCCAACGTCAACGCCTTCTTCGGCATCGCGACAATGATCATCTCCATCCCGACCGGGGCGAAGGTGTTCAACTGGTTGTTCACGATGTACAAGGGCCGCGTGCAGATGACCACGCCGGTGCTCTGGACCATCGGCTTCATGGTCACCTTCGTGATCGGCGGCATGACCGGCGTGCTGATGGCCATCCCGGCCGTGTCCTTCGTGCTGCACAACAGCCTGTTCCTGATCGCCCACTTCCACAACGTCATCATCGGCGGCGTGGTCTTCGGTTGTATCGCGGCCATGACTTACTGGTTCCCCAAGGCCTTCGGCTTCAAGCTGAATGAGCGTCTGGGTCGCTACTCGTTCTGGTGCTGGTTCATCGGTTTCTATCTGGCCTTCATGCCCCTGTACATCCTGGGCTTCAAGGGCATGACGCGCCGCCTGAACCACTACGACAATCCGGAGTGGCAGCCTTACCTGATCGTTGCTCTGGTGGGTGCTTTCTTCATCGCGCTGGGCATCTGGTTCCTGCTGCAGCAAGTCGTGGTCTCGATCCGTGACCGCAAGCAGAACCCGGACCTGACGGGTGATCCCTGGAATGGCCGTACCCTGGAGTGGGCCACCTCGTCGCCCCCGCCGTTCTACAACTTCGCCCATGTGCCGCACGTCGATTCGCTCGACCAGCACTGGGAAGACAAAGAACGCGGCATCGCCTACGTGCAACCCAAGAAGTACGAAGACATCCACATGCCGCGCAACACCGGCGCCGGTATTTACATCAGCGCTTTCGGCCTGGTCATGGGTTTTGCTCTGATCTGGCACATCTGGTGGCTGGCCATCGTTGGCCTGGTCGGCATGATCGGTTCCTTCATCGCCCGTGTCTATGACCGCAACGTGGACTACTACGTCCCTGCCGCCGAAGTCGAGCGCATCGAGAACGAACACTACGCCAAAATGCAAAAGGCGGCCTGATCCACTATGACGCACGCTGTAGCCAACTCCTCTCACGATGCCCATCACGGGCATGAGCACCACGACGATGGATCCAAGACCGTTTTCGGTTTTTGGGTCTATCTGATGAGCGATTTGCTCATTTTCTCGGTGCTGTTCGCGACCTTCGCCGTGCTGTCGAATGCGACGGCCGGCGGCCCGCACGGCAGCGAACTGTTCGACCTGAAGTTCGTTCTGGTCGAAACGATGTTGCTGCTGATCTCCAGCTTCACCTTCGGCGTGGCCATGCTCAATATGCATGCTGGCAAAGCCAACAAGGTGATCGGCTGGCTGGTCATTACCTTCCTGTTGGGTGCCGGCTTTATCGCCATGGAACTCTACGAGTTCCAGCACCTGATCCATGAAGGCGCGGGCCCCGATCGCAGCGCCTATATGTCGGCCTTCTTCTTCCTGGTCGGCACCCACGGTCTGCACGTCACCGCCGGCCTGCTGTGGATCATCATCATGATCGACATGGTGCGCCGCCACGGCCTGGATGGCGTGAACAAGCGTCGTCTGTCGTGCCTGAGCCTGTTCTGGCACTTCCTGGACATCGTCTGGATCTGCGTCTTCACCTTTGTCTACCTCATGGGAGCCATCTGATGTCCGCTCATCACGACGTCGCCCACGCCGACCATGCCGATCACGGCAGCTTGAAGTCCTATATCGTCGGTTTCATTCTCTCCATCGTCCTGACGCTGGTCGCCTTCTGGCTGGTGATGAGCGGCGGTTTCACGCGTCAATTCATGTTGATCGGCGTGCTGGTGCTGTGCGTGGCGCAGTTGCTGGTGCAGTTGGTGTTCTTCATGCACATGGGCGCATCCAAGAGCCAGCGTGAAAACCTGTCGGCTTTCTTGTTCACGGTCATGGTCATCGCCATCATCGTGGGCGGTTCGATCTGGGTCTTGCACAACATGAACGCCAACATGTTGCACCCCATGCCTTAAGCCCGCACGGCTGATCCGGCAAGGCAAACGGCGCCCCTCTGGGGCGCCGTTTCGTTGGGTGCGCCGGCGCGATGATTGTTCCACCGTCAGGACGCTGCGGACAGGCCGCGCCACTATTCAGCAACAGTAGCCAGGGCTAAGCTTGACCCATCATGTTCGGCCTTTTTCTGGCACGAACCAACAGGAGTTGATCATGAGCGATCGCAAGGTGGTGCTCGAGCGCCTGTCGGCGCCCTCGCCCCATTGGGTGGGCAATGGCTTTCCGGTACGTTCGCTGTTTTCCTATCCCTCGCTGGGCAAGAAGCTCAGCCCTTTTCTGCTGCTGGACTATGCGGGCCCGGCGACCTTTCCCGGCGATGGGGCGCGGCGCGGCGTGGGCGAGCATCCGCATCGCGGTTTCGAGACCGTGACCATCGTCTATGCCGGCGAGGTGGCGCACCGGGATTCGACGGGTCAGGGCGGCGTGATCGGCCCGGGCGACGTGCAATGGATGACCGCGGCCGGCGGCATTTTGCACGAGGAGTTCCACTCGCCGGATTTCAGCGCCAAGGGCGGAGAGCTGGAGATGGCCCAGCTTTGGGTCAATCTGCCGCGCACGGCCAAGATGTCCGAGCCGGGCTATCAGGCCATCACGGCCGGCCAGATCCCGCAATTGGATCTGCCGCAGGGCAGCTTGCGCGTGATTGCCGGCGAGTACGACGGCACGCGGGGCCCGGCGCACACCCATACGCCGCTCAATGTGTGGGACCTGCGCCTGGCCGCGGGAGCGCGCTTGCGTTTGCCCTTGCCGCAGGGCCATCAGGCGGTCGTGGTGGTGTTGCGCGGCACGGTGCTGGTCAATGACGAGGACGTGCTGCGAGACGCCCAGCTTGCGATCTTTGGCGCGCAGGGCGAAGGCGTGGATCTGGAAGCCAATAACGATGCGCTGGTGCTCATCCTCAGTGGCGAACCCATCGATGAGCCCATCGTCGGGCATGGCCCTTTCGTCATGAACAGCCGCGAGGAGATCCTGCAGGCGTTTCAGGACTTCGAGACTGGCCGCTTTATTCGCGGCGCCGGGCCGTCACGCTAGGAAAGAGGGCCGCGGGATCGTCGTGAAAGACGATTTCGTCCAGGCCTGCCTCCTGTAGCAGGGCGCGGGTCTGCGCATGCGTGCGCAGACCCGTCCAGGCGGGTTGCAATAGCCGCGTGAACAGGACTTGCTGCAACATCAGATCGGCCGGGTCCAGCAGGTCCATGCGCCAGGGCGAGGCCGGGTTGAGGCTGGGCGGCGGCGTCATGAAACTGGTGAGCAGCAGGCCGCCCGGCTTGAGCAAGGCGGCGCAGCGCCGGTAGAGCTCGCGCACACGGGCGTCGTCGGGCTCGTAGATGGTCAGGCCGTGGCTGACAACGATATCGGCTGCGACGTCCAGGCGGCACTGCCAGGCATCCTCATGCCGCAACTCCGCGGGCAATCCCCGTTGGGCGGCGCGTTGCTGCGCCGTGGCCAGTGCCGAGGGATCGATATCGATGCCGACCAGCCGCGCCGCGGGCGCGTGGCGGTAATCCAGATTGAGCAGGTCGGAGAGCGTGCCGCAGGGCAGGCTGAGCAGGGTCATGCCGGGGCGCAGCGCGCCTTGCAACTGCTGAGTGAAGATTCCGAATCGCGCGCGTGTGGCCGCCGCGGCCGGCAGGCGCTCGAGCAGCAGGCGTTCCGTGGCATCGCCGTTGCCGGGCTGGCAGCCCACCACCACATCGGTCCAGTGGGCATCCAGGCCGCCGTGGCGCAGCAGAAACGCGCCGAGCGGGCATTGGGCCAGGTCATGCAGCAGTTCAATCTGGCGGCTGACAGGCCAGCCGGGCAGGTCTCCGCATTGCATCAGGCGGGCTTCGATGTCGGTGTGGGGCCGGCGGTGGCCATGGCTGAGATTTGAAGTATCGCGGGGCATTGGGGCGCGTGCAAAAAAATCCACAACTTACTTTGCTTGCGATCCCCGTCATAGCGGCGAAAGGCTGATTTCTTTGGCCGCGGGCCCCGCATCAACGGCCAGGGCCGCCCCTCTGCTGATATCGAAATAAATATCGGTTTATTACTTTGATGGAATATATTGCGGTGTGCCGGTACTAAAAAGTTTCAACAACTTAATAAATGTTCTGGATGTTGCAATGGTGTTTACCCTGTGATGTGCAGGGGGCTTCTCGTGTAGATTGGATTTAACTTTTTGAAATTCAAATATCTACGAGCATTCGCGCCGCAGCCCTGGCGCCGCGCACCACGCAAGATTATTTCGGAAAGTGAATTTGCCTGTTACGAACGATCAGCCGGGTGCTGAATCAGCCACCCGTTCCTTGGTATCACTTCGATTGGCGGGAGGCGGAGATGCAGCAGTTCTCTTGGGGCAGGTGGCTGGGCCAGCATGCGGCGGAGCAGGGCGCCAGACTGGCGGCGCTGGACAAGGTGCAGGCGGTGATCGAGTTTGACCTGGACGGCTATGTGCTGGCCGCCAACGGTATTTTCCTGGATACCTTCGGCTATACATTGCCGGAAATATTGGGGCAGCACCACCGCATATTCATCGATCCCGAAGAAAGAGAAACCGGCGCATACCAGCGATTCTGGGAAAAACTATCCCTGGGCATGCCGGATTCGGGCCGCTATCGCCGTCTGGCCAAGGACGGCCGCGATATTTGGCTGCAGGCCAGCTATAACCCGATTTGCGACTCCCAGGGACGCCCCGTCAAAGTGGTGAAATACGCCACCGACATTACCACCGAGCAATTGCGCCGCGCCGATGCCGAAGGCCAGCTCGAGGCCATAGGCAAGGTGCAGGCGGTTATCGAATTCGATTTGCAAGGTTATATCCTGCATGCCAATGACCTTTTCCTGGGCGCGCTGGGCTATCGCCTGGATGAGATCATCGATCAGCACCACAGTATGTTCGTGCAAGCCGACGAGCGCCGCAGCGCGGCGTATGGCGATTTCTGGCGGCGGCTGAGTTGCGGCGAGCATCAGACCGGGCAGTTTCTGCGCATCGGCAAGGGCGGGCGCAATGTGTGGATCGAAGCCAGCTACAACCCGATTTTTGACGCCGACGGCCGGCCGTTCAAGGTGGTGAAGTACGCCACCGACATCACGCGCCGGTTTACCGCAGCGCAGACCTTACGCGTGGCGGTGCAGGGCCTGACCGAGAATGCCGAGCGGGCATCGCAGGCCAACGAACTGGCGCAGGAGGCTTGCCGCGTGGCCGAGCAGGGCGGCCAGACGGTGCACAACGTCATCAGCACCATGGACGCCATTACTGCCAGTTCGCGCAAGATATCGGAGATCATCGGCGTGATGGATGGGATCGCATTCCAGACCAATATCCTGGCGCTCAACGCCGCCGTGGAGGCCGCAAGGGCCGGCAATCACGGCAAGGGCTTTGCCGTGGTCGCCGCCGAAGTGCGCAGCCTGGCCCAGAACAGCGCGGCGGCGGCCAAGGAGATCAAGGATCTCATTCGCAGCTCCGTGCATCAGATCGAGCGCGGCGCTACGCTGGTTCAATCGGCCGGCAGCACCATGACCGATATCGTGGCGTCTTCGCGCAGGGTGACCGAGATCATGGGCGAAGTGGTGCAGGAGTCTCTGGAGCAGTCCGGCAGGTTGGGGGATGTCACGGAAGACCTGATCCAGGGATCGGGCACGCGGCAGACACCTGCGCCCAGGTTGCGGCTGGCCGAGGCGCGCCCGCTATTGCCGGAGATGCCGCGCACGGCATTGACCGCGCACTGAAGGCTAAAGCCTTGAAACACTGCCTAAAATCGGACAAAACCGGGCTTTGATGCGCGGCGTCACAGGTGGCCTGGCGCATTTCTTGGTACGCTTGCCAGGCCAACCACTTCGCTGTCCGATAACGTTTTGTCCAGAACCCCCCTCTCCCTGCCTGCCCGTTTGCGCCTGTTTCTGGCGCTCAGTCTGATTGCCTTGCTGGCCGCGTGCGCGTCGTCGTCCGGCGGCGGGGCGGCCCAGCCGGGGTTTCACCGGGTGGCCGCCGGCGAGACGCTGACCAGTATCGCCCGGCGTTACGATCAGAGCGTGGCCGACCTGGTCCGCTGGAACAAACTCTCCAGCGCCAATCAGATCGACAAAGGGCAGTTGCTGCGGGTTGTGCCGCCAGGCGGGACCGCCAAAACCGCATCGACAGCATCGTCCTCGCGTGGCGCGGCCACGGCCAAATCCGTGCCGCGCGGCGCTCCGGTGCGCGGCATCAGCCTGATCTGGCCGGCCGAAGGCAAACTGACCCGCGGCTACAACGGCTCTTCCTCCAATGGCCTGGTGATCGGCAACACGGCGGGCACGCCGGTGGTGGCCGCCGCGGCCGGCACGGTCGCCTACGCCAGCAATGGCCTGCGGGGTTATGGCAACCTGGTCATCTTGCGCCACGGCGCGACCTTCATCACCATCTACGCCCATAATCGCAAGCTGTTGGTCAAACAGGGGCAGGCCGTCAAACAGGGCCAGAAGATCGCGGAGATGGGCAATAGCGACGCCAGTGCCAACCAGCTGTATTTCGAGCTCAGGCGCGACGGTAAACCGGTCGACCCGACCGGCGTTTTGCCCGCGCGCTGAGGCTCAGAGCAGCACGGCGGCCACGATCAGCACGCCCAGGACCAGATTGACCGCCACACAGGCGCGAACCTGGGCCGCCGCACGGGCGCCCGCGGGCCAATCGCCGCGGTCGACTGCCGCGCTCAGGCGCGCGAACAGGGCGTAGCGGACATAGAAATAGATCGCCGTCATGACCACGCCCAGGCCGGCCATGACATGCCAGCCTGGCGGGATGCGCAGGTCCCCGCCTGTGGCGTGGACTTGCGAGGCCACCTCGGCAAGCATCCAGGCGCCGCTGGCCAGCGCGATCAGGATGGCTGCCAGCAGTGCGCCCAGAAATCGGGCCAGCAGGCCGCGCAGCGTGCGCAGGCGCTCGGGCGGCGGCAGACAGGCCAGCGCAGGGCGCACGAAGAACAAGGTATAGGCCATGCCGCCGAGCCAGAAGATGATGGCCAGAACATGCAGCAGTTTCACTACGTTGTAGACCATCGCGCGCCTCGGGCAGCAGGAAAGTCTTCATCATACCGGCGCGGGGGCAGCGGCCGTGAATTCGTCTTAAACTGGCGGTCAGGAGGCCGGGCGGGCTGCCCGGCCGTTTCTAGGCTTTCTTCAGGATTTGTTTCATGCCGAGTTTTGACGTGGTTTCCGAGGTCGATAAGCACGAACTGACCAATGCGGTGGACCAGGCCAACCGGGAGTTGTCCACCCGTTTCGATTTCAAGGGCGCCAACGCCAAGTTCGAACTGGAGGGCTACGTGGTCACCCAGGTTGCTTCCAGTGCTTTTCAGCTCAAGCAGATGCTCGACATCCTGCGCGGCCGGCTGTCGGCGCGCAATATCGATGTGCGGTGCCTCGACGAGGACAGCCCGCTGGAAAACCTGGGAGGCGCGCGCCAGAAGATCACCGTCAAGCAAGGGATAGAGCAGGCCACCGCCAAGAAGCTGGTGGCGGCCATCAAGGCGAGCAAGATCAAGGTCGAAAGCCAGATCAATGGCGACAAACTGCGGATCACCGGTAAGAAGCGCGATGATCTGCAGGCAGTCATGCAGTTGCTGCGCAAGACCGATGTGGACCTGCCGCTGCAGTACGACAACTTCCGCGACTAGACCGCCAGGTGCCGCCGCACGTGCTCGCCGTCGATGTCGGCGCGCGTGCCGGCGGCCACGACTTCCCCGCGTGACATGACGACAAACTGGTCGGCCAGCTCGCGGGCGAAGTCGAAGTATTGCTCACACAGCAGAATGGCCATATCGCCGCGTTGGCGCAGCAGGTGGATGACGCGGCCGATGTCCTTGATGATGGAAGGCTGAATGCCTTCGGTGGGTTCGTCGAAGATGATGACCCGCGGCTCGGCCACCAGCGCGCGCGCGATGGCCAGTTGTTGTTGCTGGCCGCCGGACAGGTCGCCGCCGCGCCGCTGCAGCATGCTCTTGAGCACCGGGAACAGGTCGAATATTTCGCCCTTGATGCGGCGCGCCCGGGCAGCGGGCAGGGTTGCCATGCCCATGAGAATGTTTTCTTCGACACTCAGCCGCGCGAAGATGTCGCGGCCTTGCGGCACGTAGGCCATGCCCAGGGCGGCGCGCTGGTGCGGCGCCAGCCGGGTGATGTCGCGGCCCTCCAGGCCGATCGTGCCCCGCGTCACGGGCAGCACGCCCATCAGGCATTTGAGCAGCGTGGTCTTGCCCACGCCGTTGCGGCCCAGCAGGGCCATGCATTCACCGCGCGCCAGCGACAGCGAGACGCCGCGCAAAGTGTGGCTGCCGCCATAGTATTGATGGATGTTGTCGATATCGAGCATGTCAGCGTCCCAGATAGACTTCGATCACGCGTGCGTCCTGCTGCACCTGCTGCATCGGTCCTTCGGCCAGCACGGCGCCTTCGTGCAGGACGGTCACCTTGCCCTGGCCCGCGATCTGCGTGACGAAATCCATGTCGTGTTCGACGACCATCAGCGAGTGCTTGCCGCGCAGGGTGTTGAGCAATTCGCCGGTGCGGGCGGTTTCGGCGTCCGTCATGCCGGCCACCGGCTCATCGAGCAGCAGCAGCCGGGGCTCTTGCATGAGCAGCATGCCGATCTCCAGCCACTGTTTCTGCCCATGCGAGAGCAACCCGGCCTGGCGGCTGGCGTGGCCGCCCAGGCCGATCAGATCCAGTGTGGCGGCGATGCGGTCGGTCTGCTCCCGGTTCAGCCTGGCCCGCAAGATGGGCCAGACACGCTTGTCCGTTTTCATGGCCAGCTCCAGGTTCTCGAAGACGCTGTGCTGTTCGAACACGGTGGGCCGTTGAAACTTGCGGCCGATGCCGGCATCGGCGATGCGGGCCTCGGATAAGGTGGTCAGATCGATGTTCTGCCCGAAGAACGCCGTTCCTGAGGTCGGGCGTGTCTTGCCGGTGATGACATCCATCATGGTGGTCTTGCCCGCCCCGTTGGGGCCGATGATGCAGCGCAGCTCGCCCACGCCGATATCCAGCGTCAGGCCGTTGAGCGCCTTGAAACCATCGAAGCTGACCGTGATGTCATCCAGGTAGAGAATGGCGCCGTGCGCGGTGTCGACGTCGCGGGGATTGACGCGGCCATAGCTGGCCGGGCCGCCGGAGCCGCCCGGGATTTGCGTCTCGCTCATGAGGATCTGCTCCTTTGCAGCAGGCGGCGCGCCAGGCCGGCCAGGCCTTGGGGCAAAAACAGCGTGACGAGCACGAAGATCAGGCCCAGCGCATACAGCCAGAATTCGGGGAACACACTGGTGAACCAGGTTTTCAGGCCGTTGATCGCGCCGGCGCCGACGATCGGCCCGATGAGGGTGCCCCGGCCGCCGGTGGCGACCCAGATCACCATTTCGATGGAGTTCTCGGTGGACATTTCGCCCGGATTGATGATGCCGACCTGGGGCACGTAAAGCGCGCCGGCCAGCCCGCACATCACGGCCGACAAGGTCCAGACGAACAGCTTAAAGCCCAAGGGTTCATAGCCCAGAAAGCGCAGCCGCGCTTCGCCGTCGCGCACCGCCGTCAGCACGCGGCCCAGCCGCGATTGCGTGACCACGCGCGCCAGAAGCAGGCAGCCGGCCAGCGCGACCAGGGTGATCCAGTACAGCGCGGCGCGAGTGTCCGGCGAGGTGATGTCGTAGCCAAGAATGCGCTTGAAGTCGGTGAAACCGTTGTTGCCGCCGAAGCCCGTCTCGTTGCGGAAGAACAGCAGCATGGCCGCGTAGGTCAGGGCTTGGGTGATGATGGAGAAGTAGACCCCCTTGATGCGCGAGCGAAAGGCAAAGTAGCCGAAGAGAAAGGCCAGCACGCCAGGCACCAGCAGCGCGAGCAACCAGGCATACCAGGCATGATCGGTATAGGCCCAGTACCAGGGATAGTCTTTCCAGTTCAGAAAGACCATGAAGTCCGGCAGCTCGCTCTGATAGGCGCCGTCGCGGCCGATGGCGCGCATGAGATACATGCCATGGGCGTAGCCGCCCAGCGCGAAGAACAGGCCATGGCCCAGCGAGAGGATGCCGGTATAGCCCCAGACCAGATCCAGGGCCAGGGCGGCCAGTGCATAGCACATGAACTTGCCCAGCAAGGCCACGGCATAGGCCGAGACGTGCAGGGGATGGTCCGGCGCAAACCAGAGATTGAGCGCTGGCAGCAGGGCCAGGATGAGCGTGGCCGCGGCCAGTCCCATCCAGGCGGCCGGCGAGAACAGCGCATGAGGGCGGAAGGGCAATGCCGCCGGGGCGGGCGCGGCGAGAGTCAGCGAGGCGGGTTTCATTCGGCGCTCCGGCCACGCGGGGCGAACAGGCCCTGCGGGCGTTTCTGGACAAAGAGGACGATGAGGATGAGGATGCTGATCTTGGCCATGACCGCGCCGGAGTAGGGTTCGAGGAATTTGCTCAACCCGCCCAGGCCCAGAGCGGCAATGACGGTGCCGGCCAACTGGCCCACCCCGCCCAGCACCACCACCATGAAGGAATCGACGATGTAGCCACGGCCCAGGTCCGGGCCGACGTTGCCCAGCTGGGACAGGGCGACTCCGGCCAGGCCGGCGATGCCGGAGCCCAGGCCAAAGGCCAGCATATCTACACGGCCGGTCGGCACCCCCACGCAATCGGCCATGCGGCGGTTCTGGGTGATGGCGCGGACGAACAGCCCCAGCCGTGTATGGTTGAGCAGCAGCCAGACCAGAAAGACCACCAGCAAGGCGAAAAGTATGATGGCGATGCGGTTGTAGGTCAGGACCAGGCCGCCCAGGACGGTGATGCCGCCGCTCATCCAGGCCGGGTTGCTGACTTCGACATTCTGCGCGCCAAAGATGCTGCGCACGGTCTGCATCAGGATGAGGCTGATGCCCCAGGTGGCCAGCAAGGTTTCCAGCGGACGGCCGTACAGCCAGCGGATGACGGTGCGTTCCAGCGCCATGCCGACCAGGGCGGTCGTCAGGAAAGCCACTGGCAGCGCCGCCAGCACATACCAGTCCATCCAGCCGGGCAGGTAGGCGCGAAATACGGTCTGAACCAGATAGGTGGCATACGCGCCTATCATCAACAGTTCGCCGTGCGCCATGTTGATGACGCCCATCAGGCCGAACGTAATGGCCAGGCCCAGGGCGGCCAGCAACAGCACACTGCCCAGGCTCAGGCCGTAGAACAGATTGCCGGCCCATTCGATGGCCGTCATGTGGCGGTCTATCTGATGCAGGGCGTTGAGCGCGGCCTGGCGCACGCCGGCATCCGGTTCGCCGGCCTCGCCGGCCAAGGGCATGAGCAGCGGGCGCACGCCCGGATCGGCCGCTTTGCCCAGCATTTGTACGGCGTGCAGGCGCACCGAGGCATCGGCGCTGGCCAGTTCGAGGCGGGCCTGCGCCTGCTGCAGGACCTCACGCACCTGCGGCTGGGTCTCCTGCTGCAAGGCGCGCCCGATCAGCGGCAGGCGCCCGGGGTCGTTGCTTTGCATCAGCCGTTGCGCGGCGCGCAGGCGCTCGGCGCTATCGGGAGCAAACAGCGCCGATGTGGCCAGCGCGTCTTCGATGGCGCGCCGCAGGCGGTTGTTGATGGTGATGGGCTGCGCGCCGGCCGGCATGGCCAGCCGGGCGCCCGTCACGGGGTCGAGCGCTTGACCGTCAGCCTCGATCAGCACCCGGCCGCCATCGCTGGCATAGAGGTGCTGTCCGCCCAGCGCGCGCAGCACCTGAGCCGCGCGCGCATCGGGCAGCCCGCCCAGTTGGCCGATCAAGAGCAGCTTGGCGCTGCTGTCATCGCCGGCGAGCACCGCCAGCTCATCGAGTCCGGCGGCCTGGACGCTGGCCTGGCCACCGGCCAGGACCATCAGGCAGGCCAGCAACCAGCTCGCCAGCCGGCGGTGACAACAATGAACGACCATTCTATGCATGACTGCCCTTTCTGCTGTGATCAGAGGCCTTGCTTGCCTTCGTTGCCGGCGATGTAGGGACTCCAGGGCTGGGCGCGGATGGGGCCCTTGCTCTTCCACACCACGTTGAACTGTCCATCGGCATTCACTTCGCCGATATAGACCGGCTTGTGCAGGTGATGGTTGGTCTTGTCCATTTCGATGGTGTAGCCGTCGGGGGCGTTGAACTTCTGCCCGCCCATGGCCGCGATGACCTTGTCCACATCGGTGGATTTGGCCTGCTCGACGGCCTGCTTCCACATATTGATGCCGATATAGGTGGCTTCCATCGGATCATTGGTGACGGCCGTGGCGGCATTGGGCAGGTTCTTCGCCTTGGCGTAGGCCTTCCACTTTGCGACGAAGGCATCATTGGCGGGATTCTTGACGGACTGGAAGTAATTCCAGGCGGCCAGGTGGCCGACCAACGGCTTGGTATCCACGCCGCGCAGTTCTTCCTCGCCCACCGAAAAGGCCACCACCGGCACATCGGTGGCCTTCAGGCCCGCGTTGCCCAGTTCTTTGTAGAAGGGCACGTTGGAGTCGCCATTGATGGTGGATATCACGGCCGTCTTGCCGCCGGTGGCGAACTTCTTGATGTTGGCCACGATGGTCTGGTAGTCGGCGTGCCCGAAAGGCGTGTAGACCTCTTCGATATCGCTGTCTTTCACGCCCTTGGAGTGCAGATAGGCGCGCAGAATTTTGTTGGTCGTGCGCGGATAGACATAGTCGGTGCCCAGGAGCACGAAGCGCTTGGCGCCGCCGCCATCTTCACTCATGAGGTACTCGACCGCCGGGATGGCCTGTTGATTCGGGGCGGCGCCGGTGTAGAAAACGTTCTTCTCCAATTCCTCGCCTTCGTACTGCACCGGATAGAACAGCAGGCCGTTGAGTTCCTTGAAGACCGGCAGCACCGACTTGCGCGACACCGAGGTCCAGCAGCCGAAGACCACGTCGACCTTATCCTGCGTAAGCAGTTGGCGCGCCTTCTCGGCAAACAGCGGCCAGTTGGAGGCCGGGTCCACGATGACGGCTTCGAGCTTCTTGCCCATGACGCCGCCCTGGGCGTTGATTTCGTCGATGGTCATGAGCGCCACATCCTTGAGCGAGGTCTCGGATATGGCCATGGTGCCGGACAGCGAATGCAGGATGCCGACCTTGATGGTGTCGGCGGCCAGCGCCTGCGGCATCCAGCCGGAGATGGCCAGAAGGGTGGCGGCGCTCAAAGTTTTGATGACTAGTCTGCGTTGCATGGTTGACTCCGGGATGATGGCCGGTCGATCCGGCCGCTTTGTTCGTGGAACATCCAACACCGTTCGCTTGGCAGGGCGTCAGGCCAGCGGTGGCAATGCCTGTGCTGCGGGCATAGGGAGCAAAGCAAGCTTTGTGCCAGGCCAAGCCGAGGCGGCCGCGTCATGGGAGCCGTGCGTGCGGCGCAGGGGTTTTCCTGGGGGGGAAGGCAGGGGCCGGCTTGGTGCGGCAGGCACAGAAACAGTGCGCGATACGCTCGACTATCGTGCTTGCCGCCGGTCGGCGGATCGCAGGCGCGGGCGGCGCGGCGGGCAGGCGCTGAGCAGGGCGCGGCCCCTCGCTCCAGGGAGAAACCGCATGTGCCAGCCTGTGGCAGGTGGCCCGGTTCGCAGAGATGGCACGGCGCTTGCTTGGGTATCCGTACTTGTACACAAGAAAGGATCCCAGCATGAATGCCCCCGCTGCACAAACCCAGGGATGGACCTTGGCCCAATGGCGCCAGGCTTACCGGGAGGGCGCTTCACCCGACGCGCTGCTCGCCGCCTTCACGGCCGGAGTCGGCCAGGACAATGCCTGGATCGCCGGTCTGGACACCGCCGGCCTGGCGGCTCAGCTAGCGGCCCTGGCGCGGCGCTTGAACAATGCCGGGGGCGATCTGGAGCGCCTGCCGCTTTACGGTGTGCCCTTCGCGATCAAGGACAACATCGATGCGCAGGGGTGGGCGACGACCGCCGCCTGCCCGCCGTTTGCCTATCGTCCGGATGCGGACGCGACGGTAGTGGCGCGGCTGCGCGCGGCCGGCGCCATTCTCGTGGGCAAGACCAACCTCGATCAGTTCGCGACCGGCCTGGTGGGCACCCGATCGCCCCATGGCGCGGTGAGCAACAGCTTCGATGCGCGCTATATCAGCGGCGGGTCGAGCTCGGGCTCGGCCTCGGTGGTCGCGCGTGGGCTGGTCCCGTTTTCGCTGGGCACCGATACGGCCGGCTCGGGCCGTGTGCCGGCCGGCTTTAACAATATCGTGGGCCTCAAACCCACGCGCGGCTGGCTCAGCACCGCGGGCGTGGTCCCCGCCTGCCGCACACTGGATTGTGTATCGGTCTTCGCGCTCACGGTCGAGGATGCGCTGGCCGTGGCCGACATTGCCGGCGGCTATGACGGCGCGGATGCGTACTCGCGCGCCGAGCCGCCGGGCGCGCGCTTGTCCTGGCAGGCGCCGCCGCGGCTGGCGGTGCCGGCGCAGTGCGAGTTTTTTGGCGACGAGGCGGCCCGCAAGGTGTACGAGGACGCGCTGGCGCGTCTGCGCGCCTTGGGCGCGCAGATCGACACGATCGATTTCGCGCCTTTCGAAGCACTGGCTGAGCTGCTTTATCAGGGCCCGTGGGTGGCCGAGCGTTTCGCGGCTGTGCAGTCGATCTGGCGCGAGCAGCCGGAGGCATTGCACCCGGTGGTGCGCGGCATCGTCGAGCAAGCACAGGGCTTTAGCGCCACGGATGCGTTCATGGCCGAGTATCGCCGCGCGGCGCTGGCGCGCCGGATCCAGGACACGCTGGCCGGCTTTGACGCGCTGGTCGTGCCGACATCGCCCTCCATCTACACCATCGCGCAATTGCAGGCCGACCCGGTGACGCTGAACTCGCGTCTGGGGCGGTATACCAATTTCGCCAATCTGGCGGATCTGTCCGCGCTGGCGGTGCCGGCGGGCATGCGCGATGACGGACTGCCTGCCGGCATCACTTTCATCGGCCTGGCCTGGCAGGATCATGGCCTGGCCGCGTTCGGGCAGCGCTGGCAGCGCGCGCTGGATCTGCCTCTGGGCGCGACCGGCAAGCCCCTGCCGCCCGCCGCCGACCTGCCGGCGTCGGGCGACACCGTGCGGGTGGCCGTGGTCGGCGCGCACCTGACCGGCATGCCGCTCAATCATCAACTGATCTCGCGCCAGGCGAAGCTGGCCGAGCAGACGCGCACGGCGGACAGTTACCGCCTCTACGCCCTGGCCAACACCACGCCGCCCAAACCCGGGCTGGTTCGCACGGAGGAGGGCGGCGCCGGCATCGAGGTCGAGCTCTGGGACGTGCCCAGCGTGCATTTCGGCTCCTTCGTGGCGGAGATCCCCGCGCCCTTGGGCATAGGCACGCTGGAGCTGGCCGACGGCCGGCGAGTCAAGGGCTTTATCTGCGAGCCGTGCGCACTGCAAAACGCGCGCGACATCACATCCTTTGGCGGCTGGCGCGCGTTCATCGCCGCGCGGCCCTGATTCGGAGAACCGGCATCATGTTCGATACTGTACTCATCGCCAATCGCGGCGAAATCGCCCTGCGGGCCATCCGCAGCCTCAAGCGGCTGGGTGTGCGCAGCGTCGCGGTCTATTCCGATGCGGACCGTGACGCGCCGCACGTGCGCCAGGCCGATATGGCCATCGCCCTGGGCGGGCAGAAGGCAGCCGATAGTTATCTGCGCATTGATCTGTTGCTCGACGCAGCGCGCCGCAGCGGGGCGCAGGCCGTGTTCCCCGGCTATGGCTTTCTTTCCGAGAGCGCGGCGTTCGCGGCCGCCTGCCAGAGCGCCGGCCTGGCTTTCGTGGGCCCTACTGCCGAGCAGATCGAGGAGTTCGGCCTCAAGCATCGGGCGCGCGAATTGGCGCAGGCAGCCGGCGTCCCGATGACGCCGGGCACCGGTTTGTTGCCCAGCCTGGGGCAGGCGCTGGTCGAGGCCGAGCGCATCGGGTATCCGGTGATGCTCAAGACCACGGCCGGCGGCGGGGGCATAGGCCTGTCGCGCTGCGCCAATGAGGCCGAGCTCACGGCGGCTTATGAGGGCGTGCAGCGGCTGGGCGAGCATTTCTTCCGCGACGGCGGGGTATTCCTCGAACGCTACGTCGATCGCGCCCGCCATGTGGAAGTGCAGATCTTTGGCGACGGCCAGGGCCAGGTGGTGGCGCTGGGTGAACGTGATTGCTCCGTGCAGCGGCGCAATCAGAAGGTCATCGAGGAGACGCCCGCGCCGCATCTGCCGCAGGCCACACGCGAGGCCTTGCTGGAGGCCGCCGTGCGCCTGGGCAAATCGGTCAATTACCGCTCCGCGGGCACGGTGGAGTTCATCTATGACGAGCGTGCTGGCCAGTTTTATTTTCTGGAGGTCAATACCCGCTTGCAGGTCGAGCATCCCGTGACCGAGTGCGTCACCGGCCTGGATCTGGTGGAGTGCATGCTGCGCGTGGCCGCCGGCGACGACCTGGACTGGTCGGCCCTGCACCGGCCGCCTCAGGGCGCGGCCATCGAGGTACGCCTTTATGCCGAAGATCCGCTCAAGCAGTTTCAGCCTTCACCCGGCACGCTCACCGAAGTGCATTTTCCGGAGGGGCCGCGGGTCGATGGCTGGATCGCCACCGGCACCGACGTGCCGGCTTTTTACGACCCCTTGCTGGCCAAGCTCATCGTGCATGGGCGCGATCGGGCCGAGGCGCTGGACAAGCTCTCGGCTGCTCTCGGCGCGACGCGTTTGCATGGCATCGCGACCAACCTCGACTACTTGCGGCAGATCGTCGATGACGCGGCGTTTCGCGCGGGTCATCTGAGTACGCGCTTTCTGGACGACTTCGTGTATCGGCCGGCCATGCTGGAGGTGCTGGAGGCGGGCACCTACACCAGCGTGCAGGATTATCCGGGCCGCGAAGGCTATTGGGACGTGGGCGTGCCCCCTTCCGGCCCGATGGACGACTATGCCTTTCGCCTGGCCAATCGCATCGTGGGCAATGCGCCTGATGCCGCCGGCCTGGAGGCGACCTTGTTGGGGCCGACGCTGCGATTCCATGGCGATGCCCTGATTGCACTGACCGGCGCGCCCTGCGCGGTCACGCTGGATGGCCAGCCCATTGCCATGTGGCAGCCCGTGGCGGTCAAGAGCGGACAGGTGCTGAGCACCGGCCGGGTGCAAAGCGGGTGCCGGTTGTACCTGGCCGTGCGCGAGGGCCTGGATGTCCCGGTTTATCTGGGCAGCCGTTCGACTTTTGCCTTGGGGCAATTCGGCGGACATGCCGGGCGCGTGCTGCGCATGGGGGACATGCTGCCCCTGGGCCGGCCTGCGTTGCCGGCCAGCCTGGCCCCGGCCGCGGTGCAGGAGCCCGCCGCCGCGCCCGCCGCCCTGATTCCCGCGTATGGCAGCACCTGGGAGATTGGCGTGCTCTATGGCCCGCACGGCGCGCCCGATTTTTTCACGCCGCAATCCATGGACGATTTCTTCGCAACCGACTGGGAGGTGCATTACAACTCCAACCGCTTGGGCGTGCGTCTGATCGGCCCGAAGCCGGCCTGGGCGCGCGAAAACGGCGGCGAGGCCGGTTTGCATCCGTCCAATATCCACGATTGCGAGTACGCCGTCGGCAGCATCAACTTCACCGGTGACAGCCCGGTGATTCTGACGCGCGACGGCCCCAGTCTGGGCGGCTTTGTTTGCCCGGTAACGATTGCCCGTGCCGAACTCTGGAAGGTGGGGCAGGTCAAGCCGGGCGATCGCATTCGCTTCAAGCGCATCGGCTACGAGGACGCCGTGGCCTTGCAGGCAGCCCAGGATGAGGCCATCGCGGCGCTGACCCCCGTGGCCGAGCCGGCGCCGCAGGCGCCTGCCCGGCGCGCGCCGACCGTCTCGCCGACCGTGGTGGCCGAGCTGCCTGCCAGCGCCACGCATCCCGGTGTGGCTTATCGGCAGGCCGGCGACGGCTATCTGCTGCTCGAGTATGGCGAGAACGTGCTGGAGCTGGCCCTGCGCATGCGGGTGCACCTGCTGATGCAGGCGCTGGCGGCCGCGCCCATTGCCGGCGTACACGAGTTGTCTCCCGGCGTGCGGTCGCTGCAGATACGCTATGACAGCCGCGTCATTCGCCAGGACCGGCTCATCGCGCGGCTGCTGGAGATCGAGGCCGGCTTGCCGGATGTGGCGACGTTGAAGATCCCCACCCGCGTGGTGTATTTGCCCATGGCCTTTGAAGATAGCGCCACGCTGGGGGCGGTGCAGCGGTATCAGGAAACCGTGCGCGCGCAAGCTCCCTGGCTGCCGAACAATGTGGACTTCATTCAGCGCATCAACGGCTTGCCGAGCCGCGAGGATGTCGAGCGCATCGTGTTCGACGCCAGCTACCTCATCATGGGCCTGGGCGACGTGTATCTGGGGGCACCCTGCGCGGTGCCCATCGATCCGCGTCATCGCCTGCTGACCTCCAAGTACAACCCGGCCCGCACCTATACGGCCGAGGGCACGGTGGGTATAGGCGGGGTGTATATGTGCATCTACGGCATGGACTCGCCGGGCGGCTACCAGCTGGTGGGCCGCACGCTGCCGATCTGGAACAAGTTCCTCAAGAATCCGGTGTTTCAGGACGGCAAGCCCTGGCTGCTGCGCTTCTTCGATCAAGTGCGTTTCTATCCGGTCAGCGAGGCGGAGCTCGACGGGCTGCGCGCCGATTTCCGCGAAGGGCGCGCCGGGGTGCGGATCGAGGAAGAGATCTTCGACTTCGCGGCGCATCAGCGCTTTCTGCGCGAGCAAGCCTCGGACATTGCGGCCTTCCAGGCCAGGCAGAAGTCGGCTTTCGATGCCGAAGTCGCCTTGTGGAAGCATGAAGACACTGCCGTGCCTCAACGCCTGCCCGACATGACCGAGGAGGGGGCGCTGGCCGCCGACGAAACCCTGGTCGCGGCCGATATGTGCGGCAGTGTCTGGAAGGTGCCGGTCAGCGTGGGGCAGAGCGTGGCCGCGGGCGACACCTTGGTGATCATCGAGGCCATGAAGATGGAGCTTGCGGTGATCGCGCCTGCCGCGGGTGTCGTGCGGGCCATACGCTGCGTGCCTGGCAAACAGGTCAACAGCGGCGATGCCCTGGTGGTGCTCGCCGAGGAGACGGTCTCCGAGCCGGTCGCCTGACATGGCCGTGGCACTGAACATCAGTCCGGTGCTTGGCCAGCTTGCCTCGGGCTCGCTGGCCGAGTCGGTCTACGACAAGATCAAGGAGGATCTGTTCGAGTTTCGCTTGCTGCCGGGGGATCTGTTCACCGAGGCCGATCTCGTCCAGCGTCTGGGGGTCAGCCGCACGCCGGTGCGGCTGGGCCTGGCGCGCCTGGAGCGTGAGGGGTTCTTGCTCGCGCGTCCGCGCGCGGGCTGGCAGGTGCGGCCCTTTGATTTCGAGCGTTTCGAGGCCCTGTACGACGTGCGCATCGTGCTCGAGCACGCGGCCGTCGAACGCCTGTGCGCCCGTGATCCGCAGGATCCGGCCGGCCTGCTGGGCGCATTGCAGGATGTGTGGTGCGTTCCGCCATCGCAGCGTATCCGGGATGGCCGGCTGGTGGCGCAATTGGACGAGGCGTTTCATTGTTCGGTGGTGGCCGCGGCCGGCAATGCCGAGATGGCCCAGATCCATCGCGATGTCACCGAAAAGATCCGCATCATCCGGCGCCTGGATTTCACCAAGGACTTCCGTGTGGACGCCACGTACGAGGAGCACGCGGCGATTCTGCGCGCCCTCATGGCGCGGCGCGCCGCCGAGGCCATGCGCATGCTGCGCGCCCACATCGAGTTATCCAAGGCCGTGGTGCGCAAGATCACCCTGCATATGTTGCACGAAGCGCGCAACCGCGGGCACTGAGGCCGGCCAGATCAGGCCGGCGGTGCCATGAAGCGCAGGCCCACGCCGGGCTCCGTGGCGATCCAGCGCGGCTCGGCGGCGTTGTCACCGAGTTTTTGCCGCAGCTTGCCGACCAGCACCCGCACATAGTGCGTGTCGTCGGCATGCGCAGAACCCCAGATTTCCTTGAGTATTTGCGGCTGCGTGACCACGCGGCCGCTGTTTTTCAGCAGCAGCGCCAGCAAGGCATATTCCTTGCGGCCCAGCGCCAGGCGGCGCCCGAACAGGTGGACCTCGCGCTTGGCCAGATCGATGCGCAACTGGCCGTCATCGAAGACGACGGGCTCTTCGGCGCTGGCGGCATGCTGGCGCAGCAGCACCCGGATGCGTGCCATCAGTTCCTGCGTGCCGAAGGGTTTGGTGACGTAGTCATTGGCGCCGGCATCCAGCGCCGCGACTTTCTCCGCCTCGCCGGCGCGCACGGTCAGCATGATGACCGGCACTTGCGACCAGGCGCGCAGCTCGCGCAAGACTTCATGGCCGTCCAGGTCGGGCAGGCCGATGTCCAGCACCAGCAGGTCGGCTCCCTGGGTGGCCAGCCTGTCCAGGCCTTCCTGGCCGCTGGCGGCCAGCGCGACCGTATAGCCCTGCGCGCGCAGGCTGATGTCCAGAAAACGGCGGATCTGGGGCTCGTCGTCGATCACCAGAATCCGGGCGGGGTGGGCAAGAGGATCAGTCGGCATCCGAGGGGGGCAGGGGGCGAGGCGGTTCGAGCAAAGGCAATGTCAGGCGTATCAGGGTGCCGGTTCCGTCGGGCCCTGGCAAGGCCTCGACGTGGCCGCCGTGCGCGCCGACCATGCCCTGGGCGATGGTCAGGCCCAGACCGGTGCCCTGATGCCCGCGGTCGCCGCGTTCCACACTGTAGAACATATCGAACACGCGGCGCCGCTCGGGCGGCGGGATCCCCGGGCCCCGGTCCCGCACGTCCAGTTGCAGGCTGTCGCCGGCCTGTCTGGCCGCCACGTCGATGCCCGCCGACGGGGGCGAGAACTTGGCGGCGTTCTCCAGCACGTTGAACAGCGCCTGTTCGATGAGCGCCGGATGCACCCAGATGGGCGGCAGCCCGGCGGCGAGGTCCAGGCGCAGCGTGACGTCGGGCTGGTAGCGGCGCAGGCGAGCCACGGCCGAGCCGACCAGCTCGTCGACGCCGATCCAGTCGCGGTTCAACGTCAGGCCGGTGTGGCCCAGCCGGGTCATGTCCAGCAGGTTCTGGATATAGCGATCCAGGCGATCGCCTTCCAGCAGGATGGTGTCGAGCAGACTTTTGCGATCGTCCTCGCTCATGGCGCTGGCGTAGTTGGCCAGACTGCTGGCCGAGCCGACCATGGCGGCCAGGGGCGAGCGCAGGTCATGCGACACCGAGGACAGCAACGCCGAGCGCAGGCGTTCGGTTTCGTTGGCCACGCGCGCGCTTTCGAGGTCGGAGACCAGACGGGTACGCAGGGCGGCTTGCGCGATGTCGCCCGCCATGGCTTCGGCCAGCCGGCGCGCTTGCGTGGTGGCGCGCGCCGGCGCGGCGCCGAACTTCAGGCCGAGCGCGCCGATGATGGTCGCGCCGCTGCGCAGCGGCAGAAACCACCAGGCCGCGCCGGCCAGGGTGTCGGTGTGGCGGCCGGCCGGCTGCCCGTGCTGCAGCACCCAATCGGCGGCGGCGCGGTCGATGGGGGCGAATGAGGGATCGTCATCGGCCTGGCTGGCCGCGTCGACCGCCAGCCAGGCCGGCACGCCCAGCGAGCGCTCCAGCGCCAGGCGGCCGGCATGCAGGACTTCGCCCAAATCGGCCGCCACGCTCAGTTGCCGGCCCAGGTTCTGCAAGACGGTGGCATGGGCGTTGGCCGAGCGCAGCGCGAGGACTTGCGTGCGTAACTGCGAGGCCATGCGGCCGGCCACCAGCGCCGCGACCAGGAACAGACTGACCGTGGTCAGCCCCTGGCGCGCACTGATGAACAGCGTGAGCTTGGGTTCGATGAAAAAGAAGTTGTAGGCTAGAAAACAGAGCAAGGCAGCAAGCACGGCGGCCGCCATGCGGGTGCGCGCGGCCACCAGCACCACGGCCACGATGAATACCATGGACAGGTCTTCCAGACCCGCCCAGCGCTCGGCGATCCACGCCAGCAGCGTGGCAGCCGCGGCCGCGGCGACAGCGGGCAGAATGTCCTGGCGGCCGGGGCGCGGTGCGTTGGCCGCGCTCTGGCGCGCCCGCGCCCGGGCGGGCGGCGCGCTGATGATGACCAGCTCGTAGTGCGCGCCGCGCTGCAGCAGCTGCTGGGTCAGCGTGCGGTTGAACATGCGTGCGATCGGCCGCTCGCGCGTGCGGCCCACGACCAGGGTAGAGGCCCCGCCGTGCTCGGCGTGATCGAGCAGCGCGTCGGCGACATGCGCGCCGTGCAGGACTTCCGTGTCCGCGCCGAGATGGCGCGCCAGGGTGAAGGCGCGGTCCAGTTCGGCCTGCCGCTGCGGGCTGACCGTGCCGCTGGCCTGCACGGTGACCACGCTCCAGGGCGCATCGCGGCGTTCGGCGATGCGGCGCCCGGCGCGCACCAGGTATTCGGAAGCGCCCATGCCATCGATGGCGATCAGGACGCGCCGCCGCAGGGCGAGGCCAGGCAGGCCGCGCGCGGCCTGCGATTCACGCAGGTCTTCCTCGACATGGTCGGCGGCCGTCTGCATGGCCAGTTCGCGCAGCGCCGCCAGATTGGCGGGCGAGAAGAACGACTGCAGGGCCTGTTCGGCCTGCTCGGGCAGATAGACTTTGCCCTGATGCAGCCGTTCGATCAGTTCGCGCGCCGGCAGGTCGACCAGGCGGATGTCGCGCAAGCGGTCCAGCACGGCGTCGGGCACGGTTTCGCCGACCCGCACACCGGTAATGCGATACACGATGTCATTGAGACTTTCGAGGTGCTGGATGTTGACCGTGGTGTAGACGTCGATACCGGCATCGAGCAGTTCGATCACGTCTTGCCAGCGGCGCTCATGCCGGCTGCCGGGCGCATTGCGGTGGGCCAGCTCGTCGATCAGCGCCACGCGCGGACGGCGTGCCAGCACGGCGTCGAGGTCCAGTTCTTCCAGCAACCTGCCCTGGTAGGGCAGTCGCCGTCTCGGCACGAGCTCCAGCCCCTCGACGAGGGCGGCCGTCTCGCTGCGGCCGTGGGTCTCGACGATGCCGACCACCGTGTCGATGCCCTGCCGCCGCAGATCGCGGGCCCGGGCCAGCATGGCGTAGGTTTTGCCGACGCCGGGCGCGGCGCCGAGAAACACCGTCAGGCGGCCGGCGTCCTGGCGCCGCAGCGCGCCGGCCAGCGCGTCAGCCTTCGTCTCGCGGTTTGCGTTCATGCGGTCAATGTAAACCGTTTGTGGCGGACAGGGCGTCCAGGGCCAGGTTCAGTTGCAAGACGTTGATCCTGGGCTGGCCGAACCATCCCCATTGAGGGCCTTCGGTGTGTTGCGCCACCAGGGCCGCGATGCGCGGGGCGGGCAGCATGCGCGCACGGGCGATCCGGGCGATCTGAATCCGCGCCGATTGCGGGCTGATGTGCGGATCGATGCCGGAACCCGATTGGGTCAGCAGGTCGCCTGGCACCGCCGCCAGCGTGATGCCTTCGCGCGCGGCGATGGCGGCGCGCGTCTGGTCCAGACGCGCGCGCAGCTCGGGGTTGCCGCGCGCCTGATTGCTGCCTGCCAGGGCCATCAGATCGTAGTTGGCGGCAGAGGGGCGGGGCTGAAAGTAGCCGTCGGCGGCGAAAGGTTGCGCGACGAGGGCGGAGCCGATCACCTGGCCTGCGCGCTCAAGCAGGCTGCCCTGAGCCGCGTGCGGAAACAGCGCCCGGCCGATACCGGTGGCCACGAGCGAATAGCTCAGCCCGAACAGCAGCAGGACAATGGCGGCCAGGCCCAGGCTGGGCCGTAGCAGGGCGCCTGGACGGGTGGGCCGCGAGGCCGGGGAGGGGGCGTAAGCAGTAGGCATGTCGGGGTCCTCAGAGGCCGGCCGCGGCGGCCAGCAGCATGTCGATGAGTTTGATGGCCGGAAACGGCAGCAGGACGCCGCCGAGGCCATAGACAAGCATGTTCCGCCGCAGCAGGGCCGTGGCGCCGCCCGCGCGAAAGCGGACCCCGCGCAAGGCCAGCGGGATGAGCAGCGGGATGATGCCGGCATTGAAAATCAGCGCGGCCAGCACCGCATGGGACGGACTGGACAAGTGCATGACATCCAGCGCTGCCATCGACGGCAGGGCGCCGGCGAACAGCGCCGGCAGGATGGCGAAGTACTTGGAGACGTCGTTGGCCAGCGAGAAGGTGGTCAACGCGCCGCGCGTGATGAGCTGTTGTTTGCCGATCTCGACCACGGCCAGCAGTTTGGCCGGGTCGGAATCGAGATCGACCATGTTGCCGGCCTCTTTGGCGGCCTGGGTGCCGGAATTCATCGCCAGGCCCACGTCCGCCTGGGCGAGCGCGGGCGCGTCGTTGGTGCCGTCGCCCACCATGGCGACCAAGTGCCCGCCGGCCTGTTCTTGGCGGATGCGCGCCAGTTTGTCCTGAGGCCGCGCTTCGGCAATGTAGTCGTCCACGCCGGCTTCGGCGGCGATGGCGGCTGCGGTCAAGGGGTTGTCGCCCGTGATCATCACCGTCTTGATGCCCATGCTGCGCAGTTGCGCGAATTTTTCCTTGATACCGTGCTTGACCACATCGGAGAGTTCGACGACGCCCAGCACTTGGGCGCCTTCGGCCACGACCAGGGGCGTGGCGCCCTTGCGGGCGACTTCGCGCACGCGCGCGTCCAGGTCGCTGGCCGCTGCGCCGCCTTGCGCCTGAATGTCGCAGATGATGGCAGGCGCCGCGCCCTTGCGGATGCGGCGGCCATCGGGCAGATCCACGCCCGACATGCGGGTGTGCGCGCTGAAGGCGATGAAATGCGCCTCTGGCAGCGACCCGGCTGCAAACGCGTCCGCGCCGATCAGCTTGACGATGGATTTGCCCTCGGGCGTGGGGTCTGCCAGCGAGGCCAGCAGGGCCGCCTGGCGCAGGCGCGCCGGGTCGATCCCGGCCAGCGGATGCAGCGCCGTGGCCTGCCGGTCGCCGTGGGTGATGGTGCCGGTCTTGTCCAGCAGCAGGACGTCGATGTCGCCAGCCACTTCCACCGCCTTGCCGGATTTTGCCAGCACATTGGCGCGTAACGCACGGTTCATTCCCGCGATGCCGATGGCCGGCAGCAGGCCGCCGATGGTGGTGGGGATCAGGCACACCAGCAAGGCGATGAGCAGCAGGGGATCGAGCCGCAGGCCGACGAATGCGGCGATGGCGGGCAGCGTGCCGACCACGATCACAAAGGTCAGGGTCATGGTGGCCAGCAGCAGGCCCAGCGCCACTTCATTGGGCGTCCTCTGGCGGTTGGCGCCTTCGACCAGCGCGATCATGCGGTCCAGGAAGCTGTCGCCGGGCTGCGCGCAGACGCGCACTACGATCTCATCGGAGAGCACTTTGGTGCCGCCGATCACGCCCGAGCGGTCGGTGCCGGCCTCACGCAACACGGGCGCGGACTCGCCGGTGACGGCCGACTCGTTGATGGTGGCCAGCCCACGCACGATCTCGCCATCAGCCGGAATGAGCTCGCCCTCGGCGACTTTTACCAGATCGCCCGGCCGCAAGTCCGTGGCCGCGACGGTCTGCGTCGCGCCTGAGTCGTCGCCAGGGGCCATGCGGCGCGCCAGCAGGTCTTGGCGAGCGCGGCGCAGCGAGGCGGCCTGGCCACGCCCGCGCGCCTCGGCCACGGCCTCGGCGAAGTTGCCAAACAGCACGGTGATCGTCAGCAGCGCGGTCACGCTCCAGCCGAGGCCGGCCGGCGTGCTGCCCAGCGCCGTGAGCGCGGCGCACAACAGTGCGCCCAGCCAGACGACGGCCATGACGGGATTTTTGTATGCGTGCTGTGGCGCCAGTTTGGTGAAAGTCGCCAGCAGGGCTGTCCGCCAGCCTGCGGCATCGAGCAATACGGCGCGTTGGCCGCGCCCCGGCAAGAAGGAAGAGATGTCTGTCATGGTGGGTCGCCTCATTGCGCCGTAAGCGCCAGATGGTCGGCCACCGGGCCGAGCACCAGCACCGGCATGAACTGCAGCAGGGTCAGGATGACGATGATCGCGATCAGGGTCAGCGCGAAGGTGGGTGTTTCGATCTGCAGGCTGCCCGGCCCCTGGGGCACGGCGCGTTTGCGGGCCAGCATCGCGGCGATGGCCAGCGGCAGAATGAGCGCCGGATAGCGGCCCAGCGCGAGCACGGCCGCGCCGCTCAGATTCCACCAATACGTCGCATCTCCCAATCCTTCGAAGCCCGATCCATTGTTGGCGTAGGCCGAGGCATATTCATAAAAGACCTGGCTGATGCCGTGAAAGCCAGGATTGGAGTTGCCGGCCAGGGAGGGCAGGGTCAGCGCGATCGCCGTCATGCCCAGCAAAACCAGGGGTTGCAACAGCACCAGGACGGCCAGCAGCCTGACTTCCGGAGCTTCGATCTTGCGCCCGAAGAGTTCCGGGGTGCGGCCGGTCATCAAGCCGGCCAGAAATACGCTGAGCAGCAGATAGACGAGAAACTGCTGCAGGCCGCAGCCGATGCCGCCCCAGATCGCATTGATCAGCATATTGCCCAGCGCCACCAGCCCGGTCAGCGGTGCCAGCGAGTCATGCATGGCGTTGACGGATCCATTGCTGGTCTGCGTGGTCAGCGCGGCCCACAAGGCCGACGCATCGGCGCCCAGCCGCACTTCCTTGCCCTCCATCAGGGCGATATCGGCCGAGGTGGCGGAATGGCCTTCCGACCACAGCGACAGCCCGGTCGAGACCAAGGACATCGCCAGCATCGCGCCGAACACCAGCACCGTGAATCGCCAGCGGCCGGTGAACGGGCCGACCATGAACACGACGGCCACCGGCAGCAGGATGAGCGCCAGCGTTTCGATCAGGTTGGACAGCGGGGTCGGATTCTCCAGCGGCACGGCGCTGTTCGGGCCATACCAGCCGCCGCCATTGGTACCGAGCTGCTTGGCGGCGACCATCGCGGCGACCGGGCCCAGCGGAATTTTCTGCTGCGTCATCGCCACGTGGGAGTCCACCGGCCGGGCCACGGGCCCGCCTTCGAGGGTGGCGGGCACGCCTTGCCAGGTCAGCAGGGCCGACAGCAGCAGGCACAGCGGCAGAAACAGCCGCACGGCCGGCCGGATCACATCGGCCCAGTAATTACCCAGATCGCGTGGCGCGGCCGCGCGGCCGCCGAACAGGCCGCGCAACGTGGCGGCGACCAGCGCCAGCCCCATCAGTGGCGTGACGACTTGCAGGCCGACGATGCCGGTCATTTGTGCCAGGTAGGACAGCTGGGCCTGGCCCGAGTAATGCTGCTGATTGGTGTTGGTGACGAACGACACCATGGTGTGCAGCGCCAGATCCCAGCGCATATTGGGCGCTTCGTTGGGATTCAGGGGCAGCCAGGCCTGGGTCATGAACAGCAGCCACACCACGCCGCCCAGCACGGCATTGCTGGCCAGAAAGGCGGTGACATACGCTTTGCCGCTCATGCCTTGCGCCGGGTCCACCCCAAGCAGGCGGTACAGCGGGCGCTCGATCAGGCCAAACAAGCGATCGCCGCGCATGGGAGCGCCCCGCATTACGGCGGCCAGATAATGGCCCATCGGCCAGCCCAGCGCGATCGCAAGCGCCAGCACGAAAATAAACTCGGTCATGAATCCCACCCGGAAAGCCGTCATGGCAGTGGCGGAATTCTCTTCCTGAGCGCCGTAAACTCTCCATGCCCGGGCAGGGGGCGGGGCGTCAATTCTGCGTAAATTCTGGCCCCGACGGGCTGGCCCGCCGTGCCTGGCCGGACTTTTTTTGCTGCCCCCGGGAATAATCCGCACGCCCGCGGCGTCCATCGTCAGGCAACACCCGACTTTCCCTTTAGGAGCGAGACGATGAAACGACATTCCGCCACCCTGGCCCTCGTGGGCCTGACCCTGGTTGCCGGCAGCGCCTTGGCGCAGGCTCCGGCCAAAACCGACGCCGGCATGCTGGTCGATGCCCAGGGCATGACGCTCTACACCTTTGACAAAGACAGCGCGGGCAGCGGCAAGAGCGCCTGCAACGATGCCTGCGCCAAGGCCTGGCCCCCGCTTGCCGCCGCCAACGGCGCCAAGGCGCAGGGCGATTGGAGCATCGTCACCCGTGACGACGGCAGCAAGCAGTGGGCCTACAAAGGCAAACCGCTTTACTTGTTCGCCAAGGACAGCAAGGCCGGCGACAAAACGGGCGACAACTTCAAGGACGTATGGCACATTGTGAAGCCCTGATACGGGATTCCCATGTCCGGCGATATCGAAGCCCTGATCGTGGCCTGCATTCCCAGCCTGCGGCGCTACGCCCGCGGGCTGACGGGCGATCGCGACCGGGCCGATGATCTGGTGCAGGACACGCTGGAGCGGGCCTGGCGCCGTTACTCGCGCTGGCAGCGGCGCGGTGAGCTGCGTGCCTGGATGTTCGGCATCATGCACAACCATTTCATCGACGGGCTGCGCGCCCACAAGCGCCAGCCCGAATTCTCCGGCGACACGGCCTTGGATGCCGTGCCGGCGCGGCCCACCCAGGATGACGGCCTGGCCGTGCGCGATCTGGATCGCTGTCTGGCCCGCCTGTCCGAAGACCAGCGCGCCATCATTTTGCTGATCTCGGTGGAGGAGTTCAGCTACCAGGAGGCCGCGCGCGTGCTGGACGTGCCGGTCGGCACCGTGATGTCGCGGCTGTCCCGCGCCCGTGAGCGGCTGGCCGCCTTACTGGCCGAAGCGCCGCCGGCGCGCGCGCCGGCCACTTTGCACCGCATCAAACCATGAAAGACGACTCTCTTGCCTGTGGCGCTCCGATCGCCGAGGCCGATCTCCACGCCCTGGTCGATGGGCAATTGACGCCCGCCCGGCGGCAGGAAGTGCTGGCCTATCTGGCAGGCAACGCGGCCGCCCAGCATCAGGTCGAGCAATGGACGCAGCAAAAGGCGTTGTTGCACGCGCATCTGGACGAGGTGCTGGACGAGCCGCTGCCCTTACGGTTGCCGTTGCGTGCCGCGCCCGCGCGGCCGTGGGGCTGGGCGCTGGCGGCCGGCATACTGATCGCCGCGGTCAGCGGCAGCGCGGCATGGATGGCGCGTGGCGCCATGGAGAACCAGGCGCAACGCAGCCAGTTGGCCCAGGCCGCCGACAGTGGCGGCTTTGCCCAGCGCGCAGCGGTCGCGCACGCCGTCTTCGCCGCCGACATGCGCCGGCCGGTCGAAGTGGGCGCGGATCAGGAGCAGGCCATGGTCACCTGGCTCACGCGGCGTCTGGGGGCCAGGGTGCATGCGCCGGTGCTGGCCTCGGCCGGCTACGAGCTGGTGGGCGGGCGGGTGTTGCCCGGCGGGCGCGGCGCCGTGGCGCAACTGATGTACAGCTCGCAGGCCGGCCAGCGGCTGACGCTGTATGTCACCCATGAGGCGGCGGGCGATGCCGCGGCCTTCCGCTATATGCAGGATGGGCCGGTGCGCGTGTTCTACTGGATCGAGGGCAAGCTGGGCTATGCGCTGTCGGGCGCGGTGTCGCGCGAGGAGCTGCTGCGCCTGGCCCAGGAGGTCTACCGGCAGCTAGACCCTGCGCAGGAAGGCCCGGGCTCGGGCAGCCCGGGCGCGCCGGCTATACCGAACGGGTGATGCCGCCGTCGATGCGGATATTCTGGCCCGTGATGTAACTGGATTGCTCCGAAGCCAGAAAGGCGATGAGGTTGGCGACTTCCTCGGCGCGGCCATAGCGGCCCATGGGGATGCGGCCGCGCCGGTCTTCCTTCTCGGGCAGGCTGTCGATGAACCCGGGCAGCACATTGTTCATGCGCACATTGTCCGGCGCATACTCATCGGTGAACAGTTTCGTGAAGGCGGCCAGCCCTGCGCGGAACACGCCCGAGGTCGGGAACGCCGCTTCCGGTTCGAAGGTCGCGTAGGTCGAGATGTTGACGATGGAGCCGCCGCGCTGGGCCTGCATGATGGGGGTGACCAGCCGGGTGATGCGCACCACGTTCAGCAGATAGAACTCCATGCCGCGGGTCCAGTCGGCGTCGCTGATCTCCAGCAGCTCGCCCTTGGGGCCGTGGCCGGCGCTGTTGACCACGGCGTCGATACGGCCCCAGCGTTGCAGGGTGGCATCGACCAGGCGGGCGATGTCGGCGGGTTCCAGATTCGAGCCGGTCACGCCCAGGCCGCCCAGTTCCGCAGCCAGGGCTTCGCCCTTGCCCGAGGAGGACAGGATGGCGACCTGAAAGCCGTCGGCGGCGAGCTTGCGCGCGGCGGCCGCGCCCATACCGCTGCCTGCGGCCGTGAGGATGGCGACTTTTTGCTGGCTCATGTGTGCTCCGTGTGTGCGAAAAGGGGAGGCTTTATTTGAGCAGGGGCGACCAGGCCGCGCAAATCCGGCCCTGGAGCCGGGCTCAGGCGCGGCGGCTGCTGGCGGTAATGCCAGCCGATGCGATCACGATGGCGGCGACCGCCAGCCATTGGGTCAGGCTCAGCGTCTCTCCGAGGAAAAACAGCCCCGAGAAGGCGCCGAACACGGGTTCCAGGCTGAGCAGCGTGCCGAAGGTGCGCGCCGGCAAGCGCTGCAGCACCTGCATCTCCAGCGCATAGGGCAGGGCGCTGGATAGTAGCGCCACGGCGATCGCCCAGGGCAGCAGGGCGGGGGCGAACATGGCCGCCGCGCCGGCATGGGCCAGGCCGAAGGGCAGCACCCCCAGCGCGGCGATGCCCGCGGCCAGGGCGACGGTGCGCGAACCATGGCGCAAGCCCGCGCGCTGGCCGAACACGATGTAAAGCGCCCAGCACAGGCCGGCGCCCAGCGCATAGGCCACGCCTTGCGGATCCAGGCTGCTGAGGTCGTCGCCGTGCGGGATCAGGGCCAGCAGGCCGGCCGCGGCCAGTGCGATCCAGGCAAAGTCGCGCAGCCGGCGCGAAGTCAGTACCGCCACGGCGAAGGGGCCGGTGAACTCCAGCGCCACCGCGATGCCCAGCGGGACGGTCCGCAAGGCCATGTAGAACATCAGGTTCATGCCGCCCAGCGTCAGCCCGTACAGGGCGACATCGCGCCAGCCGCGGGCATCGAGCGTCAGGCGCCAGGGCTTGAGAATGGGCAGCAGAATCAGCGCCGAGAAAAACAGGCGCAGCGCGGCCGTGCCCTGGGCGCCGACCGCGGGGAAAAGCGTTTTGGCCAGTGCCGCCCCGCCTTGCAGCGAGGCCATGGCGATGAGCAGCAGAACGACGGGGTAGAGCGGAGAGCGGGACATGAGGCCGAAGATGAAGTCAGCCCGCGATTCTACGGCACCGCGCCTTCAGGCCGCCCGGCCCCTCATTGCACCAGCGTGACGGGCCGGTCGGCCAGGCTGACCACCTTGGTGGTGACCGATCCCAGCAGCACGCTGGCGACCGAGCCCAGGCCGCGCGTGCCCATGACGATCTCGCTGGCCTGGCAGGCCTGGGCCACGCGGATGATGGATTCGGCGACCGCCCCGATTTCGTTGTGCACGGTGTAGGGCAGGCCAGCGCGGTCGAGCAAGGCGCGGGCGGCCTTCAGGGCCGTGGCGCTTTCTTCGGCGTGGTAGGCGTCGATATCCTCCTGCCGCAGGCCAAGGTGCAAGCCCTGGCGCAAGAGCGGGGGCTGCACGGTCACCAGATGCACCTCGCTCAGCTTGGGGTAGAGCCTGGGGTTCAGGACGGTGGCCACGGCCCGCAAAGCATGTTCCGAACCATCGACGGGGACGACAACCGGTTGCATGATTTTCCTCCTGGACAGGCGCCAGACAGGCGCCGCTGCTTACACTGTAAATCACAATGGCCGCGGTTGCTCACCGGCCCGGGCGGCGGGATTTGCGGCCAGCCCGGGTCAGGAGTAGCCTTGCCGCCACATTCGAATAAAGCCCGCTTGAGACCCGCGCGCCCCCCATGACAGCCATCACGCCCGAGACCGATCCAGGCCGCCACCGGCCATCCTGCGGCCAGCTTTTTTACGGCTTTTTCCGCCTGGGCATTTCCGCCTTTGGCGGCGCCTTGCCGCTGGCGCGCCGCATGCTGGTGGAGAAAGAACGCTGGCTCAGCGGCGATGAGTTCACCGACCTGCTGGGGCTGTGCCAGTTTCTGCCGGGGGGCAACATCATCAACCTGTCGGTCGCGGTGGGCGCGCGCTTTCACGGCCCGCGTGGCGCGTTCGCGGCCCTGATGGGCCTGATACTGGCGCCGTCGATCATCGTGATCATGCTGGGAACCATCTACCAGCGCTACGAAGGCGACCCGCACATTCAGCATATGTTCGCCGGCCTGGCGGCGGCCGCTGCAGGCTTGTTGATCTCCATGGCCGTCAAGATCGCGCGCCCGTTGCGCGGCAACTGGCCCGGTATCGCGATCGCGCTGGCCTGCTTTGCCGCGATCGCCGTCCTGCGGCTGCCTTTGCTGCCCTCGATGCTGGTGCTCACGCCGCTCAGTATCTTTCTGACCTGGCGGAGACGGCGATGATTTCCACCCTGGTTGCGCTGGCCCTCATCTTCACGCAGCTCTCGCTGCTGGCCTTCGGCGGCGGCAATACCATCCTGCCGGAAATGCAGCGCCAGGTCGTCGAGGTCCATCAGTGGATGTCGGCGGCCGATTTTGGCGCGCTGTTCGCCCTGGGTCAGGCCGCGCCCGGCCCCAACCTCATGGTCGTCACGCTGGTCGGATGGCATGTGGCCGGCTGGATGGGCGTGCTGGTGACGACCATCGCCAAATTCGGCCCCTCTTCGGTGGTCGTGGTGCTGGCGCTCGGCCTGTGGGAGCGTTTCAAGGAAAAGCCCTGGCGTGCCGTGGTGCAGGCGGGGATTTTTCCCATGACCGCCGGCCTGATGGCGGCCAGCGCGGCCCTGATCACCTACGCCTCGGCGCATGACGCGGCCACCGCCGCCATTGCCGCGGCCGCCGCGCTGGCCGCCACGCTCACGCGCGTGCATCCGCTCTGGCTGCTGGCCGCCGGCGCGCTGGCGGGATTGTTGTTCGGGGGGTAAACCCGCCCGCTGCGGTTCAGGCGCAGGCCAGGCGCCAGAGCGAGGTCAGCTCTTGCGATCGCGCCCGATGCAAGGGATCGGTGGTGTCGAGCGCGCGCGGATGTTGCGGCCGCGCGGTGTGGCGTTGCACCACCCGCAGGCTGGCCTGCGCGATCCATTGCTGCAGATCGTCCGGGCCGCGCAGGCCCAGATGCTCGGCCAGGTCGGACAGGATCAGCCAGCCCTCGCCGCCGGGCAGTAAGTGGTCCGGCAGCCCCTGTAAAAAAGCCCGCAGCATGCGGCTGTCGGGGTCATACACGGCATGTTCGATCGGCGAGCTGGGCTTGGCGGGCAGCCAGGGCGGGTTGCACACGACGAGCGCGGCCCGCCCTGACGGAAACAGATCGGTCTGTTGCAGGCAGACGCGCTCGCTCAGCCCCAGACGTTGCAGATTGGCTTGCGCGCAGGCCAGCGCGCGCGCGTCCAGGTCGGTGGCGGTCACGGCATGCGGGCTGCGGCGCGCGAGGACGGCGGCCAGAACACCCGTGCCGGTGCCGATGTCGAAGATCGGGCCTTGCGGCAGGGGCGCCTGGGCCACCAGATCGATGTACTCGCCACGCACCGGCGAATACACGCCGTAGCAGGGGTGGATGCGTTGCCCGCCCAGCGCGGCGATGGCCACGCCTTTTTTCTGCCACTCATGGGCGCCGAGCAGGCCTTGCAATTCGCGCAACGACATCAGGCAAGGCGCGGCCACGCCAGCGGCGGCGCAGACCGGCGCCACCGACGGCGCGCGCCGCAGCGCCAGGTCATGATCCGGGCCGATTTCGATCAGCAGTTTGCCCAGCGTGCGCGCGCGCTGGGCTTGCCACATGCGGTGCTGATTGAAACGGTCGCGCGGCGTCTCGGCCGCCTTGGGCGGCCGTTTGTCCATGCGTCGCGTCATGGCCTGGAGCAATTGGCGGGCGTTGTGAAAGTCGCCGCGCCACAGCAGGGCGGTGCCTTCGCACGCCTTGCGGTAAGCCACGTCCGCGGGCATGCGGTCGTCGATGACCTCGATGCGGGTCGGCGCCGCAGCGCCGCTTTCCGATTGCCAGCGCGCCTGGCGGGCCGATCCGTCGGCGTCGGTCCAGTGGACCAGGGTGATGGGGGGGGAAGACATAGGCGGCAATGTAGCCGGTTTTTACCGCCGCCGGGGCGGGCCCCCGGCAGTTCAGGGCCGGCGGGCCTGGCGCGGCGTCAGGCGGGCGGTGTTCTGCATGACCGACAGGCGCAGCAGCGGATGCAGGCTGATGTCGGCCGCCTGCCCATCCGGATGCGCGGCCAGAAAATCCAGCAGTTGCCAGCGCATGCGGGGTTCCCAGAATTTCTCGATGTGATTGGCGATGCCTTCGAGGGCTTCGGCGTTGTCGGGGTAGGCCTCGAAGAAGTCGCCGATGCGGTTGGCCATGCGGATGAGGTTCGTGGCGTCCATAAGAGATTCGGGTTGATGCAGCCGGCGTTCAGACGAGCCGGCCGGGATGGGCATAGAGCGTGGCGTCCTCACCGCGCACAAAGCCGGCCAGCGCCAGCCCGGTCTGCTCGGCGAGGCGCTGCGCCAGGGCGGTCGGGGCAGAGACGGCGGCCAGGACGCCGATGCCGGCGCTGGCGGTCTTTTGCACCATTTCGAAGCTGGCGCGGCTGGAGACGACGACCATGCCCTGCGCGGCGGGCAGCCCGGCGCGCGCCAGCGCGCCGATGAGTTTGTCCAGGGCGTTGTGCCGCCCGACGTCCTCGCGCACCAGCCGCAATTCGCCCGAGGCATCGGCCCAGCCTGCGGCGTGCGTGGCGCCGGTGATCTCGTGCAGCACCTGGCGGGCGCGCAGTGCGCGCATGGCCGCCAACAGGCCAGCCAGCGGCAGCGCAGGCTGGGGCGGCAAGGGGGCGACCGGACGCATGACTTCGGGCAGCGTCTCCACGCCGCACAGGCCGCAGCCGGTGCGGCCTGCCATGGCGCGGCGTCGCTGCTTGAGCTGGACCTCGCAGGCGGTGGCGATTTCGAGTTGCACCACGATGCCGTCGGGACGCGGCTGCAGGTCGATGCCGCGCACGTCGCTGGCCGCGCCGACGATGCCTTCGCTCAGGGCAAAGCCGAGCGCGAAGTCCTCGAGATCGGCCGGCGTGGCCAGCATGGTGGCGTGGCTGATCCCATTGAACTCGAGCGCCACCGGCGTCTCTTCGGCCAGCAGGTCCGTGTCGGGTTCGCGCTGCTTGCGTTCGGCGCGCACGCGCCAGACCTCGACCTTGCGATGGTCGGGCCAGTTGCTTGCATCGGATGCGGTCATGACGGGTCTCGCAGGCGTTATTTCCCGGCCAGCACGGCTGTATCGCGGTCGTTAAGCAGGCGCTGCTGCGTCGCGGTAAAGCGCGTCCATTGGCGCTGCCATTCCGAGGGTTGCGATACCCGCGTGACCTGGACGGCCGTCACCTTGTACTCCGGGCAGTTGGTGGCCCAATCCGAGTTGTCGGTCGTGACCACATTGGCGCCGGATTCCGGGAAGTGGAATGTCGTATATACCACGCCGGGCTGCACCCGGTCTGTCAGCGTGGCGCGCAGCACGGTTTCGCCCGCGCGGCTTTGTATGCCGACCCAATCCCCCTCGCGCACGCCGCGGTCCTCGGCATCCTGCGGATGCATCTCCAGCACGTCTTCCGCATGCCAGCGCACATTCTCCGTGCGGCGAGTCTGCGCGCCGACGTTGTACTGCGACAGGATGCGGCCCGTGGTGAGCAGCAGCGGAAAGCGGCGCGTGCTGCGTTCGTCGGTGGCGACATAACGCGTGATCATGAAACGCCCCTTGCCGCGCACGAAACCGTCGACATGCATGATGGGGGTGCCCTGCGGGCTGTCGTCGTTGCAGGGCCATTGCAGGCTGCCGGCGCGCTCCAGTTTGTCGTAGGTCACGCCGCTGAAAGAGGGCGTCAGGCGCGCGATCTCGGCCATGATCTCCGACGGATGGCGGTAGTTCATGGGATAACCCAGCGCATTGGACAGCGCCATGGTGATTTCCCAGTCGGCCATGCCATTGCGCGGCTCCATCACTTTGCGCACACGCGAAATGCGGCGCTCGGCATTGGTGAACGTGCCATCCTTTTCGAGAAAGGACGAACCCGGCAGAAAGACGTGGGCGTACTTGGCGGTCTCGTTCAGAAACAGATCCTGCACCACGATGCACTCCATGGCCGACAGGGCGGCGGCCACGTGCTGGGTGTTGGGATCGGATTGCACGATGTCCTCGCCCTGGCAGTACAGCCCCAGGAAACTCCCGGCCAGCGCGGCTTCGAACATATTGGGAATGCGCAGCCCCGGCTCGGGCTGCAGCGTCACGCCCCAGTCGGCCTCGAACAGCGCGCGCGCCTCGTTGTCGGAAATATGGCGGTAGCCAGGCAGCTCATGCGGAAAAGACCCCATGTCGCAAGAGCCTTGCACATTGTTCTGTCCGCGCAGCGGGTTCACGCCCACGCCTTCACGGCCGATATTGCCCGTGGCCATGGCCAGATTGGCGATGGCCATGACGGTGGTCGAGCCCTGGCTGTGTTCGGTCACGCCCAGGCCGTAATAGATGGCGGCGTTGCCCGCGCCGGCATACAGCCGTGCCGCGCCGCGCACCACCTCGGCCGGCACGCCGGTCACGTCCTGGGTGGCTTCGGGCGCGTGCTCGGGGCGGGCCACGAATTGCTTCCATTGCTCGAAGGCGGGGGTTTCGCAACGTTCGGCCACGAAGGCCTCGGCGACCAGACCCTCGGTGACGATGACGTGCGCCAGGGCGGTCAACAGGGCCACATTGGTGCCGGGGCGCACCTGCAAGTGGTAGTCGGCCTTGATGTGCGGCGCGTCGACCAGTTCGATGCGGCGCGGGTCGATGACGATGAGCCGCGCGCCCTGGCGCAGGCGTTTTTTCAGGCGCGAGGCGAACACGGGATGCCCGCTGCTGGGATTGGCGCCCATGACGATCACGACGTCGCTGTGCATGACCGAGTCGAAGGTCTGCGTGCCGGCCGATTCGCCCAGCGTCTGCTTCAGCCCGTAGCCCGTGGGCGAATGGCACACCCGCGCGCAGGTGTCGACATTGTTGGTGTTGAAGGCGGCGCGAATCAGCTTTTGCACCAGCCAGGTTTCTTCGTTGGTGCAGCGCGACGAGGTGATGCCGCCGACCGCATCGCGGCCATGGCGCGCCTGGATGCGACGGAACTCGGACGCTGCATAATCGATGGCTTCGTCCCAGGACACTTCCTGCCAGGGATCGCTGATGCGCTTGCGTATCATGGGCTTGAGTACGCGCTCGCGGTGCGTGGTGTAGCCCCAGGCGAAGCGGCCTTTGACGCAAGAGTGGCCACGGTTGGCCTGCCCGTCTTTCCAGGGCACCATGCGCACCACTTCCTGGCCTTTCATCTCGGCCTTAAAGCCGCAGCCCACACCGCAATAGGCGCAGGTCGTGACGACGGCGTGTTCGGCCTGGCCCATCATGATGACGGTTTTTTCCTGCAGCGTCGCGGTCGGGCAAGCCTGCACACAGGCGCCACAGGACACGCACTCGCTTTCCATGAAGGGCTGGTCCTGGCCCGCAGAGACGCGGGCATCGAAGCCCTTGCCGGAAATGGTCAGCGCAAAGGTGCCTTGGGTTTCCTCGCAGGCGCGCACGCAACGGTTGCACACGATGCACTTGGACGGATCGTAGCTGAAGTAGGGGTTGGATTCGTCCTTGGCCGCCTGCAGATGATTGGCGCCGCCGTGGCCGTAGCGCACATTGCGCAGGCCCACCACGCCCGCCATGTCCTGCAGTTCGCAATCGCCATTGGCCGCGCAGGTCAGGCAATCGAGCGGATGGTCGGAGATATAGAGTTCCATCACGCCGCGGCGCAGCTCGTGCAGCTTGGGCGTTTCGGTGATCACCACCATGCCGTCCTCGGCCGGCGTCGTGCACGAGGCCGGGTAGCCGCGCCGGCCTTCGATCTGCACCAGGCAGAGCCGGCAGGAACCGAAGGCCTCCAGACTGTCCGTGGCGCATAGCTTGGGGATGTTGATGCCTGCTTCGGCGGCGGCCCGCATGACCGACGTGCCCTCGGGCACGCGGATGGTCTGGCCGTCTATGGTGAGGCTGACCAGGCGTTCGCTCACGCGAGCCGGTGTTCCCAGGTCGCGGTCGCGTTTGATGACGGTTTCCAGCATGGCGGGCTCCTTCAGGCGGCCTGGGTGATCTGCCCGAAGTCTTCGGGAAAGTGATTCAACGCGGACAGCACCGGGTAGGGGGCCATGCCGCCCAGCGCGCACAGCGAGCCGCCCAGCATGGTGTCGCAGAGGTCGCGCAGCAGATGGATTTGCGTCTCGCGCGCCGGGCCGCCGGCGATGATGCGGTCCAGGGTTTCGACGCCGCGCGTCGAACCGATACGGCAGGGCGTGCATTTGCCGCAGGACTCGATGGCACAGAACGCCATGGCGTAGCGCGCCATGCGGGCCATGTCCACGCTGTCGTCGAAGGCGACCACCCCGCCATGGCCGACCATGGCCGAGATGGCGGCATAGGCCTCGTAGTCCAGGGGCACGTCCCATTGCGAGGCGGGCAGATAGGCACCCAGCGGGCCGCCGACCTGCGCGGTGCGCAGCGGCCGGCCAGTGGCGCTGCCGCCGCCGAAGTCATAAAGCAGTTCGCGCAGGCTGAGCCCGAACGCCTTTTCGACCAGACCGCCATGCTTGATGTTGCCGGCCAGCTGGAACGGCAGCGTGCCATGCGAGCGGCCCACGCCGAAGTCGCGGTAAAAGGCGGCGCCTCGCGCCAGGATGGTCGGCACGGTGGCCAGAGAAATCACGTTGTTGATGACCGTGGGCTGGCCGAACAGCCCGCTGATGGCCGGCAGCGGGGGCTTGGCGCGCACCACGCCGCGCTTGCCTTCCAGGCTTTCAAGTAAGGCGGTTTCTTCACCGCAGATGTAGGCGCCCGCGCCCTGGCGGACCTCGAGGTCAAAGCGTTTGCCGCTGCCGTGGAGGTTGGCGCCCAGCCAGCCCGCTTCACGCGCCCGGCACACGGCGGCGCGCAAGGCGGCGATGGCATGCGGATACTCGGAGCGCACATAGATGTAGCCCTCGTGCGCGCCCACGGCCAGGCCGGCGATGGTCATGCCTTCAATGAGTGCATACGGGTCGCCTTCCATGAGCAGGCGGTCGGCGAAGGTGCCCGAATCGCCCTCGTCGGCATTGCAGACGATGTATTTGGTCGCCGCGGGCGCGGTGAGCACCGTTTTCCACTTCAGGCCGGTGGGAAAGGCCGCGCCGCCGCGGCCGCGCAGACCCGAGGCGGTGACCTCCTCGACGATCTGCGCTGGCGTCAACGTCAGCGCCCGCTCCAGGCCCGCCAGGCCGCCGTGGGCGGCGTAGTCTTCGATGGACAGCGGGTCGGTCACGCCCACGCGGGCAAACGTCAGCCTTTCCTGGCGCTGCAGATAGGGGATGGCTTCGGTGAGGCCCTGCGATAGGGGGTGCCTGGGCTGACCGTCCAGCCAGCCGGCGTCAAACAGCCCGGCCACGTCGTCTGCCGCGACGGGGCCGTAGGCCACCCGCCCTTGCGGCGTGACGATCTCGACCAGCGGCTCCAGCCACAGCAGCCCGCGTGAGCCATTGCGCACCAGCTCGACGGCCAGACCTCGCTGGCGGGCCTGGGCGGCAATGGCGTGGGCGACGTCGTCCGCGCCCACGGCCAGGGCCGCGGCATCCTTGGGGATGTAGATGCGTACCGGGGCCGTCATGCCTGGCCCTGCCCGTCGATCAGACCGTCCAGCCGGGCGGGGGTCATGCGCGCATAGGGCCGCCCGTCGAGCATGAGTGCGGGCGATTGGGCGCACAGGCCCAGGCAATAGGCTGGCTCCAGCGCATAGGCGCCGTCGGCGGTCTGGCCATGAAAGTCGCAGCCCAGCCGGGACAGAGCATGGGCGGCCAGCGCCTCGCCGCCCATGGCCTGACAGGCCTCGGCGCGGCAGATCTGCAGCCGGTGGCGTGCGCCCGGCTCGCTGCGGAAGTCCGGATAAAAGGTGATCACGCCATGCACTTCGGCGCGTGACAACGACAGGGCCTGGGCGATGAGGGCGACGGTATGGGCAGGGATATGGCCCAGCGCGTGCTGCACGTCATGCAGCAAGGGCAGCAGCGCGCCGGGCTGGCCGGCGTGGCGGTCGCACAGTTGGCGCACGATGGCGTCGGGGGAGGATGCGGATGCCTCCGCGGGGGTACAGGACGGGCCCAAGATGTCTCCTCACGGCGTAGGGGCAGGCCGCCCGCGCCGAAAGCCGTTTGCTTGCCGCCGCCAGGCTGTTTAATATGTTTAAAAAAACATATTATTTTTGACGGTGGAATCATGTAATGGGCGTACTCTAATCGCGCATTGCCTTCGGTTCAATATGCAAGAAATGACATATAAATTCCGTATCGGCCTGCGCCCGCAGTGGGTGTTGTCCGCCGACGGCGGGGCCGACGAGACCTCGTTGCAGGATCTGCTCGCCCTCCTGGCGGCCGTCGAGGCCGAAGGACACATTGCCGGGGCCTGCAAAGCCCGCGGCCTGTCGTATCGGCACGGTTGGGGCTTGCTGCGTCGATTCGAGGCCTTGTTCGGCGCAACGCTCATTCAGACGCGCCGGCGGCAGGGCAGCGAGCTCTCGCCCCTGGCGCAACGCCTGCTATGGGCCAATCGGCGCATCGAGGCGCGTCTGGCGCCCACGCTCGACAGCCTGGCCAGCGAGTTGCAGGAAGACCTGCAGCGGCTGCTGCCCCAGGCGCGCGCGGCCCTGCGATTGCAGGCCAGCCACGGGTTTGCCGTCGAGGCCTTGATGCCGCATCTGGACGGCGCCGGGGTGGAACTGCGCTACCGCAATGCCAGCGAAGCCCTGGCTTCGCTGGCCCGCGGCGATTGCGATCTGGCCGGTTTTCAGCTGCCGCAGGGCGAGTTCGAGCGCGACATCCTGGCGCATTACGCGCAGTGGCTCGACCGCGAGGCGCACGCGCTCATCCAGCTGGCGGTGCGCAACACGGGATTTTTCGTCATGGCGGGCAATCCCAAAGGCATTCGCGGGGTAAGGGATCTGGCCCGGCCCGACGTGCGCTTCGTCAATCGCCAGATGGGGTCCAGCACCCGCTATCTGGCGCACCTCTTGTTGCAGCGCAGCGGTATCGATGTCGGCCAGGTGCAGGGCTTCCAGACCAATGAGTTCACCCATATGGCGATCGCGGCCCATATCGCCAGCGGTATGGCCGATGTGGGCATGGGGGTGGAGACGGCCGCGCGCCGCTTCGGCCTGGATTTCATCCCTCTGGTCCGAGAGCGCTATTTTTTCGCTGCCCGGCGCGCCGACCTGGAACAACCCGCCATGCAGGAGTTTCTGCGAACCTTGCGCAGTCCGGCCTATTCGGGCGACATCGGGGCCCTGCCCGGCTATGACGCGGCCGAGTGCGGCTGTCTTCTGAGCCTGGCCGAGGCGTTTCCCTGAGCAGGGCAGCAAGGGCTATGATCTTCTTATGTCTTCCGTGATCTATCTTGCCGATGAGCGACCCGCCGCTGTCACGCCGCCGCGCGACGGCGAGCCGGTGCGCGACCGCCGCGCGCGCCCCTTGCGCGATCTGCGCATCTCGGTCACGGACCGCTGCAACTTCCGCTGCACCTATTGCATGCCGCGTGAAGTCTTCGACGCCAACTACCGCTTCATGCCCCACGCGGCCTTGCTGTCGTTCGAAGAAATCACCCGGGCGGCGCGCATCTTCGTGCGGCTGGGCATCGAGAAGATCCGGCTCACCGGCGGTGAGCCGTTATTGCGCAAAGACGTCGACAAGCTCATTGCCATGCTGGCTGACCTGCGCACGCCGCAGGGGCAAGCGCTGGACCTGACCCTGACCACCAATGCCAGCCTGCTCGCTCGCAAGGCCGAAGCGCTCAAGGCGGCGGGTCTGGCGCGCGTGACGGTCAGCCTCGATGCCCTCGATCCAGCCCGTTTCGCACGCCTGGCGGATTCCAACTACACCCCGGACGACGTGCTGCGCGGCATCGATGCCGCTGCCCGGGCCGGTTTGCCGGTCAAGGTCAACATGGTGGTGCGGCGCGGTGTCAATGACGATGAGATCCTGCCCATGGCGCGGCGCTTTCGCCACAGCGGCCATGTGCTGCGCTTTATCGAATACATGGATGTGGGCAACAGCAACGGCTGGAACGTCGCGGAAGTGTTGCCCAGCGACGAGTTGCTGGCTCGTCTGAATCAGCACTTCGAGCTCATCGCCGTCGATGATGCTCCCATGGGCCGGGTGGCCGAGCGCTGGCGCTATGCCGACGGTGCTGGCGAAATCGGCGTGATCTCCAGTGTCACGCACGCTTTCTGCGGCGGCTGTACGCGGGCGCGGCTGTCGCCCGAAGGCCAGTTGTTTCTGTGTTTGTTCGCCTCGCGCGGCCATGACGTGCGCGGCCTGCTGCGCAACCTGGACGACGACGAAGCGGTCGCGGCCGCCGTGGCTGGCATCTGGTCGGCGCGGCAGGACAATTATTCGGAGCGGCGTGGCCAGGCCACGGCCGAGCGCGAAAAAATCGAAATGAGCTATATCGGTGGCTGAGATCGCAATCGCCGGGCTGATCCTGGCCGGAGGCCAGGGCCGGCGCGTCAACGAGGCGGACAAGGGCCTGCTGCCTTGGCGCGGCCAGCCTCTGGTGGCCCATGTCGCCCGGCGGTTGGCCCCCCAGGTCAGTCAGCTCATCATCAGCGCCAACCGCAATATCGACGCCTATGGCGCTTTCGGTGAGGTGGTCGGAGACGATGACCAGTTCGGCGCGTGGCAAGGGCCGCTGGCCGGCCTGGCGGCGGGGTTGGCGGTCTGCCGGCACGAGTGGTTGGTGTGCGTGCCCTGCGATACGCCCCTGATTCCCGAGGATCTGGCCGCGCGCCTGACAGGCGCTGCCGTGGCGGCCGGCGCGCCGCTGGCCGTCGCAGGCTGCCAGGGGCGCCGCCATGCCGTGTGCATGGCGGTACGTCCGGCGCTATTGCCCGATCTGCGCGCCTTCCTGGCCGCAGGCGAGCGCAAGGTGGCGTGGTGGCAAGACCGCGCGGGGGCCATCGAAGTCGCCTTCGATGACGCGCCCGCGGCGTTTCTCAATCTGAATACCGCCGAGGATTTCGCTTTCGCGCAGGGCTAGGCTTGCCAGTGGCGAAAGTCGTAATACCGCACCGGCGTGCCGTCGGCGATATCGGTATCGTAGGGCAGCCGTGCCAGACCGCTGGCCCAGGGCAGCGAACTCATCACCCCCGAACCTTGCTTGGCGTAGGCATGCAATTGCGGTGCCTGGCCGGCCTCGTACTGAACCCGCAGGAATTCTTCGCGGCCATCGCGGCGGGTCTTTTCGGTGCGTAGCGGCACCCAGGCCACGCGGGGATGCGTGTCGCTGCGGCCCTGCATGCGGCGCACCAGCGGCGATACCAGCACGGTAAAGACCGCATAGGCCGACACGGGGTTGCCCGGCAGGCAGACCAGCGGCTTGCCCTGGATGTGCGCCAGCGCGACCGGCTTGCCGGGTTTCATGCGGACTTTCCAGAGCACCAGTGTCGCGCCCATGGACTCCAGTACCGGCTTGACCAGATCCCGTTCGCCGACCGATACGCCGCCCACGCTCAGAATGAGGTCGCAGTCTTGCAGCAGGCGTTCGAAGGCCGCGCTCAGGCTGGCTTCGTCATCGCGGGCATGCAGCACGTGCGTGGCTTCGGCGCCCATGCCTTCGGCCAGTGCGGCCAGCATGGCGCCATTGGAGTTGTAGATCTGTTGCGCTTGCCGGGGCGAACCCGGGAAAACCAATTCGTCGCCGGTGGTGAGGATGCCCACGCGCAAGCGCGCATAGACCTCGACCTGGTCCAGCCCTTGCGAGGCCAGCAGAGCGATGTGCGCGGCTTGCAGCACCGTGCCGGCGGTCAGTAGCGGCTGTCCGGCCGTGGTGTCCTCGCCGCGCTTGCGCACGTGCTGGCCGGCGGTGGGGGCCTGGCGGATTTCGACATGCCCGTCGGCTTCATGCGTGTCTTCCTGCATGACGACGGTGTCGGCCCCGGCGGGCATGAGACTGCCGGTGAACAGGCGGGCCGCTTGCCCGGGGGCCAGCGCCGTCGGGGCATCCCCGGCAAAAATGCGCTGGGTCACGGGCAGCTTGCGGCCGGCCTGGTAGTCGGCGTGACGCAGGGCATAGCCATCCATGGCGCTATTGTCGGCCGGCGGCAGATCGAGCGTGGCGCGGATGTCTTGCGCCAACACCCGCCCGGCCAGCCTGGCCAGCGGCAAGGTTTCGCGTCGCGCGATGGCGGCTGCGGCCTGGGCCAATTGCGCCTGGGCCTGGTCGAACTCCATCATGATGCGTCCTTGCGCGAGAGGTGGGTGGCGAAGTTGCAGGGCTTGTGCCGGCTGTCCAGCTGCTCGGCGATGATGCGAGTCCAGGCGGTCTGGCAGGCGCCATTGGAGCCCGGCATGCAGAAGATCACCGTATTGTTCGCATAGCCGGCCAGGGCGCGCGACTGGATGGTCGAGGAGCCGATCTCTTCATAGGACAGTTGCCGGAAGAGTTCGCCGAAGCCGTCGATCTCTTTGTCGAACAAGGGGCGCACGGCTTCGGGCACGGAGTCGCGGTGCGAAAAACCGGTGCCGCCGCTGCTCAGAATGACCTGGACTTGCGGGTCGGCGATCCAGTCGCTCATGATCCGGCGGATCAGGTAGATATCGTCGCGCACGATCTCGCGGCGCACGCACATATGGCCGGCATGCGCCAGGTTATGGGCCAGCAGATTGCCCGAGGTGTCGTCGCCGGCGCTGCGTGTATCGCTGACCGTCAGTACCGCGCAGGCCAGCGAAATATTGCTTTCGGTGTTCATGGTTTGTCCTTGTTGTTTTCCCAGGCGAGGGTGCGGTCCTCGTCGTCGGTGCGTGGCTGGACCCAGAAACGCTTGCCATCGGCCAGCGTTTCACGCTTCCAGAAAGGCGCGCGTGTTTTGAGCGCATCGATCATGAATTCACAGCCGCGAAACGCGTCGCCCCGGTGGGCGCTGGCCGCGGCCACGAACACGATCTGGCTTTCGCGGGGCAGCGCGCCCACGCGGTGGGCGATGAGCGTGCCGGCAAGCTGCCAGCGTTGGCGCGCGGCGCGGGCGATCTCGTCGAGTTCGCGCTCGCACATGCCGGGGTAATGCTCGAGGTACAGGGTTTCGGTGGCCTGGCCCGGGGCGTAATCGCGCACGTAGCCGGTAAAGGTCACAATGGCGCCGGCCTGGGCGCCGACCTCGGCGCGCAAGCGGGCGGTGAGGGCGGCCGCATCGAAATCGGCCTCCTGAACGAAGATCATGGCTTCAACCTCCGGTGACAGGCTCGAATACCGCCACCTCGTCCCCCCCGGCCAGGGGCGCCTGACCCTTCACGTGGGTCTGGTTGACGGCGATTCGCAGCCGGCTGGCATCTGACAGTTGCGGATAGCGCGAGGCCAGGTCCGCCAGCAATTGGACCGTATCCGCCGGCTGCGGCAAAGGCAGGCGCTCGCTGCGCTTGCCAAGCAGTTCCGCCACGCGGGCGAAGTACCGCATTTCAATCGTTGCGCCATTCACCGCTTTTGCCCCCCGCCTTGTAAGCCAGGCGTATTTGTTCGATGACGATGCCTTTGTCGGCGGCCTTGCACATGTCGTAGATGGTGAGCGCGGCCACGCTGCAGGCCGTCATGGCTTCCATTTCGACGCCCGTTTTATAGCGGGTGCGGCAGGTGGCGCGGATGTCGATGCGGTGAGCCTGGTCGTCGAGCGAGAACTCGATGCCCACGAAGGCCAGCGGCAGGCTGTGGCATAGCGGGATGAGCTCGGCGCAGCGCTTGGCGGCCAGCACGGCGGCCACGCGCGCGGTGTTGAGGACCTCGCCCTTGCCCTGGCCGGGCTGGGTCAAGAGGCCGTAGGCTTGCGGGCTCATGCGCACCGCGCCTTGCGCGATGGCGACACGGTCGGATTCGGCCTTGTCGCCGACATCGACCATGCGAACCTGGCCGCTTTCGTCCAGATGGCTCAGTGTGGGTAAGGTGTCAGGCATCTCAGAAAGAAACAGAAGATCAGGGAGAGGAAGCGCTTCGGGCGCACCGCGTGGCGCGCAGCCTTATGATAGACGAGCCCAGTCGGGGACGCGATAATCCCCGGCAAACCCGTCAGGAGTGGCCGATATGTCTGTTCGCATGCCCGCACTGAAGCTTTCGCGCCGTGGCGCGAAAATCTTGGGAGCGGTCGTGCTGGGCGTGCTGCTGTTGGCGGGTCTGGCGGCCTGGCAGGTGCCCAAGGTCGTGCGTGGCGTGCTCACCGGCGACGTGGCCGCGCTGCTGGGCCGCCAGATCAGCGTGGGCGATATCTCCTTCAATCCCTTCACCCTGACGGTGCGGGCGCATGATCTGGTCATTGCCCAGCCGCAGGCCGACACGCCCTTGCTGAAAGTGGCGCGGGTTCAGGCCAGCGCCGCCTGGAGCTCGCTGTTCTGGTTTGCTCCCGTGCTGGACTCGGTGAGCGTGATCGACCCGCAAGTGACGGTCGTGCGCGAGGATGTCACGCAGTTCAGCTTCTCCGATATCCAGCAGAAGCTGGCCGGCCCCTCCGCCAGCCCGCCCGCCGAGGGGAAAGCCGACGCCGGCCTGCCCCGGTTTTCCCTCAATAATCTGCGCCTCGAGGGCGGCAGCATCGTCCTCGACGACAAGGTCACGGGCCGTAAGCAGGTCATCGATCAGATATCGCTGGGCGTGCCCTTTATCTCCACGTTCGGCTATGCCACGGATATCGATGTCCAGCCCAGCCTGCATATGCGGGTCAATGGCAGTGCCTTCACGCTCGATGGCGTGGCGCGGCCCTTCGACAAAGTGCCGTATTCCACCCTGAACCTCGATTTTTCCGGGTTGGAGTTGGAGAAATGGGCTGACATCTGGCCGCTGGCGCTGCCGCTCACGATGCAGCGCGGCTTGCTCGACTCGGCGTTGCAGATCCGCTTCGAGCAACCGCGTGACGCCGCGCCGGCCATCCGGATCGTGGGGGATGTGGGGCTGCGGCAATGGGATCTGCGCGAGGCGTCCGGCGATGACCTGCTCAAATGGAGTTCCGTGGTCGTGCGGCGCATCGACACCGAGCCGCTGAAGCAGCAGTTGCGCATCGGCGAGGTGGAGGTGTGGGCGCCGCAGGTGCAAACCCGCCGTTATGCCGATCAGCGCATCAATTGGCTCGATGTCATCGGCCGGCTGCAGCAGGCATTGGGCGGCAAGCAGGCCGCGCCACAAGCCGCCACGCCGCCCTGGCAGGTGGCCGTCGATGCCGTCAACGTCCATGATGCCGAGGTCCGGCTGCGCGATGCGCCCTCGGGGCTGGATTATTGGCTCGCGGGTTTGGACCTCACGGTCGAGACCATCCAGTGGCCGCAGCCGCCGCAGCAGCCGATCCGGATCTGGGCCAACATGGAAAACCGCGCGGACGGCGGCTGGCTGCGGGCCAAAGGGCCGCTGACGCTCGCGCCGCTGGATCTGGACCTCGATCTGCACATGGGCAACATTGCCTTGGCGCCCTTCGCGCCGGCGGTGCGTGCCGCTGCGCCCATCGTGGTGCAGGATGGCCGGCTGGCCCTGGATGGCCGTGTCCGCGTGGCGACGGCCGGCGACCACGCTCAGGCCAGCGCGCAGAACGTCAGGCTCGCGCTCAGCCGTGTCCGGGCGCGCGATGAGGGCATCTCGCCCGCGGTGGAGATGTCGCTGGGGCAGTTGGACCTCAGCGCCGACCGGCTCGCGCTGGGCGCGGCGCCGACCGCCTTCACGGTGCGGGCCGCCGATCTCCAGGGAAAAGGGCAGTTGGCCATGCAGGGCGTGCTCACCACCGCGCCGCTGACGCTCAAATCCCATGTCGATCTCACCGCGCTGGACCTTGCGCCTTTCGCGCCCTACGTCGCCTCCAGCCTGAATGCGACCCTGCGGGCCATCACGGTGGGCGCGAGCGGCCAACTGGCCTTCTCTCTGGCTCACGGTGACACGCCCACCGACGCCTCCTGGCATGGCGCGGCCGAGATCAGCGACTTCGATCTGCAAGACCGGGTCAACAAGGCGGATTTTCTCAACTGGCGCAAGCTCGCGCTGTCCAATATGCAAGTGCAGATGCGCGGCGAACAGGTCTCGGCCGCGCTGGGCGATATCGTGCTGGACGATTTCTTCGGCCGTGTGTTGCTCAATGCCGAAGGGCGGCTGAACGTCATGGATCTCGTGGCCGAGCCTGGCCAGGCTGCGGGTTCCATCACGCAAGACACGCAGACCCGTACGCACGCGGCCCCGGCCTCCGCCCCGGCCGCCTTGCCGGAGATCTCGGTCAATAGCGTCACGCTCACGCACGGCAGGATGAATTTCACCGACCGCTTCGTCAAACCGAATTACACGGCCGAACTGTCGGCCATTGAAGGATCGGTCTCGGCGGTGTCATCGCGCAGCCCCAAGCCGGCGCAGGTCAAGATCGGCGGGCGCGTCTACACCACCGCGCCTTTTTCGATCAGCGGGACGGTGCAGCCCTTTGCGCAATACCTGGCGCTGGATCTCAAAGCGTCGGCAAAAGGCGTGGATCTGCCGCGCTTTACGACCTATTCGGCCAAGTATGTGGGCTATCCCATCAAGCGCGGCAAACTCTCGCTCGATGTCGAGTACCAGATCAAAAACCGCGCCTTGCAGGCCAGCAATCGGGTCGTGCTCAACCAGCTCACGCTGGGCGACAAAACAGACAGCAAGGATGCCTTGCAGTTGCCGGTGCTGCTGGCCGTCGCCCTGCTCAAGGACAGCAAGGGCAATATCGACATCAACCTGCCGATTTCAGGCTCGCTGGATGATCCGCAGTTTTCGGTGGGCGGGATCATCGTGCGGGTATTCGTCAACCTGATCGTCAAGGCGGTGACCGCGCCGTTCAATTTGCTGGCCGCGGCCTTCGGCGGCGGAGAAGAACTCTCCTATGTCGAATTCGCGCCGGGCAGCGCCGATCTGTCCGCCGACAGCCTGGCCCGCCTGCAGACGCTGGCCAAGGCGTTGAACGATCGGCCCAGCCTGAAGCTGGACATCGCCGGCCGCGCCGATCCGCGCAGCGACGAGGACGGCCTGCGCCAGGCCTGGGTCGAGCGGCAGATCCGCCTGGCCAAGGTGCGCGACACGGCCGGCTCGGCCAAGCGCCCGCCGGATCTCGCGACGGTCACGCTCACCGAGGCCGAGCGCGCCAAGTATCTCGAAAAGGTCTACGACGATACCAAGATCGAAGGCAAGCCCCGCAATTTCATCGGCATGGCCAAGTCCATCCCCGCGCAACAGATGGAAGCCTTGCTGCGGGGCGCGGCACGCGTTTCCCAGGACGATCTGCGCCGGCTGGCCGACGCGCGGGCCCAGGCCGTATTCGAAAAACTGCAGGACCAAGGGCCGGCAGACCGGATTTTCATCGTCGCGCCCGTGCTCGACGCCGACGGCATCAAGGATGATGGCATGCCCTCGCGCGTCGATTTCTCACTGAAGTAATCCCTTCCGGAGGTTGTGCCATGGTTATCAAGGATGCTGAGTTCGACAGTCTGCTGCCGCCCCTGACGCTGAACCGGCGCGGCTTCATCGCCACGGGCCTGGCCGCCGGCTTTTCGCTGGCCGCAGGCCCGGCCGTGGCCCAGACCGCCATCAAAACCGGCAGCCAGGGGCTGGTGGCCGGGCCGGTCGAGATACCCACCAATGATGGCAAGATGCCCGCCTACCGGGCCGCGCCGCAGGGTCGCAAGGATCTGCCCACCTTGCTGGTCGTCTCGGAGATCTTCGGTGTGCACGAGTACATCCAGGATGTCTGCCGGCGCCTGGCTCACCAGGGCTATCTGGCCATTGCGCCGGAACTGTTCGCCCGCCAAGGCGATCCGGCCAAGTATTCCGATATGGCCTCCTTGCGCGCCGAGATCATCGACAAAGTGCCCGATGCCCAGGTGATGGCCGACCTGGATGCCACCGCCACCTGGGCGGCGGCGCATGGCGGCGCGGCCGCCAGGCTGGGGATTCTGGGGTTCTGCTGGGGCGGGCGTGTCGTCTGGCTCTATGCCGCGCATCGCCCCGGTCTGCGCGCGGGCGCGGCCTGGTATGGCCAGTTGGGCGGCGCGAGCAGCGATCTCAAGCCGCGCACGGCGCTGGACGTGGTGCCTCATCTGCAGGCCCCCGTGCTGGGCGCTTACGGCGGCAAGGATGCCGGTATTCCTGTGGCTGACGTCGATCGCATGCGGGTGGCGCTGGCCAAGGGGCCTGCCGCCGCCCAGGCCTCGCGCATCGACATCTACCCCAATGCGCCGCACGCCTTTCATGCGGACTACCGGCCCAGCTTTCACAAAGCCGAGGCCGAGCAGGCCTGGCAACGCATGCTGGACTGGTTCAAGCAGAACGGGCTCTGAGCACGCCGTTCAGCGGGCGGGCGTGCGCGGCAGGCCATCGGTGACTTCGGCGATGGCCTGCTTCATTTCGCTGTAGCCGATGGCGCGCTCGCGCTGAAAACTGCCCAGTACGCCGGCGCAGCCGTCCACGCTGGCCTGGCGCATCTGCTCCATCATTTGCCGGCCGGTCTCCTGGCCCTGCGCAAAGCGGGTATTGAGCGCCGTGGTGTCGTAGCGGTACTCCTGCGCATAGCGCTTCAGATTTACCTGCCAGTTGGATTCGTGCTGGCGCAGATCGGGGTCGGAAGCGCCGCACAGCCGCGCCGCGCCATTGGTGGCGCCGGCCGCGGTGATGATTTGCTCGAAGGTGGTCTGGCCGCCGGGCTCGGCGGGGGTTTGCGCCTGAGCCGTGCTCGCCAGGGCGGCCGCTGCAATCCATAGGGCTCGCATGGTGGGGTCCTCCGTCGCTTGTTCGCAACGTTTCATTATGACCAAGCCGGGGCCGCGGCGGCGCTGCGGGCCGGTTTGCAGACGTTTCAGTCTGTGCGCAGGCTTTTCCCGCACCGGCGCCAACCCCGCTGGCGCGCGCAGGATCTATGATGGAGGGCAGGCCGCGACAGCGGTGCTGTGCAAACCAAATAGATAATCGTTCCTGTTGGAGAAATACATGACCATTTCCGTTGGCGACCGCGTACCGAACGGCACGCTCACCGAGTTCATCGAAACCGAAACTCCGGGTTGCCAGCTCGGCCCCAATGCCTTCGAGGTCGCCGACCTGACGCGCGGCAAGAAGATTGCGCTGTTTGCCGTGCCCGGCGCGTTCACCCCGACCTGCTCGGCCAAGCATCTGCCGGGGTTCATCGCCCAGGCCCAGGCCTTTGCCGACAAGGGTGTCGATGAGATCTGGTGCGTGGCGGTCAACGATGCCTTCGTGATGGGCGCCTGGGGTCGCGAGCAGCAGGCCGGCGGCAAGGTGCGCATGTTGGCCGACGGTTCGGCGCTGTGGACGCGCGAGCTGGGCCTGGAGCTGGATCTCATCGCCCGCGGCATGGGTGTGCGCTCGCAACGTTACTCGGCGCTGATCGAAGACGGCGTGGTCACCAAGCTGAACATCGAAGCGGGTGGCAAGTTCGAAGTCAGCGACGCCGACACGCTGCTGTCCCAGATCTGATGATTTTCAGGAGGCCGGCGGTCCGGCCTCCCGTGCAGCCCCCTCGTATCCTCTGCTGCCCGCCTGCCCATGCTATCGACCATCTTCTCGTTTTCGTCGCTGTATTTCGCCACGCTGCTGATGCTGATCGGCACGGGCCTGTTCAACACCTATATGGGGCTGACACTGACGGCGAAATCCGTCAATGAAGTCTGGATCGGCTCCATGATCGCCGGGTACTACCTGGGCCTGGTCTGCGGTGCGCGGCTGGGTCACAAACTCATCATCCGGGTCGGTCACATCCGCGCTTTCGTGGCCTGCGCGGCCGTGGCCACCAGCATGATTCTGCTGCAGGCCCAGACCGAGAGTCTGCCGATCTGGCTGGTGCTGCGCCTGATCTCCGGCATCATGATGGTGACCGAATTCATGGTGATCGAGAGCTGGCTCAATGAGCAGACCGAAAACCATCAGCGCGGCCGCGTCTTTTCGGTCTACATGGTGGTGTCCGGCCTGGGCACGGTGCTGGGGCAGTTGGCGCTCACCTTCTACGGGGTCCTCGATGACGGCCCCCTCATCCTGGTGGCGATGTGCCTGGTGCTGTGTCTGGTGCCCATCGCGGTCACGGCCCGCTCCCACCCGCCCACGCCGCGGCCCGCGCCGCTGGATTTCTTTTTCTTCGTCAAACGCGTGCCGCTGGCCATGACTGTGCTCTTCGTGGCCGGCAACCTGAGCGGCGCCTTTTATGGCCTGGCGCCCGTCTACGCCGCCAAGCATGGCCTGGAAACCTCGCAGGTCGCGCTGTTCGTGGCCGTCTCGGTCACCGCCGGCCTGCTGTCGCAATGGCCCATAGGCTGGCTGTCCGACCGCATCAACCGCGCCGGGCTGATCCGCTGCAATGCCGCCATCCTGGTCCTGGTGCCGGTGTTCATGTGGGGTTGGCTGGATCTGCCTTTCTGGCTGCTGCTATGTCTGTCGGCGCTGCTGGGCGTGCTGCAGTTCACGCTCTACCCCCTGGGCGCGGCGCTGGCCAATGACCACGTCGAGGCCGAGCGGCGGGTGAGCCTGAGCGCCGTGCTGTTGATGGTCTACGGCGTGGGCGCCTGCCTGGGGCCCTTGGTGGCCGGCATCATGATGTCGCTCGGGGGCTACGCCATGTATTACGTGTTTGTTCCCCTCTGTGCGCTCATCCTGGTCTGGCGCGTGCGGCCCAGCGCGGTCACCGGCCTGCATCAGGTCGACGAGGCGCCGGTGCATTTCGTACCCATGCCCGACACGCTGCAGTCCTCGCCGGCCATGGTCACGCTCGATCCGCGCGTGGATGTCGAGGTCGATCCCGCCATGGAAATGCTCACCCCGGAAGCCGGGGTGGTGCAGCCTCCCGCGCCGGCGGCCGAGCCTCCGGCGGGCACGGCCGCATTCGACAATGTGGTGGCAGAGCCGGGAGAGGCTGCGACGGTGTTGCCGGCCGATGGGGCGGGCGAGCCGCCGACGGAAAAGCCGGTCTGATGCGGGGGCTTAGCGCGTGATGGGCAGGCAGGGCGCGCCCTGCGTCAGGGGGGCGCTGGTTTCGCCCAGCAACGCGCGCGCGCCGCACGTCGAGCCAAACATGGCCGCTACATTGTGGCCGGTGTCGACGACCTCCTGGGCCTGGTGCACGAGCGCCGGCCAGTCGGGATGGCGCTGCGCGCTGGCCAGTTCGTAGCGCCAATGGCCCAGGCCGCGCGCCCAGCGCGTGGCGCCCTGCGCCTCGGCGCCGCAGGTCTTGTCCAGAAACTGATGTTCGGGATTGTTGTCGGCGCCGCCCAGCAGATACGTGACGTGGCGGGCGGCATAGCGCGGGGCCAGCCGCGCCGGATCGCCGTTGCGCAGATAGGCAGGGATTTGGTCCAGACCGTATTTGTATTGGTTGTAGGTCGGGCAGATGCCGCGCTCGTAAGGCGCGAAGCCGCGCCCGTCGGCGCGCGGACGCTCGGGCGTGAGGTAGAGATAGGACGAGGGGTTGGCCACCACGTAGCGCACGTCCAGGCCTTTGTTGCGCAGGTCATCATCCAGGTTGTTCAGCACGGCATAACGCTGGATGAGTTGCGCGCCGGCCGAATGGCCGGCCAGCACCACGGTGCGCAGCGCCGGCAGGCGTTCGGCATTGGCCAGTTCATGCAGGAGGTCATCGAGCACCTGCATGGAACTCACCGGCGCGGGCCGGCCCTTGACCTGCATGCTCAGTTCGCCGTCTTCCCAACTGGCGCGGCGCCAGGCCGGCATATGGCCGAAACCGGTGTCGATCGCGCTGGAGAACTTTGGCGCAATGATGAGCGTGTCGTCCTGGCGTTCGGCATTGTTGCCCATCAGGGCGGAGACGGCCTCATAAGAGCGCGTGGCGTCGCGCTTGACGCCGTGCACGACGATGACCAGCCGGCGGATGCCGCGCAAGTCATCGCGCTTGAGATTCTTGCTGGCGTAAACGGGGAAAGGGTAGCGTTGCCCGGGCCGGCCGAGCTCCAGCGCGCGCCAGGGCGGCGTGGGCAGTACGGATGCGGCCACCGGCTCTTCGTAGGGATCGGGCTCCTCGCTGCCCGGCAGGGCTGCCTGCGCGAGCGCGGCAGCCGCGGGCAGGCAGGCGCAGGCCGCGGCAAGAGCTAGGCGGAACCCGCCACCGCTAGGCTTCATGGGCGCGTCAGCAGTGCTCGTGGCCGAGCAACTGGCGCAGGGCGGGCTGATCGAGCAGCTCGACCTCGCGCTGGTTGATGCGGATCAGCCCTTCGCGGGCAAAGCGCGAGAACAGGCGGCTGACCGTCTCCAGCGTCAGGCCGAGATAGTTGCCGATTTCCTCGCGGCTCATGCGCAGCACGAATTCGGTGGACGAATAGCCCAGCGCGGCATAACGCTGCGACAGGTTGAGCAGAAACGCCGCCAGGCGCTGCTCGGAGCGCATGGAGCCCAAGGTGGCCAGCATCTGATGCGAGCGCGTGATCTCGCGGCTCATGAGCCGGCGAAACTGCTGTTGCAGGCTGGGCAGGTGGCTGGAGATGCGATCGATTTCCGACAGGCGGATGACGCAGACTTCCGAGTCTTCCAGCGCCACGGCGTTGGAGACATGGCGTGACTCGAGCATGCCATCGAGGCCGACGATTTCGCCGGGCAGATGAAAGCCCGTGATCTGCAATTGGCCGCTGGCGTCTTCGAGTTGCGTCTTGAGCGACCCGTAGCGTACGCCGTAGACCGCATCCAGGGGAGCATCCAGTTCGTAAAGCGTATGGCCTTTTTCGACCCGCACGCGTTCCTTGATCAGATCGTCGAGTTTTTCGACCTCGGCGGCGGCCATGCCAATAGGGATGCAGACATGACCGAGCATGCAACTGGAACAATGTGCGGCGTCAGGCGTGACAGGAACCCGCTTGAGCATTCATGACCTCGTAGACTTGATACACCGGCTCGCGGAAGCAGTGGCACGGTTTCTTTGCGTTAGATTGTAGTCTTCTTGACAGAATTTCGTCGATTTGCGCCGCTAACTAGCAGGAATTCGCATTGCGTCACCATCCGCTGAACCTCGCCCAGATTCCCTCGACGCGGTCGCCGCCCTGGCGCACCAGGTGGTAGCGCGGGTGTTGCGCGGCGGTGGCGCAGGCGTGATTGGGCAGGATGCGCAGCAGCGAGCCCACCGGGTAGTCTTTGACCAGATCGCCGGCCTCTGGCGGGCTGAAGCTGAGCACGCCATGCTCCTGGTTGGCCTCGGTCATGTTCAGCCCGGGGATGGGGCGGCCCAGACGGTCGCAGACCCGGCCATAGCCCTGGTCCACGGGCTGGTGGGAGGTGCCCCGGTCGCGGCTCATGGCCATCCAGCCGCCATCCGTGATGATCCAACCCCGTTCGGGCTGATGGCCCAGCACGGTCACGAGCACCGAGAGGGCGATGTCATCGATGCCGCAGGCATCCAGACCGGCCATGACGAGATCGAAGAACATATAGACGCCAGCCCGCAGCTCGGTCACGCCGTCGAGCTGGCGCGCATAGCGCGCGGTGGGCGTGGAGCCCACGCTGACGATAGGGCAGGGATGCCCGGCTGCGCGCAAGCGTGCGGCGGCCTGCACGCAGGCGGTGCGCTCCTGCTCGGCCATCGCCGCGATGGCCTCGCGGCTGCGGCAGGTGTAGGAGGCGCCGGCATGCGTGAGCACACCGGCCACGGTCACCGCGCCCGCGCGCAGGAGGTCGGCAATGGCCGTCAACGCGGGGTCGTCCGGCTTCAGGCCGCTGCGTTGGCCATCGCAGTCGATCTCGAGCAGGCAGGGCAGGTCCAGGCCCAGCCGGCTGCGGGCGGCGCACACGGCCTGGGCCGCCTCGCGATTGTCGAGAATGATTTTCAGATCGCATCCGGCGCGGCGCAGGCGCGCGACGTGATCGAGCTTGTTGGGCGTGATGCCGACGGCGTAAAGCATGTCGGTAAAGCCCGCGGCGAAGAACTGGTCTGCCTCTTTGAGGGTGGACACGGTGATCGGACCGGGCTGGCCGCCGCAGGCCGCCAGCGCCACTTCCACGCATTTGGCGGTCTTGACGTGGGGGCGCAGCGTCACGCCCAACGCCGCCGCCCGTTGCCGCATCATGTCCACGTTGGCCTGCAGCCGGTCGGTATCCAGCAGCAGGGCGGGGGTCTCCAGCGCCGTCAGCGCGGCGGCCTCGCGCGCAGCGCGGTAGGACACCCAGTCCGCGTCAGGGATGCCGGGCACGCCCTGCAGACGCGCCGGATCCACGGGGTAGTAATGGCAGCGCACGGGCCCGCCGGCGGTGTCGACATCGATCTCGGCGCGGACGAAACAGGAGTCGCTATCGGGGCCGATCTCCTCGATTTGATCCAGCAGCGGCAGCAGTCGCGGATCGATCTGGTAGACGTCTCCCGTCACGGCGCGTCCATCCGCCACGGGGACCAGGCCGGGCCAGTCGCCGAAGTCGACCAGATAGCCCGGCACGCGGCCGGCGCCCAGGGCAAGGGGACGGGGCAGGCCATGAGCGGCGGCGACTTGACTCAGGTCATGGATTTCACCGCTGCGTAGCGTGCCGTAGACAAAAACGTTTATGCTCATCAGGACTGCCTGTGAAATATGGGCGGGAGTGTAAGTCACTGTAAGTCGATTTTCAGCGTGCGGGGAAGGGCCTTGAAATGCACCCAATTGGCCGCACATTTAGGTCATCGAGCCGGCTGAGGGTTATGGCATGGCTCCCATCACTGCCAACCGACTACTATGCGATTCGACAAACTTACCACCAAGTTCCAGCAAGCCCTGGCGGACGCGCAAAGCCTTGCAGCCCGCAACGACAATCCCTATATCGAGCCGGTCCACGTGCTGGCGGCATTGCTGGCCGACGCCGACAGCGGCGCGGGCAGCCTGCTGGCGCGCGCTGGCGTGGCGGTCAACCGCCTGCAGCCTGCGCTGGAGACCGCCATGCGGGCCCTGCCGCAGGTCGCCGGCGACGACAATGTACAGATCAGCCGTGATCTGCAGGGCGTGCTCACGCGCACCGACAAAGAGGCCGCGCGGCGCGGCGATACTTTCATCGCCAGCGAACTCTTCCTCTTGGCGCTGGCCGACGACAAGGGCGAGGCCGGGCGCATCCTGCGCGAAGCCGGGCTGCAGAAAAAAGCGCTCGAAACCGCCATCGATGCGGTGCGCGGCGGCGAAAAAATTTCCGAGGCCGAAGGCGAGTCCAACCGCGAGGCCTTGTCCAAGTACACCATGGACCTGACCGAGCGCGCCCGTGAAGGCAAGCTCGATCCCGTCATCGGCCGCGATGACGAAATCCGCCGCACCATTCAGATCCTGCAGCGCCGCACCAAGAACAATCCCGTGCTCATCGGCGAACCTGGCGTGGGTAAAACCGCCATCGTCGAAGGTCTGGCGCAGCGCATCGTCAATGACGAAGTCCCCGAGACGCTGCGCGGCAAGCGCGTGCTGTCGTTGGATCTGGCCGCGCTGCTCGCTGGCGCGAAGTTCCGCGGCGAGTTCGAAGAACGCCTCAAGGCCGTACTGAAGGAACTCTCCCAGGACGACGGGCAAAACATCGTTTTCATCGACGAGCTGCACACCATGGTCGGCGCCGGCAAGGCCGAGGGCGCCATGGATGCGGGCAACATGCTCAAGCCGGCGCTGGCGCGCGGCGAGCTGCACTGCATAGGCGCCACCACGCTGGATGAATACCGCAAGTACATCGAAAAGGACGCCGCGCTGGAGCGCCGCTTCCAGAAGGTGCTCGTGGGCGAACCCGATGTCGAGTCGACCATCGCCATCCTGCGCGGTTTGCAGGAGCGCTACGAGATTCACCACGGCGTCGAGATCACGGATCCGGCCATCGTCGCGGCCGCCGAGCTGTCGCATCGCTACATCACCGACCGCTTCCTGCCTGACAAGGCCATCGACCTGATCGATGAGGCCGCTTCCCGCATCCGCATGGAGATCGACTCCAAGCCCGAGGTCATGGACAAACTGGATCGTCGCATCATCCAGTTGAAGATCGAGCGCGAAGCCGTCAAAAAAGAAACCGACGACGCTTCCAAGCGCCGGCTGGCCGTCATCGAGGAAGAGCTCGAACGCCTGCAGCGCGAGTACAACGACTACGAAGAAATCTGGAAGGCCGAGAAGGCCGCCGTGCAAGGCACGCAATCCATCAAGGAAGAGATCGACCGCGTACGCGCCGACATGGCCGAGCTGCAGCGCAAGGGGCAGTTCGATAAGCTTGCCGAGCTGCAGTACGGCAAGCTGCCGGAGCTGGAAGCCCGCCTGAAGGCGGCGGATCTGGCCGAGGAAGATGTCGAACGCGCCGAGACCGCCGGCGGCAAGCCGCGTCTGTTGCGCACGCAGGTAGGCGCCGAGGAAATCGCCGAAGTCGTCTCGCGCGCCACCGGCATTCCGGTGTCCAAGATGATGGAAGGCGAGCGCGACAAGCTGCTGCACATGGAAGACGCGCTGCATCAGCGTGTGGTGGGCCAGGAAGAAGCGTGCAGCCTCGTGGCCGATGCCATCCGCCGCTCGCGCGCGGGTCTGGCTGACCCCTCCAAGCCTTATGGGTCTTTCCTGTTTCTGGGCCCGACCGGCGTGGGCAAGACCGAACTCACGCGTGCCCTGGCGGACTTCCTGTTCGACTCCGAAGAGCACATGATCCGTATCGACATGAGCGAGTTCATGGAAAAGCATTCCGTGGCCCGCCTCATCGGTGCGCCTCCGGGCTATGTGGGCTACGAAGAGGGCGGCTATCTGACCGAAGCCGTGCGCCGCAAGCCGTACAGCGTGGTGCTGCTCGACGAAGTCGAGAAAGCCCATCCGGATGTGTTCAACGTCTTGCTGCAGGTGCTCGATGATGGCCGCCTGACCGACGGCCAAGGCCGCACGGTGGACTTCCGCAACACCGTCATCGTCATGACCTCGAATCTGGGCTCGCAGCAGATCCAGAGCATGACCGGCAAGCCCTATGAGGTCATCAAGGATGTGGTGATGGAAGAACTCAAGCAGACCTTGCGTCCCGAGTTCCTCAATCGCATCGACGAGGTGGTGGTGTTCCATGCCCTGGATGCCCAGCACATCGAGTCTATTGCGCGCATCCAGCTCAAGCGGCTGGCCGAACGCCTCGAGAAGCAGGAGATGCAGCTGGAAGTCACCGACGCGGCCCTGGCCGAGATCGCCCGGGTGGGCTTCGACCCGGTGTTTGGCGCGCGGCCGCTCAAGCGTGCCATCCAGCAGCAGATCGAGAACCCGGTGGCCAAGCTCATCTTGCAAGGCGTGTTCGGCCCGCGCGATGTCGTGCCGGTGGATTACCGCGACGGCAAGTTTGTCTTCACCCGCACGTTGCAGTAAGCCTGGGCAGCATCGAAACCGGCCGCAAGGCCGGTTTCTTTTTGGGGGCGGGGTGTCAGCGGCAGCGGCGGCAGCCCGCCGGCAACGGCGCCTGCTTCAGGTACTGGCCGATGGCCGTGATCAGCGCGGCCGCAGCCGGGCTGGGCGAGCGCTCGCGGGCGCGCAGAATGCTCAGCGTGCGCACCACGGTCGGGCGGGCCAGCAACGCGTAACGCAGGCCGGGCAGCATGACACGGTGAGCCGCCAGGGCGGGCAGCAGCGCCACGCCCAGCCCCGCCTGCACCAGCGCGGCCTGCGACGTGGTGCTCGAGGCTTCATAAAAGGGCGCGCCGGCCTGTATGGGCAGATCGGCCCGCGCGCGCAACAAGGCCATGATGCCGGTCTCGTCCACGACACCGACCAGCTTGCGGCCGACCAGGGCGCGCCAGGAGACATAGCCATCGCGGCCGGGTTGCAGGGCGGCGTCATCGTGGCGATAGAGCACACCGAAGCGGTCTTCCAGCAGGGCGTCGAACACCAGGCCAGGCGTATCCGCCCAGCGGCTGGTCAGGCCGAAGTCGACCTCGCCGGCGGCTACCAGGCGTTGGATATTGCCGGAGTTGTCATCGCGCAGGTAGAGCCTGATGCCCGGGTACTGCTCGGCATACGCGGCGGCGGCCGGCGCAATGATCTCGGTGATGGCAGACGGGGCGGCGGCCACGCCTACGCGGCCGCTTTGTACCGCGCCATAACGCACGGCGTCATCGATCGCGCCGTCGAAATCCGCCAGCAGGCGCAATACCCGGGGAAGAAAGTCCCGGCCCAGGGACGTAAGCAGGACGCGGCGGCTGGTGCGTTCGAACAGGGCCGCGCCCAGGGCTGACTCTAGCTGGCGCACCAGGGTGGTGATCGACGACTGCGTCTGGAACAGGCGCTTGGCCGCGTGCGTGAAGCTGCTTTCCTGGGCCACCGCCACAAAGGCGTTCAGGTGTTTGAGGGTGACGTGCTTGGGCAGGCGATGCATTGCAAAATCCGATAGATGGATCAATTAAAACAATTTTCACAGATTGATCTTCGGACGGATACTGGCGCTTGCCGGCTGTTCCGGCAGGCAGAGACTACGCACATGAATGTCCCCCGCTCCGAACCCGTCGATTTCATCATTCACGGCGCTGACCTCATCGATGGCAGCGGCGCGCCGCGCCGCCGTGCCGATCTGGCGGTATTGGCCGATCGCATCGTGGCCATCGGCGCGCTCGACGGTCTGCCGGCCCGGCATCGCATCGACGGGCAGGGCCGCGTGCTGGCCCCGGGCTTCATCGATGTGCATGGGCATGACGACCTGATGTTCGTGGAAAAACCCGGTCTGCCCTGGAAAACCAGCCAGGGCATTACCACCGTGGTGGTGGGCAATTGCGGCGTGAGCGGCGCGCCCGCGCCGCTGCCGGGCAATACCGCGGCTGCCTTGGCGTTGCTGGGCGAGACCCCCTTGTTTGCCGATATGGCGGCTTACCTGGCCGAGGTCGATCGTCTGCAGCCCACGATCAATGTCGCCGCGCTGGTGGGGCACGCCAACCTGCGGCTGGCCGTCATGAGGGATCCGTCGGCCATGCCCGACGCACAGGAGCAGGCCGACATGGAGGCCTTGCTCGAGCAATCCCTGCTGGCCGGCGCGGTGGGTTTCAGCACGGGGCTGGCCTATGAGCCGGGCGGCTGCGCCCAGCCGGCCGAGCTGCATGGTCTGGCGCGCGTGGCGGCGGCCCATCGCCGCTTGCACACCAGTCATATCCGTAACGAGGCCGACGCCGTCGAACAGGCGGTCGAAGAGGTGCTGGAGATCGGCCGGGCCACGGGCTGCGCCACGGTGTTGTCGCATCACAAATGCATGATGCCCGCCAATTGGGGCAAGAGCCGGGCGACGCTGGCCAATATCGATCGCGCCCGTGCGCAAGGGGTGGAAGTCGGGTTGGACATCTACCCTTACCCGGGCAGCTCCACCATCCTCATCGCCGCGCGCGCCGAGCAGATCGAGCACATCCGCATCACGTGGTCGGTCCCGCACCCCGAGTGCGCCGGCCGCAGCCTGGCCGACATTGCGCACGATTGGGGCTGCGATAAGACCACGGCGGCCGAGCGCCTGCTGCCGGCCGGCGCCATCTACTTCGCCATGGACGAGGCCGAGGTACAGCGGATTTTCCAGCATCCGGGCTGTATGGTGGGTTCGGATGGTCTGCCCAACGATGCCTTTCCGCATCCGCGCCTGTGGGGATCGTTCACCCGCATTCTTGGGCGCTTCGTGCGCGAAGCCGGCTTGCTGACGCTGGAGGCCGCCATCGCGCGTATGACGGGCCTGCCCGCCCGTGTCTACGGCCTGCGCGACCGGGGCGAACTGCGCCAGGGCGCATACGCCGACCTGGTCTTGTTTGATCCCGCCACCGTGGCCGATCGGGCCACCTGGGAGGCGCCCACGCTGCCTTCCGTGGGCGTCGATGGCGTGTGGGTCAACGGGCAGCCCGTATTTCCCCAGCCGGCATCGACAGGGGCCGGGCGCGTGCTGCGCCGCGATACCCCATAAGCCCCGTTTTCCGCACGACCCATAATTTCAGGAGACAAACCATGCTGCGCAAAAGCGGTGCCGCCCTGGCACTGGCGGCTGTCGCGCTGAGCGCGCGCGCCGGCTTTCCCGACCATCCCATCACGCTGATCGTGCCGTTTCCGGCCGGCGGCCCCACCGATATCGTCGGCCGCGTGGCGGCGGCCAAGGCAGGCGAAATCCTGGGGCAACAAATCGTGGTGGAGAACCGTACTGGCGCCTCCGGCACCATCGGCATGGCCGCGACGGCCCGCGCCAAGCCCGACGGCTACACGCTCGGCCTGGCCACGGTGTCCACGCACGGCACCGCGCCGCATCTCTTCCCCAAGCTCGCCTACGATCCCGTCAAGGATTTCACGCCGATCAGCAATCTGGTCACCAGCCCCAACATCCTGGCGGTCAACCCGGCGTTCGCGGCGCAGGATCTGGCCGGCTTCGTCCAGCACGTGCGCGCCCATCCCGGCAAGGAGGGATATGCCAACGCTGGCGCGGGCGGGGTGAATGATCTGGGCATGATCTGGTTTCTGCAGATCATCGACGGCAAGATGAACAGCATTTCCTACCGGGGTTCGGCCCCGGCATTGACCGATACCGTGGCGGGGGTGGTGCCGGTGATCTTCGATAACTTCCCGTCTACGCTGCCTTACGTCAAGAGCGGGCATTTGCGCGCCCTGGCCATTACCGGTGCGGCGCGCAATCCTCGCCTGCCTGATCTGCCGACTTTTGCCGAATTGGGATATCGCGATTACGACGTGACGGCCTGGTACGGCGTCGTGGCGCCGGCCGGGGTGCCCGATGCGGTGCGCGACACGCTGGCCCGGGCGTTTGCGCAGGCGGTGCGCGACCCGGCCACGGCGGCCAAGATGGAAGACACGGGCGCCTTTCCGCTGGGCAACACGCCGGCGGAGTTTGCCGAGCAGATCCGGACCGAGAAAGACCGCTGGCAGCGGGTCATTCAGCAGGCGGACATCAAGTTGCAGTGAGTGTGTGGCGCGGTGTCAGTAGACATCGCGCCGCAGGCGGCCATCGGCGCGCAAGGCCAGCACGACAGGCGCGCCGAGGATATCCGTCAAGGCGTCGTCCACCCCCTGCGCCATACCTTGCAGGCTGCCGCAGACCGCAATGATGGCGCCGCGATCGACCCAGGTGCGCAGCGTCGCCGCGCGTGCGCGCAGGCGGTCCTGCACATAGCCCTGACCTTCGCGCGAGTACACCAGATCCAGCTCGGGCAGCATGCCTTGCGCCTGCCAGTCGCGCAGCTCATCTTGCAGCAAGGCGTCGTGCGCCGAGTGCCGTTCGCCAAAGACCAGCCAGTTGCGGCGATGGCCCGCGGCCACGCGCGCTTTGAGCCAGGCGCGCAGACCCGCCAGGCCGGTGCCATTGCCGATCAGAATGAGCGGACGCGGCCCCGGGGGCAGATGAAAGCCGTGATTGCTGCGCACGCGCAAGGCGACCTCTGCGCCAAGGGGGCAGCGCTCGGTCAGCCAGCCGCTGCCCAGGCCCAGGCTGCCATCGGCTTGGCGCTGCTGCCTGACCAGTAACTGCAGGCAGCCGTCGGCCGGCAAGGACGCAATCGAGTATTCACGATGATGCTGCAGGGGCGCATCGACTGCCGCGCGCGGGCCGACTTCGGCAATATCGCCGGCTTGCCAACTGGCTTGGGCGTCGCACACCAGGCTCAGCAGATAGCAGGGGCCGCCCGAACTGCCAGGGTTGAGATGAACGCGCGCGCTCAAGCGCCAGCGCTGGTAGTCGGGGGGTTGCCAAGCGGCCTGCTCGGCGGCGCCGCAGGCGCTCACGAGCTCTCGCTGCCAATGGCGCAGCGCGGCCGGATCGGCCTGGTCCACATCGACGCGGTCGAACAGCCGCTGCGCGCCTTGCGCGGCCAGCCAATGGTCCAGGCCGCGGCCGAAACCGCAAAAGTGGGTGTAACTGCTGTCGCCCAATGCCAGCAGCGCGTAGCGCAGATGCGCCAGCGGGCCGGGCGAGGCGGGCCGCATGACTTCCTGGGCAAAACGAGCCGCGCCGTCCGGTGCGTCGCCTTCCCCGTAGGTGCTGACCAGAAAGAGCGCACGCTGGCAGGCGGCCAGCCGCGCGGCATCGACGTGATTGAGGGGTAGAACGGTGGTGGCATGGCCTGCTGCGCGCAGCGCCGCCGCGCTCTGCTCGGCCAGTTGTTGCGCCAACCCGGTCTGGCTGGCATGGGCCACCAGCCAGCCGCCGGTGTCCGGGGGCGGCTGGCGGGTCACCCGGACGCGGCGCCAGGCTCGCCAGCTCAGCAGCGCCCAGGCCGCCATCAGCAGCACGGCAGCGGCGATGCGCGCGTTCATAGGCCGGCCGCGCCCAATTGCCGGAAGGCAGGGCTGGGCGCCAGCCGCAAGCCCTGACTGCCGCGCACGATGAACAGCGCCGCCAGCGCGTGATGGCGCGCATAGTCCATGCCCCGGGATTCGCCCATGACATTCAGCGCGGTGGCCAGCGCATCGGCCTGCATGCAGCCGGCGTGCAGCACCGTGACCGAAGCCAGATCGTTGTCCAGCGGCCGGCCGCTGCGCGGATCGAGCGTATGGGCATAGTGCCGCCCGCCGTGCTCCATATAGCGGCGGTAGTCACCCGAGGTCGCGATGGCCTGGTTGTGCAGCGTCAGGCTCAGGGCGTGCGAGCCGCTGCCGTCGGGCACTTCGACGGCTACGCGCCAGGGCTGGCCGTCGGGACGCGTGCCGCGCGCGCGCAGCTCGCCGCCGACTTCGACCAGATAGTGATGCAGGCCAAGGGCCTCGAGCGCCCAGGCGGCGGCATCGACGCCATAGCCCTTGGCGATGGCGGAAAGATCGAGCCGCAAACCGCCCGCTTGCCAGGCCATGCCGCGAGGCAGATCCAGGGCGAGCCGCCGCCAGCCGCAGCGTGCGCCCGCCTGGGCGATCAGGTCCGGCGATGGCGGCTCCGACACCTCGCGGCGCGGGCCAAACCCCCACATATCCACCCATTCTCCCAGGGTGGGGTCACAGGCGCCGTCGGTGTCGCGCGCCAGGCCCAAGGCGTAGTCCAGGACATGGAGCAGGGCCGGCGGCAGGGCTTGCCAGCCCGGCGCCGCACGGTTAAAGCGCGCCAGATCCGAGTCGTTCGACCAGTGGCTCATCTGGGCCACGACGTCATCCAGCGCGCCCTGTACCGCGGCCTGAATGCCCGCATCGGACAGGCCCAGCGGGGCAGTCAGCCGCAGCGACCAGGTCGTGCCCATGGTGGCGCCTGCCAGTGCGACGGGACGGCGCAAGGCGGCGCCGTAATCCCGGGCCGCGACGATGGTGTGCCGCATACGCGTCAGGGACGCAGCACTTCCAGCGTGCCGGCGTAGGTCAGGCGGCGCATCGTCGCCTTGGGTACGGACACATGCTTGTCTTCCTGGCGGGCTTCCACCCAGTACATGCCGGGGCGCGGCCACTTGATCTGGAATTTGCCCTGTGCGTCGGTCTTGAGCGTGATCTCTTCGACCTTGTCGCGATAGCGGCCGCCATCGGGCACGACCGTCACTTCCAGGCCGGCGGCCGGCTTGCCGTCCACCATCATCTGGAAGGTGGCGGCCTCATCGGAATACAGATCATTGGGATGGCTGACGGCGACCATCTCCAACCCGCGGCCCACCGGCTTGAGCGGGCTCGGTTTGCCGGAGGTCACGAAGGTTTCCACCCGGCCCAGCGCCTGGGTGATCTCCAGATCCTGGGCCTTGGCCGGCACCGCTTCGGCCAGCCCTTCGGCCTTGCCGAAATAGCGCTTGGGCTTGCCGTCTTCTTTCCAGCGCGCGAAGACGCCGTCATTGACCACGGCAAGGCGATAGGTGCCGGCTTGCGCCAGCGGCAGATCGAAAGTGCTGCGCAGCTTGCCGCGGTGCGCGTTTTCGGCCTGCACCTGGCTGCCGTCCGGCGCGATGATGACCAGATTGTCCAGGCGCAGCGGCGCGTGATTGGCGTAGAACTTGTCATTGCTGACCGCCGCATCGACCGTGACCCAGCCGTTGGCGCCGGATAGCACGGTGGACGAGGGCAGCAACCACATATCGTGGGCGTGAGCGCCCAGCGGCAGGATGAGCGCGGCGGCAAGACTCAGTTTGGCGAAGAGCTTCATGTTCGGGACTCCGTGTGTGCGATGGGATCAGGGCTTGAGCTGCAAGGCGATTTCGCCGAGCTCATGTTCGCCCTTGACGGTCTGGCTGGCGGCAGCCTTGGGGGGCCAGGCAAAGGGCAGGCGCAGCAGTTCACGGCCGCCGACCTCGCGGGCGGCCTCCACCACCACGGCGTAGTTGCCCGGCGGCAGGTCGGCCAGGGGTTGGGCTTTACCGGAGAAGGCCAGTTCGTGCTTGCCCACCGGGCGCGTGGCGCCGCTGACGCCATCGACCGGGAATTGTTGGTTGCGGCCGCTGCGGCGCCACCATTGGCGCATGTCCTTGAGCCATTCGGTGCCTTCGTTGTTCTTCTTGGCCACGTCGTACCAGACCGCCAGATCGCCGGCGATGCTCTGGTCGTCGCGTTCGATCCAGATGGCGACATAGGGGCGATGGTATTCCGCGACGTCCAGCCGGGGGATTTCCACGCTGACATTGAGATCGGCCGCCTGCGCCGTGCGCGCGATGGCGCCGGCCAGGACAAGAGAGAGCAACAGTTTGCGCATATCGTTTTCCGCGAGAGCGATCAATGGATGAAAAGCAGTGCGAGCACGGCGGGAATCACGACGCCGAGCCCGACCATGGGCCAGGTGGCGGCGCGGTGGCCGGCGTGCATTTTCAAGAGCACCAGCCCGGTCAGGGAAAAGACCAGACAGGCCAGGGCGAACAGATCGAGAAACCAGCTCCAGGCCTGGCCGGTGTGACGGCCTTTGTGCAGATCGTTGAGATAGGCGATCCAGCCGCGATCGGTACGCTCGTACTCGACCTCGCCGGTTTGCATGTCGATGGACAGCCAGGCGTCGCCGCCGGCCCGGGGGAGTGATAAATAGGCCTCATCCGAGGACCACTCGGGCTTGACGCGCAAGGCGTCCACGTCGAGTTCCTGTTCCAGCCAGGCGCCGGCCGGTTGCGGCAGCCGGGCGGCGCGGCGCGCGGCAGCTTCTTTGAGCGAGGCGAGCATGGGCGCGGGCAACTGGACGTGGCGCGTCTGGACGCGGGCCTTGCTTTCGATGTGCGAGGCGTTGTTGAGCGTCAGGCCCGTGAAGGCAAAGAGCAGCATGCCCAGCAGGCAGATTGCCGAGCTGATCCAGTGCCAGGTGTGCAGGGTTTTCAGCCAGTATGCGCGTCGCTGGCTGGCGTGTCTTTCGGTCATGGTGCAGTGCCGCGGAGGTGGCGAATTCTAGCACTCAATGAGAATGAATCTTAACCAGGATTTCCGGGTTGGTATTTCAGTTTGTTTCGCCGACGTGATATGGCGCGGGGACGGAACGGGGGATAAGATGTGCGCAACCCGTCAGTCGAGGGTCCGATTTTCTTTGGAGATTTCCATGATCGATATTCCGCAAAACGTAGGAAAGCAATGGAGTTGGGTCGCGCTGCGTGGCGTGGTGGCGGTCCTGTTTGGCTTGCTGGCCATGTTTCTGCCTGGCCTGACCCTGGCGATTCTGGTCATGGTCTGGGGGGCCTATGCCCTGGTCGACGGCGTGTTCGCCCTGATCGCCGGCTGGCGCATCCGGGACCAGCAAAAGCCGTTGTGGCCTTTGATCCTGGTGGGCATCACCGGCCTGGCCGCCGGTATCGTGACCTTTCTGTGGCCGGGCATCACCGCGCTGATGCTGCTCTACATCATTGCTTTCTGGGCCATCGTGTCCGGGGTGTTCCAGATCATCGCCGCCATTCGCTTCCGCAAGGAAATGCAGAATGAATGGCTGCACGGCTTGTCGGGCCTGATTTCGCTGCTCTTTGGCCTGATGCTGGTCGTCCAGCCGGGCGCAGGCGCGCTGGCCCTGGTGTGGGTGATCGGCGTGTACGCGGTGTTTTTCGGCATCCTGCTGCTGGTGCTGGCCGTTCGCATGAAGCGCCACGCCGGCTAAGCGCCGGGCTCTCCCCTCATGCTGATCCCGCTGCATTTTCTCGTCATTGGCCTGGGCGCGGCCGTCGGCGCCTGGCTGCGCTGGTTGCTGGGCGTGCGGTTCAATGACGGCGCGTGGCCCTGGGGCACGCTGGCGGCCAATCTGGGCGGGGGGTATTTGATCGGTCTGGTGCTGGGCCTGGTGGCCCTGCATCCGGAGTGGCCGGCCTGGCTCAGGCTGGCCCTGGTGACCGGTTTTCTCGGCGGTCTGACGACGTTTTCGACCTTCTCGGCGGAAGTCGTGCAGTATCTGGAGCGGGGGCAGATCGGGCCGGCCGCGGGCTACGCCGCGGTCAGCCTGGCCGGTTCATTGTGCCTGACGGCGCTGGGCCTGGCGACGGCCCACTGGCTGGGCCGCTGAGGCGCAGCTCAGGCCGGCCGGCCTGACAGCAGCACCCGAGCGGCGGCCAGGCCGCTGCGCACGGCCCCCTCGAGCACGCCGGGATAGCCAGTGTCGGTCCAGTCTCCCGCCAGCGCCAGATTCGGCCAGGGCGTGCTGTTCAGCGGCCGGGTGAGTTTGGGCACCGAGGCAAAGGTAGCCCGTTTTTCTATGAACAGTTCAGCCACTTCCACCGCCGGCAGCGGCGGTAAGCCGGCTTTGGCGGATTGCTCCTCGATCTGGCCGATCAGCGCGTCGATGGCATCCTGCCGCTCCATGTTGGCGACGGTGGCCGCGGCGCTGCAGACCAGGGCCAGTTCGCCGGTCTTGGATTTGCCGGTCAGGCGCGCGCGGTCGAACAGCCACTGGCCGACCTGGCCGCGGCTGGCGTCTTCGCGCAGCATCATCATGGGCTCTGGCAATGACCAGGGCGCGGCCAGACGCAGATTCAGGGTGGCGATGGGCTGGTATTCGAAGGCTTGCAGCGCGCGCAGCAGTCCCGGCGATTGCGAGGTGCGCAAGGCATTGCCCAGCAATCGCGCCGCAATGGCCGGCGGCACGGCCACGACGGCCGCGTCGAAACTCTCGTCGTTGACGTCGACCGCGCCGGCCGAGGGCTGCAGCCGGCGCACGGTGTCGCCATAACGCATCTTGACCTGCAGCGCGACCACGTCCGGCCACAGGGCCGACAGGTCGACGCAGGGCAACAGGACGTCGCTGTTGCGGCGGTGGCCGGCCAGCGTGTCGCGCAGCACCGTGGCAAACAGCGAGGCGCTGGCCTGCACCAGCGGGGTGTTCAGGGCAGCCAGGCAGAGCGGCGCCCACACATTGCGCACCACGGCCTCGGGTTGGGCGTGATAATCCAGCAGGCTGGCCACGGTCCAGTCGCGCGGCGGCTGCCACTGGCAATGCTGCAGCGCGCGGATCAGCCGCAGCGCCGCGAACTTCTCGCCCAGGCTCAGGCCGCGCGCCAGCAACAGCCCGACCGCGGCGTGCAGCGGCGCAGGCAAGGGCGGCGCCGAGAGCAAAAATTGCCGGTCCAGGCTGGCCAGCCGCAGGGGGCGGCGCATCAGCAACGCGTCGGGGTTGCGGCCCAGGCGGCGCATGAGGGCCAGGGTTTCAGCATAGGCGCCCAGCATGACGTGCTGGCCGTTGTCCAGGTCGGCGCCGAAGGCCGGATGCACCACGCGGCGGGCGCGCCCGCCCGGGGTGCGCCCGGCCTCGAACACGGTGACCTTGGCGTCGGCCTCGCGCAGCGCGGCGGCGGCCGCGAGGCCGGCCCAACCGGCTCCGATGACGGCGACCTTCATCGCCCCAACCTGCGCACGACGCCGCGACCTCCGCCCACCCAGGTTTTCCAGGCCAGCCACAGTTTGCGCAGCGGTGTCAGCGAGATGCGTTGGTGCAGCACCTGCCAGTTGTCACGCTCGATTTCCTCGAGCAGGGCGTAATAGATGGCGGCCATCATCAGGCCGGGGCGTTGGGCGCGGATGTCCGCCTCGGGCAGGGCCTGCATGGCCTCGCGATACAGTTCGCGCGCCCGCGCGGTCTCGAAAGCCATCAGCGCGGAGAAATTCTCGGAGTAACTGCCGTTGAGAATATCGCTGGCCTTGACCTCGAACTGCTGCAGATCGTTGATCGGCAGATAGATGCGGCCGCGCCGGGCGTCGTCGCCCACGTCGCGAATGATGTTGGTGAGCTGGAAGGCCAGGCCCAGTTTGGCGGCATATTCCAGCGTCGCCTCTTCGGAGTAGCCGAAAATCGCCGCGGACATCTCGCCCACCACGCCGGCCACGTGCCAGCAATATTTGCGCAGGCCAGGCCAATCCAGATAGCGGGTCTGGTCCAGATCCATTTCCATGCCGTCGATGACGGCCAGCAGACGCTGCCGGCTGATGCCGTGCGGCTGGACGTGGGGCTGCAGCGCGCGGGTGACGGGGTGCTCGGGCTTGCCGGCAAACATGGCGTCGATCTGCGTGCGCCACCAGCCCAGTTTCACGCGGGCCAATTGGGGGTCGCTGCTCTCGTCCACCACGTCGTCCACCTCGCGACAGAAGGCGTACAGGGCCGTGATGGCGCGCCGCCGTTCCGGGGGCAGGAACAGAAAGGCGTAGTAGAAGCTGGAGCCGCTCTTGGCGGCTTTCTCCTGGCAGTATTCGTCAGGGGTCATATCAAGTTAGGGCGCGCCACGCCATGAGCGCCCAGTCTCGGGCGCCCAGTTGCGGGCGATTCATGAAAACATCGTAGTTGGCCTGCTCGATGCGTTGCAGGATGCGCAAGCCGCCCTGGACCACCAGCTTCAGTTCGAAGCCGATGCGGCCGGGCAGGCGGCGCGGCAGCGCAGCGCCAGAGTGTAGCAGTGCGCGCGTGCGTTCGATCTGGAACGCCATGAGGGCCCGCCAGGCTGGGGTCAGGCGGCAGGCGGCAAGGTCTTCCTCGCTGACGCCGTGCGCCTGCAGGTCCTCCTGCGGGAGATAGACGCGGCCCTTGCGCCAATCCACCCGCACGTCCTGCCAGAAATTGGTCAATTGCAGGCCGGTGCAGATGGCATCGGCATCACGGATGTTCTCGGCCGTGGCCGCGCCGTACAGGTGCAGCATGAGGCGCCCGACGGGGTCGGCTGAACGCGAACAGTAGTCGCGCAGGGTGGCGAAGTCGGCGTAGCGTTTGGTGCCGACGTCCTGCTCGAAGGCCGACAGCAGATCGAAAAACGGCGTGATGGGCAGCTGGTGGCGTCTCAGGGTGACGGCCAGCGGCTCGAAAATGGGCGCCAGGTCTGCCGGGCCAGCTTGGCTGGGGCCGGCGCCGATGCGATGCAATTCGCTGCGAAAACGCTCCAGGCTGGCCAGACGCTGCTCATCGTCGGCGTCGCCCTCGTCGGCGATGTCGTCGGCGGCGCGGGCATAGCGGTAAATGTCGCGCACGGCCTGGCGCAACGGCCGGGGCAGCAGGAGGGAGGCGACAGGGAAATTTTCGTAGTGATCAACAGCCATGGAAGACATGCGAAAAACGTGCCGCAGGACGGCTCAACGAGAGGCGCGGCAACGGTGGCCGCCCGGTTGGATACGTTAGACTATCCGACTCAGGAAGAAAGCTACCATGCCACGTCCCATCTCCGCCTTGATTTCGCCTTCGGCTTTGCGTCATAACCTTTCCGTCGTGCGTCGGCGCCTGGATCGCCGGGCCGAGGCCGAAGGGGGGGTTCCGCCCTCGATCTGGGCCGTCATCAAGGCCAACGCCTATGGCCATGGCATCGAGCGCGCCGTGGGCGCGTTCTCCGAAGCGCAAGGCCTGGCCATGCTGGATCTGGACGAGGCGGTGCGCTGCCGCGAGGCCGGCTGGGGCGGGCCCATCATGCTGCTCGAGGGATTCTTTCAGCCGCGCGATCTGGAGCTGCTGGACCGCTACCACCTGAGCACGGCCATACACTGCCAGGAACAATTGGACATGCTGGCGCATGCCCGCCCGGCGCATCGTATCAACGCCATGGTCAAACTCAACAGCGGCATGAACCGTCTCGGTTTCGCGCCGCAGGCCTATGGTCAGGCCTTTGAGGCAGCCCGCCAGCTGCAGCAGCGGGGCGTACTGGGCAGCGTAGGCAAAATGACCCACTTCGCCACGGCCGACAGCGCGCAGGGCCCGCACTGGCAGTGGGAGGTTTTCCAGGCCGCCACGCAGAGCCTGCCCGGGCCGGTGAGTGTCTGCAATTCGGCGGGCACCTTGCGCTATCCCCAGCTGGCCATCGGCCAGCCCGGAGGCGATGCGCACTGGGTCCGTCCCGGGATCTGTCTGTACGGCGCGTCGCCCTTCGATGACGAGAACGCCGCCGTGCTGGATCTGCGCCCGGCCATGACGCTGACGTCCGAACTCATCGGGGTGCAGCAACTGCAGCCCGGCCAAACCGTAGGTTATGGCGCCAGCTTCACCGCGCCCGAGGCCATGCGTATCGGGGTGGTCGCTTGCGGCTACGCCGACGGTTATCCGCGCCATTGCGGCACGGGCACCCCCATTACCGTGGCGGGCGTGCCGACCCGGGTGCTGGGCCGTGTCTCCATGGACATGCTGGCCGTAGACCTGGGTCCGGTGCGGGCCGCGGGCGTGGGCAGCCCTGTGGTGCTCTGGGGCGAGGGCGGTCCGAGCGTGGACGAAGTGGCCACGGCGGGCGGCACCATCGGCTACGAACTGCTCACGGCCCTGGCTCAGCGCGTGCCCGTGACGGAAATCCGCTGAAACCAGCTTGCCGCCTCGGCTGCCGCGGGGTCTAGCCAAGACGGGCCAGTCAAGTTACAAGACGCCTATTGCCGCTAAGGCAGGCCGATAGACAAAGCGAGGTTGAAATCCATGAAGGACAAATGCGTGCTCGTGACGGGCGCAACCAAGGGAATAGGCTGGGCTCTTACACAGCGTCTGGCCGACCTGGGCTGTCACGTGGTGGGAATTGCGCGCAATACCACGGATGTGGATTTCCCCGGCTATCTCTACGCCTGCGACCTTGCTGACGCCGGCCGCACCGAAGAAGTGCTGCGCGAGATCCGCGAGAAATTTCCCGTCGATGCCGTCGTTAACAACGTCGGCGTGGTCGCCCCGCAGCCGCTGGGCGAGATCGATCTGGCCACGCTCTACAGTGTGCTGGATCTGAACGTGCGCGTCGCCGTGCAGGTGACCCAGACTTTCGTCGAATCCATGAAGGCGCGCCGGGCAGGCCGCATCGTCAACGTGGCCAGCCGGGCTATCCATGGCGCGTATGAGCGCACGGCTTATTCGGCGGCCAAGAGCGCGCTGGTGGGCTTGACCAACACCTGGGCGCTGGAGCTGGCCGAGTATGGCGTGACCGTCAATGCGGTCGCGCCGGGCCCGATCGAGACGGAACTGTTTCGCCGCGGGCATCCCGCAGGCGGCGAGGCCGAAAAGCGCACCTTGGCGTCCATTCCCATGCGCCGCATCGGCGTGCCGGCCGATGTCGCCGCGGCCATTGCCTTTTTGCTCTCGGATGACGCGGCCTACATTACTGGCCAGGTATTGGGCGTGGACGGCGGCGGCAGCCTGGGCGGACGCTGAACCCGCGCGTCAGTGCGCCGGCGGCCGGCTGGCCGTCGGGCCCGACTCGGTGTGATCCGGTTCGGGCAGCGTCTCGGCTTCGGCCAGCAGCACCTGTAAGTCGGGCGGCAGTTCCAGATCATCCTCATCGCGGTGCAGCGCGGCCAACTGGATCAGCGCCGCTTCTCGCTGGTTGCCGCGCAACAGATTACGGATGTACTCGATGCGTGAGGTGCCATCGGGGCCGGCCGGCGGCGGCACCGGGCGCATGAGCGGGCTTTTGCCGCTTTGCGGCGTGGTCAGCGAGGCCGGCAGGGCTGGCGGAGGGGCTGACGCATAGCTGCCCAGCGCGGGCGGCTGGGTCAGGCTGTCGTCGGGCGGGTCGTTTTGCGCCACGACTTCGTCGTCGTCCAGCGTGGCCGAATTATCGAGATTGCTGTAGTCGGTGAACACCAGCAGGCTGAACACGACGGCGACCGAGCCGGCGATGCCCCAGCCAGGATGCCAGGTGCCGTGCGGACGGCGCACGGCAGCCTGCCCCGCGGCCAGTTCCGGCGCAAGGGGAGGGGGGCTGCGGTAGTGCGCGCGCAGATCCAGGTCTTCGGCGTCGTCATCAGGCGACAGATGGGGGCACATGCTACAGACTCCTAGCGGGCCGGGCGGTGAAAGGCGTGCGGCATCGCATCATCGCAAAGGATAGCCTTGCCGGCTGCCTGAGCGCCAGGGTTAATTGCGCGCTGAAATAATTGTAAATGAAGCGCAGGCTCGTCTCATGGCCAAAGCCGCCCAGCCGGTACACTTGCGCCATGGCCAAATCGCGAACCGTCTATGTATGTGCCGAGTGCGGCGGCACCAGTCTCAAATGGCAGGGCAAGTGTCCGCATTGCGCCGCCTGGAACACCCTGGAAGAAACCGTCGAGTCGTCCGCGCCCGCCGCCAGCCATCGTTACGCGCCACTGGCCTCGTCCAGCCCGGTGCGCAGCCTGGCCGATATCGAGGCGCGCGAAACGCCGCGTCAACCCACCGGGCTCGATGAGTTCGATCGCGTGCTCGGCGGCGGCCTGGTCGAAGGCGCGGTCGTGCTCATCGGCGGCGATCCGGGCATCGGCAAATCCACGCTGCTATTGCAGGCGCTGGCTTCCTTGTCCGCCACCGTGCCCGTGCTCTATGTCACTGGCGAAGAATCCGCCGAGCAAGTGGCCTTGCGGGCCCGGCGGCTGGGGCTGCAGACCGGCGCGGTTAATCTCCTGGCCGAGATCCGCCTGGAGGCGATTCAGGCTGCCGTATCGCAGCAAAAGCCCGCCGTCGCGGTCATCGACTCCATCCAGACCCTCTACAGCGGCGAACTCACCGCCGCGCCAGGGTCGGTATCCCAGGTGCGTGAGTGCGCGGCGCAACTGACGCGGCTGGCCAAACAGACCGGGATCGCCATCGTCATGATCGGCCACGTCACGAAAGACGGCGCGCTGGCCGGCCCACGGGTGCTCGAGCACATCGTCGACACCGTGCTGTATTTCGAAGGCGACACCCATTCCTCTTTCCGCTTGGTGCGGGCTTTCAAGAATCGGTTTGGCGCCGTCAACGAATTGGGCGTGTTCGCCATGACGGACCGAGGGCTGCGCGGCGTGGCCAATCCCTCCGCGCTGTTTCTGTCGCAGCATCAGGATCAGGTCGCGGGCTCGTGCGTGATGGCCACCCAGGAGGGGACGCGCCCCATGTTGGTCGAGATCCAGGCGCTGGTCGACAGCTCGCATGCGCCCAATCCCAAGCGCCTGACCGTCGGCCTGGAGAGCAATCGCCTGGCCATGCTGCTGGCCGTCATGCATCGCCATGCCGGCGTGACCACCCATGACCAGGATGTCTTCGTCAATGCGGTGGGCGGCGTGCGCATCACCGAACCGGCCGCCGATTTGCCGGTGCTGCTGGCCATCATGTCGTCGCTGCGCGACCGGCCGCTGCCCAAGGGCCTGTTCGCGTTCGGCGAAATCGGCCTGGCCGGCGAGATCCGCCCGGCGCCGCGCGGCCAGGAACGTTTGCGCGAAGCGGCCAAGCTGGGGTTTTCCATCGCGCTCATCCCCAAGGCCAATGCGCCGCGGCAGGCCATCGAGGGGCTGGAAATCTGGGCCGTGGACCGGCTGCAGGAAGCCTTGGACAAATTGCGCTAAAGTGCGCGCGGGCCTGCCGCGCGCGGCGCCGGCGGGTCAACGACATCAAACAGGGCGGGGAGAGCAGTCTTGAGTGGTCTGGTGGTGGCGGCCTGTCTGGCCAGCGGAGCGTTGATTGGTTTCATGGGAGGCGTGCTGGGCATCGGCGGAGGCCTGATCGCCATACCGGCCTTGGTGCTGCTGATGGGCATGTCGCAGCAGCTCGCTCAGGGCACGGCGCTCATCATGGTGCTGCCCACCATCATCATGGCCGTGCGCAAATACAACCAGCATGCCCGGCTCGATGTGCGCACGGCGGTGGCCGGCGCGGCGGGCGCCGTGGTGTTCACCTGGGTGGGCGCGCGTCTGGCGCTGGGCATCCCGTCCAGTACCTTGCGCCTGACCTTCGCGGTCTTTCTGTTTGGTATCGCGCTGTTCTACCTTTATCAAACCCTGCGCCAGCCCCGGGCGGTGTCCGCGCCGGCGCGCGCCGCGGCGCCGGCCTTCACGCAGGGGCGGGCCGTGGTGCTGGGGGTGGTCTGCGGCACATTGGGCGGCTTCTTCGGCGTGGGCGGCGCGGTGCTGGCCGTGCCTATCCTGACCTCGGTCTTTCGCCTGCCGCAAACCTCGGCGCAGGCGCTGGCCCTGTCCATGGTCATTCCGGGCTCTACCATCGCGCTGCTCACCTACAGTTGGGCCGGCATGGCGGATTGGTGGGTCGGCGTGCCGCTGGCGGCCGGCAGCCTGCTGTTCGTGCCCGTGGGGGTCCGGCTGGCCTATCGCTTGCCGGAAAAACGGCTGCGCGCGGCCTTCGCCGCCATGCTGCTGGTCACGGTGGCCCTGCTCGTTTTCGAGGCCTGATCTTTCAGTGCTCTGTCGTCGATATGACCAGGCTTTACACGCGAAATAATTCGCTGCGGGCATGAACCTTTTGGGCCGCGCGCTCCTCCAACTCCGTACAAGAATCTCGGCCTTTTGCCGCGTCTTGATTGGAGCAACCGTTCCAGAGGAGTACACACATGACCACTCACACCCGCATCGCCGCTTTCCTGTCGACTTCCGCCCTGTGCCTGGGGCTGGCCGCTGCGCCAGCCTTCGCGGCGCCCACGGATGGCGCGGCGCCCGCCACGACGTCCAGCTCGGCCAAGAGCAGCCATGGCAAGGCCGGTCATCATAAGCATGCCAAGGGCAAGGCGCATCACAAAGCCAAGGCCGACAGCCAGAGCACGACGCCGGCCAAGTAATGCCGTTTGACGCAGTACCCACGCAAGGCGCGCCGATCCGCAACCGGCGCGCCTTGCGCGTTTCTGGCGCTTAACCCGCGTGCCGGCGCAGAACGCGCCGATACCAGAAGTGCAGCAGCAGGGCAGACAGACCCAGCCCCAGCATGGCCATCAGCCACATGGTGCCCGCGCCTTCCGGTGAGCCGGGCAGTATCCATTGGCGCAACGCGTCCAGCGTGCCGCGCCCGGGGCCGAAGCCCAGCCACCAGCCCCCGATCAGGCCCACGCCGCCCAACGCCACCGTCTGCAGAATGAGCGGGACCACGGCGACCTTGTAGGCGCGCAGCAGATAGGAGTTGATGCACTGCATGGAGTCGCAGAGATGAAAGAGCGGAATCATGGCCAGCAGCGTACCGGCCACGGCGGCGACGCCGGCATCATCGGTATAGGCTGCGATGATGGCGGGCCGGCCCAGCAACAGGATGGCCGAAGTCAGCAGCGCGCCCAGCAGCCCGAGCGCCAGACCCGCCGAGCCGACGCGGCGCGCCAGTTCAGGGTGGCCCGCGCCTATGGCCTGCGCCGCCATCGCCGCGCTGGCCACGCCCAGCGCCATGGGCATCATGTAGCACAGGGCAGCGAGGTTGGACATGATCTGATGTCCGCCAGACACCAGCGTGCCTTCGCGGGCAACCAGCAAGGCCATGAAGGTGAAGGCCGACACTTCGACCAGGTAGGAACCGCCCATGGGCAGGCCAAGGCGCAGCAGCTCCTTGAGCACTTTCGGATCGGGGCGGCCGACGCGCAACTGAAACTGCTGGAAATAGCGGTCATGGCGGATGACCCACCAGCCGGCGGCCAGGCTCAGCCACGACACCAGGGCGGTCGACAGGCCCGCGCCCGCGGCGCCCAGCGCCGGCAGGCCGAACTTGCCGTAAATGAGGAGCCAGTTGAACAGCGCCTTGAAGACGATGGCCGTCAGATTGATGGTCATGACGACCTTGGGGCGCGATACGGCGGTGCCCAGGGCATAAATGGTGCGAAACACCAGTGCGCTGGGCAAGGCCAGCACCAGCGCGCGCAAATACCAGGCGATGCCTTCGCGTACCGCCGGGTCCACATCGCCGGAGAAAGCCAGCCACATGTCCGGAAAGCACATGAGCAGGCCGCCTACGACTGATAGCCCCAGCGCCAGCCAGACCCCCTGGCCCCAGACATGGCCAACTTCCTGCGGCCGGCCGGCCCCAAACTGCTGGGCTGCGATCGGGATCAGGGCGTGAATCACGCCCATCAAGCCAACGAAGACAGTGATGAACACGGAAGCCGACAGTGACATCGCCGCCAGGTCGCGCGGGCTGGCGTGGCCGGTCATGGTCGTATCCAGCACGCCAAATGCAATGCCAGCCCATTGGCTGACCAGAACGGGCCAGGCCTGGCGCACAATGCCGCGCATCGTGGCGCCCAGGCCGGCGGGGGCCTGCGCGGTCATCGTGGCGGCGCGACCCGCAGCAGGCGGAAGACCTCGTGCCGGTCGGCGCGGCGTCCGCCGTGCCACAGCTCTTCGGCCCCTTCGCTATAGGCGGCCGTGCCGTCGCGCAGGCTGCTGGCCGAGGTCTGTTGCAGCACGAGCGTGCAGCGCGAGTCGTAGCTGAAGGTGAGATTGTCGAAAATCAGGAAGGAGGCGCGCTGGCCGCTGCCCAGGCTCAGGCCGCGCACGCATTCGCCGGGCCGGCTGTGGGTCTTGATGGCCGCAGCCAGTTCGCCCGATACGCCCCGGTAGCTGCGGGCGTAATCCACGGCGGGTTGCCACAACAGCACCAACAGCACCCAAGTGGCGATGAGGCCGCCGGCCGACAGCACGGTGCCGCGCCACAGGGCGGCCGGCTTGACCCGCAGGCGCCAGATCACCAGCATGGCCCAGGCCGCCGTGACCAGGATGGCCAGACCGAAGGCGAACCACGAAATAACGGGCTCATAGCCGGTGGTCTGGCGTGCGATGTTGCGGGCGATCTGCGCCGGCCAGCCGAAATGCAGGGCCACCCAGCCCAGCCAGGCGGTCGCCACGGTGAGTGAAAAACACATCACCGCAAACCAATCCAGGGTGTTGACGACGCCGCGACGCAGCGTGGGCAGCGAAAACGCGCCCAGCACCGCGCAGGGCACGGCCAGAAGCACGTACTCGGCGTCGTTGGGGTCTTCCAGGAAGAACAACATCAGGCAGGACGTCGTCAGCAGCATCAGGGCAAGCCAGATGTGCGGCGCGAACAGCCAATTGCGCCAACGCCAGATCGCCAGCAACGCCAGCGGCCAGGTGGGCCACAGATACCAGGGCAGGTCGCGCAGGGTGCGCGCCGACAGGCTCAGTTCGGGCAACGAGAAAGAGGCGATGTTCCAGATCTTCCAGTTGCGGATCCAGTAATCGCTGCCCTGCGAGGCAGGGATCCACCAGGCCAGGATGAGGGCGGTGGCTAGGATCGCTGCCCAGGGCAGCCAGCGCACCCGCTGCCAGAGGGCGCTGCGGGGCACGAAGGCCAGCAATGCGGCCAGCATGATGGGCGCGCCGCCCATCCAGCCGCGCGTCAGAAAGGCGCCGGCCAGCGCCACACCCAGCGTCGTGGTGCCCAGCAGGGGGCGGTCCAGCGTGCGGGCCATGGCGTAAAAGGTGAGCGCCTGCCAGGCCAGAATGGCGGGCACCACGGAGGTCTCGTGCACCCGCTGCAGGATGCCGACCGTGGCCACCAGCAGCAGCAGGGCCGCATCGGCCAGCATCCGGCCGTAATCGCGGGGCGGCGGCTCGCCGCCAAAAGGCAGCGCCAGCGGCTGGGCCTCCGGACGGCGCCCCAGCAGATAGGTGCCATACCAGACGCTCATGGCTGCCATCGCGAACCACAGCAGATTGGGCAGCCGGGCGGCGGTAATGTCGCCGAAAATCGGCCCGAAAAGCCAGATGCTCAGGCCACCGACCCAGGTGATCATGGGGGCTTCTTCGGCATGGGCCAATTGGCCCACCTGCGGCAGCAGCCAGGTCAGGCCGCCCTCGCGCAGCGCGGTGAACATGGTCGCCATGCCGACCGCGTCATCGGTCTTCCAGGGGTCGCGCATGAAGAGCCCGGCCACGATATAGGCGAGCGCCAGGCCAAGCAGCACCATGCGGGGCAGCTTGGATGTGGCTGAGACGGTCAGCCGGGCGGGAGTGGAGCGCGTTACTGGGGACACGGACGTAATGTAACCGACCGGCGCGATACCGGGAGCTTATGCTGAGAGATCACCGCAAGCCGGGCCAGCTTGCCGGCCGGGCGGGCGGATAGAGGAAAAAAAAGCAGCCCGCAGGCTGCTTTTTTTCGCGCGACCTGGGGTGGCGCTAAAGGCGTCCGATCAGGAAGCCTTGACCGTGCCAGCGGTACGGGCGAAACGGGCGCGGAACTTCTCCACGCGGCCGGTTTCGACGATACGGGTCTGAGCGCCGGTGTAAAACGGATGCGACTCGGAAGTCACGTCGCACTTAAAGAGCGGGTAGGTCTTGCCGTCCAGCTCGATGGATTCGCGCGTGTTGATGGTCGAGCGGGTCACGAACTTGCTGCCCGTTTGCACGTCCATGAACACCACTTCGCGGTATTCGGGGTGAATGCCTTCTTTCATGATGAGTTTCCTGGTTTGCGGGTCGCCAACAAAATTTAAGGCTGGCTGCTTAAGGCGCGCGGCCCATAGCGTCAAGCCCAACTCTTGCCACGTATCCAAAAAGTAACCCCACATTCTAGCATGGCTGCCCGCCTCTGGATAGAGGCAGGCCATGCCACCTACAGATCCGTGCGCAGGGTCCAGATTTCGGGAAAGAGCACCACGTCCAGCATCTTGCGCAGATAGCCCACCCCCGAGGTGCCGCCCGTGCCCTTTTTGAAGCCGATCACGCGCTCCACCGTTGTCACGTGGCGGAAGCGCCAAAGGCGGAAAGCATCTTCCAGGTCGGTGAGCTTTTCACCTAGTTGATACAGATCCCAGTGGCGCTGCGGGTCGCGGTAGACCGTGAGCCAGGCCGCTTCGACTTCGGCGCTGGCCTGATAGGGCTGCGTCCAGTCGCGTTCGAGATGGCTGGCCGGCAGGGGCAGCCCATGGCGGGCCAGCAGGCGCAGGCTTTCGTCATAGAGCGAGGGGGCCTCGTAGGCGGCCTGCACTTGAGCCAGCAGGTCCGGCCGATGGGCATGGGGGCGCAGCATGGCTGCGTTCTTGTTGCCCAGCGTGAACTCGATCTCGCGGTACTGATAACTTTGAAAACCGCTCGAACGCGCCAGGTGCGGGCGCAGCGCGGAGTACTCCGGCGGCGTCATGGTGGCCAGCACATCCCAGGCATGCACCAGTTGCTCCATGATCTTGCTCACCCGTGCCAGCATCTTGAAGGCCGGCGGCAGGTTGTCATTGCGGATCTCGGCCACGGCGGCGCGCAGCTCGTGCAGCATCAGTTTCATCCACAGCTCGCTGCTTTGGTGCTGGATGATGAACAGCATTTCGTTGTGTTCGGGCGACAAAGGGTGCTGGGCGCTCAGCAGCGCATCCAGACAGAGGTAGTCGCCGTAGGTCATGTCGGCGCGGAAATCGAGTTGGGCGTTTTCCGCGCGGACGATGTCTTCAGGTTTGCTCATGGCCGAGCCTCGTGATCGGGTGGCGGGCGGGTATCGGCCCGCCACCGTGTTGATCAAAAAGGGCCGCGCTGGCGCGGCGTATCAGCCCAGTTCGCGCAGGATGGCGCGCACCGGGCTGGCGTCAGCCTGGACCAGCGCGAGCGGCAGGGCGATCAATTCATAATCGCCCGGCTCGACCGCATCGAGCACCAGATTCTCCAGGACGCGGATGTCGCGGCGCAGGATGGTGTGGTGGCTGTCCAGGGTCTTGCTACTGGCGGGGTCGATGCTCGGCGTGTCGATGCCGATCAGCTGGACCCCGAGGCTGGCCAGCCATTCGATGGTCTGGGGCGCGTAGGCCGAGAAATCGTCGGTCCACCAGTGCACGGCGGCGTGCTGCGCGGTGCGCACCAGGATGCGGGCGGGCAGGTCGTCGGCGGCATGGGCCAGATGTTGCGGCAGGATGAGGGGGCCGCAGTCCAGCGCATGGATGACCCGACAGGGCCCGAGGAAGGGTTCCAGCGGCAGGTTGCCGATGGCCGCGGCGCCATCGGCGTAATGCAGGGGGGCGTCGGCATGCGCGCCGATATGCGGCGACATGGCGATTTCGCTCACATTGACCGGGCATTGGGGCGAAATCTGCCATTTCCATTGCTGGTGATAGGGCGTGTCTCCCGGGAAAACGGGCGACTGAGCCGAAACCGGCGGCGAAATGTCCCAGATGCGCTTCATGAAAACCTGACGGAAGAAATAGCCGCCTAGTCTAGCGAAGCGCGCGGCGCTAGCCTAGAGCTGGCCGTGCTCGGCCATGGAATAGACCTGGTCGCGCGCCACGATGAGGTGGTCGATCAACTGGATGTCCACAAGGGCCAGCGCCTGGCGCAGTTGGCGCGTGAACAGGCAGTCCGAGCTGCTTGGCCGGGTGCTGCCGGAAGGGTGGTTGTGCGCCAGGATGAGGGCGGCGGCGTGGCGGCGCAGGGCCTCTTTGACGACCTCGCGCGGAAACACCGACGCCCGGGCGAGGGTGCCCTGGGCCAGTTCGCCGCAGGCCAGCAGTTGCAACTGCTGATCCAGAAAGAGCGCGATGCAGTGTTCGATGGGGCGATGGCTGAGCGCGGTGCGGCAATAGCGCTTGACCTCGTCCGGATGGTCCATGGCCTGGCGTCCGCGCAGGGTTTCTTCGATCGCCCGGCGCGACAGTTCCGGCACCACCGATAGCGAGCACGCCTTGGCGGCGCCGAGGCCGGGGTGGTCGCAGAGTTCCTGGGCCGTGGTGGCGAACACCCCGCGCAGGCCGCCATAGTGCACCAATAGTTTTTGCGCCAGTTCGAGCGCATGGCAGCCGCGCTGGCCGGTGCGCAGGGCCAGGGCGAGCAGTTCGGCGTCATTGAGCGGGCCGGCTCCCAGGCGCAGCAGACGCTCCCGGGGGCGCTGGCAGGGAAGCAGGGTGTCAGGCAGGTTCATGCGGGAGGCTCTAAAATGTCGGATTCTCGGTTGCTGAAATGATGGCGCCCCACCGCGTCCTATTCCCCCACTATGACTGTTTCCATCCATCCGGACTCCTACCTGACTCTGCACTATCGCGTCGTTCTGGCCTCGGGTCCGGCCGAAGGGTCGGTGTTCACCGACACCTTTGATGGCCGCCCGGCCACGCTGCAAATGGGCGGCGGCCAGTGGGCGCCAGGCATGGAAGAGGGGCTGCTGGGCCATCAGGAGGACGAGCGCTTCAGTTTCACGCTCGAACCGGCCCAGGCCTACGGCGACCGCAATCCCGAGCTCATTCAGAAGGTCACCCGCCGCATGCTGGCCGAACACGCCGGCGCCGACGCCAGTTTCAGCCCGGGCGATCTGGTCGAGTTCGCCGCGCCCAATGGCGGGCGCTACTCGGGCGTGCTCAAAGAAATCAACGACGATTGGGCGCTGTTCGACTTCAATCATCCGCTGGCGGGCATACGGCTGCGGATCGACGTCCACATTCTCGGAGTTCTATGATGAGCGAGCTGGTCAAGCCCGTTACCGCCGCTGACGCCGAAGTCCTGCTGGCGCAACCGCGCGGCTTCTGTGCCGGTGTCGATCGCGCCATCGAAATCGTCGAGCGCGCCCTCGAATTGCACGGCGCGCCCATCTACGTGCGCCATGAAATCGTCCACAACCGCTACGTCGTGGAAGATCTGCGCGCCAAGGGTGCCATCTTCATTGACGAACTGGATCAGGCGCCCGAAGGCGCCATCGTGGTCTTCTCGGCCCACGGCGTGTCCAAGGCGGTGCGCGCCGAAGCCGAAGGCCGCGGGTTGCGCGTGTTCGACGCCACCTGCCCGCTGGTCACCAAGGTGCACATCGAGGTGGCGCGCATGCGCGCCGCGGGTCGCGAGATCATCATGATCGGCCACAAGGGACATCCGGAGGTCGAGGGCACGCTGGGGCAGGCGCAGGGGGGCATGTATCTGGTCGAGACGGTCGAGGATGTCGAGGGTTTGGTCGTGACCGACCCGGACAATCTCGCCTACGTCACGCAGACGACGCTGTCGGTCGACGACGCCACGGCCGTGTCACGCGCCCTCAAGGCGCGTTTTCCCAGCATCGTCGAGCCCAAGAAAAGCGATATCTGCTACGCCACCCAGAACCGCCAGGATGCCGTCAAGGTGCTCGCGCCCGAATGCGATCTGGTGCTGGTGGTGGGCAGCCCCAATAGTTCGAACTCCAACCGCTTGCGCGAGGTGGCCGAGCGTATCGGCGTGCAAGCGCATCTGGTCGACGGCGCATCGGCCATCGACCCGGCCTGGCTGGTCGGCCGGCATCGCGTCGGCATCACGGCCGGCGCGTCGGCGCCCGAAGTGCTGGTGCGCCAGGTCATCGACCGGGTGCGCGAGCTGGGGGCGGTTTCGGTGCGCACCATGCCCGGGCTGGAAGAAAACGTGGCCTTCCCGCTGCCCAAGGGTTTGTCGCGCAAGATCGCCCAGGTCGAGAACCTCGACTGAGCATTACGATAAAAAAACCCACCATCGGGCGGCGTGGCCGCCTGCAGGAGACATCATGCAGTTGTACAGCTACTTCCGCAGCTCGGCCGCCTATCGTGTGCGCATCGCCCTGAACCTCAAAGGGTTGCCCTATGACTACCAGCCCGTGCATCTGCTCAAGGACGGGGGGCAGCAGCTCGGCGCGGATTATCTTTCGCTGAACCCGAGCGCGCTGGTGCCCACGCTGGTCGATGGCGATCAGGCCATCGGTCAGTCGCTGGCCATCATCGAATACCTGGACGAAACGCATCCGCAGCCGGCCTTGCTGCCGGCCACGCCGCTGGCGCGCGCGCGCGTGCGGGCCATCGCCCTGAATATCGCCTGCGATATCCATCCGCTGAACAATCTGCGCGTCCTCAAGTACCTCAAGCACGATCTCAAGGTCGAAGAAGAGGCGAAAAACGCCTGGTACCGCCATTGGGTCGATACCGGCCTGAGCGCGCTGGAGGCCATGCTGGCGCAATCGCCCGAGACGGGCCGCTTCTGTCATGGCGATACGCCGACACTGGCCGACGTCTGCCTGGTGCCCCAAGTTTTCAATGCCCGTCGTTTCGGGTGCGACCTGAGCGCCATGCCGACGATTCTGCGCATCGAGCAGGCTTGCAGCGCCTTGCCCGCGTTCCAGAACGCCGCACCGGAAAACCAGCCCGACGCAGAATGAGCGCGGATTTGCCCGCAGGACTTGCGCAGCTAAAAAAATTTCTGCTATTATCGCGGTCTTCTTTCTTTGGCACCTTTTTCGGCAGCCAAAGGTTGCAGACCCAGGCTTGGCTTGGGGCAGCAGCGAAGGCTCGCAGGTAGTCAAATCTGCGGGTTGCAAGAATAGGCCGGCATAGCTCAGTTGGTAGAGCAGCGCATTCGTAATGCGAAGGTCGGGGGTTCGACTCCTCTTGCCGGCACCAAAAATTTAAAAGGGCAGCTCGTATGAGCTGCCCTTTTTGCATGGCGGGCAGGCGTGCGAGGTGCGACTTGCGCACATCGAAAAAATGCCGCATAATCTCGTTTCTTAGCAGTTCCCCGATAGCTCAGTCGGTAGAGCGACGGACTGTTAATCCGCAGGTCGCTGGTTCGAGCCCAGCTCGGGGAGCCAAAGAATTCAGGGCCATTCACGCAAGTGAATGGCCCTTTTGGTTTTTGCGCGGGTGGCTGCGGGGCATCCAGGCTTGGGTCATCCGTGCGTTGGCTTATCCCTATCTGCCCCAATGGCCTATGGCGCATTTGTCATGGCATAGGCAGTATCTTCAAGGCGCGCGAGGTTGCGCGCGGCAACGACGGCGCCAGGCCGTCTTGAACTGGGCGGCTGGGATGCAATCGGCAAGCGTAGGCCCGGATGCGGGCAGCAAGGTGGATACCCGGATCGGCGTGACCGTCCTGACGGGGTTTCTCGGCAGCGGTAAGACCACGCTTTTGAACCGGCTGCTGCGCGAGCCGGCCTATGCCGATGCGCTAGTCATCGTCAATGAGTTGGGCGAGGTTGGCGTGGATCATGTGCTGGTGCGGTCCGTCGATGACCGCATCGTGCTGCTCGAGGGAGGGTGCATTTGCTGCACCGTGGCCGGCGGGCTGGTCGACACCTTGCGCGATCTTTTCATGCTTGCGCTGCAGCGGCGCATCAAGCCGTTTCGCCGCGTGCTCATCGAGACGACCGGCATGGCCAGTCCGGCGCCCATTCTTTTCACGCTGCGCAACGATGCTTTTCTGGCGGCGCGCTACGTCTATCGCGGCGCGATCGCCGTCGCGGATGGCGAGCACCTGCTGCAGCATCTGGGGCGGGATGGCGAGGCTGCGCCGGCGCAGCAAGAGGCTGCGCAGCAGTTGGCGCTGGCTGATGTCGTGGTCGTGAGCAAAGGGGATCTGGTTGGCCCCGATCAGTCGGCGCGGGCGCGGGAGGCGATTGCCGAGCTGCATCCTGGCGTACCCATCGTCGCCCTCGATCCGCTTGCGGCCTTGCCTGCTGCGGTGATGGAGGTGTCGTTGCGCGCCGAACGCGTCGAGCCGCCCGCCCTGGGGCGGTGGTTGTCGGCCTTCGCGGGGCGGGGGCGGCTGGGGCGCCATGCAGGCGTCTCCCATTTTGTGCTCGATATGGTGGCGCCCTTGAGCCGCGGGCAGTTCTTTGCCGGCATGCATGACATTCAGGCGCGCTACGACCAGGGCTTGCTGCGCATCAAGGGGCTGGTCTGTTTCGCCGGCGAAGCCTTTCCCTGCGTGGTGCATGGTGTGCATCGGCAGCTCTACCCGCTGGAGCAACTGCCGCACTGGCCCGGTGACGGCCGGGCGTCGCGGCTGGTATTCATTCTGCGCGGCCTGGATCCCGAAGCGGTCGGCGCCGACGTGCGTCGCGCCCTGGGTCAGGACTAGCTTCGCGTCTCGCAGGCATTTGATTGATCGCACAATCCGTTATAAAACAGTGCGGTCTGATGCGTAGAGCGAGACAATCATGGACAGGCTCAAAGCCATGCAGGTCTTTGTCGAGGTCGCGGACCGGGGGAGTCTGTCCGCTGCCGCCACCCAGCTGGATATGTCGCGCGCCATGGTGTCGCGCTATCTGGCCGAGCTCGAGGAGTGGGTGGGGGTGCGTCTGTTGCACCGCACGACCCGTCGCCTGAGCTTGACCCCCGCCGGCGCCGAAACGCTGCCGCGTTGCCGGCGTATGCTCGATATGGTAGGCGATATGCACGAGGCCGTGGCCACGCCCGAGGCGGCGCCGAAAGGCTTGTTGCGCATGAGCGCGTCGCCCTCCTTCGGCAATAGCCAGTTGGTGGCTGTGGTGGCGGATTTTGTCAGGCGCTATCCCGGTACGGCCGTGGATCTCCTGCTCGTGGATAGGCTCGTCAATCTCGTCGAAGAGCGGGTGGATCTGGCGGTGCGCATCACCAATGATGTCGATCCCAGCCTCATCGCCCGGCGCCTGGCGGACTGCCGCTCTGTCGTATGCGCCAGTGAGGCCTACCTCAGCCAGCGCGGGGTGCCGGCGCGCGCCGAGGACCTCGCCTTCCATAATTGCCTGACGCATTCTTATCATGGACACAGCCTGTGGCGCTTCCTGCGTGCTGGCGAGACGGTCGATGTGCCGGTCAGCGGCAGCATCACCGCCAACGAGGCGCAGGTCTTGATGGCTGCGGCGCTTCGTGGCGCCGGGATTGCTTTGCTGCCGACTTACCTGGCGGCCCCGGAGATCGCGGCGGGCCGTCTGCGGGCGATTCTGGGGGATAGCGAGCCGCAGGTCCTCGGCATCTACGCGGTCTATGCCTCGCGGCGCCAGATGCCGCTGGTGCTGCGCACGATGTTGGATTTTCTGGTCGAGCAGTTGGGGCAGGGGCCGTGGGATGCGCCATTGGCCGGGCGAAAATGAAGGGGCTATAATGGGGTCAATCGCCATTTGAGCGCGCGTCGCGGCATTACGTTTGCGGCTGGCGCGCCGTCCCTGGCAGGCCGGATACGGCCTTGCGGCCTGGCCGCTCAGGTTTGCTCATCGCGCCCGGTCGCGTCGATGGCGGCGATGGTCATAAGCATCTAGATTGGCGTGCGTGGCACCCCGTTTCGGGGCCGGGCGCGCAACTGGCCGCATGCTATCCGGCAATGTCTGCGCATTGTTGCGCACAACCGGGCGTCTGCCAGGTGTCTATTCAGGTTTCTATTGTCTTTGGGCTGGCGGGGTCGCGCATGCATGCGGGCCATGCGCGCCGGTCATCCGGACAGAAAGAGGTAATGAACGTGCAGGCAAGCGCATCGGCATTCGCTGATCGGCTGGCAAATTGCCAGCCGGGGGGCGTGTGCGTGCGCGCCGGCCGCAGCGTCGCAGGGGTGCATGCACCGCGCCTGCCGGCGCGGGCCGGGGCTTTGCTTGCGGTCTTGGCTTGGGCCTGTGGGATGGCCCGGGCTGTGCTGTTTTTTTGGGCCGGGCGCGCCAATGACAAAGGCCTGGCAGATGCCAGGCCTTTGCGAATTTGGTTGCGGGGGCAGGATTTGAACCTACGACCTTCGGGTTATGAGCCCGACGAGCTGCCAGACTGCTCCACCCCGCGTCTGAGAAGAAGAACTTTACACTGAAATCAATCACGGCGCAAGTTGGCCGGCTTTTTATGACTGGGTATCGATGAACGATAGCGAGGCAATTCTCGTGTTGGAAACAGCGCTGTTGTGCGCCAGCCAACCTATGCAATTGACCGAGATGCACAGGCTTTTCGGCGAAGATCCTGAACTGACCAATGCCACCTTGCGGGGTTGGCTGGAGACTTTGCAGCAGCAGTGGGAAGGGCGGGGTATGGCGCTGACCCATCTGGCCAGCGGCTGGCGGTTTCAGAGCCGCCCCGGCATGCAGCGCTACCTGGAGCGCCTCAATCCTGAGCGCCCGCCCAAGTATTCGCGTGCGGTGCTCGAGACGCTGGCCATCGTCGCCTGGCGCCAGCCCGTGACGCGCGGCGACATCGAAGACATCCGTGGCGTCACGGTGTCCTCGCAGATCGTCAAGGCGCTGGAGGACCGCGGCTGGATCGAGGTCATCGGCCACCGCGATGCGCCGGGCCGTCCGGCGCTGTTCGGCACCACCCGCCAGTTTCTGGACGATCTGGGGCTGCGTGCCCTGGATGAATTGCCGCCGCTGGAGTCGTCGCAGGCCGCCGCGGCCCTGGCCGGGCTGGACCTGGGGGGCACGGAAATCCAGCTCGAAGAAATCGCCGCAGTGACCGGCGAGCCTGTGCCAGGCGCGCCACAATCGGAGGATGAAACAATGAACGCTGACGTAACCGCTCCGGATGGCGTAGAATCTCGCAACGCTTCCGAGTCTGTGGCCGAGTTTGCCGCGCCAGAAGCGTCTTTGCCGGAGCCGGCGGATACCTCCGCGGATCCGGAAGTCGGGCACCCCGCGACACCTGAGGTGCCCGTGGAGGTCCCCGTGCCGGAACCCGACCGGATTCAGCCTCCCGCCGAACCTGATGAGACGGCCCCGCCGTCGGTTCCCGAAGTGGAGCCGGTTCAGCCAGAACCCGAAATCGCGCCGCCGCAGCCAGCCGCCCCTGAGGTGCCGGAAGTGCCGCAGCGTTCCCAAGACCAAGATAACAATGGGCTTGCTTCAGGCAAGCCTGAGCCAGTTTGAAATCCGGAGCTGTCCCAGTGACAACCAATACAACGACAACGATGCAGGACGACAATTCCACCGTTGATCAGGCGCCGTCGGCTGACGCGTCCGCAGCACCCGCCGCCGAAGGCGAGGGTGGTGCCCGCAGCCGCGGCCGCAAGTTGCGCACGCCGTTCCGACGTCGCCGTGCCGACGCCGCCGGCGAAGAAGGCAAAGAAAAGGACGCGGGTGCCGCTGCCGAAGCGGCGCCGGCGGAGTCCGCCAGGGGAGGGGATCATGCCCGCCTGGCCGAGCGCGAGGCCGACGAAGCCCTGTCTTATCTGGATAAGGCCGCGCGTAGCGAGCAGCGTCTGGGCAAGTACCTCAACAGCGAGGCCATCATGCCCAAGCTGCACAAGGTCCTGGCCGATGCCGGCGTGGGTTCGCGCCGCGAAATGGAAGAGCTGATCGTGGCGGGCCGCGTGTCCGTCAATGGCGAGCCGGCGCATATCGGGCAGCGGGTGGCGGCCAATGATCAGGTGCGCGTCAATGGCAAGCCGATTGCGCGTCCCAATGCCAAGAAGCCGCCGCGAGTGATTCTCTATCACAAGCCTGCCGGCGAAATCGTCAGCCATGACGACCCGGGCGGGCGCGCCAACGTCTTTGCCCGCTTGCCCAAGCTGCGCACCGGCAAGTGGTTGTCGGTGGGGCGTCTGGACTTGAATACCGAAGGTCTGCTGATTTTCACGACCTCCGGCGACATGGCCAACCGCATCATGCACCCCCGTTATGGCACGGAGCGCGAATACGCCGTGCGTGTGTTGGGCGAGATGGATGAAGCGCAGCGCAAATCGCTGGTCGAGGGGATAGACCTCGACGACGGCAAGGCGGCTTTCGGTTCGTTCGAGTATCTCGGCGGCGACGGCAGCAACCGTTGGTATCGCGTCACGCTGCAGGAAGGGCGCAATCGTGAGGTTCGCCGCATGTTCGAAGCCGTCGGTGTGACGGTCAGTCGCCTGATCCGGACGCGTTTCGGTGACCTGGTGCTGCCGCGCGCGCTGCGCCGCGGCCGCTGGGAAGAATTGGATGCTTCGCTGGTCGCCGCACTGATGGTGCAATTGGGCTTGCTGCGTGAGGATGATGAGTCGGGTGGCGGGCGGCGCACCAAGTCGCGCCAGCCGCAATCGCACGACAGCGCGCTGCCGCCGGGATTTGGCACGATGGAGCGCAATGGCATGAATGGTGCCCGCATCGGCCGCCGGGGCAAGTTGCAGGGTGGCCGCCCGGGCTCGTCCGCGCCTTGTCCGTCCGATCCGTTTGGTACGGGCCTGATGTTCACCGGTGGCTATGCCAATGGCCATCCGCTGGGTAACGACGGCGCGGCCAAGAGCAAGCCTGCCGGCGCGGGCAAGGGGCGTGGCCGCAAGCCCGCCGCTGGAGCAGGCGGCCAAGCCGCCGGGCAAGGTAACGGCGCGCCCAAGTCGGCCGCAGGCCCGCGCGGCGCCAAGCGCCCGGTGGGCGGCCGCGGCAAACCCGCGGGCAATGCGGCTGCGGGTGCGGCGGCGGCCGGTGCGGGCAAGCCCGCGACCGGCAAGCCGGCTGGCAGCCGGGGCGCGGCAGGCAAGTCGGCCGCCGGTCCCAAGCCCGCCGCCAAGACGGCGGGCCGCCCGAAGAGCGCGGCCAAGCCCGCCGGTGGCAATAAGTCGCGTCCGCGCCGCAGTGGCGAAGGGCGTGGCGATGATTGGCAGCCCAAGGGCGCCGCGGCGCATGAATCTCGTCTGGGCTTCATGGGTGGGCGTGGCGGACGCGGCGATCGTTGATCGGGTGTGGGGCGCGAGCCACCATTCTCGGTGGGTCGTGTCCCTTTATCGCGTAAACCCTGGATGAATCAGGAAAATTTGCCGGTTATCTGGTAAAATCATTTGTTTCCTGGCGCGTCTTTTCGCAGTTGATCCATGTTTGCCCTTAACCCGCTTGCCCCGTAGTGGATGCCGAGCGGGGTCGGGGCAGCTGGCGCTTGCGGGGCCTTAAAACGAGGTTCTCGGGCAGGGAAATGCAGGCTTGCCATGGTGGGCGGTCTGGGCCGGAGTCGGGCCAGGCGGCACGGGTGGCAGGCAATCGCGGCAAAAGCCGCAGAGCGTTCGGGTTGCGGCGCGTGTTTCGCAAAGGCGAAACCGGCAGGCAGGTCGGGCAACACGGTGGGCTGGGCATGCAGCCCATTTTTTTTGAGCGTATGGCTGATTTATTCGCATTGACCGAAGAAGCGTTGGCGGGCATGGGCATCGAGTTGGTCGATGTCGAGCGTGCCGCCCTGGGCTTGTTGCGCGTGACCATAGACCGCGAGGGCGGCGTTCGCATCGAAGATTGCGAACAAGTGTCCCGCCAGTTGTCGCGCGTTTTTGAGGTCGAAAACATCGATTACAAGCGGCTCGAAGTGGGCTCGCCTGGCGTTGATCGCCCGCTGCGTACCGAAGCGGAATTCCGCCGGTTCGCCCAAGAGCGCGTGGAGATCAAGCTGCGCGAAGCGGTCGATGGGCGCAAAGTGTTTACCGGCATCCTGCAGCTGGCGGAGCCATCTGCCGACGGCAAGACGGTGTTCGGTCTCGAATTTGAGGCAAAGAAGGACGATATTCAGGTGCTGAGCTTCACGCTCGATGACATCGAGCGCGCCAAGCTGGATCCCGTTCTGGATTTCAAGGGCAAAAAGCGATGAGTCGCGAAATTCTTCTGTTGGTTGACGCTCTGGCGCGTGAAAAAAACGTGACGCGTGAAGTCGTATTCGGGGCGCTGGAAAGCGCGCTGGCTTCGGCTATGAAAAAGCGTTTCAAGGAAGACGCCGATATCCGCGTCTCGATCGATCGTGAAACGGGCAGCCATGAGGGCTTCCGTCGCTGGCTCGTGGTGCCTGATGAGGCTGGCCTGCAAGAACCGGACAAGCAAGAGATGCTGTCCGATGCGCGCGAGATTTCGCCCGATCTGCAGGAAGGTGATTACATCGAAGAGCCGCTGGAGCCGGTCGAGTTCGGCCGTATCGGCGCTCAGGCGGCCAAGCAGGCGATTCTGCAAAAAATCCGTGACGCCGAGCGCGAGCAGGTGCTCAATGACTTCCTCGACCGTGGCGAGACCATTATCTCGGGCACGATCAAGCGCATGGACAAGGGCGATTGCATCGTCGAGACGGGCAAGATCGAAGCGCGTCTGCCGCGCACCGAGATGATTCCCAAGGAAAACCTGCGAGTCGGCGACCGCGTACGCGCTTTCGTGCTGCGTGTGGATCACGCCGCCCGGGGCCAACAGGTCATTCTGTCGCGCACCTCGCCGGAATTCATCCGTCAGCTGTTCGAAAACGAAGTGCCCGAGATCGAGCAGGGTCTGCTCGAGATCAAGGCAGCCGCCCGCGACCCGGGTGTGCGCGCCAAGATTGCGGTGGTCGCTTATGACAAGCGCATCGATCCCATCGGTACTTGCGTGGGCATGCGCGGTTCGCGCGTGACTGCCGTGCGCAATGAGCTTGGCGGCGAACAGGTCGACATCGTGCTGTGGTCGGAAGACCCGGCGCAGTTCGTCATCGGCGCCCTGGCGCCGGCCAACGTCGAGTCCATCGTGGTCGACGAAGACAAGCACGCCATGGATGTCGTGGTCGATGAGGAAAACCTGCCCAAGGCGATCGGCGCCAAGGGCCAGAACGTGCGTCTGGCCTCCGAGCTGACCGGCTGGCAGATCAACATCATGACGCCGGAAGAAAGCCTCAACCGCCAGGAAAACGAGCGTGCCACGCTGCGCGCCGCCTTCATGGACAAGCTGGATGTGGACGAAGAAGTCGCCGATATCCTGATTGACGAGGGCTTTACCGGCCTGGAAGAAATCGCCTATGTCCCCATGCAGGAACTGCTGGAGATCGAGGCGTTTGACGAAGATACGATCAACGAGTTGCGCGCCCGCGCCCGCAATGCCTTGCTGACCGAGGCCATTGCCCAGGAAGAACGCCTGGAAACTGCGCAGGATCTGCTCGAACTGGAAGGCGTGACGCCGGAACTGGCTGCCAAGCTGGCCGAGCGCGACGTGCATACGCGGGACGACCTGGCCGAACTGGCGACCGACGAGCTGGCGGAGATCGCCGGCATGGACGAACAGCAGGCCAGCGACCTGATCATGCGTGCGCGTGCCCACTGGTTTGACGAGGAATGATCGCGCCGCTGCCTGGCGTTGCTGGACCGCCCCGCGTTGGAAATTGTAAATAGCTGCAGATAGGGAAGAGAGCCTAATGTCGAGTAATACTGTCGCCCAGTTCGCTACCGAGCTGAAAATGCCTGCCAACGTGCTGCTGGAGCAGTTGCGTTCGGCCGGCGTTGACCTCAAATCGGTCGACGATACCGTCACCGACAGCGACAAGGCGAAATTGCTCGACTCGCTGCGCCGCGCGCACGGCGCGACCGACGGCAAGAAGATCACGCTGACCCGCCGTCAGACTTCCGAGATCCGTCAGGCGGACGCCACGGGGCGTTCCCGTACGATTCAAGTCGAAGTGCGCAAAAAGCGCGTCTTCGTCAAGCGCGACCCGGCCGAACTGGCCGCGGAAGCCGCTGCCGATGCCCAGGCCGCCGCCGATCTGGCTGCTGCCGAGACTTCGCCTGCACCGGCCGAGCCGGTGGAGGCAGCCGTGACGGCGCCTGAGGCGCAAGCGCCCCAGTCCGCCCCGACCGAAGCCGTTGTGCCGGAAGAAGCCAAGGCCGAAGCGCCTCAGGCCGAAGACGCGCCCAAGGCGGAAGTCGAAGCGGCCGAACCGGCGCCTGCCGTCCAGGCAGCGCCGGCGCCTGAACCCGAACAGGCAGCAGAACCTATCAAGACCCAGGCGGCCGAGGCCGCCACCGAAACCCCGGCACCGGCGGAAACGTCGGCGCCTGCTCCCGCGGTCAAGGCTGAAGCAGAGCCCCAGTCCGCCCAACCCGCAGCTTCCCGCGAGCAATCAACGGCACAGCCGGTCGAGCCCGAAGCCAAGCAAGAATCTGTCGCAGTGCCCACGACTCAAGAAGCCGGGCCCGAATCCGTTGTGCAAGCTCAAACCGAAATAAACTCCAAATCCCCAGCCCAAGCGGCCAAATCCGAATCCACCCAGACGCTGTCCAAGGCTGAGCTGGCACGCCCGCAGGTCGCCGCCGACGCGGTGCGCCGCGCGGCCGCTGCCTCCACGGCTCCCGGCGCTCGCGAAGACGCACGCCGCAAGGCGGAGGCAGAAGCCGCCGCCTTGCGCGAAATGCTGAATCGTCCGCGTAAGGTGCTGCGTGCACCTGAACCGGAAGCCGCGCCCAGCACCCCGGCCTTGTCTGGCACGTTGCATAAGCCTGCTGGCAAGAAAGACGCCGCGGCCGCGCCCAAGAAAGAGGGCGGTGCCAACAAGCCGGCACCCGCAGCCGGCGGCAAGAAGACCATCAAGACGGCCGAGGTTTCCTCGACCTGGAGTGATGACGCTTCGCGCAAGAAGCCGGCCGACAAGACGGCCGCCACGCCCAATACCCGTGACGGCTGGCGCGCCGGCGGCAAGGGCGGTGGCGGCGGTAAGGGTTCGCGCAATGGCCGCAATCACCAGAACGATCGCCGTCATGAGCCCGCCGCTCAGGAATTCATCGCGCGTGAGATTCACGTGCCGGAAACGATCTCCGTGGCCGATCTGGCTCACAAGATGTCCGTCAAGGCAGCCGAAGTCATCAAGCAATTGATGAAGCTCGGCCAGATGGTCACCATCAACCAGGTGCTGGACCAGGAAACCGCGATGATCGTCGTCGAGGAACTGGGCCACGTGGCGATTGCCGCCAAGCTGGATGATCCGGAAGCCTTCCTGGACGAAACCCCCGCAGCGACCGAGGCCGAAGCCTTGCCGCGCGCGCCGGTGGTGACCGTCATGGGCCACGTCGACCACGGCAAGACCTCGCTGCTGGATTACATCCGCCGCGCCAAGGTTGCCGCGGGCGAAGCCGGCGGCATTACGCAGCACATCGGCGCCTATCACGTCGAAACCGATCGTGGCAGCGTGACCTTCCTGGATACCCCGGGCCACGAAGCCTTTACGGCCATGCGTGCCCGTGGTGCCAAGGCCACCGATATCGTGATTCTGGTTGTCGCCGCCGATGACGGCGTCATGCCGCAAACGCGCGAAGCCATCCACCACGCCAAGGCGGCCGGTGTGCCCCTGGTCGTGGCGGTCAACAAGATCGACAAGCCCGACGCCAACCCCGAGCGCGTCAAGCAGGAACTGGTCGCCGAGGAAGTCGTGCCGGAAGAATACGGCGGCGACGTGCCTTTCGTGCCCGTGTCGGCCAAGACCGGCGCTGGCATCGACGAGCTGCTCGAAAACGTCCTGCTGCAGGCCGAAATTCTGGAGCTGACCGCTCCGGTCGAAGCCTCCGCCAAGGGTCTGGTCATCGAAGCCCGCCTGGATAAGGGCCGGGGTCCGGTTGCCACCATCCTGGTGCAAAGCGGTACGCTCAAGCGCGGTGACGTGGTGCTGGCCGGCGCGAGCTTCGGCCGTGTGCGCGCCATGCTCGACGAAAACGGCAAGCAGATTCAAAGCGCGGGTCCCTCGATTCCGGTCGAAATTCAGGGCCTGACCGAAGTGCCCGCGGCCGGTGATGAACTCATCTCCCTGAGCGACGAGCGCAAGGCGCGCGAAATCGCGCTGTTCCGCCAAGGCAAGTTCCGCGACGTCAAGCTGGCCCGCCAGCAGGCCGCCAAGCTGGAATCCATGTTCGACAACATGGGCGAAGGTACGCAGACCCTGCCGTTGATCGTCAAGACCGACGTTCAGGGTTCGCAGGAAGCGTTGGTGAACGCGCTGACCAAGCTGTCGACCGACGAAGTGCGTGTGCAGGTCGTGCATGCTGCCGTCGGCGGGATCTCCGAAAGCGACGTCAACCTGGCGATCGCCTCGAATGCGGTGGTCATCGGCTTTAACGTGCGTGCCGACCAGAGCGCCAAGAAGCTGGCCGAGAACAACGGCATCGATCTGCGCTACTACAACATCATCTACGACGCCGTCGATGAAGTGAAGGCAGCCATGTCGGGCATGTTGGCGCCGGAGAAGAAAGAAGAAGTCATCGGTCAGGTCGAAGTGCGCGAGGTCTACACGATTTCGCGTATCGGCACCGTTGCCGGTTGCATGGTGCTCGATGGTCTGGTGCGTCGCGATTCGCAGGTCCGCCTGCTGCGCAACAACGTGGTCATCTGGACCGGTCAGCTCGATTCGCTGCGCCGCTTCAAGGACGACGTCAAGGAAGTCAAGTCGGGCTTCGATTGCGGCCTGACCCTGCGCGGCAGCAACGACCTGGAAGTGGGCGATCAGCTCGAAGTCTTTGAAATCAAGGAAATTGCGCGTACCCTGTAAACAAACAGGCCCCGCGCGGGTTGTTACATGAGCCGTCACAAGTCCAAATCCATCCCCGGCCGCAATTTGCGGTTGGCCGAACAGATCCAGAAGGATCTGGCCGGGATCATTCAGCGCGAGATCGATATGACTCGCGCTGGCCTGATCACGCTCTCGGGGGTGGAATTGTCGGCCGATTACGCGCATGCCAAGGTGCATTTCACGGTCTTGGGCGCCGAGCCCGAGACCGCTGCTGCCTTGCTGAACGAAAAGGCCGGCTGGCTGCATTCGCAGCTTTACAAGCTTCTCCATATCCACACCGTTCCGACCTTGCGCTTTGTGCACGATCCGCAACTGGAACGCGGCATCGAAATGTCGATGCTGATCGATCGCGCCAACCGCGGTCCGCAGTCGGGCGTTCCCGACGAGCCTGAAGACCAGTCCTGATCGGGCTGTCGTCGCTTTTTTTCTCTGTTTCGGATTCCGACGATGGCCAAACGACGCGGGCAGCCGCTCGACGGTGTTTTGTTGCTGGACAAACCGGTGGGTTTGTCGAGCAATCACGCCTTGCAGCGCGCCAAACGGACACTGGATGCCGCCAAGGCCGGTCATACGGGAACCTTGGACCCGTTTGCAACCGGGCTGCTGCTGTGCTGTATGGGGCGCGCGACCAAGATTTCGGGCGCGATGCTCAACGCCGACAAGACCTATCAGGCCACGCTGCAGTTTGGCGAAGAGACCGATAGCGGCGATCTGACTGGCAATGTCGTGGCACGGGCCGAGCCCGGCCAGGATGTTCCGGACGAAGCAGCGCTGCGCGAAGTGTTGTCACGTTTTCAGGGCAGCATTGAACAAATTCCGCCGATGTATTCGGCGCTCAAGCGCGACGGCAAACCGCTGTACGAGTATGCCCGCGCCGGTATCGAGTTGGAACGCCCGCCTCGGCGGGTCACGATTTATCGCATCGAACTGCTGTCGTTTACCGGGCACCAGGCCCAGATCGATGTGGCGTGCAGTAAAGGGACTTACATCCGTACGCTGGCCCAGGACATAGGGCGCGCGTTGGGGTGTTATGCCCACCTGGCGGCCCTGCGCCGCACCGAGGTCGGGCCTTTCTCCCTGGACCGCGCAGTAACCCTGGATGCCCTGCAAGCGATGCCCGACCCCAAGGCGGCCTTGCTTGCGCTCAATGAATTGCCGGCGGGGCTGCTTCCCGCCCCCCGAACTTAAAGGACCTGCTATGACCCGCGCATTGCGCAACGTCGCCATCATCGCCCACGTGGACCACGGCAAGACGACCCTGGTCGATCAATTGCTGCGCCAATCCGGCACTTTCCGCGAAAACCAGGCGGTTGCTGAACGGGTCATGGACTCGAACGACCTGGAAAAAGAACGCGGCATCACGATTCTGGCCAAGAACTGCGCCGTGGAGTATCAGGGCACGCACATCAACATCGTCGACACCCCGGGGCACGCTGACTTCGGTGGTGAAGTCGAGCGCGTGCTGTCCATGGTCGACGGCGTGCTCCTGCTGGTTGACGCGGTCGAAGGCCCGATGCCGCAGACCATCTTCGTGACCCGCAAGGCGCTGGCCCTGGGCCTCAAGCCCATCGTCGTGGTCAACAAGATCGATCGTCCCGGCGCGCGTCCGGACTTCGTCATCAATGCCACCTTCGAACTGTTCGACAAGCTGGGCGCCACGGAAGAGCAGCTCGACTTCCCGGTGATCTACGCCTCGGGCCTGTCGGGCTACGCCGGCGCCACCGAAGATGTGCGCAGCGGCGACATGCGCCCGCTGTTCGAAGCCATTCTGCAGCACGTGCCGCAGCGTGAGGACGACCCCAATGCGCCGCTGCAGATGCAGATCATCTCGCTGGATTACAACAGCTATGTCGGCAAGATCGGTGTGGGTCGCGTCAACCGCGGCCGCATGCGTCCCGGCATGGACGTGGCTTTCCGCTTCGGTCCCGAAGGGCAGGTGCAGCGTGGCCGCATCAACCAGGTGCTGAAGTTCAGCGGCCTGGAGCGTGAGGTGGTCGAGGAAGCCGAAGCCGGCGATATCGTGTTGATCAACGGTATCGAAGACCTCAATATCGGCACCACGGTGACCGATCCGGGCACGCCCGAGGCGCTGCCGGTGCTGCGCATCGACGAGCCGACCCTGACCATGAACTTCATGGTCAACACCTCGCCGCTGGCCGGCCGCGAAGGCAAGTTCGTCACCAGCCGCCAATTGCGCGATCGTCTGGACCGCGAACTCAAGTCCAACGTGGCGCTGCGCGTGCGCGACACGGGCGATGACACGGTGTTCGAAGTGTCTGGCCGTGGTGAACTGCACCTGACCATTCTGCTGGAAACCATGCGCCGTGAAGGCTATGAGCTGGCGGTTTCGCGTCCGCGCGTGGTGTTCAAGGAAGTCGACGGCGTCAAGTGCGAACCCTACGAGGCCTTGACGGTAGACGTCGAGGACCCGCATCAGGGCGGCGTGATGGAAGAACTGGGCCGCCGCCGTGGCGATCTGCAGGACATGCAACCCGATGGCCGTGGCCGCACGCGCCTCGAGTACATCATCCCGGCACGGGGCCTGATCGGCTTCCAGAACGAGTTCCTGACGCTGACGCGCGGCACGGGCCTGATGAGCCACACCTTCCACGAGTATGCTCCGGTGCGTGAAGGCGCGATCGGCGAGCGCCGCAACGGCGTGCTGATCAGCCAGGACAACGGCGACGCCGTGGCCTACGCCCTGTGGAAGCTGCAGGATCGCGGCCGCATGTTCGTCAGCCCCGGCGAACCGCTGTACGAAGGCATGATCATCGGTATCCACAGCCGCGACAACGATCTGGTCGTCAACCCGATCAAGGGTAAGCAGCTGACCAACGTGCGGGCTTCGGGCACGGACGAGGCCGTGCGCCTGGTGCCGCCCATTCAGCTGACGCTGGAGTACGCGGTCGAGTTCATCGATGACGACGAACTGGTCGAGATCACGCCCAAGTCCATCCGTCTGCGCAAGCGTTATCTGCAAGAGCACGAGCGTCGCCGCGCATCGCGCGAAAACGCGTAAGCGACTGCGCACGGGGCGGATGGTGTTCCGCCCTGGTGTGGCACAAGGCCTGAGCCGGCAAGTCCGGGCTCAGGCCTTTTTCATGGCGGGGCCGGTTCAGGCCTGACGGCCTTGATGCTCGGCCAGGGCGGCGTCGCCCCAGGGAGCCATGATTTCCGTGCATCCCTGGTTGCCTTGCCGGTCGCGCGCCACGCCGCTTGGGCAGGCATAGGCCAAGGGATAGACGCCGCGGCGAGCCAGGGCATGGGGGAAACGCCCCGCCAACGCCGCCACGGTCAGTTCGCCCAGCGCCGGGTCGATGATGAGGGTGTCGGTGCTGGCATCGATGCGCGGATGGTGAAAGGCTTCCTCCAGCGACATGCCATAGTCCATCAGAAAGGACGTCAATTGCAGCACGGCGGGCAGGATCTTGCGTCCGCCGGAAGCGCCCAGCGCGAAGACGCGGTCGTCATGCCGGCCCACCACCGGGCAGATGTTCATCAGGCAGCGTTTGCCCGGAGCCAGGGAATTGGGCTTGCCGGGCTCGGGGTCGAACCACATGATGCCGTTGTTCAGCAGCATGCCGGTCGACGGCGCGACCACGTGCGAGCCGAAGGCCGACAGCAAAGTCTGCGTCACCGCGCACATATTGCCCTGGCGGTCGACGACGCTGAAATGCGTGGTGCAGCCCGGGGTGCGAGGATCTTCGTTGTCTCCCATATGCTGGAACCGCCATTGGTACTCATCCAGGAGGACCTGCGCATAGCTTTCGAAAGCGGCCGGGCCGGGGCGGCCCTGGGGCTGCAGCAAGCTTTCCAGGCGGCCCAGGCAGCGGGCCAGGTTGGGGCCCGCGGTCATCTGCGGGGTGGCGTACACCGTACCCCCACGATAGGGGATGGCCAGCGCATCCAGCCATTGCGCCTCGTAGTGCTGCAAATCGGCCAGCGCCAGGCTGCCGCCCTGAGCCTGGATGTCGGCGGCCAGCGCGCGGCCGATGTCACCGCCATACAGCGCCTGCGCGCCTTCCTCGGCCAATTGGCGCAGGGTCTGGGCCGCACGCCGGAAATCCAGACGTTTGGCCGCCGTGGCGGTCCAGCCGCTGGACTTGGGCCACAGGCCTTCATCGAGAAACATCGCGGCGGCGGCGGGGTCGCGCGCCAGCCAGCGTGCCGAACCGGCGATCATCAACGTGGCATACCAATCGACCAAGGGCCCCTCTTCGGCTAGGGCGATGGCGCTTTGCAGGTTGTCACGCCAGGGCAGCCGGCCATAGGCCTGGTGTGCTGCGGCCATGCCGGCCACCGTGCCGGGCACGGCAACGGCCCGGGCGCCGCGGCAATTGCGGTCATCGACCACGGCCGGCCAGGGGAAGAGGTCAGCCGAAACGCTGCCGTCGCCCGCCAGGGGGTAGTCCTTGGGATCCAGCGCGGCAGGCGAGCGCATGCCGAAGTGCACCACCCGGGTCTGCCGGGTGTCGGCACGATAGATGACCATGGCGCCGCCGCCCATGGGGCCGCTCATCCAGGGTTCGACCACCCCGGCGGCAAACGAGGTGGCGACGGCGGCATCCACGGCATCGCCGCCCGCGGCCAGGATGGCCGCGCCGGCTTCGGCGGCTTTGCGATGCTGGGCGGCGACGACACCGTCGGCGCTGTGCAGTACGGTCTTGCGGGTGATTTGGGTGCTGGAAAAATTGTCGTGCACGTGGGTCTCCTCGGGGGCTATCGCTACAATGCCGTGATGTCACGACGCAATCAACCCTCAGACCTGGATCAGCCTTCGCTTTCGGAGGCCGATGGCGTGCGCTACCTGCATTTCGGCAGTGAATGGATTCAAGGCGCTATGCGCATCCGGAATCCCGCCGAGCTGGTGCTGGAGTACACCTCGCAAATGATGGCCTGGCTGCTCTTTCTGGAGCCGCCGCGCGAGCAATCCATTGGTTTGCTCGGGCTGGGCGCGGGGTCGCTGGCGCGCTTCTGTCTCAAGCACACCCGCAGCCGGCTGGACGTCGTGGAGTGGAATCCGCAGGTGACGGCCGTCTGCCAGATGTTCTTCAAATTGCCGACGCCGGCGCGTCTGGAAGTGCATCACGAGGACGCCGCGGTCTGGGTGGGCGATCCTTTGCATGCCGGCCGTTGCCAGGTGCTGATGGTGGACCTGTACGACGCCAAGGCCGAGGGGCCGGTGCGTGACAGCGTCGGCTTTTATCGCGATTGCCGCCGCGTGCTGGGCGAGGTCGGTGTGCTGGCGGTCAATCTGTTCGGCAGGCACGAGAGTTTCGGTCGCAACATCGCCAACCTCTCGAAGGCCTTTGACGATCGGATCATCCTCTTGCCTGAAATCGATGCGGGCAACCAGATCGTCCTGGCCTTTACGGGCCCGTCCCTGGCTGTGACCCCGGCCGAGCTGCTGGCGCGGGCCGAAGTGGTCGAATCCCAGTATGGGCTGCCCGCGCGCCGCTGGGCGCGATCGCTGTCGGGCCACGCCGTCAACGGCCTGCTGCATCTCTGATTCGAGGGTTTTTCCTGGGGCAGACAGGGGCGCCAAGCCGGTTTACCATGGCTGTAATTATGCATTATGGATAAGCCATGGCTGCTCCGATTGTCCGGCAGGCGCTCTACCTGGAGGTCGCAGACCGCCTGCGCGACATGATTCGCGCCCAGGTGCTGGCCTCGGGCCAGTGGATAGACGAGTTGCGGCTGACCGAACAACTGGGGATTTCGCGCACACCCTTGCGCGAGGCGCTCAAGGTGTTGGCCAACGAAGGGCTGGTGCGTCTGGAGCCGCGGCGTGGCAGCTTCGTCAACGAACTCGCGCTGGCCGATCTGGAGCAGATCTTTCCCCTCATGGCCATGCTGGAGGGGCGTTGCGCCTACGAGGCGGCCCAGAAAGCCACGCCCGACGATCTCCAGGCACTGGCGCCGCTGCATGACAACCTGCGCGAGCAGGCCGCGGCCGGCAGGATGAACGACTACTACGACACCAATTACCGCATCCATATCAAGGTGCAGTCGCTGGCGGATAACCGCTGGCTATCCGACATGGTGGACAAGTTGCGCAAAGTGGTCGGCCTGTTCCGGCACAAAAGCCTTGCGCTGCCGGGCCGCCTGCAGGAATCCTGCGCCGAACATCTGGCCATCTATGCCGCATTGCTGGCGCGTGATCCGGAAGGTGCCGAAGCGCTCACGCGCAAGCACTTGCTGCGGCAGATGGACGCCCTGCGCCTGCTGGCGCAAACGCAGCCCGGTCAGCGGCTGCCCGACTCGGAGGAGCAAGCTCATGTCATCTCTGGACAGACCGATGGCCGCGGGCGGCGTGCAACCGCGCGCGCCGGGTGAGGACCCTGGCGCCGGCAGTGGCCTGATGGCCCGGCTGGGCCGTTTGCTCGAGCGCGATCCGTTCGCCGATACGGAGATTCTGGTGCTGTTTCAGGCGCGCGCGACCGATGTGCGCGCCAATAAGCTGGCCGCAGGCTGGTGCGCGGCCTACGCGCAGGCAGACGGCGCGCGACGCCGTAGCCTGCTGGCCGGCCTGACGCGCGCGCAGGCACGTCTGGACCCCGCCGCCGACGAGACCGCGCGCCTGTTCAAACGGTTCAACGCGCAATCCGATGGCCTGCGTTTTCTGGTGAGCCTGCGCGCCGATATGCTGCGCTGGCGCAAGCAGGTTGCCGGGCTGCAGGCGCTGGAACAGGTGCTGGAGGAGCTGCTCTCGGCCTGGTTCGACGTGGGGCTGCTGGAGCTGCGCCCGCTGACCTGGGACAGCCCGGCCTCCTTGCTCGAAAAACTGATCCAGTACGAAGCCGTGCACGCCATACAGTCCTGGGATGATCTGCGGCATCGCGTCGCCACCGACCGGCGGTGCTATGCCTACTTTCATCCGCAGATGCCGGACGTGCCGCTCATCTTCGTGGAGATCGCCTTTGATGCCCGCATGTCGGATAGCGTCCAGTCCTTGCTGGATACGCAGGCGCCGACTCAGGACCTGAGCCGCGCGCGCTGGGCGATTTTTTATTCCATCTCCAACACGCAGGAGGGTTTGCGGGGCATCAGTTTCGGCAATTTTCTGCTCAAACGTGTGATCGAACGGTTGTTGCAGGAGTTACCGCAGCTCAAGTCGTTCGCCACGCTGTCCCCCATGCCGGGCTTTAGCGCCTGGCTGGCGCGCCTGAAGGGAGCCGAAGTCGAGCGCATCGTTCGCGGTGAGACGGGCGGCGAAGGCCGCACACCCGAAGGGGCGCGCTGGGTGGCGCGCCTGAGCCGGGCCGCGCGCGGCAAACCCTCGGAAGCCCTGCGCCGCGCTGGCGTCAAGCTGGCCGCGCACTATCTGCAGACCTTGAAACAGGCGCAACCGCTGGACCCGGTGGCGCGCTTTCACCTGGGCAATGGCGCGCGCCTGGAGCGGCTGAACTGGGCCGCGGATGTCTCCGACAAGGGCTTGGAGCAGTCCTGCGGCATGATGGTCAATTACCTCTACGTGCTGGAGGATCTGGATACCAACCTGGCGCGCCTGCAGGCGGGCAAGATCACGCTCAGCCGTGGCTTCGGCAGGGTGGTCTGAGTGGACGGCAATGTGATCTGGCAACGGCAGGGCCGGGTGGCGCGGGTGCAGATCGCGCATCCCGGCCGTCTGAACGCCATCACGGTAGACATGTGGCGGCAACTGCGCGAAGTGTTCGCGCAGATCGCGCAGGACTCCCAGGTGCATTGTGTCGTCTTGCGGGGCGCGCAGGGCAATTTTGCCGCCGGCGCGGATATTCGCGAGTTCGACCGCGAGCGCGGCGATCGTGCCGCCGTCATGCGTTACCACCGCGACATCCTGGCCCCTGCGCTGGCGGCGATCGCCGATTGTCCGCAACCGGTGGTGGCCGAGATCGAGGGCGTGTGCGTGGGCGGAGGCCTGGAGATCGCCGCGCAATGCGACATCCGTATTGCCTGCCCCGAGGCCCGTTTCGGCGCACCGATCAATCGCCTGGGTTTTCCCATGGCCCCCGATGAGATGCGTGGCTTGCTGGCCCTGTTGGGCCGGGCGGCCACCCTGGCGCTGCTGCTCGAGGGCAGGGTGTTCGACGCGGCCGAGGCGCTCCGGCTGGGCCTGCTGACGCGAGTGGCGCAGCCGGGCGGTCTGGCCGGCGCGGTACAGGCTTCGGTCGATCATATCCTGGGCGGCGCGCCCGATGCCGCGCGGCGCAACAAGCGCCTGGTGCGGCGTCTGGAGCGGGGCGGGCCGCTGACGGAAGCGGAATATCTGGAATTTTTCTCGTATGCCGACAGCCACGATCATCGGGAAGGCGTGCGCGCCTTTCTGGCTGGCGAAAAACCATTATTCAATGGAGAGTGACAACGGTGAGCAATGCCAATCTGTACGCCGTCCTGGCGGCGGGTTTTCCCAAGGACCGCAGCAAGGTCGCCTTGGAAACGCCCGAACTGAAATACACCTGGGAGGACATCGAGCAGGCCAGCGCTTGCCTGGCCAATCTGCTTGCTTCCCTGAAGTTGCCCAAGGGCGCGCGCGTGGCCGTTCAGGTCGAGAAGTCGCCCGAGGCGTTGTTGCTGTATCTGGCCACTTTGCGCGCCGGATATGTCTATCTGCCGCTCAATACGGCCTACCGGGAATCGGAGGTGCAGTACTTTCTCGACAATGCCGAGCCGGCGGTGGTGGTGTGCGCCAGCGGCAATCTGGAGTGGGTCAGCCGCGCGGCGCAGGCCGCCGGCACCCGGCATGTCTTCACGCTGGATGACGATCGCACCGGGACGCTGCTGAGCGCCGCAGCCGGCATGCCGCGCCGCTTCCGCACCGTCGCGCGCAAACCTGATGATCTGGCCGCCATCCTGTACACCTCCGGCACCACCGGCCGCAGCAAGGGCGCCATGCTGTCGCATGGCAATCTGGCCGCCAATGCGCGCGTGCTTCACGATTATTGGGGCTGGCGTCAGGACGACGTGCTGTTGCACATGCTGCCCATTTTCCACGTGCACGGCCTGTTCGTCGCTTCACACGGCGCCTTGCTGGCCGGCGCGCGCATGATCTGGCTGCCGAAACTGGACCTGGATCAGGCGCTGCATTATTTGCCGCAGAGCACGATGATGATGGGGGTGCCGACCTATTATGTGCGCCTGCTCAGCGACCCGAGGTTCGGCCGCGACACGTGCGCCAATATGCGCCTGTTCATTTCCGGCTCGGCGCCGCTGCTGACCGAGACGTTCAACGACTTCCGCGAGCGCAGCGGCCACACCATTCTCGAGCGCTACGGCATGAGCGAAACGGTCATGCTGACTTCCAACCCCTACGCGGACGAGGGCGGCGAGCGTCTGGGCGGCACCGTGGGCCGGGCCCTGCCCGACGTGCAGGTGCGCGTCGTGGATGACGAAGGCCTCATTCTGCCGCCCGGCGAGATCGGCAACATTCAGGTGCGCGGCCCCAATGTCTTTGCCGGCTATTGGCGCATGCCGGAGAAGACCCGCGAGGAGTTCACCGCCGATGGCTGGTTCAAGACCGGCGATGTCGGCCGGTGGGGCGGCCAGGCGGCCGGCCGCGAGGTGCCGGCCGAGTATCTGTCCATCGTCGGGCGCAGCAAGGACCTGATCATCTCGGGCGGCTACAACGTCTACCCCAAGGAAATCGAAAGCGTGATCGATGACATGCCGGGCGTGGCCGAGTCGGCCGTCATCGGCGTGCCGCATCCTGACTTCGGCGAGGCGGTTGTGGCCGTGGTGGTGCCCAAGCCGCAGGCGCGACTCGATGCCGAGGCCATGCAGCAGGCGCTCAAAGCGCGCATTGCCAATTTCAAGGTGCCCAAGCGGATCCACATCGTCGATCAATTGCCGCGCAACACCATGGGTAAAGTGCAGAAGAACCTATTGCGCGAGACCTATCAAGGCTTGTGAGGCATGGCCCGGGGGCCAGGCCCCCGGTTACTGATTTTTCAACGTGAGGTGCAGCAGGCACAGACCCGGTAGTTTTGCAGTTCGTGGTGGTGGACAGACGTGTGCCTGCGGGCGCGCGGACATAACAGTAGCGGCTAGCCGCAATATGAATCCCGAGGAGGAGACCCCATGAAGCATCGCATCATCATCGCGGCTTGTGCCGCGCTGGCCAGCGTGGCCGCGCCTAGTGCGCAGGCGCAATGGCCCGAACGTCCCGTGACCATCATCGTGCCTTTCCCCGCAGGAGGCGGCACGGATACGTTTGCCCGTCCGCTGGCCCAGCAACTGGGCATGCAGATGGGCCAGAGCGTGGTCATCGACAACAAAGGGGGCGCGGGCGGCACCGTCGGCGCGGGCGTGGCGGCCAAGGCCAGGCCGGACGGCTATACCTTTTTCATGGGCGGCGCCCATCACGCGCTGGCACCTTCCCTCTACAAGAGCCTGAGCTACAACATCCAGAAGGATTTCGTGCCGGTGGCCCTGCTGGCCCAGCCGCCGCAGGTCATCGTCGTGAACAAACAGAAGCTGCCGGTCAAAACCCTGGCCGAACTCATCGCCTACGCCAAACAGCACTCCGGCGAAATCAACTTCGGCACCGCCGGCAAAGGCAGCACCCATCACCTGGCCGGCGAACTGTTCGCGCTGCAAAACGGCGTGAAGCTGGTCGATGTGCCCTACCAAGGCGCGGGCCCCATGCTCTCGGCGCTCATCGGTGGACAGGTGGACATGGCTTTCGACGGTTTGGGCTCGTCGGCCAACCATATCCGCTCCGGCAGCATCGTGCCGCTGGCCGTGGCCTCGGCCGAGCGTTCGCCGGCCTTCCCCGATGTCCCGACCGCCAGGGAGGCGGGGGTGCCCAATTACGAGGTATCCACCTGGTACGCCTTGTGGGCGCCGGCAGGCACGCCCAAGGAGGCCGTTGACAAGATGACGGCCGAGGTGACCAAGGCGTTGAATCAGCCCAAGATCAAGGAGATCTGGCTGGCCAATGGCTCGGCAACGCCCACCCTGACCGGAGCGCAGTTCGGCGCGTATGTCGATAGTGAAATCGGCCGCTGGGCCAAGGTGGTCAAGGACTCGGGTGTAACGCTGGATTAGCGTTGGAAAGCGAATGGGTCTGGATAAGGCAAGCGCATTGCCCGGCCGTGGCGCAGGCAGATACACTGCCCCTAGCCGTAAGCCACGGCCGTGTCTTTCCTTTCCGGAGGCTAGCCCATGAAATTCCTCGTGCAATCGACGCTGTGCGCCGCCCTATTGGCCGGCGCCGGCAGCGTGGCGGCGCAAACCGTCGACATGTATGCCGCCGGCCCCAATGGGCCGGAGCAGAAAGTGGGCACCATCAAGATCGAGCAGACCAAGTATGGCACCTTGCTGACGCCCATCCTGGAGGGCCTGCCCCCTGGCGTGCATGGCTTTCACCTGCATGACAAGCCGTCTTGCGACGCCACGACCGCGGATGGCAAGCCGGTGGCAGCCGGCGCCGCGGGCGGTCATTGGGATCCGGACAAAAGCAATTCGCACAAAGGCCCGTATGACGACAGCGGCCATAAAGGCGATCTGCCCGCCCTCTACGTAATGCCGGATGGCAAGGCCAATTATCCGGTGCTGGCTCCGCGGTTGAAGGCCAGCGAGCTCAAGGGCCACGCCCTCATGATCCACGCTGGCGGCGACAACCACAGCGATCATCCCATGCCATTGGGAGGCGGGGGCGCACGCATCCTCTGCGGCGTCGTCAAGTAAAACAAAGGCCTCCGCGGAGGCCTTTGTCTTGTCCGCATCATTGCCAGGCGCTGGCCTGGCTCAGGCGGTCGAGTTCTTCGCGCGTCAATTGCAGACGCGCCGCGCCGATCAATTCGCTCAACTGTTCCAGCGTGGTGGCGCTGGCGATCGGCGCGGTGATGCCTGGTTGGGCGATCTGCCAGGCCAACGCGACTTCGGCCAAGGTCGCGCCGGTGGCGTCGGCCACATCGTCCAGCGCAGCCAGAATACGGTGGCCGCGCTCATCCAGATAGGCTTGCACGATCTTTTCCCCGCGCACACTCTTGGCCGCATCCGAGGCTTGGCGATACTTGCCTGACAGGAATCCGCTGGCCAGGGCGTAGTAGTTGATGACGCCGACTTCCTGGGCCTGCACCAGCGCCTGCAGTCCGGACTCAAAGGGTTCGCGGGTATAGAGGTTGTACTCGGGCTGGATGCTTTCAAAGCGCGGCAGGCCGAGGCGTTCGCTGGTGATCAGGGCTTCGGACAGCCGTGCGGCGCTGTAATTGGAGGCGCCGATGACACGCACCTTGCCTGCCTGAATCAGATCGGCAAAGGCTTCCAGGGTATCGGCCAAGGGCGTATCCGGGTCATCGCGGTGCGCCTGGTAAAGGTCGATATGGTCGGTCTGCAGGCGCCGCAGAGAGTCCTCCACGGCCTGGCGGATGTAGGCCGGGGCCAGGCCCTGGCGATCGGGGGCCATTTCCATGCCGACCTTGGTGGCCAGCACGATCTTGTTCCGCTTGCCGGTTTTCTTGAGCCACTTGCCAATGAGGGTTTCCGACTCGCCGCCTTGATTGCCGCTTGCCCAGCGGGAGTAGACGTCGGCGGTGTCGATGAAGTTCAGACCGGCATCGACCAGGGCGTCGAGCAGCGAGAACGTGCCCGCCTCGTCCACGGTCCAGCCAAACACATTGCTGCCGAAGACAATGGGAGGAACGGCAAGGCCGGAACGGCCCAAGGGTCGAGTCTGCATGGAGCTTCCTTGGAGTAGTGGCGCTGAAGCAATTCAGTATATCGGTCTGGCCCCGGGCTCGGACGGTCTTTCAGGGATATCCCGTGGCCGCCGCCCCGCCACAAGCCCGGGGCCGCACGTTAGACTACGGGGTTTCCTGGACTGGTAAAAAGGGTCAGAAGCCCATGGCGCCGGGCCGGGAAGCAACCGCAAGCAAACATATCAATCTGGTGGAAGGAGCATTCCTATGCTGATCGGGAAAAAACATTTTCTGACCGTGGGAGCGCTGGCGCTGGCCATGGCGGCCGGTTCCGCGATGGCCCAGCAAAAGTCGGTGGCGGTGACCGCCATCGTCGAGCATCCAGCGCTGGATTCGGTGCGTGACGGCGTCAAGGAGGCCCTCAAGCAAGCGGGCTATGACGCCAATAAGAATCTCAAGTGGCAGTACCAGAGCGCCCAGGGCAATACCGGCACCGCCGCCCAGATCGCCCGCAAGTTCGTCGGCGACAAGCCCGACGCCATCGTGGCCATCGCCACGCCCTCGGCGCAGGCCGTGGTGGCCGCCACCAAGGACGTGCCGGTGGTTTACTCGGCAGTGACCGATCCGGTGGCCGCGCAGCTGGTGCCCAGCATGGGCGCCTCGGGCACCAATGTCACCGGCGTGTCGGATCTGCTGGCGCTGGACAAACAGATCGAGCTGATCAAGAAAGTCGTGCCTGACGCCAAGCGCGTGGGCATGGTCTACAACCCGGGCGAAGCCAATTCCGTCGTGGTGGTCAAGCAATTGCAGGAGCTCCTGCCCAAGTCCGGCATGACCCTGGTCGAAGCGGCCGCGCCGCGCACGGTGGACGTGGCTTCGGCCGCGCGCAGCCTGATCGGCAAAGTGGACGTGATCTACACCAACACCGACAACAACGTGGTCTCGGCCTACGAGGCGCTGGTCAAGGTGGGCAACGACGCCAAGATCCCGTTGATTGCTTCGGACACCGATAGCGTCAAGCGCGGCGCCATTGCGGCCCTGGGCATCAACTACCGCGATCTCGGTGTGCAGACCGGCAAGATCGTCGTGCGCATTCTCAAGGGCGAAAAACCCGGCGCCATTCCCTCCGAGACCAGCACCAAGCTGGAGCTCTATGTCAATCCGGGCGCAGCCGCCAAGCAGGGCGTGACCCTGCCCGAGGCGCTGGTCAAGTCTGCCGCCCAGGTCATCAAGTAAGCTGTGCCTGTGGGGCCGCCCACGGGGGCGGCCCTGAACCCTCTGTTCACACGCTGCGCGGGTTCACAAGACCCGCGCGGCCATGAGTCTCATGTCCTTGTTCTCTTTGCTCGGCGCACTGGAAATCGGCCTGATCTTCAGCCTGGTTGCGTTGGGTGTATTCATTTCCTTCCGCCTGCTGCGCTTTCCCGATCTGACGGTTGACGGCAGTTTTCCCTTGGGCGGTGCCGTGGCCGCCACGCTCATCTCCATGGGCGTCGATCCCTTCACGTCGACGCTGGCGGCGACGGCGGCCGGCGCGGTCGCGGGCCTGATCACCGGTTGGCTCAACGTGCGCCTGCGCATCATGGATTTGCTGGCCAGCATTCTGATGATGATCGCGCTGTACTCGATAAACTTGCGCATCATGGGCCGGCCCAACGTGCCGCTGATCACCGAGTCCACCGTTTTCACCGTGCTGCAGCCGGACTGGCTCAGCGACTATGTGGCGCGGCCGCTCATTCTGCTGGTGGTGGTGCTGCTGGCCAAGTGGCTGCTGGATTGGTACTTCTCGACGCAAAGCGGCCTGGCCATGCGTGCGACGGGCTCCAACGGCCGCATGGCGCGCGCGCAGGGCGTCAATACCGGCGCCATGATCCTGGGCGGTATGGCATTGTCCAACGCTCTCGTCGGGTTGGCTGGGGCGCTGTTCGCGCAAACCCAGGGCGGAGCGGATATCTCCATGGGCATAGGCACCATCGTGATCGGCCTGGCGGCGGTGATCGTGGGCGAGAGCATCCTGCCTTCGCGCCGTCTCGTCCTGGCGACGCTGGCGGTCATCATAGGCGCCATCGTCTATCGCTTCTTCATCGCCCTGGCGCTCAACAGCGATTTCATCGGCCTGCAAGCGCAGGATCTGAACCTGGTGACGGCGGTGCTGGTGACGATTGCCTTGGTCATACCCATGTTGAAGCGCCGCCTGCTCGGCAAGAAGGGGCGTTGATATGCTGCGCGCAAAAGATATTTTCATCACGTTCAATGCCGGCACCCCCATCGAGACCCGCGCCTTGCGCGGTTTGTCGCTGGATATCCCCACGGGGCAATTCGTCACCGTGATCGGCTCCAATGGGGCGGGCAAGTCGACGTTTCTCAACGCCGTGTCGGGCGACCTGCCCATTGACACCGGCAGCATCCTCATCAACGATGTCGACGTGACGCGCCAGCCGGTGTGGGCGCGCGCGGCGCAGGTGGCGCGGGTTTTTCAGGATCCCATGGCCGGCACCTGTGAAGACCTCACCATCGAAGAGAACATGGCGCTGGCGCATTGCCGGGGCGAGCGGCGTGGCCTGAGCCGCGCCGTCAAGGCTTCGATGCGGGCGCATTTCCGTGAGCGCCTGGCCACGCTGGGTCTCGGATTGGAGAACCGTCTGAGCGACCGCATCGGCCTGTTGTCAGGGGGGCAGCGGCAGGCGGTCAGCCTGCTGATGGCCGCTTTGCAGCCTTCGCGCATTCTGCTGCTCGATGAGCACACGGCGGCGCTGGACCCGCGCACGGCGGATTTTGTGCTCCAACTGACCGCGCGCATCGTGGCCGAGAATAACCTGACGACCATGATGGTGACGCACAGCATGCGGCAGGCTCTCGATGTCGGCCAGCGCACGGTGATGCTGCATCAGGGGCAGGTCGTGCTCGATGTCAGCGGCGATGCCCGCAAGGGCATGGACGTGCCCGATCTGCTGGCGATGTTCGAGCGCGTGCGCGGCGAAAAACTGGCCGACGACGCCTTGCTGCTGGGCTGATTGCCGGGGCCGCCTGAGCGCGGCCCCGTTTTTGACTCTCGTTATATAGCTGGGTATATTTCGCAACCACGGCGCTGTCGCGCCCGCTACCAGGGGTAGACCATGCACATCCGCAATAAGTTGATCTTCGCGGCCTTGGCCGCAGTCTTTGCCTCGGCCACCGCGCAGGCCGCCGACCTGACCGTCTCCGCCGCCTCCAGCCTGACCAATGCCTTCAAAGAGCTGGGTCAGGCCTATGAGGCCAAGCATCCCGGCAATAAAGTCGTCATGAATTTCGCGGCCTCGGACGTGCTGCTGCGCCAGATCGAGCAGGGCGCCCCGACCGATGTGTTTGCCTCGGCCGACCAGACCGCCATGGACCGCGCCGAACAAAGCAAGGCCGTGCGGCCCGATACGCGGGTCAATTTCGCCGCCAATGCGCTGGTCCTGATCGTGCCGGCGACCGGCGACTCCCCGGTCAAGAGCACGGCGGATCTGAAGACCGACAAGGTCAAGCGCGTGGCCTACGGCAACCCCGCTTCGGTGCCGGTGGGCCGTTACACCCAGGCTGCGCTCGAGAAGCAGGGCCTGTGGGATGCCGTCTCGGCCAAGGGCGTGCCGGCGCAGAATGTGCGCCAGAGCCTGGATTACGTGGCCCGGGGCGAGGTCGATGCCGGCTTCGTGTTCGCCACCGATGCGGCCGTCATGCCCGACAAGGTCAAAGTGGTCGAGATCGTGCCGACGCCGCAGTCGATCACCTACCCGATCGCCATCACGACGCGCGATGCCAACCAGGAAGCCGCCAAGTCGTTCATCGACTACGCGCGTTCGCCCGAGGGGCAGGCCATCCTGGCTCGCTACGGTTTCAAGAAACCTTAAAGGCTAGGGCATGACCGACCCGGTATGGGTCCCTTTGCTGCTGTCGCTCAAAGTGGCGGGTTGGGCGACGGTGATCAGCGCGGTGAGTGGCACGGCCATGGGCTTCTGGCTCGCGCGCTGGCGCTCGCCCGCGCGCGAGCTGATTGATTCGATCCTGACGCTGCCCATGGTGCTGCCGCCTACCGTGCTGGGTTATTACCTGCTGGTCCTTCTGGGCCGCCGCGGCGTGCTGGGCCAGACGCTGGCAGGCTGGGGCATCGAACTGGTGTTCACCTGGCAGGGCGCGGTCATCGCCGCGGCGGTGGTGGCTTTCCCACTGGTGCTCAAGGGCGCGCGCACGGCCTTCGAGCAGGTCGACCCGCAACTGGAGTCGGCCGCGCGTGTGCTGGGTCTGCGCGAGTCCTCGGTATTTTTTCGCGTCACGCTGCCGCTGGCCCTGCGCGGCATCATGGCCGGTGTCCTACTGGCCTTTGCGCGCGCGCTGGGCGAGTTCGGCGCCACGCTGATGGTGGCGGGCAATCTGCCCGGCCGTACCCAGACGCTGTCCATCGCCATTTACGAGGCCGTGCAGGCGGGCGATGACGGCACGGCCAATCTGCTGGTGCTGATCACTTCGGTGACCTGTGTGGCGGCCTTGCTGCTGGCCAGCCGCCTGGTGCCGCGCCGCAAGGGGATGGCATGATCGATATCGCGTTGCGCAAGATCATGCAGGCGGACGACCGGCGCTTCGATCTGGACGTGCGCTTGCGCACGGCGTCTCGGCGGGTGGTGTTGTTCGGGCCTTCCGGCGCGGGCAAAAGCCTGACGCTGCGTGCCGTGGCCGGCCTGCTGCGTCCGGACTCCGGCCATATCGCGGTCAATGGCCGGGTCTTCTACGACGGCGAGCGCCAGGTTTTTCTGCCCACGCAGCAGCGGCGCGTGGCCTATCTGTTTCAGGATTACGCCCTGTTTCCGCACCTGACGGTGGGGCAGAACGTGGCCTTCGCCCTGCGTTCGGGCTGGTGCAATCCGCGGCGGCGCAGCGTGCCCGCCCAGGCGCAGCGCTGGATCGATGCTTTCGAACTGGGCGCGATCGTCAACAGCTACCCCGGGCAGATTTCGGGCGGCCAGAAGCAGCGCACGGCACTGGCGCGCGCCCTGGCGGCCGAACCCGAGCTTATCTTGCTGGACGAGCCGTTTTCCGCGCTGGACGCGCAGCTGCGCGGCAAGATGCGGCAGGAGCTGCGCAATCTGCTCGATGGCCTGGCGGTGCCCATGATCCTCATCACCCACGACCCGGCCGACATCGATGCGCTGGGCGATGTGGTGTTTGAAGTACGCGACGGGCGGATCGCCGGCGACTTGCGGCCGGCCGCAGCGGGTTGATCAGTCCATCACGCCCAGAATGACGTTCGAAGCGCTGAAGATGGCGTGCACCGCGCTGCCTTCGGCCAGGGCCAGGCTTTGCGCGCTATCGTGCGTGATGATGGCCACCAGGGTGCCGCCGCCTTCCAGATCGATGATGACCTCATCATTGACCGCGCCCGGGCGCAACTGGGCGACCACGCCGGGCAGTTGATTGTCGGCGGACAGCCGCATGCCGCTGCCTGGCAGCCCGACCAGCACGGCGGAAGCCTTGATGAGGGCAATCACCTCGCGCTCCGGGCGCAGCGCCAGTTCGGCGGTGCTTTCGCGGGTGATCGTGGCGCGCAGAATATGGCCGCCGGCAATGGCAATACGGATTTCGTCATTGACCGCGCCGGGCCGTACGTCGGCCACCTTGCCCAGCAGTCGATTACGTGCACTGGTTTTCAGCATGAAACGCCTCATGAGATCGAGATCACCTGCCAGGCCCTGATTGGCCAAATGCTGCACGAAGCGCTGATGCTCATCCTGCAGCAGCTTGAATCTGGCGATCAGCGTCTGCGCCGGCTCGGTCAGCCGGCTGCTGCCGCCCCCCTTGCCGCCGGTGGCGCGTTCCACCAGGCAGACGCCGGCCAGGTTGTTCATGGCATCGATGGCGTCCCAAGCCCCCTTATAGCTCATCCCGACCGCGCGCGCGGCGGCCGCAATGGACCCGGTGGCCCCGATCTGGGCCAGCAAGGCGATGCGCTGGGCGCCGCCCCAGGTCTGTTCGCCGCTGCGCAGCCAGAGGGAGCCATCGAGTTGCAGGTCGGGGGAGGGGGCCATGCGTTGACTTCCGGCAAAAGGAGTGTCTGGGAGTTTATTGCAAGTTGTTCGTATTCCGGGCAAGATCGATTCCGCTCAGTTTGCGTATGACGCGGAGAATATGATGCAGGCAATACCCCGGATGTTGTGCGTGGTCGGCGTGGCGGTAGCGCTGGCTGGCTGCGCGTCCAAACCCATCGTGCGCAGTGATTATGACCACAAGGTCGATTTCGCCCAGTATCACAGCTACGGCTTTCTCTCCCCACTCGGCACGGACAAGGCAGGCTACAGCAGCCTGCTGACCGAACGGCTCAAGAGCGCGGTGCGTGGCGAGATGCAGCGCCGCGGCTATGTCTACGATGAAACGCAGCCGGACTTGCAGGTCAATTTCAGCGCCAAGCTCGAAGAGAAAGTGCAGATCATTCCGGCGGCCACGCCGCCCATGCCTTATTACGCCTACCGCGGCGGGTTCTACGGCGGTTGGCCCGGGTATGGCTGGGGCGACGACGTCTATCAATACACCCAGGGCACGCTCAATGTGGATCTGGTGGACCGCCGGCGCAAGCAGCTGGTCTGGGAGGGGGTGGTGACCGGCGAGGTCTCGGAGCCCAATTGGGCGGAGAGCCAGCAGCGGGTCGACGCCGCCGTGGCGCTGATCTTCCAGCAGTATCCCTTCGTTGCTGGCGCCCGCGCGCCGGCAACCCGCTAAGGCCGCTGCGGACCGGCCATGGCGAAACAGCGTCCAGCGGGGGCAGGTCCGCGCGGCAAGGCCCGGCGCCCGTCGTCCGCCTATGACACCGTCGCCCTGGTGTTGCAGGGCGGGGGCGCGCTGGGCGCCTATCAGGCCGGGGTCTACGAAGGCTTGCACGAGGCTGGCATCCGGCCCAACTGGGTGTCGGGCATCTCCATCGGCTCCATCAATGCCGCCATCATCGCGGGCTCACCCGAAGAGGAGCGTGTGGAAAGGCTGCGCGGATTCTGGGAGGCGATTTGCCGGCCGACCGGCTTTTCCAGCCTGCCTTGGGGAGAGGTCTGGGCGCCGATGTTCCAGGGCCTGCCCTTTGGCTTCGGCTCGCCCGAGGTCAATAGCCATCTGGCCGCGCTCAACGCCGTCTGGCATGGACAGCCCGGGTTTTTCACGCCGCGCTACCCCTCGCCCTATCTGCTGCGCAACGCCGGGCAGGCTTCGACCAGCTTTTACGACACCGCGCCCCTGGCCGACACCCTGCGCCGTTTCGTCGACTTCGACCTGCTCAATCGCAGCGGCGTGCGCGCCAGTTTCGGGGCGGTCAATGTGCGCAGCGGCAATTTCAATTATTTCGACAGCCGCGATTGCGAGCTGGGCCCGCAGCATGTGATGGCCTCCGGCGCGCTGCCGCCCGGTTTCCCGGCCGTCGAGGTCGATGGCCGCTACTACTGGGACGGCGGCATGGTGTCGAACACCCCGCTGGCCAAGGTGCTGTCGGACTCGCCCTTGCGCGATACCCTGGCTTTTCAGGTGGATCTCTGGCCCGCGCGGGGCGAGCTGCCCACGACGATGGACGAGGTGGCCGAAAGGCAGAAGGACATCCAGTACTCCAGCCGCACCCGGACCGTGACCGACACCTTCGCCCAGGTCCTGCGCTTGCGGCGGGGCCTGCAAGCGCTGCTCGAGCGCTTGCCCGAGGCCGAGCGCAACAGCCCCGAGCTGGCCGAGCTGCGGGCCGAGGCCTGCACCCCCGCCGTCAATATCGTCAACCTCATTTACGAGGCCAAGCATTACGAGCGGCATTCCAAGGATTACGAGTTCAGCACCGAGGCCATGCGCGAGCACTGGCGCTCCGGTCTGACCGACATCCGCCGCACACTGGCGCAGCCCGGGGTGCTGGATCGTCCCAGCGAGCAGCAAGCCTTCGTCGCGCACGACGTCCATCGCCCCGAACGCTGACGGCGCCAGACGGGCCAGATAGGTCTGGTTTATGTGCAAGCAAGCCGGAGCGTTATGCAATCTGCCGTAGCCTGACGTGCCTTTGAGCAAGCTGTCGCGCGATTGTCGCGCCTGCCGCATCCCTTCCTCATACCGCCATGGCCCACCATTTCCCTGCTTCCGGCCCGTCGACCGAGGTCTCGTTCTCTTCCAAGGTAATACCGGCCGACTCTGGCGAGACCTGGTATCTGCTGTATCGCGGTTGGGTCTTGGGCACGCCCCGGGGGATACGCATCAGTCTCACCTCTCTGGAGCGCGTCTGCTTTCAGGCGATCGCCGAGTCGCCTGGCCGGGAGTTGTCACGCGTGGTGCTGAGCAAGATCCTGCCCGGATCCAACTTGCGCACGCTCAATGTGGCCATCAGCCGCTTGCGCAAAAAAGTCAGCGAAGCGGGCGCCGAGTTGCCCCTGCATACGGTGCACGGCATGGGATATGTCTTTCTCGGGCAATTGCAGGTTCAGCCCTGCTGAGGGCCGGGCTGGCCCGTCGGCGGCGCCGCGCGCGCAAGCCAGCATTTTGCCCACCATTTTCCGCAGAAAATGAGGGTTTGCCCTCAAAAAGTAGGCTACATTACGTGGGTCCGCGACCCCCTCCGTATCAACAAAACAATCGCGCAAGCGCGCCAGTGTGGGGGACGTGTTTTCACTCCGTGAGGGATCCATGCGTTTTTCACCTCAGCGTGTCTCGGGTCTGGGCATCGTTGTAGCACTTGGCTGGATGTTGGCCGGTTGCGGCGAGAAGCCGCAACAAAGCCAGAGTTTGCCGCAGGTTGCGGTCGTGACGGTGCAGCCCCAGAAGGCGTCGATCGTGTCCGATTTGCCGGGCCGTGTCGATGCGGTGCGCGATGCACAGATTCGCGCCCGTGTGACGGGCATCGTGCAGAAAATCCTGTTCGAGCAGGGCGGCGACGTCAAAGAAAACCAGGTTCTGTTCAAGATCGATCCCGCCTCCTATCAGGCGTCCTATGACCAGGCCACTGCGCAGCTCAAGCAGGCGCAGGCGGATCTGTACAGCGCCAAGCTGTTGGCCGATCGTTATGCGCCCTTGGTCAAGGCCAATGCCGTGAGCAAGCAGGAGTACGACAACGCTGTCGCCAGCTTCCGTCAGGCCGATGCCGCCGTGGCGGCGGCCCGCGCGGCGCAGACGTCGGCCAAGATCAATCTTGGCTACACGGATGTGACCTCGCCCATCACCGGCCGCATTGGCAAGCCCTTGGTCACCGAAGGCGCGCTGGTCGAATCGACCTCGGCCACGCAAATGGCCGTGGTGCAGCAGCTCGATCCGGTGTACGTGGATTTCACGCAGTCCACCTCGGAGCTGGCGCGCCTGCGCGAGGCCTTCGCCTCGGGTCAGCTGCAGAAGCTGGGCCCCGACGCCGCACGGGTGTCCATCATTCTTGAGAATGGTTCGGTCTACAAATCGCCCGGCAAGTTGCTGTTTACCGGCATCACCGTGGATCCGTCGACCGGCAACGTCAATCTGCGGGCCGAAGTCGCCAACCCCGATCAGGTGCTGCTGCCGGGCATGTATGTGCGCGTCCGGCTCGACGAGGGCGTGGACGACAAGGCGCTGCTCGTGCCGCAACAGGCATTGCAGCGTACGGCGGATGGCTTGCAAAGCCTGATGGTGGTCAAGGACGGCAAGGTTCAGCAGGTGGCCGTCAGCACCAGTTCGTCCTTGAACAACCAGTGGATCATCAGCAGCGGCCTGTCGGCCGGTGACGTTGTGGTCGTCGAAGGGTTCCAGAAAATCCGCCCGGGCGCGCCCGTGCAGACATCGCCCTGGAACCCCAATGGCAAGGGCCAGGCCGGCGCAGCCGGTCAGCCTGGCGCCAAGCCCGCAGACGGGCAGGCGCCGGCCAAAAAGGAACCCAACTCCTAAGCGGCGCGCGGCGCAAGCCGCGTTCCTCGTTCGTGAGCATCGCTTTCAGAGTCAGCCCACATGCCGCAATTTTTTATTGATAGACCCATCTTCGCCTGGGTTGTTGCGCTATTCATTCTCATGGCAGGCATATTGGCTATCCCCAATATGCCCGTCTCGCAGTATCCCGACGTAGCGCCGCCGGCCATTTCCATCACCGCGACCTATCCTGGCGCTTCGGCCCAGGAAGTGGCCGAAACGGTGACCAGTATCATCGAGGACGAGCTCAACGGCGCCAAAGGCCTGCTGTATTACGAGTCCGTCAGCGATTCGAATGGTCAGTCGCAGATCACCGCGACGTTCCGTCCGGGGACCGATCCGGATCTGGCCCAGGTCGACGTGCAGAACCGGATTTCCAACGTCACGGCACAACTGCCGTCGGCGGTGACGCAGCAAGGCCTGCAATATGAGCAGACCAGCGCCGGCTTCCTGCTGTTCGTGACGCTGTCGTCCACCGATGGCACGCTGGATCAGGCCGCTCTGGCCGACTACATCACGCGTAACATCAAGAACCCGATTTCCCGGGTGCCGGGCGTGGGCCAGTTCCAGCTCTTCGCCGCGCCGCGCGCCATGCGCATCTGGATCGACCCGCAGAAGCTGGTCGGCTTCAACATGAGCATGCAGGAGGTCAATCAGGCCATCTCCGCGCAGAACGTTCTGATCTCGGGCGGCTCGATCGGCGCGCCGCCCAACCCCAAGGACGTGCGGGTCACGGCCACGGTCACGGCCAACGGCCAGCTGAGCACGGTGGAAGGGTTTGGCAAGATCGTGCTGCGCGCCAATACGGATGGCTCGCGGGTCATGCTGCGCGACGTCGCGCGCATCGAGGTCGGCGCCGACAACTACCAGTTCGGTGCGCGCCTGAACGGCCAGCCTACGGCGGCCTTTGCCGTCGTGCTCTCGCCGGACGCCAACGCGCTGGAGACGGCCGAAGGCATCCGCAAGGAAATGGCTTCGCTGTCGAAGTACTTCCCGGACAACATCAAGTACGAAATCCCGTATGACACCGCGCCCTACGTGAAGGTGTCCATCGAGAAAGTGATCCACACCCTGATCGAAGCCATGGTGCTGGTGTTTCTCGTGATGTTCCTGTTCTTGCAGAACGTGCGCTACACGCTGATTCCGGCGCTGGTGGTGCCGGTGGCGATGATGGGCGCGTTTGCGGTGATGCTGGCGCTGGGGCTGTCCATCAACGTGCTCACCATGTTCGCCATGGTGCTGGCCATCGGCATTCTGGTCGATGACGCCATCGTGGTGGTCGAGAACGTCGAGCGCATCATGGCCACCGAGGGCCTGCCGCCCAAGGAAGCCACGGCCAAGGCCATGCCGCAGATCACCGGCGCCATCGTCGGCATCACGCTGGTGCTGGTGGCGGTGTTCCTGCCGCTGGCCTTCATGAGCGGCTCGGTCGGCGTGATCTATCGCCAGTTTGCCGTGGCCATGGCGGTGTCCATCTTCTTCTCGGCCTTCCTGGCGCTGAGCTTCACGCCGGCGTTGTGCTCGACGCTGCTCAAGCCCATCCCCAAGGGCCATCATGACGAGAAGAAGGGCTTTTTCGGATGGTTCAATCGCAAGTTCGAATCGACCACGCACCATTACCAGGACTGGATCTCGCGCGTGCTGCACAAGGGCGGGCGCATGATGCTGATCTTCGCCGTGCTCGTGGTCGTGCTGGGCTGGCTGTATATGCGCTTGCCTTCGGCGTTCCTGCCGGAAGAGGACCAGGGCTATGTGATCAGCAACATCGAGCTGCCGGCGGGCGCATCGGCCAACCGCACTATCGAAGTCATCGAGCAGGTGGAGCATTACTTCAAGGGATTGCCCACCACGCAGAACATCGTGGCCGTGCAGGGGTTCTCGTTCAACGGCAACGGCCTGAACGCGGCGCTGGTGTTCACTACGCTCAAGGACTTCGCCGATCGCAAGAGCGCGCAGGATTCGGCCCAGGCGATCGCCGGGGCGGCCTTCCAGCACCTGTTCATGGGGATCAAGGACGCCATGGTGTTCACCGTGGTGCCGCCGGCCATTTCCTCCTTGGGCAATGCCGCGGGCTTTGACTTCCGCTTGCAGGACCGCAGCGGTTCCGGCACCGAGGCCCTGGCCGCGGCGACCGGGCAGTTGATGGGCCTGGCGATGCAAAGTCCCATCCTGTCGCAGGTGCGTATTACCGGCCTGGGGCCGGGGGCGCAGCTCTCGCTGAACATCGACCGCGATAAGGCCGCGGCGTTGGGCGTGGACTTCTCGGAGGCCTCCGCGCTCATCTCCACGGCCATCGGTTCGGCCTACCTGAGCAAGTTCCCCAATATGGGGCGCATGCAGAACATCTGGGTGCAGGCCGATGCGAACTACCGCATGCACATGGACGAAGTGCTGGCGCTCAACGCCCGCAACAAAGATGGCGGGATGGTGCCGCTGTCGGCATTCGTGACGGCCAAGTGGTCGCAGGGCCCCACGCAGGTGGTGCGCTACAACAGCTACGAAGCCGTGCGTATCGGCGGCGATGCCTCGCCGGGGCACTCCACGGGCGAGGCCATGGCGGAGATGGAGCGTCTGGTCGGGCAGTTGCCCGCCGGCTTTGGCTACGAATGGAACGGCCTGTCCTACCAGGAACGTCTGGCCGGCAATCAAGCCGTGATCCTGATGGCCCTGGCCCTGCTGGTGGTTTTCATGGTGTTGGCCGCCCTGTACGAAAGCTGGGCCATCCCCTTGTCGGTCATGCTGGTGGTGCCCTTGGGCATGCTGGGCGCCGTGGGATTGGTCAGCCTGATGGGCATGTCCAATGACGTGTACTTCCAGGTGGGGATGGTGACCGTGATCGGTCTGGCGGCCAAAAACGCCATTCTGATCATCGAGTTCGCCAAGGATCAGTACGCGCGCGGCAATGGCCTGTACGAGTCGGCGGTAGAGGCGGCACGCCTGCGTTTCCGGCCGATTCTGATGACCTCGCTGGCCTTTATCCTGGGGGTGGTGCCGCTGGCGCTGGCCACCGGGGCCAGCGCCGCCAGCCAGCGTGCCGTGGGTATCGGTGTGTTGGGCGGCATGCTCGCGGCCACGCCGTTCGCGGTGATTTTCGTGCCGACCTTCTTCGTGGTCGTCATGAAGCTGGTCAAGACCCGTCCGCGCCTGCTGGGTGCCGAGTTGCGCGCCTTCCAGGCCGAGCAGGCAGCCAAAAAAGCCGAAGACGACAAGCCGGCAGGCACGACCCAAAACCAAGGCGGTCAGGAGAACAAGGAATGACGGCCCTGATGTATAAGCGCGGTTTCCTGGTGCTGTTGGCAGCCGGCCTGGCTGGCTGCTCGCTGGCGCCGGACTACCATCGCCCCGAGGCGCCGGTGCGCGCCGACTGGCCAGATCAACCCAAGGTGAGCTACGGCGGCTACGAACGGCCCACCGAGCTCGGTACGCAGCCGGCCGTGGCCGTGGCGGCGCCCGCCGAGACGGTGGCCGCCGATCTGGGCTGGCGCAGCTTTTTCCGCGATCCGCGGCTGCAAGCCCTGATCGAGCTGGCCCTGCAAAATAGCCGTGATCTGCGCGTGGCGGTGCAGAACGTCGAGGTCGCGCGCGCGCAGTACGGCGTGCAGCGCGCCGCGCAATGGCCGTCGATCGGCGCCGGTGCGCAAGGCACGCGCCAGCACTTGCCCAAGAACATGCGCACGGGCGGCCCGGACTCCTCTTCCATCAGCAGCCAGTATCAGGCCGGCTTGGGGCTGACCTCGTTCGAAATCGATCTGTTCGGGCGCCTGCGCAATCTGTCGGAAGCCGCCTATCAACAGTATCTGTCGACCGAGCAAGCCCAGCGATCGGTACACATCACGCTGGTTGGCGCGGTGGCGGAGTCGTATTTCAATCTGCGCGCCGCCGATGTGCAGCTGGAGCTGACACGCAGAACGCTGCAATCGCGGCAGGAATCCTACAACCTCGTGAAGACGCGGTTCGATGGGGGCGTGGCCTCCGAGCTCGATCTGAATCAGTCGCGTTCGCTGCTGGATTCGGCGTCGTCGGATCTGGCGCAGCTGGCGCGCACGCGCGCGCAAGCGGCCAATGCGCTGGTCGTTCTGCTGGGCGTGCCCAGCCTGCCGGCGGATCTGCCGCCGGCGGCAGAGTTCGGGCGTGACCAGATTCTGGCCACGGTGCCGGCCGGTCTGCCATCGGACATGCTCGAGCGCCGGCCCGATATCCTGGCTGCCGAGAATCAGCTGCGCGCGGCCAAAGCCAATATCGGCGCGGCGCGCGCGGCCTTCTTCCCGACGATCTCGCTGACCGGCCTGCTGGGCGTGGCCAGCCCCTCGCTGGATACGCTGTTCAAGGGCGGCCAAGGCTATTGGAGCTTCTCGCCACAGATCTCGACGCCTTTGTTCGCCGGCGGCAGCCTCATCGAAGGCCTGAATCTGGCCAAGGCGCGCGACAACATCGCCGTGGCGCAGTACGAGCAGACCATTCAGCAGGCCTTCCGCGAGGTGGCCGATGCCCTGGCCGGCGAGGCGACCTACGGTGCCCAGCTGGACGCGCAACGCGGCTTGCAGGCCTCGTCGGCGCGCTCGCTCGAGCTGTCCAACATGCGCTATACCAGCGGGATAGACAGCTATCTGCAGGTGCAGACCGCGCAGGTGGATTTGTTCAATGCGCAGATCGCGCTGGTGCAGGCCGGCCTGGCCTCGCTCATCAATCGCGTCGAACTCTATAAAGCCCTGGGCGGCGGCTGGCTGGAAAACACCGCAACGCCCGAGGCTCAACCCACGACCACGCAACCGCAATGATTGAACTCGGCGTCAATATCGACCACGTGGCCACGCTGCGTCAGCAGCGCCACACCCTTTATCCCGATCCGGTGGAGGCGGCCGTGCGGGCCGAGGATGCCGGCGCGGATGTCATTACTTTGCATTTGCGCGAAGACCGCCGCCACATTCAGGATGCGGATGTCTACGCCATCCGTCCCAGGCTGCGCACGCGCATGAATCTGGAGTGCGCGCTCACCCCCGAGATGCTGGAGATCGCCTGCGCGGTCAAACCCGACGATGTCTGCCTGGTGCCCGAAAAGCGTGCCGAGCTGACGACCGAGGGCGGGCTGGATGTCCTGGGCCAGTTTGACGCAGTGGCCGATGCCGTGGCCCTGCTGACCGAGGCCGGCATCCGGGTGTCGTTGTTCATCGATCCGGACGACGCCCAGATCGCGGCGGCCGCCCGTGCCAAGGCGCCGGTGATAGAGCTGCATACCGGGGCTTACGCCGAGGCGGACGGTGAGCTTGCCGGCCGCGAACTGTTGCGTATCCAGGCCGCGGTCAAGGAAGGTCTGCGTCATGGCTTGCGGGTCAATGCGGGGCATGGGCTGCATTACGGCAATGTCCAGGCCGTCGCCGCCATCGATGGGATTTCCGAGCTCAACATCGGTCATGCCATCGTGGCCCAGGCCATCTTTGACGGCTGGGAGAAGGCCATCCGCGACATGAAGGCGCTGATGATCCAGGCTCGCGGCCGCTAGGCCGCCGTTTCAGGCGCAGGGCCGCTCTATGGGGCGGCCCTTTTGCATGGCCCGCACCCGCCATGTGACGCGGGCCGGGCTCGCGTATGATTTCGCTATTGCAGCGCCTTCGCGCGCGGCGCTTTTTCGGTTATGCCATGGTCTCTCTCAGCCCCCCCAGCGGCGCCATCGCCGGCATCGGCCTGGACCTGATCCGCGTCGATCGCATTTCCCGCGCCTTGGAGCGCCATGGCGAGCGCTTTGCAGAAAAAATACTTGGCCCGCAGGAAATGGCGAAATTCCGCGCGCGTAGCGCCCGTGATCCGGCGCGTGGCATCCGTTTTCTGGCGACCCGCTTTGCCGCCAAAGAAGCGTTTTCCAAGGCTATCGGTCTGGGCATGCGCATGCCCATGACCTGGAACCGCGTGCAGACGCTCAATGCCCCTGGCGGGCGGCCCGTATTAGTCATTGATGCAGCCTTGCTGCCCTGGTTCGAGCAGCGTTTTGGCGCGGCTCATGTCTCGATCACCGATGAGTCCGACATGGCGGCGGCCTATGTGATCGTGGAATCCCGGGCCGCGGCCAGTCACACCTGAGGATGGTTTGATGTCGAAATCCAAGAAACACCACAAGTTGCCGCCAGGTCCGGTCATGGTCGATGTGGCCGGAACCACGCTCACCAAGAAAGAGAAAGACCGGTTGCGGCATCCCTTGGTGGGCGGGGTCATTCTGTTTGCGCGCAACTTCGAGAACCGCGCCCAGTTGACGGCGCTCACGCGCAAGATCCATGCGGTGCGCGGCGAGCCCTTGCTCATCGCGGTGGATCATGAAGGCGGACGCGTACAGCGTTTCCGTGAAGACGGCTTCACGGCCCTGCCGGCCATGAGCGCTTTGGGTCAGGTCTGGGATCGGGATCCGCTGCTGGCCATGCGGCTGGCGACCGAAGCCGGTTATGTCCTGGCCGCCGAGTTGCGGGCCTGCGGCGTGGACCTGAGTTTCACGCCGGTCCTCGATCTGGATTATGGCGTCAGTAAAGTCATCGGCAACCGGGCCTTCCATCGCGATGCACGCGTGGTCGCCATGTTGGCGCGCGCACTGATCCAGGGGCTGGCCCTGGCCGGCATGGCAGCTTGCGGCAAACACTTCCCCGGGCATGGTTTCGTGCAGGCTGACTCGCATCACGAGATTCCGGTCGACAAGCGCTCGCTGACCGAGATCCTGCGTGAAGATGCCGCGCCTTACGGCTGGCTGGGCGATGGCGTGCTGTCTTCGGTGATGCCGGCCCACGTCATCTATCCCAAGGTCGACAGCCAGCCGGCGGGTTTTTCGCGCCGCTGGGTCAGCGAGATATTGCGGGGCAAACTGGGTTATGACGGGGTGGTGTTTTCCGATGACCTCACCATGGAAGGCGCCTCGGTGGCGGGCGACATTCTGGCGCGGGCCCAGGCTGCGCTGGGCGCAGGTTGCGACATGGTGCTCGTGTGCAACCGGCCCGATCTGGCCGACGAGTTGCTGGGACGTCTGGATGTCCAGCTCGCGCCCGAGTCGGTCGCCCGTATCCGCCGCCTGATGCCCGCCTTCTCCAGCCCGGATTGGGACGGCCTGCAGGCCGATTCACGTTATCAGCATGCCCGACGACTTCAATCTCAAATCGTTTCTGGCTGATCTGCCGCACCTGCCCGGTGTGTATCGGCATCTGGATGCCGCCGGTGAGGTGCTGTACGTCGGTAAGGCGCGCGATCTCAAGAAGCGCGTGTCGTCGTACTTCCAGAAGACCCTGTCCAGCCCGCGCATTGCGCAGATGGTAGGCAAGGTCGTGCGCGTCGAGGTGACCGTCACCCGCTCGGAAGCCGAGGCGCTGATTCTTGAGAACAACCTCATCAAGAGTCTGCACCCGCGCTACAACATTCTGTTTCGCGATGACAAGTCCTATCCCTACTTGCTCATCACTGGACATGCCTGGCCGCGCATTGCCTACTATCGCGGCGCGACCAATAAGCGTGGTCAGTATTTCGGTCCCTATCCGAATGCCTGGGCCGTGCGCGAGACCATACAGATACTGCAGAAGGTGTTCCGGCTGCGCACCTGCGAAGACACGGTGTTTGCCAACCGCTCGCGCCCCTGTCTGCTCTACCAGATCGGGCGATGTTCCGGACCCTGCGTGCAGGCCATCGAGGCCGCCGATTACGCGCGCGACGTCCAGCGCGCGGCCCGTTTTCTCAATGGCGAGGCCCGCGAGGTCATGGACGAGATCGAGGCGCGCATGCTGCAGGCCTCGACCGAGCTGCGTTTCGAAGAGGCCGCGGCGCTGCGCGATCAAATGGGTTCGCTATCCAAGGTGCTGCACCAGCAGACCATGGAGAACGTGGGCGGCGAAGACACCGACATCATTGCGGTGGCCGCAGCCGGCGGCAAGGTCTGCGTCAATCTGGCCATGGTGCGCGGCGGGCGGCATCTGGGCGACAAGCCGTTTTTCCCCTCGCACGCCGAAGGCGAGGCGGCCGCCGAGGTACTGGAGGCCTTCGTCGCGCAACACTACGCCGGCAGTGCCCTGCCGCCGGTGCTGGTGTGTTCGCATGCCTTGCCCGATCCGGATCTCATCGGCCTGCTGGGCGAGCAGGGCGCAAGCCGTTGCCGGCTGCTCACCCGCCCGCAGGGGGTGCGACGCGCATGGCTGGACCAGGCCCAGAAGAATGCCGAGCTGGCGTTGGCGCGGGCCCTGACCGAATCGGGCGCGCGTGCCGCGCGCACGCTGACGCTGGCCGAAACGCTCAACCTGGACACGGACGAGGCCGCGCTGGACGCGTTGCGCATCGAGTGCTTCGATATCAGCCACACGGCGGGCGAAGCCACGCAAGCTTCCTGTGTGGTCTTTCTGCACCACGACATGCAGCCCTCGCTTTACCGGCGCTACAACATCGTGGGCATCACACCCGGCGACGACTATGCCGCCATGCGGCAGGTCCTGACGCGCCGCTTTGCCAAGGTGGCCGACGGCGAGGCGCCCATGCCTGGCCTGGTGCTCATCGATGGCGGCAAAGGGCAGGTCGAGGTGGCTCGGCAAGTATTCGCAGAATTGGGACTGGATATCGCCACCCTGGTAGGGGTGGCCAAGGGAGAAGGGCGCAAAGTCGGGTTGGAGACGCTGGTGTTTGCCGACGGGCGCGAGCCGGTCGCGCTGGGGAAGGAGTCTGCCGCGTTGATGCTGATCGCTCAGGTGCGCGACGAAGCCCACCGGTTTGCGATCACGGGTATGCGCGCCAAACGCGCCAAGGCCCGTAATATTTCGCGGCTCGAAGAGATCGAGGGCATCGGGGCCAAGCGCCGCCAACGCCTGTTGGCGCGCTTTGGCGGCCTGTCGGGTGTCACGTCTGCCAGCGTCGAGGATCTGGCCTCGGTGGAAGGCATTTCGGAAGAATTGGCCCAGCGCATCTACGACGCTTTGCACGGATGACAGGCGGGCGTGTCGCGGCTGATGTAGCATACGGGGCACTATGCCGATAAACGTTCCCATTTTTCTGACGTGGCTGCGCATCGCCATGATTCCGCTGGTGGTCGGGCTGTTCTATTTGCCCGATACCTGGATATCGGTAAGTGTGCGCGATACGATGGCCGCCGTGGCCTTCATCGTGGCGGCGCTGACCGACTGGTTCGATGGCTGGCTGGCGCGCCGCTGGAATCAGACCTCCGCTTTCGGGGCCTTTCTGGACCCGGTGGCCGACAAGCTGATGGTGTGCGCCGCCCTCATCGTGCTGCTGGATCTGAGCCGCGTCGATGCCTTCGTCTCGCTCATCATCATCGGTCGTGAAATCACCATTTCGGCGTTGCGCGAATGGATGGCCAAGATCGGCGCCAGCGCCAGCGTGGCCGTGCACCGGCTGGGCAAGCTCAAGACCGCAGCCCAGATGGTGGCCATACCCTGCCTGCTCTATAACCAGATGCTTTGGGGCATCGACATGCGCCGCGTGGGCGACTGGCTGATCGTCGTGGCCGCCGTGCTGACGGTTTGGTCGATGCTGTATTACCTGCAACGCGCCTGGCCGGCGATCCGCGAGAAAGCGGGCTGAGCGAGCCAGGTCGGCAAGGGCGGCGCCGGGGCGCCGCCCTTGCCTATTTACAGAGGCCGCCGAAGCGGCCCGATGAGCGTGGCGGCACCGCCGCCACAGACCGGAGACTTTTTCGAGGGGCCCTTGCTGGCTCTGCTTCCGCATGAACACCGCTACCGCAGTATCCGATTCCCCCGACTTGCGCCGCCGCGACTGGCAGATCATTTTGCTGATCGGCGTGGCGCATTCCAGCTCGCATTTTTTCCAGTTGGTGCTGCCGTCGCTCTATGTGTCCCTGGGCAATGAGTTCGGTCTGGACTTTGCCCGCCTGGGCCTGCTGGTGTCGGTGTTCTACGTCGTGTCCGGCCTGGGCCAGGCTTCTTCCGGATTCATCGTGGACCGGATCGGCGCGCGTCCCGTGCTCTGGTTCGGGCTGTCCTGCTTCGTGCTGTCGGCCATCGTGATCGGCGCATCCACGGGTTACGGCATGTTGATGCTGGCCGCCGCCATCGGCGGGGTCGGCAATTCCATCTTCCATCCTGCCGATTACTCCATCATCAACCATCGGGTGAGTCCGGCGCGTTTGGGCCACGCTTTTTCGGTTCATGGGCTCACGGGCAATCTGGGCTGGGCCCTGACGCCCGTGTTCATCACGACCATCACCTTGCTGGCCAACTGGCGCGTGGCGGCGTTTTCCGCGGCCGCCTTGATCGCGTTCATTTTGCTGCTGACGGTGCTGGGCCGCGATCTGTTGGGCGCGCCCAACCCGTCGCGCGATGCCGATACCGCGGCGGCACCGCAGCCCAGCGCCTGGCAGACCCTGACCGCGCTGCTGGCGCGGCCCGCGCTTTGGGGGGCTTTTCTGTTCTTTGCCTTCACCTCGATCGCGCTGTCTTCGGTGCAGAACTACACCATCCCGCTGTTGGGCCAGTTGTATGACCTGTCGCGGGTGACCGCCAGCTCCGCGTTGTCGGGCTATATGCTGGCCTCGGCACTGGGCATGGCGGCTGGCGGCTTTCTGGTGTCTGCCACGCCGCGCACCGAACGGACCGTGACGGCGGCCTTGCTCATGGCGGGGCTGACGCTGGTGGTGCTGGCCATGGGCTGGGTGCCGGCCTCGCTAGCCGCCCTGGTGGTCGGTGTGGCCGGGTTTTGCGCGGGCGTGGCGGCCCCTTCGCGCGACATGCTCATCCGTCGGGTGACGCCCAAAGGCGCCACTGGCTCGGTCTATGGCCTGGTGTACTCGGGCATGGATGTCGGCTCGGCGCTGGGCCCCCTGGGTTTCGGGCTGTTGCTCGATGCCGGTCTGGCGCAAGGGCCGTGGATAGGCGCGGGCCTGGCGTTTGCGATCGGCGCCATTCTGGCGCAGTGGATCGCCATCCAGGCGCGCAAAACCGCCTGAGGCGTCGCCCCACCGCAATGAATTCAGGCCCCGAGGGGCCTGAATTCATTGGCGCGCGGTACGCACGTCGGCGGGGGCGGGGCCGGCGCCGTTGCTACGCCAGGGGTTGATGTCCAGCCCGCCGCGCCGGGTGTAGCGGGCGTAGACCGCAAGCTGCTCGGGCTGGCAGGCCCGCATCAGGTCGCAGAAGATGCGTTCGACACAATGCTCGTGAAACTCTGCGTGCTGGCGAAACGAGATGATGTACTTGAGCAGGGCAGCCCGGTCGATGGGCCTGCCGCGATACGCAATCTGCACCGAACCCCAATCCGGCTGGCCGGTCACCGGGCAGTTTGATTTCAGCAACCGCGAGACCAGCGTTTCCTCGACGATCTCGCCTGCGGCGCAACGCAGCAGCTCGGGCGCCGGGTCATAGCGGTCGATGTCCACGTCGAGCTTGTCCAGCGTGATGCCGTCGAGCTCCACGATGCGCAGCGTGTCGAAACGCTGCGGCAGGATGAAGTCCATCTCGATGGCCGCGCCAGCCGCCGCCGACAGGTCGGTTTCGAGCCGCTCGCGCAGCGCCTGGGCGTTGGCCAGGCGGGTCTGGTTGAAAGAGTTCAAGTAGAGCTTGAAGGACTTGGACTCAATGATATTGGGGCTGTCGGCCGGGACGCGAAAGCTCGCCATGGCAATGCGCGGCTTGCCCTTGGGATCCAGCCACGAAAGCTCATAGGCATTCCAGATGTCGGTGCCATGAAAAGGCAGCGCGGTGCCAGGCAGCGCCGGCAGGCTGTTCAGGCCCAGCGCCGCGCGATTCTCGGCCCGCGGGATGGGAAACAGCAGCGAAGCATCATATTTGGAGGGGTAGGCCACGCTATGGCCCAGCGGCGCGTCGGTAAGCGGCATGGAGGAAAGAAATGAAGCGAACGATGCCTGCATTGTAGGGCTTTGAACCCAACGTTTTTTTATATCGTGAAATCAGGATCGCGGCATGTGAAAGCGCATGCTGCGCAGCAACGAAAGCGGATTTCACGGCGTTAAAACGCATTTTGCAATGTGGAATAAGAAATGTAAGTCATTGATAATTATATAAAAAATAACTCGATCGAAAGGTGGTGGAAGGCTGCGCTGCTGCGCAGCATCTCCGTAGACTGTGTGGCATGGATTCGCGGCAAAACAAACAGACCCTGAATCCTCTGTTTCGCAAACCCATTACCGGAGAGACACCATGAGCCAACGCGAGACTGATATCCGCCAGCTGGAACAAGACTGGGCCGAAAACCCCCGTTGGAAAGGCATCCAGCGTGCCTACAAGGCCGACGAGGTCATCCGCTTGCGCGGCTCCACTCAGGTGGAGCACACGCTGGCCCGCCGGGGCGCCACCCGGCTGTGGCAGTCGCTGCACAGCGAACCCTTCGTCAATTCGCTGGGGGCGCTGACGGGCAATCAGGCCATGCAGCAGGTCAAGGCCGGGCTCAAGGCCATCTATCTTTCCGGTTGGCAGGTCGCAGGCGACGCCAATCTGGCCGGCGAGATGTACCCCGACCAATCGCTGTACCCGGCCAACTCGGTGCCGCAGGTCGTGCGCCGCATCAACAATGCCCTGGCGCGTTGCGATCAGATCCAGTGGATGGAGGGCAAGAATCCGGGCGACGAAGGTTATGTGGATTACTTTGCGCCCATCGTGGCCGACGCCGAAGCGGGTTTTGGCGGTGTGCTCAATGCTTTCGAATTGATGAAGGGCATGATCGAAGCGGGTGCGGCAGGCGTGCACTTCGAGGATCAACTGGCGTCGGTGAAGAAGTGCGGGCATATGGGCGGCAAGGTGCTGGTGCCTACCCGTGAGGCCGTGGCCAAGCTGGTCGCTGCCCGCCTGGCTTCCGATGTGATGGGCACGCCCACGCTGCTGCTGGCCCGCACCGATGCCGATGCGGCCGACCTGGTCACCAGCGATGTCGACGAGAATGACCGTCCGTTCATTACCGGTGAGCGCACGGTGGAGGGTTTCTTCCGCACGCGTGCCGGTATCGATCAGGCGATTTCGCGCGGCCTGGCTTATGCCGCCTATGCCGATCTGATCTGGTGCGAGACCTCCACGCCCAATCTGGAGTACGCCCGCAAGTTCGCCGAGGCCATTCACCGCAAGTATCCGGGCAAGCTGTTGGCCTACAACTGCTCGCCGTCGTTCAACTGGAAGAAGAATATCGATGACGCCACGATCGCCAAGTTCCAGCGTGAGCTCGGCGCCATGGGCTACAAGTTCCAGTTCATCACGCTGGCGGGCTTCCACTCCTTGAACTACGGCATGTTCGAGCTGGCCCATGGTTATGCCCGCCGCCAGATGAGCGCGTTTGTCGAACTGCAGCAAAAAGAGTTCGCCGCCGCCGAACTGGGCTTTACCGCCGTCAAGCACCAGCGTGAAGTGGGCACCGGCTATTTCGATGCCGTGACCCAGACCATCGAAGGCGGACGTTCCTCCACGACGGCGCTGACCGGCTCGACCGAAGAGGCGCAGTTCGAGCACGGCGAGGCGCGCGCGGCCTGAGTCGCGACGCATTTCGGATGCAGTAATACCTGTTTGTAGGGTGGAGTGTTTTAGGGGACCGAGGGGTCCCCTCTTTTTTTGCTCCCGCATCCCATGACGCACCTCGATCCTTCAATATCGCTTGCTATTTGATAGTGTACGATCTAATATGCCTGCATGACGCACGCAAAGACGCCCACGGCTCCGTCCTCCCTGTTGTTGGATGACCAGCTCTGTTTTGCCCTGCATTCGACCACGCTGGCCATGAACAAGGTTTACCGCAAGCTGCTCGCGCAACTGGGGCTGACCTATTCGCAGTATCTGGTCATGATGGTGCTTTGGGAGCAGGATGGGCTGACGCTCTCGGACATCGGCAAGCGGCTGTTTCTCGATTCGGCCACGCTGACGCCCTTGCTCAAGCGCCTCGAAAGCGCAGGCCTGCTACGCCGTGAGCGGGGAGCGCATGATGAGCGGCAGGTCATCATCAGCCTCACCGAGGCGGGGCGGGCCTTGAAGAGCCAAGCCCTGGCGGTGCCCAAAGGGATTGCGCAAGCGCTGTCCTGTTCGGCCGACGAGGCGCTGGCGCTGAAAGCCCGGCTGGAACGCTTGCGTGCCGAGCTGATGCAGGAGTAGGCAGCGCCTGATCGCGCAGGCGCCGTCATGTATATCGCACACTATTTAATAGTGAGCTAATTAGTTTGATTCCGGCGGTCGTCCGCCCACCCGCGCTGCGGCGCGAATCTCTTAAGGAAACGTCCATGTCTCTCGAAAAAGTTCTCTACCGTGCTCAGGCCCAGGCGACGGGCGGCCGCGACGGCCGTGCCGTGTCTTCCGACAAGCACCTCGATATCCAGCTGAGCACGCCCAAGGAACTCGGCGGCGCAGGCGGCCAGGGTAGCAATCCGGAGCAATTGTTTGCCGCGGGCTACGCCGCCTGCTTTATCGGCGCGATGAAGTTCGTCGCTGGCCGCGAACATATCGCGCTGCCTGCCGATCTGTCGGTGCAGGCGGCGGTGGGTATCGGCCCCTTGCCCCACGGTTTTGGCATTGAGGTGGCGCTGACCATTGCGCTGCCCGGCCTGGAGCGCAGCACCGCGCAGCAATTGATCGATAAGGCGCATATCGTCTGCCCGTATTCCAACGCCACGCGCGGCAATATCGACGTGACGTTGACGCTGGCCTGAGCGTGAGGCGGGCCCCCGGCGGGCCCGCCTGTGCCTGGCTTGTGGTCCCATTGGCCGGCAAGCGCGACTTCAGTCTTTGGCCGCCTGCGCTCCGGGCGCCGGCGCCCAGTGGGTTATCGTTGCGTGTGGCCCGCCAACGGCCAGGATAACAAGCGAGGTGGCCGTGTCCGGCGATAGTGTGATTTCTGTACAAGACCTCTCCAAGGTCTATGCCTCGGGTCATCAGGCCCTGAAAAACATCAATCTCGACATTCAGCGGGGTGAGATTTTCGCGTTGCTGGGCCCCAATGGCGCGGGGAAAACGACGCTCATCAGCATCATCTGCGGCATCGTCAACGCCACTAGCGGACGGGTGCTGGCCGACGGGCATGACAATGTCCGCGAGTATCGTGCTGCGCGGCAAGCCATCGGCCTGGTGCCGCAGGAGCTCACCACGGACGCTTTCGAGACGGTCTGGAATACCGTGAGCTTCAGCCGCGGGCTGTTCGGCAAACCGGCCAATCCCGCGTTGGTCGAACGTATTCTGCGCGATCTGTCGCTCTGGGATAAGAAAGACAGCCGCATCATGGCGCTGTCCGGCGGCATGAAGCGCCGTGTGATGATCGCCAAGGCCCTGTCGCACGAGCCGCGCATTTTGTTTCTCGACGAGCCCACTGCCGGCGTGGACGTCGAATTGCGGCGCGGCATGTGGGAAATGGTGCGGCGTTTGCGCGAGCAGGGCGTGACCATCATTCTCACCACGCATTACATCGAAGAAGCGCAGGAGATGGCCGACCGGGTCGGCGTGATCCGCAAGGGCGAGATCATCCTGGTCGAGCAGACCCACGCGCTGATGCGCAAGCTGGGCAAGAAGCAGTTGGTGTTTGCCTTGACGGCGCCGCTGGCTGCCGTGCCACCCGCGTTGGCGCGCTACGACCTGGCGCTTAGCGACGAGGGCAGGGTGCTGGTCTATACCTACGACAGCCAGGGCGAGATCAATCCGGTGCAGCCCTTGTTGCGTGAGCTCGATGCGCTCAGCATCGGTTTTAACGATCTGCAATCCTCCGAGAGCAGCCTGGAGGAAATCTTTGTCAGTCTGGTGAGTGCACAATCATGAATTGGTACGCAGTTCGCGCCATCTATCTGTTTGAAATGGCCCGCGCCTGGCGCACGCTCATGCAAAGCGTGGCCTCGCCGGTGATCTCCACCTCCTTGTATTTCGTGATCTTCGGTTCGGCCATCGGCTCGCATATGGTCGAGATCGACGGAGTGAGCTACGGCGCTTTCATCGTGCCCGGCATGATCATGCTGTCGCTGCTCACTCAGAGCGTGGCCAACGCGTCTTTCGGCATCTACATGCCGCGGTTTTCGGGCACGATCTATGAGATTCACTCCGCGCCGATCTCCTATGTGGAGATCGTCATCGGCTATGTGGGGGCGGCGGCCAGCAAATCCATTCTGCTCGGCTTGATCATGCTGATCACCGCCAGGCTGTTTGTGGCCTATGAAGTCCAGCATCCGGTGTGGATGGTGGTCTTCCTGGTGTTCACGGCGGTGACCTTCAGCCTGTTCGGTTTCATCATCGGCGTGTGGGCCGACGGCTTCGAGAAATTGCAGATCATCCCCTTGATGATCATCACGCCGCTGACCTTCCTGGGCGGCACCTTCTACTCCATCCACATGCTGCCGCCCTTCTGGCAGACGGTGACGATGTTCAATCCGGTGGTCTATCTGGTCAGCGGGTTTCGCTGGAGTTTCTTCGGCGTGGCAGACGTCAATCTGGGCGTGAGCATCGGTATGACGCTGCTCTTTCTTGCCATCTGCCTGCTGACGGTGCGCTGGATCTTCAAGACGGGCTATCGTCTGAAGACGTGATCTCGGGGGTGGCGGTCACGAGCGGATCGCGCACCCACTGCATGAACAGGACATAACCCAGGGCAAAGCCGACCGGCCCGAGAAACAGGCCGACGATGCCGGCGGCGACCACGCCGCCGAGCGCGCCGATCAGGATGATGGGCAGCGGGATGCTGATCCCGCGCGCCAGCATCAGCGGCTTGAGGATGTTGTCCACCAGGCTGACGAGTACGCTCCAGATGGCGAACGCCACACCCATGGTGGTGCTGTTGGTCATGAAGACATAGATGGTGGCGGGCAGCAGCACAATGAAAATCGGTAGTTGCACGATGCACACCGCCAGGGCCACGATGGCCCAGATGCCCGCGCCCGGCACCCCTGCGACCAGCATGCCCAGGCCGCTGAGCGCGGCCTGGATCAGCGCCACGCCGATCACCCCCTGCGCCACGGCGCGGATGGTGGTCACGATGAGTTGGACCAGTTCATGGCCGCGTTGCGCACCGGCGATGCGCCCGGCGATATCGTCGGCCATGCGCTTGCTGTGTTTGTCATAGACGAGCACCAGCCCGGCGATGGCCACGGCGGCCAGAAACACCAGGAATTCCATGCCGGCGGTGGTGACACTATTGAGCAGCCATTTGGCCGCGTCGGTCAGCACCGGTTGCAGCGGCTTGAGCGCGGCTTCGACGTTTTGCGTGGCCAGCATCCAGGCGTCATGCAGCCGGTCGCCGATGAGGGGCACGTTGGAGATGAAGCTGGGCGGATCCGGGATGCGCAGCGTGGGCTGCCCTTCGGCCTGATGAAACAGCTTGCGCAGGCTTTCTGCCAGCGAGCTGGCCAGCAGCGCGCCGGGGATCATAAAAGCCAGCAGGGTCAGAATGACCAACAGCAGCGAGGCGGATTTGGGCCGCCCGCCCAGCCAGCGCGTGATCCGGTGATGCAGGGGGGCCAGCGTGATGGCCAGGATGATGGACCACAGCAGCAGGCCGATGAAAGGTTCGGCGACGCGGTAGCACCAGTAGACCAGGCCGCCGATGAGGCTGATCCGGATGAAGAGATCGAGCAGACTGCGGGAAAGCACTTGCTGAAAGTCAACATTCGGCCGAAGGCGCATGACTCTGTCTCCGAGGGCCGGGAGGAAGGGGTGGGGCGTATCCCGGCATCAACGCTGTGGTTGTAGCGGATACGCGGCTTGCCTGGCAAGCCGCGTGCGGGTCAATCCTGATTGCGAGCGAAGTCTGCCTTGAGAAAATCCTGCGGCGGCAGCGGCTTGCCCAGCAAGAATCCCTGCAGCGAGTCGCATCCCAGTTCGGTCAGGAAACGTTGCTGAGCCGCGGTCTCGACGCCTTCGGCGACGATCTTGAGATTCAGGCGCTGGCCCAGGGCGATGATGGCCGAGACGATGGCGGCATCTTCCTGGTCGTGTTCGAGCTGGCTGATAAAGCCCCGGTCGATCTTCAGCTCGCTGGCCGGCAGCCGCTTCAGGTGGAGCAGGCTCGAGTAGCCGGTGCCGAAATCATCGATCGAAATCGCCACGCCCAGATCGGCCAGTTCGCGCAGCACGGTCAGGCTGGCTTCGGCGTCGCGCATGGCGGTCGTTTCGGTGATTTCGATGGCCAGGCAAGTGGCTGGCAGCAGATGCCGCGCCAGGGTGTCCCGGATGGTGTCGACCAGACCAGCCTGGGAAAACTGCATGGCAGATAGATTGACCGCCACGGTCCAGTTCCTGTGCCCCAGGTCACGCCAGATACGCATCTGGCGGCAGGCTTCGTCCAGGACCCACTCCCCGATCGCGAAGATCAGCCCGGTGCGTTCAGCGATGGGGATGAACTCGACCGGAGAAATCAGGCCGCGCTTGGGGTGATTCCAGCGCAGCAGGGCCTCGGCCCCCACGACCGGGCCCGACGGGGCCACGAACTTGGGTTGGTAGTACAGCACCAGCTCGCCGCGCGCCTGCGCCTGGCGCAGATCCTGCAGCAGCTGCAACTGCTCGCGGGCGTTCTCGTTCATGGCCGGTTCGAAATAGCTGTAGCGCGGATCGCGGCCCAGCCGTTTGGCGTGATACATGGCGGCGTCGGCGTGCGTGAGCAGGGTTCGGCCGTCTTCCCCGTCGGCCGGGTAGATGGAGATGCCCACGCTGGCGGTCACGGACAGGGTGTTGCCATCGACGACGGCCTCGCGCGACAAGACTTCGATGAGCTTTTCGGCGAGGTTGGCGGCATCGGTGGGCTCGATCATGTCGGCCACGACGATGAACTCGTCGCCTCCCAGGCGCGCGACGAGATCCCCCGGACGCAGCACCTCGCCCTCGATGCGGCGCGCCAGTTGGCGCAACAGGGTGTCACCGCTTTGGTGGCCATAGGCGTCATTGACGGCCTTGAAACCATCCAGATCGATGAAGAGCACCGCCAGGTGGCCGCGGGCCGCCTTGGCGCGCGCAATGGCCTGAACCAGGCGCTCATCGAGCAGGGCGCGGTTGGGCAACTGGGTCAGCGCATCGTGCAACGCGAGGTGCAGCAGTTCTTCGTTGGCCTGCGCCAGCGAGCTGGCCAGGGCCGAGGTCCGTGCTTCCAGGCGGGTGTCCAGCACGGCCACCACGAGCGCGATACCCATCACGCTGAGCGTGACGGCTGTCACGCTGGCGGCCAGCCAGCCCGCGGTGATGCCATGCAGCACGGCCATGCAGACGCTGTTTTCGGCGAATCGCGCGGCGGCCATGCCGGTGTAATGCATGCCGACGATGGCCAGGCCCATGACGACGGCCGCGAAAATGCGGTAGGCCGGGGCACCTGGACGATTGTGGCGCAGGCGGTGGGTGATCCAGAGCGCGGCGCCCGACGCCAGGATGGCGACCACCACCGACAGGACGAACAGCCAGGGCGAGTACTCGATGGCGGGATACATGCGCATCGCTTCCATGCCCACGTAGTGCATGGCGGCGATGCCGCAGCCCATGAGCAGCGCCGCGCCCGCCAGGCGCAAGCGCGGCAGCTTGCTGCGGGTGACGACCCACAGGGCAAACGCGGAGCTGCAGATCGCAATGAGCAAGGACAGCCCGGTGAGGGCCAGGTCATAGCCCAGGGCGATGGGCAGACTGAACGCGAGCATGCCGATGAAGTGCATGGACCAGACGCCCAGGCCCATGGCGCAGGCGCCGCCCAACAACCAGAAGCGTGCTGCCAGCCCCTCGGTCGAGCTGACCCGGCTGGCCATCCCCAGCGCCGTATAGGAGGCCAGGATGGCGACCCCAAGCGATATCAGCACCAGGGTGGGGTCGTAGTTTCCGACAAGCATTAAAAGCCTCCGCGAGGCAGGTCAGACAGGTGCGACATAATCAAAAGGGAGATCCGGAATACAGGAATCCGGTGTCGGATCCGCGAGCGCGAAAGCGTATCCGATTTTGCAGCGGCTGGATTATCGACAAGCCATTTTTCACGTGCCCACGCGCAAAGGGGCTGTGAGTTTGCGCAAGGCTGCCACCACGCTCTGGGCCGTGATCTTGCCGGTTTTGGGGTTTTCGGAGGGGATGTTCTGGATTTCCATCGAGAAGCTGGCCGAGTCGGAATCCACTTCGACACGATGGACATTGCGCGTGACGCTCGGGTCGGCCCAGATCTCCAGCGTGCTGCGGTCCGCGCCGATGCCGGCCAGGGAGACGCTGACGGCCACATTCAGATTGGCCGGGAAACCGATGGCCGCGTCGCGCGGCGAACCTCGAAACACCAGGGTGGGCTCGGTGATGCGGCTGACGTCGATGCCATGGGTCTGCAGATACGGCGCGCCGGCCAGGCCGAGCGGCGGCTTGCGCGTGATCATGGTGACCGAGTGGATCTGGCCTTCGGCCGCGGCGGTCAAGGCATCCAGCCCGAGAATGGCGCCCGAAGGGATAATGATCTGGCCGCCGTGCTGCCGGGCCGTGTCGATCAGATCTTCGTTGCGCAGCAAGGCCCCGGAGCTGAGCACCATGAGCTTCTTGCCGGCCCGCAGCACGGGTTCGGCCAGTTCACGAAAGACGGCCGCCGGCGCGGCTTCGACCACGATGTCGCAGCGAGTGGCCAGCCCGGCCAGGTCGGTGAAAGCCGGTTTATCCGATTGCCAATGCCGGTCTGCGTACCGCTCGGGCTGGCGCACCGCGATGGCCGCAAGCCTCAGGCCGGGCAGCCCTTGGTCCAGGGCATGGGCGACGGCTTGGCCGATGGCGCCGAATCCGGCGATTCCAACTTGCAGGACAGACATGGCGAATCTCTTTAGGACGGGATGGCAGGCGGGGCAAGGATACTAGATCGCGCCGCCGCGTGGGCGTCAGGCGGGCGGCGGGGCGAGTTCGCGCAGCAGGGCGATGGCGTTGCGCGCGGCCGTGGAGCGTTCATGCCGGCGGTAGGCCATGTCCAGCAGGGCGCGCGGCGCATCGCCGCGGATGGGGCGGTATTCGATCCCTTCGGCGCCCATATGCCGCATGGCAGCCGGGACGATGGCGATCCCGACGCCGGCGGCCACCAGGCTGATGATGGAGGCCATCTGCGGCGCCTCCTGGATGACGCGCGGCGTGAAGCCGGCCCGCAGGCAGGCCGAGAGAATGGCGTCGTAGAGACCCGCGCCGATGGGGCGGGGATAAAGCACGAACTCCTCTTGGGCCAGGTCTTTCATAGGGACGCTGCGCTTGCGGCACAAGGCATGGCCGGGGGGCAGGGCCACCAGCATGGGCTCGTCGAGCACCCGTTCGGTCGCGCAGTCCGGATCCAGGGCATAAGGCGGGCGCACGAAGGCGACGTCGACTTCTTCCAGGCGCAAGGCCTGCAGCAATGCCGCCGAGGTGCTTTCCGACAGGGACAGGTGCACACCGGGATAGCGATCGCGGTAAGCACGAATGGCGCGCGGCAAATAGGGGTGGAAAACCGCCGAGGCGGTAAAGCCCACGCTCACCGAGCCGCGCTCACCACGCCCCAGGCGGCGTGCGGTGTCCACCGCGCGATCGGCCGCGGCCAGAATGCTGCGGGCGTCGTCGAGCAGGCGGGCACCGGCTTCGGTCAGCTCCACCCCGCGCGGCAGACGCAGCAGCAACGGGGTGCCGATCTCGCGCTCGAGCTGCTGGATCTGCAGACTCAGCGGGGGCTGCCCGATGCCCAGGCGCTTGGCCGCGCGCGTGAAGTGCAGGGCTTCAGCCACGGCGACGAAATAACGCAGATGCCTCAGTTCCATTTTTTTAAAGTATGACGATAGATGGTTTCATATATTGGACAAATGCAGGGGGAAAGTCTACCGTGAAGCCATGACCAATCAGGTCGCTGTTTTTCGAGATTGCTGCCATGTCCGCCCCTCATTCTTCCGTTTCACCGACGCCCGCGCCCGCCGCGGACGAGGGGCAGGGATATCTGCGCCGCGGGACCCCCGCGCTGCATCGGGCGCAGTGGGCGCTGTTTGCCGCCGGCTTCGCCACGTTTTCCCTGCTGTATTGTGTCCAGCCGCTGATGCCGCTGTTCACCCATAACTTCCAGATTTCGCCGGCGCAAAGCAGCCTGTCGCTGTCACTGTCTACCGGCATGCTGGCGCTGGCCATTTTCGTCGTCGGCATGGGGTCGCAGGCCTTGCCCCGCAAAGGCGTCATGGCGGCCTCGCTCATCGCCTCGGCTGTATTGGGCACGCTGGCGGCATTTGCCCCGGATTGGAACAGCCTGCTGGTGCTGCGGGCTTTGCAAGGCATCGCCATGGGCGGGGTGCCGGCGGTGGCGATGGCTTATCTGGCCGAAGAGGTCGAACCCGAGACGCTGGGCTTTGCCATGGGGCTTTATATCAGCGGCAGCGCGTTCGGCGGCTTGACGGGCCGGATCATCACCGGTCTGGTCTCCGACTTTTTCGGCTGGCGTGCCGCGTTGGGTACGCTGGGGCTGCTCGGGGTGCTGGCTGCCGTGCTGTTTACCTGGTTGTTGCCCGCCTCGCGCCGTTTCGCGCCCAAGCGCGGCAATGGCTGGCGCGAGGCTCGCAAGGGTTTGGCCGCGCATTTGCGTAATGGCCCGCTGGTCAGCCTGTTTCTGCTCGGCGGCCTGCTGATGGGCTCGTTCGTGACCGTCTACAACTATGTGGGCTTCCGGTTGCTGCAGCCGCCGTTTTCGCTTAGCCAGACCTTCATCGGCAGCATTTTCGTGGTCTATCTGGTGGGTATCTTCGCTTCGACCCTCTTCGGCCGGCTGGCTGACCGGCACGGCCGCGGCGTCATGCTGGTGTGGGGCACGGTGCTGACCCTGAGCGGGCTGCTGCTCACGCTGTCGAACAATCTGGCCATTCTGGTGGCCGGCATCGTGGTGTTCACGTTCGGCTTTTTCGCCTCGCACGCGGTGGCCAGTGGCTGGGTCGGTCAAATGGCGCGCGGCTACAAGGCGCAGGCCGCCGCCCTTTACCTGCTGGTGTATTACCTGGGGTCGAGCGTGCTGGGGTCGGTCGGCGGCAAGAGCTGGGCCTTGGCTGGCTGGACCGGGGTGGCCGAACTTACCGGGGCATTTCTGCTGGTGGCGCTGGGCGTGAGCACGACGCTGGCCTTGCTGTCATCGCGGCGGGCCCAGGCCGCGCTGCAGGCCGGGCGCGAGCCGCAAGTCTGAGCGCGGCGTCACACCCGTGAGCGGCATGCCGCGCCGATGGCGCGGCGGCAGTCCCGGCCGCCTGCTGGCGGCCGCGGGCGCTCAGGCCGGACCCTCACGCCTCCTTGAGCAGGACGTAGAGCTGGTCCTTGATGTGCAGTTTTTCTTTCTTGAGTTTTTCGATCTCGAGGGGCGTGGCCGTTTCTCTGCCCGCCTCCATGTTCTGGATCTGCTGATCCAGCTGATTGTGCTTGTCGAACAACTTGGCGAAGTGCGGGTTTTCGGTCTTGAGACGGGAAATCTGCTCGCGAAACTCAGGGAACATAAGGGGACCTCCGTGGTGAAGACGCCACGCTCATGCCGGCTCGCGACCCGCAAGAGCGCGCTAAGAAAGACGACCGGTGTCCTTGCGATGAGTCCAGTATAGCGGCCAGGGCGAGGGCGTCAAACGGCAGACGGGTTGGCCGCGAGGCGCCTGCCGGCGGGGGCCGGACTCACCGTTGGCGCAAGGCCGGACCGCACAGCGTCCAGAGTTGCGGCCCGCAATCGGCCTGCCAACCGCTGGCGGCAGCCAGAACCTGCAGTTCGTCGGGATGGATGGCTTCGGGTTGGCCCGGCCAGGGCGCCGCGGCCGTCAGTACGCCGGGAGCGGCGGTCCACACATTGGCCGAGGGCGCGCGGACTTCGAGTTCCTGGCCATCGGCCAAGGTGTCGAGCAGGCATAGCAGCCAGGCCAGAACGACGTAGCGCGAAGAAAACAGGCTTAGCTCGGGCACGATATTGAATGGCGGCAGCGCGACCCGCTTGCCGGTGACCAGCAGGCGCGCCGATACGATACGGCTGCAATCTTCGAACAGCATGCCGGCGTCGCCATGGCGCTCGCGATCGATCAGCCAGTCATCCAGGCCGCGCAGGCTGGCCACGCCTTCGTCGAGCAGGCTTTGCACTTCATCGATGAGCCGTTCGCGGCGCGAGCCCGCTTCGCTGTCGCCGGGTTGATGCAACATCGCTGCGGCCAGCCCGGCATTGGAAATGGGGCCGATGACATCGTGGCGCAGCACCGGGAAGATATGGGCCAGCACTTTGAAGCGTACGCCTTGTGCCTGGAGAGCCTGCCTGGAATCAGTCATCGCCTGAAAACGCCCTTATAGAGTGTCCCACGGCGGACCGTGAGGTCCGGCGATTCGTTATGTCAAAGCATACCTTTTGCGGGACAATGCATTAATAGTGTCGTATTAACCAGGAATTGCAGATGTCACAGGTCACTGATGCCGATGACCCGCGCCCGCAGCCGCCCGAGGCGCCCGGCCCCAATGAGTGTTGCCAAAGCGGCTGCATTCCCTGTGTCTATGATTTCTATAGCGAAGCCATGGACACCTACCGGGAAGACCTCAAGGCCTGGCTGGCGCGCCACCCCGAGGCCAGCGCCTGAGCGCCTGGTTCAGGGTGTGACGCGGCGCAGGATGTAGTGCTCGGCCAGGGCGCCGGTGATGACCTTGCCGTCGGCGTCGAGCAGCGACAATTGGTTTTCACCGACGCGCCAGCGGCTGCCTTCGCCTTCGAGCTCGATGGTGCCGTTGCCGGGCAGCCAGTGGAAACGACCGCTTACGTGTTCGGGCTGGGCCTGGCGATCCTGATAGCGGCGGCTGAGCGTATAGCTGCCGTCGGCATTGAGCGTGAGTTTCATCTCGATTCCCGGGCAATCGGCGCAAGGCAGGACTCCGCCATAGCTGCCTTGCCAGTCCAGCGCGCTGCGGGAAGTGTGGGCATCGGGGGCGGCAACCGGCTTGTCTGCCGGGGCGGCGCAGGCCGCCAGCAGGATCGATGCCGCCAGGGGACTGAGAAACTTGAGCATTGCAGTGATCTCCTACAGCGATTGAAACGACAAGGTAGCGGGTAAGCGCCACCGGGTTGACCAGGACGCAGTAACGCGATGTGTCATGATGCCAGAGCGGCGATCGGCCAAGGACGTGCCAGCCCTGGCCCGAAAGTCACCATAGCCGTCTGGCGCTGGCCATGCCGCTGGGCGCTTGATTTCAGACCGATCACGGGGCGAGGGCGCCGCAAGGCCAGCCGGGTGCGCGGTTATCGCTCTGTTGCGATTGTTGCGACTTGGAAGCGTTTGGAGAGCTACCATACAGGGCGCGCCAACGCATGGCGCTTTTTTTTGCGGAGTCCACATGAAATCCAACCGTACCTTGTTCGCGCTGCTGGCCCTGTGCCTGGCGGGCGCGGCGCACGCGCAGTCCGGCACGCAGGAAATGCAGTTTCCGGGCACCCAGCCCAAGAGCTCGGCGAACTGGTCGCCTCCGGCCACCCTGACCATGACGGTCGAGCCCATCGCGCCGGCACCCGCACCCATCCGCGATACGCCCGAAAGCATTGCCGAATACCAGCGCTGCCGCACGGTCTCCGATCGCGCCGCTGTCACCAACGAACAGCGCACCGCCGGCGTGGCGGCATGCCTGAAAGCGCTGCAAGAGCGCCGCCAGCCGGGCTGATGCGCCCGGGATGTTCGGCAGGGGAGGGAGGCTGCTCGCGGCCCGCTAGCCCTGGCTAGCGTTTTTTTCAGAGTGTTGGACCATGGATCCCGAACTGCTCGAGCTTCTGGTGCGCCGCGAAATGCCATTTGGCAAATACCAGGGCCGGCTGATCGCGGATCTGCCGGGCCACTATCTCACCTGGTTCGCGCGCAATGGGTTTCCCAAAGGCGAAATAGGCCGTCTGCTGGCCCTCATGCACGAACTGGATCACAACGGGCTGCGGCCCTTGCTGGATCCGCTGCGTCAGGGGCGCGGCTGAGCCCGCAAGGCCTGCACCAATGCCTGGACATAGCCTGGCGCGGTGTTCAGATCGCGCACGCACACCAGCAGGCGGCGGTCGGCCCAGTCGTCGGCCAGCGCCAGCCGGCGTACGCACGCGCCCAAGCGCAGGCGGCGGCAGGCCGATTGCGGAACGATAGCCAGGCCTACACCCCCTTGCACCATGCGCGCGACGCCAGAAAACGAGCGCATGCGGGCGCGAACCCGCATCTGTCGCCCGGCGCGCGCGGCCTGGTCGTCCAGGTGCACGGACAGGGCGCTGCCCGCCTCCAGCGCGACGTAGTCGTAGTCCAACGTTTCGGCATATCGCAAGCTGTCGCGTGAGGCCAGCGGATGAGCCGCCGGCAGGATCAGCTCCAGGCGGTCACGGCGAAAAGGCAGCGCGTCCAGGCCGCTGAGGTCGACGGCATCGGAGACGATGCCAATGTCGGCCGTGCCCTGCTTCAAGGCGGGGATGATCCGGTAGCTGGCCTGCTCGCTCACATCGACATCCACATTGGGATGGGCCGTCAGAAACTGCGCCAGCGGGTCGGGCAGGAACTCGGAGATGGCGGCGGTATTGCACAGCAGCCGCACGCGGCCTTTGAAACCCAGCGCGTACTCGCCCAGGTCCTCCTGCAGATGGGCGACCTGCTGCAGGAGCACCCGTGCGTGATGCGCCAGCGCGTGGCCCGCAGGGGTGGCGGTGACGCCGCGCCGCTCGCGGACAAACAGCGGCGTGCCCAGCGAGGCCTCCAGCCCGCGCAGCCGGGCGCTGGCCGAGGGCAGCGCGAGGTGGCTGGCCGCCGCGCCGGCCGTGATGCTGCCCTGGTCGCAAATATGGAGAAACAAGCGCAGGTCGGTCAGGTCAAAGTGCATGGCAGGCTCTGTCAGCAACATAGGCTGGGTCAGTGTATTACGCATTTTCAAAGTGCCGGGCGCAGCGCATGATGCCGGGATGATGCATATTTTCACTGACTTCTTCGCGCAGGCAGGCTGGCCCCTGGCCCTGGCCGTGCTGGGCGTATTCCTTCTGGCCGGTTTCGTCAAAGGCTGTATCGGGCTGGGCATGCCCACCGTGGCCGTGGGCCTGCTCAGCATGGCTATGCCTGCGCCAGAGGCAGCGGCCTTGCTCGTGGTGCCGGCCATCATTACCAATATCTGGCAGATGGCCTCGGGCGGCCACTTCCGCGCGTTGCTGCGCCGCCTGGCGGCCCTGTTGCTGTCCATCTGCCTGGGCACCGCGCTGGGCGTGTGGGGATTGAGCGGCGTGAGCGATGCCGGGGCATCCCATCTGCTGGGCGCCGCGCTGCTCTGCTATGCCGCCATTGGCCTGTCACCGCTCAAGCTGCGCGTGCCGCCGCGCCAGGAAGGCTGGCTGGGCGCCGTGTGCGGCACGGTGACAGGCCTGATCACCGCCGTGACCGGGGTGTTCGTGCTGCCCTCGGTGCCTTATCTGCAGGCGCTGGGCCTGGACCGCAACGCGTTGGTGCAGGCCATGGGCATCTCGTTCATGGTGTCCACGCTGGCCATGGCCGGGGGGCTGGCGTATGGCGGCGTGCTGGGGGCCAGCGAAATGGGCGCTTCGGTGCTGGCGCTGGCGCCGGCGCTGCTGGGCATGTGGGCCGGGCAGAGCCTGCGGCAGCGCATCAGCGAAAAGACCTTCAAACGCGGGTTTTTCATTGCCTTGGCGCTGCTGGGGATCAACCTGCTGCTCAAGGGTTAAGGCGCGGCGCGAATGGTAAATTCACAGCAGGCGCGCCGGCCTGGCGCGCGGTTTTCGTGAACATCATGCCCATAGATCCCCAAGAGCAACATCTGGCAGAAATCCCGCAAAGCAGCGAGCTGGTCTACGACGGCAGCTTCCTCAAAGTGCGCCGCGACATGGTACGACTGCCCAATGCGCGCGTCGTCTCACGCGAGTATGTCGTGCATCCCGGCGCGGTGGTGGTCATTCCCTTGTTCGACGACGGGCGGGTGCTTCTGGAGCGGCAGTTCCGCTACCCGGTCGAGCGCGTCATGACGGAATTCCCGGCCGGCAAGCTGGATCCGGGCGAGGATCCGCTGGCCTGCGCCAAGCGCGAGTTGCTGGAGGAAACCGGCTATACGGCGGCGCAATGGGCGCGGGCCGGCGCGCTGCATCTGGCCATCGCTTATTCCACGGAGATCATTCATATTTACTTCGCGCGCGGCCTGTCGGCGGGCGAGCGGCGTTTGGACGAAGATGAGTTTCTGGACGTGCGCACCGAGGCCTTGCCAGCCTTGCTCGCGGCATGCCAGCGCGGCGAAGTCACCGATGCCAAGACCTTGACGTGCATGCTGTGGCTGCAGAATGCGATGTCCGGCGCCTGGCAACTGGATTGGCAGGACGCGTGAGTAAGACCTACGAAGTCCTGTTGCTGCCGTCGGGCTGGCGCTTCCCGGTGGGGCCGGACACGCCCGTGCTGCGGGCGGCCAAGGCGGCCGGCCTACGCCTGCCCAGCTCGTGCCGTAACGGCAGTTGCCGCGCCTGTCTGTGCAAAATGGCGTCCGGCACGGTGACCTACCGTATTGAATGGCCCGGCGTGGCCAGTGATGAGCAGGCCGATGGCTGGGTGCTGCCCTGTGTGGCTCATGCCGAATCCGATCTGGTATTGCTGGTGCCGCAGGCCGAGCGCCTGGCGCCGGCCGAGCCGGCCGTGCGCCAGCAACTGACTGGCGCCAGGCGCTGAGCGCTGCCGGTTCGTCTCAGGGCAGCATCACGGCAATGGCGCCCAGCGCCAATCCCAGGCCCAGCACGTTGAGGGCCGACAGTTTCTCCGAGAAAAGCAGGGCCCCTGCCGCGGTGCCCAAGGCGATCACGCCCATATTCATGGACGCGAACACCAGGGCGGGCTGGTCGGGCAGGCTTTGGTGGGCACGGATATAGGTGTAGATATTGCCGAAGTTCACCAGGCCCAGTAGCAGCCCGGCAGCCAGGTCGCGTCCGCGCCAGGCTACGCGATGCCACAGCAGCCATAGCAGCATCAGCAGGCCCGCCAACATAAACGCGCCCAGCAGCGTGGCGGGAAAGGCCGCGCCGGCGCGCGCGACGATCTTGAACAGAATGTCGATCACGCCATAACCGACCCAGACCACCAGCGGCCAGACCCAGGCGCTGCCCGGGGTCTCGGTCTGCCGGGCCGGCTTGCGCAACAGGCAGAACAGTGCCGCGCAGGCCAGCACGATCGCGCCCGCCTTGCGGGCCGTGACCGGCTCGCCAAACAGCACGAAGGCCGCTCCCAGGGCGATGAAGAGTGACAGGCGCTGGGCGGCATCAGTCTTGACGATGCCCGCGTGCCGCACCGATTGGGCCAGGGCCATGAAGATGCTGGGCAGCAACAGTCCCAGACCCGCCAGCACGGGCAGCATGGGCAGGTGAGCGATCTGGCTCAGGTCCGGCCGCAGCAGCATCAGGCACAGGCCGCTCGCCACGGCGTAGTTGCTCAGAATGGCCTGGCGCACATCGATGCCATGGCGGCGCGCCAGTTTGAGCAAGACGGCCAGCGTGACGCTGCACAGGACGCTGGCGGGCAGATAGAGCAGGCCGGCATTCATGCTTGCGCCCGCATGCCGAGCTTGCTCATCAAGGCGCGGTCGGCCTGCACCTGAGGATTGCCGGTGGTCAGCAGCGCGTCGCCGTAGAACATGGAATTGGCGCCCGCCAGAAAGCACAGGGCCTGTTCGGCCTCGCTCATGGCCTGCCTGCCGGCCGACAGGCGCACCTTGGCGCGCGGCATGGTGATACGGGCCACCGCGATGGTGCGGATGAACTCGAACACATCGAGCGGCTCGGCATCGCCCAGCGGGGTCCCGGGGATAGGGACGAGGTGGTTGATGGGCACGGACTCGGGATAGGGCTGCATGCTGGCCAGTTGCGCAATGAGACTGGCCCGGTCGCGGCGCGACTCGCCCATGCCGATGATGCCCCCGCAGCAGACATGAAGGCCGGCTTCGCGGACCTGCTCCAGGGTATCGAGGCGATCCTGATAACCGCGCGTGGTGATCACGCTGCCGTAGTACTCGGGCGAGGTGTCCAGGTTGTGGTTGTAATAATCCAGACCGGCGTGTTTGAGGCGTTCGGCCTGGCCCGCCTTGAGCATGCCGAGGGTGACACAGGTCTCCAGTCCCAGCGCCTTGACCTCGCGCACCATCTCGGCCACGGCTTCAAGCTGATGATCCTTGGGGCTGCGCCAGGCTGCACCCATGCAGAAACGTTGCGCGCCGGCGGCTTTGGCGGCCCGCGCCGCGGTGAGCACCTCATCCAAGGGCATCAGCTTCTCGGCCGCCAGTCCGGTGTCGTGGCGCGCCGACTGCGAGCAGTAGCCGCAGTCCTCCGGGCAGCCGCCGGTCTTGATCGACAGCAAGCTGGATAACTGGATGTCCTTGGGGTCGAAGTGCTCGCGGTGGACGGTCTGGGCGCGATGCAACAGATCGGGAAACGGCAGGTCGTACAGGGCCAGCACGTCGGCGGTGCGCCAGGGGCCGGCGGGCCGGCGGATGGGCAGGGGGATGATCTGCATGCGGGACTCCAGTGATTCCGAACGGCGGATCGTAGAAAGCCTGCCCCGCTCTGGCAATATCGCAAGAAAGCCGATTTTTGGCGGCATGAAGCGGTGATTAAGGCGATGTTGGTGGGGAAAGGCGTTGGGCGGCGGATAAGTCGCCGCCATCTTCCGCCAGCGCGATGGCCCGAAAAATTGTATCTATACGTAAATTTGCAATGCGCTGCGGCGTGGGCGACTTCTGAGTCGCCGGCAGTGCGGAAGGGGGCGGGGCAGCGTCGTGGGGAGCGTCAGAAAAGCAAAAGCCGCAAGGTCGTGAGACCTTGCGGCTTTTGGAATTTTGGCGGAGCGGACGGGGCTCGAACCCGCGACCCCCGGCGTGACAGGCCGGTATTCTAACCAACTGAACTACCGCTCCGCAGCGGTCGATACCTTGCGGCATCTTGCCAAGAAAACTTGGCGTCCCCTAGGGGATTCGAACCCCTGTACTCACCGTGAAAGGGTGATGTCCTAGGCCTCTAGACGAAGGGGACCTGATTGGTGGAGGTAAGCGGGATCGAACCGCTGACCTCTTGCATGCCATGCAAGCGCTCTCCCAGCTGAGCTATACCCCCAATCCTGCAATGCTTGGACCGAGCCAGAGGCCTTGTCTTTGCTTGCGCCGTTTGTCGAACGGGCCCGAATTATGCACCATTTTTTTGTGCGTGTCAGAGCGTTTGGCGTTTTTTTTCGAACCGGATTCAAATTTTTTTCAGGCGAGAAAACGATGCGCCCGAAAGCAAAAGCCGCAAGGTCGTGAGACCTTGCGGCTTTTGGAATTTTGGCGGAGCGGACGGGGCTCGAACCCGCGACCCCCGGCGTGACAGGCCGGTATTCTAACCAACTGAACTACCGCTCCGCAGCGGTCGATACCTTGCGGCATCTGCCAGAAAAACTGGCGTCCCCTAGGGGATTCGAACCCCTGTACTCACCGTGAAAGGGTGATGTCCTAGGCCTCTAGACGAAGGGGACCTGAACTAACCGTACTACCGAAACTTGGTGGAGGTAAGCGGGATCGAACCGCTGACCTCTTGCATGCCATGCAAGCGCTCTCCCAGCTGAGCTATACCCCCAAGCCCACAATACGCGGCAGACCCTGAGGTTGTTGCCGTTGTCTTGCGTCGTTCGGTGAACGGGGCCGAATTATGCACCATTTTTTAAAAGCGTGCAGCGACGTGCCATCAGGCCCGCCACCAACGCCAGGGCGCGCGCAGCGGCCATTGCTGGTTCTTGTTCAGAATGCGCGGGGCCAGGAAGGCGGCGCAGCTCAGCGCCACGGCCGCGCCCATGACGACATCGGTGAGGTAGTGGTCGCGATTGACGACGCGGCTCAGGGCCACCAGCGCGGCCAGCGCCAGCGCGGGCCAGCGCCAGCGCGGCGCGACGATGGCGATGACACCGGCGACGGCGAACGCAGCCTGAGTGTGGCTGGACGGGAAAGAGTCATAGGGCTTGCCCGCGAAAAACTCGCCCACGCCGTAGATGCCATGGTCGAAGAGTTCTTCGGGACGGGCGCGTGCCACCACGCGCTTGAGCAGCCAGGTCACGCTGCCGCCGAGCGCCATGGTGGCCAGCAACAGCACCGAAGCGCGTGCGATGGGGTCAAACCCGGCTTTGAAAGGGCACTGCCAGCCGCGCGCCAGGCCGTTGAGCGACCAGATGTACAGCCCCAGGGCGAGCACGATGTAGATCCCCGCATCTCCCAGGTTGCCCAGGGTGTCGAACGCGATGTTCAGTCCGTTGGGGACATGGGCGTTGAGCCACATCGACAAGGGTCGGTCCACCCAGAGCGTGCAGGCCAGCAGCAGCGCGAACAGCAAGACCAGGCTGGCTTTGCTGCGGATCGGGCGCAGAGGAGGGGAGAGCGGGACACCGGTAGTCATTGCCGTCGGGAGAGCCTGTGGGAGAGGGAACGGAGCACTCTCGAAGGAGAGGCGGGGGACAATAGTAATGGGCGAAGCTTGCGCGAGAAAGACGATTTACTGTGTAAAACGGTAAAATCGGCGGTTTCCCTAACCATTCAGATAGCGCCCCCGGGATCTACACCCGTCACGGCGTACGCCCATGCAAGAAACCACACTCAAGCGCGAAGGCGCGCCCGCTGCTTCGTCCGCCGCTACCGCGGCCAGCGGAAAGATCTATATCCGGACCTTTGGCTGCCAGATGAACGAGTATGACTCGGACAAAATGGTGGATGTGCTGCGCGAAGATCAGGGACTGGAAGTCACTGATAATCCCGAAGAGGCCGATGTCATTCTATTCAACACCTGTTCGGTGCGCGAGAAGGCGCAGGAAAAAGTCTTCTCCGATCTGGGCCGTGTGCAGCACCTCAAGAAGCTCAATCCGCGCCTGGTGATCGGTGTGGGCGGCTGTGTGGCCAGCCAGGAAGGCGCGGCCATCGTCAAGCGCGCGCCCTACGTCGATGTGGTGTTCGGCCCGCAGACCCTGCATCGCCTGCCCGAACTCATCCGCCGCCGCAGGGACGAAGGCGTCTCGCAGGTCGACATCAGTTTTCCCGAGATCGAAAAATTCGACAACATGCCGCCGGCCCGCATCGAAGGCGCGACGGCTTTTGTGTCGATCATGGAAGGCTGCAGCAAATACTGCAGCTTCTGCGTGGTGCCGTATACGCGCGGCGAAGAAGTTTCGCGGCCGTTCGAGGACGTGCTCACCGAGGTCGCCGATCTGGCCGACCAGGGTGTGCGCGAAGTCACCTTGCTGGGGCAGAACGTCAACGCCTATCGCGGACGCATGGAGGACAGCGATGAGATCGCCGACTTCGCCATGCTGCTCGAGTATGTGCACGAAATCCCCGGAATCGAACGGATCCGCTACACCACCTCGCATCCGAAGGAGATGACGCAGCGCATGGTCGAGGCCTATGCCCGCCTGCCCAAGCTGGTGTCGTTTCTGCACCTGCCGGTCCAGGCCGGCAGTGACCGGGTGCTGGCGGCCATGAAGCGTGGCTACACGGCGCTGGAGTTCAAGTCGGTCGTGCGCAAGCTGCGCGCCGCCCGTCCCAACCTGACGCTGTCTTCCGATTTCATCGTGGGCTTCCCCGGAGAAACCGAGGAAGACTTCCAGAAGACGATGAAGCTCATCGCCGACGTCGGTTTCGACACGTCGTTCTCCTTTGTGTATTCGCGCCGCCCGGGCACGCCGGCCGCCGATCTCGCCGACGACACCCCCCAGGACGTCAAACTCAAGCGCCTGCAGCAACTGCAGGCCCTGATCAACGAGCAGGCCGCCGCCATCGCCCAGGCCATGGTGGGGACGCGCCAGCGCTTGCTGGTCGAAGGGCCTTCGCGCCGCGATCCCAATGAGCTCATGGGCCGCACCGAAAACAATCGCATCGTGAATTTCCCCGGACCTGCCCGCCTGATCGGCAATATGGTGGACGTCATCATCACCCATGCTTTCACCAATTCGCTGCGCGGCCGGGTGGCCGGTACCGAAGATAGCGACCAAGGAGCACTATGAGCAACTCGCGCAGCCGCCGCCGCAGCATGCCTGTCATCGTCAATCTGGACGGCGACAACATCCATCTGTCCAATCTGTGCGGACCGCTGGACGAGAATCTGCGGCAGCTGGCCGATGGCATGGGCGTGACGATGGCGCGCCGCGGCAGCCGGGTCACCATCGAGGGCGAGCAGGCCGAACTGGCTGCACGGGCGCTGCGCCGCTTTTACGAGCAGGCCACGCATCGCGCGCTGTCGGTGGACGATATCCAGCTTGGTCTGGTCGAGATCGGGGTGGGGCGCCGCACCGAGGTTCAGGAGGAAGATCCGCGCGACATCGACCCCAGCCTGCCGCCGGTCGATGATCAGAGCGATGGCATCGCCCTGCGCACGCGCCGCAGCGACCTGCGGCCGCGCACGCCGCGCCAGCGCGATTACCTCAACAACATCCTCAAGCACGACATCACCTTTGGCGTGGGCCCGGCCGGCACGGGCAAAACCTGGCTGGCCGTGGCGTGCGCCATCGATGCGATGGAGCGCGATACCGTGCAGCGCCTGGTGCTGACGCGTCCGGCCGTCGAGGCCGGCGAGCGTCTCGGGTTCTTGCCGGGCGATCTGGCGCAGAAGGTCGATCCCTATCTGCGCCCGCTGTATGACGCGCTCTATGACCTGATGGGTTTCGAGCGGGTGCAACGTCTGTTCGAAAAGCAGAGCATCGAGATTGCTCCGCTGGCCTATATGCGCGGCCGCACGCTCAATCATGCTTTCGTGATTCTGGACGAAGCCCAGAACACCACGCCGGAGCAGATGAAGATGTTCCTGACCCGCATCGGCTTCGGCAGCAAGGCCGTCATTACGGGCGATCCTTCCCAGGTCGACCTGCCGCGCGGGCAGCAAAGCGGTCTGGCGCATGCCGTCAACGTGCTGGCCGACGTGCAGGGCATCGCGACGACGCGCTTTACCAGCCGCGACGTGGTGCGCCACCCCCTGGTGGCCTGCATCGTCGATGCTTACGAGGCGGCGGAGCAGCATGAAAAACCCTGATCCGGCGCTCGCGCTGGCGGTGCAGTATGCGGTGAGCGAGGCGCGCCTGCCGCGCTGGCGGCTGCGCCGCTGGGCGGGTTATGCGCTGGCCGGCGCAAGCGCCGACGGCCTGGTGGATTTCACGGCGGCCGAACTCAACATCCGCCTGGTCGGCCAGGCGGAAGGGCGCGAGCTCAACGCGCAGTTCCGCGGGCGGGATTACGCCACCAACGTGCTGACCTTCGAGTACGGTGTGGATCCGCTGGGTACGGCGCGCGGGGATATCGTGATCTGTGTGCCGGTGCTGGTGCGCGAAGCGCGCGAGCAGAAAAAGGCTTTCGCCGATCACGCTGCCCACCTCTGTATCCACGGCGTGCTGCACGCCCTGGGCTACGATCACATCAAGGTGCGCGAGGCCAAGCGTATGGAGACCCTGGAGACGGCGATATTGGCCCGCATGGGGATTGCGGACCCTTATCAGGCCTGAGTCCGGTTCGCCCTGAGCGAATTTGGCCGGAAAAACCCGGATATGGCGGCATATTGCCGCCATATGGCAGGTCCGGCTTGCCTGGCCCGGGGGGGTATCGGTTATGCTGGCTCTTTCGTTACGAGTCCATTTGGACAATGTCTGACCCTTATCCCGCTGCCGATTCGCCGGCCCCCACGCCTAAACCCTCCAAATCCCTGCTGGACCGCGTCATGTCGCTGGTCCGCCGCGAGCCAGAAGATCGCGAAGGCATCAAAGCCTTTGTGGATGTCGCCCACGACAGGGCCTTGATCGATTCTGAGTCCTACACCATGATCAAGGGGGCGCTCGCCGTCTCCGAGCGCACCGTCGCCGACATCATGGTGCCGCGCTCGCGCATGGACTTGCTCGATGTCTCGCTGCCCGTGCCGCAACTGCTGGCGGCCATTATCGAGACCGCGCACTCGCGCTTTCCTGTCTACGAAGATGATCGCGACAACATTCTGGGCGTGCTCCTGGCCAAGGATCTGCTGCGTTACATGCAGGACCCCTCCATCGAGTTGCGCTCGCTGATCCGGCCGGCGATCTTCATCCCCGAAGCCAAACGCCTCAACGTGCTGCTGCGCGAGTTCCGCTCCGCGCGCAATCACATCGCCATCGTGATCGATGAGCATGGCGGCATTTCGGGTCTGGTCACGATGGAAGACGTGCTCGAGCAGATCGTCGGCGACATCGAAGACGAGTTCGACGAAGACGAAGAAGAATCGATCTTCCCCGAAGGCGACAATCAATGGCGCATGCTCGCGGCCACCGAGATCAGCCATTTCAATGAAACCTTCTCCACCCAGATGCCTGACGATGAGTACGACAGCGTGGGCGGCTGGCTGGGCGGCAAGCTCGGGCGTATTCCGCGCCGTGGCGACACGGCCGAGTTCGACGGCCTGCAGTTCGAGGTGATCCGCGCCGACCCGCGCCGCGCCTTGTGGCTGCGCGTGCGCCGGGCGCCGCAGGCGCTGCGCCCGGAAGCCAACGCATGAAGCGAGGGCTTTATGGCGCCGGCCTGCTGGCTGCAGCGGGCGCGCTGCATGCCTTGAGTTTCGCCCCGGGGCCGCTGCCGGCCTGGTCGTTGGCCTGGGTGCAGGTGTTCACGCTGGCCGTGGCCGCGCATGCGGTGCTGCAGGCGCCGAGCCGCCGGCGCGCCTGGGTGCGCGGCTGGGGCTTTGCCAGCGTCAGCTTCACGATCGGCCTGTACTGGCTGTATGTCAGCATGCATGACTACGGTGGCATGGCCGCGCCGCTGGCGGCCGCCGGCGTGGTCGCCTTGTCGGTGTTCCTGGCCATCTTTCCGGCCACGGCCGGATGGCTGGCGCGCAGTATCTGCCCGCCGCGCAGTGCCGCCAGTCCCTGGCGCGCCTGCCGGGTGGCGCTGGTCTGGGCCGCCTGCTGGACGCTGTTCGAATGGCTGCGCGCCACCGTCATGACAGGCTTTCCGTGGCTGAATATCGGCTACGGGGTGGTCGATAGCCCCATCGCGGGCTGGGGGCCGGTCCTCGGCGTGCATGGGCTGGCTTTCGTGACGGCGTTTGCCGCGGCCGCCGTGGCCAGTCTGCGCGCTGCGGGCAGTGCCCGGCAGGCCCTGGCTGCCGGTATGGCCGTCGTGCTGGTGCTGGTTGGCGGCTTGCTCAGCCTGCTGCCGTGGTCGCGCCCGCAAGGCGAGCCGTTGGCCATCCGTCTGGTGCAGGGCAATGTCGAGCAATCTCAGAAATTCGATCTGGCATTGATGGAGGCGGGGCTGCGGCGCCATCTCGAGCTGGCGGCGCTGCCCGCCGAGCCTCGCGCACCCAGGCCCGAGCTCATCATCCTGCCCGAGACGGTGCTACCGGTCTTTCAGGATCAACTGGCCCCGCAAGTCTGGGAGGCTTGGAAGACCGTCGCCGCGCGTCAGTCGGCCACGATCGCGATGGGCGTGCCCTTGCGTCTGCGCGACCCCGACGGGCGCACGCGCTACACCAACAGTGTCATGGGTTTTGGGGCGGACACGCCGCTGGCCGATCTGACCGGTGGCAGTACGGCCATGCGCTACGACAAGCAGCATCTGGTGCCGTGGGGCGAGTTCGTTCCGCCCGGGTTCCGCTGGTTCGTGGACATGCTGCAGATCCCCTTGGGAGACTTCGATCGCGGCGCGGCGTATCAGCCGCCCTTCGTGGTGGGAGACCAGCGCATCGCCTTCAATATCTGCTACGAGGATTTGTTCGGTCCCGAGTTGTTGCCGGCGCTTTACCCCGACGCCCAAGGGCAGGGCGGGGCCACGATTCTGGCCAACGTCAGCAATCTGGGGTGGTTCGGCAATACCTGGGCGCTGCGCCAGCACATGCAGATCGGCCGCTTGCGCAGCATCGAGACGGCGCGTCCCATGGTCACCGCCACCAATACGGGGATTACCGCTGCCATCGACGCGCACGGGCGCGTGGTGGCGCAGTTGGCTACGCATCAGCCCGGCGTGCTGCCGGTGTCGGTGCAGGGCATGAGCGGGCTGACGCTTTATGCCCGCTTTGGCGACAAGCTGATACTGCTGATTATCGGCGTGGTGCTGGTCGCGGCCGCGGCGCGGGTGCGCCGACGCCGTTAGCGCAGAAAGTCCGCCGGCGTGGGCAGGCTGTCGAAGGTGGGCGGCTCGAGCGGGCCGCCGCCGGCGCCCGTCTGCGCCAGCGTGTCGGCGATCAGCCGCAAAGCCTCCTCATCGAGTTCCAGCGTCGCCGCGCCCAGCCAGCCATCGACCTGGGCGGGATTGCGCGCGCCGACGATGGCGGCCGTGACGCCAGGCCAGGCCAGTGTCCAGGCAATGGCGATGGTGGCAACCGTGGTGCCATGCCGCTCGGCCATGGGTCGCAGCGCATCGGCCAGCGCCAGATTGCGCTCCAGGCGGGGCGCCTGAAATTCCAGATCGCGTGAGCGCCAGTCGTCGGCCGCCAGTTGGCGCGTGGCGCTGAAAGTCCCGGACAGCAGGCCGGACTGCATGGGGCTGTAGACGATGACGCCGGTCTGGCGCGATTCGCACCAGGGCAGCAGATCGGCGCCGGCTTCGCGGCGGATGAGCGAGAAGGGCGGCTGCAGGACGTCGACATGGCCGATGGCTTCCGCCGCTTGGACCTGCGGCAGGCTGTGGTTGGACAGGCCGATGGCGCGCACCTTGCCTTCACGCTGGAAATCCAGCAGCGTCTGCCAATACACTTCCAGCGGCGTGCCGTCGCCGGCCGGCCAGTGCATTTGATAAACGTCGATGCATTCGACGCCCAGGCGTTGCAGGGACGCTTCGAGTTCGCGCCGCAGGCTGTCGGGATGGGCCACGCAATGGGCCTGGCCGTCACGGCTGATGAAGCCGCCCTTGGAAAACACATAGGGGCGCGCCGAGGGCGGCATCTGCGCCAAGGCACGCTGGATGAGAGATTCGGCATGGCCCTGGCCGTAGCTGCCCGCCGTGTCTATCCAATTGATGCCACGGTCCACGGCATGGCGGATGGCGCGAACGGACTCGCTGTCGTCCTGTTCGCCCCAGCCATAGGCCCAGTTCGCGCCGCCGATGGCCGAGGTGCCCAGGCCCACGCGCGACAGCGCTATGCCCGTCGTGCCCAGCGCCTGCGTTGGAAAGGAAGTCTGGCTCATCGTGCTTTCCTTCTAGGGTCCCGCGATGGTTCACTCTAGCATGCCTCCCTATTTTCAAAATTTTTTCAGTCTGACTTGCACGACAGAATAAACTCGTGCATAATCTCGTTTCTTCGCGGTTGGCACGAAAGTGAACACCACGAAGTGCTGGAAACCATGGGGGTATAGCTCAGCTGGGAGAGCGCTTGCATGGCATGCAAGAGGTCAGCGGTTCGATCCCGCTTACCTCCACCAAGTTTTCAGCAGTATGGTTAGTCCAAGTCCCCTTCGTCTAGAGGCCTAGGACATCACCCTTTCACGGTGAGTACAGGGGTTCGAATCCCCTAGGGGACGCCAAGTTTTCTTGGCAAGATGCCGCAAGGTATCGACCGCTGCGGAGCGGTAGTTCAGTTGGTTAGAATACCGGCCTGTCACGCCGGGGGTCGCGGGTTCGAGCCCCGTCCGCTCCGCCAAAAATTCCAAAAGCCGCAAGGTCTCACGACCTTGCGGCTTTTTCGTTATGGTTTTTCGGTTTTGGTCTTTGGCCGCGGTCCGTGGCCGGTGCGCGGCGTGATCGGGGCCTGGCCTTTGTGCGCGGCTTGTGGCCAACAAAAACCCGGCGCTCAGGCCGGGTTTTCGTTGGCGGGTAAAGGGCCCGGCCTAGGGTGTTTCGACGCCGTCCTCGGCCTTTTTGACCGGTTTGACGAGGTCTTCCCGCTTGACGCCCAGCCACATGGCCAGTGCCGCGGCAACGAACACGGACGAGTAAATCCCGAACCAGATGCCGATGGTCAGGGCGAGCGCGAAATAGTGCAGGGTCGGGCCGCCGAAGAACAGCATGGCCAGCACCATCATCTGCGTGGAACCGTGGGTGATGATGGTTCGCGAGATGGTTTGCGTGATGGCGCTGTTGATGACTTCCTGCACGCTGGCCTTGCGGTACTTGCGGAAGTTTTCGCGGATCCGGTCCATGATGACCACGGATTCGTTGACGGAGTAACCGAGCACCGCCAGCACGCCGGCCAGCACCGACAGCGAGAACTCCCATTGGAAGAACGCGAAAAAGCCCAGGATGATCACCACGTCGTGCAGGTTGGCGATCACGCCGGCCAGGGCGAACTTCCATTCGAAGCGGAAGCCGAGGTAGACCATGATGCCCAGCACCACGACCAATAGCGCCATCAGGCCGTTGTGCAGCAGTTCCTGGCCGACCTGCGGCCCGACGAACTCCACGCGGCGCAGTTCCACCGAGGGATCTGCGGCCTTCAGGGCGCCCATGACGGTTTCGCTCTGCGTGGCCGACGTCTGGCCGTGGGCCACCGGCAGACGGATCATCACGTCGCGCGAGGTGCCGAAGTTCTGCACCTGGAAGTCGGTGTAGCCCAGATTGCCGACGACGCCGCGAACCTGGTCGAGTTGGGCGGTCTGGGCGTAGCTGACTTCCATCACCGTGCCGCCGGTGAATTCGATCGACAGGTGAAAGCCGCGCGTGATGATGAAGAACACCGCCGCGATGAAGGTCACCAAACTGATGATGTTCAGCACCAACGCGTGGCGCATGAACGGGATGGTGCGATGAATCCGGAAAAATTCCATGTTTCGCCTTGCTGTCTTTTCAGGAGCCGGGCGGCGCGGCGCGCCGCCCCGGCACTATCACTTGGTGCCCGGCTTCCAGACCGTGCCGATGGAAATACTGCCGAGCTTCTTGCGGCGGCCATACCAGAGGTTGGCTAGCGCGCGAACGCCCACGACAGACGAGAACATCGAGGTCAGAATGCCCAGGCAGTGCACCACTGCAAAGCCCCGGATGGGGCCCGAGCCGAAGGCCAGCAGCGCCAGGCCGACGATAAGCGTGGTCAGGTTGGAGTCCAGGATGGTGCCCCATGCCCGCTCGAAGCCATGGTAGATGGCTTGTTGCGGCGTGGCGCCGGCCCGGAGCTCCTCGCGGATACGCTCATTGATCAGCACGTTCGAGTCGATGGCCATGCCCAATGTGAGCGCGATGGCCGCGATGCCCGGCAGCGTCAGCGTGGCCTGCAGCATGGACAGCAGCGCGAGCAGCAGCAGCACGTTGAAGGTCAGGCCGATCGTCGAGAAGACGCCGAACAGGTGGTAGTAAACAATGATGAAGATCGCGATGGCGATAAAGCCGTAGAGCGTCGAGTAGAAGCCCTTGGCGATATTGTCGGCGCCCAGGCTGGGTCCGATGGTGCGTTCTTCGATGATGGACATGGGCGCGGCCAGCGCGCCGGCGCGCAGCAGCAGCGAGGTGTCGGCCGCTTCTTCGGCGCTCATGCTGCCGGAGATCTGCACCTGGCCGCCAGCGATCTCGCTGCGGATGACCGGCGCGGTGACGACTTCGCCCTTGCCGTTTTCGAACAGCAGGATGGCGATGCGCTTGCCGACGTTGTCACGCGTGACATCGCGGAAAATGCGGGCGCCCTTGGAGTCCAGCGTCAGGTTGACCGACGGCTGTTGCGTTTGATGATCGCGGCCGGGCTGGGCATCCTGGAGGTTTTCACCGGTGAGGATGACCTGGCGGCGCACCAGAATGGGACGGCCGTCGCGATCGGCATAGCGCTCCAGGCCGAACGGCACGGTGCCATTGGCCAGGGCCGATTGCGAGGACGGCGTGTCGTCGACCATGCGCAGTTCGAGCGTGGCGGTGCGGCCCAGCAATTCCTTGGCCTTGGCCACATCCTGCACGCCGGGCAGTTGCACGACGATGCGGTCGGCGCCTTGCTGCTGGATCACGGGTTCGGCCACGCCAAGCTCGTTGATCCGGTTGTGCAGGGTGTTGATGTTCTGCTTGAGCGCGCTTTCCTGTACGCGGGTCACGGCCTGCGGGCTGAGGGCGCCTTCGAGCAGGAAACGGCCGCCTTCGTCGCGCTCGTTGAACTGCAGGTCGGCCATGCGGCTGCGCAGGATGTCGCGGCCGCGATCACGCGCCTCGGCGCTGGCAAAACTGGCCAGCACGGCTTGTCCGGCGCGTTCGACCGTGCCGACGTCGATCTTCTGGTCGCGCAGCGTCGAGCGCACGTCAGCGGCCAGCGAGTCGTAGCGGGCCGTCAGGGCGCCTTGCATGTCGACTTGCAACAGGAAGTGCACGCCGCCGCGCAGGTCCAGGCCCAGATACATGGGCTTGGGCTCGAACCAGCCCAGCGAGCGCATCCAGGGCGGCGAGGCGGGCAGCAGGTTCAGGGCGACCGTGTAATGCGGATCGCCGGCGACGGTGTTCAGGCTGCGGTCCAGCAGATCGCGGGCCTGCAATTGGATATCGGTGGAACTGAAGCGCGCGCGGACGGTGCCCAGCGTGCCGTTCTGTTCATAGTAGACACTGGTGGCGGGCAGCTTGGCATCGGCCAGGAGCTGTTCGACGCGCTCAAGCAGCGCCGGCTCTACCTTGATGGTGGCCTTGGCGCTGGAGATCTGTACGGCGGGCGATTCGCCGTAGAAATTGGGCAGGGTATAGAGCAGGCCGATGACGACCGCAACCAATACCGTGATGTACTTCCAGAGGGGATAGCGGTTCATTGCCAGCAAGGGAATCAAGGGGTGGAACGGACAAGGGCCCCTTGCGGGGCCCTATGCGACTGTTACAGGGCCTTGATGGTTCCCTTGGGCAGTACCGAGGTCACGGAACCCTTGGTCAGCGTGACTTCAACAGGCTTTTCGGCCAGGTCGGCCACTTCGATGCTGATGTAGCTGTCGGTCACCTTGGAGACCTTGCCGAGAATGCCGCCGGCGGTGACGACTTCGTCGCCCTTGGCCAGGGCGGCGATCAGGTTGCGGTGCTCTTTCTGACGCTTCATCTGCGGACGGATCATCAGAAAATAGAGGATCACGAACATCAGGACGATGGGCAGAATACCGCCCAACATGTTGCCCTCGGGGGCGGCCTGGGCCAGGACGAGGCCGGCGGTGTCGATCACGGACATGGAAAGTACTCCTGGTTGAGTTTTGCGTTTTGCTGTCGGCTAAAGCCTTGTTGTGTCCCCGTCCCCCGCGCGAGCCTTGGACAGGTAGCCGGCTATTGTAGCGATGTTGCGGCCCGCCCGGGCCTTGCGGGGAACGGACGCGCCGCCGGCAGCCTAATCGACCCCGCGCGCGCGGTCTGCGGCGAACTGCGCACGCCAGGCGTCAAAGCGCCCGGCGGCGATGGCTTCCCGCATTTCGCCCATGATGGTCAGGTAGAAATGCAGATTATGCAGCGTGTTCAGGCGGGCGCCGGTGATCTCGTTGGCGCGCTGCAGATGATGCAGATAAGCGCGTGAAAAGGTCTGGCAGGTATGGCAGGCGCAGCTCGGATCGAGCGGACGGGTATCGTCGCGGTACTTGGCGTTGCGGATCTTGACGTCGCCAAACCGCGTGAACAGCCAGCCGTTGCGCGCATTGCGGGTGGGCATGACGCAGTCGAACATGTCCACGCCGCGCGACACGCCTTCGACGAGGTCCTCGGGGGTGCCCACGCCCATCAGATAGCGCGGCGCCTGCTGTGGCAGGCGCGGGGCCACATGGCCCAGGATGCGCATCATGTCTTCTTTGGGCTCGCCGACCGACAGGCCGCCGATGGCATAACCATGAAAACCGATATCCGTCAGCCCGGCCAGCGATTCGTCGCGCAGGTTTTCGTACATCCCGCCCTGCACGATGCCGAACAGCGCGTTCGGATTGCCCAGACGGTCGAATTCTTCGCGCGAGCGGCGCGCCCAGCGCAGCGACATGCGCATGGAGCGCGCGGCTTCTTCCTGGGTGGCTGGGCGGCCATCGATTTCATAGGGCGTGCACTCGTCGAACACCATGACGATGTCGGAATTCAGCGAGCGCTGGATACGCATGGATTCTTCGGGGGTGAGAAACAGGCGCGATCCGTCGATGGGCGAGGCGAATTTGACGCCTTCCTCGGTGATCTTGCGCATGCCCTGCAGGCTGAAGACCTGAAAGCCCCCGGAATCGGTCAGGATTGGCTTGTCCCACTGCATGAAGCCGTGCAGACCGCCGTGCTTTTCCATGATGTGGGTGCCCGGGCGCAGCCAGAGATGGAAAGTATTGCCCAGGACGATCTGGGAGCCGATTTCCTTGAGTTCGTGGGGCAGCATGGCCTTGACGCTGCCATAGGTGCCCACGGGCATGAAAATCGGGGTCTCGACCACGCCGTGGTTCAGGGTCATGCGCCCGCGGCGCGCGCCGCCGTCGGTGGCGAGCAGTTCGAAGGAGAGTCCGGTCATGGCTGGGCAGATTCGATGAACATGGCGTCGCCATAGCTGAAGAAACGGTAGCGGCCGGCCACGGCATGGGCATAGGCGCGCCGGATGGGCTCGATTCCGGCCAGGGCCGAAACCAGCATCAGCAAGGTCGACTGAGGCAGATGGAAATTGGTGATCAGGGCATCGACCACACGATAGCGGTAGCCCGGGGTGATGAACAGGCGGGTATCACCCTGGGTGGCGGCCAAGGGGCCGTCGGCCGTCTGTGCGGCGGCCGACTCCAGCGCGCGCACACTGGTCGTGCCGACGGCGATCACCCGGCCGCCCGCCTGGCGCGCGCGCGCGATGGCCTGGACGGTGGGCTCGGGCACGGTGTACCACTCGGCGTGCATGATGTGGTCTTCCAGCTTCTGGACCCGCACGGGCTGAAAGGTGCCGGCCCCGACGTGCAGGGTGACAAAGGCGCGCTGCACGCCCAGGTCGGCCAGGCGCTGCAGCATGGTCTCGTCGAAATGCAGCCCGGCCGTGGGCGCGGCGACCGCGCCCGGCTCGCGGGCATAGACGGTCTGGTAGCGCGCATCGTCCTCCTGCCCGGCGGCATGGGTGATATAGGGGGGCAGGGGGGTCGCGCCATGCGCTTCCAGCAGATCGAGCACCGGCCCGGCAAAGCGCAGGTCGAACAGCTCGCCCTCACGGCCCAGTACCTCGGCAGTCACCGCGCCGCCCGCCAGCTCCAGGCGCATTCCCGGGCCGGGCGATTTGCTGGCCCGGACATGCGCCAGGGCGCGGTCCGGTTCGGTGATGCGCTCGACCAGCACTTCGACTTTGCCGCCGGTGGCTTTCTGGCCGGCCAGCCGGGCCTTGATGACCCGGGTGTCGTTGAAAATGAGCAGGTCCTGCGGACGCAGCAGCGACAGCAGGTCGCTGAACTGGCGGTCATGCAGCTGGCCTTGCCCATCCAGATGGAGCAGGCGGCTGCCGCCGCGTTCGGCGGCCGGCGTCTGCGCGATCAGTTCGGCAGGCAGGTCGTAATCAAAATCGGAAACGGTAAAAGTGGACACGGTGTCATCCCGGCCTGACAGGACCGGAGAAAAAGGAATCGGCGCGGCGCAACCCAGCGGCGCGCAACCCGGTATTGTAGACGCCCGCGCCCAACCCCCCGTCTGTAACCGCCCGCCGCAGTGCGTCCGCCTTATGTATGCTTTCATCTTTGTGCATAAGATGGTGTTACAGGCCATGGGATATTTGGCTTTGGGGCGCGCTTTGGCGGCGCTCGGACTCACATTGGCGGCCTGGCTGCCCTCGGCGGCGCATGCGCAGGGCGCGGCCAGCGCGCCGGGTCTGCCGGCCAGCCTGGCCCAGGCCTGGAAGGCCACCAAACTGCCCGATGAAGCGCTGTCGCTCGTCGTGCAGGAGGTCAATGGGCCGCGTCTGGTGGCCATCAACGCCAAGGCGCCGCGCAACCCGGCCTCCGTCATGAAGCTGGTCACGACCTGGACCGCGCTGTCCGAACTGGGGCCCAACTATGTGTGGCGCACCGATTTCTTGACCGAACCCGGCGCCCGTCCCGATGCGCATGGCGTGCTCAAGAGCCCCTTGTACTGGCGCGGCGGCGGCGATTCGCAATTTCTGCTGCAGGATCTCTGGACGCTGTTGCGCGAGCTACGTTTGCGCGGCGTCAAGGAAATCAGCGATCTGGTGGTCGATCGCAGCATCTTCGGGCAGGTGGCGACCGACCCGGGCGCTTTCGACGGCGCGCCGGACCGCGCCTACAACGCCAGCCCCGATGCGCTGATGGTCGGTTTCGGCGCCTTGCGCCTGCTGGTCACGCCCGATCCGGCGGCCCGCAAGTGGGTCGCCACGGTGGATCCACCGGTGCCCGGGCTGCGGCTCGAGGGCGATATCCAGTGGGCCGAAGGCCGCTGCAAAGGCGGGCCGGACGTCACGACGCAGCCGGTGGTCACGCCGCAGGACATCACCCTGCGGGTGGCCGGTTCCGTGCCGGGCGCCTGCGGCGAGTTCAGCCTGTACCGGCTGGCGTTGTCGCAGCAGGATTACACCGATGCGGTGTTCCGGCTGCTGTGGCGTGAGCTGGGCGGCACATTCAAGGGTAATATGCGCGCCGGCGTCGTGCCGGCCGACGCCGTGGTGCTGGCCTCGCATGAGTCGCCGACCCTGGGCGAAGCCATCCGGGTCATCAACAAGCGCAGCAACAATGTCATGGCGCGCACCCTGCTGTTGACCCTGGGCGCCGAGCGCGGCCGCCGTCCGGCGACCGTGGCCAGCAGCGAGGCGGTGGCCAAGGGCCTGCTGTCCGGGCAGGGGCTGAATATGCCCGAGCTGGTGATCGACAATGGCGCAGGCCTGTCGCGCGAGGCGCGTGTGTCGGCCGACAGCCTGGCTTCCATGTTGACCCTGGCCTGGCGCTCGCCCGTCATGCCCGAGTATCTGGCGTCGATGGCCATTGCCGGTGTCGATGGCACGGTCAGCCGGCGCATGAAGAGCAATGGCACGCTGGGCATGGCCCATCTGAAAACCGGCTCATTGCGCGACGTGCGCTCCATCGCCGGTTATGTGTTGGGCAGCAGCGGCAAGCGTTATGTGGTGGTGAGCATGGTCAACCATGAAAACGCCGATGCGGTGCGCAAATTCGATGATGCACTCATCGCGTGGCTCGCCGAACAATAAGGGTATCGCCCGCAGGCGCGGGTTTTGAGTATTTTATTTTTGGAGAATCCGGACATGCCCGTGCATGAAATCCGTCATCCGCTGGTGCGGCACAAACTAGGCATCATGCGGCGCGCCGATCTGAGCACCAAGAGCTTTCGCGAGCTCTCGCAGGAAGTGGCCGCATTGCTGACTTACGAAGCGTCCAAGGACATGGCGCTGGCGCCGACCACGGTCGAAGGCTGGTGTGGAACCGTGGAAGTCGAAAAGATCGCGGGCAAGAAAGTCACGGTCGTGCCGATTCTGCGGGCCGGCATCGGCATGCTCGACGGGGTGCTCAGCCTCATTCCCGGGGCCAAGGTCAGCGTGGTGGGCCTGGCCCGCAACGAGGAGACCCTGCAGGCGCATACCTATCTGGAGCGCTTGGTGGGCGAGCTGGATCAGCGTCTGGCCCTGATCGTCGACCCCATGCTGGCCACCGGCGGCTCGCTGGTCGCCACGATCGACATGCTCAAGCGGGCGGGCGCGCGCGAAATCCGCGCGCTGACGCTGGTGGCCGCGCCCGAGGGGATCAAGGCTGTGATGGACAAACATCCCGACGTCCACATCTATACCGCCTCGATCGACGACGGCCTGAACGAGCATGGCTATATCATGCCCGGGCTGGGCGATGCCGGTGACCGCATTTTCGGCACCAAGCAGAAAGTCGAGTAAGCCTAAGGGGCCGGAGCGCCGAACCAGGCCAGTTTGTCCGCCAGCGCCGCGACCTCGCCGACGATGAGCAGCGCGGGCGCGGCAACGGCCTGCTCGCGTGCGATGCCGGCCAGTTGCGACAGCAGGCCGGTAACCACCCGCTGCTGCGGACGGCTGCCATTTTCGACCAGCGCGAAAGGGGTGTCCGGGGCCCGGCCGTGTTCAATCAGCCGGGCCGAGAGGCTGTCCAACTGCCCTACGCCCATGTAGAAGGCCAGCGTTTGGCGATCCCGTGCCAGCCCGTCCCAGTCCAGGGAGTCTTCGTCGGCGCGGCAATGGGCAGTGACCAGCCGCACCGATTGGGCATGATCCCGGTGCGTCAGGGGGATGCCCGCGTAGGCCGCGCAGGCCAGCGCAGCCGTGATGCCCGGCACCACCTCATAGTCCACCCCTGCCGCCCGCAGGTGCTCGAGCTCCTCGCCCCCGCGTCCGAAGATGAAGGCGTCGCCGCCCTTGAGCCGTACCACGTGCTGCCCGGCGCGGGCGTGCTCGACCATCAGGGTGTGGATGCGGGCTTGCGTGGCGTTGTGGTCCTCGCCCAGGCGCTTGCCTACCGAGATGCATTCGGCGTCGCGCCGTGCGAGCGCCAGGATGTCGGGACTGACCAGGCGGTCGTGCAGGATGACGTCGGCTTCGTTCAGGGCACGCAGGGCTTTGAGCGTCAGCAGGCCGGGGTCGCCGGGCCCGGCGCCCACCAGAATCACGCGGCCGGACGCGGGCGTGGCCGGGGCCGCCAATGCGGCGTCGAGCAGGGCTTCGGCCTGCTGCGGCTTGGCCCGCCGCAAGGCGGCCGCCACCGGCCCGTCGAGCAGCCAATCATAAAAGCGGCGGCGTTGGCCGAGGTCGGCCCGGGCGGCGCGGATGCGCGGCCGGTAGCGGGCGGCCAGTTCGCCCAGCGCGCCCAGGCTGTGGTCAAACAGCGACTCCAGGCGTTCGCGCAGACGACGCGCCAGCACCGGGGCCACGCCCGAGGAGGAGATCGCCACGATGAGCGGCGAACGGTCCACGATGGAGGGCACCTGGAAGCTGGACAAGGCGGGGTCGTCGACGACATTGCAAAAGCGCTGCTGGCTACAGGAGGCCTCGTAGACGCGGGCGTTGGTGGCGCGGTCATCGGTGGCGGCAATCACCAGCCAGGCCCCGTCTAGCCAGGCGGGATCGAACTCGCCCGCCACGTGGGTGATGGCTTGCTGCTCAGCCAGCCGGGCCAGTTCGGGGGCCAGGGCAGGCGCGCCCACCGTGACTTGCGCGCCAGCCTGCAGCAGCGCCTGCGTCTTGCGCGTGGCGACGGTGCCGCCGCCCACAACCAGGACGCGTCGGCCCTGGAGATCGGAAAAAATCGGAAAAAGCTTCATGAACCTCAATGCCACGCCCAGCTATCGTCCGACGATCATAGGCAGCGGGGTTCAGCCCCACAACTTCTGATTCCTTCCATCGTTATAGCCAAAAGTGATTTGCAGGGCCGTTTTGGGGCGCGCTGGCACAACCTTGGTGCCACGGGCACCGTTATGCCGCAGCGGCCTGCGCGTGGCGTTGTGCCGTTATCGGAAAACCCCGAAGAATCAGCGGCTTGGCGGATCGCTGTCGGCCAGGCCAAGCTGGCACGAAGCTTGCGTTGACTGAGGTAGGCGGCTGGCAACGGTCGTTCAATGCCGTCTCAGCGATGGCTCAAGGGGAAAACCAAGCAAGAGGGGCGTTTCGCGCCGCCGGGACCGGCGGGGCGAAACGCCTTTTCTGCATGGGCGGGCCGATGCGCCGGCAGATACCGGGCTTACGCCCTGCAAGCGGTGTAGTATCAGGCGCAAGACGCCGGAAACGGCGCAACCCTACAGGAGTACACGGTGGCTCGTTGGATTTTCGCGCTGGTTCTGGCCGGCATCGCCCCTATCACCCAAGCCGGCGTGTGCGACGCCAAATTCATGCATGACGGCGGTCAGTTGCAGTTTTCCGGCTCGGGCAACATCAATCTGGGCGCCGACCTCGCCTTCAGTGACGTCAGCCGCAGCAACGGCGACAACTGCCGCGCGCGCGTGCAGGGTGTGGCCACGTTTGCCTATGCCGGTCTGCCGGCCGGCAAATCCAAGCTGGATTATCTGATGACGGTCAAGAGCGGGCAGGCCAGTTTCAGCCGCTACGAGCAGGCGGGAGAAGCGCCGGCCAAGGACGGGCAGTTCGATCTGCGCATCCTGGGCTTGTTCGCCTATGACAAGGTCACGGGGCAGGGGCAGAAGTTTCCTGGCGGCAGCTATCGCATCAATATCGGCAAGGAAGCGCCGGTGGGCGGGCAGCCCAGCACCACGGTGCGCATCGGCGAAAAGACGGTGGGCGCGCGGCGCACCATCGCCACGGCCTTGGGCGAGCAGTCCTGCTGGCCGATCAGCTACACGCGCAATAGCGATCCCACCATGGCGACCTTCAAGGGTTTGACCTTGCCCATCCCCGGGATGAACACGACCGTGACCGACTGGTATTGCCCCGCGGTCAGTCTCGTCATGAAGCAGGAGATCGACATGGCCGGCAGCAAATCGCAAGTCGAGATCACCGAAATCAAGTAGCAGAAAGTATCTGGCGCGCGGGCGGCTTGCCCAGTTGAAACGCGCTGGTATGATGGTTTTACCAACGACACCTCAAAAGGAGTGCTCTATGCCCGCGAAACGATCTGAAGATATCGCCAAAGACAAACTGATTGACAGTGTCAAAAGCAGTCTCAACGATGCCGAGACCTTGCTGCGCGAGGCTGCTGCCTCGTCCGGCGAGAAGGCTTCCGAGCTGCGCGAGCGCGCCTTGAGTTCGCTCAAGCGCACGCGTGAGGCGCTGTATGACGCCCAGGATGCCATGCTCGAGCGCGGCCGGCGCGCCGCCCGCGCGACCGACGACTACGTCCATGACAATCCCTGGCAAGCCATCAGCATCGCAGGCGTGACCGGCCTGCTGCTCGGCTTGCTGATCAGCCGCCGCTGATAGGGCAGGGCCTTCGGTTCGCCGAAGGCCCGGCGATCTGCATGAGTCTACGTACCTCGGTATTCGGCGTAGCGGCCAGCCTGGTCGGGTTGCTCCGCACACGTCTTGAACTCCTGGCCCAGGAAGCTGGCCACGAAAAACTCCGCTTGCTCAAGACCTTGGGCATGGCGTTTGCCGCTTTGCTGTTTCTCACCCTGGCCGTGCTGGTCTTTACGGTGACCATCGCGGTGGCCTTCTGGCCCACGGCGGATCGCTATGTCGCCCTGGGTTGGCTGGCCGCCATCTATGGCGTGATCGGCGTGGCCTTGCTTTTCCTGGTGCGCCGCGAGCTGGTGGACGGCCCCTTGCCGTTCTCGGCCACGCTCGAGGAACTCGGCCGCGATGCCGAGCTGATGGAGCGGGTCCGCGACGCTCAGGTCGATCTGGAACGCCGTGATGCGGCCGAAACGGCTTCGGGAGGTCGCTGATGGCACACCGTCAATCTCCTGCCGTGGAAAGACAGGTTCGCATCGAATTGCTGCGCGCCCGCGCAGCCATCGAACGCGAAAGCCTGGCGCAGAGCATCGCCGAAACCGGCCAGGCGCTGGAACCCGCCAATCTGGTGCGCGGTTTGTTGCCCAAACTGACCCGGGGCAATACCTCGCAATGGGTGCTGCAGGCCTATAATATCGCCCGCCGCTATCCCATTGTCAGTTCGGCGGCCTCGGCCATGTTCATGGGCGGTGGCAAGCGTCTGGGCCTGCTGCGCTGGGCCGGCATCGGCTTAGCGGGCTGGCAGCTCGCGCGCACATGGATGAAATCCCATAAGCGCGAGTCAGACTGACGAGCGCCTGGCGCCACCCAAGTGAAACGCAGCCCCCAGGGCTGCGTTTTTTTGTGCTGAGCGAGGTGGCGGCAGCCTTAGAGCCCGAGCTCCTGCCACATGGCGTCGACCCGGGCTTTGACATCCTCATCCATCTTGATGGGCACACCCCATTCGCGCTGGGTTTCGCCAGGCCATTTGTTCGTGGCGTCCAGGCCCATTTTCCCGCCCAGACCGGACACCGGGGAGGCGAAGTCCAGGTAGTCGATGGGGGTGTTCTCGACCAGCAGGGTGTCGCGCACCGGATCCATGCGGGTCGTCATGGCCCAGATCACTTCGGCCCAATCGCGGGTGTTGACGTCTTCGTCGACCACGACGATGAACTTGGTGTACATGAACTGCCGCAGGATGCTCCAGACACCGAACATCACGCGTTTGGCATGGCCGGCGTACTGCTTGCGGATGGACACCACGGCCAGGCGATAGCTGCAGCCCTCGGGCGGGAGGTAAAAATCCACGATTTCCGGCAGTTGCCGGCGCAGCAGCGGCACGAAGACCTCATTGAGCGCCACGCCCAGCACGGCCGGCTCGTCCGGCGGCTTGCCGGTATAGGTGGTGTGATAGATGGGGTTCTTGCGCATGGTGATGCGCTCGACCGTGAAGACCGGAAACCAATCCTGCTCGTTGTAATAGCCCGTGTGGTCGCCGTAAGGTCCTTCGAGGGCCATTTCATAGCCGAGGTCCGGCGGCGGCGGGGCGCCTTCGGGGACCTGCGGCGCCTGGGCTCGCGGATCGTCGGCCGGCAGCAAATGCCCTTCGAGCACGATTTCGGCGGTGGCCGGCACCGACAGCGAGCTGCCCAGCGCCTGCGTGACCTCGGTGCGCGAGCCGCGCAGCAGACCGGCGAACTGGTATTCGGACAGGCTGTCGGGCACGGGGGTGACGGCGCCCAGGGTGGTGGCCGGGTCCGCGCCCAGCGCCACGGCCACCGGGAAGGGCTGGCCAGGGTTGGCCAGACGATGATCGCGGAAATCGAGCGCGCCGCCGCGATGCGACAGCCAGCGCATGATGAGTTTGTTGCGGCCGATCACTTGCTGGCGGTAGATGCCCAGATTCTGGCGCCGGGCATGCGGCCCGCGCGTGATGACCAGGCCCCAGGTCAGCAGCGGAGCGACGTCGCCGGGCCAGCAGGTCTGGATGGGCAGCCGCGACAGGTCGACATCATTGCCTTCCCACACGACTTCCTGGCTGGGCGCGCCGCGCACGGTCTTGGGGCTCATGTCCCACAGCGCGGCCTTGAGCATGGACACCTTGGCCAGCGCATCGCGAAAGCCGCGCGGCGGTTCGGGCTCGCGCAGCGAGGCCAGCAGCTCGCCCACCTCCCGCAGCGCGGCCACGTCTTCGGCGCCCATGCCCCAGGCCACCCGGCCCGGCGTGCCGAACAGATTGGCCAGCACCGGCATCTCGGCGGGGCGGCCTTCATGCAGGGGGCGTTCGAACAGCAAGGCAGGGCCGCCGGCGCGCAGAACGCGGTCGGCGATCTCGGTCATTTCCAGTCTCGTGGAGACGGCGGCATTGATGCGCTTGAGTTCGCCCTTGAGCTCAAGCTGCTTGAGGAAATCTCGGAGGTCGCGGTACTTCACTACAGATCCCGGCAGGTTGGTTACATTTTTGATGCATTTACAGGTTAACATCCACCCCTTACTTTCCCAACGCAGGAGGTCTTTATGCCCGATGCGTCAATGGCCGGCGTGTTTCGACAGCTGGCCCAGGGAGTGCATCACAACCTCGCCGAGGGACTGCGCCTGTGCTCGGTCTACCTGGGTATCGCGGTCATCGTGACCGTCAGTATGGGGTTTGCCTTGCCCGGTTTGCGCGACCAGGCTTTGCAGGTGCACAAGGCCCTGTTGACCGCCCTCGCGCCAACGTCGATTTCCACTGGCCCCGAAGCCGGGCTGGAGCCGGAAGGTTCCACCGCTGTCGTGATGGCCGTGCCTAATGCGCCGGCCAGCAATGCTACCGGTTTTTTGGGTCCGCTTCGCTCGGAGCCGCTTCCGCCGCAACGTAAATCCGCCGCCGGAACCAGCAACGGCCAGGTGGAGGCGTTGCGCAACTATATCTCGCGCAAATACAAAGTGGCGTATGACGCCACCGGCGTGCTCGTGAACACCGTCTACCGTGTGGGTCGCGAGAAGCAAGTCGATCCTTTGCTGCTGCTGGCCGTGATCGCCATCGAGTCCCGTTACAACCCCTTCGCGGAAAGCGCGGTGGGTGCGCAGGGCCTGATGCAGGTGATGACCCGCATCCATCAGGACAAGTTTGACGCCATTGCCCCGGGACGGGCAGGCGCGCTGGACCCGGTCGCCAACATCCATGTGGGCGCCACCATCCTGAAGGATTGCATCGATCGCCGCGGTTCCGTCAATGGCGGGCTGGCCTGTTATGTCGGGGCGACCGGTCCGGACGACGGCGGTTATGGCGCCAAGGTACAGGCCGAACGCCGGCGCCTGGCGCTGGCCTCGGGCATTGCCCTGGCTCGCGACTAAGGCGCACGCCGGATCTGAACCCCTCGGGCCTTGGGCCTCGAGGGTTTTTTTTTACAGCAGCCGTTCGATGCGGGCGATGGCTTCCTGCAGCCGGTCCAGGCCGGTCGCATAGGAAAAACGCATCGTCGACAGGCCGTGAGCGGGCCCGAAGTCCACGCCCGGCACGGCGGCCACGCCGGCCTCATGCAGCAGACGCTGCGAGAAGGCCATGCTGTCCATGCCCAGGTGGCGGATGTCGGCGTAGATGTAGAAGGCGCCATCCGGCTTGACCGGCACGGGGATGCCCAGGCGTTCGAATTCGGGCAGCAGATAGTCGCGGCGTTGGCGGAAGGCGTCGCGGCGCTGGGCGAAGATCTTCAGCGTATCGGGCGTGAAGCAGGCCAGGGCGGCGTGCTGCGCGAGGGTAGGCGCGCAGATCTGCAGGCTGGCCGACATTTTTTCCAGGGTGCCAACCATGGCCTGCGGCACGATCATCCAGCCCAGGCGCCAGCCTGTCATGTGGAAATACTTCGAGAAGCTGTTGATGACGATGATGTCGTCGTCCAGCGTCAGGGCCGAACGCGGCGCCTGCTCATAGGACAGCCCAAGATAGATCTCATCCATGATGGTGTAGCCATTGCGGCTGCGCACCTCGGCCAGCAGGGCGGCGAGTTCGTCGTGCCGGATGCTGGTGCCCGTGGGGTTGCTGGGCGAGGCGATCAGCACGCCTTCGGTAGCCGCCGTCCAGTTGTCGCGCACGTCCTGTGCGCTGAGCTGAAAACGCTTGGCGGCATTGCTGGGCACCAGGCGCGGGCGCCCGCCCGCGGCCAGGATGAAGTTGCTGTTGGCCGGATAGGAGGGATCGGGCATCAGGACTTCCGCGCCCGGGTTGACCAGGGCGGCGCTGGCCAGGGCCAGGGCGCCTGAGGCGCCCGCGGTGACGATGACGCGTTGCGGGTCGATGCGCGCGCCAAACTCGGTGGCGTAGAACTCGGCGATGGCTTCGCGCAGCGGCGTCAGGCCGCCGGGCGCGCAATAGCCGCTCAGGCCCGCGCGGCTGGCGCGCTCGAGCGCTTCCACGACCTGAGGCGGGGCGGTAAAGTCCGGCTCGCCGATGCCCAGGCTGATGATGTCGCGGCCGGCCGCGCTCAGGGCCTGGGCTTCTTTGAAGAGTTCTACAACCTGGAATGTCAGAAAATCGTTGGTACGGGAGGCAAGGCGCGGCATCATGAATCTCACAGCGAAAGAGGGATTTTAGCCATGCAACCATCTCGCCGCGCCTTTCTGACCGGGCGCAGGCCGCCGCGCTCGCCTTGGGAGACGTTTTGCGAGCGGATCGCGGCTGCCGCCGTGGGGGAATTCAAACAGCAGGACCGGCCGCGCCTGGTGCTGGGCCATCCGCAGGATGTCTGGCGCGCCCGCGAGCTGGCGGACACGCACGGGGTCACACTGGCCTTGTGGGGAACGCCCGGCCCGGCTGACGCCTTGCCCTGCCTGTGGCTGGATCCCGTCGCCTTGTCGGGCTGGCGCCGCGAAGGCGGCCTCATCGTGGCCGAACCTGGCTGCCCGGTCGGGGTGCTCGCCGCTCAGGGTTGCGCGCAGTTCGCGCCAGCCGATCCGCAGCAGACCGTCGCCGCCTGGCTGGCCACCCCGCGGGGCTATGCCGCGCCGGCCGACAGCGGCCTGCGCGCGGCGACCGTCATGTTTTCCGATGGCACGGTGGAGGGGCTGGGCGCCTTCGGGGTGGCGGACACGCAGCCGCTGCGCTCTGCCACGGTGCAGGGCCTGGTGCCCGCGCTGTTTCGGCTGGCGGCCAGCGCCGACGCGCAAGCCTGCCAGACGGCCCAGGGCTGGCGGGCGCAGTTCAGACTCGACGCCATGCACGAACCCGTCAATCTGGCCCAGGTGCTGCTCGGGCATGGGGGCGCGCTGGCCTGGGTGCAGCACAGCCACTGGGCTTGCGGGCGGCCGGCAGGCGAGGCTTGCGAGCGTGGCCATGCGGGATGGCGGCTGGATAGGCGCGTCAAGGATTTGTTTGACCCGCATGGGCGTTTCCCCGGAATCCAACACCCGGAAGGGCGAGAGTAAGATAGCAGCACTTTCGCCGCCGCCCAGGGCGCGGCGATGCCCTGTTTCTTTAACGACGTATATCACTCGCCCATCATGGATGCCAATTTTCGCAAAGCCGCGCTGGAATATCACGAGCACGGCCGTCCCGGCAAAATCTCGGTCACGCCGACCAAACAACTGACCAATCAGCGCGATCTGGCGCTGGCCTATTCTCCCGGCGTGGCGGCGGCCTGTGAAGAAATCGTCGATGACCCGGCCAATGCGTTTCGCTATACCGCGCGCGGCAATCTGGTGGGGGTGATCTCCAACGGCACCGCCGTGCTGGGGCTGGGCAATATCGGCGCGCTGGCCTCCAAGCCCGTGATGGAAGGCAAGGCCGTGCTGTTCAAGAAGTTCGCCGGCCTGGACGTGTTCGACATCGAGATCAATGAAACCGATCCGGACAAGCTGGTCGAGATCATCGCCGGCCTGGAGCCCACGTTCGGCGGCATCAACCTCGAGGACATCAAAGCGCCCGAGTGCTTCACCGTCGAGCGCAAGCTGCGCGAGCGCATGAAGATCCCCGTGTTCCATGATGATCAGCACGGCACGGCCATCACCGTGAGCGCGGCCTTCATCAACGGCCTGAAGGTCGTGGGCAAGGACATCACCAAGGTCAAAGTCGTCAGCTCCGGCGCAGGCGCCGCCGCGCTTGCCTGCCTGGATCTGATGGTGGATCTGGGCCTGCCGCTGGAAAACGTCTGGGTCACCGACATCGAGGGCGTGGTCTACGAAGGCCGCACCACCTTGATGGATCCCGACAAGGCGCGTTTTGCGCAGAAAACCGAGGCGCGCAAGCTGGCTGACGTCATCACCGACGCCGATGTCTTCCTGGGGCTGTCGGCCGGCGGCGTGCTCAAACCCGAAATGGTGGCCGCCATGGCCGCGCGCCCGCTCATCCTGGCGCTGGCCAATCCCACGCCCGAGATCCTGCCTGAGCTGGCCGCGTCGGTGCGCGACGACATCGTGATGGCCACCGGCCGCTCGGATTACCCCAATCAGGTCAACAACGTGCTGTGCTTCCCCTACATTTTCCGGGGGGCGCTGGACGTGGGCGCGACCACGATCACCCGCGAAATGGAAAAGGCCGCGGTCTATGCCATCGCCGGGCTGGCCCAGGAAGAGCAAAGCGAGGTCGTGGCTGCGGCCTATGGCACGTACGACCTGTCTTTCGGGCCCGACTATCTGATTCCCAAACCTTTCGATCCGCGCCTGATCGTGCGTATCGCGCCGGCCGTGGCCCGCGCCGCCATGGCTGACGGCGTGGCCACGCGGCCCATCGCCGATCTCGACGCCTATGTCGAGCAATTGCAGCAGTTCGTCTACCACTCGGGCGCTTTCATGAAGCCGCTGTTCGCCTCGGCCAAGCGCTTTGTGCGCGAAGGCGGCCGGGCGCGCATCGTGTTTACCGAAGGTGAAGACGAGCGCGTGCTGCGCGCCGTCCAGGTCATCGTCGACGAAGGCCTGGCCAAGCCCATCCTGGTGGGGCGTCCGTCCGTGTTGTCGGCCCGCATCGAGAAGTTCGGCCTGCGCCTGCGCCTGGGCCAGGACGTCGAAGTCACCAACCCCGAGTATGACGAGCGTTTCCACCAGTACTGGACCACCTACTGGGAGTTGATGTGCCGCCGCGGCATCACCAAGGAAATGGCGCGGGTGGAAATGCGCCGCCGCTCGACGCTCATCGGCGCGGTGATGGTGCGTCTGGGCGACGCCGACGGCATGGTCTGCGGAGCGGTGGGCGCCTACCACGACCACCTGCGCTTCATCGACGAGGTCATCGGCAAAAAGCCGGGCGCCAACATCTATGCCGCCATGAACATCCTGCTGCTCAACGAGCGGACGGTGGCGCTGGCCGATACCCACGTCAACGATAATCCGACCGCCGAGCAGATCGCCGAGATCACGCAGGCGGCGGCCGAGGAAATGCACCGGCTGAATCTGGCGCCCAAGGCCGCCTTGCTGTCGCGCTCCAATTTCGGCTCGGGCAGTTCGGCTTCCGGCGCCAAGATGCGCGAGGCGCTCGAGATTCTGCGCGCCCAGTCGCCCGATCTGGAGGTCGATGGCGAGATGCATGGCGATTGCGCGCTGGACGAAGCCCTGCGCCTGCGCATCCTGCCGTCTTCCACGCTCAAGGGCGAAGCCAACCTGTTGGTCTGCCCCAATGTGGATTCGGGCAACATCGCCTATAACCTGCTCAAGACGGCAGCGGGCGGCAATGTGGCCGTGGGGCCCTTCCTGCTGGGCGCCAATGCGCCGGTCAATATTCTGACTTCCAGCTCCACCGTGCGCCGTATCGTCAACATGACGGCCATGACCGTGGTTGATGCCAACGTTGCGCGTTGACGCGGCGGGCCGCCCGCGAACCACCGGCCTGGTCCTGACCGGCGGGGGCGCGCGTGCGGCCTATCAGGTCGGGGTGTTGTCTGCGGTGCTCGAGATTCTCGACCCGCACTTCCGCCCCGGCTTTCCCAACCCCTTTTCCATCATCTGCGGCACCTCGGCCGGCGCCGTCAATGCGGCGGCCCTGGCTTGCCGCGCCGATCGTCCGCATCTGGCGTTGCGGCGCATGCGGCGCCTGTGGTCCTCGCTGGACACCAGCATGGTCTACCGGGCCGACACGCCCAGCCTCATTCGTACCGGCGTGCGCTGGCTGGGCCTGTTGTCGCTGGGTTGGATGTACTCGGGGGTGATGCGCAAGCGGCCCCAGTCCCTGCTGGACAGCCAGCCGCTGGCCAATCTGCTCGAGCGCCTGTTGAATTTCCGGCGCATGCGGCACAACCTGGCGCGCGGCCATCTCTCGGCGCTGGCGATCACGGCCTCGGGCTACACCAGCGGCGAGCATCTGACCTTCTATCAGTCTGATCGACCCATCGAGCCCTGGCATCGCTCGCTGCGCCGCGCCGTGCCGTCGGCCATCGATGTCGACCATGTCATGGCGTCCGCGGCGATTCCTTTCGTCTTTCCCGCGCGGGCCGTCAATGTCCAAGGGCAGACAGAATGGTGCGGGGACGGATCAATGCGGCAGCTGGCACCCATCAGTCCGGCCATTCATCTGGGCGCCGAGCGCGTGCTGGTGATCGGCACGAGCTTCCAGGATGAAACCCATCCCGAAAAGCGTGCCCAGGCCCCGGCCTATCCTTCGCTGGCGCAGGTCGGCGGCCACGCCCTGTCCAGTATCTTTCTGGACGGTCTGTCCATGGATCTGGAGCGCCTGGACGGCATCAACCGTCTGCTGGCCCACAGCCCGCCAGGCGCGGTGCACGGCATGCGGCGCATCGAAGTGCTGGCTTTCACGCCCAGCCAGTCGCTGGACCAGCTGGCGCTGGAGCATCTGGACGCCATGCCGGCCGAAGTCCGCACCCTTTTTCGTGTACTCGGTGTATCTTCCGTTCCGGGGAGGTCGGGGGGCGGATCGTTGATGTCCTATCTGCTCTTCGAAGGCGCTTATACGGAACGATTGATAGAACTGGGTTATGCCGATACGATGCGGCGTAGCGAAGAAGTGGTGAAGTTTTTCGAGGAGGCCCAGGCATGACGCGCAACGGCCAGACCACGCTGTTACGACAACTGCGCCGCGGCGGCGCAATCGCGCTCGAGGACACGGACAAAGAGTCCATGGTCAACGCCACCCATGAGCTGGGCATGCCCCTGCTGGTGGCCGATTGTGACCGTGCGCGCAGCCGTTCTGCGGTGCTGCGCGCCATTGCCAAGGCGGTGGACTTTCCGGAGTTCTTCGGCGGCAATCTGGACGCGCTGTACGACTGCCTGTGCGATACCGTCCTGGATCACAAAACCGGCGCGGTGCTCTGGCTCTATCGCCTGCACTCCGGGGATCCCGCGCTCGAAGAAGACGCCGCGGCCATTGAAACCGTCTGCGCCGACGCAGCCGATTTCGCCAAGGAAAACGGCCGGGTGTTCTGCTATGTGGTCGAGCACGCCGGACGGCATCCGGACCCCGAGCCTGGGGTGGCGGCCGCGCCTTACGGCGAAGTCTGAGCCCGCTGTATTCAGAGCCAGCCGAGCAGGGCGCTGACCGAGGCGATGAGGGCAAGCCCGGCGGTCTCGGTGCGCAGCACCCGGGGCCCCAGGCGCACGGCGGCCACGCCTGCGGCGCGGGCCGCGGCGACCTCCTCGTCCGACCAGCCGCCTTCGGGGCCCACCATGAGGGTGAGCCCGGCCAGGCCGGGCTGCTGCCCTAGCCAGCCGCTCAGGTCGTCGCTGGCCTGCGGGTGGCACATCAGGCGCGGCCCCTCGGCCGGCTGGGCCAGCCAGTCGCGCAGCGTCAGCGGCGCGGCGATCTGCGTCAGGCGGTTGCGGCCGCATTGCTCGGCGGCCGCCTGCGCCACGCGTTGCCAATGCGCCAGCCGTTTTTCCAGCCTGGGGCCGCTCAGTTGCAATACGCTGCGCTGCGCGGCAATGGGCTGCACGGCAACCGCGCCCAGCTCCACGGCCTTTTCTACGATCCAATCCATCTTGTCGCCCGAGGGCAGGCCTTGCGCCAGCACGATGCGTCCGGGCAGTTCTGCCTCCCGGGGCAGATGCCGGCCCAGGACGGCATGGCCGTCCTTGCCGTCGATCTGCAACTGGGCGGGGTATTCGCCGCCCTTGCCGTCAAACAGCACGATATCGGCGCCCTCGCGCAGGCGCAGCACCCGAATGGCGTGATGCGCGAGGTCTTGCGGCAGGCGGACGCGTTGGCCGGCGGCCAGAGGAAGATCACAGTAGAAGCGGGGCAGACTCATGCGCGGACGGCGAAAACAAGAGAAGAAGGTCGCATTTTGGCCCGAAGCCGCCTTGGGACGCCAGCTTTGGGCGAGGTTTGCCGGCGCCTCGGATGCGCTTACCCCCAGGTGCTAAAATGTTGTGCTTTCCACCCCCTATCTCTGGCGCCTTGGATGCGAGGCGCCAATGCCAAAGAGCCTTCCGCATGAGCACTCCGACTGTCCCCAAACTAGCCTTGGCGGATGCCATCCGCGTACTCGCGATGGACGCCGTCCAGAAAGCAAATTCGGGGCATCCCGGCGCTCCCATGGGCATGGCGGAAATCGCCCAGGCGCTCTGGCTGGGCAATCTGCGCCACAATCCGGCCGATCCGGCCTGGGCCAACCGCGACCGCTTCGTGCTGTCCAACGGGCACGGCTCGATGTTGATCTATGCCCTGCTGCACCTGACCGGTTATGACCTCTCCCTGGATGAGGTGAAGAACTTCCGCCAGTTGCACTCCAAGACCCCTGGCCACCCCGAAGTGGGGATCACCGCTGGCGTCGAGACCACCACCGGCCCGCTGGGCCAGGGGCTGGCCAATGCCGTGGGCATGGCGCTGGCCGAGTCGCTGCTGGCGGCCGAGTTCAACCGTCCCGGCCATACCATCGTCGACCACCACACCTATGTCTTCATGGGTGACGGCTGCCTGATGGAAGGCATCTCGCACGAGGCCTGCTCGCTGGCCGGCACGCTCAAGCTGTCCAAGCTCATCGGCCTGTACGACGACAACGGCATTTCCATCGACGGCCATGTCGAGCACTGGTTCGGTGACGATACCGCCAAGCGTTTCGAGTCCTATGGCTGGAATGTGATCCGGGGCGTGGACGGCCATGATGTGGCCGCCGTGGACGCCGCCATCAAGGCGGCGCGTGCGCAATCCGAAAAACCCACGCTGATCCTGTGCCGCACCGTCATCGGCAAGGGCGCGCCCACCATGGCCGGCACGCACAACGTGCACGGCGCGCCGCTGGGCAACGACGAGATCGCTGCCGCGCGCACCGCCATGGGCTGGAGCGCCACGGCCTTCGAGGTCCCGCAGGACGTGCGCCAGGCCTGGGACAGCCGCGCCGCCGGCGCCGCCGTCCAGGAAACCTGGCAAGCGGCCTTTGCCGCTTACGCCAAGGCCTTCCCGGCCGAGGCCGCCGAATTCACGCGCCGCATGAAGGGCGAACTGCCCGCGGACTATGCGGCCAAAGGCCAGGCTTTCGTGGCCGCCACCGCCGCCAAGGGCGAGACGGTCGCCACCCGCAAGGCCTCGCAGTTTGCGATTACCGAGCTGGCCGGCCTGCTGCCCGAGCTGCTGGGCGGCTCGGCCGACCTGACCGGCTCCAATTTCACCGACTGGAAGGGCGTGGGCGCGGTGCGCGCCGCCGACCAGGGCGGGGTGAGCTTCGGCCGTCATATCAACTACGGCGTGCGCGAATTCGGCATGGCCGCCATCATGAACGGCATTGCCCTGCATGGCGGCTACCTGCCCTTTGGCGGCACCTTCCTGACGTTCTCCGACTACTCGCGCAATGCCATTCGCATGGCCGCGCTGATGAAGCAGCGCGTGGTGCATGTCTTCACGCACGACTCTATCGGTCTGGGCGAAGACGGCCCCACCCACCAGTCGATCGAGCACGCTTCCAGCCTGCGCCTGATTCCCAATCTGTCGGTGTGGCGCCCCTGCGATACCGTCGAAACCTCGGTGGCCTGGGATTACGCCGTGTCGCGGCCGGCCAGCATCGGCATGGACGTGCATGACGGCGGCCCGACGGCGCTGTTGCTGTCGCGCCAGAATCTGCCTTTCGTGCCGCGTGACGAGGCCACCTTGAAGGCGGTTGCAAAAGGGGGTTACGTCTTGCGCGATGCGCCGGATGCCCGCGCCGCTATCATCGCAACGGGTTCGGAAGTGGCCATCGCCCTGGCCGCCCAGGAAGCGCTGGCCCAGGAAGGCATCGCCGTGCGCGTGGTCTCCATGCCCAGCACCGACGTCTTCGACCGCCAGGACACCGCCTGGAAGCGGGCCGTGTTGCCGCCGGGAATGCCGCGCGTGGCCGTCGAGGCCGGCGTGACGGCGTTCTGGCACAAGTATGTGGGCCTGGAGGGCGCCGTGGTCGGCATCGACCGCTACGGCGAATCGGCCCCGGCTGGCGCCCTGTTCAAGTTCTTCGGCCTGACCACCGAAAAGGTGGCCGAGGCTGTCAAGCAGGTTTTGTAAAAGGAGCTTTCGTCATGACCATTCGCGTCGCTATCAACGGCTACGGCCGCATTGGCCGCAACATCCTGCGTGCCCACTACGAAAACGGCAAGAAGCACGACATCGAGATCGTTGCCATCAATGATCTTGGCGATCCCAAGACCAACGCCCATCTGACGCGCTTTGACACGGCCCACGGCAAGTTCCCCGGCACCGTCGAGGTCGAAGGCGAGTACATGGTCGTCAATGGCGACAAGATCCGCGTGCTGGCCAACCGCAACCCGGCCGAGCTGCCCTGGGGCGAGCTGAAGGTCGACGTGGTGCTCGAGTGCACGGGCTTTTTCACCACCAAGGAAAAGGCCGGCGCGCACATCAAGGGCGGCGCGAAGAAAGTCATCATCTCGGCCCCGGGCGGCAAGGATGTGGACGCCACCGTCGTGTTCGGCGTGAATCAGGACGTGCTGCGTGCCGAGCACACCGTGATTTCCAACGCTTCGTGCACCACCAACTGCCTGGCCCCGCTGGTCAAGCCGCTGAACGACAAGCTGGGCGTCGAAACCGGCCTGATGACCACGGTCCACGCCTACACCAACGACCAGGTCCTGACCGACGTCTACCACGAAGATCTGCGCCGCGCCCGTTCGGCCACCATGAGCATGATCCCGACCAAGACCGGCGCGGCTGCCGCGGTCGGCCTGGTGCTGCCCGAACTCAACGGCAAGCTGGACGGCTACGCCATCCGCGTTCCGACCATCAACGTGTCCATCGTCGATCTGACCTTCATCGCCAAGCGCGACACCACGGTCGACGAAGTCAACGGCATCCTCAAGACGGCCGCCGAAGGCGAGCTCAAGGGTATCCTGAACTACAACACCGAGCCGCTGGTGTCGGTGGACTTCAACCACAACCCGGCTTCGAGCAACTTCGACGCCACCCTGACCAAGGTCTCGGGCAAGCTGGTGAAGGTGTCGTCCTGGTACGACAACGAGTGGGGCTTCTCCAACCGCATGCTCGACACCACTGTCGCGCTGATGAACGCCAAGTAAGTTGCCATAAGCGCGAAGCCTCCCGCGGGGGGCTTCGGCTTGGACAACGGGCCGGACCCCAGGTGCCGGCCTTTTTATCGTCCAGGCAAGCTCATAAAAGAAGGAAGACAACATGTCCAAAGTGAACACCCTGTCCGCGCTGGCCAAGCAAGGCGATCTGGCCGGCAAGCGCGTCTTTATCCGCGCCGATCTGAATGTGCCTTTTGACGATGCCGGCCGCATCAGCGAAGACACCCGCATCCGCGCGTCGGTGCCCGGCATCCGGCTGGCGCTGGACGCCGGCGCGGCCGTGATGGTCACCTCGCACCTGGGGCGTCCCAAGGAAGGTGTGCTCACCGAAGCGGATTCGCTGGCCCGTGTGGCTCAGCGCCTGTCCGAGCTGCTGGGCATGCCCGTGCCGCTGGTGCAGAACTGGGTCGACGGCGTCAAGGTCGAACCGGGCCGCGTGGTTTTGCTCGAGAACTGCCGCGTCAATGTGGGCGAGAAGAAGGACGACGAAGGCCTGGCGCGCAAGATGGCCGCGCTTTGCGATGTCTACGTCAACGATGCCTTCGGCACCGCGCACCGCGCCGAGGCCACCACGCACGGTATCGCGCGCTTTGCGCCGGTCGCCTGCGCCGGCCCGCTGCTCGAAGCCGAGCTCGATGCGCTGGGCCGTGCCTTGCATGATCCCAAGCGTCCGCTGGTGGCCATCGTGGGCGGCTCCAAAGTGTCGACCAAGTTGTCCATCCTGCAGGCACTGGCCGGCAAGGTCGACCAGCTCGTGGTCGGCGGCGGCATCGCCAATACCTTTATGCTGGCCGCCGGGCTGCCCATAGGCAAGTCGCTGGCCGAGCCGGAGCAGATCGCGCAGGCGCGCGCTGTGATCGATATCATGGCCGAGCGTGGCGCGGCCGTGCCCATCCCGACCGACGTGGTGTGCGCCAAGGCGTTCGGCGCCGATGCCCAGGCGACCACCAAGGCGGCCGCTGACGTGGCCGAGGATGACATGATTCTGGATATCGGTCCCCAGACCGCCCAGACGTTGGCCGATATCCTCAAGCAGGCCGGCACCATTGTCTGGAACGGCCCGGTAGGGGTGTTCGAATTCGACCAGTTCGCCAACGGCACCAAGGTGGTGGCCGAAGCCATCGCCGACTCCGAGGGCTTCTCGATCGCGGGCGGCGGCGATACGCTGGCCGCCATCGCCAAGTACAACATCGGCGATAAGGTCGGCTACATTTCGACCGGCGGCGGCGCGTTCCTGGAGTTTCTGGAGGGCAAGTCCCTGCCGGCCGTGGCGGTGCTCGAGGCGCGCGCGGTCTAAGGACGCGGATTTGCCGCGTCAGGGGTAAGATCGGGGCCTGGCCGCCTGTGCGGCCAGGCCCCGATGTCATTGGGTTTGTTCCGCTCTCAGCCGCCACCGATGAATCTCAAATCCCTGCTCGGACCGAATTTGGCCAAATGGCGCGGCATCACGGCCGCGTCCGCGCGCCAGGATGCCCTGGCCGGTCTGAGCGTCGCGGCCGTGGCGCTGCCCGTGGGCCTGGCCTACGCCAGCATGATGGGCTTGCCCGCCGCCAGCGGCTTGTGGGCCGCGATGGCCGGCATGCTGGGTTATGCCCTGTTCGGCGCTTCGCGTACGCTCATCGTCGGGCCGGATACGGCCACCTGCACCCTGATCGCAGCCACCCTGACGGGGCTGTCCATCGTCGAGCCGCAAGCCCGGCTTGCCGCGGCAGCCGGCATGGCCGTCGTGGTGGGGGTGGGTTGTCTGCTGGCGCGGCTGTTTCGCCTGGGTGTGCTGGCCAACCTGCTGTCGCGGCCGGTGCTGGTGGGGTATATGGCCGGCGTGGCGCTCACGCTGGCTTGGTCGCAACTGGGCGCGCTGACTGGCGCGGGCGCGCGCGCGGCGGATCTGCTGCGGCCTTTCGAGGCCGTCACCCGCTTGCTCACCCAGGCGCATCCCGCCACGCTGGTGCTGGGCGTGCTTTGCTGCGCCGCGCTGGCCGCGCAACGGGCCTGGCGGCCACGCTGGCCGGGCGCCATCATGCTGGTCGCCGTCACCTGCCTGCTGTCCTGGCTCTTGAATTTCCCTAAGCTGGGCATCGCGGTGGTGGGCGATGTGCCGGCGGGTCTGCCGGTGTTCAAGCTGCCGGATGACTTTCGCAATGTGCCGGGTTTTCTGCTGGGCGCCGCGGGTGTGCTGCTCGTCAGCTTTTCCAGCGGCATCGTCACGGCGCGCAGTTTCGCCACCGTCAGCGGCGAGGACGTCGAGCCCAACCGCGAATTGGTCGGGCTGGGCGGCGCGAATCTGGCCTCCGGGCTGTTTCAGGGTTTCGTCGTGACCGGCGCGGATTCGCGCACCGCCGTCAGCCTGGCCGCCGGCGCCAGCTCGCCGCTGGCCAGTGTCGTGGCGGCCCTGGCCTTGGGAGCGGTCCTGAGCCTGGCGACCGGGCTGCTCTATTGGCTGCCGCAGGCCACGCTGGCGGCGATCCTGTTCTTCGCGGCCCTGCATCTGTTCCAGTGGGAGGCTTTTGTCCAACTGGCCCGGATTTCGCGGGCGGAGCTGGGTTTTGCCATGCTGGCCGCGGTGGGCGTGGTGTTCTTCGGTGTGCTGGGCGGCGTCATGACGGCCGTCACGGCCACGCTGATGTACGTGATGTATGTCACGGCCAATCCCCGCGATGCGTTGCTCGGGCGCCTGCCGGGCGACCGGGCGTTGTGCAAACTGCATCTGAATCCCACGGCCGAGCCGGTGCCGGACACGGTGATCTGGCTGTTCGAGTCGTCCATCTGGTTTTTCAATGCCGACGCCTTTCGCCGCCGTGCCCGCGACGTGGTCTCGCTGGCCGGCAACGCCCGCTGGTTCGTGCTGGACGCCGAAGCCATGACCCATGCCGATGCCGACGCCGTCGAGGCCCTTTTTAGGCTCAAGCGCGAGCTGGATGCGCGCGAGACGGTCATGATGATCGCGGGCGGCCATGGCCTGTTCCGCACCGCGATGGAGCGCAGCGGATTGATCGAGGCCGTGGGGCCGGAGCAGGTGTTCATCAGCGTCGAGCAGGCCGTGGCCGCCATCGAGCAGCGCGGCCGCAAGGCCTGAGCCGCCTTCAATCGACGATGTGGTAGCCGCCGTCGATGTACAGCGTCTGGCCGGTCATGCGCCGCGCCGCGTCGGTCGCCAGCCAGGCGGTGGCTTCGCCGACATCATCGATGTCCACCAGGCTGCGGATCGGCGCTTTCTCCTGGGCTTTGTAGAGCAAGGCGTCAAAGTCGCTGATGCCGGAGGCCGCGCGGGTTTTCAAAGGCCCGGGCGAGATGGCGTGCACGCGTATGCCCTGCGGGCCGAGTTCGGCGGCCAGATAGCGCGTGGCCGACTCGAGCGCCGCCTTGACCGGCCCCATCATGTTGTAGTGCTCCACCACCATCTCGGCGCCGTAATAGCTCATGCAAAAGAGCGTGCCGCCATCGGTCATGAGCGGCTCGGCCAGATGGGCCATGCGGATGAAGGACCAGCAGGAAATATCCATGGCCGCCAGAAAACCCGCGCGCGAGCAGTCTGTCACGCGGCCCTGGAGGTCATCGCGCGGGGCGTAGGCGATGGCATGCAGCACGAAGTCCAGCCGGCCCCATTCGGCGCGGAGGCGTTCGAAAACGTCTTCCAGCTGGCCGGGTTGATTAAGGTCCAGCGGCATGAGCAGGGGCGCCTCGACTTGCCGCGCCAGGGGTTCGACGTAGTGGCGCGCCTTGTCGTTTAGATAGGTGACAGCCAGCTCCGCGCCCATGGCGCGGAAGGCTTTGGCGCAGCCCCAGGCAATGGAGTTGTCGTTGGCGATGCCGGTGATCAGACCGCGCTTGCCCGCCAGGGCGTTCATCGGGCCGACACCAGATCGAGGGTGTGCTGGGCGATGATGAGCTCTTCATTGGTGCGCACCACATACACGCCGATCTTGCTGTCTTCGGTGCTGATGCGCGGGCCGTGCGCGGCATTGCGTGCATCATCGATGCGGATGCCCAGCCACTCCCAGTGACGTGCGATGCGCGCGCGCATGCCAGCGGAGTTCTCGCCGATACCGGCGGTGAACACGATGGCGTCGATGCCGTTCATGGCGCAGCCCAGGCCGACGATGCCCTCGGCGACGCGCCAGGCAAAGTAATCGAGCGCCAGCCGCGCGGCAGGCGCGTCGCTGGCTTCGAGTTCGCGCATATCGTTGCCGATGCCCGACAGGCCTTTGAGCCCGCAGTCGTGGTAGAGAAAATGCTGGATCTCGTCATGGCTCATGCCGCGCTCCATCAGCCACAGCACGATGCCAGGGTCCAGGCGCCCGGGCCGGGTGCCCATGGGCAGGCCTTCGAGCGCGGTAAAGCCCATGGTGCTGTCCACGCTCTTGCCATCGAGCATGGCGCAGGCCGACACGCCCGACCCGATATGGGCGGCGACGACTTTGCCGCCTTGCAGGTCGGGCAGGGCGCGCTTGACGCGTTGCGCCACATACTCATAAGACAAGCCATGAAACCCGTAGCGCCGCACGCCTTCCTGATACATCGCTTCGGGCACGGCATAGCGATCCGCCACCGCCGAGTGCGTGCGGTGAAAGGCGGTATCGAAGCAGGCCACTTGGGGCAAGTGCGGCAGCCGCTCGCGGATGACCTGCATGGGCGCCAGATTATTGGGCTGATGCAAGGGCGCCAGCGAGGTGTAGCTCTGCAACTTTTCGATGATGGCGTCATCGACCAGGACCGGCGCATGCAGATCCGGGCCGCCATGCACGACGCGGTGGCCCACGGCCAGCGGCGAGCCGCTCAAGTGGCCGCTGAGCCAGGTGCCCACGACTTCCTGGGCATCCCGCACATCCGCGGCGTGGCGCGGCGCGATCTGGCGTTCGGTCATGGTCTGGCCCTGAGCGTCGCGCACCCGCAAGCGCGAGTGCTGCGTGCCGATGCCTTCGAGCTGGCCGCCAAGAATCGGGCTGAGCTCGCGCTCGGCGCTGATGCCGTAAAGATAGAACTTGATGCTGGAGCTGCCCGCGTTGATGACGAGTAGTGTGTCCTGGCTGTTCATCGGCGGCCTCATTGGATGGGGGCGGTGCGGGCCAGGTGGTTGGCGTAGATCATGGCGACCGCGCACGAGGCCAGGCGTGAGCGCGCGCTGTCGGCGCGGCTGGTCAGAATGATGGGCACGCGTGCGCCCAGCACGATGCCGGCGGCATCGGCGCCGGCCAGAAACGTCAGGTTCTTGGCCAGCATATTGCCCGCCTCGAGATCGGGCACCACCAGCACCTGGGCGCGGCCGGCCACCGGCGAGACGATGCCTTTGACCCGGGCGGCTTCGGGGCTGATGGCGTTGTCCAGCGCCAGCGGACCATCGAGCACGCCGCCCATGATCTGGCCGCGGTCGGCCATTTTGCACAGCGCGGCGGCCTCGAGGGTGCTGGGAATGGCGCGCGTGACCTGTTCGACGGCCGACAGGATGGCCACGCGCGGCGCGCCCAGCCCCAGGCCCAGATGCAGCTCGATCACGTTGCGGATGATGTCGGCCTTGGTGTCCAGATCGGGAAAGATGTTGATGGCCGCGTCGGTGATGAACAGCGGTTCGACGTAACTGGGCACGTCCATGATGAAAACATGGCTGATGCGCCGCCCGGTCCGCAGGCCGGTATCGCGCGCCACGACATCGTGCATCAATTCATCGGTATGCAGGCTGCCTTTCATGAGCAGCGACGCATGGCCGCTGCGTACGCGTTCGACCGCCGCGGCGGCCGAGGCATGGCTATGCGGGGTGTCGACGATCTCGACCGACGTCAGGTCCAGCCCGCATTGCTCGGCCACCTCGCGGATCTTGCGCTGCGGACCCACCAGAATGGGCACCAGCAGACCCAGGCGAGCCGCTTCGAGCGCCGAGCTCAAGGAGGTCTCGTCGCAGGGATGAGCAATGGCGCAGGTTGCCGCCGGCAACTCACGCGCCCGTTCGATCAGGCGTTCATAGTGGGGAGCACGCGTCTCTGTCATGGGTCGGCCTCCAGGGCTTAGCCGCGTTTGCGGGCACGCGGCGGTGTGAGCGGAATGACATCCGCGGACTTGCGCGCCGGTTTCGCGGCGGTTTTCGCCGCCGCTGGCGCCACCTTTTTGGGTGTTGCCTTCTTGGCCGCGGCGGGCTTGGCCGGCGTCTTGGCGGCGCGCTTGCTCGCGGGCCTGGCGGCCGTTTTGCGGCCTGGCTTGGCAGCAGGCTTGTCCGCCAGACGGCTGGCGCTGCGCGTGGCGGGCAGATCCAGGCCGGCGACCTGCAAGGCCTCGCGGCCCACGTCGGTGGCGCTGAAGGCGTCGATCAAGGGCAGTTGCGACAGATCCTGAGGCTGCCCGCCTTCGCGGCGCCGTGCGCGGCGCTCAGCCGTCTCGAACAGGCGTTCCATTTCCTGCAGCGCCTCTTGGGCGCGCGGCGTGAGCGGCTGCGTGGCTTCCACGATATGGCGCATGGTGGCCAGCGTCAGGCGGATGCCGTCGGCCGATACGTTCTCCAGCAGCTTGGGGATGGCGCGCACGGCAGCCGGGCCGTCCATGAGCATGAGCAGCGCCTGATCGCGCACCGCGTCCTTGAAGTCCTGCAGGGAGATGCTGGTTTCGGAGTCGGCACGCAGACGGCGGATCATGGCGTAGCTGCGTTCGTCCAGACCGCCGCCGGCGCCGGAGACAGCCAGCACCATGCGGATGGCCGCCTCGCGGGCGCCGCCCTGGCTGATGCGCGCGCGCAGTTCGTCCTGCCGCCTGCGCATGAAGTCCAGATGCTCGGGCGATACGCCCGGATGCTTGCGTGGCGCGCCGGGCCGCGCGCCCAGTCCGGCCAGGTTCTGCGCCGGCAGCGAGCCAAAGACATTCATGAAGGTGCGCTCGACGGCCGCATCGCGCAATTCAGTGAAAATCTCCAGCCCGGCCACGATGGCCTGCGAGACCATCTGCTGCGCCACGAGGAAGGGGTTGTCGGCGGCCACCGGCTCGCGGTGCTCGCGCACCTGTTCGGCCACCTGGGCAATGGGAGCGATCGAAGGGTTGCGGTCGGAGATCAATTCATAGGGCAGACGCAGCGGATGCAGGCGTTGCGCCCACTCCGCCGTCTGCGGCGTGACGACAGCCTGCACCCAGGGACGCAGGAAGCTGCGGTACATGCCCAGATTGATATCCGAGATGCGCGCCACGGCGGCAAAACGGCGGTCATCTTCTTCCAGCCGTTGGACGATCTGGCGCACGTCGTCCAGATTGCGGCGCGCGAAAGACAGCACGTAATTGCCTTGCGCCAGATCGGCATTGGCGGTTTCCGGCGTCTTGTCGGCGATTTCGGTTTGGTAGATGCCGGGCGGCAGCACATCGATCATGTCGATATTGCTGGTGAATTCCAGATGCTCTTTGCGCGCGACACTGCCCGAGACGAAGATGCCCAGATGGCCGACGCTTTCATGCACGGCATAGACGATGGTCTGGCCGTGGGCGATGACTTCCTTGTCGTCCTGGTAAAGGTCGGTGATCCAGCCCAGCGCCTGTGGCGGGGGCGTGATGTTGTCGCCCTTGGAGCAGAACACAATGATGGGCGAGCGGATGTTGCGCAGATCGATCCGGATGCCGTCGGAGGTCACCAGGCCGGCGGTGGCGAGCCGGTTGCCGATGAACAGGTTGTCGACGATGTACTGGATCTCCGGGGCATTGAGAAAAACATGACCGCCCCACCACTTCTCGAACTCGAGATAGCGCGGCGCTTCCGTGTCGACCTTGGAGTACAGGTTGTACTGTTTGCTCCACAAGGTGTTGGCGGGGTTGAGATTCTCGAAGTTCTGCACCAGCCAGGCGCCGTCGAACTTGCCGTTGCCCATATCGCTGGTCATCTCGGTGAGCCAGGAGCCGCCGAGCAGCCCGCCCGAATAACGCATGGGATTCTTGTTGCGCCAGCCCGCCCAGTACGACAGTGGCGCGCCGGCCACGATGATGGGGCCGAACAGCTCGGGGCGCATGGCGGCGGTCATCATGATCTGCCAGCCGGCCTGGCAATTGCCCACCACCACGGGCTTGCCTTCGGCGTCGGGGTGGCGGTCGATGATGGTTTCCAGAAAGCGCGCTTCGGCGCGCATGACGTCCTCGACCGTCTGGGTCGGCGTGGGCTGGGGCAGAAAGGAAGCGAAGTAGCAGGGGTGGCCGGCACGCACCGCCACACCGATCTCGCTCTCCGGTTTGAATCCCCCTATGCCCGGCCCGTGGCCAGCGCGGGGATCCACCACCAGAAAGGGGCGCTTTTCGGGGTCTGCCGGCGTATCGGCCGGAGGAACGATGCGCAGCAGCATGTAGTTGACCGGGCGCTCGAACTCGCGGCCATCGAGCAGGACCTCGGACTCCATGGCCAGCACATTCGGTTCGCGCTTGGCCATATGCACCAGATACTGATTGCCGCGCTGGCGCATGACGTCGGTATAGAGCACGCCGCGTTGCCAGGCATCCACGCCATAAGCGTAGGCGGCTTGCAGAAGCGCCGGGCCGGGCAGGGCTTGCAGGGTTTCGGCCGACAGCCCGGGCAGGGTGGGTTTGAACCAGGACGAAAATAGTGACGTAATAGAATCGTCCTGGGCGCCCGCGGGCTGGCCAGCGGGGAGGGACTTGGGGGCGTTGCCCTTAACTGCCATGGCGGTCTCCTGCTTGATCGGCTTTTGGCCGGCTCCCCCGGAAGGGGGTGGATAGCTCCATTACACCCCAAACCCATGCTGCGCTGCAACAATGCGGATTTGACCTGCATCTAACCGGTGCCAAACAAGATCGGGACGACCGGCGCGCGCCGGCCGGATCACGGCGGACCGGGCGCGTTCCGACAGCCCCCGGCGCCCGGCGGATCAGCCGCGAGCCTCCCGATTGTGCCGCAACCAGCGCTGAACCGCCGGCCTTTGCCATTGCCCGTCGGCATAATCGGCCAGCCAATCGGGCAATTCGGCGCGCCGCAGGCGTTTGAGCATCAGGGCCAGTTCGGTGTCCGCGATACACCAGGACGCGAACAAGGTCTGCTGGCCCGGCTTGAGCAGCAATTCTGCGACGCGCAGCAGTTTGGCCATGGCCGGCAGGGCGGCGTCGCTCAGAGGCGCCTCGGCTTCGGCATGGAACACCGCGACGGTGCTGCGCTCTTCGCGCAAGGCCATGAGATCGCTGCGCAACCAGGCTTGAAGCTGGCGCGCCCGCGCCCGGCCCTGGGGGTCGGCCGGATAGAGCGCGGGGTATTGCGGCGCCGGAAAAGCCTCTTCGAGGTACTCGAGGATGGCGCTCGACTCGGTCAGGTGAAAGCCCTCGTGCGTGAGAGCGGGAACCCGGCAGGTAGGCGCGCGTTGGGTGTACGGCGCCATGAATTGTTCACGGGCCTCCAGGTCCACCAGGCGGATTTCGAACGGCAGGCCTTTTTCTTGCAGGCCCACGTGCGCCGACATAGCGTAGGGGCTGAGAAAGTTCGAATCGAGATACAGGGTGAGAGCAGGGTTCAACAGAAATCTCCGACAGCGCAGTGCGTCTGCCCTCCAAGCGTAGCGCAAGCGCTGCGCCGGGTCATCGGGCCTGTGGCGCGGTGGCCTCAATCGACGATGAAAAGGCGTGCCCCCACCGGCGTGGATGAACGATGGGCCTCGGCCTGATCGGCCACTTGATAGCTGGTGCCGGGCGTCAGCACGAAGCGCCGGCCGTCCTCGAGTTCGGTGTGCAATTCTCCGTCGAGGCAGAACAGGATATGGCCCTTGCTGCACCAGTGATCGGCCAGATATCCGGGCGTGTACTGCACCATGCGCACGCGGATATCGCCAAACTGCCGGGTGCGCCAGAGGGCTTTGCCGCTGTCGCCAGGGTGCTCGGTGACGGGCACGGCGTCCCAGTCGGTCACGCCAAAGGGGATGTCTTGGATCTTCATGAGGGAGTTCCTGGTGGAGGGCGGTTCAAGCGAGTTTGCGTTGCCAGAATTGCGCCTGGCCGGTATCGGCGTGCAGGGCATAGCCTTCGTAGCCGGCTTTGCGGTAGAGCGCGCGGGCCGGCTCGTTGCCCTCCAGGACTTCCAGCGTGATCTTGCAGCAGCCCAGCTCACGCGCCAGATCGTCCAGCGCGGCCAGCAGCTTCAGCCCCACGCCCTGGCCCCGAAACCGCGCCGACACCATGAAGTCGTGCAGATTCAGCAGCGGCTGACAGGCGAAGGTCGAGAAGCCCTCGAAGGTGATGGCCAGCCCCGCCGGCTCGCTTTGCGACCAGGCGATGAGCGCGCGGGCACCGGGCCGGCGCGCCAGCTCGGCGATCAGGTTGGCCCGGGTATGGGCCGACAGGGGCTGTGACCCGCCCATGGGCTCACAGGCATATTCATCCAGCAAGGCCAGTACGGCCTGCGCATGGCTGGGGTTTTCAAAATCGGCTTGGGTAATGACGATCACAGCACTCTCTGACACAGGGGTGGGGCGGACCCATGATTATGCCGTGTGCGGGCAGGGTCTTTGCCGTGATTGAAAATTCACGCCATAACCCCTATCTTGTAGGTGGCACGGCCGCTCGTGCCGGCGCCGGCCTTGCGCGCGGCGTTGCGCGGCGGGCCGTTGATTCCCGCTGGGCCTGTTTCGCGGGTACCTGTTCCTAAAAGAGAGCCGGAATATGGAGTTCAAGGACTACTACAAGATTCTCGGCGTGGAGAGCTCCGCCTCCGAAGACGATATTCGCCGCGCCTATCGCAAGCTCGCACGCAAATACCACCCGGACGTCAGCAAAGAGGCGGATGCGGAAACCCGCATGCGCGAGGTCAACGAAGCCTACGATGTCCTGCGCGACAAGGAAAAGCGCCAGGCGTACGACAACCTGGCCGCAGGCGTGTCGCCCGATGGGGGCTTTCAGCCGCCGCCGGGCTGGGATCAAGGGTTTGAGTTTCATTACCAGCCTGGCGAGGGTCAGGGGGGCGACGAGGGGCACTTCAGCGACTTTTTCTCGGCCTTGTTCGGCGGCCAGCAACGCAGCCGTGCCCGCCAGGAGAATTTCCGTGCGCGCGGCCAGGATCAGCATGCCGCCATCGAGGTCGACATCGAGGACGCCTTGCGGGGCGCCACGCGCGAAATCAGCCTGCGCTCCATGCAAGCGGATGCCCAGGGGCAACCGCAACTGCAAACCCGCACCCTCAGCGTGAACATCCCGGCCGGCGTGAAGGAAGGGCAGTTCATCCGTTTGGCCGGCCAGGGTATGCCTGGCTATGGCGGCGGCGAAGCCGGGGATCTTTATCTGGAAATCCGCTTCCGCCCGCACGGCCGGTATCGCGCCGACGGCCGCGATCTGTACATGGACCTGCCCATCACGCCGTGGGAGGCCGCGCTGGGCGCGTCCATTCCGATCCCGACGCCAGGCGGCCAACTCGAAGTCTCGGTGCCGGCAGGCTCCAAGAACGGCCGCAAGCTGCGGCTGCGCGGGCGAGGCATCCCGGGCGACCCGCCGGGCGATCTCTATCTGGTTCTCGACCTGGTGCTGCCGCCGGCCGACACCGACGCGGCGCGCAAGGCCTATCAAACGCTGGCTGAAAGTCTGCCGTTCAATCCGCGGCGCCATCTCGGGGTTTGAACATGAAATCCGTCACCATCACCCATACCACTGTCATCTGCCCCACCGATCCGCTGACCGCCGAGGAACTGGCGCGGGCCTGCGAAGCGGAGATCGACTGGGTCGCCCGCCTGGTCGAGGTGGGCATCGTGGCCGCGCACGGCCATCATCCGGCCGCCTGGCGTTTCGAGAGCACCGATCTGCGCCGCGCGCTGGATGCGCGCCGCCTGGAGCGGGATTTCGGCGCGGGCTTGGATGCGGCGGCGCTCATCCTGGACATGGAGCAGGAGATCCGCCGCCTCAAGGGGCAACTGCGTGCCCTGGGGTTGAGTCGCTGAACGCACGGCGCCGTCTCTTTACAATAGGGGTTTACACAAGCTGCAAACCCCATGACATCCAATGCTGTAGAGGCGCCGACGGGCACGGTGGCCGGCTTGAAGGCCTGCCTGCCCGTGATGATCGGTTATTTTCCCGTGGCGGTGGCTTTCGGGATTGCCGCCTCCGGGGTGGGCCTGGCGCCTTACCAGGTGGTTCTCATCTCCGTCCTGGTCTATGCCGGCGCGAGCCAGTTTCTGTTGCTGGCTTCCATCAAATCGGGCACGCCCTGGATATGGGTGGTGGCGCTCTGCTCCCTGCTCAATGCCCGCCACCTGCTTTATGGCCCGATTCTGGCGCGGCTGTTGCCGGAGTCGTTGCGTACCCGCCTGCGCCTGGCGTTTCTGCTGACTGACGAGGTCTTCGCCACCGCCTTGCATCAGTTGGGCGATGTCACCCCCGCGCAGCGCGCGCGCTGGATGACCGCCTTGGGATTGGGCGCGTGGCTGACCTGGATCGCGGGCACGGCCGTCGGCGTGTTCGCCGGCGACAGCCTGGAGCAACACTACCCCGTCTTGTCACGCGTCATGCGCTTTGCCTTGCCGGCGCTGTTTCTGGCGCTGGTTTGCCAGACCGCCAGGCGCGGCATGATGGTGCCGCTGTGCGCCGGCTTCGGCGTGAGCGCGCTGCTGACGATCGCCGGCCAGGGCACGCTGGGCATTCTGCTGGGCGCGCTGGCGGGTTGTTTGTGTTTTCGCCAGGAAAAACCATGAGCGGCGGCCTGGCGTTCTGGGTTGCCGTGATGGCCATGGCGGTCATCACCTATCTGACGCGCAGCCTGCCCTTCATGCTGCCGCCGCGTAACCGGCTGCTGCGCAAACTGGCCGAAGAGGGCTCGGCGCTGTCGGCGCTGGGCCCGGCGTTGCTGGCGGCGATCGCGGCCGCCGTGATCGTGCCGGACCTGTGGGCCGAGCAGCGCGCGGCGGATCTGGCACCCTATCTGGCCGGCCTGGCCGCGACGGCCCTGACGGCCCGCCTGGCCGGCAATAGCGGGGTGGCGGTTATCGCCGGCTTGCTCGTCTACGGTGGCGTGCTGGCCGGCGTGACCTGACAACCGGCCCCGGCGCGCGGGCGCCGGGGCGGCCCCTCAGCCGACGATCATCAGCCCCAGCCAGTACAGCCCGGCGGCAAGCAGCATGGAGGTCGGCAGCGTCAGCACCCAGGCCAGCAGGATGTTGCGCACGGTGCTGCCGTGCAGGCCGCTGCGGTTGGCCACCATGGTGCCGGCCACGCCCGAAGACAGCACATGCGTGGTCGAGACCGGCAGGCTGAACACATTGGCCAGGCCAATGGCGCCCACGGCGGTGACCTGCGCCGACATCCCCTGGGCGTAGGTCATGCCCTGCTTGCCGATTTTTTCGCCCACGGTGTGCACCACGCGCCGCCAGCCCACCATGGTGCCTATGCCCAGCGCCAGCGCCACCGCAACGATGACCCACAGGGGTGCGTACTCGGTCGTGGCGGTGAGGTCGGCTCGCAGTCGCTGCAGGTCCGTGCGTTCGCGCGTATCGAGGTTTTGCTGGGCCAGCACTTTTTTGGCGGTGTCATCCAGGCAGAGCAGGTAGCGGCGCACCGCGACGCGGCTGTCCGGCGCCAGTTCGGTGTAGTGGTGCACGCCCTTGAGGCGGGTCTGCAGCGCATCGATGGTGGCCGTGGTCAGCTCAGGATCGCAGCGGAAATTGGCCGGCAGATCACTGCCTTTGCCGCCGCGCGACAGCGCGAGGTAGTCGCCCAGGGTCGGGGCATTGCGCTCATAGAAGGCCGACAGGTGCGAGGCCGCATCGCGGGTGCGATCGATCTGGTAGGTGGTGGCGTTGACGTCCAGCACGAACTTGGCGGGCACGATGCCGATGAGCACCAGCATGATGAGCCCGATGCCTTTCTGGCCGTCATTGGAGCCGTGCACGAAGCTCACGCCCATGGCCGAGAGCACGAGCACGAGGCGGTTCCAGAAGGGCGGGTGCTTTTTGGCATCCAGGGCGCGGCGCTGCTCCGGCGTCTTGTGCATCTTCGATAGCGGGAAGAAGCGTTTGAGCAGCAGCAGCACCCCGCCGGCGATCACAAAGCCCGCGACTGGCGAAACCAGCAGCGACAAGCCGATGTCGATGGCCTTGCCCCAGTTCACGCCCGCGCTCAAAGGCAGGTCCGTCAGCAGGGCGTTGGCCAGGCCCACCCCGAGAATGGAGCCGATCAGCGTGTGCGAGCTCGAGGCCGGGATGCCGAAATACCAGGTGCCGAGGTTCCAGGCAATGGCCGAGGCCAGCATGGCGTAGACCATGACCAGCCCGCGGCCGGTATCGACATTGATGAGCAGTTCGACCGGCAGCAGATGCACGATGGCATACGCCACGCCCACGCCGCCCAGTAGCACGCCCAGAAAATTGAAGATGCCCGAGAGCACGACGGCCAGATGCGGCGGCATGGCCTTGGTGTAGATCACGGTTGCCACGGCGTTGGCCGTATCGTGGAAACCGTTGATGAATTCGAAAGCGAGGACGAAAGCGAGGGCCAAGACTAGGCTGAGACCTACCCAGAGGTCCAGGCCGGAGAAGAGATCGAGCATGGGTGCGAGCCGATGTGGAGTCCCGAGATTATTGCAGATTTGTGACCCGTTCCCGGCCCGGCGGGCCTTGCGGTAGCATTTTGGCTTCGGGCCTCGCCCCAAGCCTATGCTGGAAACCGTCATGCCGTCCGTCTCCCTGTCCCCGCTGCGCCGCAGTCACCCTGATGAACTGATCGTCGGCCTGGTGTCGGTTTCCGACCGGGCCAGCGCCGGCGTCTACGCCGACCAGGGCCTGCCCGCGCTGCGCGACTGGCTGGGCCAGGCGCTTACCTCGCCCTGGCAAGCCGTCGAACAATTGGTCCCGGATGAGCGCGAGGCGATTGCGGCGGCGCTGATCGCCTTGGTGGATCAGGCCGGCTGCGACCTGGTGCTGACCACCGGCGGCACGGGGCCGGCGCGCCGCGATGTCACGCCCGAAGCCACCCTGGATGTCGCCACCCGGCAGATGCCGGGCTTCGGCGAGCAAATGCGCCAGATCAGCCTGCAGTTCGTGCCGACCGCGATTCTGTCGCGCCAGGTAGGGGTGCTGCGCGAAACGGACGCGCATGCCGCGCTGATCCTGAACTTGCCCGGCCAGCCCAAGGCCATTCGCGAAACCCTGGAGGGGCTGCGGGACGACAGCGGCGCTTGCCGCGTGCCCGGTATTTTTGCGGCCGTGCCTTATTGCATCGACCTCATCGGCGGGCCCTACATCGAGACGCGCCCGGAGGTGGTCAAGGCCTTCCGGCCCAAGTCCGCGCAGCGCCAGGCCCAGGGGTGAGCCGGGCCGCTGGGGTATAGTGGGACGCAGCATGACGCTGTCTGGAATCCCTCATGAAAATCCGCATTGCCCTCATCGTCGCGCTGGCCGCCCCTCTGGCCGCCTGCGTGACCGCCCAGAATATCCGCTCACTGGACCCGTTGTTCTATGGGTCCACGCAACGCACGGCGCAGCAATATACCGAGTGCGTCAGCGCGGCCTGGAAGGGCATGGGCGTGACGTTCACGCAGCAGCCCTTGCGCGACGGCCTGGAGCTGGTCGTTGACGGTTCGCTGGGCGTGGAGGCGGTGCTCAGTGCCAGCACTTACCGCGGCAAGACCGATGTGAAGTTGTCATCGCGGCTGCCGCAGCGTTCGCAGCCGCTGGTCGAGTCGGCCAATCTCTGCCTGTGAAGCGCCGCGCTTTGCTCGCCATGGGCCTGGCTGCGGCGCTGTCGGCTTGTCCGCTGGCCGCCGCCGCGGCGCAGGAACGGGGCTATATCGCCCGCAGCCTGAATCAGCCGGTGCCGGGCGGGGTGGCTGTCATCGGCCTGGGCGACGGGCCGCGGCCCGCTGCCCGGTTTCAGGGGCGGCAGGTGCTGGTGGTGCGCGACAGCGATAACGCCTGGGTGGCGGTGGTCGGGTTGGGCCTCAAAGTGCCGGTGGGCCAGCAGACGCTGACCGTCACGCAGGAGGGGCGCAGCCGCGAGCTGGCATTTTCCGTGCGCGGCAAAACCTATGCGGCGCAGCACATCACCCTGAAGAACCCGCGCCAGGTCAATCCCGATCCGCAAGATCTGAAACGCATCGAGCGCGAGCTGGCGGCGCAGAATGCCGCCTATGCTGCCTTTCGCGCCGATGTGACCCCCAGCAATGTGATCCTGGACCGTCCCGTGCAGGGCGGCCGCCTGTCTAGTCCGTTCGGCTTGCGGCGTTTCTTCAATGGCGAAGAGCGCAATCCCCACTCCGGGCTGGACTTTGCGGTGCCGGCGGGTACGCCAGTCCGCGCGCCGGCGGCGGGCAAGGTCGTGCTGGTGGGGGATTATTTCTTCAATGGCAAGACGCTGTTCATCGACCACGGACAGGGATTGATCAGCATGTTTGCCCATTTGTCGGCCATCGATGTCAAACCGGGAGATGACGTGGCGCGCGGCGCCGTCGTGGCCAGGGTCGGCGCTACTGGTCGAGCGACCGGCCCGCACCTGCACTGGAATGTCAGCCTCAATGATGCGCGGGTAGACCCGGCGATTTTCATTCGCTGAGGCCTGCGTCGGCGTCGGTGGTCTGGGGGCTGGCGATGCAGGTGGCGTACACCCGTTGGGCGTACTCCAGCTCCCGCGTGACGCGGCTGTGCAGGTCACGCTGCTGTTCGAGGCAAATGTCGAACTTGATCCTGGCCTGGGCATAATCCAGGCCGGTGTTGCGCAGACTGTTGATGAAGGCTTCCCGCGATTGCATCAGCAAGGCGAGGCCGCGTTCGCCCTGCTCGTGCGTGCGGCGAACGCGAGCCAGGCGATCGGCGGCCTGGCGCAGCGTTTCAGCGGGGGGGAGACTGGGGGTGTTCATGCCGCGATTTTCCCATGCCGGCGGCCGCGGCGATTGCGTCAGGACAGGCCGTGAGGCGGCCCTGTTCCCGAATCAGCGCAGGGAGTGCCGAGCGATCAGCGGCGCACCATGGGGCGCGACGGGCTGGCAGAGGGGCGCTCGTCTTTGTGACGGAAGTTGATACGGCCCTTGGTCAGGTCGTAGGGCGACATTTCCAGCGTGACACGGTCGCCCGCCAGGATGCGGATGCGGTGCTTGCGCATGCGGCCGGACGCGTATGCGCCGACTTCAACGCCGTTGTCCAGGGTGACGCGGTAGCGGCTGTCGGGCAGCACTTCGTCGACGATGCCTTGCAGCTCGATGAGTTCTTCTTTCGCCATGTATAGACTCCTTAATCAATGCGCGCATGCCAGGGCATACGCCAAACGCCCAGCGCAAGAGAGCAGTGCGGCACGAAGGCGCCGCAACTGGCACGGGTACGGGCCGGCCCCTGAGGGCCTGGATAAGGCGGGTACTCACGCCGCGAGGGCAATGTGCGCGGTCAGGCGCGGCTTGGTCGCGGCAAGTCGGACTTGCCGGAAGACGCAGCGGGTGGCGGACAACCACAACCCGCGGGGCCTGGGGAGGGAGAACGCGAAGACGCTCTATTAGTGAACCCGACCAGACCCAGTGGATAGGACTGTTTCAATTGTAGCGCGGATACCACGATGTGCCTAGCACAAACCCTGGAACCCGCTCTGTCCGGGCGCTTCCGAGGGCCGGTTTGATGCCAAAACGCATCAGTCGCCGCCAGTGCGGCCGCAGGCGGGCTTGCAGGATGTTGTCATGCAAGCTGCGTATAGTGCGCGGCATGGTGCCCAAACTGAATCCTTCACCTGTTGCCTGGCCGCTGGGGCTGACCTGCTCGGTCATGGTATTTGCCGCGGTGTGGATGCTGTCGCAGCCCGGGATGCCGCTCTTCGATGCCCGGCTTTCCGCCGTGTCCGCCGCCTGGCTGGGGGGCTTGGCGCTGGCTGCGCTGGCCTATCGCTGGCGTCTGGTGTTCGGGCTGTGGGTGCATGCCGCGCTGGCGGTCTGCGTCTGGACCCGCTTGCTGGCTGGTCTGGACGACTATCGGGCCCAGGTGGCCGCCTTGCTCGACTTCGGGGGCCTGCAGGCCTGGGCGGCCGATGTGCTGCCCTTGTTGACGCTGGCGCTGCTGGCCAGCCTCACGCTGGCCATGATGACGATGTTCACGTTCTGGCTGCGCGCCTGCCGCAAGGCCGTGTGATGCTCGCGGCGTTCTCTTTCTATCATGTGTGGATGGTGGCGGCCTTTGCTTTGCTGGCTGCCGGTCTGCATGTGTTGTTGGTGGTGTGGGCGGCCGACAGGATGGGAGCGGCCCGTCCCACGTGGGCCCGGCGTCTGGGGCTGGGGTTGTGCGTGCTGTCGCTGGCCGGTTTGATGCTGGGGGAGTCCCGGCGTGCGCAATTGGCGGCCGGGCTCAGGCAGGACCTGCAAGCCAGCGTGCAGGCGGTGTGCCGTCAGGCGGCCGGCATCGTGCGCCGCATGGGGGGCGATGCGCCGCAGACCGACCCGGCTCTGCGCGCGCGCATCGAGCTGGCCGTGCGGACCTATTACAAGGATGTCGTGCGCGAGCGCTTCGCGCATACGCGCTATGCGCCGGTCAACGTGCTGGCGGCCGGCAAGAAAAGCACGGGCGACTTCGTGCTGGCATTGAGCGAGCAGGGCAGCGACGCGGTGCACATCGGCTGCTACAACCAATACCAAGCGGCCGCGCCCGATGCGCATCCCTATTGGCGGCAGGGGAGGGGGCCGCTGCCGGCGGGCAGCATGGTGTTCTTCGTCCAGGAGCGCCGCGACGGTAAGCCCGTGGTGAGCTTTCCGGCGCCCGAAGGCTTCTGACCCGCTGGGCGGCGGCCGCGGATACCGCGTCAGGGCCTTGTTCCAGGCTTAAGGGGCGCGCATCTCTCTATACTGCGCACCATTATGCGTACATCCCGTCCTTCGCCGTCGTCCCGCCTGCCCGAATTCGCCATGGTCGTGATCACCATGGTCTGGGGCGGCACGTTCTTGCTGGTTCAGTTGGCGATGCAATACAGCGGCGCGCTGTTTTTCGTCGGTTGCCGTTTTGCGGCCGCGGCGCTGGCCGTCGGGCTATTGTCCTGGCGCATCCTGCCCGGCATGACCCGCCAGGATCTGCTGGCTGGCATGGGCATCGGAGCCATGATCGCGCTGGGCTACGGCCTGCAGACCCTGGGCTTGCGCTACATCCCCAGCTCCGAGTCGGGCCTGCTGACGGGCTTGTACGTACCGTTGGTGCCCTTGCTGCAATGGATGTTCTGGCGCCGCCGCCCGCACCTGATGTGCCTGGCCGGCGCGCTGTGCGCGTTTGCCGGCTTGGCGTGCTTTGCGGGCAGTGGCTTCAGTCTGTCCTTTTCCTATGGCCAGTGGCTGACCCTGGCTGGGGCGCTGGCCATTGCGGTGGAGATCGTTCTCATCAGCCATTTCGCGCCCCGCGTTGATTTGCGCCGCGTGACGGTGGCGCAATTGGCATTCGCCGCGCTGTTCGCGTTTTTGTTGATGCCCCTGGCGGGCGAGACGCAGATCCCGGCGTTTTCCTGGCCGCTCTTCGGCTTGGCTGCCGGTCTGGGGCTGGCCAGCGCCGCGATTCAGGCCACCATGAATTGGGCGCAGCGGACCGTCGAGCCCTCGCGCGCGGCCATCATTTATGCCGGCGAGCCGATATGGGCCGCGGCCTTTGGCCGTCTGGCTGGCGAACGCCTGCCGCCTTTGGCCTTGCTTGGCGGCGCGCTGATCGTGCTGGGCATTGTCGTCAGCGAGCTGCGCCCCCGCTGGTTGCGGACCAAACGCGACTGAATCCCAAAAAACGCCCGGCGCGAGGGCCGGGCGTTGCTCAGGGAAGGCGGAGTCAGGCGTGGTCGGTGTGACTCTCTAAGGGTTCCACCTGTTTTCGTTTGCGCAGAAAGCCGCGGAACTGGAACAGGATGATGAGCGCGATGACGCCCAGCAAGGTGCCGCTGATCGGACGCGTCACGAAGATGCCGAAGTCGCCCCGGCTCAACAGCATCGCGCGCCGGAAGTTTTCTTCCAGCATGGGGCCCAGGATGAAGCCCAGCATCAACGGCGCCGGCTCCATGCCCAGGCGCATGAAGATGTAGCCGATCGCCCCGAAGAACGCGGTGATGAAGATGTCATCCAGGCTGTTGTTGATGCTGTACGTGCCGATGCAGCAGAAAAACAGAATGGACGGGAAGAGCACCGTGTACGGGATCTTGAACACCGACAGCCAGTAGCGCACCAGCGGCACGTTCAGGATCAGCAAGAAGCAGTTGCCCACCCACATGCTGGCCACCAGGCCCCAGAACAGGTCCGGGTGAGTGGCGATCATGTTGGGGCCCGGCTGGATGCCCTTGACGATGAAGGCGGCCAGCATCAGCGCCATGACCGCGTTCTCGGGGATGCCGATGGCCATGAGCGGAATGAAGCTGGTGCGCGCGGCGGACTCGTCGGCGGCGGCCTGGCCGGCCACGCCTTCGATGGCGCCGGTGCCGATTTCGTGGCGGTACTTGCTGAAGCGCTTGTCGGCCGCGTAGGCAGCGAACTGCGCGATGGTCGGGCCGCCGCCGGGCAGAATGCCCAGCACCGAGCCGATCACGCTACCGCGCAGGGCGCTGGGAATGATGCGCTTGAACTCGGGCCAGGTCGGCATGAGCTTGATCTTGCCGTTAAAGGGCGTGAGCGTATTGCGGTTGTCGAGGTTCTTGACGATTTCCGCGATGCCGAAGCAGCCCAGCGCGATGCTGATCAGGCCGATGCCGTCCTGCAGAAAGACCAGGTCCAGCGTGTAGCGCGGCATGCCGCTGTTGACGTCGGTGCCCACCACGCCCAGCAACACGCCGATCATGGCCATGGCCAGGCCATTGAGCAGATTGCCCGCGCTGACGAAGCTCACGCAGAAAAAGCCCAGCAGCATCAGCGCGCAGTAGTCGGCCGGCCCGAACAGCAGGCCGACTTCGCCCAGCGCCGGCGCCATGGTGGCCAGCACGATGATGGCCACGGTGCCGCCGATGAAGCTGGACACCCCCGCGGTGAACAAGGCCAGGCCGGTCTTGCCCTTGAGGTTCATGGCGTAGCCATCGATACACGCCACGATGCTGCTGGCGTGCGGGATCTTCATGGTGATGGCGCTCACGCTGTCGCCGTATTGCGCGCCGTAGTAAATGCCGGCGAGCATGATCAGTGCGCCGCCGGTGGGGATGGAGTAGGTCAGCGGCAGCAGCAGGCTGATGGTCGACAGCGGACCCAGACCCGGCAGCAGGCCGATAAGCGTGCCCACGACGCAGCCGATCGCGCAGTACAACAGGTTCTGCAGCGTCAGCGCATGTTCGAAGCCGAACGCGAGATTGTTGAGAATTTCAGTCATAGCAGGGGCAGATTCAGGCCGAGGAGGTATTTGAAGCCGTAAGCCACAGCAATCAGGCCGGCGGAGATCTTCAGGTTGCGCACCACCGAGTACGAAGTGCCGGCCAGCGTCGAGACGAAGACCAGGAACACAATGCCCAGCAGCATGTTGAGAAAGTGCGACACCACCACGAAACCGCAGAGGGCGACCAGGATGATGAGGATGTTCTTGAAGTTGTAGTTAAGCGGCTCGGGAGCGGTGAAACGCGCGCGTATCACCGTGGCCAGGCCGACCAGAAACAACAGACCGCTGATCATCAACGGGAACAGGCCCGGGCCGAATCGGCTGAGCGTACCGATCGGATAGCGCAAGGCCGCGCCGCCGAATCCGAGTGCGATCAGCATGATGAACAGTCCACGGACAAAATTGCGATTGGTCATGTTCATGATGTGCGTTCTCCCGCGAGGAACACGCTGCATTTACTCTCAGCCATGATGGATGGCCTCCCTCTACTTTCGTTGTTTGACACACCTCGTCCGGACGTGGTGCCGGAGGTGCTGGGCGCGATACTAGAGAGGGGGGCTGTCAGTCGGCTTTCAGGTTTGGGGGAAAGTGTTCAACTAGGCGTAAGTCCCTAGTGCGCCAAAACCACACCCTGTTTAAATCATTCAGGATCATGTCAGATGACCCCTTAAAACAAGGGGTTTTAGTGATTTTTGTTCAGAATGAAGTCAGTTTTCTCAAGGTGCGCCGCGGCCGGGTTGTGCCGCCTTTCTGGCTGGGCGCGCTGGCCTGCGCCGGCCTTGCGGCGGCCGCGCTTGCGCGGTAGTCTTGGCGTCATGGATCACCAAGCCCAGTCTCTTCTCGCCGCGCTGCGACGATTCACTCAACGACGTTGAGTGGCTGCGCTTGCGCGCCGGCATGTGCCTGGCGCCCGTGATGAAAAAGGCCACGACTTTGCTTCGTGGCCTTGTTGTTTGTACGCGCCAGGGGCAGTCGGGTCAGCCGATCTTGATTCAACCCTGAAGGAGTGCAAGCATGAGTTTTCCGCCCTTGAACATCCGGCCCTTTGCGCCGCAGGACGAACCGGCCGTCATCGGTCTATGGCAGGCCTGCGGCCTGACGCGGCCCTGGAACGACCCGCACAAGGACGTGCAGCGCAAGCTGACGGTGCAGCCGGAGTGGTTTCTGGTGGGGCAGGTCGATGGCCGCGTCGTCGCGACCGTCATGGCCGGTTATGACGGCCACCGTGGGTGGGTCAACTACCTGGCGGTGGACCCGTCGAGCCAGAAGCGCGGCTACGGGCGGGCCTTGATGGAGGCGGTGCAGGCCCGGCTGCTTGCCGCCGGCTGCCCCAAGATCAATCTGTTGGTGCGCGCAGACAATGCGGCCGTCCAGCACTTCTACCACGCATTGGGGTACACGCTGGACGACGTCATCAGCCTGGGCAAGCGCCTGATCCCCGATACCGGCGAGCAGGCGCTGGGCTGATCAGGCGTCGTCGTTGCTGGCCGCGGCGATTTCGTCGTTCGTGGCCCGGCCGCCTTCCAGCTTGGAAATCACGGCCGTGGCCAGGCTGTTGCCCACCACGTTGGTGGCCGTGCGGCCCATGTCGAAGAACTGGTCGATGCCCATGATGAGCAGCAGGCCGGCTTCGGGCAGGTTGAACATCGGCAATGTCGCCGCCACCACCACCAGCGAGGCCCGGGCTACGCCGGCCATGCCCTTGCTGGTCACCATGAGCACCAGCAGCAACATCAATTGCTGGGCGAAGGTCATGTGGATGCCATAGGCCTGCGCGATGAACAGCACCGCGAAGGACTGATACATCATCGAGCCGTCCAGGTTGAAGGAGTAGCCCAGGGGCAGCACGAAGCCGGAGATGCGGGGCGGCACCCCGAAGCGGGTGAGCGCTTCGATGGTCTTGGGATAGGCCGATTCGCTGCTCGCCGTCGAAAAGGCCAGCAGCGTCGGCTCTTTGATCAGGCCGCCCAGACGCAGAACGTCGCGGCGCAGGAAGAGATAGCCGATGCCAAAGAGCAGGGCCCACAACAGCGCCAGGCCGAGATAGAACTCGCCGATCAGCTTACCGTAGCTCACCAGTACGCCCAGGCCTTCGGTGGTGATGGCCGCGGCCATGGCGGCGAACACACCGACCGGCGCAAAGCGCATCACGTAATCGGTCACGCGGAACATCACACGCGCCAGTTCATCGATGGCGGTGACGATGGTCGTGTGGCCGCCGCGGCGCACGAAGGACAGGGCCGCGCCAAAGAACAGCGAGAACACCAGGATCTGCAGGATCTCGTTGTTGGCCATGGCTTCCACGATGCTGCGCGGGAAGACGTGAGTAATGAAGGCCTTGAGCGTGAAGTCGCCCGTCTTGAGCGCGGTGGTCGCGCCGGCGTCGGGCAAGGCCAGATTCAGGCTGGCGCCCGGCTGGAAGATGTTGACCAGCAGCAAGCCCAGCAGCAGCGAGGCGGCCGAGGCGAGCACGAACCAGACCATGGCGCGAAAGCCGATGCGGCCCACGGCGGCGCCATCGCTCATGCTGGCCAGGCCCGAGACCAGGGTGGCGAACACCAACGGCGCGATGATCATCTTGATCAGGCGCAGGAAGATATCCGTCACCATGCTGAAATAGGAGGCCAGCTCCTTGGCATGCTGCGCATCCTGCGCAAAGCGGTTGCAGACGTAACCCACCGCGATACCGAGCACCATTGCGATGCCGATATAGCGTGTCAGTTTTTTTGTATCCATGATCACTACAGAGGAAGACCGGGCGCCCGCGCGCGGCCGGCCGGGAAGGAAGGCGTCCGGCAGGTGGACAAAACAACGGACAGATAATAGTCGTTTATAGCTGACAGCGAGTTGTCAGTTTCGTCTGGCAGGGCCTGGCCGGCGGGCGGGGACGGTGCCAACAAGTTACCGCTTGTCGGCCTCGGACAAGACCGCCAGGCAAACCCCGGCTAAAATCATGCGATTCAGCCGGATTTCATCTATCCACCAATACGAGAATTCAGGAGTCCTTGTTATGGCCCTCGTTTCCATGCGCCAATTGCTCGACCACGCGGCCGAGCATGGTTATGGCATCCCCGCTTTCAACGTCAACAATCTGGAGCAGGTCCAGGCCATCATGGAAGCCGCCGCGGAGACCGACAGCCCGGTGATCATGCAGGCTTCGGCCGGCGCCCGCAAATATGCCGGCGAGACCTTCCTCAAGCACCTGATTCAGGCTGCCGTGGAATCCTATCCGCACATTCCGGTGGTCATGCACCAGGATCACGGCCAATCGCCCGCCATCTGTCAGGGCGCCATCAACCTGGGCTTTTCCAGCGTCATGATGGACGGCTCGCTCAAGGAAGACGGCAAGACCATCGCTGACTACGATTACAACGTCGACGTCACGCGCAAGGTCGTGGACATGGCGCACAAGCTGGGCGTGACGGTCGAAGGCGAACTGGGCTGCCTGGGCTCGCTGGAAACCATGGAAGGCGACAAGGAAGACGGTCACGGCGCCGACGGCAAGCTGACCATGGACCAGTTGCTGACCGATCCCGAGCAAGCCGCCGATTTCGTGCGCAAGACGCAGCTCGACGCCCTGGCCATCGCCATCGGCACCAGCCACGGCGCCTACAAGTTCACGCGCAAGCCCACCGGCGACATCCTCTCGATTCAGCGCATCAAGGAAATCCACGCCCGCCTGCCCAACACCCACCTGGTGATGCATGGCAGCTCCAGCGTGCCGCAGGAGCTGCTGGCCGAGATCCGCGAATTCGGCGGCGACATGAAGGAAACCTACGGCGTGCCCGTCGAGGAAATCCAGGAAGCCATCAAGTACGGCGTGCGCAAGATCAATATCGATACCGATATCCGTCTGGCCATGACCGGCGCCATCCGCCGCTTCTTTGCCGAGAATCCCTCGAAGTTCGACCCGCGCGAATACCTCAAGCCGGCTCGCGCCGCCGCCAAGGCCATCTGCGTGGCGCGCTACACCGAGTTCGGCGCCGCCGGCAATGGCAGCAAGATCAAGCCCACGCCGCTGGCCGACGTGGCTCAGCTCTACGCCGCGGGCAAGCTGTCCCAGGTTGTGCAATAAGCGCCTGACGCTGCCCGACCGGGCAGCGACCGTGCACCGGAAAGCCCCTCGCGGGGCTTTCTCGCTTTCCGGCACAGGCAGCGCCCGTGGGGGCTTTTGCAGTAATCTATAGCCCCCTGCCGGCCGCCTCCTGACCTGCCGGCCTCTCCCGTCAGCCGCCGACGGGGATCTTTACTGCCATAGGCCCATTCCGTGACTTCCGCTTTGCATGAATCCAGCATCAAGTCCCTGCCTCTTCTGGGGCGCGGCAAGGTGCGTGATATGTACGCGGTCGGCGACGACAAGTTGCTGATCGTGGCGACCGACCGCATTTCCGCTTTCGACGTCATTCTGGACGACCCGATCCCGGGCAAAGGTCAGGTGCTGACCGAGCTGACCGAGTTCTGGCTCCAGAAGCTGGCTCACATCCTGCCCAACCACTCCACCGGCGTGAAGCCCGAGGACGTCGTCGCCGCCGACGAAGTCGAGCAGGTCAAAGGCCGCGCGGTCGTGGTCAAGCGGCTCAAGCCCATTCTGGTTGAGGCCGTTGCCCGCGGCTACCTGATCGGCTCGGGCTGGAAGGACTACCAGGCCAGCGGCGCGGTGTGCGGCATTTCGCTGCCGGCCGGTCTGCAACAGGCCAGCAAACTGCCCGAACCGATTTTCACGCCGGCGGCCAAGGCCGAGTTCGGCATGCACGACGAGAACGTCGATTTCGCTCACGTCGTCAAGGAAGTCGGCCAGGAGATGGCCGAGCGTATCCGCGCCGTGACGCTGCGCCTGTACGATGAGGCAGCCAAGTTCGCCGCCACCAAAGGCATCATCATCGCCGACACCAAGTTCGAGTTCGGCCTCGATGAAGCGGGCACCCTGCATCTGATGGACGAAGTGCTGACGCCGGACTCCTCGCGTTTCTGGCCGGCCGAAGGCTATCGCGAAGGCATCAGCCCGCCGTCGTTCGACAAGCAGTTCGTGCGCGATTGGCTGGAAACCCAGACCTGGGACAAGACGCCTCCGGCGCCGCGCCTGCCGGCCGATGTCCTGACCAAGACCGCAGCCAAGTATCGTGAGGCCTTGGATCGCCTGATGGCCTGATCCGGCACGCTCGGCAGAAAACGGCGCAATCGCGCCGTTTTTTGTTGGCGCCAGCGGCGGACGGCCTGGCCGCCCGAGGGCCGGCCGGCGCCCGCCGGCTGGGCCCAAAAAGCGGGTCCGGCGGGGCCGGACGGCGACGCAGGTAAAATAGCGGGCTTCGCGGCCGGCGCTGTCCGGCCTGGCTTTATTCTTCTGCGCCCGCGTGGCGCGCTGAGCTGCTCATGAGCACACAAACCTCGGATTTGAATACTTCCTGCGCCGCGCCCGTGGTGGGCGTCATCATGGGGTCTTCCAGCGATTGGGACATCATGAAAAACGCCGTGGCGATGCTGGAATCCTTCGGCGTGCCCTTCGAGGCGCGCGTGATTTCGGCGCATCGCATGCCCCAGGACATGGCCGAGTATGGCGCCGTGGCGCGTTCGCGCGGCCTGCGGGCCATCATTGCCGGCGCGGGCGGCGCGGCCCATCTGCCGGGCATGATGGCGGCCCTGACCGAGGTGCCGGTGTTTGGCGTACCCGTACCGTCGAAGTATCTGCGGGGCGAAGACTCGCTCTTGTCCATCGTGCAGATGCCCAAGGGCGTGCCGGTGGCGACCTTCGCCATCGGCGAGGCGGGTGCGGCCAATGCGGCCCTGCACGCCGTGGCCACCATCGCGACCACCGATGACGCCCTGCACGCCAAACTCGTGGCCTTTCGCGCGGCCCAGACCGAAGCCGCGCGCAACATGACCTTGCCCGCCTGACCGCCGTGCCGGCCGCCCTCAGGCGCCGGCGTTCACCTGACCGGGGCGCCTGGCGCCCAGATTCTCCCGCCTCTTGCGGGTCTGACCATGTCGCAATCTCGATCCAATTCCTTTCTCGCTCCCGGCGCCTGGCTGGGCCTGCTGGGCGGCGGCCAGCTCGGCCGCATGTTCTGCCATGCCGCGCAAAGCCTGGGCTACCGCGTGGCCGTGCTGGACCCGGCCGAGGAATGCCCGGCCGGCATGGTGGCCGATATGCACATCCGCGCGGCCTATGACGACGCGCAGGGCCTCAAAGCCCTGGCCGATCGCTGCACGGTCGTGACCACGGAATTCGAGAACGTGCCGGCCGACAGCCTGCGCACGCTGGCGCAGCGCTGCCGCGTCAGTCCCTCGGGCGAGGCGGTGGCCGTCGTACAGGATCGCATCGCGGAAAAGGCGTTCATCGCCGCGCAGGGCATCCCGGTGGCGCCGCATGCCGCCATCCTCGACAAGGAAGACCTGGCCGCAGCGGACGAGGCGCTCTTTCCCGGCATTCTCAAGGTCGCGCGGCTGGGCTACGACGGCAAAGGCCAGGCCCGTGTATCCACACGCGCCGAAGCCTTGTCCGCCTATGCCGAGTTCGGTGGCGTGCCCTGTGTCCTTGAAGCGCTGTTGCCGCTGGACCATGAAATTTCGGTCGTCATCGCGCGGGGCTTCGAGGGCGACAGCGTCGTCTTCCCCATCGCGCGCAATGTCCATCGTGATGGCATTCTGGCCGTGTCCACCGTGGGAGGCGAAGAAAGCGGTTCGGTGCAGGCTCAGGCGCGTGACGCGGCTCAGTCCATCGCCCAGGGCCTGGATTACCACGGCGTGCTGTGCGTGGAATTCTTTGTCTTGCAAAGCGGCGCGCTGGTCGTCAACGAGATCGCGCCGCGGCCGCACAACAGTGGCCACTACAGCATGGATGCCTGCCTGACCAGCCAGTTCGAGCAACAGGCGCGTGTCATGGCCGGCCTGCCGCTGGGCAGCCCGGCGCTGCTGCGTCCGGCGGTCATGCTCAATTTGCTGGGCGACATCTGGTATGAGGGCCAGACGCAACGCGAACCCGCCTGGGACGAGGCGCTCGCGGTGGACACGGCCAAGTTGCATCTTTACGGCAAGCACGACGCGCGGTTTGGCCGCAAGATGGGCCATGTGACCATTCTGGGCGAGACGCTGGAGCAGGCCCATCACGACGCCGCCAGGGTGGCGCGCGCCCTGGGCTTGCCGGATATCAACCATGATTGATCAGGCAATCGCGGCGGCCGCGCAGCGCCTGGCTGACGGCGGCCTGGTTGCGTTTCCCACCGAGACCGTCTATGGGCTGGGCGCGGACGCCGAGAGTGCTCAGGCCGTGGCCGGGATCTATTCCGCCAAGGGCCGGCCGGCCAATCATCCCGTCATCGTCCATGTGGCGCCAGGCGCGGATCTGTTGCATTGGGCCAGCGAGGTGCCGCCCGAGGCGCAACGCCTGATCGACGCGTTCTGGCCCGGACCGCTCACGCTGATTCTCAAGCGCCGCCCGGGTGTGGGCGAAGCCGTCAGCGGCGGGCAGGACAGCATCGGCTTGCGTTGCCCCTCGCATCCGGTGGCGCAGGCGCTGCTAAGCGCGTTTGCCGCGCTCAAACCGGGCGGCCAGGGGGGCGTGGCGGCACCGTCGGCCAACACCTTCGGCCATGTGTCGCCCACGCGCGCCGATCATGTCCGCGCCGAGTTTCCGCGAGAAGTCGCCGCCGGCATGCCGGTGCTGGATGGCGGCGCCTCCGAGGTGGGCATCGAGTCCACCATTATCGACCTTTCGCGCCTGGACCTGGGCGTGGGTCCCGTTCTCCTGCGGCCCGGCCATATCAGCGCCTTGCAGCTGTCCCGGGTTCTGGGTGTGCCCGTGGGCCGCCCGGACGCCGCCGCCCCGCGTGCGTCGGGCACGCTCAGGGCGCATTACGCGCCGCATACGCAGCTCGAACTCATCGATGAGGCCAACTGGGCGCGCTTGCGCGCCGGCGACCGGCCCGCAGGGCGCATCGCCATGGTGGCCTACGGTTGGCGCGGCGAGGCCGGCGACGGTCTGGAATGGCATCCCGTGCCCGCCGATCCGGCCCGTTACGCCCAGGCGCTCTACGCGACCTTGCGCGAACTCGATGTGCAGGGCTATGCCCGCATCTGGGTGCAGACGCCGCCGGCCGATCCGGCCTGGGACGCCGTCAACGATCGCATTGGGCGCGCCGCGGCGGCCTTCACACTGGATACCGAGGGCCTGCGAGGCGCCTGAGCGCGCCGCGCAGGCTGCCGTCACTTCTCCCGGCCCAGGGCGCGCGCGCTCGGGTCAGGCCAAGGCCCGCGCGGCTTCGGCCTCTGATTTGAGTCCACTGAGAAAGTAGCGCTTGAGCACCAGCTTGGGCAGATAGCGCATGGCGGTGTTGCGCAGGCGGAAGCTCCACGGCGCGGCGGGCACATACATCGGCGCGAGCTTGCGGCTGCGGGCTTGCAACTGCACGATGATGGGCCGCAGCCGTGCGTCGTGGGCCTGCAGCGCGCCAGCCACCGGCTGGCGCTGCAGCTCCTGGGCCAATACGGCCGCCGAGGCCATGGCCATGCCCGCACCCTGGCCGGAAATCAGCGACAGGCTATGCGCCGCATCACCGGCCAGAAGCACGCGGCCCCGGTGCCAGCTCGGCATGTCTATCATGGCCAGATCGTCCATCACGATGGGCGCGTCCGCGGGCAGGCTGTCCAGCACGCGGCGCACCTGCGGGTGGGTGTGTCCGGCCAGCTCCTGCAGCAGCGCCCGGCGCTGTGACGCGGGCACCAGCCCGCTCTCTGCGCTGCGCCAGACGTGCAGCACGGCCAGGCGCTCTTGCCCCAGGCCGTGGTACTCGACCTGCTGGCCGACCGCGGCATAGGAGACGAAGTCGGGCGACAGACCCAGCGAGTCGGCCACATCGTAGGCGGCATAGCGATAGCCCAACGCTTCGTAGCGGGCGTCGAAGGCCCCTGCGCGTAGCGTCGAGTGCACGCCATCGGCGCCGATGAGCAGGTCGGCCTGCCATTGGCTGCCGTCGGAGAGGGTGACCGCTACTTGATTGCCGTCGTCCTGCCACTGCGCCACGGTGCAGGACAGGCGCAGATCGCAGTGATCGCGGGTCGCCTCGTGCAGCACACGCACCAGATCGCTACGGCGCAGCGTGATCCAATCCAATTGCTCCAGCAGATCGCGATAGCGGATGCGCATGATTTCGCGCCCGGCGCGGTCGCGGTAGACGTTTTCGCCGATGTCGTGTTCGACGGCGCGCAGGGCCGGCACCAAACCCATGCTGCGCGCGGTGTGCAGACCGGGGCCGGAAAGCCCCATCATGTAGCCGCCGTCGCGCAGATGCGCCGCACGCTCGGCCAGGACGACGCGCCAGCCAGCCCGCGTCAGCCACCAGGCTTGCGACAGGCCGGCTACGCCGGCGCCGGCGATGACCGCTAAAGGGGCTTGATTTGTCAAACGAGATCTCCTTGAGAAAAATGTCTGGCCACGCGCGGCAGGGCGCAGCAGGCCGCCAGCGTCCACGCGGCGGCGAATACATAGCCGGGGCCGTAGCCCAGGGCCTGGGCCAGGGCCGCGCCGGTCACGCCGGCCAGCGCGGCGATGGCCGCATCGGCGCATTGGAAAAGCGTGAAGTCCACGCCCGCCTGCAAGGGCGAAGCCTGGCCCATCAGATAGGCATAGAGCACGACAAAACCGGCCGCCGCCAGCGCGGTTTGCACCAGCAGCAGGGCCATCAGCAGCATTGCGCCGCCGCCGGCCAGCACGGCTGCGGCGATGGCGGCCAGCCCAAGCGCCTGCAGCGCGAGACCGAGGGGCAGGGCATTGCGGCAATGTCCTTGCAGCCAGACGCCCAGCCCTGTGCCGGCCAGGCCGGCGGCCACGCCGCCCGCGCCGCTGAGCCAGCCCACGGTCGACAGCGCCACGCCGCGATCCAGCAGCAGGGGGCCGCTCAGGGTCATGACCAGGCGCGAGCCGGATTGAAACAGCACCGTGATGAGCAGACCGCCACGGACTTGCGGCCGGCGCCAGGCGGCGGCCAGGCTGGGCCGGTGCGCTTGGGCGGGCCGCGCCATGGGTTCGGGCGCGCGCGTAAAGGGCAGGCTGAGCAGCAGGAGCAAGGCGGCCATGCCGGCCAGCGCCACCGTCCAGCCATATTGGGCCCGCAACAGCAGAAACAGGCCCGCGCCGGCGAACATGCCGAGATAACTGCCGCCGACCTGAGCGGCATTGCCCCAGCCGCGCCGGGCCGGTTGCAACTGCTCCACCGCATAGGCGTCGCAGGCGATGTCTGCGCTGGAGGCCAGTACGGCCAGGAGGCTGAGCATCAGCAGCAGGGCGGGCACGCTGGGCTGACCGTGAGCGGCCAGCGCCAGCAGTAGCGCCAGCATGCCCGCCTGGCAGGTCAGCACGATGGCCCGGGTGCGGCGCGGCCCGCCGCCAGCCGGCAGCCGGGCCCGCTCCAGCGCAGGCGCCCAGAGGAACTTCAGCGCCCAGGGCAGGATGGCCAGCGACATCAGGCCGATCTGGCCTAATTCGGCGCCGCTGGCGCGCAACACGGCAGGCATGCCCTGCAACGTGATGCCGCCCACCAGGCCCTGGGCCGCGTAGACGCCGCCAATGGCGGCCAGGACCGCACCTTGCGCGTCAGTATTCGTACGCGACATTCACGCCCACCGTGCGGCCCGGATCCACGAGGGCGTAATTACCCAGCGTACCGCCGGCGAAGGCGTAAGTGCGGTAACGCTTGTCGGTCAGGTTGTTGATATAGGCCGTTACCGTGACGCCGCTGCGCGGCTGCCAGGCCAGGCTGGCGTTGATCAGGGTGTAGGCATCCTGACGCAAGGTATTGCCGATATCGAAGTACTGTGATCCGACGCGGCGCACCTCCACGCGCGGACGCAGCATGCCGGCCGCTGTGCCGATGTTGGCCTGGGCGCTGGCAGCCACCATATAGGCGGGCGTGAAGGGCACGCGATTGTCGTCGCATGCGGCGCAGGCGGATTGGGTGAGCGAGCGGAAGCGCGCCCGGGTCCAATTGCCTTGCAGGCCCAGCGTCCACATGTCGTTGACGTCCCAGGCGGCGTCGAGCTCCACCCCGCTCGAGCGCGTCTTGCCGACATTTTCCAGGTGCTGGTAGCCGATCTGGTCGCTGACATAGAGTTGGGCGTCGCGCACGTCGATGCGGTAGAGCGCCATGCCGGCGCGCAGCGCGTCGCCTTGGTAACGGGCGCCCAGTTCATAGCTCACCGCTTTCTCGCGGCCATAGGCCTGGGCATCGGCCGCCGAAGAGGGGGCGAGGTTGAAGCCGGCGGGCTTATAGCCCTGCGAGGCATTGGCGTAGACGCGCCAGGCCTGATCGAGGCGGTAGCCGGCCGACACGCGGCCCAGCACGGTATTGCCGCGTGTGCTGTCCTGCCCGCCGAAGGGATCCTGCCCGAAGGTCGTGTAGTTCAGGGACTGGCCGCTGTAATCGATCGTGGTCTTGTCGCGCGACCAGCGCAGGCCGGCCGACAGATCGAGCGCTTCGGTGGCGTGCCAGGTCAGGTCCGCGTAGGCCGCCAGCGATTCGCTGGTGTTGCGGGAGTGGGTGTTCAGCGCCTGGATGGCCATGGGCGCGACCAGGTCATTGATGTAGTCGCGCGATTGCGTCACGCGCTGGCGGTACAGGCCGAACACGCTGTCGACCGTGCGTTTGCCGGTCGAGGCCAGGCGGATTTCCTGCACTTGTTGGCGCCAGTGCTCGGGTTGCTGGGTGAAGTACGGCCCGATGGGATACTCGCGGCTGTAGTGCAGGCGTTGCCATGCCGCCAGCGCGGACAGCCGCCAGCCATCGAAGTCGTACTGTGCGTTGAGCGCCTGGCTGCCGCCGCAGCGGCGCTGTTTGAAATCGGCTTTGTCGGCCGGGAAGCCCGGCATCACATAGGCCTGGCCGGCGCCCGGGTCATCGAAGGGGACATAGGCGTCCTGGCTGGCGCGCGTGCATTCGCCGCTGACCGCCAGACCGATCTCCCAGGGACTGCCGGCCGGCGCCAGCCGCAGCTTGGCCGCGCCGGCGTTGGTGCTGCTGCCGCCCACGCCGTCCTTGCCGGTGATGGGGTTGTCCAGGCGGCCCGGCGCGTCGGAGGTGGCCACGCTGACCGAGCCGTACAGCATGTCCTTGACCAGCGCGCCGCTGGCACCCCCTTTGAAAATATAGCCGTCGCGGCTGGACACGCCCGCCGAGGCGCGCACATGCGTGTCATTGTCGGGTTGGCGGGTCACCACGTTCAGCACGCCGCCCAACGCGCTTCTGCCGTAAAGGGTCGACTGCGGCCCCTTGAGCAGTTCCACCTGTTCGACGTCGAGCAACTGTTGCGAGGCGGCCACAGGTAATTGCGGCACGCCATCGACGTAGACGGTCAGCGCCGGGTTGTAGAAGTCCTGCGCCGAGGTCACCCCGCGCACCGAGATGATGGGAAATAGGAAAGATCCGCTTTGCGCAAATTGCACGCCTGGCAGTACGCGCCCCAGTTGCAGTGTATTTTCGACCTGGTTGGCGGCCAGTTCGTCCGCCCCGCGCACGTAAGCCGCGCCATTGATGCTGTCGAGTTTCTGGTCCCGTTTGGACGCCGTCACCGTGACGGCCTCGAGTTCGGCCGGGGTCTCGGCCAGAGCGGCCGAGACGGGTAGCGACAGCAGGGCCAGCGCCGCCAGGCGCGAGACTTGCGGATGTTTCATGAGGGCCTCGTATTATTCGTTAGAATGATTAATGAGAATTATTGTCATTCGTCGCGGCTGCCGCTAACACTTTCGGGGCCGTGGTTGTCGTTTTCGGGGTCACCATGTCCTTATCCGTCCCGGCGCCTTTTCATGAAGCGCATCCCCTGCTGCCCGATGTCAGACTGCCCACCGACTGGGCCAGCATGTCGCGCATCGACGGCCTGGATGACGAACTGACCATCACCGCCTGGCACGGCATGCCGGCCCAGTCGCTGGATGTGCAGGCCGAGGGCCCGCCCATGCTGTGCATCGCCGTCTTTCTCGATGGCGAGGCCCACATGAGCATCGACGGCGGGCCACCCCTGCACGCGGGGCCGGGCATGGCGGTCATACAGACGGGTGACCAATGGGTGCGCGGGCGATTCCGCATGCCCGGCGGACAGCGGGTGCGCTTGATCGATATCCGTTACACGCCGGCCGGACTGCTGCGCGCCGGCGGACGGCCGCTGGCGGCCCTGCAAGGCGATTTTCTGCAGGACTGCAGTGCCGGCGGCTCGTTGATGGCCGGGTTCCGCGCGCCGGCCCAATTGCTGCGGCTGGCCGCCGATGTCGTGGACTGCCCTTACGCCGATCCCCAGACGCGGCGGCTGTATCTGCGCGCCAAGGGTCTGGAAGCGCTGGCCGTGGTGCTGGACATGGTCAATCGCGTGGGCAACCTGCCCGACGACCCGCGCGAGCGCCGCCTGCTGGCGCGCGCGCGCCATCTCATCGAGGCGCGTTACGAAGAAGACTGGAGCGTGCGGCGGCTGGCGCAGGCCGTAGGCATGAGCGAAAAACGCCTCAAGGCCGGTTTCCGTTCAGTGGCGGGCCGTTCGGTGCACGCCTATCTATTGCAGGTCAGGCTGGACGCCGCCGCCGCCATGCTGGCCAGCGGGCACAGCGTTACCGACACGGCGCTGGCCATTGGCTTTTCCAGCCTGAGCCATTTCAGCAAGATGTTTCGTCAGGCCAAGGGAGTGCCGCCCAGTTGCTGGGCGCAGTCCGACTGACAGCCCGAATTGTCCGGCTTCATGCGGGTCTACCCTAGGTTTGCGGCCGCCAGGCCGAGTGGTTCCATGACGCGGTTTTGAAATGGACCTAGGCGCACCCGCCGGCTGTCCCTATCATGTCCAGCGCAAGGGCGGACAGCCGATTGGCCCGCCCATCTTTTCCTCCTCAGATAAAGACACCATGAACGGCGCCGACAGCCTCTGCGATACCCTGCTTGCCAACGACATCGATGTCTGTTTTGCCAACCCCGGCACCTCGGAAATGCATTTTGTGGCCGCGCTGGACCGCAAGCCTCGCATGCGTTGTGTGCTGGGGTTGTTCGAGGGCGTGGTCACGGGCGCCGCGGACGGTTATGCCCGCATGGCGGACAAGCCGGCGGCGACCTTGCTGCACCTGGGCCCGGGCCTGGGCAACGGCCTGGCCAATCTGCACAATGCCCGCCGTGCCCGCACGCCCATGGTCAACGTGGTGGGCGATCACGCGACCTATCACGTGCAATACGATGCACCGCTGACCAGCGATGGCGAAGCCGTGGCCAAGCCGATGTCGCATTGGGTCGGGCGCATCGAAAACGCGGCCGCCGTGGCCGCGCGCACCAGCGAGGCCATCCGCGTGGCACGCCAGGCGCCCGGCAATGTCGCCACGCTGTTTCTGCCGGCCGATGCCGCCTGGACCGATCTGCCCGCGCAGACGCCCGCGCCCGTGCCCGTCGGCATCGAGCCGCCGGCGCGTCCCGACGGCGCCGCGATTCGCGCCGCCGCCGCGGCCATCCGTTCTGGCGAGCACACCATGCTGATGCTGGGCGGCACGGCGTTGCGCGGGCGCGCGCTGGCCGCGGCCGGCCGCATCGCCCAGGCGACCGGCGTGCGTCTGGCCAGCGAGACCTCCAACCGCCGTATCGAACGCGGCGTCACCCGCGTGCCGGTCGACCGCCTTCCCTATCCGGTGGATATGGCGCTGGCCTTCCTGGCCGATGTGCGCCATCTGGTGCTGGTGGGCGCGCGCGCGCCGGTGGCCTTCTTCGCCTATCCCGGCAAACCGAGTCTGCTCGCGCCGCAGGGCTGCGAGGCCGTGACGCTGGCCACGCAGGAGCAGGATCTGGCGCAAGCGCTGGAGTGGCTGGCCGAGGAACTGGGCATCAAGGCCGATGCGCCGCAATTGGCTGCCCCGGGCTGGCGCGAGCCGTTGCCCACCTCGGGCAAGCTCACCAGCGCGGCGATCAACCTGATCACCATGCGTCATCTGCCCGAGCAGGCCATCGTCGTCGACGAGTCCATCACCCAGGGCCGCGAGATCGGTTTGCACAACGTCAATGCCGCGCCGCACGATTGGCTGCAATTGACCGGCGGCGCGATTGGCATCGGCCTGCCCATGGCGGCGGGCGCCGCCATCGCCTGCCCGGACCGCAAGGTGATCACCATGCAGGCCGATGGCAGCGGCATGTACACCGTGCAGGCCTTGTGGACGCAGGCGCGCGAACGCCTGAATTGCCTGACCATCATCTACGCCAACAACAGCTACCAGACGCTGCATGGCGAAATGCGCAATGTGGGCGTGCAGGAGCCGGGCCGCAATGCGCAGCGCATGCTGGATCTGGTCGATCCCAGCCTGGACTGGGTCAGCCTGGCGCGCGGCATGGGGGTGGAGGCCGTGCGGGTCGATAGCATCGAAGCGTTCACGCAGGCGCTGCTGGCCGGCCTCAAGCACAACGGCCCCTTCGTCATCGAAGCGCAGATCTGAGCGCGGCCGGGCTCGCGCGCGCCGGCCCGGGCGCGATATGCTTTAGGGCAGGCCCGCACCAGGGCCTGCTTTCTACAGGACAAGCCATGAAGTTTGCCGAACTGCGCCAGGGGATGGTGATCAAGGGCGGGCCGGTCAAGGTCTCGCGTGAAGAGGTGCTCGAGTTCGCGAGCAAGTATGACCCGCAATGGTTTCACGTCGATGAGCAGCGCGCTCAGGAGGGCCGCTGGGGCGGCCTGATCGCCAGCGGCTGGCATACTTGCGCGCTGGCCATGCGCATGGCCGTGGACACGGTGCTGCACGATTCCGAGTCCTTCGGCTCGCCGGGCCTGGGCGAGGTACGTTGGCGTGTGCCGGTTCGCCCGGGCGATACGCTCACGCTGCACGCGCGCGTGCAGGCGGCGCGCACCTCGGCGTCGCGCGAGGATCTCGGCATCATCAACTGGACCTGGTTCATCTACAACCAGCACGACGAGGTCGTGCTGGAGCTCGAGGCCACCAGCCTGTTCGATCTGAGCGGGCAGGCCTGAGCCGGCCCGCGCCGGCCATCAATGGCGAAAGCCCGGGTCGCGGCGCTCCAGCAGGCGCAGCATGGCGGGCCACTCCATCTCGCCGAACGGCCTGCGGGTGGTCGGTTTGTACAGATGGCAGGTGCGGTCGACCACGGCTTGCGAAGGGGTGTGCAAGGCCACGCCGCTGTGCATGGCGTCGACCTGCGCCTTGCAGGCCATCTCCAGCCAATACATGCTGTTGAAGGCCTGGGCGATGGACGCGCCGGCCACCAGCAAGCCGTGGTTGCGCAGAATCATCGCCTCCTTCTGACCCAGATCCGCCACCAGCCGGGCGCGCTCGTCCAGGTCGATCGCCACGCTTTCATAGTCGTGGTAAGCGATATCGGCAAAACGCATCGACGTCTGTGTCAGCGGCAGCAGGCCGCATTGCATGGCCGAGACAGCCATGCCGGCGCGGGTGTGCGTATGAATGACGCAGGCCACGTCGTGGCGTGCGCCATGCACGGCGCTGTGGATGACGTAGCCGGCCTGGTTGATACCCAGCTCGGGGTCGGGGTTGTGCAACACGTTGCCGTCGATGTCGATGCGCACCAGGCTCGAGGCCGTGATCTCCTCATACATCAGGCCATACGGGTTGATCAGCAATTCATTCTCGGTGCCGGGAATGCGCGCCGTGATGTGGTTGTAGATCAGATCGCTCATGCCGAACAGGGCAATCAGGCGGTAGCACGCGGCCAGATCCACGCGGGTCTTCCATTCGCTGTCCGAGATTCCGGGCGCGCGTTCGGCCGTGGAGGGGTCCATCTGCTTCATTGGGATTTCGCTCCAGTTTCTTCGACGACCTTGCCCCACATGGCATAGTCATCGCGCATCATTGCGGCGAAGGCCTCCGGGCTCTGGCTCAGCCGCACCTCCGAGCCCAGGGTGATCATTTTCTGCCGGACAGCCGGGTCGGCCATGACTTGCTGCGTCGTGTCGAAAACCTTGCGCACCACGGCGTCCGGCGTGCCGGCCGGCGCGAACAGCCCCAGCCAGGCGCCCACTTCGAAATTCGGAAAGCCCTGCTCGGCGACCGTGGGCACGTCGGGCGCCAGATCGGTGCGTTGGCCTTTGCTGACCGCCAGCGGCAAAAGGCGCTTGTTCTGGATCATGGGCAGTTCCGAGGCCAGCGTATCGAAGGTCATGTCTACATTGCCCCCCAGCACATCGGCCTGGCTCTGCGAGCTGCCTTTGTAGGGCACGTGGGTCAGCTTCATGCCGGTCTTGGCCTGCAGGATCGCCATGATGAGATGGCTGTTGGTGCCCACGCCGGTGCTCGCGAAGGTGAGCTTGCCGGGTTGGCTGCGCGCCAGCGCAATGAGGTCCTGCAGGTTCTTGGCCGGGAAGTCCGGCCGCACGACCAGCGCATAAGGCAGCCAGGTCGTCTGGGTGATGGGCGCGAAGCTGGTGGCGCTGTCGTAGCCCACATTCTTGTAGACATGGGGATTGATGCTCATCGGGCCGGAGGCGCTGAGCAGCAGGGTGTAGCCGTCGGGCGGCGTGCGCGCGGCGGTGGCCGCGCCCAGACTGCCGCCCACGCCCGGCTTGTTCTCCACGATGACAGGCTGACCCCACCGTTTGCTGAACTGTTCGCCCAGCAGGCGGGCCACCATGTCGGTGGACGTGCCGGGTGGAAACCCGAGGTACAGGGTGACGGGGCGTTGCGGCCAGTCGGCCTCGGCGGCCTGGGCGGTGGCTGTGGCCAGGCTCAGCCCGGCCACGAGCGTGCCGGCCGCAATTGCGGCCAGACGGCGGAAAGTCTGCATGGTGTCTCCGATTATTGTGAGTCAGGTCCTCTGCGGGACCAGGCTCTACCCTAAACAGAGACAGCGGCTTGGGCTATTAGTAATGCGGAAAGACGGGCTTCGCCCGCGCCGAAGCAAGGGCGGCCGGCCAAGAAAAAACCCCAGGCGCGCAGGCCTGGGGTTGGCGGACTTGCCCGCGGCGGACAGGCTTAGAAGAAAGACTGGATGCCGGTCTGGGCACGGCCCAGAATGAGGGCGTGCACGTCGTGCGTGCCTTCGTAGGTGTTGACCACTTCGAGGTTGACCAGGTGACGGGCGACGCCGAATTCATCGGAGATGCCGTTGCCGCCGAGCATGTCGCGCGCCAGGCGGGCGATGTCCAGCGCCTTGCCGCAGGAGTTGCGCTTCATGATGGACGTGATTTCCACGGCGGCCGTGCCTTCGTCCTTCATGCGGCCCAGACGCAGGCAGCCTTGCAGCGCCAGCGTGATTTCGGTTTGCATGTCGGCCAGCTTCTTCTGGATCAGCTGGTTGGCGGCCAGGGGGCGGCCGAACTGCTTGCGGTCCAGCGTGTACTGGCGCGCGGTGTGCCAGCAGGCCTCGGCCGCGCCGAGCGCGCCCCAGGCGATGCCGAAGCGTGCCGAGTTCAGGCAGGTGAAGGGGCCGCGCAGACCCGAAACACCGGGCATCATCTGCGCGTCGCTGATCTCGACTTCGTCCATGACGATTTCGCCAGTGATCGAGGCGCGCAGACCGACCTTGCCGTGGATGGCCGGTGCCGACAGGCCCTTCATGCCCTTTTCAAGGATGAAGCCGCGGATCTTGCCGTCGAATTCGCCGCCCACGCACTTGGCCCACACCACGAAGACATCGGCGATGGGCGAATTGGTGATCCACATCTTGGCGCCGCTGACCTTGTAGCCCCCATCGACCTTGACGGCGCGGGTTTCCATGCCAGCGGGGTCCGAACCGTGGTTGGGTTCGGTCAGGCCGAAGCAGCCGATCCACTCGCCGGCTGCCAGCTTGGGCAGATACTTGCGCTTTTGTTCTTCGCTGCCGAACTCATTGATCGGCACCATGACCAGCGACGACTGCACGCTCATCATCGAACGGTAGCCGGAGTCCACGCGTTCGACTTCACGTGCGATCAGGCCGTAGCTGACGTAGTTCAGGCCAGCGCCGCCGTACTCGACGGGAATGGTCGCGCCCAGCAGGCCGAGTTCGCCCATTTCGGCGAAGATCGCCGGATCGGTTTTCTCGTGGCGAAAGGCTTCCAGCACGCGCGTGGCGAGCTTGTCCTGCGCGTAAGCTTGCGCGGCGTCGCGCACCATGCGCTCTTCTTCGGTCAGTTGCTGATCCAGCAACAGCGGATCTTCCCAGTTAAACGAGGGCGTAGCGGACATGCGGTACTCCAGTGTATGGATGCTTTAAGTTTAAATATAAATCGGCGGGCGCGCTCAGGCTTGGGCCTGCAACGCGGCGGCGCGAATCTTCTCAAGGGTGGTCGACGGCGAGATGGTCTCGGGGTCGATCAGGCAGTGCAGGATGGCGGGCTTGCCGCTGGCCAGCGCGCGTTCGAAGGCGGGGCCGAATTCGGCGCTCGTCTCCACGCGTTCGCCATGTCCGCCAAAGGCGCGGGCATAGTCGGCGAAATCGGGGTTCTTCAGTTGCGTGGCCGACACGCGGCCCGGATAGTGTTTTTCCTGGTGCATGCGGATGGTGCCGTACATGCCGTTGTCCACCAGCACGACGATGATGGGCAGATCGTATTGCACCGCCGTGGCGAATTCCTGGCCGTGCATGAGAAAGCAGCCGTCGCCGGCAAAGCAGATCACGGTTTTTTCCGGCCACACACGCTTGGCGCCGACCGCCGCGGGCAGGCCATAGCCCATGGAGCCCGAGGTCGGGGCCAACTGGGTCGCATAGCGGGTATGCCGATGGAAACGATGCAGCCAGGTGGCGTAATTGCCGGCGCCGTTGGTCATGATGGCGTCGGCCGGCAGCTTGTCTTCCAGATAGCTCATGACTTCGCCCATCTGCAGCTTGCCCGGCGTTTTGACTTTACTGGGGTCGCTCCAGGCCAGATAGTTCTGGCGCATGGCTTCGGTGTCCGCGGCCCAGACCGGCGTCGTCTGCGGAGCGGGAATTTCGCTCAGCGCGGCGCAGAATGCGGCCGGCGAGACATTGATGGCCAGATTGGGGCGGTACACGCGGGCCAGCTCGGCGCTGTCCGGATGCACGTGCACGAGTTGTTGGCGCGGCACCGGGATGTCGAGCAAGGTGTACGCCTGGCTGGGGTTTTCCGACATGCGGCCACCGACCAGCACGATGAGGTCGGCTTCGCGCACGCGAGCCAGCAGCGCCGGGTTGATGCCCAGGCCCACGTCGCCGATATAGCAGGGATGATCGGCGGGAAACAGCATCTGGCGGCGGAAGGACACCCCCACCGGCAGCGCATGCGCGCCGGCAAAGTCGGCAAACCGCCCGACGGCTTCGGCATCCCAGCGGGTGCCGCCCAGGATGGCGACCGGCTTGCGGGCGCTGGCCAGCATCTGCGCCAGGGTTTGCATCTGACCGGTGGCGGGCGCGGCATCGATGACTTCGTAGTGCGGCGCATCCGGCACGTCGGCCATTTCGACCAGCATGTCTTCGGGCAGGGCAATGACGACCGGCCCGGGGCGGCCCGAAGTGGCGACGTGGAAGGCGCGTGAAATCAGTTCCGGAATGCGTTCGACCTGGTCGATCTCGGTGACCCATTTGGCCTGCGTGCCAAAGACCGCGCGGTAATCCATCTCCTGGAAGGCTTCGCGCTCGCGCATGCCGCGTTCGATCTGGCCGACAAACAGAATCAGCGGCGTCGAATCCTGCTTGGCGATGTGCACGCCGGCCAGGGCATTGGAGGCGCCCGGGCCGCGGGTGACCATGCAGATGCCAGGCTCGCCGGTCAGCTTGCCATGCGCGTCGGCCATCATGGCCGCGCCGCCTTCCTGGCGGCAGACGGTGACTTCGATGCTGGCGTCATGCAGGCCGTCGAGCACGGCCAGGTAGCTTTCGCCCGGCACACAGAAGACATGCTTGACGCCATGGGCGGCCAACTGGTCGACCAGAATGTGGCCGCCCATGCGGGGGCCTTTGCCGGAGGAGGAGGAGGTCGCGGAGGATTGGGTGTTCATAGATGGGTTTACCGGGAATATCGCGCCAGAATAATGTTCCAGACTTGCACAAAGCAATTGATAAAATTGCACATGATAGTGAGCTGCCGGCACTTGACCGCAGTGCTGCATCGCAGCATGGGTCCGTCTTGCGGCGGGCCGGGGTAAGCCTATCGGCCCGCGGGCGCCGCGCCTAGCCGGGTCTGCCCGGAGTGACACGCAGTATGGATCATCGATTATGAGAAACGGCATCCCCAATCTGAGCGCGCTGCAGGCCTTCGAAGCCTCGGCGCGTCTGGGCAGCTTTTCGCGCGCCGCCGAGGAGCTGTCCCTGACCCACAGCGCGGTGTATCGCCAGGTGGCCAGCCTGGAGTCGCGCCTGGGGGTGCAGCTGTTCACCCGCGTCAGGCGGCGCATCGTCCTGACCGATCAGGGGGCGGAGTACGCCGGGCGCATCCGCCACCATCTGGATCAGATCGAGAAGGACACCTTCGGTCTGGTCAGCCGCACGGGAATGGGGCGCAGCATCCATATCGCCGTCGTCCCCACCTTGGCCACCACCTGGCTGATCCCGCGGCTGGCGGATTTCCAGCAGGCGCATGCCGACATATCCGTCAGCCTGTCGGTGCGCACGCTGCCGTTCCAGTTCAAGGACCATCCCTTCGACGGCGCCCTCTATCATGGCGACGGCATCTGGCCCGGCACCAAGGGCGTGCTGCTGTTTCCTGAGCGCGAACTCGTGACCGTCTGCGCGCCCGGCCTGGCCGAGCAGACGCGCGAGCCGGGCGCTTGCGCCTTGTCGGCCATGACGCACTTGCACCTGGCGTCGCGCCCCGACGCCTGGCGGCAATGGTACGGCGCCACCGGCCAGGTCTATGGTCCCCAGGCAGCCGGCGGGCCGCGTTACGAGCTGTTCACCATGGTGATGGCCGCCGTGCAGGCAGGCTTGGGTGTGGGCCTGATGCCCCGTTTTCTGGCCCAGCCGGCCCTGGAGGCCGGCACCCTGGTCATGCCCGCGCCGCAGGCGCTGCAGGTCAGCCAGGGTTATTACTTTGGCTACCCGCAGCACAGCGAGCGTTCGGGCGCACTCAAGGCTTTCGAGGTCTGGCTCAAGGCCACGGCCGCGCGCGAGGCGCTGCGCAACCCCTAAAATGGAGTGCCTCCTTCCTTGTCCGCCATGCCCGAATCGCCCGCACTCGTCTCTCAGCCCGACATCGACGCCTTCATCGATGCCATCTGGCTCGAGGACGGCCTGGCGGCCAACACCCTGGCCGCCTACCGGCGCGACCTGAGCGCGTTTGCGCACTGGCTGCAGTCGCCCGCCTCGGGGCTTTCGACCGGCGGCGAGCTATGCGCGGCCGGCAGCGCCGACATCGAAGCCTGGTTTGCGCAACGGCACGAAGAAAGCCGCCCCACCACGGCCAACCGCAGGCTGGCGACATTACGCCGCTTCTACGCCTGGGCGTTGCGCGAGAAGCGTGCCGCCGCCGACCCCTGCCTGACGCTGGAAGCGGCCAAGCAGCCGCTGCGCGTGCCCAAAACCTTGTCCGAAGCCCAGGTCGAAGCCTTGCTGGCCGCGCCTGACCTGGACACTGCCCGGGGGCTGCGCGACCGCGCCATGCTGGAGACGCTGTATGCCACCGGATTGCGGGTCTCGGAGCTGGTAGGCCTGAAGACGCTGGATGTCAGCCTGAGCGATGGCGTGTTGCGGGTGGTGCAGGGCAAGGGCGGCAAGGACCGCCTGGTGCCGCTGGGCGCCGAGGCCGCGCATTGGTTGCAGCGCTATCTGGACCAAGCACGCCTGGAGCTGGCCGGCCCGCGCATGGCCGATGCGCTCTTTGTCACCAGCCGCGCGCAAGCCATGTCGCGCCAGGCTTTCTGGCAATTGGTCAAAAAGTACGCCCGGCTTGCCGATGTCCAGGCTCCCCTGTCACCGCATACCCTGCGGCACGCCTTTGCCACCCATTTGCTCAACCACGGCGCGGATCTGCGCGTGGTGCAATTGCTGCTGGGGCACGCCGATATCTCCACGACCCAGATCTACACCCATGTGGCGCGCGAGCGCTTGAAGTCGCTGCACGCCGTTCATCACCCGCGCGCCTAGCCGCCTGTCACCCATGAGCAAATCCCGCCACGTTTCCGAGACGCCCGCCACCCAGTTTCTCAAGCAGCACAAGGTGGCGTTCACCGAGCACACCTACGATTACGTCGATCACGGCGGCGCCGGCGAGGCGGCGCGGCAATTGGGCCTGGACCCGCACGCCGTGGTCAAAACGCTCATCATGGAAGACGAGGCCGCCCGGCCGCTGGTGGTCATCATGCATGGAGACCGCGAGGTCTCGACCAAGAATCTCGCGCGGCAGGCGGGCCTGAAGAAAGTCGCCCCTTGCCAGCCCGAGGTGGCGCAGCGGCATTCGGGCTACCAGGTGGGCGGCACCTCGCCCTTCGGCACTCGCAAGCGCATGCCGGTTTATGTCGAGGACAGCATCCTTGCCTTTCCCGAGGTCTATATCAACGGCGGCCGGCGCGGCTATCTGGTGGGTCTCGCCCCGGCCGTGCTCACGCAGCTCCTGGGTGCTCAGGCTGTCAGCGTGGGTCTGGAGTGACGCGGTAATCCTGTACCACCCCGATCCTGCCCGGCCGCGCCACAATAGGCGCACCCGCCACGCCTGAGCCGGGACAGGAGACGACAATGAGCAAAAAGCTCTTGATGCTGGTCGGCGATTACGCCGAAGACTACGAAACCATGGTGCCCTTTCAGGCGCTGCTGGCGGTGGGCCATGTGGTTCATGCCGTCTGCCCCGATAAAAAGGCGGGCGATACGATCGCCACGGCCATCCATGATTTCGAAGGCGCGCAAACCTACAGCGAAAAGCGCGGGCACAATTTCACGCTCAACCACGATTTCGCCGGCGTCCAGGCGCAGCACTACGACGGTCTGGTCATCCCCGGCGGGCGGGCGCCCGAGTATCTCCGGCTCGACGCCAGGGTGCTGCAGATCGTGCGTGATTTCGATGCGGCGCGTAAACCCATCGCGGCGGTCTGCCATGGCGCGCAATTGCTGGCCGCGGCAGGCATTCTCGAAGGCCGCACCTGCTCGGCCTATCCGGCCTGCGCTCCCGAAGTGCGGCTGGCCGGCGGCACCTACGCCGACATCGGCATCGACCAGGCCCATACCGATGGCCATTTGGTGACCGCGCCAGCCTGGCCGGCGCATCCGGCCTGGCTGGCTCAGTTTCTGGCCGTGTTGGGTACCCGGATTTCGCACTGAAGCCCGCGGCGGCGCGGGCGGCGCTTGCCGCCTGCACCGGCCAGACCGTACAGTGGGCCATCGAGGAGGGGGCCATGTGCGAGATTTTCATACGCGCCAACGCGCAATCCTATGCCACCGAAAGCCGCTCGTTGCGGCTGCATGGCGTGGCGACCAGCGTCAGGCTGGAGAAGCTGTTCTGGGCCGTGCTGCAGGAGCTGGCGCAACGCGACGGCCTGCGTGTCAATCAATTGATCGAAAAGCTATATGACGAGCTCATGGCCTATCGCGGCGAGGTGGTCAATTTCACATCCTTCCTGAGGGTGTGCTGCCTGCGCTATCAGCTCTTGCAGCTTGAGGGTCGCATCCCGCGGGATGCCCGGGTGCCCATTGCCTCGCTGGACGCGGCCGCCGTGCTCGAGGGCCTGCCTGCGCATTGCTACGACCTTTTTCCCGAGCCGGCCTGATTCGCCCGCCGTGACGGCGCGGCCCGGGTTGGCCGCGCTTGCGGACGGGCGAAAAAAAGGCCGCTTACGCGGCCTTTGGGGCAGATGCCGATCAGAGCATCGCCACGTCGCTTTGCAGAATGCGGCGGATGCGCACGGCATCGCCGATACGCGAAAACTTGCCTTGCGAATCGAGCAGCACGATGGCCATGTCACGCCCATTGATGCGTGCCAGCATGACCAGGCACTCGCCCGCCTCGTTGATGAAGCCCGTCTTGGAGACCTTGATATCCCAATCCGGCTTGCGCACCAGCAGGTTGGTATTGCGGAAGGTCTGCGTGCGCTTGTTGATCTCGACGTCGTACTCGGTATCGGTGGAGTAGCGGTGGATCAGGGGGCGCTGCGCGGCGGCGCGCAACAGGCGGGCCAGATCATGGGGCGAGGAGACGTTTTCGCTCGACAGGCCGGTCGGCTCGATGAAATGCGTGTTGAGCATGCCCAGCGAACGGGCCTTGGCGTTCATGGCCTGCACAAAGGCGCTCAGGCCGCCAGGATAGTTGCGGCCCAGCGCGTGGGCCGCACGGTTCTCGGAGGACATCAGCGCCAGGTGGAGCATGTCGCCGCGCGACAGGCGCGTGCCCACGCGCAGGCGCGAGGTCGTGTGCTTGAGCGTATCGACGTCCTCGTCGGTGACCTCGATGATCTCGTTCATCGGCTGATTGGCGTCCACCACGACCAGCGCGGTCATGAGCTTGGAGATGGAGGCGATGGGGCGCACGACGTTTTCGTTCTTGGCGAACAGCACCGTCGAGGTTTCGAGATCCTGGACATACGCCGTGGACGAGCGCAGCGCGCGCGCCTCGGCGGCGGGCGAGGCCGCCGCGGCCGGCAGGGCCGCGCTGCTCACGGCGCGGGCCTTGGCGCGGGTGGTCGTCTTTTTGCTGGAAGCGGTCTTGGCGGCGCTCTTTTTCTGCGCCTGCGTGGAATTCTTGGTGGCCGTCTTGGTGGCCGTTTTGCTGCTGGCGGCTTTCGTGCTGCTGGCCTTGCTGGTCGTCTTTTTGGCGCTGCTGGTGCTCTTGCTGGCGCTGGTCTTGCCGGTGGACTTGGCGCTCGCGGCCTTTTTCTTGGCCGCCTTGCACTCGGCCGACTTGGCGTTGGTCTTGCAGGGATCCGCCGGCTTGGCCGCCAGGGCGCTAGCCGAGTGCAGGGTCGCGACGGCCAGCGCCAGAGGGGCGAGTGCCGATGCGACCGCGCGTATCCAGGGAAATGCCATGATTACAGGCCTTATCTGTCTGTATGAAAGTACAACCCGGTCACGTCTAGGATAAGACTAGAAAAAAACCAAGTGAATTATGGGCTTACGGGCCAAATTTAAACAGCAATTTGAACTGGCGCGCAAGGGGGCATTGCGGTTATTTGCGTAAAAAAACTGATGACGCTTCATCGCGAACATCCCATGGAGGCGCGAGCGTATACCAATTTGTCCTGCAGCTGGCTGAACGGAAGGGGAATCGGAACGGGCCGTGGCGTAGACGGGGCCGCATGGCTGCGGGGCGCCGGACGCCGCCCCGGGCAGGGGGCAGGCTGGCCTCGCCGGGTGGAATCGAACCACCAATTGACCCTTAGGAGGGGCCGGTTATATCCATTTAACTACGGCGAGTACTTGCGCGCGCCACCGGCTTGAATCTTAAGTGCTTGAAAAGCCTGGATTTTAAGCGGTGGCGGCGAAGGAAGGAACGGCATTCTAGCATTGCTGTCGCGGCTTTTCGCGGGCGGAGGGGAGGTCTATTATTCGTCTTAGGCGCCAGGAGGGGCGCGACCGCGATGCCCGGCATGGCGGACTGACAGAACATGGCGCCGCGACGCCAGAAGATGACTCGAGACAAGCCGACCCTGATGTCCAAAACCGCAGATGCAATATCCGTGCGCACGATCGTGGCCGGCACGGTAGTGGTGCTCCTTGCCATGGGCGTGCGTGCCACCTTCGGGCTGTTCATGCAGCCCATGGGCCTGGCGCATGGCTGGGGCCGGGAATTGTTTTCCTTCGCTTTCGCCCTGCAGAACCTGGTGTGGGGCGTCTCCTGTATTTTCATGGGCATCATGGCCGACCGTTATGGGTCGGGCCGTACGATCGTCCTGGGCGCGGTGCTGTATTTTCTCGGCATGCTGGGCACCCGTTACGCCGCCGATGCGTTCACCCTGTGCTTTACGAGCGGCGTCGTGGTCGGGTTGGGGCAGGCCGGTATGACGTTTCCGGTGATTCTGCCCGTCATCGCGCGCGCCGTGCCCCCGGCCTATCGCAGCACGGCCATGGGGATCGCCAGCGCGGGCGGCTCTTTGGGGCAGTTCCTGGTGGTGCCGGGCGGGCAGTTCGCCATCACGCACCTGGACTGGACCGGGGCACTGTGGCTGTTGTCCTTGCTGGTGGCCGCCGCCATGCCGCTGGCCTGGTTTCTGCGCGGCAAGCCGCAACCGCACACGGGCGCGCAGACCTTGGGATTCGCCGTGCGCCAGGCCCTGGTGCATCCGTCATTTCATTTCCTGTCGTGGAGCTATTTCGTCTGCGGCTTTCATACGGCGTTCATCACCCTGCACTTGCCGGCTTTCGTGGCCGACGCGGGCCTGAACGCCAGTTATGGCGCGACCGCCATCGCCCTGATCGGCCTGTTCAATGTGTTCGGGTCGTTCTACGCCGGCAAACTGGGCGGGCGCTACAGCAAAAAGTGGTTGCTGGCCGCGCTGTACGGCTTGCGCGCCTTTGGCATCGTGCTGGTGCTGGCCGTGCCGCTTACCCCCTTCGTGCTCTATCTATTCTCGGCCTGGATGGGCTTGTTCTGGCTGGGCACCGTTCCGCTGACGCAGGGCCTGATCGGCGAAATCTACGGCCTGCGGTTCGCCGCCACCCTGTCGGGCATCGCCTTTTTGTTCCATCAGATCGGCAGTTTCATCGGCGTCTGGCTGGGCGGATACGTCTATGCGCATACGGGCAGCTATAACGGCGTGTGGTGGATGGGTCTGGCGTTGGCGCTGCTGGCCATGGTGCTGTGCCTGCCCGTGCGTGAGCGCGTCGTCGGAGCGCCGGCATGAGGACGCGGTGGGCACGCTGGCTCGCCGGTCTGGCGCTGGTCGCGGTGCTGGCCGTGGGTTTTGCGGGTTATCTGTCGCCGCAAATGCGGCTGAGCTGGGAGAACGTGGCTGCCTTGTGCGGCTTCTGATGCGGCATCAGGCAGGCTATCCTTCGGTTTGTCGAATTTGCCTGTGCGCCGCGCATGTCTTCTCTTGCCCAACTGCCTGCCTGCGATACCGCGCAACTCGGTGACCTGCCTTGCGCGGGCACACTGGTGCTCACCGTCAACAATCGCCTGTCGCGCCGGCTGACGCTGGAACTGGCCGCGCGCCTGCGGGCCGATCGCCAGGTCAGCGAGCTGCCGCGCATCCTGCCGCTGTCAGCCTGGCTGGCCAGCGCCGCCGATGAGTTGTCCTTCACCGCTCAGGCAGAGTTGCCGGCCTATCGGCTGGGCGGATTTGCCGCGCAGTTGGTCTGGCGCGAGGCCATCCAGCAGGAGGAAGCCGAGCGCGCCTTGCTCGATATCGATCAGGCCGCGCGGCTGGCCATGGACGCGGACATGCTGTGCGACGAATGGCGCCTGCAGGTCCCGGAACCGGCGCAAACCGACGAACACCTGGGTTTTGCCCGCTGGCGCGCACGCTATCGCCAGTTGTTGGCCGAACTCGACGCCGATGATGCCAATCAGGGCTATGAGCGCGTGTTGCGCGCCCTGCGCGCGGGCGAGCTGATCCCGCCTGAGCGCATCGTGCTGGCCGGCTTCGGCGAGTTGTCCCCGCGTTTCGCGCGCTTGCTCGCGGCGCTGGAGGAGGGCGGGGCGCAACTGCTCATATGGCGCGAGGGCCAGCGCGCGCTGGCTGAACCCGCGCGAGTGCTCGTGGCCGATCACGCCGCCGAATGGCGCGCCGCCGCCGCCTGGGCCGCGGCGCGTTTGCGGGAACATCCCACGCGCCGCTATGCCATTGTCTCCTCGCAACTGGAAAGCGAAGCGCCGTTTGCGCGCCGCGTGCTGATGCAGGCTTTGCAGGGCGCGCCCGGCGAAGCCGAGCTCCCGTTCAACGTGGCGGTCGGCCGCTCGCTCATCGAGTGGCCGGCGCTGCGCGCGGCCTTGTCCTGGTTGCAGGCCCTGGCGGAGATGGGCCGCACGGGCAAGGTGGCCGTGTCCGTGCTGGGCGCGGCCTTGCTTGCCGGGCATTGCGCCGGCGATCGCGGCGAGCGGCATGCGGTGTTGGATGCCCGCTGGCGCCGCCTGGGGCGCATCGAAGTCAGTGAAGCCGCCTGGCGCAGCGATCTGCAGTACAGCCCGCGGCTGGCCCAGGCTTGGGAGGCGGCGATGTCGCTGTGGCGCGCCGGGCCGGCACGCGCCACGTGCGATGTCTGGGCGCCGCGCATGCGCGAGGCGCTCAAGGCGCTGGGTTTTCCTGGTGAGCAGGCGGTCGATAGTGTGGGTTATCAGGTGCTGGGCGCCTTGGGTGAGTTGCTGGGCGATTTCGCGGCCCTGGCCCCGGCCGCCGGCCCTTTGAACGGCCGCTCGGCGGTGCGCCTGTTGATCAGCGCGGCGCGCGCCGGCAGCTTCCAGCCGCAGCGTGATCCCCGGGCGCGTCTGGACGTGCTGGGTTTGCTGGAAGCCGAGGGCGGCAGTTGGGATGGCGTGTGGATGCTGGGCCTGACCGACGAGGTGTTGCCCGCTTCCCCCAAGCCCAACCCTTTGCTGCCATTGAGCGTGTTGCGGCAGGCGGGTGCGCCGCGCGCCACGCCCGAACGCGAACGGGAGTGGGCCGAAAACATCTTCGAGGCCTTGCGCGCTTGCGCGCCCGAGCTGGTGGTCAGTTGCGCCGAACATGAGGGCGAGCGCGAATTGCGGCCTTCGCCCTTGATCGCCGCCGCGCCCTTGCTTGCGGCCGAAGGCGTGCAGCAGGCAGCGCGAGCCTGGCCGCAGCAAAGTCTGCTCGACGAGTCCGGGCCGCCGCTTGAAAACAAAGGCGACAGCACCGGCGGGCTGGATGTGCTCGACACGCAGGCGCGTAATCCCTTGTGGGCCTTCGTGCGGCATCGGCTGGGCGCGCGCGAGCTGGCGCCGTATGCGCAGGCGGCGGCGCAGAATGTCCGCGGGCAGTTTCTGCATCGTGCGCTGGAACTTGCCTGGCGCATGCTGCCTGATCAGGAGGCGCTGCATCTGGCCATGAGCCAGGCGCGCCTGGCCGGCTTGCTGCGCGAAGCCGTGCAGCAGGCGGCCGAAGAAGAGCTGGCCGCCTATCCTCCCGCCCTGCGCGTGCTGGAGTGCACGCGTGCGGAGTCGGTGCTGGCGCGCTGGATGGCGCTCGAGGCCGGCCGCTTGCCCTTTGTCGTGCAGGGGCTCGAAGACGATCATCGCTGGCGGCGCGGCCCGCTCTCGCTCAAGCTGCGCCTGGATCGCATGGACAGGTTGGCCGATGGGCGGGCCGTGATTCTCGATTACAAGACCGGTTCCGCGCAGGCGCGTCCGGAAGCCGATTGGTCGCGTGCACGGCCCATCAATCTGCAATTGCCCTTTTATGCCGCCGTGCTGGCCGGTGACGCGCCGGACACGCATGTGGCCGGCCTGTTGCTGGGACAGATCCATGCGCGCAACGTCGGTGCGCAAGGGTTGGCCGAAGAAGATCTGGGCATGGACGGTGTGCGCGTGGCCGCCGACAGCGAGGCCTTCGTCGGACGCAGCTGGGAACAGATTTTGGCGGGCTGGCGCGGCGCCATCGAAAACCTCGCCGACGAGTACGCCCGCGGTCATGCGCCCAACGTGGCCTGGGGCCGCGATGACCTGAAATACTGCGATGCCATGCCGTTTTTGCGCCTGGATCTGGATGTGGACGAGGCCTAAACCATGAGCGACCGCCAACCCCAGGACCATGCGGCGCGCTTGCGTGCGCTGGATCCGCAAACCTCTTTCATCGTGCAGGCACCCGCGGGTTCGGGCAAGACCGAACTGTTGACCGACCGCATCCTGGCGCTGCTGGCCACCGTCAAGCGGCCCGAGGAAATCGTCGCCATCACCTTCACGCGCAAAGCGGCCTCCGAGATGCATGCGCGGGTGCTGGAAAAACTGGCCCGCGGTAAAGGGCCCGAGCCCCAGGCCGAACATGAGCGCCGCAGTTGGTTGCTGGCGCGTGCCGCGCTCAATCGCGATGCCGAGCAGGATTGGCAGGTGCTGCGGCATCCCGCGCGACTGGCCATCCGCACTATCGATTCTTTCTGCGCCGGGCTGGTGCGGGGCATGCCCTGGCTGTCCGGGCTGGGCGGTATGCCGGAGATCACCGATGACGCCCGGGCGCTTTACGAAGCGGCCGCGCGCGCCACGCTGGCCTTGGCCGACGAGCAGGAGTCCATCGTCAACCTGCTGGCTCACCTGGACGTGGATGTCATGGCCGCCGAGCAAGCCATCTCGGACATGTTGGGTCAACGCGATCAGTGGTTACCGCTGCTGGCTCACGGCTTGGACCGGGAGCGCCTGCAGGCCCATCTGGCGCAGACGCTGACCGTGGAACTGCAGACCTTGCGCGGTCTCATGCCGCGCGGCTTCGATACCGATCTGTGCGGGTTGGCGCGGCTGGCGGCGGCGGAGCTTGCCGCGGGCGAGGACCGGCGCCTGGCCCCGTTGCAGGATTGGAATGGTCCGCTGCCCGCCGAGGCGAGCGCCTTGCCGCGCTGGCGCGCGCTGGGGCATTTGTTGCTGACGGGCTCGGGCACGCTGCGCAGCCCGAAAGGGGTCACCAAAACACTGGGCTTTCCGGCCAAGTGCGCCCACAAAGAAGCCTTTGTCCAATGGCTGTCGGGCTATAACGGCAGCGAGCCCTGGGTGGCGCGTTTGGCGTCCGTGGGCGATATGCCGGACGCTTTTTTCAGCGATACGCAATGGGACATACTCAGTTCGCAGCTGGTCACGCTGGCGCTGGCGGTCGGCCAGTTGCAGCAGGTCTTCGCCGATGCCGGGGAGGTCGATTTCATCGAGATCGCGCAGCGGGCGCAACGCGCGCTCGGCTCTGCCCATGACCCGGGCGAGCTGCTGCTTAAACTCGATGCCTCCATCAGCCATCTGCTGGTCGATGAGTTTCAGGACACGAGCCAGACGCAGATCGATTTGCTGACCACGCTCACGTCGGGCTGGCAGCCGGGGGATGGCCACACGCTCTTTCTGGTGGGCGACCCCATGCAATCCATCTACCGCTTTCGCAAGGCGGAGGTCGGCCTGTTTCTCGGCGCCACCGAGAACGGCATCGGCGAGCTGCCGCTCGAGTTCCTGCGCCTGACCGATAACTTCCGGTCGCAAGGCGGTGTGGTCGAGTGGGTCAATCGGGCCTTTGGCGACTTGCTGCCGGCCGACAACGATGCCCTGGCCGGCGCCATCCGCTACAGCGCGTCGGCCGCGTTTCATCCCGCGCTCGACGGGGCGGCGGTCAGTTTTCATCCGGCATGGGGCATGGCCGGCCTGGCCTCGGGGGAAGCCGCGGCCGAGGATATCGCCGTGGCCCTGACCCGAGCCGCGCTGGCCGAGCATGCCGGCAGCGCGCATCCGGTGGCCATACTGGTCCGGGCGCGTTCGCACCTGGGCAGTTTGTCGCGCAGGCTCGCGCAGGAAGGCATCCCCAGCCGCGCCGTGGAACTGGTGCCGTTGCGCTTGCGGCCCGTGGTGGCCGATCTGGTGCAGTTGTTGCGCGCGCTCACGCATCCGGCCGATCGCATGGCCTGGCTGTCCGTATTGCGTGCCCCCTGGTGTGGTCTGACGCTGGAGAGTCTGCAGCGCTTGTTCGGCCACGATCATCGGGCGCCGATTCCCGATTTGCTGCGCCAGGCTTTGGCCGAGCCGGTGGCCGCCTCGCCGCAGGGCGGGCTGTTCGATGCGCCGCCCGAGACCGGCAGCGGCGCGGCGCGGCGCTGCCTGTCGCCCGACGAGTACGCGCGTCTATCGCGCGTGGCGGACATTCTGCTCGATCGCGGCAACGACTCGGGCGCCTGGCCCCTGGCCGCATGGCTGCAGAACGCCTGGCAGGCGCTGGGCGGAGCCGGTCTGTACGCCGGGGTCGGAGCGGCGGCGGATGCCGAAAGCCTGTTCCAACTGGTCGAGCGGCTCGCGCCGCACGGCGGCCTGGATATCGCCGCGCTGGATACGGCGGTGGCGCGGCTGTTCGCCGCGCCTGATGTGGCGGGCGAGCAGGGTGCGGTCGAGATCATGACCATGCATAAATCCAAGGGTCTGCAGTTCGATAGCGTCATCCTGTATGGCCTGCATCGGGTGCCGCGCGGCGATCAGGCGCCGCTGGTGCGCTTTGAACACCACGAGGGACGGGTGTTGATGGGGCCGATCAAAGCCCGTGCCGACACCGAGGCCGATCCGATCTCGCGCTATCTGGGCGCCCGCGAGGCCCGCCGGGCTGCCTACGAGACCGATCGTCTGCTCTATGTGGCCGCCACGCGTGCGCGCAAACGCCTGCATTTGGTGGGCAGTGTGGCGTGCGATGAAGAAAAAGGCCCGCGGCCGCCGGCAGCCTCCAGTCTGCTGGGGCGGCTGTGGCCCTACGTCGATGCCGGCGCGGCGCCGCGGCCTGACGGCGATACGCTGCCCGACGCCGACAATCTGCCGGCCTGGCAGGGCGGGCCCTTGATGCGGCTGGATGACGCCAGCGTGGCGGCCTTGGCCGCGATGCCCCGGCGTGTTGCGCAGGTCGCGGGTCTGGCGGCCGATGCCGAACATCCTGCCTGGCAACTGGAAGCCGGCTACGAGGCCGCGGTCGGCACCCTGGCGCATGCCTGGCTGGCCCGCATGGGCGAAGAGGGCGGCGAACACTGGGACGCCGAACGTCTGCGTCAGCAGCTGCCGGCCATGCGGCGGCAATTGACGCGCGCCGGCATCCCCGACAGCCAGGCCGACGCCGCGGCCGAGGCCGTGTTGCAGACGCTGCAGGCCACGCTGGCGCACGAACAGGGGCTTTGGCTGCTACGCCAGTCGCGCGCGCGGCGCGAATGGCCACTCATCGATGCCGCCGGCCGGGTTTCGGTCATCGACCTGGCGCTGAGCACCGAGGATGGCTGGCTGATCGTCGACTACAAGACCGGCCAGGCCCAGGCCGGAGAAACGCCGGCGCATTTCGCCCAGCGCATGCGGCTGCGTCACGGCGAACAGCTCAGGCGCTATTGCGCCCAGGTCACCGCGCTGGACGGCCGCCCGGCGCGCGCCGCGCTGTATTTTCCCCGGGCTCAGGCCTGGATCGAACTATGAGGCATCGGGCCGGCCGGCGAGGGGCGCGCGGGGGCAAAGCAGGCTTTCTTCGGCTCTGATAGAATGCGTGCTGGCGGGCCCCTTCGCATGGTTCGACGGTGAACCTGGTCAGGTCGGGAACGAAGCAGCCATAGTCGTTTAGGGCCAGTGCCGGAGTAAGGCTCGCCTCCCGGTTTTCCCAAAAGGGGCGCCGCGTACGGAATGTCGGTCGTTGCACCGATTTCCCACGCGGCGCCCCTTTTGTTTCCGCCCCATGGCCGTTATCGTCGTGTTCCGTCGCCGGCTGGCTCATCAGGCTCTACAATCCCCGCATGACTTATCTGGTTCTGGCCCGCAAGTGGCGTCCGCGATCCTTCGATACCCTGGTTGGCCAGGATCACGTCGTGCGCGCCCTGACGCATGCCCTGGATACCCAGCGCCTGCACCACGCCTGGCTGTTTACCGGTACGCGCGGTGTCGGCAAGACCACGCTGTCGCGCATCCTCGCCAAATCCCTGAATTGCGAAACCGGCATCACCTCCAAGCCCTGCGGCGTCTGCCGCGCCTGCACGGAGATCGACGCCGGCCGCTTTGTCGATTACCTCGAACTTGACGCCGCCTCCAATCGCGGCGTCGAGGAAATGACCCAGCTGCTCGAGCAGGCGGTCTATGCGCCTGGCGCGGGCCGCTTCAAGGTCTACATGATCGACGAAGTCCACATGCTTACCGGGCACGCTTTCAACGCGATGTTGAAAACGCTCGAAGAGCCGCCGCCGCACGTCAAGTTCATCCTGGCCACGACGGATCCGCAGAAAATCCCGGTGACCGTGCTGTCGCGCTGCCTGCAGTTCAATCTGAAGCAGATGCCGCCGGAATCCATCGTGGGCCATTTGCAGGCCGTGCTGGGCCAGGAGCAGATCGGCTTCGAGGTGCCGGCCCTGCGCCTGATTGGCCAGGCTGCCTCGGGCTCCATGCGTGACGCTCTGTCGCTGACGGACCAGGCCATCGCCTACAGCGCCGGTAACCTGACCGAAGACGCCGTGCGCGGCATGTTGGGCACCATCGACCAGCGTCATCTGGTGCGTCTGCTGGATGCGCTGGCCGTGGGCGATGCGCGGGGCGTGCTGGCCGTGGCCGATGAACTGGCCACCCGTGGGCTGTCCTATGCCGGGGCGTTGGCCGATTTTGCCGTGTTGCTCTCGCGTATCGCGATCGAGCAGCGCGTCAGCGGATTGACCCCCGCGGATGATCCGCTGGGCCAGGACATCGCGCGTCTGGCGGCCAGCCTGCATCCTGATGCGGCACAGCTTTTCTATTCCGTTGCGGTCCATAGCCGCAGCGAACTCAGCCTGGCGCCGGACGAGTACGCCGGTTTCGTCATGGCCTGTCTGCGCATGCTGGCCCTCAACGGCGAGGCCGGTCCGGCCACGCAGATCGAGGCACCGCGGGCCGCGCCCGCCGCCAGTGCGCCCGCCTTGCCGGCAGCCAGCGCGCCGGCGATGCCGAGCCAGGCCGCGCCGGCGCCTGCCGCCGCACCCGCTGTCCCGCTTGCCACGGCCGTCACGGCCGAGCCGCGCACGCCGTCGGCGGCCCTGGCGCGCAACGCGCCTGCCGCGGCGACGGCGGTGCCGCCCTGGGAAGAAAGCCCCGAGCAGGCGGCCGAGGCCGCCATCGCGCGCGCCAGCGCCGCGCCTGCTGTCGTGACCGCGCCGCCGGCTGCGCCCGAACCCGAACCCGAACCCGAACCCGAACCCGAACCCGCGCCGGCACCCGTCACGGAGATAAAGACCGATGCGGTGGCGGCCGACGAAGCGGGCCCGCCGTCTTGGGTGGATGAAGCCATCCCCGACGATGCCGAGGGGGGCTATGCCCCCACGCAAGCCTATACGCAAGACCCGGACGACGATTTCGAAACCCTCGCCACCGACGCGGCGCCCGCGCCGGCCCCGCGCGCCGCCGCGGCGCCCCGGGCCGCGCGCGCGCCACGCCAACCGCGCTCGCGCCTGAGCGATATGTCGCCCCAGAACTGGCCGGAATTGGCCGCGCGCCTGCCGGTCACCGGCCTGGCCGCCGAACTCGCACGTCAGAGCGAGTGGGCCGGCGTGCAGGGCGATGCGGTCATGTTGCGGGTCGCCGTGCGTACGCTGGCCGAAAGCGAAAGCCGGGTGCGTCTGCAGACGGTGTTGTGCGAACATTTCGGCCAAGGCTTGCGGCTGGAGATCGAAGTCGGCAATACCGGTGATGCCACCGCGCACGCCGTGGCCCGCATCGAGCGCGCCGCGCGTCAGCAGGCCGCCGAGCAAGCCGTCGCCGTCGATCCCTTCGTACAGGCGCTGGTCAATGATTTTGGCGGACATGTCGTGCCGAATTCGGTGCGCGCCGTCGAGCCGCCGGCCGCTTGAGGCCGGCGTTTCCCCCTGATTCCCCAAGGAAGACTTCACCATGATGAAAGGACAACTGGCCGGCCTCATGCGCCAAGCCCAGCAAATGCAGGAAAACATGAAGAAGGCCCAGGAAGCCCTGGCCGACATCCTGGTCGAGGGCGCCGCTGGCGGCGGCCTGGTCAAGGTGACCATGACCTGCCGCAACGACGTCAAGCGCGTGGCCATCGATCCCAGCCTGCTGGCCGATGACAAAGACATGCTCGAAGATCTGGTTGCCGCCGCGTTCAACGACGCGCTGCGCAAGGCCGAAGCGACGTCGCAAGAAAAAATGTCTTCGCTGACCGCCGGCCTGCCGCTGCCCCCGGGCATGAAGCTGCCCTTCTGAGGCCCGCTGTCCTGATGGACAATTCGCTACCCGAACCCGAACCGCTGCTGGCCTTGATCGAGGCCTTGCGGCGCTTGCCTGGCGTGGGCGCGCGCTCGGCCAGGCGCATGGCGTATCACCTGCTGCAACATGACCTGCAAGGGGCCGATCTGCTCGGGCGTGCGCTGGCCGGCGCGGTGCAGAATCTGCGCCATTGTTCGCGCTGCAATAGCTTTACCGAAGACGAGGTCTGTCTCATCTGCGCCAATCCCAAGCGGGACGCCACGCAGTTGTGCATTGTCGAGACCCCCGCCGACCAGAACGTCATCGAGTCCAGTCATGGCTACCGCGGTCTGTACTATGTCTTGATGGGGCGCTTAGCGCCGCTCGAGGGGGTGGGGCCGCGTGCGCTGGACTTCCAGCGCGTGCTGGACCGCGCCTGTGACGGGCAGGTCCAGGAGGTCATCCTGGCGACCAATTTCACGGCCGAAGGCGAGACGACCGCGCACTTTCTGGGTGAGGCGCTGGCCGACCGCGGTCTGAAGGTCACGCGCCTGGCGCGCGGTGTTCCCGCGGGCAGCGAACTCGAGTATGTGGATGCCGGCACCATCGCCTGGGCACTGATGGAGCGCCGCGCGACCTGAGGCTTAGCCCGCGGGTCCGACTTTGCCTGACCATGACTGTTGGCCTGCTGGGCAGTCGTGGCCCATAGCCATAAACAGTCGGGTGGAAGAGACAAATGTCAGCCTTGCAAGGCATGAAGGTGCTCGAGTTGGGCACGCTCATCGCCGGTCCGTTCGCCGCACGCATGTTCGGCGAATTCGGTGCCGACGTCATCAAGGTCGAAACGCCGCCGGGTCCGGACGGGCAGGGCGGTGGCGATCCCATACGCAGTTGGCGCCACCTGCACGAGGGCAATTCGCTCTGGTGGACGGTGCAGGCGCGCAACAAGCAATCCATCAGCCTGAATCTGAAGGATCCTCGCGGGCGCGAGATCGCGCGTCAGTTGGCCCTGCAAGCCGACATCATCATCGAGAACTACCGCCCCGGTGTACTCGAAAAATGGGGCTTGGGTTACGAGGATCTGCGCGCGATCAACCCCGCCACCATCATGGTGCGGCTCTCCGGCTACGGACAAACCGGGCCCATGCGCGATCAGCCCGGTTTCGGCGCGATCGGCGAGTCCATGGGCGGCTTGCGTTATGTCTCGGGTCATCCGGATCGTCCGCCTTTGCGCGTGGGTATTTCTATCGGCGATTCGCTGGCTGCGCTGCACGGCGTGATCGGCGCGTTGATGGCGCTGCGCCACCGCGACGCCACGGGCGGGCGCTGGAACGGCAAGACGGGCGATGACTGCCAGGCCGGACAAGGGCAGATGGTCGACGTCGCGCTGTACGAGTCGGTCTTCAACGTCATGGAAAGCCTGGTGCCGGAGTACGACGTGGCGGGCGTGGTGCGCGAGCGCACGGGCGGCGCCTTGCCGGGCATCGTGCCCTCGAACACCTACACCACTGCCGATGGGCAGAATATCGTCATCGCCGGCAACGGCGACGCGATTTTTCATCGCCTGATGCTGGCCATCGGGCGCGAGGACATGGCGCATGATCCGCAATTGCTGCGTAACGGCGGACGTGCGCGCCGCGCGGCCGAGATCGACGGCGCCATCCAGGCCTGGTGCGACGGGCAGACCATCGATCAGGCGTTGGGCCGCTTGCGGGATGCCGATGTGCCGGTCGGCAAGATCTACAGTGTGGCCGATATGTTCGCCGACCCGCAGTTTCTGGCGCGCGGGATGGTCGAGCAGCATCATTTTCCGGATGGCAGCCCCGTCAAATTACCCGCCGTCGTCCCCAAAATGTCGCTCACGCCAGGCGGCACGCGCTGGTTGGGGCCGCGTTTAGGGGAACATACCGAGGCCGTCCTGAAGTCGCTGGGGTATGATGCAGCGGCGATTGAACAGCTGGCAAAGACCGGCGCAATCAGTACCTGAGGCGCTGGTAAGCGGACCGGCCCCGGAGCGGGTGGCCATGCCGGCCACCTGTCCACACGCTGCCTTGCGGCGGCACACAGGAGACAACCGATGTCAGTCACTCGTCGTGATCTGCTCAAGCTCGCCGGCGCGGCCGGTGCCATGAGCATGGCTCCGGCCATCGTTCGTGCGCAAAAACTCGAAAAGACCAAAGTGCAGATCGCCGTGGGCGGCAAGCCCCTGATCTACTATCTTCCGCTGACCATCGCTGAAATCAAAGGCTACTTCAAGGATGAAGGGCTGGATGTCAGCATTGCGGATTTCGCCGGCGGCTCCAAGGCCTTGCAGGCCGTGGTGGGCGGCAGCGCCGACGTGGTGTCCGGCGCCTTCGAGCACACCATCGCCATGCAGTCCAAGGGCCAGGCCTATCGCGCCTTCGTGCTGCAGGGCCGCGCGCCCATGATCGGCGTGGGCGTGTCGAAAAAAGCGGTGCCCAACTACAAGGGCGCTGCCGATCTCAAGGGCAAGAAAATCGGCGTGACCGCGCCGGGTTCGTCGACCAACATGGTCGTGAGCTTCTTCCTGGCCAAGCATGGCCTGAAGGCCAGCGATGTGTCCTTCATCGGTGTCGGCGCGGGCGCTGGCGCGGTGACGGCGCTGCGCAGCGGCCAGGTCGACGCGATGTCCAACACCGATCCGGTGGTGTCCATGCTGACGATGGGCGGCGATATGGAAATCATCGTCGATACGCGCACGCTGAAGGACACGCTGGAGATCTTCGGCGGCAATATGCCGGCCGGCAGCCTCTACGCTCCCCAGGCCTTCATCGACGCCAACCCCAACACGGTGCAGGCGCTGACCAATGCCATCGTGCGCGCCGACAAGTGGATACAGAAGGCCGGTGTCGACGAGATCGCCAAGACCGTGCCGACCAACTATCTGCTGGGTGATCCCGAGGTTTACAAGGCCGCCGTCAAGGCCAGCCTCGAAGGGCTGTCGCCCGATGGCGTCATTCCGGAAGACGGCGCGGCCACGGCGGCCAAGGCGCTGGCAGCCTATGCGGGCGAAATCGACCTGGCCAAGATCGATACGTCCAAGGTCTGGACCAATGAATTCACCCGTCGCGCCAACGAGAAGTATCCCAATGGTTGAAGCTGCACTTTCGCTTGAAGACATCACCTGCACCTTTGTGTCCCGTGATGACCGCAAGCAACGTTATACCGCCGTGGCCGACACCACGCTGACGATCGCTCCCGGCGAATTCGTCTCCGTGGTGGGCCCCACAGGCTGCGGCAAGTCCACCCTGCTCAACGTCGGCGCGGGCTTGCTCTCGCCGTCGTCGGGGCAGGTGCGGGTGTTCGGTGAAGTCCTCTCGGGCATCAATGCCCGGGCCGGCTATATGTTCCAGGGCGAGGCCTTGCTGCCTTGGCGTAATGCGCTGGACAACGTCATGGCCGGCCTGGAATTCGCCGGCGTGGCGCGCGAACAGGCCGAGGCGCAGGCGCGCGATTGGATGCGCCGCGTGGGCCTGGGCGGCTTCGAACACCGTTATCCGCATCAGATGTCCGGCGGCATGCGCAAGCGCGTGATGCTGGCTCAGACGCTGATCCGCGACCCGGACATCATTCTGATGGACGAGCCTTTTTCCGCGCTGGATATCCAGACCCGGCAGCTCATGGAAAACGAGGTGCTCGATCTCTGGATGGCGCGGCGCAAGGCGGTGTTGTTCATCACCCATGATCTGGACGAAGCGATTGCGATGAGCGACCGCGTGGTCGTGCTATCGGCCGGCCCGGGCACGCATCCGATCGGCGAGTTCGTCATCGATCTGCCCCGCCCGCGCGACGTGGCGGAAGTGCGCATGCATCCGCGCTTCGTTGAACTGCACGCGGCCATCTGGGGCGTGTTGCGTGAAGAAGTCCTGAAAGGCTATGCCCAGCAAAAGCGGGCCTGAAAACCATGGCTAAGTTGATCAAACCCGGCTCGGCGAGCCTGCGTTTCTGGCAGTTGTTGCTGCTGGTCGTCATTCTGCTCGTCTGGCATTTCGCCTCCCTCGACAGCAAGGTGGCTTTCTTTTTCGGCCAACCCCTGAAGGTCGCCGAGCGCATCTGGTCCTGGTTCGTGACCGACGCCGATATCTACAAGCATCTGTGGGTGACGCTGTCCGAAACCGTGCTGGCCTTCGTCATCGGCACGGTGGCCGGCCTGGGCAGCGGCCTGTGGCTGGGCCTGTCGCCCGTGGCCAGCGCCATTCTCGACCCGTATATCAAGGCGGCCAACTCCATGCCGCGCGTCATCCTGGCGCCCATTTTCGGCATGTGGTTCGGCCTGGGAATCTGGTCCAAGGTCGCGCTGGCGGTGACGCTGGTGTTCTTCATCGTCTTTTTCAACGTATACCAGGGTGTGCGTGAGGTCAGCCCGACCTTGCTGGACAACGCCCGCATGCTGGGCGCCCGGCGCCGGCAGTTGCTGCGCCACGTCTATCTGCCTTCGGCCACGAGCTGGGTTTTCTCCAGCCTGCACACCTCGGTGGGCCTGGCCTTTGTCGGGGTGGTGGTGGGCGAGTACCTGGGTTCGGCCAGCGGCGTGGGCTATCTCATCCTGCAGGCCGAAGGCACGTTCGACGTGAATACGGTGTTTGCCGGCATCGTGGTGTTGACGGCTTTTGCCCTGGTGCTCGATTACCTCGTCGGCCTGGGCGAGAAGCGGCTGATGAAATGGCAGCCGCGTTCGGGTGAAACCGAAAAGCTATAAAAAACCCCGGCTCGCGGGCCGGGGCGGGCAGGCAGGCGCGCGTGGCGCCGCTCAGGCGCTGGCCTGCTCGATCAATTGATCCAGCTTGCGCGCATCCGCCACGAAAAGCCGTATGCCTTCGGAGAGTTTTTCGCTGGCCATGGCGTCTTCATTGAGCAGGCTGCGGAAAGCGATCTCGCCGCAAGCCATGGCCGCCGGCGGCGGGCTGCCCGCTGCCGGCAGGCTGAGCTGGACCGGTACCTCGCCTTCGCTGGCATCGAGCTGGGCCAGCAGCTCGGGGCTGATGGTCAGCAGATCGCAGCCTGCCAGGGCCAGGATCTGCCCCGTATTGCGAAAGCTCGCGCCCATGACTTCCGTGTCGATGCCGTGCGCCTTGTAATACTCGAAGATGCGGGCGACCGATTGCACACCGGGGTCGTTGGCCCCGCTGCGGGCCGTCTCGTCCCACTGCGCGCCGGCGGCTTTCTTGTGCCAATCGTAGATGCGGCCCACGAAGGGCGAAATGAGCTGCACGCCGGCGTCGGCGCAGGCGACAGCCTGCACCAGTGAGAACAGCAGCGTCAGATTGCAGTGGATGCCTTCTTCCTGCAGCAGCCGGGCGGCCTGTATGCCTTCCCAGGTCGAGGCGATCTTGATCAAGACCCGCTCACGCGGCACGCCGGCGGCTTCGTACAGCGCGATGATGCCGCGCGCGCGCTCCACACTGGCGCGGGTATCGAAGGACAGGCGGGCGTCGACTTCGGTGGATACCCGGCCCGGTACGATGTCCAGGATCTGCCGTCCGAAGGCCACCAGCAGGCGGTCGGTGATTTCACTGGCGGGCGCGCCGCGATGATCGCGGGCCGCCTGGTCCAGCAGCGGGCGGTAGGCGTCTTTCTGCACCGCCTTCAGAATTAGGGACGGGTTAGTGGTGGCGTCGGTGGGGCGCAGCGCGCGCATGGTCTCGAAATCGCCAGTGTCGGCGACAACAGTGGTGTGGCGGCGCAGGGCTTGAAGCTGAGAGGGCATGGGCATCGCAGGTTGAGGGTTGATATCTGACCCTAGGGTAGCACTGGCGGCTGACTTGGGATGCATCGTGGCGCGGCGCCGGTTGCGGCTGGCTGGCGGGGTGGGGAAAAAGACGGATTGATGATATCCGCCTTGATTGGCGCGGTTTTTCACCGAAAAGAGCCGGATATTGCCCGTTCGAGGTATAATCTGAAAGTTTGATTATCGATTCTGAAACCGGGGTTCACTGTGCTGCCGCAACTTTTTCCCGAGGGGATCAACCGTTTCCCTCCTGCAATTCTGGCTTTGGCGGACGGTACCATTTTTCGGGGCGTATCGATAGGCGCGCCGGGTCATACCGTAGCCGAGATGGTGTTCAACACCTCCATGACGGGCTACCAGGAAATTCTCACCGATCCGAGCTACAGCGGTCAGATTGTGACCCTGACCTATCCCCACATTGGCAATACCGGCGTCAACGCTGAAGACGTCGAGGCCAATCGTGTCTACGCTTCCGGTCTCGTGGTGCGCGACTGCCCCGCGCGAGTGTCCAACTTTCGTGCGACCCAATCCCTGCCCGACTACTTGACGGCGCAAGGCGTGGTCGCCATTGCGGGTATCGATACCCGCAAGCTGACCCGCATCCTGCGCGAAAAGGGCGCCCAGGGGGGCTGCATCCTCGTGGGCGAGGATGCCGAGCGCGCCGTCGAGCTGGCGCGTTCCTTTCCCGGCATGTCCGGACAGGACTTGGCCAAGGTGGTCTCCCAGAAAGACACCACTTCCTGGACCCAGGGCACCTGGGAGTTGGGCGAGGGGTATACCCAGCCCGAGCAAGACCGCTTCCACGTCGTGGCTTACGACTTTGGCGTCAAGCACAACATCCTGCGCCTGATCGCCGACCGCGGCTGCCGCATCACGCTGGTGCCGGCGCAAACGCCTGCCGAGGACGTCCTCAAGCTCAACCCCGATGGTGTGTTCCTGGCCAACGGCCCGGGCGATCCCGGGCCTTGCGATTACGCCATCGCCGCCACGCGCGTCTTCCTGGAGCGCAAGCTGCCGGTGTTCGGCATCTGCCTGGGCCACCAGATCATGGGTCTGGCCGTGGGCGGCAAGACCGTCAAAATGAAGACGGGCCACCATGGCGCCAACCATCCGGTGCAGGATCTGCAATCCCAGCGGGTCTTCATCACCAGCCAGAACCATGGCTTCGCGGTTGACGCGGCCAGCCTGCCGGCCAATGCGCGCGCCACGCACATCTCGCTGTTCGACGGCACCCTGCAAGGCTTCGAGCTGACCGATCGCCCGGCTTTCTGCTTCCAGGGCCACCCCGAAGCCAGCCCGGGCCCGCACGACATCATCGTGCTGTTCGACAAGTTCATCAGCCTGATGGCCGGCCAGAAATAAAGATTCCACCATGCCTAAGCGTACAGACATAAAAAGCATCCTCATCATTGGCGCCGGCCCGATCATCATCGGCCAGGCTTGCGAGTTCGACTATTCGGGCGCGCAGGCTTGCAAGGCACTCAAGACCGAGGGCTATCGCACCATCCTGGTCAACAGCAACCCTGCGACCATCATGACCGACCCGGAAACGGCCGATGTGACCTATATCGAGCCCATTACCTGGCAAGCGGTTGAAAAAATCATCGAGCGCGAGCGTCCCGACGCGCTCCTGCCCACCATGGGCGGCCAGACCGCGCTGAACTGCGCGCTCGATCTGGCGCATAACGGCGTGCTGGCCAAGTATGGTGTCGAGCTCATCGGCGCCAACGAACACGCCATCGAGAAGGCCGAAGACCGGCAGAAATTCAAGCAGGCCATGACGGACATCGGCCTGGCTTCGGCCAAGTCGGGCGTGGCCCACACCCTGGACGAAGCCTGGGACGTGCAGCGCCGCATCGCCGCCGAGATCGGCACGGCCGGCTTCCCGGTCGTCATCCGCCCCAGCTTCACGCTGGGCGGCACCGGCGGCGGCATCGCCTACAACGCGGAAGAGTTCGAAACCATCTGCCGCCGTGGTCTGGAAGCTTCGCCCACCAGCGAGCTGCTGATCGAAGAATCGCTGCTGGGCTGGAAAGAATTCGAAATGGAAGTGGTCCGCGACAAGGCGGACAACTGCATCATCGTCTGCTCGATCGAAAACCTCGATCCCATGGGCGTGCACACCGGCGACTCCATCACGGTCGCGCCGGCGCAGACGCTGACGGACAAGGAATACCAGATCATGCGCGACGCATCCATTGCGGTGCTGCGCGAGATCGGCGTGGATACGGGTGGCTCGAACGTGCAGTTCGCGGTCAATCCCAAGAACGGCCGCATGATCGTCATCGAAATGAACCCGCGCGTCTCGCGCTCCTCGGCGCTGGCCTCCAAGGCCACGGGTTTCCCGATCGCCAAGGTGGCTGCGCGCCTGGCCGTGGGTTACACGCTGGATGAGCTCAAGAACGAAATCACCGGCGGCGCTACCCCGGCCTCGTTCGAGCCGACCATCGACTACGTCGTCACCAAGGTGCCGCGCTTTGCGTTTGAGAAATTCCCGCAGGCCGATGCCCGCCTGACCACGCAGATGAAGTCGGTCGGCGAAGTCATGGCCATGGGCCGGACCTTCCAGGAATCCTTCCAGAAAGCCTTGCGCGGCCTGGAAGTCGGCGTGGACGGCCTGAACCAGAAGACCACCGACCGCGAGAAGCTGCAAGTCGAGCTGGGCGAACCCGGCCCCGAGCGCATCTGGTACGTGGGCGATGCCTTCGCCCAGGGTTTCACGCTCGATGAGGTGCACAACATCACCCATATCGACCCGTGGTTCCTGGCTCAGATCAAGGAAATCGTCGACATCGAACTGGCGCTCGAGCAAAAGACGCTGTCCGATCTCGATTACGCCACGCTGTTCGAACTCAAGCGCCGCGGCTTCTCCGATCGCCGCCTGGCCTTCCTGCTGGATTCCTCCGAATCCGAAGTGCGCAAGCTGCGTCATCAGCTCAACGTCCGCCCGGTCTACAAGCGCGTGGACACCTGCGCGGCTGAATTCGCCACCCGCACCGCCTACATGTACTCCACGTACGAAGAGGAATGCGAGGCGCAGCCCACCGACCGCAAGAAGATCATCGTCCTGGGCGGCGGGCCGAACCGTATCGGCCAGGGTATCGAGTTCGACTATTGCTGCGTGCATGCCTCGCTGGCGCTGCGCGAAGACGGGTTCGAGACCATCATGGTCAACTGCAACCCGGAAACCGTCTCGACCGACTACGACACCTCCGATCGGCTGTATTTCGAGCCGCTGACGCTCGAAGACGTGCTGGAGATCGTCCACAAAGAAAACCCCATCGGCATGATCGTGCAGTACGGCGGCCAGACGCCGCTCAAGCTGGCGCGTGCCCTGGAAGCCAACGGCGTGCCCATCATCGGCACCAGCCCCGAGTCCATCGACGTGGCCGAAGACCGCGAGCGCTTCCAGAAGCTGCTCAACAAGCTCGGCCTGCGTCAGCCGCCCAACCGCACGGCACGCACCGAAGCCGAAGCCCTGGCGCATGCCGCCGAGATCGGCTATCCGCTGGTCGTGCGGCCCAGCTATGTGCTGGGCGGCCGCGCCATGGAAATCGTCCATGAGCAGCAGGATCTCGAACGCTACATGCGCGAAGCCGTCAAGGTGAGCAATGACTCGCCCGTGCTGCTGGATCACTTCCTGAACAACGCCACCGAAGTCGACGTCGACTGCCTGGCCGACGGCGAGACCGTGTTCATCGGCGGTGTGATGGAACACATCGAGCAGGCGGGCGTGCACTCGGGCGACTCCGCGTGCAGCTTGCCGCCTTACTCCTTGTCGGCCGACATCGTGGCCGAGATCAAGCGCCAGACCACGACCATGGCCCGCGCGCTGAATGTCAGCGGCCTGATGAACGTACAGTTCGCTGTGCAGGATGGCGACGTCTACGTGCTCGAAGTCAATCCGCGCGCCTCGCGCACGGTGCCTTACGTGTCCAAGGCCACTGGCCTGCAGCTGGCCAAGATCGCCGCGCGCGCCATGGCTGGCCGCACGCTGGCGCAGCAAGGCGTGACCGAAGAAGTCGTGCCGGCCTACTTCTGCGTCAAGGAAGCGGTCTTCCCCTTCGTGAAGTTCCCGGGCGTGGACACCATCCTCGGACCGGAAATGAAGTCCACCGGCGAGGTCATGGGCGTGGGCCGCAGCTTCGGCGAGGCCTTCGTGAAGTCGCAGTTGGCCGCCGGCGTGCGCCTGCCCGAATCGGGCACGGTCTTCATCAGCGTGAAAAACCAGGACAAGCCGCGTGCCGTGGAAGTGGCGCGCGGCCTGCACAACCTGGGTTTCAAGCTGGTTGCCACGCGTGGCACCGCCGCCGAGATCCAGGCAGCGGGCATTCCCGTTCAGGTGGTCAACAAGGTCACCGAAGGCCGTCCGCACATCGTGGACATGGTCAAGAACGGCGAAGTTTCGCTGGTGATCAACACCGTTGAAGAGCGCCGCAACGCGATTGCCGACTCGCGCACCATCCGGACGCAGGCTTTGGCCAATCGTATTACCTTCTACACGACCATCGCGGGTGCCCGCGCGGCGGTGGAAGGCATGCAGTTCCTGCGCGAAGGCCTGGGCTTCCAGGTTTACCCGTTGCAGGACCTGCACGCATCGCTGCAGTCGTAAGCCCCTGACGGGGCAGTATCCAGAGGGCCCGGACCATGATTCCGGGCCCGGGGAGAGTCAGGCATGAAATGGTTCATACTCGCCTTGTTCATCGTCACCGCCGTGGTGGTGCATTATCGTGGCCGTGTCAGGCACCGGTTTTCGCGCCAGGCCCTGGATCACTCCACCTTCACGGCACCCATCAATGTCTTCATGTACGCCTTCTCCGGCGTGCCCAATCAGCCCTACCTCGACCTGAAGTATTTCCCGCAGGTCAAGGTGCTGTTGGACCGCTGGGAGGATATCCGCGCCGAGGCCGAGCAATTGTTTGGCGAGGGCCATATCAAGGCTTCCGACAAGTACAACGATGCCGGCTTCAACTCTTTCTTCAAGAGCGGCTGGAAGCGCTTTTATCTCAAGTGGTATGACACCGATCATCCGTCTGCGCGGGCCTTGTGCCCGTTGACGACGGAGCTGGTCAGCAATATTCCGGGCATGAAGGCCGCCATGTTCACGGCGCTGCCGCCGGGCAGCCGCCTGCCGCGGCACCGTGACCCCTATGCCGGTTCGCTGCGTTTTCACATGGGTCTGATGACGCCGAACAGTCCTGACTGTTATATCAACGTCGACGGCCAGGATTATTACTGGCGCGACGGCGAGGCCGTGGTGTTTGACGAAACCTTCATCCATTACGCCGAAAATAAAACCGATCAGAACCGCATTATTTTGTTCTGTGATCTCGAGCGCCCGATGAAATACCGCTGGGCGCAGGCGGTCAATGATTTCTTCGGCACTATTTTGCTGCGCGCCGCGACCTCGCCCAATCAGGCGGGTGATCGCACCGGGGGTATTAACCGCATTTTCGGTGCGGTATATGCGGTGCGCCGGTTTGGCAAAAGCATCAAGAAAAAGAACAAAACGCTTTACTACATCTTGAAATGGTTGCTGGTTCTGGGTATCTTCGCTCTCATCTTTTTCTGATGGGCCGACCCGGCGGCTGAACCCAACGCCCGCTTTGCCGCGGGCGTTGTCATGTGTGGAGTCTGCGATGCATGTCTTTATCACCGGCGCGAGCTCCGGTTTGGGCCTGGCGCTGGCCGAGGAATATGCCCGGCGCGGCGCGCGTCTGGGGTTGGTGGGGCGGCGCAAGCCGGCGCTCGACGCGCTGGCTGCGCGCCTGCCTGGCGAGCATTACGTCTACGCGCTCGATGTCCGCGACCGTGCCGCCTTGCACGCGGCCGCCCGCGATTTTCTCGCGCATTGCGGCGGGGGCATCGATGTCGTGATTGCCAGCGCGGGCATCAGCGCCGGCACCTTGACCGAGGCGGCCGAGGATTTCGACGTCTTCAAAGCGATTTTCGATACCAATGTGCTGGCCACCGTCGCCACCTTCGAGCCCTTTATCGAGGCCATGAAGGCGCAGGGTGGGGGCCGGCTCGTGGGCGTGGCCAGCGTGGCGGGTATTCGTGGCTTACCCGGGGCGGGCGCCTACAGCGCGTCCAAATCGGCCGTGATCACGTATTGCGAAAGCCTGCGCCTGGAGCTTGCCGCGGCCGGGATCAAAGTGGTGACGATTGCGCCCGGCTATATCGATACGCCCATGACCCGCCACAATCCCTATCGCATGCCGTTTCTGATGCCGGCGGCGCGTTTTGCCCGCCGGGCGTTGCGCACGATAGAGGCGGGCGCTTCCTATCGCGTCATTCCGTGGCAAATGGGGGTGGTCAGCCGCTTGATGCGGCTGCTGCCCAATGCGCTCTACGACATGCTGGCGCGCAATGCGCCGCGCAAACCGCGCGCGGGACGCTGAGGCACTCAGGGCTGCACGTCGTTGCCGACCTCGTCGGCCACGTGTTTGATGTCGCCCCAATCCAGAAGCTGCCATTGGCGGCCCTGCACACCGATGCGGTTGATGCTGACGTTGAACAGCGTGGCCTGCCGGGGGGCATTCAAGGCCACCCCGCTGGCCCGGCGCCAGAGGATGTCCAGCACGCCGCCGTGGGTGAAGGCGAGCAGGCGTTGGCCTTCGTGACGTTGGGCGATATCTTCGACCGCCGCCACGACGCGTGCGTTGAATTGCCCAAGCGTTTCTCCGCCCTCGACGATGCGCTCGGGGTCGCGGCTTTTCCAGGCCGCTGCCGCCTCCGGCACGAGTTCTTCGATGCGGTCCAAGTCCAGGCCTTCGAGCACGCCGAAACCGCGCTCGCGGATGCCCGGCTCGGGCCGCACGCGCAGGCCCAGGGCCTGGCTGACGGGTTCGGCCGTGGCCATGGCGCGTTGCAGATCGCTGCTGTAGAGCGCATCGAAGGTCAGCGCCTCGCCGGCGAGGCGTTCGGCCAGGGCGCGGGCTTGCGCCTGGCCGCTGGCGTTCAAGGGGGTGTCTTGCCAGCCTTGCAGGCGGCGTTGGCGATTCCAGTCGGTTTCGCCGTGTCGGATGAACCAGATCTCAGTCATGTGTCGCGGTGGCGATGGCGCCAGGTTTCCAGATTTTTTGCACCAGCGAGCTTAGCGCGACCAGCAAGGCTTCGCCAGCGCGCTCGGGGGATTGAATAAAGCCCAGCATCGCATCGGCGCGGGCCTGGCCCCAAACGATGAAGTCGCCGGCCGCCGCGCCGGCCAGCGCGGTTTCTTCGCGCAGCAGCGCGCAGCCCGCCCCGGCGCGCACCATGGCATCCAGATTGGCCTGATCGTCGTTCTGCATGACCACGCGCGGGGCCAGGCCATGACGCTCGAACATATCGCGCAGCAAGAGATGGGTGTGGCTGCCGGCCGGCCCGTCCAGCCAGGGCAGTTGGGCGATATCGCGCCAGCCGGCCCGGGTCAGCGTATCGCGCAGCGGTTTGGGCACGGCGATGCGGTAGCGCACGCTGCGCAACGCCCGCCACTGCACCGCGCGAGGCGGGTAGGCCACGATGAGCAGGGCCGCGGCCAGGCGGCCGCCCTGGACCTGCTCCAATAGCGCGTCGGCCGTCAGGACATGCGTCTTGAGTTCGACCATGGGCAGGCTTTGCATGAGGGTCGAGGCCAGATCGCCCAGGCGCAGAAATTCCGGGCGCTCGCTGGGCAGGCCGAGGTCCAGCGCGCCTTGTAGCGCGCCTTGCAATTGCTGGGCTTCGGACTTCAGTTGCGCCCCCAGCACGAGCAGCGCCTCGGCCGTGGGCAGCAGGACTTCGCCGGAACGGGCCAATACCATCCGGCCCGCGCTGCGTTCGAACAGGGCCACGCCCAGGCTCTGTTCCAGGGCCTTGATCTGGGCGCTGACGGCCGGCTGCGTCAGCGACAGGGCTTCGGCCGCCCGCGTCAGGTGGCCCAAGCGGGCCACCGTGACGAAAGCGCGGAGCTGGTAGATTTCCATCGACCGGCCGTATCAGGCGGCCAGCAGTCGGATCTGCGTGGGCTCCAGGCCGACCGAAACGGGCGCGCCGATGGGAAAGGGAGAAAGGCCGGCCATATGTGTCTGATCCGCGGTCAGGCGCTGCTCGCCCACCGAAAGTTGATAGCGGGTGAATTCTCCCAGGAATTCGCTCGCTTCGACCACCGCTGGCAGCCAGACATATCGCGCGTCACCCGTGCCATCGGCCATCTCGATCTGCACGGTATGCGGCCGAAAGCTGGCCGCCAGCCTGGCCGACTCGGGGATGTCGCCCGTCACCGGCAGTTGCAGCTCGCCCACGCCTTCGACGGCCAGCAACACGCTGTCGCTGCGGCGCTCGCGCACCTGGCCCTCGAGCACATTCATCGTGCCCACGAAATCGGCCACGAAACGGTTGACCGGGTAGTCGAACAAGGTGGTGGGGGTGCCGATCTGCTGCACCACGCCGCGCTCGAGCACGGCCATGCGGTCGGCCGTGGTCATGGCTTCTTCCTGGTCGTGGGTCACGAAAATGGTGGTGATGCCCAAACGGCGCTGCAGCGCCAGGAGATCCTGACGCATCTGCACGCGCAGTTTTTTGTCCAGGTTCGACAGCGGCTCGTCGAGCAACAGCACCTGCGGCTCGATGACGATGGTGCGGGCCAGTGCCACGCGCTGCTGCTGCCCGCCGGAGAGCTGGTTGGGGCGGCGCTTGGCAAACTGTGCCAGCCCCACGAGCTCCAGGGCGTCCTGCACACGCGCCTGGATCTCGGCGCGCGGCAGTTTGCGCTCGACCAGACCGAAGGCCACGTTGTCCCAGACCGTCATGTGCGGCCAGAGCGCATAGTTCTGGAACACCATGCCGATATTGCGCTTCCAGGGCGGGGTGCCGCTGATGTCCTTGCCGTCGATGAGCAACTGGCCGTGGCTATGCTGATTGAAGCCGGCGATCAGCCGCAGCAGGGTGGACTTGCCCGAACCCGAGGGGCCCAGCAGGGCAAAGAACTCCCCGGGTTCGATATTGATGTTGATGTCCTTCAGGACCTCGTTCTTGCCATAGGAGAGCCGGATGTTGCGGCACTCGACGCTGATTTTCTTCATGGTTCATTCCTGCGCCGGACGCTGGCGGGCCGATGCCCGCTCGACCAGCAAATGAGAAACGTAAGTGCCTATGCCCACCGCAACGACGGCCAGCACGCCCAGCGCGGCGCCCGGACCGCGTCCGGCCGCGCTTTGCATATAGAGATAGATACCGTAGCTCATGGGAGCCTGGCTGTCGCGCGTCACCAGCATGATGGTGGCCGACAGTTCGACGGCGGCGGTCACGAAGCTGGTCACGAAGCCGGCCAGCATGCCGCCGGCCATCAAGGGCACGACAATGCGGCGCAGCGTGCGCAGCCGGCTCGCGCCCAGCGACTCGGCGGCTTCCTCCAGCGAGATATTGATCTGCTGTAGCGACGCCACGCAGGCGCGCAGCGCGTAGGGCAGCCGCCGCACCGAGTAGGCAATCATGATGAGCACCCAAGAAGAGGTCAGCAGCACGCCGCCGATCTCGACGCCCCGGAAGGTGCGCAGATACCCGATGGCCAGCACGATGCCCGGGATGGCCAGCGCCGCCGACGCCAGGAAGTCCAGCCATTGCCGGGCCGGCAGGCGGGTGCGCAGCATCAGGTAGGCGATGGCCGTGCCCAGCAGAACATCCACGCCCGCGGCCAGTCCGCAATACAGCAGCGTGTTGGCGATCATGCCCTGCGACTCCGAGAACACCGCGGCATAGTGCGCCAGGGTGTAGCCGTCGGGCAGCGGGGCATAGCTCCATACGCTGGCCAGCGACAGCAGCAGCACGCCCAGATGCGGCGAGAGCACCAGGGCCAGCACCAGGATGATCCAGCCATAGGCCAGGACTGACTCGCCCGGGCGCAGCTTGCGTTTCTGTATGGAGCTGCCGCCTTTTTGCAGGGTGGAGTAGTCCTTGCCGCCCAGCATGCGGGCCGAGAGCCAGAGCGCCAGGATGGAGAATCCGATCATGATCACGCTGATCACATAGCCCAGCGGATCTTCCAGACCGACCTGGGTGATGCGCAGATAGGCTTGCGGCGCGAGCATATTGGTGATGCCCAGGACCAGCGGGGTGCCCAGATCGTCGAAGACTTTGACGAACACCAGCGAGGTGCCGGCCACATAGCCTGGCAGCGCCAGCGGGAAAATCACCCGGCGAAACAGCCGGAAGCCGCGCGATCCCAGATTGAAAGCCGCTTCTTCCATTGAACCGTCGATGTTGCGCAAGGCCACGACGAGGTTCATCAGGATGAAGGGGAAGTAGTGGATGGACTCGACGAAGATCACGCCGTTGAGTCCCTCCATGAAGGGGATGGTCACGCCAAACCAGTCATCGAGCAGCAAATTGACCGAACCGGAACGGCCAAACAGCAACTGCATGGCGACCGCGCCGACGAACGGCGGCATGATCAGCGGCAGCACGCCCAGCGTCTGGATCAGCAGCGCGCCGCGAAAGTCAAAGCGTACGGTGAAGTAAGCCAGCGGCACGGCGATGACCGAGGCCAGCAAGGCAGACCAGCCCGCGACATACAGGCTGTTGAAGAAAGCCTCCTGCATCAGCGGCTGGCCGAAAAAGGCGCCGAAATGGCCAAGCGTGAAACTTCCGTCCGCGTTGACGAAGGCGGTGTAGAAGACCGTGCCGACCGGAAAGACCAGGAAAAGCACCAGAAAGGTCAGCACCAGCAAGGCGGCCAAGAGCGGCCCGGCGGGCAGGCGGGATCGACCCGTGAGCATCATGAGGGTTCCTGCGCAAAGAGAAGAGGGCGCCGGCTCAGGCGAGCCGGCGCATGCCCCTGCGGGCGGTTACAGCGCGGCGGCTTCGCGAGCCAGCTTCACCGCTTGTTCATAGTTGGCGCGGGCCTTGCTGTTCCATTCGCCCTCGAGCTGCGTGAGCTTCTGATTGACCGCGGCGTCCTTCTTGTTGCCGGCAAACAGCTTGAGGAACTCCGGATCGGCGACTTGCTTGCCATCGACGACCGGCGACCAGGTCAGCTTGCGCGCCTGGGCCAGCAAGTCGGCGGCCTTGCCTTCGCCGGCGCGTTTGCCGAGCTTGGCTTCGGCCTCGTAGATGGCCTTGGTCGCTGCCTGCAGTTCTTTCAGGCGGAAGGTGATCGTCTGGTCGTACAGGCTTTGCACCACGTAATAGCGCGTCTGCGACAGGTCGGCGTCGAAGTGCACCTTGCTGCGCCGCGCGATCTCGGCCGGGTCGGGATAGCCGGGAGGGATCTTGCCCTTCATGTCCGCGTACGGCAGCACGGGCAAGCGCGAGATCTTGGGCTCGAGCAACAGCTCCTGGCCCGCCTGGCTCAAGGTGAAGGCGATGAACTTCTTGCCTTCCTCGGTATTCTTGGCCCCGTCGATCAGGGCGATATTGGCCGGCACGATGGAGGTTTCGCTCGGATAGACGAATTCCACCGGGAAATTGGAGTACTTGCTGGACAGGCCGAAGAAATCGATGACCGGGCCCGCGCCGAACTGGCCATTGTTCACGCCATCGGGCACGCCGAACGAGCGCTCGGTAACCGCGCTGCTGTTGCCGGACATGCGCAGAATCGTCTGCCAGCCCTGGTCCCAGCCCTCGCCCTGCAGAATCGTCTCGACGGTCAGGTGCATGGTGCCCGAGCGCGAGGGCGCCGTGATGCCCACATGGCCGAACCATTGCGGAGCCAGCAGATCCTTCCACTCCACCGGCGCGGGCAGCTTGTTGGCCTTGATGTAGCGGGTGTTGTACATGATGCCGTAACCGGCCAGGGCCTGGCCCATGTAGAGGCCGGAGGGGTCGTTGATCGGATAGCTGCCGATCTTGTCCGGAACCGCTTTGTTCAGCACATCGGGAGCCTTGGCCAGCAGCTTGTCGCGCGCCAGCACTTCAAAGGCGTCCGGTGCGCTGGCCCAGAAGATCTCGGGGCGCTGGCCGGCCGGCGTCTCGCGCACGAAAGCAATGCCCGAGACGGTATTTTTGTTCAGAATCTCGACGGTGATCCCGGGGTTGGCCTTCTCGAAGGCCGCCTTGTAAACCTGGGTCAGATCCTTGGGAAAGGACGTGATCACGGTCACGGTGCCAGCAAGGGCGGGGGTCGTGGCGGCCAGCAGGGCGGCCGCCAGTGCGGTGCGCACGGCGTTCATGGTCTGTCTCCTCGGTGTTTTTGTAGGCGTAACAGACCATAGCCCCGCCCCCCGGGGGCGTCCAATCAGAAATTTTGATGCCCCCGATCAGCGCGGCCAGGGGGTCAGGTCTGCAACTGCTGCAGCTGTTGCTGCAAAACCTTCTGGATCTGGGTCTGCAGCGTGGCGGCCTGGGTATTCAGCGCCTGCAGTTGCTGCGCTTTCTGTTCGGCCGTGGCGTTGCTGTTGCGCACGCGGTCCATCTGCTGTTGCAGTTGACGCAGTTGCTGTTGCAGCTCGCGCAGCGTCTTTTGCAGCGAGCTGTCGCTGGTGCTGGAACTGGCGCCGGTGCTGCGCGACAGCCCGGTGTAGACGCTGGAGCCAATCGAGGAAATGGCCATGACGTGTGTCCTTGAGGGCAGGGGTGAGGGTTACTCCTAATACGGCAGCGAGGCCGGAAACTTAAACCTTGTTGCCCACTGCCTGACGCTGCCCTTACACTTCGCCCCGGAATCCTTTGACGACCTCTCAATTACCATGTCCGACTCCTATTTTCCGCGTTGGCGGCTGGCCGATGACACCGTGCCCGGCGCGCTGATCGCGCCCGACGAACGGCTCTCCTGGCCCAAGAACATCGCCATGGGCGCGCAGCACGTGGTGGCCATGTTCGGCTCGACGGTGCTCGCGCCGCTGCTGATGGGTTTCGATCCCAACGTGGCCATTCTGATGTCGGGCATCGGCACGCTGATTTTCTTTCTGTTCGTCGGTGGGCGGGTGCCGAGTTATCTCGGTTCAAGCTTCGCCTTCATCGGCGGCGTCATCGCGGTCACGGGTTATGCCGGTGGCGGGCCCAATCCCAATATCGGCGTCGCGCTGGGCGCCATCATCGCCTGCGGTCTGGCCTATACCCTGATCGGCCTGATCGTCTGGGTGGCCAATGCGCGCGGCGGCGCGGGCGCCAGTTGGGTCGAGGCCCTGATGCCGCCGGTGGTCACCGGCGCGGTGGTCGCGGTCATCGGCCTGAACCTCGCGCCCATCGCCGCCAAAGGCGCCATGGGCAACTCGGGCTTCGACACGGCCATGTCCATCATCACCATCGTGTGCGTGGGCGGTATTGCCGTCTTCACGCGCGGCATGGTGCAGCGGCTGCTCATCCTGGTCGGCCTCATTCTGTCCTGCCTGATCTACGCCGTGCTGGCCAACGGCCTGGGCCTGGGCAAAGCCATTGATTTCTCCGGCGTGGCAGCCGCAGCCTGGTTGGGCCTGCCGCATTTCGCGGCGCCCGTGTTCAAGGCCGAGGCCATGGGCCTGATCGTGCCGGTGGCCATCATTCTGGTGGCCGAGAACCTGGGCCACCTCAAAGCGGTCAGCGCCATGACCGGGCGCGACATGGACCGCTATCTCGGCCGGGCGTTCGTGGGCGACGGCGTCGCGACCATGGTGTCTGGCGCCGTGGGCGGCACGGGGGTGACCACCTATGCCGAGAACATCGGCGTCATGGCCGTCACGCGTATCTATTCCACGCTGGTTTTCGTGCTGGCGGCCGTCATCGCCATCGTGCTGGGCTTCTCGCCCAAATTCGGCGCGCTGATCCAGACTATTCCGGGGCCGGTTCTGGGCGGGATGTCGGTGGTCGTGTTTGGTTTGATCGCCATCGCCGGGGCGCGCATCTGGGTCGTGAACCAGGTTGATTTCAGCGACAACCGCAATCTGATCGTCGCCGCCGTGACGCTGGTTCTGGGCGCGGGCGATTTCACGGTCAAGCTGGGCAACTTCACCCTGGGTGGAATCGGCACGGCAACCTTCGGCGCCATCATTCTGTACGCCCTGTTGGACCGGGCGCGGCGGGCTTGAGCGTCGCGGGCCGGTCCAGGACGGGTCCGCGATGGCAAATCTGCGAATGCCGCAGCCACGGTCTGGAACTGTGCCGGGCTTTTTGTTACTAAAACGGAAGGCCTCGGCTTTGAGGCAACTGGCGCCCACGCGCCGCCCTTATCGTGGGATCACCCAACGAGGTGCAATGCCGCCATGAACAGCCATGAAGAGTTTGGCAAACGATTGGGGCGCGCGCTCGCCGATCACCGGCGCCTGCGCGGCTTGACGCAGGAGCAGGTGGCCGAGCGTCTCGGCGTGGAGCAGGAAACCATCTCCCGTTTCGAGCGCGGCGCCACCTTGCCGCCCTTGAACCGCCTGCTGGATCTGACCGAGGTGCTCGGCGTGCCCCTGGACGCGGTCCTGGCGGGCGGTCCGGCCCGGCCCAGCGACCAGCTCAGCGATATCGCGGCGCGTCTGGCCTTGCTGGCCGAGGATGACCGCGAATGGGTGCGGCGGTGGGTGGTGGACCTTTGTCAGCGCCTGGCTCAGCACCGCGCCGGCCTGGCCGCGCCCGATACGGCTTTTTCGCAAGCGGGCACCGATGTCGATAACATCGCTTTTTTTGCGGAAAATGGTGTCCAAATGGCGCCCAACAGTCGATAAATATTTGCCGCATCCAAGGGACTTGCTTTTCCCCTGGAGTTTGACCACAATGGCGCATTGACTGCCCCGGTTCCGACCCGAGCCGGGGTTTTGTTTTGGGTTTAAGCCACGCTTACCGTCTGGGGCGTGCCGCGGCCAGGCCGTATTTGGCTGGCCGCCAATACTCTGGAAGACCATACGCCAAACTGCCCCGGGGCGACCCCGCCAGGGCAGCGACCGCGTACTGTCTTTCGGCAGCTTGGCTTGGGCCTTCACCGAAACGCCTCTTTGGGGGGCGTTTTCTACTTTTGCTGGGATAACGACATGTCTGCCATTCCTTTGACAGTGCGCGGGGCCGAGCGCTTGCAACAAGAGCTGCACCGGCTGAAAACTATCGAGCGCCCCTCGGTGATCAATGCGATCGCCGAAGCCCGCGCTCAGGGTGATCTGTCGGAAAACGCCGAATACGACGCCGCCCGCGAGCGCCAGGGTTTCATCGAGGGACGCATTGCTGAACTCGAGGGGACGCTGTCCAACGCTCACCTGATTGATCCGACCGCACTCGATGCGGAAGGCCGCGCCGTATTTGGCGCAACCGTTGAAATCGAAGATCTGGATTCGGGTGACCGCCTGACCTATCAGATCGTCGGCGACGTGGAAGCTGATATCAAGTCCAACCTGATTTCGGTCTCCAGCCCCGTGGCGCGCGCCTTGATCGGCCGCTCCGAAGGCGACGTCGTGGCAGTCAAAGCCCCCTCGGGTGTGCGCGAGTACGAAGTCATCGGCGTGCGCTACCTCTGAGCGCAACAAACCGCCCCCCTTCGCGGACTGCACCGGTTATCGATATGGCCCTCAGGGCTGCCGGTTCACCGTCCCGAGTTCAGGGGGGCGCGGTTTTATCCAGTATTCACGTGCCGTGCCATCATGCTCGGCACAGCGGTTCCCGGCTCGCCGGATGCGGCCTGATCGCCGCGCCGGGCCCGGAAGAAAAAAGGAGCCTGGCGGCTCCTTGTAAGGCGGCAAGCCCGAAGGCTTGCGGTAAAACGTGTTACTTGCTCTTGATCACGCGGGCGCGCTGCAGACCGCCGCGGGCGCTGCCACCGGTGCGCGCACCGGCGCGCAGCGACAGCGCGCTGCCGGCGCGGCGCGGGATGCCGTGGCCGGCGGCTTCCTGGGGCTTGCGCGTGGACGGACGCATCGGCCGGCCCTTTTCGTTCAAGGGGGTGGCGCGCGGCGCTGCCGTCTTGGGGGTTTCTCCCTCGGCGGGCTTGCGTGCACGGTTCTTGGCCAGGGTTTTGCCTTCGGCGGCCAGCTTCTTGGGCGTGTGGGGCTCGCTGGCGCGGCGCTTGCCGGTGGCTTCGGCCGCCTGGGCGGGCGTATCGGCCGAGGGGCGGAACAGAATGAACAGCTTGCCCAGATGGTGCACCGGAGCGCAGGAGAGCGTCTCGCAGATGCTGGCGAGCATGGCCTCGCGCGTTTCGCGGTCATCGCCGCCGGCCCGCACCTTGATGAGCTCGTGCGAGTTGAGGGCGCGGTCGATTTCCTTGAGGACGGCGTCGGTCAGGCCCGCGTCGCCGATGAGGACGACAGGCTTTAAGGGGTGGGCGGCGGAGCGAAGATCGCTACGCTCGCGTGAGGTGAGTTCTAATATAGGCATGCTTGGAATTGTACGGTAATGGCCAAAAAGAAATTCTCCAAAGATTGGATTCATCAGCACATCAATGACCCTTATGTGAAGCTGGCGCAACAGAAAGGGTATCGGGCGCGTGCCGCCTTCAAGCTGATCGAGATCCTGGAAACCGAAAAATTGCTCAAAAAGGGCGATGTCGTCGTCGATCTGGGTTCGGCGCCCGGCAGCTGGTCGCAGGTGCTGCGAGAGCGGCTGGCCGGCGCCGGCGGCGTGGTCGAGGGCCGCATCATCGCCCTGGATCTGCTGCCCATGGAGCCCATCGCGGGGGTGGAGTTCTTTCAAGGGGACTTCCGCGACGACGAAGTATTGGCCGAACTGGAGCAACGCGTGGGCAATCACGCGGTGGATCTTGTAATCTCTGATATGGCCCCCAACTTGTCGGGGGTAGGAGTGGCCGATTCCGCCCGGATTCAGCACGTCTGTGATCTGGCACTGGAGTTTTCCTGCGCGCATCTCAAGCCCAACGGCGCCCTGATCGTCAAGGCGTTTCACGGCAGCGGGTTTTCGCAGATCGTCCAATCCTTCAAACAGCGTTTCAAACGGGTGGTCGAGCGCAAGCCCAAGGCTTCGCGCGATAAATCCTCTGAAACTTTCCTGGTGGCGCGTGATCTCAAGGACCCCGTTGTGAGGGACTCGAAAAACAGTACAGCCGAATAAAACAAGGGGGTAACACCCCTGAACGGCCCGGGCGGAACAGGCCACGGGGCGCCAACCGGCGCAATCTGCCTTGTCAGGGTAGAATGGGCTATTGACTTTACATTGCAGGCCGGGCGTTGTTGCGCGCGGGAGCGCCGGGTCTGCCGGTCGGAATCGAGAGCAGGAGATCGACCTTGAACAATTCGTTTTCTAAAGTTGCGGTCTGGATGGTGATCGCACTGGTGCTGTTCACGGTATTCAAGCAGTTCGACGGACGTGCACAGAGCCAGGACGGCGTTACCTACACCCAGTTCATGGATGACGCCAAAGCCGGCCGCATCCGCAAGGTCGACGTTCAGGGCGATGTGCTCTACGTCACGCCGGACACGGGGCGTTCGTACACGCTGACCTCGCCGGGCGACCTCTGGATGGTGTCGGATCTGCTGAAATACGGCGTACAGGTTTCCGGCAAGGCGCGCGAAGAGCCGTCGCTGCTGATGAGCATTTTCGTATCCTGGTTCCCGATGTTGTTGCTGATCGGGGTGTGGGTGTTCTTCATGAGGCAGATGCAGGGCGGCGGACGCGGGGGCGCTTTCAGCTTCGGCAAGTCGCGTGCCCGCATGCTCGATGAAAACACCAACCAGGTCACCTTCGCGGATGTCGCCGGTTGCGACGAAGCCAAGGAAGACGTCCAGGAACTGGTCGATTTCCTGCGTGACCCGAGCAAGTTCCAGAAGCTGGGCGGGCGTATCCCGCGCGGCGTGCTGATGGTGGGTTCGCCCGGTACCGGCAAGACCTTGCTGGCCAAGGCCATCGCCGGCGAAGCCAAGGTGCCTTTCTTCAGCATTTCCGGTTCTGACTTCGTTGAAATGTTCGTCGGCGTGGGCGCGGCCCGTGTGCGCGACATGTTCGAAAACGCCAAGAAGCACGCGCCTTGCATCATCTTCATCGATGAAATCGACGCCGTGGGCCGTCAGCGCGGCGCCGGCCTGGGTGGCGGCAACGACGAGCGCGAACAAACCCTGAACCAGATGCTGGTCGAGATGGACGGCTTCGAGTCGGGCCAGGGCGTGATCGTCATCGCCGCGACCAACCGTCCCGACGTGCTGGATCCGGCGCTGCTGCGTCCGGGCCGCTTTGACCGCCAGGTCGTGGTGCCGCTGCCCGATATCCGCGGCCGCGAGCAGATCCTGAAAGTCCATATGCGCAAGGTGCCCCTGTCGCCCAACGTGGATGCCACCATCCTGGCCCGCGGCACCCCGGGTTTCTCGGGCGCGGATCTGGCCAACCTCGTGAACGAAGCCGCCTTGTTCGCCGCCCGCCGTAATGGCCGTACGGTCGACATGTCCGACTTCGAAAAGGCCAAGGACAAGATCATCATGGGCGCCGAGCGCCGCTCCATCGTCATGCCCGAGGAAGAGCGTCGCAACACGGCCTATCATGAGTCCGGCCACGCCATCGTCGCGCGCATGCTGCCCAAGACCGATCCGGTGCACAAGGTCACCATCATCCCGCGCGGCCGCGCGCTGGGCGTGACCATGCAATTGCCGGAAACCGATCGCTACAGCATGGACAAGGGCCGTCTGCTGAATACGATCGCCGTGTTGTTCGGCGGCCGTATCGCCGAAGAACTCTTCATGGACCAGATGACCACCGGCGCATCGAACGACTTCGAGCGCGCCACGGCCATCGCCCGCGACATCGTCACCCGTTACGGTATGACCGACGAACTGGGCCCCATGGTCTATGCCGACAATGAAGGCGAGGTTTTCCTGGGCCGCAGCGTCACCAAGACGACCCACGTCTCGGAAGCGACCATGCAAAAGGTCGACAACGAGATCCGCCGCATCATCGACGAGCAATATGGTGTCGCTCGCAAGATTCTGGAAGACAACCGCGACAAGGTCGAAGTCATGACGCGCGCGCTGCTCGATTGGGAAACCATCGACGCCGACCAGATCAACGACATCATCGAAGGCCGTCCGCCGCGTCCGCCCAAGACCCCCCAGGGTCCGTCGGATACGCCGGACACGCCTGCCAGCGGTGTGGCTGCCGGGGGCAATACGGCCGCAGCGGTGTAAGCCGCGGTCGTTCCCCTTACGTCTTTACATGGCAAATTCTTTTTTGTGCGGGCGCTTTGAGCTGGATCTCGAGCGCCCGCTTGTTATGGGCATCGTCAATGTCACCCCCGATTCTTTTTCGGATGGCGGCCAGCACGATGACCCCGATCGCGCGGTGGCCCATGCGCGGCAGTTGATCGCCGAGGGCGCGCACATCCTGGATCTGGGCGGCGAGTCCACCCGGCCGGGCGCGCCGGCCGTGTCGGCCCAGGAAGAGCTGCGCCGTCTGCTGCCCGTGATCGAAGCCTTGCGCGACAGCGGTGTGCCGCTGTCCATCGATACCTTCAAGCCTGAAGTCATGCGCGCCGTGCTCGATGCCGGCGCCGACATGATCAATGACATCTATGGTTTTCGGCAGCCGGGCGCCATCGAGGCGGTGGCGCAGTCGCGCTGCGGCCTGTGCGTCATGCACATGAAGGGCGAGCCGGGCACGATGCAGGACGCCCCCGAATACACCGACCTCATGGGCGAGATCGGCGTGTTCCTGGGCGCGCGCGCGCAACGCCTGCGCGCGGCTTGGGTCGATCCGCGCCGCATCGTGCTCGACCCCGGCTTCGGTTTCGGCAAGACCATGGATCAGAACTACCAATTGCTGCGCAGGTTGGCCAGCCTGCGCGTCTCGAGCTATCCGCTGCTGATCGGCCTGTCTCGCAAATCCATGATCGGGGCGGTCACCGGCCGCCCGGTCGGCGAGCGTCTTCCCGGTAGCATTGCCGCCGCCCTGGCTTGTGTGGCGCGTGGTGCCTCCATCGTGCGCGTGCATGATGTGGCCGCCACCATCGACGCGCTCAAGGTCTGGCAGGCGGCCGAACAAGGAGCCATCCTCTCATGAGTCAACGCAAGTATTTCGGCACCGACGGGGTGCGTGGTGAAGTCGGCGGCCCGGTGATCAACGCGGCATTCGCGTTGCGGCTCGGCTATGCCGCCGGCCGGGTGCTGGTGCGCCGCAATAAGGCCAGCCGGGTCGGGGGCCGCCCGCAAGTGCTGATCGGCAAGGACACCCGTATCTCGGGCTATATGCTCGAGTCCGCGCTGGAAGCCGGGCTGTCGGCCGCGGGCATCGATGTCCTGCTGGCCGGGCCCATTCCCACGCCGGGCGTGGCCTATCTGACCCGCACCCTGCGCCTGGTGGCTGGCATCGTCATCAGCGCCTCGCACAATCCTTACCAGGATAACGGCATCAAGTTCTTCTCGGCCGAGGGCACCAAGCTGCCCGACGAGGTCGAGGCAGAGATCGAGGCCGCCCTGGACGAGGAGCTGGGCTGCGTCAAATCCGAAGAGTTGGGGCGCGCTCGCCGCATGTCGGACTCGCAAGGCCGCTACATCGAATTCTGCAAGAGCACCGTGCCGTCCTCCCTGGATCTGCACGGCATGAAGCTGGTGATCGACGCGGCCAACGGCGCGGCCTACAACATCGCCCCGCATGTGTTCCGCGAAGTCGGCGCCGAAGTCCATGCCATCGGCGTCTCGCCGGACGGCTTCAACATCAACAAGGGCGTCGGGGCCCTGCACCCTGAATCGCTGGCCGCCGAGGTCAAGGCGCGCGGGGCGCACTACGGCATTGCGCTCGATGGCGACGCCGACCGCCTGCAAATGGTTGATGCCAGCGGCCGGATCTACAACGGCGATGAGTTGCTTTACGCCATCGTGCGCGACCGCATGCAGCGGCGCAAGGTCGAAGGCGTGGTCGGCACCCTCATGACCAACTACGGGTTCGAGCTGGCCATGGGCCGCCTGGGCGTGGCCTTTGAGCGCGCCAACGTGGGTGACCGTTATGTGCTCGAGCAACTGGTGGCTCGCGGCTGGCAGTACGGCGGCGAGAGCTCCGGCCATCTGCTCTGCCTGGATTGCCATACCACCGGCGACGGCACGATCGCGGCGTTGCAGGTGCTGGGCGCCTTGCAGGCCAATCAGACTTCGCTGGCGGACTGGATCTCTGACTTGCGCATGTATCCCCAGGTCATGATCAACGTCCCCCTCAAGCCGGGGATGGACTGGAAAACCCATGCCGGCCTGGCGGCGGCGCGCCAGGCGGTCGAGGCCGAGCTGGCCGGACGCGGGCGGGTGTTGATCCGGGCCTCGGGCACTGAACCGAAGCTGCGTCTGATGGTCGAAGCAGAAGATGAGGCACTGGCGCAAACCAGCGCTCAGAAGCTGGCCGACAGCCTGGGCTGATTTCCCCGAAAAGCACGGACAAAACGGCCCGCCTCCGAGCGGGCCGTTGTTGTAACTATATGAGAATAAGCCGTTTCCTGCGCCGTTTACGCAGGCGGCGTAAACTTCATAGTCAAGTAACATTTTCGTCAGAAAACTGACATGACGCGCGTCCACACTGGCAGCAAATTTAGGAGCCCCGCGCAATGCTTGAACTAGCCCGCTTGGACAAAACGACTGACGGCAGCGGTACCTGGGCCGGCAGCGGTCAGCGCACGCTGGCCGTGGGCCTGGCTCGTACCCCCGAGGAAGTCGAGCAGATTCAACGTCTGCGCTACCAAGTCTTCACGCATGACATGGGTGCCGTGTTTCCCGATGCCCAGGATGGCATCGAGCAGGACAGATTCGATCCCTGGTGCGAGCACCTCATGGTGACCGAGCTCGACACCGGGCGGGTGGTCGGCACCTACCGCATCCTCACCCCCGAAAAAGCCCGCGAAGCCGGCGGCTACTACTCTGAGTCGGAGTTCGACCTGAGCGGCCTGGGCCCGCTGCGCAACGAAGTGGTCGAGCTGGGGCGTTCCTGCACCGACGCGGAGTATCGCGGCGGCGCGGTCATCATGCTGCTCTGGTCGGGGTTGGCCGAATACCTGCGGCGTGGCGGGTATCGTTACGCGCTGGGCTGCGCCAGCGTCAGCCTGCGCGACGATGGCGTGACGGCCGCCGAGGTCTGGCGCACTATTTGCAAAAGCCTACCCGGCGAGGGTGAGCCGCGCGTGGCGCCGCTGCACCGCTATCCGGTCGAACGCCTGGACAGCACCCTGCCGGCGCGCGTGCCGCCGCTCATCAAAGGGTATCTGAAGCTGGGCGCCCGGGTCTGTGGCGAGCCGGCCTGGGATCCGGATTTCAACGCCGCCGATTTCCCGGTCTTCATGGACATGGAGATGATGGACGAGCGCTACAAACGCCATTTCGGGCTGATCGAGCCCCCGGCCGATCTGCGCCCCACGGGGACGCGCTGATCATGCGCCGGGTACTGCGCCGCTGGAAAATCCGTTTCGTGCGGCGCGCTACCCGGCCAATCAGGCTAGCGCTCAAGCAGCTCGAACGCGAAACCGACCTTACGCCATTCTGAGATTTCGCTGCGCAAGGTGAAGTCCGTCAGCGGATGGCTGTCGAGCCATTCGCGGGCGATTTCCACTTCGATACGCGTTCCCTGGAGCTTCAGCTTGAAGGGCAGGGGCGTGTCTTCGCGCCGGCGCAGCAGCAATACCGCCATGCGCAGGCAGAGAATCGCGATCCATTGTCCGCGGCTGCGCACCAGGGTCTCGGCCTTGGTGAGCTTGCCCTGGCTGGCCAGCGCCAGCAAGGCCATGAGCTGCTGATCGGCCCGTGAGAAACCCGGCATATCGGCATTGTCCAGCACGTAGGCACTGTGCTTGTGATACGCGTTGTGCGCGATGGACAGGCCCACTTCGTGCAAGTCGGCCGTCCAGCCGATGGCATTGCGCAACTCGGCCCGCTCCGCGCCGTCCGGCATCAACTCGTCGAACAGTGTCAGCGCAGTCTGGCGGACCCGGCGCGCCTGATTGATATCGATGTGATACCGCCGCATGAACTGGCGCACGGACTCATCGCGCTTGTCGTGCTGATCGTCGCGGCCGATGAGGTCGTAAAGCACCCCCAGGCGCAGGGCGCCGTCGCCCGTGAGCATGGTCTCGATGCCCAGTTCGTCGAACAGGGCGCTCATGATGGCCAGGCCGCCGGGCAGCACGTCGGCGCGCTCCAGCTTGATGCCGGGCAGTTCGGAGGGCACGACCTTGCCCGAACGGATGATGCGGTCCTTGAGTTTGGCCATGCCGGCGGCCGTAATGGCCTTGGCAAAACCGCATTCGGTCAGGATGGCAAACAGCGCTTTGGCGGTGCCCGAGGAACCATAGACCTCTTTCCAGCCCATCCGCCGGTATTGCTTGGCGATGACTTCGATTTCACGGCGCGCGGCGATTTCGGCCTGCTTCATGCCGCTGGCGTCGACCCGGCCATCGGGGAAGAACTGGCGGCTGTAGCTCACACAGCCCATGTAGAGCGAGGACATCAGATTGGGGTCCAGCCCCTTGCCGATGATCACTTCCGTGGAGCCGCCGCCGATATCGATGACCAGCCGTTTATTGGGGGAGGGCGGCAGGCTGTGCGCCACGCCGGTGAAAATCAGCCGGGCCTCTTCCCGCCCGGCGATGACTTCGATGGGGAAACCCAGGGCGGCTTCGGCGCGCGGCAGAAAATCCGGCGTGTTGCGCGCCACCCGGAAGGTGTTGGTAGCCACGGCCCGCACCCGGTTGGGATGAAAGCTGCGCAGGCGTTCGCCAAAGCGTTCCAGCACACTGACGGCCCGGTCGATGGCCTCGGGCCCGAGGATCTTGTCCTGGCCCAGACCGGCGGCCAGGCGCACCGTCTCTTTCAGGCGGTCGATCTGGTAAATCTGTGCCACGCCATCCTGCTGGACAACGCGGCCTATGGAAAGACGGAAACTATTGGACCCCAGGTCCACGGCGGCCAGAAGATGATCCATGTGCTCGCAGGTATGACGGTAATCGGCCCAATTATAGAGACCCCATATGACAATGCCGGCCCGACCGCCATTTTCCTTTGCGCAAAGCCGCTGTTATGCGTCCCGAATTTGGCGTACGCTATGAGGCAGACCCTGTCATGGAACCGTCACGATTTTGCAGTAAAACCTGAGGCTGTTTATTTGTATGGAACCCGGTATGTCCATCCGTTCGGTTGACGAACCCTTGCTGCTCAATCGCGAGCTCTCGCTGCTCAAGTTCAACGAACGCGTGCTGGCGATGGCCGAAAGGCCCGATACGCCCCTGCTGGAGCGCCTGCGCTACGTGTGCATCGTCAGCTCCAACCTGGACGAGTTCTTCGAGATCCGCATTTCCAGTCTCAAAGAGCAGCAGCGTCACAGCCCCGCCGTGCTGGGGCCGGATGGACGCACGCCGGATCAGGCTTTTGACGAAGTGCAGGAGGCCGTGCATCGCCTGGTGGCGCGGCAGTATGACCTGCTCAACGACCAGATCCTGCCGCGCCTGCATCGCGAAGGCATCACCCTGCATCACGCCTCGGAGTGGAATGAGGCGCAGCAGGCCTGGGCGTACGAAGTCTTCATGCGCGACGTCATGCCGCTGCTCACCCCCATCGGCTTGGATCCGGCGCATCCTTTTCCGCGGGTCTACAACAAAAGCCTGAATTTCATCGTCGCGCTCTCGGGCGCCGACGCCTTCGGCCGGCAGGCCTCGATCGCCGTGGTGCAGGCCCCGCGCGCCTTGCCGCGCCTGATCAAAATGCCGCCCGAGCTCTCCGGCCAGCCGGAAGGCTACATCCTGCTGACCTCTTTGCTGCGCGCGTTCGTGGGCGAGCTTTTCCCCGGCCTACAGATGTTGGGGTGTTATCAATGGCGCGTGACGCGCAACAGCGACCTCTTCGTGGATGAAGAAGAAGTCACCAATTTGCGCCACGCCTTGCAAGGCGAACTGTCGCAGCGCAACTTCGGCGCGGCCGTGCGCCTGGAAATCGACAAGCTCACGCCGCCGGATCTGGAGGCTTTTCTGCAGCGGGAGTTCTCGCTTACGGCCGCCGATACCTACCGCGTCAATGGCCCGGTGAACCTGTCGCGCCTGATGCAGCTGTGCAACGTGGCCACCCGCCCGGAACTGCTGTTTCCGGCCTATCTGGCGCCCGTGCCCGCACCCTTTGATCAGGTGGGCGACAAGCCGGCCGATCTTTTTGCCGCGGTCGCCGAGCGCGATCGCCTGTTGCACCATCCGTATCAGTCCTTCCAGCCGGTGATCGACTTTCTGACCGCCGCCGCGCTGGATCCGGACGTCATGGCGATCAAGCAGACCATCTATCGCACGGGTGAAGATTCCGAGCTGATGCAGATCCTGCTGGCGGCCGCGCGCGCGGGCAAGGAAGTCACGGTGGTGGTGGAGTTGATGGCCCGCTTCGACGAGCAGACCAACATCAATTGGGCAGCAAGGCTGGAAGAGGTGGGGGCGCACGTCGTCTACGGCGTGGTGGCCCACAAAACCCACGCCAAGATGGCGCTGGTGCTGCGCCGCGAAAAAGGCCGGCTGCGCCGCTATGCGCATCTGGGCACGGGTAATTATCATCCGCGCACGGCCCGGCTCTATACCGACTTCGGGCTGTTGACCGCCGACCCCCGCTTGTGCGAGGACATGGACAAAGTCTTTGGCCAATTGACCGGCCTGGGCGCGCGGCGCGAACTCAAGGCCTTGCTGCAATCGCCATTCACCATGCACGATGGCATGGTGAGCCTGATCCGCGCCGAGGCCCGCGCCGCCAAGGCGGGCCGCCGCGCCCGCATCATGGCCAAGATGAACTCCCTGCTCGAAGAGCAGGTGATCGAAGAACTCTACAAGGCCAGCCAGGCCGGGGTCAAAATCGACCTCATCGTGCGTGGCGTATGCGCATTGCGCGCCGGCGTGCCCGGCCTGTCGCAGAACATCCGCGTGCGTTCGGTGGTGGGGCGTTTCCTGGAGCATTCGCGCGTCTTCTATTTTTACGCCGATGGCCAGGAGACGACCTATCTGTCTTCCGCCGATTGGATGGACCGGAATTTCTTCCGCCGGGTCGAGGTGGCGTTCCCCATCTATGACAAAACCTTGAAAAAGCGCGTCATCGCCGAGGCGTTCACCTATGCCCTGCGCGATAACGAGCTGTCCTGGCAGCAGCGGCCCAACGGCGACTATGTGCGCGTGCAGAGCCGGCGGCAGCCCTTCAATGTGCACAAATACCTCATGGAAAAACTCGGCTAGACCGGGTCTGGCAGACTGAACCGCAGGGGCGCGCAAGCGCCCCTGTCGCATGTGGCGCCCGCAGACGCGCATTGAGGGAGCGACCCCCGTTGGGCGGCATGTGAAGCGAAGAATATGACTGTCACTATCTTGTCATTTTGAGTGCTTAAGATTCGCCCTGTCAGTCAAGAACGGGCAACCAGCCCGCAGGTCTTTCCCTAAGAGCACAGAAGGAACCAGCAATGTTCAAACGTGTCTTCAAGCAAGTTTCCCTCGGCGTGGCCCTGAGCGCCGCCGTCTTCGCCGTGCACGCTGCCGATATCACCGGCGCCGGCGCTTCGTTCCCGTACCCGATCTACGCCAAGTGGGCTTCCGACTACAAGGCAGCCACCGGCAACAGCGTCAACTACCAATCCATCGGTTCCGGTGGCGGTCAGCAACAGATCAAGGCCAAGACCGTCGATTTCGGCGCCTCGGATGATCCCCTGAAGGCCGAAGATCTGGAGCAGAACGGTCTGCTGCAATTCCCCGCCGTCATCGGCGGCACGGTCGCCGTGGTGAACATCGACGGCGTGGCCCCGGGCCAACTCAAGCTGTCGGGCAAACTGCTGGCCGACATCTACCTGGGCAAGGTCAAGAAGTGGGATGATGCCGCCATCAAGGCGCTGAACCCCGACGTCAAGCTGCCCTCGGCCGACATCGTCGTCGTGCACCGTTCGGACGGCTCGGGCACCACCTTCGGCTGGACCAACTACCTGTCCAAGGTCTCCCCCGACTGGAAGAGCAGCGTGGGTGAAGGCAAGGCCGTGAAGTGGCCCACCGGCCAGGGCGGCAAGGGCAACGAAGGCGTCGCCGCCTACGTCGGCCAGCTGAAGAACTCCATCGGCTACGTCGAGTACGCCTACGCCAAGCAGAACAAGCTGGCCTGGACGCAACTGCAGAACAAGGATGGCAAGTTCGTCCAACCCGAGCAGAAGGCCTTCGCTGCTGCCGCGGCCAACGCCGACTGGAAGAGCGCGCCGGGCATGGGCGTGGTGCTGACCGACGAACCGGGCGCCGATTCGTGGCCCGTGACGGCAGCCACCTTCATCCTGGTCCACAAGACCCAGGACAAGCCTGCCCAGGGCAAGGCCGTGCTCGAGTTCTTCGACTGGGCCTTCAAGAATGGCGCCCAATCGGCCGCCGCGCTGGACTACGTCCCCCTGCCTGACGCCGTCACCAACGAAATCCGTGGTGCCTGGAAGAACGTCAAGGGTGCTGACGGCAAGGCTGTCTACTGATCCAGCAAGTCACCGGGCGCGGTGCCTGCCCTGGCGGCGGGCGCCGCCTGAGCGGCCGCGCCCGGCCTCGCTTCTTGATTTCCGCCCCCGCCCCGGCGTCTAAAGGAAAGCCTCTCCATGAGCGCGGTAATGGATAATAGTGTGCCGCTGCCGACCGGCAAGGCGGAACCCACCTCCGGCACGCCTTCGCCTATGAAGCAAAACAACAACGCGCTGATGGATGCGCTTTTCAGGAACCTGACCCGCCTGTTCGCCTTTCTGGTGTTCATTCTGCTGGCGGCGATCATGGTGTCCCTGATTTACGGCAGCCGCGAATCGCTGGCCAAGTACGGCCTGTCCTTTCTGTGGCTCAACGACTGGGACCCGGTGCAGCAGAACTATGGCGCCGTCGTGCCCATCATCGGCACGCTGCTGACCTCCTTCATTGCCCTGGCCATCGCCATCCCGGTCTCTTTCGGCATCGCCATTTTCCTGACCGAACTCTCCCCCACCTGGTTGCGCCGCCCGCTGGGCACCGCCATCGAAATGCTGGCGGCGATTCCGTCCATCATTTACGGCATGTGGGGCCTGTTTGTATTCGTGCCGGTCTTCCAGCAATACGTGCAGCCGCTGCTGATCGCCACATTGGGCAACGTGCCCCTGATCGGCGGGCTGTTCGCCGGCCCGCCGTTTGGCATCGGCATCTTCACCGCGGGCCTGATCCTGTCCATCATGATCATCCCCTTCATCGCCGCGGTCATGCGCGATGTGTTCGAACTCGTGCCCGCCATGCTCAAAGAGTCGGCCTACGGCCTGGGCAGCACGACCTGGGAAGTCATGTGGAAAGTGGTGCTGCCCTTCACCAAATCGGGCGTCATCGGCGGCATCATGCTCGGCCTGGGACGCGCCTTGGGCGAAACCATGGCCGTGACCTTCGTCATCGGCAACGCCTTCCGCTGGTCGGGATCGCTGTTCTCGCCGGGCAACTCCATCGCCTCGGCCCTGGCCAACGAATTCAACGAAGCCGGCGGCATCCAGAAATCCGCCTTGCTGGAGCTGGGCCTGATCCTGTTCCTCATCACCACCATCGTGCTGGCACTGGCCAAGATGCTGCTGGTTCGCCTGTCGGCCGCTGAAGGCACCAAGACCTGATCGCGAAAACATCCATGGCTCAATCCCTGCTCAACATGAATAACGGCGTCTACCGGCGCCGTCGCGTGGTCAACCGCTGCATGCTCACCGTGTCCCTGGGCGCGCTGCTGTTCGGCCTGTTCTGGCTGTTCTGGATCATCTTCACCCTGCTCGCCAAGGGCGCGCCGGCCCTGTCGTACACCCTGTTCACGGAAATCACGCCGCCGCCGGGGCAGGGTGGCGGGCTGATCAACGCCATCGTCGGCAGCCTGCTCATGGCCGGCACGGGCACCCTGATCGGCACGCCCGTGGGGATTCTGGCCGGCACCTATCTCGCCGAGTACGGCCAGCGTGGCTGGCTGGCGCCCGCCACGCGTTTTCTGAACGACGTGCTGCTGTCGGCGCCGTCCATCATCATCGGCCTGTTCATCTACGCCGTTTACGTGGCCCAGGTCGGCCACTACTCCGGCTGGGCAGGCGCGCTGGCCCTGTCCATCCTGGTCATCCCCGTCGTCGTGCGCACCACCGACAACATGCTGCTGCTCGTGCCCAACAGCCTGCGCGAAGCCACCGCGGCCCTGGGCTGCCCCAAATGGCGCATGATCACCATGGTCTGCTATCGCGCGGCGCGCACCGGCATCATCACCGGCGTGCTGCTGGCCGTGGCCCGCATCTCGGGCGAAACCGCGCCGCTGCTCTTTACCGCTCTGTCCAACCAGTTCATGTCCTGGAACATGAACGCCCCCATGGCCAACCTGCCCGTGGTCATCTACCAATACGCAGCCAGCCCCTTCCGGGACTGGAACAACCTCGCCTGGGCCGGCGCGACGCTGATAACCCTGCTGGTGCTGGGGATCAACATCCTCGCCCGCAATCTGTTCCGCAAGTCGTAAATCAGCGCATCGGCACAAGGAAAAAACATGGAAAACCCCACACAAGCCGCGAAGTCCAAGATCGAGGTCAAGAACCTCAACTTCTACTACGGCAAATTCCACGCGATCCGCAACGTCAACATGTCGATCCGCGAAAATAAGGTCACCGCCTTCATCGGCCCCTCGGGCTGCGGCAAATCCACGCTGCTGCGGACCTTCAATCGCATGTTCGAACTCTATCCCGGCCAGCGCGCCGAAGGCGAAATCATCCTGGACGGCGAGAACCTGCTCACCTCCAAGACGGACATCTCGCTCATCCGCGCCAAAGTCGGCATGGTCTTCCAGAAGCCCACGCCTTTCCCCATGAGCATCTACGACAACATCGCCTTCGGCGTGCGTCTGTTCGAGCGCCTCTCCAAAGGCGAAATGGACGAACGTGTCGAATGGGCCCTGTCCAAGGCCGCGCTCTGGAACGAAGTCAAAGACAAACTGCATCAAAGCGGCAACAGCCTCTCCGGCGGCCAGCAACAGCGCCTGTGCATCGCGCGCGGCGTGGCCATCAAACCCGAAGTCCTGCTGCTGGACGAACCGTGTTCGGCCCTGGACCCCATCTCCACCGCCAAGATCGAAGAACTGATCGCCGAACTCAAGCACGAGTACACCGTCGTCATCGTCACGCACAACATGCAGCAGGCCGCCCGCTGCTCCGACTACACGGCCTATATGTATCTGGGCGAACTGATGGAATTCGGCGCCACCGACCAAATCTTCGTCAAACCCAGCCGCAAAGAAACCGAGGACTACATCACCGGCCGCTTCGGCTAAACCCGGCGATCTGCCCCTAAAACCACCGCACGCGGTGTTTTTTTTACGCGCCCCGGGCTCAAACCCACCCTCCCGCCCGCGGCGGGGCGCCGGCTTCTGGTATAGTCTTCAACCTTCGGGGCGTAGCGCAGCCTGGTAGCGCATCTGCTTTGGGAGCAGAGGGTCGTGAGTTCGAATCCCACCGCCCCGACCAAATTCAAAAGGGTTAGCCGTTTTTGCGGCTAACCCTTTTTCTTTGTGGGGCATGTGGGGCATACAGCAGACGCTGAGTGGGTTTGCGTTGGGTGCCTTCCAGAGGCCACATGGCGCCACCAGGAAGACTCACGCGGCGAAGCGTTTCGGCGGCTAGCCGTCGTGGATCATTGGGGCCGTGAGAGCCCCGTATCGGAGGGCGGGTTTCGTCTAGCCGGTGCCAACGTGGTTCAGGCGCTCGAGCGAGCTGCCCCAAAGTTTGCCTTGCCGGGCAGTATCACCGTCGCCATGGAACAGAATCCACGTCCGAAGCATTGAATTTATGGGCCTGAGAGAACGGTGTTTTGCTGGATTTCACTCGAGCGGTGCGTCACTACCGCCACCCGCTACCAACTCCTTCATGTACACATAGCCGTTGGGGTGGGCGCAATTGACAACTGCCAGCTCCCGCTCGAACTCTGTCGGTGTGACGCCTGAACCTTCGGCGCGCGATTCCTTGCCGCGTCCGGCCACACTGCGCGGCGTGCTGTACAAGATGCCTTGCAGCAACTACGAGTTCCATCGATGGGCAGGGTGTCGAGCCGGTTCGCTGACCCTTGGCCCTGCAGGCCATTCTCAATGGCCAACTGATACGCTTTTTTGATACCGAAGCGTCAAGCCGCTCCTCCTGTTGGATGGCCTGCCCTGCGCCGTTGAGAGAGGTTCGCCGCGCACGGGCGCGGTGCGATTGGCTGCATGATGAAGCGACAACAATGTCGAGCGTCCCTGACTGCTTGAAAGCGTAAAACGGTGTGCGCGAAGCACTCTTCCGTGCATGCGGCGGGCGCATACGTGAATCCAATATTTCGCTAGCGGCTCATGGCGGCAGCCGGTGCATGCTGCCTCTTTAGGCGTCTCCCCAAAACATCCTGCGCTGTGCTCACGGCCTGTCGAACTGGACGACTGCAGGCCTGACGCGCCCTAAACCTTGACCTTCGCAGATTGTGTCTTGACGCCTCCTCAAATCTGAATTTAAAATGGAATTTAACAGATCAAAATGAAATTAGAGAGACAAAAGAAGGAGGCCGAAAATGGCCAAACGAGTAAGGCTCGGGGCAGGTTCCGGATTCTGGGGTGATGCTCAAGATCCAGCTCAAGCACTGTTAGAGCGCGGAAATCTCGACTATCTTTGCTTCGACTACCTAGCTGAGCTGACGATGGCGCTGCTGCAACGGCAGAAGTTAAAGCGTCCGGATGCCGGCTACGTACCGGACGCAGTGCAGACCATGATCAGTTTGCTGCCTAAGGCCAGAGACCTCGGCACCAAGTTGATTTCCAATGGGGGCGGTGTGAATCCGCACGCCGCTGCGCAACGCATCGCCGAGGGTGCGCGCGTAGCCGGGCTCGCGGGCGCTCGCATTGCCTTGGTCGAGGGCGACGACATGCTGGACAAGCTCGACGACCTGATGCGGGAGGGGGTTCCGCTGCGCAATATGGATACCGGCGACGAGAACTTCGCTGCTATCCGGGACCGCGTCGTTTGCGCCAACGTCTACACCGACAGCTCAGGCATCACCGCAGGACTAGAGGGCGAGGCCGACGTGGTCATCGCAGGGCGCGTGTCGGACAACGCGCTTTACGTCGGGCCGCTGGCTCACGAATTTGGCTGGCGACGTGACGCTGCACATGTAGACCGTTACGCTGCGGCCGTGACCCTGGGTCATATCGTCGAATGTGCGGCGGGCTGCTCGGGAGGCATGTCCTCGCGATTCGCCGAAATGCCGTACATGGGACGTGCCGGATTCCCCATTCTGGAGGTCGGCCCGGATGCTGAGGCCATCGTCACCAAGCTGCCCGGCACTGGCGGGCGTGTCGATCAATGGACGGTCAAGGAACATCTCGTCTACGAAGTGGGCGATCCGCGGCGGTATCTCATGCCTGATGCCGTGGCCGATTTCACATCTTTAAGACTGGCCGACGAGGGGCAGGATCGGGTGCGTGTAAGCGGGGTGCGTGGCCAGCCTGCGCCAGACCTATGGAAGCTCGTGGTGGGTTACCAGGATGGTTGGATTGGCGAGACCATGGCGTTCTTTCCCTGGCCCCATGCCTACGATCGCGCCGTCAAGGCGCGCGAGACCATGCTCGAGCGTTTCGAATGTATGGGTCTGGCGGCTGACCAGATCCACTTCGATTTCGTTGGCCTCAATACTCTACATGGTCCTGCGGCCGTCTTCCCGGGACGAGAACAGGCCAACGATCTGCCCGAAGTCGGACTGCGTTGCGCCGTCCGTACGCGCTCGGCCGAAGAGGCGGACAAGGTGCGCCGCGCAGGCACGAATCTTTGGATCATGGGGCCCGGTGGGACATCTTTTGGCACGCCGATGAAACCGCGTCCCGTCATCTCTCTGTGGCCGACATTGATCCCGAGGGAAGCCGTCGAACAGAAGACCAGAATTTTGACGGCGTGAGGAGAGATCTGATGACACTTCAAGTGAAAGACATTGCCTATGTCCGGTCCGGTGACAAGGGGGACGTGTGCAGCGTGGGACTGGTCGCTCGCGGACCGCAAGAGTATGCGCAGCTGCTGGCCAGCGTTACGCCGGCCGACGTCAAAGGTCTGTACGGGGATTGGGTCCAGGGCGAGGTGGAATGCCATCCCATGGACAACATTGGCGCCATGATGGTGATCATGCGCCATGCGCTGGGGGGCGGGGCGACGCGCACCCTGCGCCTGGACCAGACAGGAAAGTCGCTGGGGCATGCGCTGTTGCGCCTGCCGGTGCGTGATCCGAGCTGAACCTTCGCAATCCAATCTTCTGACGGCATTCCACTGATGGCTATTCTCTCTTCCCGCCCCGGGCCGGGCAGCCCGGACTTCGCCGCGAATGCGGCTGCTTATGACGAATTACGCGCGCCGCTGCTTGCTGCAAGAACGCGCGCGGTGGCCGGCGGCGGCGAGCGCGCGCGCCAGGCGCATCTGGCGCGCGGCAAGTTGCTGCCGCGCGAGCGCGTCAATATGCTGCTGGATCCCGGCACGCCTTTTTTGGAGGTCGGCCAGTTGGCGGCCGACGGCGCATACGATGGCCAGTCGCCAGGGGCCGGCATCATTACCGGCGTCGGAGTCGTGGCAGGACGCGCCTGCATGATCATGGCCAACGATGCAACGGCCAAAGGCGGGACCTACTACCCGCTGACCATCAAGAAGCAACTGCGCGCCCAGGCTATTGCCCGCGAGAACGGACTGCCTTGCGTCTATTTGGTGGATTCGGGTGGCGCCTATCTGCCTTTGCAGGGCGACATATTTCCGGACGAGCAGCATTTCGGCAAGATTTTCCGCAATATTGCCGAGATGTCGGCGCTTGGCCTGAAACAGGTGGCGGCGGTGCTGGGCGCTTGCACCGCGGGCGGCGCCTATATCCCCGCAATGTGCGATGAAACCGTGATCGTCGACAAGGCGGGGATGATCTACCTGGGCGGGCCTCAACTGGTGCAGGCTGCCACCGGCGAAGTGGTCGACGCCCAAGAACTGGGGGGCGCGGATACGCACACACGCCTGTCTGGCGTGGCCGACCATTTCGCGAACGATGAGCTGCACGCGCTCGAACTGGTGCACGGCATCCTGGGGCGTTGCGAGGCCCCAGATCTGGCTCCGCCGCCCCGCCGGGAGCGGCCGCCCCGTTACGACGCGGCGGAGCTGCCCGGGTTCATTCCCGCCAACCCCAAGCAGGCGATGCCTATGAGGGACGTACTGGCGCGCTTGCTGGATGGCAGTGAGCTGGTGCAGTACCGCGAGCGCTATGGCTCTAGCCTTATCTGCGGCACAGGCGCTATCGGCGGTTACCCCGTGGGCGTACTCGCCAATGACGGCGTGCTCTTCGGCCAGAGCGCCCAGAAAGCCGCCAACTTCATCGAGCTTTGCTGCCAGGAGAACATCCCTCTGGTCTTCTTGCACAACATTAGCGGCTTCATGGTGGGCGTCCAGTACGAGCAGGGCGGCATCGCAAAGGATGGTGCCAAGATGGTCAACGCGGTATCCACCGCCCGCGTGCCCAAATTCAGCGTCATCATCGGCGGCAGCTACGGCGCGGGCGCATACGCCATGTGCGGGCGCGCCTTCGGGCCGCGGTTTATGGCCATGTGGCCCAATGCCAGGACCTCCGTGATGGGCGGGGAACAAGCCGCCACCGTCCTGGCGCTGGTGCGAGCCGAGCAACTAGCCCGCCAGGGCAAGGAGTTCAGCGCCGATGAGGCCGAGGCCTACAAGGCGCCGATTCGTGATACCTATGGCACCGAAAGCACAGCCCTGAACGCTGCATCGCGCTTGTGGGTGGATAGCGTGATCGAGCCCGCCGATACCCGGGACTGGCTGACGCTGGGCCTTGCGCTGGCAGCCGCCGGACCGAAAGAACCCACGCGCTTTGGCGTGTTCAGGATGTAATCCATGTTCAAGAGAATCCTCATTGCTAACCGGGGTGAAATCGCCCGTCGCATCGCGCGCACTTGCCAGCGGCTGGGCATCGAATACGTTGCGGTGCATTCCCTTGCTGATGCAGGATCTGCACATCTGAGCGGCGCCGCCCGGACCGTGTGTCTGGGCGCGGGAGCGGCGGCGGAGAGTTATCTGAATGCTGGAAAGCTGCTCCAGGCCGCGGGCAAAACCAGCTGCGAAGCGGTGCATCCGGGCTACGGCTTTCTCTCCGAGAACAGCGAGTTCGCGGCAAGCGTAGAGGCGACGGGCATGGCGTTCATTGGTCCGTCGCCTGCCACGATCGCGGCGCTGGGCGACAAGGCGCGGGCGAAGGCGCTGATGCGTGCGGCCGGAGTGCCGGTGGTGCCTGGCACTGACGAGGCCAGCGACAATCTTGCCACCATAGAGGCGCTGGCGCGCGCCATCGATCTGCCGGTCCTGCTCAAACCCTCTGCCGGGGGCGGCGGCAAAGGCATGCAGATCATTACCCGCTACGAGGACCTGCCTAGACTGATCGAGTCGGCCATCCGCCTGGCCCGAAACAGCTTCGGCGACGGTCGGATGATCGTGGAGCGGTACATCGAGGAGCCTCGCCACATCGAGGTGCAGGTGTTCGGCGACGGCCGCGGAAATGTGGTGCATCTGTTCGAGCGCGAATGCTCGCTGCAGCGCCGCCACCAGAAGGTCATGGAGGAGGCGCCAGCGCCGCGCCTGCCCGAGCGTGCCCGGCAACACCTGCTTGAGGCGGCGGTGCAGGGGGCGCGCAGCTTGGACTATCGCAATGCCGGAACCTTCGAGTTCATCATGGACCGGGATTTCAACTGCTACTTCCTGGAGGTGAATACGCGCCTGCAGGTCGAGCATCCGGTCACCGAGGCGATCACCGGCCTGGATCTCGTGGAATGGCAATTGCGAGTGGCGTCGGGGCAGGAGCTGCCTTTGTCCCAGCCCGAAATCTCCTGCCGCGGTCACGCCATCGAAGCCAGAATATATGCGGAAGACCCGGCTCAGGATTTTCGTCCTTCGCCCGGTACGGTGGTGCGCGCGCGCTGGCCTTCGAACTTGCGTGTCGACGCTGCGCTTGACCAATCGGGTGAGGTTCCTCCTTTCTACGACCCGATGGTGGCCAAGATCATTGCGAGCGCCGCAGACCGTCCGGCCGCGCTTGCCGCATTGAAGGCGGGCCTGCGCCAGACTGCGTTGCTGGGGGTGACCAGCAACCTTGGCTACCTGTTGAGGCTGCTGGACGATCCAGGTGTATTAAGAGGACAGGTACACACCCGCTACCTGGATGAGCACAAATCGCTGCAGATGCCGAACAGTCGCCCCGCCGCCGCCGCGGTCTCCGGTACGTTGCCATTGCCGCTGACGGCGGACCCCGCCACCCCTTGGCAGGCTGGCACCCCCTGCGGCGCGATGGACCGGAAGTTCCTGGATGCTGCAGCGCCTTTGGGGCGTATGCGTTTCCTGCTGGACGTCGAGCCGGCATGGGCGGCGCTTCACGGCGTGGAGGGGCGTGAGGTTCGCGTGGGCGACGGTCAGCAAAGCTGGAGTGTGTCGCGCGATGCGTCTCGCCTCGGAGGCGAGGTGGACGGATGGCGCTGGGACGCCTGCCTCGCGGCCGAAGGCTGGCATCTGCAGGTGGCGGGTGATCACTACGCAGTGCGTCCGGTCCCGCAGGAGGGCGATGCCTCTGCTAAGGAAGGGGGCGGGGCGACGGCGCCAATGTCCGGCGTCATCGCGGCCGTGGCGGTTCAGCCGGGAGACAGCGTGCGTCCGGGGGACCTCCTGGCCGTCATCGAGGCCATGAAGATGGAGTACTCGATCGTTGCAGACGTCGAGGGCATCGTCTCGCATCTGCGCCATGGACCCGGCGACAGCGTGCGCGAGGGCGAACTCATTGCCGACATCGTCCCGGCCGTCACTACGTCGGGCGATGGCGTGAGGCAAGTCGACGAACCGCAGTTTCAGACCGGCAGCCGCCGCTAGTACCGAGACAACCATGCAGAAACCGTTAAGCCATATCCGTGTGCTGGATCTTTCCCGCATCCTGGCCGGCCCCTGGGCCACCCAGAACTTGGCCGATCTAGGAGCCGAAGTCATCAAGGTTGAGAAGCCGGGCGTCGGTGACGACACGCGGCAGATGGGGCCGCCTTTTCTCAAGGACAAACAGACCGGAGAGGATGGCGACGCCGCCTATTTCATGAGCTGCAACCGCGGCAAGAAGTCCCTGGCCATCGATTTCTCGAACCCCCAGGGCCAGGACATACTGCGCGAATTGGCGCGTAAGGCCGATGTCTTCGTCGAGAACTACAAGGTCGGCGCATTGAAGCGTTACGGCCTGGACTATGCCTCGCTGCGCGAGCTCAACCCGCAGCTTGTCTATTGTTCCGTGACGGGGTTCGGGCAGACCGGGCCCTACAAGGACCGCGCGGGCTACGACTACCTGATTCAGGGAATGGGCGGCCTGATGAGCGTGACCGGCGAACGCGATGATCTGCCCGGCGGTGGTCCGCAACGGGCGGGCGTTGCAGTGGCCGATCTGCTGGCCGGCATGTACGCGACCACAGCCATTCTTGCCGCCTTGCAGCATCGTGATCGCGGTCATGGCGGCCAGCACATCGACATCAGCCTGCTGGACTGCATGGTGGGTTCCCTGGTGAACCAGTCCATGAACTATCTGGTCAGCGGCCGCGTGCCCCAGCGCATGGGCAGCGGCCACCCCAACATCGCCCCTTATGCCGTTTATCCCGCCGCCGACGGGCATCTGGTGCTGGCGGTCGGCAACGACACCCAGTTCCGCCGCCTGTGCCAGGCGGTCGGCCAACCCGAGGTTGGCGTCGATCCCCGTTACGCCACGATTGCCGATCGCGTGCATAACCGAACCGAGATGGATGCCTGGCTAGTCTCCGTCACCCGTTCACGCAGCCTGGCCGACTGGACGGCACTGTTGGAACGGGCGCAGGTCCCGGGCGGCCCCATTAACGGAATGGACCAGGTGTTCGCCGACGAGCACGTGGTCGCGCGCGGGATGCGCGCCGAGGTGCAGCATCCGCTTTATGGCGCGGTGCCGACCGTGCGCAATCCCATTCGATTTTCTGAAACGCCGTTGAACCCGGCCGGCGCTCCACCTTCGCTGGGCCAGCACAACGAAGAGGTCCTGCATTCGCTGGGCATCGCGCCGGAGCGATTGGCCGAACTGCGTGCCGCCGGCGTGCTCTGACCGCAGTATCAAAACAATTGAATAACCAGGAGAAGACAGTATGCGTAGATCGATCAATGTGGACGAGAACGGGCTGGAGCTGTTGGGCCTGGGCTTTTACTGGGACGACGTAGAGCCTGGTTATCGCTTTCGTACCCTGGGCAGGACGATCACGGAGGCAGATATCACGCTCTTCATCGGGACGGTGGGCATGGTGGAGGAAATGTTCACCAATCTCGACTATGTCGCCTCGCAATCCATCATTGGATCGCGGCCGGCTCCGGGGTCACTCGTATTTTGCATGGCCGAAGGATTGTTGATGCAAAGCACGATGCAGCGCACGGGCATGGCTTTCATGGAGGCCGACATCAAGGTTCATCGGCCCACCAATGCCGGGGACACGATCCATGTCGAATGCGAAGTCGTCGAAGCCAGGGCCACGAGCAAGCCCGAGCGGGGCCTGGTGCGCACTTCCAATCAGGTGGTCAATCAGCGCGGTGAAGTCGTGCTTACCTACAACCCGCTGCGCATGGTCAAGACCCGCCCCTAGCCCCGCATAAATTTTTCACTCGAGGGACGCGCAGACGGCCCAGAGTTCACTTTAGGAGACACCAATGAAATTTTCCTTGTTTTCGGGTTTGCTTGCGTTCGCGCTGGGCGCTCAATGCGTTGCTGCGCCTTCCACCTCCTCCTTTCCCGAGAAGCCTATAACGGTTGTCGTTCCCTTCGCTGCGGGAAGTCCGACCGATGCGGTGGCCCGCGTGTTGTCCGACTCGCTGTCCAAGAGGCTTGGTCAACCCCTGATCGTGCAGAATCGGCCAGGCGCCACGGGCATGATCGGCAGCGAATACGTCGCCCGTTCCCAACCAGACGGCTATACGCTGTTGTTCGGCACCAATACGACGCAGGTGGCAAACAAGTACTTTTTCAAGAGCATCTCCTACGACGGCCTGAAGGACTTCGCGCCGGTCGCCATCGTAGGCGGGGTGCCGCACGCGCTCGTGGTCAATCCCTCCGTGCCGGTGAACTCCGTGGCAGATCTGATCGCCTACGCCAAAGCCAACCCGGGAAAGCTCTCTTTTCCCTACGCTAATAGCACCACGCGAATCACCGGGAGCACCTTCCGCGTGATGACACATACCGATATTTCGGAAATTCCCTACAAGGCTTATGGACAGGCCGTATCTGAACTGTTGGGCGGCCAAACGCAGATGATGTTCATCGATTTTTCCACCGGTCTGGCCTACATGACCTCGGGTAGGCTCAAGCCCTTGGCCATTACGCCGACCCGCTCGGACAAGCTCCCTGGAGTGCCCGCAATGAAGGAGGCTTTGCCCGGATTCGAGATAGGGAACTGGAATGGACTGTTTGCGCCAAAAGGGACGCCACCTGAAATCATCGAAAAGCTCAATCGTGAAATTACAGGCGCTTTGGAGCAGCCGGAAGTCCGCAAGCAAATCGACAGTACGGGCTATGAACTTTTGCCGCCCATGGCGCCCCAGGCTTTTGGCAAGTACATCGCCGAGGAAAGCGCTCACTACGGCAAGCTGACTCAGGAAGCAGGTATCAAGCCCGAATAAAGGTCGGACCGCGCGTCCGCCGGGCGCGCATCTTCAGGCGAAACTCAACGAGATAAGCATGACCAAGCATTCCGATATTCTGGGCGGGCTGGCCCTGCCGGTGATTGCGTCGCCGCTCTTTATCGTCAGCACGCCGAAGCTTGTGATCGCGCAGTGCTGCGCCGGCATCGTGGGGGCCATGCCGGCGTTGAATGCCAGGCCAGCGAGCTTGCTGGATGATTGGCTTGGCGAAATCACGGAAGGAATCGCCGCGCACGATGCCGCTCATCCGCATAGTCCGGCGGCGCCCTTTGCGATCAATCAAATTGTTCATCGCAGCAACGATCGTCTCGAACACGACATGCTTGTTATTGAAAAGTACCGAGTGCGCATTGTCATTACGTCGTTGGGTGCCCGGCCGGAGATAAATCAGGCGGTGCATGCATATGGAGGCATCACGCTGCATGACGTTGTCGATAATGGTTTTGCTCGCAAGGCGGTGGAAAAGGGGGCTGATGGTCTGATCGCCGTGGCCACTGGGGCAGGGGGACACGCGGGAACCCGCAGTCCTTTTGCTCTGATTCAAGAAATTCGGCGCTGGTTCGATGGGCCGCTGGCTCTGTCGGGTTCCATTGCTACGGGGCGTGCAGTGCTGGCTGCGCAAGCCATGGGCGCAGACTTTTCCTATATCGGTTCCGCATTCATCGCCACCGATGAGGCGAATGCCAATGCGGCGTACAAACAAGCCGTGGTCGATGGTAGTTCGGACGACATCGTGCATTCCAGCTATTTCACCGGGATCCCTGGAAATTATCTTGCCAGATCTATCCGAACGGCGGGCATGGATCCGGATCGGCTGCCTGCAGGTAGGCCTGAGGACATGAACTTCGGCAGTGGCCCGGATGCCGTTAAGGTCTGGCGCGACATATGGGGGGCCGGACAGGGCATTGGCGCAGTCGACGCAACCGTACCTGTCCGCACTCTTGTCCAGCGTCTTTCCCGTGAATATCGCGAAGCTTTGGCCAGCTTACCCAGGGAATGAGCTTTTCCAATTTTCAATGATCTAGAGTGTGCCTATCACCATGAAAAAAGACGACACCCCTGTTCAGTACGCCGTGCAAGACGGCGTCGCGACGATTTCCATTAACCGTCCCGCTCAGCGCAACGCATTGTCCATCGCGATCTGTGAGCGCCTCCTGGACTTGTGGGACGAGGTTGAACGCGACGATGCCGTGCGCGTGATCATTCTCACTTCGGCTGATTGTGGAGTATTTTCAGCAGGCATGGATCTCAAGGAAGCTGCCAAAGTGCGTGCCGATTCCGGCAAGGACATGCTGCAGATGCTGCGCGATCCCTTCCACCAGCGTATGCGCAAGGTGTCGAAGCCCATTATTGCCGCCATGACTGGGCATTTCACGGCAGGCGGCATGGTCCTGGCCGCCAACAGCGATATTCGTGTCGGGCTACGGGACACCCTGGGCGGGATCTCCGAGGCCAAAGTGGGGCGTGGGTCCCCCTGGGGAGTGCCCATGTTGTGGATGCTGCCGCAACCTTTCATGATGGAACTCATGCTCACCGGAGAAATGCATCCCATCGAACGTTTTCATCAACTGGGATTCGTGAACTATGTCGAGGCGACGCCCGACGCGGTGCGTGAACGCGCCATGGCGATTGCACGAACGATCGCCGACAACGCTCCGCTTACCGTGTGGGCCGCAAAGAAGAGCATAGGGGCGGCCATGGACCTGGGCTGCGAGCGAGGCCTCGAGGCGGCATGCCAATACCATGAGCGCGTCTACTCCAGCGCCGATGCAATTGAGGGGCCTCGGGCGTTCGCCGAGAAACGTGCCCCGCGATGGATCGGAGCGTAGCCATGGCTTGCAGCCCGGCCTTTGTCCGACGCGACGACAATGATGGAGTCGCCACGCTCAGCCTCAACCATCCTGATACGCTGAATCGGTTTTCCGACGGCTCTCAGTTCCTGGAGCTGGCTGGCCACATACGCCGAGCCAGCGCTGATCCGTCTGTCCGAGTCCTTGTCATCACAGGCACAGGAAAGGCCTTCTGCGCCGGGGGAGACCTGCGCCAGATGGCTGAGCGGGAGGGGTTTTCTGCCGGCGATGTTGCCCAGGTGCAGGCGCGTTACCGCGAAACAGTACATCAATTGCCAGTAGCCCTTGCGGAAGCTGACATCCCAACGATCGCCGCAGTGAACGGCCCGGCATACGGGGCTGGTTGCGATCTGGCTTGCTTCTGTGATATTCGGATCGCCGCGCAGAGCGCGCGCTTTTCGGTCAGTTTCGCCCGCCTGGGTATCGTGGCTGGCGATGGGGGGGCCTGGATGCTTCCCCGACTCATCGGACGTTCCAAAGCCATGGAGCTGGCCTTCACCGCGGAGCCGATAGATGCACAGGAGGCATGGCGTATCGGTCTGGTGTCAGAGGTGACGGCGGACGATGCGCTGGCGGCGCGCACCTCTGAAATGGCGCGCCGCATTGCACGTCACCCCGCGGGCGCGCTGCGCATGCATAAGCGCCTGTTACGGGATGCGGAACAGCATACCCTGGCAACCCACCTGGATGTGGTGGCAGCATTTCAGGCGATCGCACATGCTTCCGATGAGCACGTGCGAGCGGTGCGCGATGTAATCGGCGGACTTCGGCAGCAGCGTTAGTTCTCTTCTTCGCTGGATAGTGCGATGTGCTCGGCCATGGCCAGCAGAACCGGCGCGACTTGGCTCCGCATAACGGCCTCCGTGACTTCGGCGCTAACGGCCATAGCTGCCAATGCGAACGCCGAACCCGCCTTTACGGGCGTTGCGATGGAGGCGGTGTGCGTGGCGACCGGCGCTGCCAGATAGCAGCATCCTGTTGTCTCCAGTTCCCGAAAAGCGGCGAGGATATCCGTCAGTTGGTGCGATGCGCCGGACGGAGCTTCGCCTTCGATCATGTCAAGCAGTTCACTGCGTTGTTCTTGCGGGCGTGCCCAGAGATAGGCGCGGCCAGAGGCCGAGGCCGCCATGGGGAAACGGGCACCCGAGGTCAGGCCAAGCTGCACCCGGCCAGGCGGGACGCAGTGCTCGACCACCAGCATGTGCAGCCGATCGCGAGCACTTAGCGTGACATGTACGCCGAAGCGTTCCGACAGTTCGCGCATGAGCGGCCTTGCTGCTTGGGCCACCGCCAGGCCTTTCTTGGCCGCGCGACCAATCGTCAGGCAGGCAATATGGGGTTCGTAGCTGTCGTTGCCTGTTGCCTGCAGGAAATGCTGGGATTGCAGTGTCTGGACGAGCTTTTCGGTGGTAGGCCGGGACAGGTCGAGCTTGCGAGCAATATCCGCCAGCGTAAGCTTGCGGTGGCGCAAATCGAACAGGCGCAGCACTTCCAGACCGCGGCGCAGCGAATCCACCTGTGCGTCGTCACGGGGCGCCGCGGGTGTAACTTGGCGAGTACGTACCATGATCATTCCGCCTTTACATTGCTGAGTTCGGCTTCAAGCCTGCCCTTGAGGGCGAGCAAATCCGGGATGACCTTTTGCTCGAGTCGCGGCAGATCCAGGGAGTTGGAGGGCGCGGCGCAGCCCAATGCGTAGGTGTGTGGCCCATCCGGTGTGTCGACAACCACGGCGGCGCCGTTGGTACCGGCTTCCAGGGTGCCTGCCGCGACGCAATAGCCGTCATTCGCCATTTGCGAGATCGCGGCGGGAACTTCGCGGCGGAGCAGTTCCCAGGCCTGCGGGTCGGCCGCGTGAAGTTTCTCAAGGAACACCGCGCGCTCGGCCTCGCCCATCGCGCCAATCAGTGCCCTGCCCAGTGCGGATCGATCTATGCGCAGGCGCGACCCAGGACGTACCCGCAAGGTAAAAAGCATGTCGCGGCTGTGCGCGACCTCGTTGCACACCATGCTGCTGGCGTCGGGCGAGGCCAGCACCACAGACACCTGGTGCAGATCGGCGAACTGCTGCATCAGCGGCCGGGCAAGCATGACGAAATCCCGGTGCGAGGCCGCGATGAATCCCAGCGCGAGCACCGCGGTGCCGAGACGATAAGCCGCCCGTTCGGCTGAGTACTGGAGGTACTCCGCTTCCAGCAGGTTGGCGGTAAGACGCGACACGGTTGGCTTGGGAAGGCCCGTAAGCGCCGCGATTTCGGAATTGCTCAACCAGTCGTTGTCAGGTTCGAAAGCCAACAGAATGGTCAGTCCGCGCGCCAGCACCCGCACTTCACGAATGCCTGGCTTGTGGGAGGACGAGTCAACGGATGTGTTCATCGAGTCATCAAAATGAAATTAGACTCGATTCTACAGGTAAGCACGCTGACTTACGGGGCGTTGCGTGCAGACCGTGCCCCCTGGCGAGGCACAGCAGCCTCGTGGCTAGTCGACCGAGACCCTCGGCCTGCGTTTGAGCCACCAACCGTATTGCTCGGGCCAGGCGAGATAGTCAGGGTCGGCCTGCAAAGCCAGTCGCGCATGCAGCGGCCAGTTCGGGTTATGCAGGGCCTCGCGTCCGATCGCCACCAGATCCGCCTGATTAGAGGCCAAGATAGTCTCGGCTTGCTGCGGATCCACGATAAGCCCCACGGCGATCGTGGCAATGTTGGCGTCCCGCTTTACCGCATGTGCAAAGGGTACCTGGAAACCAGGGCCGCGCTTGACTGCAAGCGGGCCTTTACCCGCCGTAGCGGGGGCTTGAATTCCGCCAGACGAGCAGTCGACCAGGTCAACACCCAGCCGCTTCAGTTCACGCGAGAACGCGATGCTGTCGGCAAGTTGCCAGCCACCCTCAATGCCGTCGACGGTAGAAATCCGGACAGAAAGCGGGATGTTCGAAGGGAGAGCGTCGCGGACCGCGGCTGTGACCTGCAAGGGAAAGCGCATCCGGTTTTCGAGCGAACCGCCGTAGTTGTCCTGTCGCTGGTTGGTGACCGGGGATAGAAAACTGTGCAGCAGGTAGCCATGGGCGGCATGAATCTCGATCAGGCGGTATCCGGCCCTGATCGCGCGGTCGGCGGCCTCGCGGAAGCGTTCGACAAGGCTGGCCAGTTCATCGGTATCAAGTTGACGCGGTACCGGCCATCCGTCCTGAACGGGCAGGGATGAGGCTCCCGTGGTTTCCCAGGAGGACTCTGCCGCGCCCAGCGCCAAGGGCTGGTTGCCCTCCCACGGCCGTCCGGTGCTTGCCTTGCGCCCGGCATGGCCTATTTGGATGGACGGCACTACGCCATGAGCGGTCATGATGTGTGCGAGTTCGGCAAGTCCTGGAATCTGCTCATCGCTCCAGATACCCAAGTCGCCCGGCGTCCCCCGACCCTCGCGGGTGACCGCCGCCACTTCCACCATGATGCTGCCTGGACCGCCGCGGGACAGTCCTGCCGTATGGAACCGGTGCCAGTCCTGCACCATCCCGTCGACGGCGGAGTACTGGCTCATTGGCGAGATGAGCACTCGGTTGGGCAGTTCGATGCCGCGCAGCTTGAACGGGGTGAACAGCTTGGTGTCGCGCATGGGGTTCCTTGTGTTCGGTTGGGGGACCATTGCCGCGCTCAGGCTTCGTAGTCGAGCACGATGAGCTGCCGGGCGAGCGTCGAGATCTTTTGCTTCAGCGGCAGGTGGGCGGGGGCTTGCTGGTATTCATCGTGGGCGGCTGCGTCAACGAAGTCCGCCACGAAGGCGTGGGTGTAGGAGTGGGCTCTATCCGACGAATTGGTGACAAAGCGTAGTTCGAGCACGCCGGCAAGTTCGTCTTGGATGGTCTGGCACATGCGGACGATTTCATCGTGGTCCCCCGGGGGGAGCGGGTGATGGAAGCTAAGCATGACAATATGGCGAAACATGGAGGCTCCGTTCAGATGTGCCGGCTGGTGGCCGGAAGGGGCGGTTCATGAAATGATCAGGCCGCCGTCGACGGCAAGGATGTGGCCGGTCGTGGACCGAGACTCGTCGGATGCCAGATACAGCGCCGCATGCGCGATATCCTCGGGCTGGACCAACCCAAACAGTTGGCCGTCCAAGGACTTGCTGGTGACACCGTCATCCTTCAGCAGCTTGAGCACCCGCTCTGTCGCGGTCGCGCCTGGTGCGACGGCGTTGACGCGGATTCGGTACGAGGCGTACTCGACTGCCATCGACCGGGTCAGCGCACTTACGGCGCCCTTGGCGGCGGTGTACGCGTCTTTGCCGTGGGTACCAATCAAGGCAAAGATGGACGTGCTATTGATGACTGAGCCGCCGTTGCCCGTATCCATCATGGCCTGGATGCCGTAGCGGCACCCCAACCAGGTGCCGAACAGGTCGAGCTTCATCTTGGACCAGAATTCCTCCACCGGCGCGTCGGTCACGCGGCTGTCGCGCACGGTGGAGCCACCGGCATTGTTGTAAAGCACGTCGAAACGGCCGAAGCGCGCCACGGTCCGCTTGACGGCGTCTTCCAGGCTTTCGGGCTCGGTGACGTCCGTCTGGATGAACAGGGCGGGGCGGCCTGTCGACGCCCCCACCAAGGCGGCGGTTTCTTCGCCCGCGGCGACGTCACGCTCGGCGATGACGATCTGGGCGCCTTCCTTGGCGAACAGCAATGCGCTTGCGCGGCCGATGCCCGCGCCGCCACCGGTGATGAAGACAACTTTTTCTTCGAGTCGATGCATGGATACCTCGCGTAAAACGGAAAATGGGATCAGGCGGGGTGGCCGGTCAGATGCCCAGATAAGCCTTTCGTACGGCTTCGCTGTTGGCCAGATCCGATGCCAGGCCTTGCAGCTGGATCTCGCCACGTTCAAGGATGAACGCGTGGGTAGCGATCTCCAGCGCCATTTCGGCGTTCTGCTCGACCAGCATCACATCGACGCCCTCGGCCGCGATGTCCTGGATGATCTGCGCGATCGTGTCGACGATGGCGGGTGCCAGCCCGATAGTGGGCTCGTCGAGCAGTAATAGCCGAGGCTTGGCCATCAGGGCGCGTCCCACGGCAACCATCTGTTGCTGGCCGCCGCTGAGACTCCCAGCCGGCGAATCGAGCCGGCTTTTCAATGCGGGAAAGCGCTCCAGCACGCCCTCGATGCGCCGCTGGATAGCATTTTTGTCTTTCTCGCGGTACGCGCCGAGTTCCAGGTTTTCCGCCACGGTCATGGCCTTGAACAGGCGTCGGCCTTCGGGAACCAATACCAGGCCCCGCGCGACGAGTGCATCCGGGGCCAGACCGGTGATGTCTTCGCCATAGAAGCGAACCTGTCCGGAGGCTGGGGCAACCAACCCTGTCAACGCTTTCATGATGGTCGACTTCCCGGCGCCGTTGGAGCCGACGATCGTCGAGATCGAGCCGCGCTGCACGGTGAAGCTTGCGCCGCTGACTGCGGGCACGATGCCGTACATCACCGAGAGGCGTTCGACGTCGAGTACATTTTCCTTATTGTTCATGCCGCTTCCCCAGATAGGCAGAAATCACGCGCGGGTCTCGCTGTATCTCGGCAGGAGTGCCGGTGGCCAGAAACACGCCGTAGTCCAGCACCACGATGCGGTCGCAAATGTCCATGACTGCCTTCATGTTGTGCTCCACGAGCAGCATGGAGACGCCGTATGCTTCGCGCATCTTGCGAAAGATCGACAGGACGGAGACGGCCTCGGTCTGGTTCAGGCCGGTCAGCGGCTCGTCCAGGCACAGCAGGGTCGGGCGAGCGGCAAAAGCGATGGCGATGCTGACGAGCCGTTGCAGGCCGTGCGACAGATTGCCCGCGATTTCGTGCAGGACATCGGCCAAGCCCATGAGAGCCGCAGTTTCGCGCACGCGCGCATCGCGTTCCGACTTGTTGCGCAGCGTGGCGAAGGTGCCGACGACGATATTGTCGTAGACGGTCATGTCGCGCAGCATGCTGTCGTGCTGGAACGTGCGGACCAGGCCCTGCCGGGCAATCCGGGCGGCGCTCTGGCCGGTAATGTCGCGGCCCATGAATGTCAAGCTGCCGCCGGACGGCCGGTAATAGCCGCTTACCACGTTGAAGGTGGTGCTCTTGCCGGCGCCGTTGGGGCCGATGAGGCCTAGGATCTCTCCCTTGCGGACTTCGAAACTCAGATCCTTGACCGCCACAAGGCCGCCAAAGCGACGGCTCATCCCGTCGACTTTCAGTAGTACTTGGTTTTCCATGAAACCCTCAGCCTTGAGGTTTCGCCACGGGTGTCAGCCTGGGCGCGCGTTTGTTGAAATGACGGCCCAGCCCGATCAAGCCTCCGGGCATCAACAGCACAGAGATGACGATGGCCGCGCCGTAGAAGATATGCTCGTACGGGCCGAAGCTCAGCGCGAACTGGCCTAGCAGCGTCAGCACGACCGCGCCGACCACCGCGCCCAGGATGTGCGACTCTCCGCCAACCTTCAGATATGCCAGGGCATACACCGCCAGCAGGAAGCCGAAGTCTCCCGGGCTGATCACGTTGTTCGAGTAGGCCAGCAATGCGCCCGCGATGCCGGCGACTACCGAGGAAATGCCCAGGCAAATTACCTTCGTCAGGTGCACATTGATGCCCACGGTCTCGACGATCGCGTCGTTATTGCGTATGGCCACGAGGACCTTTCCGAAGTCGGATTTCTCGATTGACCAGAGCGCCCAGAGCAGCGCAAGAACCATGGCCACGACGACTGCGGGGAAATAGCCGTCAAGGTAGGCTGGCGGGAAAATTCCCACCATGCCGGAACTGCCGCCGATCGCTTCGGTCTTGGTGTAGATCATGCGGATCACCTCCGTGAAGGCGAAGCTGATGAGCATGAAGTAGGGGCCCTTGGCGCGCAATGTGATGTAGCCGAACACCAGGCTGATCAGTCCCGCGAAGACCGCGCTGGCGGCCAGCGTCAGCAAGAAGGGCCAATTGAGCGTTACGCTGCCGACCCCAGCCATGTAGGCGCCAAGCCCCACGAAGCCGGCGACGGCAAAATTGAGCTCGCCGATGAGGGTCACGAAGCGAAAGCTTGCCGTGATCAGTACATTGACGGCCAGCCAAAGGACGAGGCTTGCGGCCAGCCCGCCGCCTTGTAGCAGGCCGGCGGAGAGCGCCACCAAGCCTAGCGAGGCGAGTGCGGGAGTGAATGTAGGGTTAGCCATTTCCGAGAATTCCCTTCGGACGAACCAGCAGTACGAACATGGTCAGGGCGAACATCGTGATCGTGGCCCAGGTGGGATCGAAGTAGTAGCCGCCCAGGCTTTCAATGATGGCGATCAACAGGCTGCCCAGGATGGCTCCCGGGATGCTGCCCAGGCCGCCGATCACGATTGCGATGAACCCGCGGATGAGATAGTCGCTGCCGATGATCGGGCTGGACACGGTCACGGGAGACAGCAACACCGCCGCGATCGCCGCGAGCGAGGTCGCGATGAAGAAGCCGGCCAGGGCGATACGGCGGTAGGGTATGCCTTGCAGCATCGCGGCCTCATGGTCTTCTGAGACTGCGCGCAAGGCCTTTCCCAGGCGGCTCGACGCGATAGTCCAGCACATCAGAACAGCCACCAGCAACGCGCAGCAAGTGATGATCAGCCGTTGCATGGTGATATAGGCGCCCAGGATGTTCACCGTTCCTTCGACAAGGGCGGGAAGTTTATTGGGCACGCCGCCGAATGACTCAAGGAAGATGCCTTGCAGCAGGAGCGACAAGCCTACCGACACAACGAAGGACCCCGTCATGTCACGCTGGAATCGCTGCAAGGCGAACTTGTAGATCACGCCGCCTAGCAGCAGCGTGAGCGTAATCCCCAGCACGCCGCCCAGCGCATACGATGCAAAAAGCGGCAAGGTTCCGCTGGCCAGGAAGGGGACTGTTACCCCCATGACCAGCAACGGCAGCGTGAAGAATTCTCCGTGTGCGAAGTTGACGATACGCATGACGCCGAATATGAGCGTCAGCCCCAGTGAGAACAATATGTACGCCGCGGCGATCTGCATACTGTTCATGATCAATTGCATGTAAACGTCCAACTTGTCTCCCCCGACCCATCGCCGTCCGGCGTTCTGATTACTTACCCTGCGTCAGGCGTTGCTGAAGCTCTTGCGGCACCACGCGTTCCACCTCGACCAACTTGCCATCCTGGATCTGGGTGATCATGACGGGAATGAGCAATTGCTGGGGCGAGCCGTAGGTGGCCTCGCCGCCGAAAGCGGTCTTGCCGTAGGATGTGTCGAAGACGATCTTGGGAAGCACTTTCAGGATCTCGGCGGGCTCCACGCTTTGCGCGGCTTCCATGCCGGCTTTCAGGGCGTATACGGAGTCGTAGGGAGCAAGCTGCAGCGGGTTGAGCGATTCTCCAACGGCCTTTTTCATGCCTTCGTTGAGCTCCCGCTGTTTGTTGGTCGCCTGCGCTCCTGCGTAGTCGCCCGAAAACCCCATGTACACGCCATCGGCGGCCTTGCCGCCAATGTCCACGAGCTGTGCGGCTCCAGTTCCCACGGGCTGCACTTTGACGCCTTCCCAGCCCAGCACGCTCAACTCCCGGAACAGCACGCCCGCATCTGCGGGTGGCGCCACCCCGAGATCAATGACGTCGGGCTTCACCGCCGCCAGCTTCTGGGCGATAGGTTGGAACTGCGTGGTGCCGCGCTCATACCAGTTGACGGAGACCACCTTTACGCCGAGTTTTTCCCACGCCTTTTGCGCGACCGGTTCGGTCTCCTTGCCAGTTGCATCGTTGGGGTTGAGCATGGCAACGGTCTTGATGGCTCCATGCTTGCTCTTGACGTACGCATACAGCGGTTCCAGGATTTCGAACGGCGTGCTTGACTGTGTCAGGGTGTAGGGTTTGGTTGGCCCCTTGACGGTTTTTCCCCAGGCGGAGGTGAACAGGATGACTTGGTTGCGTTCGGTGAGCGACTGCAACGCCAGAATGGGGGCGGTGCCGATGCTGCCGACGACGTAGCGCGACTTGTCGCGGTTGACGATGTTCTGCGCGACCTTTGTGCCTTCAGCCGCGTTGTATTTATTGTCGTACGCGCGAACCTCGAACTTGTAGGTCGTTCCGCCGATCTTCACTCCTCCTGCGTCGTTGATCTCCTTGGCAGCCTGCTTGGCGGTCCATTCCTGCCCCAGCCCCCAGGTGGCTGCGGCGCCCGACATCGGGGCGGATACGCCCAGAATCAGGGTTTTGGTGTCTTGTGCCGATGCGTTGCCGGCAATGAAAGGGGCGGCCGCGAAGGTAGCTGCCACGAGCACGCGGTTGAGGTGTTTCATCCTGTTGTCTCCCTATTTATAGGTGTAGTGATTACCGGCTGGGAGCCGGCTATTCGCCAGGTTTCTGGCGGGTGTTTATTCGGTGTGCGGAGGTTCTCCGGCACGCTTCCATCGAGCGCCGGCTTGACCTCCATGTTCGTCCACGAAGCCGGAAACCTGCTTGAGCATGCCCAGGTCGAGACTGGCCGCGTCACCCAGCGCCATGGCCAGATGCAGATCCTTGCTGATGATGCGGTGAATGTCGGCAAAGGCCGCTTCGGTGGGAACCCAAGCGCGATACTGCGCTCGGCCCGCAGTGGCATCCGCCGTCAGGAAGTTCAGGCCTGTGCTGACCTCCAGCACGGGCGCGAGATGCTCGAAATCCACGCCGTGCGCGGCAGCAAGCTCCACCGCTTCGGCGGTGAGGAACATGTTGGTCACGCACAGCATGTTGTTGATGATCTTGGTTACCGCGGCGTTGCCCAGCGGGCCGCAATGGAAGATGCGCTTGCCCATCGTCTGCATCAGCGGCTGCGCGCGCAGCACGTTTTCCTTGCTTCCACCCAGCATGATCGTGAGCGTGCCCTCTTGAGCGCCGACGATGCCGCCGCTTACCGGTGCGTCGAGCAGGCCGGCGCCCACCGCTGCCAGAGGCACTTCTAGCGCGCGCAGGGTGGCGGGCAGGGTGGTGCTCATCATGCATACGAGCGGGCGGTGGCCGGCGGGAATGGCCTTAGCCAGCCCGTGTTCCCCAAGCATCGCTTCGATGATCTGGGCATCGTTGGCCAGCAGAACGATGATTGCATCTGCTGCGGCGCAGGCGGCCACATCGGCGGTCGTCCGTACGCCTTGGGCGGCGAAGGCCTCCCGCACCACCGGATTTCGGTCGCAGATCGTCAGCTCGTAGCCAGCGCGCAGCGCGCAGAGAGCCATCGGCGCCCCCATATTTCCCGCGCCGATGAAAGCGACTGTCTTGATCGGGTCCATATGCATGGTTTCGGCTAGACCGCGATGTCCCGGTCGAACTGTGCCGCGCGCTTTTGCTGGAGCGCGCTGACTCCCTCCTTGGCCTCGGGACTGCCGAAGCCCATGAACTCCAGTGCCAGGGACGTATCGAAGATCGGCCCGGCCTGGCGTAACCAGTTGTTCAGGGCGTACTTGGTCCAACGCAGCGCGGCCGGCGCGCCCGCGGCGAGCTTCCCAGCGATCTTCAGAGCTTTTTCTTGAAGCACATCATCCTCGACGCATATCGATACCAGACCCAGCGCTTCAGCTTCCTGGCCGCTGACGGGTTCGCACAACATCAGGTGGTACTTGGCCTTGGCCATGCCGCACAGCAATGGCCAGATGATGGCGGCATGGTCGCCCGCCGCCACGCCCAGCTTGGTGTGGCCGTCGACGATGCGCGCGGATTTGGCCGCGATGGATATGTCTGCGAGGAGTGCGGCGACCAGGCCGGCGCCTACCGCCGGCCCATGGATGGCGGAGACGATGGGCTTGGAACAGTTGATGATGTTGTAGACAAGGTCGCGCGCTTCGCGCCACACGCGGGCTCGAGCCTTGAAGTCGTCGTTGATCTCATCCAACATCCGGAAATCACCGCCCGCCGAGAATGCGCGCCCGGCCCCGCGGATCACCACCGCGCTCACTTCCGGATCTGTATCGATCTCGCGCCAGACCTCCGCCAGTTCGGCATGCCCGCGTGAGTCCAGCGAATTCATGCGTTCGGGATTGTTCAGCGTCAGGCGAAGGACGCCCTCCAGGGGACGATCAAATTCGATCGCCGTATAGTTTTTGTAGCGATGGTTCTCAGTCATTTTTGTCTCCAGCTCCAGGCACGGGATTTGGCGGGTGTGATCGGCGGCGCGCCCTTGGGCAGCGTGGCGGAAACCAGCTATAGAGGTGAAACTTCAGGCGCAATTGTGCGATCCGCAGTCGCTTTATCAAAGATCACCGTTGCACCCTTACTGTGCGCCGATGCACAATGGGCTATGGACACACATCCCGAATGGAACGATCTGAAAGTTTTTCTGGCTGTAGCCCGATTGGGAACAATCTCGGATGCGGGGGAGAAACTGGGCATTGAGCACTCAACGGTTTCGCGGCGCATCGACAGGCTCGAAGCGACGTTGCGCGTGGTACTGTTCGATCGGCGCCGCAGCGGATACTCTTTGACGGACGCCGGCCATGCGCTGATCCCGCATGCGGAGAAGATGGAAAGCGCGCTACTCGCCGCGGTGGAAGAGAGCCTGGACATCGCGGATTTCATCAAGGGGAATGTGCGCGTGGGAACGCCGGAGGCGTTTGGCATTCACGTGCTTGCGCCTGGCGTTGCGCAGTTGCGTCAGAAGCACCCCGGGTTGCGCATCGAGTTGATGGCCCAACCTCAGTTTCCCAGCCTCGTGACCCGGGAAGTCGAGATCCTAGTCACGCTCGACCCGCCGGAGATGGGCCGTTACAAGGTCGCCAAGCTTGCGCAGATCGACTACTTCCTCTACTGCTCTCCCGATTACAAGAAGGGCCGGCCGCCCATCCGCGAGCTTGCGGACGTCGCTCAGCATGATTTCCTCGACTATATCCACGATGGTTCGGTCAGCGAGCGTTATCGGGTGCTTGAAGAGCTCGTCCCGCAGCCCAACAGATGCTTCACATCCAACAGCGTGCTGGCCCAGCGTTCTGCCGCTGCGGCCGGATTGGGTTTGGTATTGCTCACCCCGTACGTTGCCAATACCAAGAGCGGCGACCTCATCAGCGTGTTTCCGGATAAGCCCCTGATTACGCGCAGTCTTTGGATCGCGGCGCCTGAGGATCTGCTGGGGATCAAGCGCTATCAGTTCGTATGGCGCTTCATCCGCGAGCAGGTCGAATCCCAGCCGGAGCTCTTCCATCCGCCAGCCTGAGTAGTGTGCAGAATTGCACAATAAGGTTGCGTTAAATCCATTGTTCCTCATTGCTCAAGTCCCTAGTATCTGGGGGGCTATACCACGCACTCAACCCTTATTTGATCGGTTAGAGAATGAGAAAGATATATGGAGATGTGGCCAGCGCCCTGGAAGGGGTGATTGCGAACGGCCAAACGATTGCCGTCGGAGGCTTCGGCCTGTGCGGCATTCCCTCGGCATTGATCGAGGGAATGCGAGCCAGCGGCGTAGGGGACCTGACTTGCATCAGCAACAACGCCGGGGTTGACGACTTCGGTTTGGGACTATTGCTGCAGTCTCGCCAGATCAAGCGCATGATCGCGTCGTATGTGGGCGAGAACAAAGAGTTCGAAAGGCAGTACCTGAGCGGTGAGCTGGAGTTGGAATTCAATCCCCAAGGAACGCTCGCGGAACGCCTGCGCGCAGGAGGCGCCGGCATTCCGGCATTCTTCACACGGACAGGTGTGGGCACCGTAGTAGAGGACGGCAAGGAAACCCGGAAATTCGGCGGGAAGACCTACGTCATGGAGCTGGCGCTTCACGCCGATGTCTCGTTGGTCAAGGCACAGCGCGCGGATCGTTCGGGCAATCTCGTGTTTGCCCGCACCGCGCGCAACTTTAATCCGGACGTGGCAATGGCTGGAACGGTCACGATAGTTGAAGTGGAGGAGTTGGTGGCCGAGGGGGATATCGACCCTGATGATGTGCATTTGCCCGGCATCTTCGTCGATCGCATCGTTGTCGTTCCTAATCCGGAAAAGCGCATCGAGCGCAAGAGCTTCCGGTCGCGGGATCAGTGAGGAGAACCTAAAATGGCATGGTCTCATGAACAAATGGCGGCGCGCGCTGCGAAAGAGTTGCGTGACGGCGACTACGTTAACCTGGGTATCGGACTGCCCACTAAGGTAGTGCAATACGTGCCGGAGGACATGCAGGTTTGGCTGCAGTCGGAGAATGGTCTTATCGGAATAGGGCCGCCTCCCTATGAGGACGAAATCGATCCTGACCTGATCGACGCTGCGAAGCAGACGGTGACCATGGTTCCTGGTGCTTCCATTTGTACTTCATCCATGTCATTCGCCATGATCCGGGGCGGCCATATGGATCTCACTATCTTAGGGGCCATGCAGGTTAGTGAGCAGGGTGACCTCGCCAATTGGATGATTCCGGGAAAGATGGTCAAGGGCATGGGTGGAGCTATGGACTTGGTGGGCGGTGCTCGGCGGGTGATTGTGCTCATGGAGCACAATACACGCGAGGGAGGAATGAAAATTCTGAACGAGTGCTCATTGCCGCTTACGGGGCGTGGCGTTGTGCACCGAATCATCTCCGATTTGGCGGTGATGGATATCACGGAAGAAGGCCTTGTAGTGACGGAAATTGCGCCGGGAGTCACCCAAGAGACATTGCAAGAAAGATCGGAACCCCGGTTGGTCTTTGCGCTTGAATAGTCGTTTTTCGTGGGCGGCGAGTCCTATGGCGAGAGTTTCTGCGAATATTCGCCCCGGGCAGAAAATCCGGCAGTCCCTAGTGAACGGCCCCGCAAAACTGCCTACAGGCGACGCACAGCGTGTTGCGGCTCATGGATGGTGATAGACGCGTGCTTCACCCGGACTACGTGGCAAAGGACGCGACAGCCTTTATAGGGTGTCGCGCTCCTGACTCACCGGCTTAAGCTCAGCGTCAAGCCGACGGACATCTGCGCTCTGGCCATCTTGCTATTTACGCTGTTCAAGGCTACCCGACTACCGCTTGAGCTACGGATACAGATTGTGGTGCTCCCGCCCAATCGTGTCGTTATGTAGCCGACCTTGTCTCCCGCGTTGGGGACTTGCTTTACCGCCTACAGCTTGACTCTTCTGAGCATCGCTGCCGCGATGTCTTGCCTTCCATATCGCCTAAATTGTCAGTCAACTGGGTACCCAGGAAACCTTGGGCGATTCAGGTATTTCACCCCGCTTCGCCACTATAGACCGATCAAACCTTCCGAGGAAAGGATTGAATCTGGACTGCAGTCAATCTCCTCCGCCTCTGAATGAGATGCTCCGATGAAATATTCCACCCAAGTCCAGTCCATCAGCTACCTCAAGAGCCATGCTGCCGAGATTGTCAAAGAGATCTCTGAGAGCCGTGAGCCTATGCTGATCACCCAAAATGGCGAGGCGAAGCTCGTGGTCATGGATGTGGTGAGCTACGAGGAGCAAGAGCAAACCATCGCGCTTTTGCAGCTACTGGCACACGGACGCCGGGAGATCGAGGAGGGGCGAGTGGTTCCCGCCGCCGATGTCTTCGCTCAGATCGAGGCAATGGACAAGGGCGATGTCCAGTGGGCCGCAAGGTTGTCTTTCTCCAATCGGCGGTAGACGATCTTCAAGAGATTCGGCGCTACATCCGAAAGCACTTTCACAGGCGGTATGGCTGGACTCGTACGCCAGGATCAAGCAGGCAATCCTGACCCTAGAGCAGTTTCCTCATGCCGGGCATGCCCCCGCTGAATTGCCCGCGACGCACTTCCTTGAAATCATCGCAGTAAAGAAGCGTGTGATCTACGAAGTCGTGGGCGATACGGTCTATATCCACATCATCTGCGACAGCCGTCAAGATTTCAAAACCAAACTCGCCCGTCGCCCCATCCGCACTTTCAGACCTTGACGTCACTTCCTACGGTGTGACGTCACCCCGGCGCTCAGCGCTGCCGGCGGGACATCCGCTTTGTGGTGAGAGCGGACTTTGGCGCTTGAAATATTCGTTGTGCATGCCCAGTAAAAATCCCTGAAGGTGGAGTGGGTGTTCGCCGTTCAGGGGGCGGTTGAAACCGCAGGGCGCTGCCGCCTCGGGGGCGACGCCAAGACTCAGAAGACATACATAACGTTCAGGTGCGCCGAGCTGCCCCGGCGGTCATTGAAGTCGCCTTGCACACGCCTATTCATGCGGAGTGCGTCGTTGTTGGCGATGGGGGCGGCAGACACGTTCAATTTCGTGATACCGGTGTTTCCTTTGAGAGACGGGTGTCTAGCGACAAGCCATCAGCGCTGCCTTTGGCTATGCCGCTGAACTCGCCTTCGTAGGGCAGGCCCGCACAAGGTTTGATTTGGGGATGTACCTGATAGCCCAGCCTGAGAGGCGGGCCGAAGGGGGGGGGCAGTCCGCTACGGATTGCATATCCAAAAGGTATGGATGTGGCCCGCCTCAGGGTGTTTTCAGGCGCCGTGCAAGCGCGATTTTCCGCCAGTCATTAATGGTAAACCCGTATGGTGCGGCAGTCTGCGTGGCGGGCGTATTGGCGTGGGCGAATTTTATACCTTTAAGGTATGGGTGCTGACATCCAAAGTATTGGACGAGGCAGGTCAGTCGGCCCTATAAATCGACACCCCGACCTTTCATGATTCCTTTGCCCAATATGCCCGCAGCAACTATCGAACGCATAGAAACGTCTCTTGTCGATCTCCCGACGATACGCCCGCACAAGCTGTCCGTGGCGACGATGTATGGGCAGACGCTGATGCTCGTGCGGGTGGTGTGCAGCGATGGTGTTGTGGGCATCGGTGAAGGCACGACGATTGCCGGCATGGCCTATGGGCCGGAGAGCCCGGAAGCGATGAAGCTGGCCATCGATGCTTACTTTGCGCCGGCGATGATCGGCCAGGACGCGACCCGTATCCAGGCGCTGATGGCGCACCTGGGCAAGCTCGTCAAGGTGAACCACTTCGCCAAGAGTGCGCTGGAGACGGCGTTGCTGGATGCGCACGGTAAGCGTCTCGGCTTGCCGGTCAGCGAGCTGCTGGGCGGCCGCCGCCGGGACCGGCTGCCGGTGGCATGGACGCTGGCGTCGGGTGACACCGCGCGTGACATCGCCGAAGCCGAGCAGATGCTCGCGACGCGCCGGCACCGCATTTTCAAGCTGAAGATCGGCAGCCGGGAACCTCGGGTCGATATCCAGCACGTGGCCGAGATCAAGAGCGCGCTGGGCGACCGGGCATCGGTGCGGGTGGACGTCAATATGGCCTGGAGTGAGACGCAGGCCTGCTGGGCGATTCCCGCTTTGGCGCAAGTGGGCTGCGAGCTGGTCGAGCAGCCGGTGGCCAGCGCGACGTCGCTGGCGCGCCTGATGCGGCGCTTTCCCGTCGCATTGATGGCTGATGAAGTGTTGCAGGGCCCCGACACCGCCTTTGACATTGCCTGCGCGCATGGCGCGGATGTGTTCGCGATCAAGATCGAGCAGAACGGCGGCCTGTTCGCCGCCCAGCGCGTGGCCGCGATTGCCGATGCCGCGGGCATTGAATTGTACGGCGGCACGATGTTGGAGGGCGCCGTCAGTACCATCGCGGCGGCGCATTTGTTCACCACTTTTCCCCAATTGCAGTGGGGCACGGAATTGTTTGGTCCCTTGCTCATTACCGAGGATATCCTTACGCGCCCGCTGGACTACAGCGACTTCGAACTCACCGTGCCCGCCGGTCCCGGCCTGGGCATCGAACTGGACGAAGCCCGTGTCAAGCGCTTCACGCGCGACGGGCTGATCAAGGTGACTGACAAACGGCATTGATCGCGGGCCTCCCGCACACAGCAACAACCTACGGAGACACAAACCATGACACTCGACATCTTCAACCGCAAAGAGGTCCAGGACCTGCTGACGGCCGCCACCAACCAGGAAGGCGGCGAGGGCTCGCCCCGCTTCAAGCAGATCGCGCACCGGCTGTTGAGCGATCTCTTCAAGGCCATCGACGATTTGGACATTACGCCGGATGAGGTCTGGAGCGGCGTGAACTACTTGAACAAGCTGGGCCGCGACGGCGAAGCCGCCTTGCTGGCCGCCGGAATGGGCCTGGAAAAATACCTCGACATGCGCATGGACGAGGAGGACAAGCGGGCAGGCCTGGAGGGCGGCACGCCGCGCACCATCGAGGGCCCCTTGTACGTGGCGGGCGCGCCGCTGCGCGAAGGGGTGTCGCGCATCGATATCGATCCGGATGAGGGGGCGGGTCCGCTGGTCATCCGCGGGGTGGTTACCGATACCCAGGGTAAACCGCTCGCCAACGCGGTGGTCGAATGCTGGCATGCTAATTCCAACGGCTTTTACTCGCACTTCGATCCGACCGGTGCGCAGACCGATTTCAACCTGCGCGGCGCGGTCAAGACCGGGCCTCATGGCGAGTATGAGTTCCGCACCTTGATGCCGGTGGGTTACGGCTGTCCGCCGCAAGGCGCCACGCAGCAACTGCTGGACGCGCTCGGCCGCCACGGCAATCGCCCTGCGCACGTGCACTTTTTCGTAAGCGCCGATCAGCATCGCAAGCTCACCACGCAATTCAATATCGAGGGTGATCCCCTTATCTGGGATGACTTCGCCTATGCCACCCGTGAGGGTCTGATCCCGCCCGTGGTCGAGAAGACCGGGGGCGAGAAGCTGGGCCTCAAAGCCGATTCTTACAAGGAAATCGAATTCAACTTTGCACTGACCACCTTGGTGCAAGGCAAGGACAACCAAATCGTCAACCGCCTGCGCGCCAGCGCTCAGGCGTAACGCGGCAAGGTCTTGCGCAGCGCTGCGCAAGACCGCCACACCACATACCAATAACGTAGCAAACGAAATCGCGAGGGGACTTCCATGTCAGCAACGCTTTCTATACCCACTCTGATCGACAAGAATCGGATGGGCGCCTTTCAATGGCGTGTCTTGATTCTGTGTTTTTTGATTGCCTTGTTCGACGGCTTCGACACGCAGGCAATGGCCTTCACCGGCCCGGCCATTCTGGCGGCTTTCAAGCTTCAGTCGGGTGAGCTGGCGCCGATTCTTACCGCCGGCATTGTCGGCATGACAGTGGGCGCGATGTTGCTGGGCCTCGTGGGCGACCGCATCGGCCGGCGTCCTGCCGCGTTGTTGGGCGTGGCCGTGTTTGGTCTGGCCACGTTGTTGACGGCGGGCGCCACGGAAACCTGGCAGATCCTGGCGCTGCGTTTTATCGCCGGGCTGGGCATGGGCGGCTGCACGCCCATCGTGCTGGCGCTGGCCTCCGAGTACGCTCCCGCACGTTTGCGCGGCACCGTGATCACCGGCGTGTTGCTGGGCCTGCCGGCTGGCGCCATGCTGGGCGGGCTGCTCGCCGCGCGCATGCTGCCGGTTATTGGCTGGCAAGGCATTTTCATTGTGGGCGGTGTCGCGCCGCTGCTCTTGCTGCTGGCTTTGTTCGTGTTGCTGCCGGAATCGCTGCAATTCAAGGCGATGCGCGGCGATGCGGCGGGCCAAAACTATGTGGCCCGCATCCTGACCAAGATTTCCGGTGAGCCGATGCCCGCAGGCACGCGCTTCACCGTTCCGGAAGATGCCACCATCCGCGCCAGCGTCAAGGCTTTGTTCGCCGACGGCTATGCGCGCAAGACGATCGCCATCTGGTCGATATACCTGCTCAATTGGGTGGCCTGGTTCATGCTGCTGTCGTGGTTGCCGACCGTGCTCAAGACCGCCGGGCTGCCCGCTGAACAGGCGCCGATGGGTACGTTCACGGTCAACCTCGTCTTCATCGCTTGCGCCATCCCGCTGTCCTACCTGATGCCGCGCGTGCCCACGCGTTCGCTGCTGATCGCCATGTTTGCATTGGGCATCGCCGTGGCGCTGGGCCTGGGCTATGCAGGCACCGACTGGACCATGGTTTTCATTCTGGTCGGCGCGGCCGGCCTGGGTGTCGGCGGCCAGCAACTGGCGTTGAACTACCTGGTGATCGGCGCCTATCCCACCGCGCTGCGCGCCACGGCCACGGGTTGGTCTATTGGCGTGGGCCGTGCGGGTGCCATCATCGGTTCGGCCATTGGTGGCAGTGTGCTGGGCTGGTTTGGGCCGTCGGGCTTTTTCCTGGCCCTGGCCGTCCCGCTGGCGGGCGCCTTGCTGGCGGTGCTGGCTGTCGACATCAAAACCTCCCGCCCCGTGCCGGGCGATCTTTCACGCGCGCATTAAGTCGAGAGCTGTCCCATGAATCGTTTTGAAAATCAGATTGCCCTGGTCACCGGCGCCGCCCAAGGCGTCGGGCGTGCCACCGCCCGGCGGCTGGCCGCCGAGGGCGCCAGCGTGGTCCTCGTCGACCGGGCCGCCGAGCAAGGTGCGGCCGTGGTCCGTGAGATCCTCGCCGAAGGCGGCCGTGCTTCCTTTTTCAGCGCCGATCTGGAAACCCATGCCGGCGCCCAGGAAATGGTGGAGTACACCCTGGATACCCATGGCCGTATCGACGTGGCGGTGCACAACGTGGGCGGCACTATCTGGATGAAACCTTTCTGGGAATACAGCCCCGATGAAATGCAACGCGAAGTGAGCCGCTCTTTGTGGCCCACCTTGTGGTCATGCCGCGAGGTCATTCCGGTGATGCGCAAGCAAGGGCGCGGCGCGATTGTCAACGTCGGCTCGAACGCGACGCGCGGCATTTATCGCGTGCCGTACTCCGCGTCCAAGGGCGGCGTGCACGCCGCGACGGTGTGCATGGCGCTTGAGCTTGCCGAAAGCGGCGTACGCGTCAACTGCGTTTCGCCCGGCGCGCTGGACAACGGGGTACGCGCCATTCCGCGCAACACCGAGCCGCCGTCGGAGCAGGACCAGGCGTGGCAACGGCAGATGTACACCGACTGCCTGGCGACCACGCCCATGCATCGCATGGGCAGCATGGAAGAGGTCGCCGCCGCCATCTGCTTTTTCGCGGCGCCTGAGGCGTCGTACATCACGGGGCAGGTGATGTACGTGGCGGGCGGGCACTTGGGGTGAGCCGCCAGGGGTATCGACCGCCGCTCCCCGGATGACGACATCCAGGGCCGGCGCCTGTGCCTAGGCAGTAAGGAAGCCCGTCTTTCTATGGAAAGGCGGGCTTCTTTTTATGGACGTTGTACGGCGCCTCACGGATCGCGGCGAGTTCCGGGAGGGGGCGATCTAAGCGCCGTAGCGGCGCCACGAGTGTGGTGAGACGATGCCTGGCAGATACCATCTCTTCAGGTCGGGCCATCGAATCGTTGCGCCCGGTTCTTCGCGTCGAAACTCGCCGCTGGCATCCGTGGTGCTTCTGAGATGCATTTGCCGTAATGAGAATCATGATTGATAATGCCGGCCATTGTTCCGATGTCCCCCTGTCGACTGTATGTCCCGCCCTCCGCCCTCCGATAAAGGCTGGCTCGCGCATTATCGCGGGCTGATCGGGACGTGGACGCGGCGCAGCGCGAGCCGGCATGACGCGGAAGATGCGGCGCACGACGTGGTGACCAATATGCTGCGCAACGGCGATGCAGCCGTGCTGGATCCCAAGGCTTATCTCTATGGCGCGAGCCAGAATCGCCTGAATGGCGAGATCCGTCGCCAGGCGCGACGTGAGGTGATCAGTCTGGAGGGGATTGCGGAGGCCGAGCACCCTGCCCAGGCGGACCCGGAGTCCGCGATCCGGGCCGCGCAGTTAGCCGATGCGCTAAAGTCAGCGCTGGCCGAGTTGCCGCTGAAATGCCAGCAGGTATTCCTGTGGAACAAGCTCGAAGGTTATACGCAGGCCGAGATTGCGGCCAAACTCGGGTTGACGCAAAGCACGGTTGAAAAGCACATGAAACGCGCGTTGACCCACATTCATGACCGGTTGCAAGATCATGCCCCGCACTGATCCCCGTTCGGATGCATCCCATGTGCCGCGCGAGCAGGCAGCTCAATGGTTTGCGCGCGAACGCCTAGGCACGCTGGACGTCGAGCAACGCCAGGCGCGCGATGCCTGGCTTGCGGCGGATCCTGAGCATCTGCGGCAGTACGAGTCCATGCAGGCGCTGTGGCGCGTGGCCGATGGCCTGCCGCAGGATGAGATGCGCGCCATCCTGGCGCAGCCAGATCGCCCAGCCTCGTCACGCCGCCGGCAACTGGCCACGGGTTTGGCGGCAGGCTGTGCTTTGACGCTGGTCGCTGGCGTTGTCGGTCCGCGGTTGTGGTCGTCTGCGCCGCAATTCCGCCAGACGCTGGCCACGGCGCGAGGCCAACGCCAGCGCGTCGCCTTGCCGGACGGAACCTTGTTAGAGCTCAACACGGATACGGAGCTGCGAGTTGCGCTGTATGCCGACCGCCGTCAGGTAGATCTGCTGCAGGGCGAGGCGCTGTTTACGGTCAGTCCTGACGCCACGCGGCCTTTTCGAGTCGTGGCAGGAGATGCCCAGGTCTTGGTGACGGGGACGCGCTTTAACGTCCGCCGCGAGGGCAACCGGGTAGCGTTGGCCGTAGATGAGGGCAGCGTTGCGTTCTCGGCCGGCTCGTGGTGGAACAGGACAACCCGCCATTTGACCGCTGGCTTTGTGGCGCAGTACACGCCAGGTATGCCGCTGGACACGCCACATCAGGACAACGTAGCGGTCGTCACGGCTTGGCAGCGCGGACGGCTAGTGTTCCGCGATACGCCGTTGGGGCAGGTGGTGATCGAATTGAATCGCTACCTGCGCAGACCGCTGCGGATCGATGATGCAAAGTTGGCGCAATTACGTGTGGCGGGAACCTTGCCCATCGATGAGCCGGAATCCGTGCTCAGCGTGTTGCCGCAGATCGCGCCGGTGACCGTGCTATACGCCGGCGATGGTGGCGTCGTCCTGGTCTCCCGTTAGACGACGTTGTGTTGACCATGCCCGCGTGCGATGCGCGGGTCCCATGCGCCGAGGTGTGGGCAGAGAATCATTTTGTTTCAAATTATCAGTCGAGAAGCATTCCGGTTTTTCCGCGTTCACGACGTCTAGGCTTAGAGGGGCGGAGCGCAAGCCGATCCTGCTCCTGGAAGCAACCTTGGGCCGAGGGTGTCGGGCGCGCAATGCGCGCGAAGTTGAACTGGATTTTCTCTACAGATGATGGATAAGCAAGACAAGCCGCGCGTTTCGGCGCGCAAAGCCTTCAGGCGGGACACTCACGCCGCGTGCGGCGCGCTGGCGATTTCTTTGGCGTTGGCGTGGGGAGCGATGCCGCGCGACGTCCTGGCGCAGACCGCGCCTGTACAGGTCAGCATCCCAGCGCAGCCACTGAGCGACGCATTGCTGCAGTTGGGCGAACAGGCCTCATTGGTGATTTTCTATCTTCCCGAAACCGTGCGCGGCCGCAACGCGCCTGCAGTGTCGGGCCGGCTGACGCCGGATGAGGCGCTGCACGGGCTGCTGGCGGGCACAGGTGTCGTTTTTCAGCGCGAGGGGCGCAATGTTTCGTTGACTGCGCCGTCTGACGCGGCCACGCAGCTTGAAGCCGTGAAGGTGCGAGGCGTGGCCGGCGGGACCGGGGGCAGCTATATCGCGCTGCTGAGCCAGAGCGGCAAGCTTGAAGTGCCCCTGATCGAAACGCCATGGTCGGTATCGATCGTGACGCAAGAGCAGATGAAGGTACAGGCGCCGCGCAATCTGGAGAGCGCGCTGGCATACACGCCCGGCGTGCAGACGGAAGTCTCGGGATCAAGCGATGCGCGCATGACCGGTGCGGTGATCCGCGGCTTTAGCGACGGCAGTGCGTATTTCAAGGATGGTCTGAAGCAATTGTCCACGGGCACTTATGCTTCCTGGAACGACAACGTCGAAGAATTGGACAGCATCGAGGTGTTGAAGGGACCTGCTTCCGTGCTGTTCGGCCAGGGCCGGCCGGGAGGCGTCATCAACGTGATATCCAAGCGCCCTTCGGCCTCTCATGTCAATAGCGTGGGCGTCAGCTACGGCACCTACGACCGGCGCCAACTCACGGCCGACCTGGGCGGCGCCTTCGATGCCGAACAGAGGGTGCTGTATCGGTTAAATGTCTTGGGCCGCGACAGCGATGGGCGCACTGACGGTTCGCGCGACGATCGGATTTCGGTAGCGCCGTCCGTTTTGTGGAACATCACGCCGACCACGCGCCTGACAGTGCTGGGCACCTACTCGAAGGAGCGCGCCACGCCCAAGAGTTGGTGGCCCAATCTATATACCTATCCCGAGATAGGAGAGCTGCCTCTTAGCCGCACCGCCGGCGATCCGGATTTCGATCGATTCGACCGCGACACCAAGTCGATCGGCTACGCCTTGGAGCATGATACGGCCGACGGCTGGCGCTTGCGCCAGAACTTGCGCTACTCGGAAATCGATATCGACTACCGCCATATCTACGCCATGGACTTGCTGGCTGACAAACGGACGGTGACACGGGGCAGCCTGGCCCAGCGCACCCATGGCAAGACGCTGGCCGTGGACAGCCGCGCGTCGCGCGATCTCACTTGGGGGGCGCTGCAGCACACGTTCGCGGTGGGGGTCGATTATCTGCGTTACAAAGAAAATGATGCCCTGGGTTTCGGATGGGATGTGCCCAACCTGGATATATACGCGCCTGTGTACGGACAGACGATCGCCTACCCTGATCTGGATGCGTCGCGAACCGACTTGAAACAGACGGGTATCTATACTTTGAACCAGCTCAAGTGGAACAACTGGGTCGGCAATGTAAGTCTGCGCCGCGACTTCGTGCGCACCACTCAGAGCAGCGCCACGCAGCCCAGGATCAGTGATACCGCCACCACCGGCAGCGTCGGGCTGCTCTATCTGTTCGACAACGGTGTGGCGCCCTACGTCAGCTATTCGACGGCGTTCGATCCAATCACGGGAAAGCAATTTGATGGCACCGCGTTCAAGCCGCGCGAAGGTAAGCAGTACGAGGTTGGCCTGAAGTATCAGCCCCCTGGCACCGATGCGATGTTCACCGCTGCGGTGTTCGATATTCGGCAGACCAATGTGACCACGCAGGATCCGGATCATCCACGCTTCAGTGTGCAGACCGGCGAGGTGCGTTCTACCGGCGTCGAACTGGAGGCGAAATTTCCGCTCACGCGTGAAATCAGCCTGATGGCGGGTTACACCTATATCGATCCGCGTACCACCAAGAGCAATCAAGCGCAGGAAGTGGGGCGCCAGCTCACGCAGACCGCCCGCCAGACGGCCAGCCTGTGGCTGGACTATCGTCCGCATCAGGTGCAGGGGCTGCTGTTGGGAGGCGGCGTGCGCTATCGCGGCAAAGCACCGCTGAACACCGCAGCCGACGGCAGTACGCCATACAACCCGGCTTTCACGCTGGCCGATGTGGTGGTGGCCTATGAGACGTCACGGTATCGCATCGCGTTGAACATCAATAACGTGTTCGACAAGCGCTACTACACCTATACCTTCCGGGGCATGGAGCGCGAGGCGATGCTCAGCCTGAATTATTACTGGTAGCGCGCCGAGCGTGGCTGCCAGGGCGCACTCCCGTCCGGGTTGCTGGCCACTCTCGCTGCTTGACTGCATCAGTTGAGGGGGCCGGTCAGGTAAGTTCTGGCCGACCCCTCAGCGTCAGAGGGCACGTTGCCGTTGGCGCATGTTGCAACGTGCTACTGCACCGAGACGTGCGCCTGGTCGATGACGGTTTTCCATTTGTCGAGTTCGGCGTCGACGAAGTCGGTGACCTGTGCCGGCGACAGGCGGGCCGGCGTGGCATTGTTGTCGTTGAGCCATTTGATGTTGGTGTCGGTGTTGGCGCTGTCGATGGCGATCCGGTTGAGCTTCTGCACGACGGACGCCGGCATGCCGGCCGGGCCGAAGAGGCCTATCCAGGCTTGCGATTCATAGCTGGGGTAGCCGGATTCGGCGACGGTGGGGACATCGGGCAGGCTGGGCAGGCGTTCTTTGGAGGTGACGGCCAGGGCTTTGACGTCGCCCGAGCGGATGAAGGCGGCCGCCGAGGTGGCGTCCAGGAATGCCGCCGGGATCTGCGCGCCGATCAGGTCGGTGACGGCGGGCGCGGCGCCCTTGTAGGGGATGTGGCGCAGATTGGCGCCGGCCACCATTTTGTACAGTTCTCCGGACATGTGCGCCGAGCCGCCGACGCTGCTGGAGCCGAAGGCCAGGCCGCCAGCCTGTTGGTTGGCGTAGGCCGTGAAGGCTTTGGCATTGGCGATGGGCGATTTGGCGGGCACCAGGAGGACGTTGGGCGCGTAAGCCAGGATAGCCACGTTGGAGAAGCTTTTCTTCGGGTCGTAAGGAAGGTTGGGCTGCAGGCCGGGATAGATCACATGCTGCGTGGCCGTCACGAGCAGGTTGTAGCCGTCGGGTTGCTCGCGCGCGACGAGCGCGGTGCCGATCTGGCCGCTGGCGCCCGGCTTGTTCTGAACCACGATGGTCGTCTTCAAGGCCGTACCCAGGTCCTGCGCGAAGCGGCGCGCGACCAGATCGGTGAACCCGCCCGGCGAGAAGGGCACGATGATGGTGACGGGCTTGCCGTCGGGCCATTCGGCCGCACCTGCGGGATTGGCCGCGAGCAGAGTGCTGGCGCAGGTGACGAGGGCGGCCAGGGTACGGCTCGCGGGAAGGCGATGCAGGGGGGTGTCAGACACGTTTGTCTCCGGTTTGTTGTATTTATCAAAACCACTGTATCTGCCCGGCCGTTGCCAACGCAGCTCAGGTGACTGCGCCTGCATCCCTTCGGGAAACCGCTGAGGTGTTCTGCGTGGGCGCGGCGTCAGGCAGGGCTATCGAGAAAACCTCGCCCCTCCTGAGCGAGTTTGACGATGAGATGGGCCGGCTTCCAGTATTGGGCGCCGTGCTCGGCTTCGTATTTGCGTAGCCCCGCCAGGACGGCGGGCAGGCCGATCTGGTCGGCATAGCACAACGGGCCGCCGCGATAGGCGGGAAAGCCGTAACCCTTGAGCCAGACGACATCGATGTCGGAGGCGCGCTCCACGATGTTCTCCTCCAGGATGTAGGCGGCCTCGTTGATCATGGCGTACAGGCAGCGCTCCAGGATTTCCTGGTCGGAGATCTGCCGCGCCTGGCGGCCCGAGGCGGCGCGATGCGCGGCCACCAGGGTTTCGGCAGCCGGTGATGGGGTGGCTTTGCGCTCGCTGTCGTAGTCGTAGAACCCACCCTGCGTCTTCTGGCCCAGCCGGCCCGCCGCGTACATGCGGTCCAGCATGTCGCACTCGCGCTCGCGCGGCGAGAGGTTCTGCAGGCGGCTCTGGCGATTGCGCCAGCCCACGTCCAGGCCCGCCAGGTCCGCCATGGCGAACGGCCCCATGGGCAGGCCGAAGTCGCGCAGGACACGATCGATCTGAAAGGGGGAGGCGCCTTCCTGGAGCAGGAAGTAGCTCTCGCGCGTGCGCTTGCTCAACATCCGGTTGCCGACGAAGCCGTCGCAGGAGCGCACCAGCACGGCGACTTTGCCTAGCCGGCGGCCCACCTCCATGACGGTGGCGCACACCTCGTCGGAGGTGGCCGATCCGCGGACGTTCTCCAGCAATTGCATGACGTTGGCGGGGCTGAAGAAGTGCATCCCGACCACGTCCTGGGGCCGTTGGGTGGCGCTCGCGATATGGTCGATGTCCAGATAGGACGTGTTGGAGGCCAGGATGGCGCCAGGTTTGCAGACCCGGTCGAGCGTGCTGAAGATCTCGTGTTTGAGCCCGATTTCCTCGAAGACGGCTTCGATGACCAGATCCACATCGGCCAGGTCTTCGAAGCGCGTGCTGCCTTGTATGCAGGCAAGACGCTGGGCGACGTCGGCGGTGCTGAGCCGGCCGCGCCGGGCGGATTGGGTGTAGTTCTCTTCGATACGCGCCAGTCCCTGGCGCAGGCGCTCGGCGTCTTTTTCCAGCAGCACTACGGGGATGCCGGCGTTGGCGAAGCACATCGCGATGCCGCCGCCCATGGTGCCGGCGCCGATCACCGCCGCGCGGTTCACGGGCCGGGGCTCGGCCGCGAATGGCAGTTTGTGCACTTGCCGCTGGGCAAAGAAAGCATGGCGCAATGCGCGGGATTGGGGCGAAGCCTTGCGTTCCTCGAACAAGGCCCGCTCGATCTGCAGCCCTTGGTCAAAGGGCTGCTCCACCGCCGCGCGGACGGCCTGCACGCAACTGAGGGGCGCTTCTTCGCCGCGGCGGCGTTGCCGCAGGTTTTGCTCGGCAGCGGTGAACAGTTCGGGATCTGCCGCGGGGGCAGGCATGGCGCTCGTTCTGCGCGGCGCCACGTCATCGTGCTGAACCTGGCGCGCCAGCGCCATGGCGGCGTCCGCCAGATCGGTTTCGGCGATGGCATCCAGCAGGCCGAGGCGCAGCGCGTCGCGGGCCGGGATCGGGTTGCCGCTGACGATCATCTCCAGGGCCTCGGCCACGCCGATCAGTCGCGGCAGGCGTTGGGTGCCGCCCGCGCCGGGCAACAAGCCAAGCTTGACCTCGGGCAGCCCGAAACGCGCATCCGGTGTGGCGATGCGGTAGTGGCAGCCGAGGGCGATTTCGAGCCCCCCGCCCAGCGCGGTGCCGTGTATGGCGGCGATCACGGGCTTGGGCGATTGCTCCAGGCACTGTATGACATCGCTCAATGTGGGTGCCTGCGGCGCCAGCGCGAACTCCTTGATGTCGGCGCCGGCAAAGAACGTCTTGCCTTTGCATAGCAAGACCAGCGCTTTGACCTCCGGGTCGCGCTGCGCGGTGGTGAGGGCGGCCTGCAGGCCTGCCCGCACGGCGTGAGACAGGGCGTTGACGGGCGGGTTGTCGATGACGATGCAGGCCACGCCGGCCTGAAGGGAGGAGGAGACGACGGGCGTCGAAGTTGTGCTGCTCATGAAAGTGTCCGCGGTGATAGCGTTTACAGGGTGGCGCGCGATCCGAGAATCGCCGTGACCTGGCTGGCCAGTTGGCCGCCATTGCCGTGAGCCAGGGCCAGCTCGACGCCGTCGACCTGCCGGGCGCCAGCGGAGCGCCGGATCTGGTGCACCGCCTCGATGGCCGCGAAGATCCCATACATGCCCGGGTGATTGCAGGACAGGCCGCCGCCATTGGTGTTGACGGGCAGGGCTCCGCCCGGGGCGGTCACGCCCGACGCCACGAAGGCGCCGCCTTCGCCTTTGGCGCAATAGCCCAGGTCTTCGAGAAACAGAATCGGGTTGATGGTGAACGCGTCATAGAGCTGCAGTACATCGATCTCCCGGGGCGCGACGCGCGCCATGTCGAAGGCGCGCCGGCCGGATTGCACGGCGCCGGTGACGGTGAGGTCTTCCATGGCCGAGATCTGGCGATGCGTGGTGGCTTCGCCGACACCCAGAACATAGGCCGGCGTGTTGGCAAACTCCGGGGCTCGCTGGGCGGCGACGAGAATCATTGCGCCGCCGCCATCGGTTACCAGGCAGCAGTCGCGCAAGGTGAGCGGATCGGAGATGGGCCGGGAGTCCAACACATCGGCAATGCTCAACGGGCCGCGCTCGTGCGCGGCGGGATTGCGTTGCGCCCACTGGCGCGCGGCGACGGCCACGCTGGCCAGTTGCTCGCGGGTGGTTCCGTACTGGTGCATGTGCCGCGCGGTGGCCAGGGCGTAGCCGCTGATGGGGTTGCGCGGCGAATAGATCGCCTCCCACGTGGCGGGTTCGGTCAGGGTGGTGAGCTTGCCGCCCGCCGACAGTTGGTTCGATCCATAGCAAATGCAGGCCACCTTGCACAGCCCGGCTTGCAGGGCAAGCGTGGCTGACAACAGATGGGCCAGAAATGAGGATCCGCCGATATTGGTGCCATCCATATAGGTCGGATGGATACCGAGATACTCCGCCACGGATAGGGCGGGCATGAAATGCGTCAACGTGGACGTGAACAAACCGTCGATCTGGTCAACACCGATGCCCGCATCGGCGGCGGCCGCCTGCACGGCGATGCCGAGTTGATCCAACGCCGAGAACCCGGGGCTGTTCCAGCCCGGCGTGGTTCCGATCCCGACAACCGCCGAGGCCCCTCTAATACTAGTCGCCATCACATCATTCCAATTTTCAGGGGGAGCGCTCAGTCCGCGCGCACGAACACCACGCGCGGCACGCCAGAGGGCTGGCGGCGCACTTGCGCGCGCACGCGCATGCCGATGCTGACTGCCTGTGGATCCATATCGATCACGGTGCTCATCATGCGGGGGCCCTCGTCGAGGTCTACCAGAACGACGCTGTAGTCGCCCCCGCGCTCCGGACGTTGACGCACGACCGTGGTGGAGTAGATCGTGCCGCCGCCGCTGGCGGCTTCCCAGCGCAAACGTCCGCCGCCATACGGGGAGATGGCCCGCGGATAGAAAACGGCGCGGCCCGTGGCTTCGCAGCGCTGGATCATGAACTGCCCTTGTTCGAGCATGCGCTGGAAGTACTGCTCCGGGCCGATGGTCTCGTCGCCCGCTGTGTGTGTGCTGTTAGAGGAATTCTGCACATTCGCCTCCCTAGATTTCCGGGCCGTGAACGGCCGGCAGACCACGGGGACCGCTACCCCTGCAGGGGCGGGTCCGGCAGCTGACGACGCCACGACGCTCGAAGGATGTTAGGGGGGCGAGCCGCCTGGGGACAATTAACTAATTTTGACGAGGGGCATAGCGATTGAGCATAGCTCGGCCGGGGCTCTCAGCGCGCCGTCAGTCTGCCAGCCAGCGCACGCCGACGTGCTCGAACTGCCTGACGTAGGGTTCGAGCAGACGGATCAGTTCGGTATGCAGGGCACTGACGATGCGCGGGTTGCGGTTGAGCACGGCGGTGCCGATGATCACGGTGCGTTGCAGCGTGGGGCTGATGATGGGCGCGCCCTCGATGCGCTTGTCGGCCAGCATCGTCATGATGGGGATGACCGGCAAGATGGTGTAGCCGACGCCGCGCTCCACCAGATCGAGCAGGACAGCGGTGCTGTCCGACTCGGCCACCAGATTGAGGTTGACGCCCAAAATGGTGCAGGCCCGGTCTATCACGTTGCGCAGGCTGCGCGCCTCCGGAACCACCATGGGCATGCGGGAGACGGCCTCGAGCGTCATCGGGGCATCTTCGGACAACCCGGATCCCGGCAGGCCCAGGACGTAGATGGGTTCGGTATAGGCAGGCGTGGTCTGCAGCAATTCTGATTGCAGATAGTCACCCATGAGGCAGATATCCAGCTTGCCGCCCTCCAGCCCTTCTTGCAGAAAATCCGAGAAACCGGTGGCGATGCGCACGCGCAGATTGGGATACTGCTGCTGTAGCGTCATGACGAGCGATCCCGCCAGCGCGGTGGCCAGGCCGGGCAGCATGCCGATGGAAACCGTGCCAAGCAGATCCGATTTGGCGGCGCCGATGTCCGCCCGGGCTTCATTGAGCCCCTTGAGGGAAACCCGTACCTGATCGACAAACCGGCGCCCCGGCACGGTCAGCACCATGCCAAGCCGGTTGCGCTCGAATAGCGGTGTGCCGAGCTCGTCTTCGAGCTGCTTGAGCTGCCGGGACAGGGCGGGCTGCACCACGTGCAGCAGTTCCGCCGCCTTGGTGAGGCTGCCGGTTTCCGCGATCGCCAACACCGTTCTTAATTGCCGGATTTCCATTGCCGCCTGCTTTTATCGAGACACATGCCGAACGGCTATAGGGGTCAGAGAAAAATGTGAATTGTGTGGCCGTTGCACGACACCTACCATCCTCAGCAAGTTAACGACAACCGCCGGATCAAGCCAGGCCGCGATTGCGCGTATCCATCTCCATGTTAATGCCTTTCGGTGCCTGCCCGCAGGCGCGCCGCGCAGGCAGTAGCGTGCAATGGCGCCGCGCAACGGCCAACGGTCTTGAGCACGAGCGTCAGCGCAGAGACATAGGATCACAATGAAGAGAGTGTTGGTTGCCAATCGTGGCGAGATCGCCGTGCGAGCCATTCGCGCCGTGCGCGACCTCGGGCTGGAAAGCGTCGCGGTGTATTCCCAGGACGATGCCAACTCGCGGCACCGCATTCTCGCGCATGCCGCGGTGGCGCTGGCGGGCTCCGGGCCCGCGGCTTACATCGACATTGACGCCATCATTGCCGCGGCCAAGGCCGAGCAGTGCGACGCCATCCACCCGGGCTATGGCTTTCTGAGTGAACGGGCGGACTTCGCGCTGGCTTGCGACGCGGCCGACCTGACCTTCATCGGCCCGAATGCCGAGCACCTTGCGTTGTTCGGAGACAAGGGCCGCGCCCTGCAACTGGCCCGCGAATGCGGCGTGCCCGTGATGCCGGCCACGCCGGGCGGGGCGTCATTGGAGGAAGTCGAGCGCTTCTTCGACGAGCAGGGCGGGGTAGGTATCGTCATCAAGGCCGTGGGCGGCGGCGGCGGACGCGGCATGCGCGTGGTCAAGGCCAAGAGCGATATCGCCGAGCTGTACGCCCGTTGCCGCTCCGAAGCCATGTCGGCCTTCGGGGTGGATGCACTGTATGCGGAGCGCCTGGTCAATCGTGCGCGGCACATCGAAGTGCAGATCGTGGGCGACGGGGCGTCGGTAGTGGCGCTGGGCGATCGCGATTGCACGCTGCAGCGGCGCTTTCAGAAAGTCGTCGAGATCGCGCCCAGCCCGGTGCTGAGCGCGCCATTGCGCACCGCCATCCTGGCCGCCGCCAAGAAAATGGCGGCCAAGGTGGAGTACCGCAGCCTGGGTACCTTTGAGTTCCTGGTGGAAGAGAACGAGCAGGGGGTGCAGACGGACTTCGTTTTCATCGAAGCCAATCCCCGGCTGCAGGTCGAACATACGATTACCGAGCAGGTCACGGGCGTGGACCTGGTGGCCGTGCAGATCGGTGTCGCGCAGGGCAAGCGCCTGGCCGAACTGGGCGTGGATCCGGCCAATCCGCCCGCGCTGACCGGCTACGCCATTCAGGTGCGCATCAATGCCGAGTCGACCGACGCCAGCGGCATGGCGCGCCCGGCGCACGGCAAACTGGAGCGTTTCGAGCCGCCGGCCGGTCCCGAGGTGCGCGTCGATACCCACGCCTACAGTGGTTATTCGCCCGCGCCGGCTTTCGACACGCTGCTGGCCAAGTTGATCGTATTTAGCGGCAGTGAGGATTTTTCGGGTGTGGTGCGGCGTTTGCGTCGGTGCCTGGCCGAGTTCCGGATTGCCGGTGTGGCGACGAACATCCATCTTTTGCAGGCGCTCGTGGCGCGGGATGACTTCCTGTCGCAACACAACCATACGCGCTACATCGAGTCCATCCTCGGGGACTTGGTGGCGGCGGCCGAGCAGTATGCCCAAGCGCAGCAGGACAAGGACCGTTTGATCGGTGATACGGGCAGCCGCGGCGGATCGGGGGGCAGCCTGCCGCAGGCCGCGCAGGCGGAGGTGCCGCAAGGGCTATCGGCGTCGCGCGCGCCCTTGAGCGGCCGCCTGGTCGAGGTGTCGGTGAGCCCGGGGGCGGTGGTGCTCAAGGGCCAGTCCATCGCGGTGATCGAGGCGATGAAGATGGAGTACACCGTCGTCGCCGATTTCAATGGCAAGGTTGTCGAGGTGCCGGCCGCCGGTGGCAGCAATGTGCTCGAGGGCGAGATCCTCGTGTTGCTGGAACAGGAATCGACGGGCGCCGACACCCAGATCGCGGCAGACGCTATCGATCTGGACGCCGTGCGCCCCGACCTGCAGGCCGTTCTCGACCGCCATGCCTCGCTTTACGACGAGGCGCGCCCGCAGGCCGTGGCCAAGCGGCGCTCGCGCGGGCAGCGCACTGCCCGCGAGAACCTGGACGATCTGTGCGACGAAGGGTCCTTCGTGGAGTTTGGCGCACTGGTCATTGCCGCGCAGGCGACGCGCCGCAGCAAGGAGGACCTGATCGCCAACACGCCGGCCGACGGCATCGTCACCGGTATCGGGAATGTCAACGGCGAGGCCTTCGGCTACGACGGCTCGTTGACCGCCGTGATGGCCTATGACGCCACGGTGCTCGCGGGGACGCAAGGCAAGCGCAACCATATCAAGACCGACCGGCTGGTGGAGCGCGCGCGGCGCGACGAAATGCCAATGGTATTGTTCGCCGAGGGCGGCGGCGGCCGGCCGGGGGATGTCGACTTTCCCTTCGTGTCCGGGCTGTATCAGCCGTCGTTTGCCGCGTTGGCCGAACTCAGCGGCGAAGTGCCTTTGCTCGGCATTGTGTCCGGCCGCTGTTTCGCGGGCAATGCCGCCTTTCTGGGCGTCTGCGATGTCATCATTGCAGACAAGAGCGCCAACATCGGCATGGCCGGCCCGGCGATGATCGAAGGCGGCGGGCTGGGTGTTTTCCGCCCCGAGGAGGTCGGCCCCGCGCCGGTGCAGTTCGCCAATGGCGTCATCGACATCCTGGTCGACAATGAGGCGCAGGCCGTCGCGGCGGCCAAGCATTATCTGTCGATGTTTCAGGGCCGCACCAAGGATTGGGTGGCGCCCGATCCGCGCCACCTCCGTCATGTGGTGCCGGAGAATCGCCTGCGCGTCTATGACAGCCGCAAGGTCATCGAGGGCATTGCCGACGTGGGCAGCGTATTGATGCTGCGCTCGGGATTCGGGCTGGGCATGCATACCGCCCTGGCCCGGGTGGAAGGGCAGCCGGTAGGGATCATCGCCAACAATCCGCATCATCTGGGCGGCGCCATCGATGCCGACGCGGCCGACAAGGCGGCCCGCTTCATGAATCTTTGCGATATCCACGGCCTGCCCATCATTTCGCTGATCGATACCCCGGGATTCATGGTGGGGCCCCAGGAAGAGGCCAAGGCGCAAGTCCGGCACGTGTCGCGGATGTTCGTGGTCGCGGCCAAGCTGCGGGTCGCCATTCTGGCCATCGCGCTGCGCAAAGGCTATGGCCTGGGCGCCATGGCCATGGCCGGCGGGGGCTTCCGCTCGGCGAGTTGCGCGGTGTCGTGGCCGACGGGCGAATTCGGCCCGATGGGCCTGGAAGGCTCCATCCGGCTGGGCTTCAAGAAAGAACTGGAGAACGTTCCCGAAGGGCCGCAGCGCCAGGCGCTTTACGACCAGTTGGTGGCGCGCGCCTACGAGCGTGGGCACGCCATCAATGTCGCGTCCACGACGGAGATCGATGCGGTGATCGACCCGGCGCAGACCCGCACATGGATACGTCAGGGTATTGCGTCGGCCTCGCTGCGCGCGGGCCGGGCACGCCGCGCTTTTGTGGATACCTGGTAATCGAGGCGGCCTCCGTTGGAACAGGTAGTGACTATGCAAACATCAGAAAACCGGCTCGCCTTCGCCGGGTTGCGCGTGCTGGAAATCGGTTGCGGAGCGGCAGTGGCTTATGCCGGCAAGCTCTTCGCGGATTTCGGCGCCGAGGTTATCAAGCTCGAGGATGCCGACGGCGACACGTTGCGCCGTCTGCCGCCCATGCTCACCGACACCGATGGCGAGGCCGCCAGCGCGCTGCATGCCTGGCTCAATACCAACAAGCGCAGCGTGGCGCGCGCGGCCTCCTCGGGCGCGGAGGGTGATTGGCTGGTCGCGCTTGCCCGCAGTTGCGATGTCATTCTCGATGCGCGTGCCCTGGACGAAGGTGTCGAGGTACTGACCCGTCCGGTGTATGCGGGCGAGGCGCAGGAGGGGCAGGGCCACACGCCCATCGAAGTATGTCTGACCTGGTTTGGGGAGTCCGGGCCCTATAGCGCTTTCGCGGGCACCGAAGCGGTGTGCCGCGCGCTGGCCGGCGCGGTGTATTGCAGTGGCGCAGTGCAAGGGCCGCCCCATCTGCCGCATGACATCCAGACCGCCATTGCCGCCGGGGTCGCCGCATTCTCGAGCGCGACGGCGGCCTTACTGGGCCGCGCCGACGGTAGCCGGCGGTATGTGCTGAGCATTCATGAGATTGCCTTCTCGCTGGTGGAGATGGAAGCCGGCATGGTGCAGGATGGCCGGCATCCCCTGGCGCGCCTGGGCGTCAACCGGTTCTGCACGACGCATCCGGCGGGCATCTACGAGACCAAGCAAGGCTGGATCGGGCTGTTTGCCCATACCGGCCCGCAGTGGGCCGCGCTGTGCGCGGCCATCGGCCACCCGGAGCAGGCGGAGGATCCGCGTTATGCGAGCGGGCCGACCCGTATCGTCCATGCCGACGAGATCGATGCCTTTTTGATTCCGAGCCTGCGCGCCAAGACCGCCGAGGAGTGGTTCGATGTATTGCGCGCGGAGAAGTTTCCCGCCGTCATCGTTCCGACCATGGCCGAGCTGCTGCAGCAAGAGGTGCATCGGCAGCGCGGGGCTTTTGTTGCCGTCCAGGCCGGGCAGACCGCATTCGAGGGGCCGGTGGTGCCCTTGCCCCTGGGCGAAGCCGGGCCTCTGGCGGGCGGCAGGGCTGCGGCCCTGGATGAGGACGGCGCGCGCTACCGGAATGTGGCGAGTCTGACGCCAGCGTCCGGCATGGCGCCGGCCGCGCCGGACGCGCTGCCCTTGCGCCACGTTCGGGTGGTCGATCTGACGATGGGATGGGCCGGGCCCTTGGCGGCCAGGACGCTGGGGGACTTTGGCGCGGAAGTCATCAAGGTCGAAAGCACGCGCTATCCGGACTGGTGGCGAGGCACGCATTACACCGATGCCTTCTATCAGGAAAAGTTGTACGAAAAGAATTCGAACTTTGCGCTGATGAACCGCAATAAGCTGGGCATCACGCTCGATCTGACCCGCGCCCAGGGGCGTGCGGTGCTGTTCGATCTGGTGGCCAAGGCCGACATTGTCATCGAGAATTACTCGACCGAGGTTCTGCCCAAACTCGGGCTGGACTATGCCGTGCTGTCTCAGGTCAACCCCCGCTTGGTCATGGTGTCCATGCCGGCGTTCGGGTCGGGCAACGCGTGGAGCACGATCAGGGCTTATGGCGGCACGCTCGAACAAGCCAGCGGCCTGCCGCACCACACCGGCTTTCCGCAAGATCCGCCCGCGTTGACCTCCTACGCTTATGGCGACCCGGTGGGCGGCCTGAACGGCGGGGCGGCAGCCTTGCTGGCCTTGTTCGTGCAGCAACGGTCGGGCAAAGGCCGGCATGTCAATCTGTCTCAGGTCGAATGCATGCTGCCCATGACGGCCCCCTTCGTCATCGAGCAATCCGTGCATGGCAGCGCCGCGCCGCGCGGCGGCAATACGCATCCGCTGCATGCGCCGCAGGGCATTTACCCGTGCGCGGGCGAAGACGCCTGGGTGGTGGTGAGCATCACGAATGCGGCGCAGTGGCGGGCATTGCTGAATGTCATGCAGGCGGCCGATCTCGCTCAAGACCCGTCTCTGGAGACGGCGGCCGGCCGGCGGGCTCGGCACGAAGAGATAGACCGGCGCATCAGCGCATGGACCGGCGCCCGCAGCGCGCAAAGCGCCATGGCCGAGCTGCAGCAGGCCGGCATCAGCGCTGGGGAGGTCAAGCCGGTCTGGACCGTGCTGGATGATCCCCACCTCAGGGAGCGGGCGTTTTTCAAGGCAACATCGCGCCCCTATATCGGCGAATTTCTGGCGACGACGCCCTGGTTCAGGACGCCCGCCGCCACGGTGGCGGCGGTGCGTCCGGCGCCGACGCTCGGGCAGCACAATGGCGACGTGTTGTCGCGGGTGCTGGGTATGAGCGCGGATCAACAACAAGCGCTCGAGCGCGACGGCATCATCGGCACCACCGCCACCAGAAAGGCGGCCTGACCGGCCGCATGCACGATGCAATACACAAGATCTAAATTTTCGTGGAGACAAACAATGGCTACATCCCATTCCCGCCGTAACTTCCTCATCACTTCCGCGCACATCGCCGTGGCTTCGGCTCTGGGGCTGGGGTCGACTGCCGCGTTGGCGCAGGACAGCGCATGGCCCACCAAGGCCATCAGGATCATCGTGCCGTTTCCGGCCGGTTCGATCACTGACACGATGGCTCGCCTGCTGTCGGACTCCTTGTCCAAGACGCTCAAGCAGCCTGTCATCGTCGAGAACAAGGGCGGCGCCAACGGCTCGATCGGCGCGGCCGAGGTGGCCCGTTCGGCTCCGGATGGCTACACGCTGCTGGCCACCAACAGCAGCAGCATCACGGTCAATCCCTTGATCTACAAGAACTCGCAGTACAAGGCCAAGGATTTCGCGCCGATTGCCCTGGTCCTGGACGCGCCGTTCATCCTGAACGTCAACCCCGAGTGGGCCAAGAAGCACTCCATCGAGTCGGTCAAGGATCTGGTGGCGTACGCCAAGAAGAACCCGGGCGAGTTGACCTACGGGTCGGGCGGCCAAGGCAACCTGGCCCATCTGGCCTTCGCGCAACTGAGCAATGACGCCCAGTTCAAGGCAACCCATGTTCCCTATAAATCGGCCTCGCAGGCAAGCATGGCGGTCATGGCCGGTGAGGTGAACACCTCCTTCGACACGCTGGCCAGCGCGCCCCAAGTGGCCGCCGGCAAGTTGAAAGCCCTGGCCGTCACGCAGAAGCAACGGATTTCACAGATGCCGCAGATTCCCACCATGGCCGAGGCGGGTTATCCGAGTATCGACGTGACCTTCTGGCTGGGTCTGTTCGCGCCGGCGGGCACGCCCGCGAAGATCGTCGATACCTTGTACGAGGCATCCAAGCACGCGATGGAGCAACCGGCCGCCAATACCTCGCTCAGCGCGCAGGGCATCGTGGTCATGCGTAATCCGCAGGAGCTGGCCACGCGTATCGGGCATGAAGTCGAACAGCTTTCGCATGTGGTCAAGCGCGAGAACATCGTCATCGATTGAGGCGCCGCCGCACGCGCCGCACCGGGGGGCTGCCCCCCGGCTGCGGCCGCTTCAGTCGACCTGCACGCCGCTTTGGCGCACGACGTCGGCCCACATGGCCACCTCGGATTGCACGAAGGTCTCGGTCTGGGCCAGGTCTGCCCAGGCGGAGTCCAGGCCCTGTTCGGCCAGGACGGCCTGCACCCGGGGGTGGGCCAAGGCGTCCTTGAGCTCACGCGACAGCCGTTGTACGACGGGTTGCGGTGTGGCCGCAGGCGCGAACACGCCATACCAGGCGTAGACAGCAAAGCCCGGGAGTCCGGCAGTGTCCAGGGTGGGCACGCCAGGCAGGGCGCGGGCCGGCTGTGTACCGGTGACCGCGATGGCGCGCAGCCGACCCGCCTTGACGAAAGGCATGCACGACAGCAAGGCGTCGAACATCATCGGGACATGTCCGGCGACCACGTCGTTGAGCGCCGGGGCGCTGCCTTTGTAGGGAATGTGGCGCAGTTTGACGTCCGCCCTGCTGGCAAACAGCTCGGCAGCCAGATGCGTCGACTGACCATTTCCCGATGACGCAAACGCGATGTCACCCGGTCGCTGGCGCGCCAGGGCGATGAGCTGCTCCACGCTCCTGGCTTCGAACTCGGGATTGACCAGCAAGACCAGCGGCCCTTTGGTGAGAATGGATAGCGGGATGAAGTCCTTGTTGATGTCGTAGCCCGGCTGGCGGAACAGCGTCCGGTTGATGGCGTGCGCCGTCGTGGCCACGAGCAAGGTGTTGCCGTCGGCGGCCGAACGCGCCACCTGCTCGGCCCCGATATTGCCGCCGGCGCCGGGTCGATTCTCGACCACCACGGGTTGGCCGAGCTGCGCGCCGAGTTGCTGGGCGGTGACGCGGCTGACGATGTCCGTGGCGCCGCCCGGCGGATACGGGACGATGAGCTTGAGGGCATGATCGGGCCAGGCAGCTTGCGCCCAGGTGCGGCCCACGACCGCGGCGCCGCCTGCCGCCAGCAGTCGTCCTAGCATTTTCCGTCTTGCGCTTGAGGGATTCGCGCTCATCATCTGCCCCGGATCAATCCAGTTTTATGCCCGACGCGTCCACCACCGCGCGCCATTTCTTGATTTCGCGCGCCTGTCGCTGGGCCAGCTCCTGGGGCGTGCTGCCGACGGCCACGGCGCCCTGTTCGGCCAGTTGCTTGGCCACCTCGGGCTCTTTCAGCGTCTGCGCGATGGCCTGCTGGATGGCGTTGACGGTCGAGGCGGGCGTGCCGGCTGGCGCGAAGACGGCGAACCAGGCATCGACCTCATAGCCGGGAACACCGGCTTCGGCGATCGTCGGAACGTCGGGCAGATGCTCCGACCGTTTGGCCGACGTGACGGCCAGCGCGCGGACTTTGCCGGCGCGAATCGGGCCGATGGCCGAGGGCAGGTTGTCAAAGGCCAGGGGAATGTGGCCTCCCATCAGGTCGGTCATCATGGGGCCGCCTCCCTTATATGGGACGTGCACCATGTCTACTTTGGCCAGGTATTCGAGCAACTCGCCGCTCATGTGGGGCGAGCCGCCCGCGCTGGTGGAGCCGAACGTGACCTCTCCGGGCTTGGCCTTGGCCGCCGCGAGGACATCGGCCACCGATTTGAACGGGCCGTCCGGATAGGCCAGCAGCACATTGGCGGTGCTGGCGACTTCGCTGACAGGCTCGAAGTCCTTGACGGCGTCATAGGGCATCGAGCGCAGCACGGGATTCAGGGCATGCGTGCCGATGGTGTCCATGACCAGGGTGTAGCCGTCGGGCGCCGAACGCGCCACGAACTGTGTACCGATCGCGCCGCTGGCACCCGCACGATTGTCGACGATGACCGTCTGACCCAATTTGGTGGACAGCCCATGCGCCACGATGCGGCCGAGGATGTCCGTCGTTCCGCCGGGCGGAAAGGGTACGACCAGCGTAATCGGCGACTTGGGCCAAGGGGTATCGGCCAAGGTGCGCGGACCACTGATGGCCAGCAGCGTCAGCGCAGCGCCTGCTTGCAATACGCTGCGTCGCGCGGGCCTGTCCGGTCCGCCATCGGCGTGCGCGGCAGCCCTGGGCCCGCGCGGGCCGGCCCCGGGAAGGTATCGTGTCATGGTTGTCTCCGTATTATTGTTGTGCCGGCGGCTCAAAAGGGCTTGAGCATATTTCGCAGCACGGCGCCATCGGCGAGTTGATCGAAACCTTCGTTGATCTGGTCAAAACCCACGACGTTGCTGCGCAGTTTCTCGAAGGGCAGTTTCCCCTGCCGGTAGAGGCTCAGAATCCGGGGGATGTCACGCAGGGGCGATCCGCCGCCCATGTAGCTGCCGACAATGCGCCGCTCGTCGGAGACCAGGGCGCCCTGCGGATAGGAGAACTCGGCGCTGGGGTGGGGCAGGCCCACCGCGACCGTCGTGCCGCCGCGCGCCGTGATGCCATAGGCGGTCTTCATGGCCGGCACCGAGCCTGCCGTCTCGATGACGTGGTCGCAGCCGCCCGCCGTGGCGGCCTGGACCAGCTCCACGCAACCTTCCTGCGTGGCGGAGAAGACATCCGTGGCGCCGAAGCGCTTGGCGATCTCCAGCTTCGCCGGATTGGTGTCGATCGCAATGATGCGGCTCGCGCCCGCGGCCACGGCCGCCAGCAGCGCGCTCATGCCCACACCGCCCAGTCCCACAATGCCCACGGTGTCGCCAGGCTCGACGCGCGCGGTATTGAAAATCGCTCCCGTGCCTGTCATGACCGCGCAGCTCACCAGGGCGGCATCCTCGAGAGGAATGTCTTTCTCCACCCGCACGAGCGACGCGGCCATGACGACCGCGTGTTCGGCGAAGACCGACAGTCCCGACCAGTGATAAAGCAGCTCCGATCCCAGGCGCAGCCTGCGGCCCCCATTGGCCAGCGTGCCGTTCTTGCGCGGCTCGGCCACGCTGGTGCACAGCGTCAGGCGTCCGCGCGCGCAGAACGGGCATCCGCCGCAACTGCTGACGACGCTGGACACGACGTGATCGCCTTTCTTGAGGTCACGCACGCCCGGGCCGACCTCCACCACGATGCCTGCGGCCTCATGCCCCGGCACGCTGGGCAGTTTGCGCGGGCGCAAGCCTTCGATGGCGGAGAGATCCGAGTGGCACAGGCCGGCGGCGGCGATTTCGATCAGCACTTCGCCTTCGCCAGGCGGCTCCAGGGTGACCTGCTCGATCTTCAGGGGTTGGGAGACGGCATACGGCCGTGGCAAGCCTTGCTCGTACAGAACTGCTGCCCGGACCTTCATGCCGCCACCTCCGCCGTCGCGCGATGCGAAACGAATTTCACCACCGTGTAGGCGTCCAGGCTCTGCTCGCCGCCCTCTCTGCCGTAACCACTGTCTTTGACGCCGCCAAAGGGCGCTTCGGCGATGGCGCCTTCGCCGTGATTGATGGAAAGTATTCCGCAATCCAGGGCTTCGGCCAGCCGGTGCGCCGAGGCAGAGCTTTCCGTGTAGGCGTAGGCCGCCAGCCCGTACGGCGTATCGTTGGCGATACGGATTGCTTCATCCAGCGAGTCGAAACCGATGACCGGGGCGATGGGGCCGAAGGGCTCGGTGGTCATCAACAGACTGTCGAGCGGCGTGTCCGCCACCACGGTGGGCTCGAAGAAAAAGCCTGCCTGGCCGGTGGATTTGCCGCCGCAGCGTATCGTGGCGCCGCGTTGGCGCGCATCATCGACCAGGGTCTGCATGGCCTGCAGGCGACGCGGATTGGCCATGGGGCCCATCGTGGTGCCCGCGTCCAGGCCATTGCCCAGGCGCAGCGCGCTGGCGTAGGCAACCAACTCGTCGGTAAAGGCGGCCACCACCGCGCGGTCGACAATGAATCGCGTGGGCGCGGTGCAGATCTGCCCCGCGTTGCGGAACTTGGCTGCGCCCAATGCGCGCGCGGCGGCTCGCACGTCGGTATCTTTGCAGATAATGACCGGCGAGCTGCCGCCCAACTCCATCACGGCGGGCTTCATGTGGCTGGCGGCAAGGGCGGCAAGATGTTTGCCCACGGGGACCGAGCCGGTAAAGGAAATGGCGCGTATCTCTTCGCGAGCAATCAAGTACTCGGAAATTTTCGCCGGTACGCCGAAGACCAGATTCAGGACGCCGGGCGGCAGGCCGGCATCCTCGAAGCAGCGTACGAACGCGCAGGCCGTCGAAGGGGTTTCTTCGGCGGCCTTGACCACCAGCGAGCAACCCGCGGCCAGCGCGCCGCCCATCTTGCGGCCCATGACGCTGCCGGGAAAATTCCACGGGGTAAACGCGGCCACCGGGCCGATCGGCTGGCGCAAGGTATAACGCTGGAATCCTGGACGGCCGGGGATGATGTGGCCGTACAGCCTTTGCGCCTGATTCAAGTCCCACTCGATCAGCGAGGCAGCGCGATTGACTTCCGTGATCGCCTCCTTGACAGGTTTGCCCTGATCCAGCGTCATGGCATGGCCGATCGCGGCGGATCGTTCGCGGATCAGGTCGACCGCGCGCTGCAGGATGGTGGTCCGCTCGGCCAATGGCATGGCCCGCCAGACCGCAAAGCCCGCCTTGGCGCTCTGCGCGGCGGCCAGCAAGTCTTGGGTGTCCGCATGCGGCAAGCGAGCGAGGATATCGCCAGTCGCCGGGTTGACGACATCCTCTCCCTCGGCACGGTCGTAGATCCACTTGCCGTGGATGAATAGGCCCAGGGCTGGGTAGTTGCTTTCCAAACTTGTCTCCTGATAAGAATTCTTGGTGTCCGGGCCTGCTGGCATCGACTGCCGGCTTTGCCGGGCTGCGCGCCGCTTGCCGGCCCTCGCAGGAAATGCATCGCCACGCCATTCACGAATTTGGAAAAATTCTATTGACCTCCTGCTGTAAATAGAACTGAATTAAAGTGATTGAATCAATGCATGAAGGCTATTTATCGGGCCAGCGTGCGCGCCAGGGGCCGACTCAGGGCAGGGCGCCGCGCGCGCGCAGACTGTCCACCTCCGCGCGGATCGAGGCGATAAAGTGGATGCTGGCCGAAGACAGTGACCGGCCCTTGCGGGTCAGAACGCCGATTTCCCGAACCAGGCCGTCGGGCTCGATCGGCACGGAGTGGATCTGGGTCATGTCCATCAGGCGCAGAGCCATGAGCGGGACCAGCGAAACCCCGAGGCCGGCCGACACCATGGCGCCGAGAACGGAAATATTGGCCACCGTGTACTTGGGGCGGATGGGGTGGCCGGTGCCTGCCAGCTCCCGGTCGACGATCTGGCGGATGCTGCTGGAGGCGCCACTGGAGATGAGGGGCCGCTTGAGCAAGGCCTCTTTGGGGGTGGCGGCATTACGCGCCACCACGTCATTGCGCGAGCAGATGAGCACAAAGGGTTCATGCAACAGGCTCTCGAAACTCGTGGTTGCCTCGTCATCGGCCGGTGTCGTGATGGCGAAGTCGACGCTGCCGTCCCTGACCATATCCGGCATGAGCTGGGCGGAGGTGGGATCCAGCGTCACCGTGACCAAGGGATGCGTGCCCTGCAGCCGCGAGATGACCGGCGGCAGCACGGCGGCGGCGACCGACGGCAGGCAGGCGATGCTGATGTTGCCCCGGCGCCCGGCGACGAATTCCGAGAGGTCGCTCAAGGAGCCATGAAACTCGGTCAGGATTCTTCTTGCGATGGGCAGCAGCTCTTTGCCAGACGCGGTCAGATCGACCCGCCTGGTATTGCGGTCGAACAGTCTGGCGTTGAGTTTGCTTTCCGCCGACTGGACCATGCGGGTCAGCGCCGGCTGCGAGACGTGCAGATGCTCGGCCGCCAGATTGAAGTTCAAGTGTTCGGCCAGGCTGACGAATCCTTCCAGTTCCCGCACCGTAATGGTCTGCCGCATGATGATTTCCTATAAATGCGTAAAAGGCATCATATAGATAAAATAAATTCACTTCTGTATTTATGTCGCGCTCACCACAATGCGCTCCAGGGCATCGATAGGCCCGGGAGGAGCATGCGTGGCAACAAACGAGCAGATACGGATAGGCGTGGGGGCGGGTTTCGCCGACGATAGGGTGGCCCCGGCCCGCGATCTGGCCGAGCGCGGCCAGTTGGACTACCTGGTCTTCGAGTGCCTGGCCGAGCGGACCATCGCGCGCGAGACGCTGACCCGGCTGAGCCACCCCGACCTCGGCTACACCCCCAATCTGATCGACCGGCTGGCTGCCGTGCTGCCGGTCTGTGTGGCGCGCGGCACTCGTATCGTGACGAATATGGGCGCGGCCAATCCGCGCCAGGCGCGCCTGGCCGTGCGGCAATGGTGCCAGGCCAACCAGGTCAGCCTGGGCCCGATCGGCGTCGTGGAAGGCGACGATGTGCTGGCCGTCTTGCGCGCTCACCCGGAGTTGCGGCTGATGGAGTGCGGCACGCCGGTCGAAGCCTTGCTGCCTGATGTCGTGGCGGCCAATGCCTATCTGGGAGCAGCGCCCCTGGCCGACGCCCTCGGCCAGGGCGCGGCCATGGTGATCACCGGGCGCGTGGCGGATCCGGCGTTGTTCGTGGCGTGCATGATGGACGGGCTGGGCTGGCGCTACGACGACTATCCTCTGATAGGCGCGGGCACGTTTGCCGGCCACCTGCTCGAATGCGGCGCGCAGGTCAGCGGCGGGTGTTTCGCCGATCCCGGCGTCAAAGAGGTGCCCGACCTGGCGCACGTGGGCATGCCGTATGTGGACGTGCATCGCGACGGCCGCATGGAGCTGGGCAAGGTGGACGGCACGGGCGGACGCCTGGACGCCGCGACCTGCACGGAACAGGCCCTCTACGAGATCCATGATCCTCATGCCTACGTGACCGCCGATTGTGTGCTGGACATCGCGCAGGCGAGATTCGAGGAGATCGGCCGGGACCGCGTTGCGGTCAGCGGCGTGCGGGCACGTCCGCGCACCGACTCCTACAAAGTGTCGGTCGGCTACCGGGCGGGGTGGATGGGGGAGGGCGAGATCGCCTACGCCGGCCCCAATGCGTTTGCGCGTGCCCGTCTGGCCGGGGAGATCGTCAAACTGCGGCTGCAAGAGGCCGCGCATGTCTTCGAGGACTTGCGCGTGGATCTCATCGGCCATACGGCGCTGCACGGCGAGCATGGCCAGGCGCAAGGCGCCTACGAGGTGCGTCTGCGCGTGTGCGGGCGCAGCCTGCACAAGGAAGCCGCCAGGGCAGTCGGGGTGGAGGTCAAGACGCTGAATCTGAACGGCCCGGCAGGCAGTGGCGGCAGCGCCAGTACCTTGCGTGAAGTCATCGGCGTCAAGTCGGTATTGATGCCCAGGCACTGGGTGCATCCTCACGTCACCATGGAGCGCCTCTGATGGGCACGCTGCTTCACACCATCGCCCATTCCCGAGCCGGGGACAAGGGCAACATCGCCAACATTTCGGTCATCGCCTATGACGCGCAGGGCTGGGAGCGCATCCGGCGGCAATTGAGCTCGGAGTTGGTCGCCAGCGCCTTTCAGCATATCGCCAGCGGCCCGGTCGAGCGCCACGAGCTGCCTCAGCTTCGGGCCTTGAACTTCGTCATCCACAACGCGCTGGGAGGCGGCGTGACGGTGTCCACCGCCCAGGATCCCCACGGAAAATCGCTGTCCTATCTGATGCTGAACATCGTCCTGCCGGATTGACGCCGGCCTCAACGCATAACACCTAAAGAGGGGAGACAACCTTATGCATCGCCGCACCTTCAATACTGCGCTGCTGACCTTGCCGTGGATCATGTCAAGTGCGCGCGCGGGCACCCACTATCCGGATCGGCCGATCCGCCTCATCGTGCCTTACGGCGCGGGCACGGCGACCGATGTGCTGGCCCGCCAACTGAGCGCCGGCGTTCAGGCCGAGGTGGGCCAGCCGGTCATTGTCGAGAACCGGCCGGGCGCCAGCGGCATGATCGGCGCCGAACTGGTCGCGCGCAGCGCGCCAGACGGCCAGGTATTGCTGGTGGGCACCACACAGACGCACGCGATCGATCCGGCGCTCTACTCCAAGATCTCCTATGACCCAGTGGCTGACTTCGCGCCCGTGGCCGGTCTTGCCGATCAGGATCATGTGCTGGTGGTGGGCGCGAATTTTCCCGCGAAGTCGCTGGCCGAACTCGTTGCCTTGGCCAAGTCCAAGCCGGGCGGTCTTTCTTTTGCCTCGACCGGCAACGGCACGCCGGCCCATCTGGTGGGTGAAATCTTCAAGCGCGAGGCGGGCATCGACATGATGCACGTGCCCTATCCGGGCGGCGCGCAGGCGCTGACCGATGTCATGGCGGGCACGGTATCGCTGGTCTTCTATCCCTATCAGGCCCTCAAGCCGCATGTCGATACCGGCAAGATGCGGGCGCTGGCCGTGGCCAGCTCCACGCGGCCGGCCTGGCTGCCGGACGTGCCGACCACTGCGGAGCTGGGCTACCCCAACTCCGTCATCGCTGCCTGGTTCGGCATCTATGCGCCGGCCCGCACCGACCCCGAACGCGTCAAGAAAATCGGCGAGGTCTATCGGGGGATTCTGGCGGATCCAAAGTTGCGGGAACAACTGGCCGCGACCGGCACGACGGTGCGCTATCAGAGTCCTCGGGAGCTGGGCGCGTTTACCGCCAGCGAAATCGAACGCTACGGCAAGCTGGTGCAGATGTCCGGGGCCAAGGTCGACTGAGGGACGGAGGATGTCATGCGTTTGATCGCGACAGGGTTGGCGTTTCCGGAGGGGCCCATCGCCGAAGCGGATGGGAGTGTCCTGCTGGTGGAGATACAGGCACAGCGCTTGACGCGGGTGCATGCGGACGGCCGGCTGCAAAGGGTGGCGCAATTGGCCGGCGGTCCCAATGGCGCGGCCGTCGGGCCTGGAGGCCAGATCTACGTCTGCAATAACGGCGGTTTCGGCTGGGTGCGCGAGAATGGCGGACTCAGGCCGCATGGGCCGTCCGCCGATTACGCGGGGGGCTGGATCGAAGTCGTCGATCCGGCCACCGGTAAAAGCGACAGGCTCTACGACGCCTGCGACGGCTTGCCCCTGAAAGGCCCCAATGATCTGGTGTTCGATGGGCAGGGCGGGTTCTGGTTCACGGATCTGGGCAAGCGGCGCGCCCACGAGATGGACCTCGGATCCTTGTATTGGGCCAAGGCCGATGGCAGCTGCATCCGGCGGGTGGCCACGCCCTTGCTCACGCCCAATGGCGTGGGCTTGTCGCCTGACGGCAAGTACGTCTACGTCGCTGAAACCGACACCGGGCGAGTCTGGTCTTTCGAGGTGGCGGGTCCCGGAGAACTCCGGCGCAATGCCTATCCCTCGCCTCACGGCGGCCGGCTGGTCGCCGCGCCGGGGGGCTACCTGCGCCTGGACAGCCTCGCGGTGACCGCCTCGGGCAGAGTATGCGTTGCCGCGCTCGAGCATTGCGCCATCATGGAGGTCGATCCGCGGCATGGCGGTATCTACTGGCACACGGTGCCGGACAGCAAGGTCACCAATCTGTGTTTCGGCGGCCCGGCGTTGCGCACCGCCTTTGTGACCTTGTCGCATCGCGGTGAGTTGGTGGCCCTGGATTGGCATGAGCCGGGCCTGGCCCTGCATCATCAGCCATTGCCATAGGGGCCGAGGGCAGGCGGCGATGGCAGGGCGCGGCCTGCGTCGCCGCCGCGCCTGGCGCCGTTCAGTCTGGCCCTGACGGTCCGGCCAGCGCCACCGCCCGGCCGACCGCTGCCTTGAGCGCCAGCAACGCCCGCACATACCGGCGGGCGACCTGCCTGACGGGCTCGTCCACGGCCAGGCTCAGGTTCAGGCTGAGTGTCTGGCCTTGCGGCAAGCGCAGCGGAGTCGCCATCGCCACGATGCCGGGCTGCCAGGAGGCAGCGCAATAGTCCTCGGCATGGACTTTTGCCATGGCGGCCTCGATGGCTGCGCCCACGGGTTTCCACGTCGCGCTCCGATAGCCTTGTCTGATGGTAGCCAGCAAGGCATCGCGCTCGGGGGCCGCTCGGGTCGCGAGGTAGGCGCGTCCCAGGGAAGTCAGCTCCATGGGAACGCGTTGGCCCGCGACGATGGTGCGCAGGGACGGCCTGCGGTTGTAGCGGATGGACTCCAGATAAATCATGTCGCTGCGGTCCGCCGCGGCCAGGCCGACATTGACCTTCAGTTTGAGCGATAGCTCCTGCATGAGCGGGGTGGCGGCCTTGAGCACGGGGGAGGCGGACCGCATGGCGTGTCCCAGGCTCAACACCGGCGCGGCCAGCCGGTACGCGCGCGCGGTCCGGTCGTGCTCGAGAAATCCGCCGGTCACCAAGGTCTGCGTCAGGCGGCTGACTGTCGCGGCGGACAGGCCCGTGCGGTCAGCGAGCTCGCCATTGCCCAGCAGGTCCGTGCCAGGGCGGAACGCCCGCAGGATTTCCAGGCCGCGCTCCAGAGAGCGATTCTGGCTGACGCCGCCGAAACGCGGGCGGGCGGTCGCGGTGGGCTCGGGCGAAGTCGAGGCGGCCATGCAATTCCATTCTGTGGAAATAGGGGAGTGTGTCCCGCCACTGTAGCGCCTAAGGTGTCGTCGTCGCCAGCAGAAACCTGCAAGAGCAATAGCTGGCTTTCAGAGATGACGGAACGAGAGACATGGCGGATTACGAGTTCATCAAACTTCAACAGGATCGCGGCGTGGCGACGCTGACCTTGAACCGGCCGGAAAAGCGCAATGCGATCAGCGACCCGATGCGCACCGAGCTCATTCATGCACTGGAGTCGGTCGCCCAGGACCGCGCCATCAAGGCCTTGGTCTTGACCGGCACGGGAAAAGGCTTTTGCGCGGGCGGCGACATCGCCGGCATGCAGCGCCGCATGGAGGCGCCGGCCGGTGAGGTGGCCTTCAATGGCTGGGCGCGACAGCAGCGCGTGCATCACACCATCAACCTCTTGTTCCGCATGCCCAAGCCGACCATCGCGGCGGTCAACGGCGCGGCGGCGGGCTTGGGGGCCGACACCGCCTTGAGCTGCGACTTCGTCGTCGCCTCCGAGATGGCCTCTTTCACCTGGAGCTACATCGCGCGCGGGCTCATTCCGGACGGCGGCGGCATGTATTTTCTGCCGCGCCGCATCGGGTTGCCGCGCGCCAAGGAGCTGATTTACTCAGGCCGCAGGGTGGGGGCGCAGGAAGCGCTGGCGCTCGGGATCGCGGACCGCCTCGCGCCGGCCGGAGACGAGCTGAGCACGGCGCAGGAATGGGCGGCCGAGCTTGCACAGGGATCGTCGACCGCGCTCGCATTGAGCAAATCGATCCTGGATCAAAGCTCGGAGCTGACGGCGGACCAGGTGTTCGCCATGGGCAGCCAGGCGCAGGGTATCTGCTACACCAGTTCGGAACACCGTGCTTCGGTGTCGGCCTTTCTGGCCGCGATGGCCGCGGCGAAAGGGGAGGGCAAATGAGTGCGCTGGAAAAGTTGTTGCGGCCACAAAGTGTGGCCGTCGTGGGCGCCTCGGCGGACCCGGCCAAAACCTCAGGCAGGCCGATTGCCTATCTGCTCAAACATGGTTTTCAGGGGCGTATCTATCCGGTCAATCCGAAAGCCGCGCAGATCGCCGGCCTGCGCTGCTATCCGGATGTCAACGCCTTGCCCGAAGCGCCAGACGTGGCCATCGTACTGTTGGGCACCGAGCGCACCGAACGCGCCATCCGTGAGCTGGCCAGCATCGGTACGGGCGCGGCGATCGTGCTCGGCAGTGGCTACTCGGAGACGGGGCAGGCCGGTATCGAGCGCCAGCGCCAGTTGCGGCAAGCCGCCGGGTCGATGCGCATCCTCGGCCCGAACACCATTGGCCTGGTCAATCTGACCGACCGCATCATCCTGTCGGCCAGCGGAGTCCTGGAGATGGATGCCTTACATGGCGGCGCCATCGGGCTGGTCTCGCAAAGCGGGGGGATACTGGGCGCCTTGCTGTCGCGCGCTTCGGCGCGGCACATCGGGTTCTCCAAGCTGATCTCCACGAGCAACGAAGTGGATCTCGACCTGGCCGATTTTGTCGATGAACTGGCCGACGATCCCGCGACCCGGGTCATCGCGCTCTACATCGAGACGATACGCAACCCCAAGGCGTTCCTGGCAGCCGCGCGCAAGGCGATGCAGGCCGGCAAGCCCATCGTCGCGTTCAAGATAGGCAGGTCGGCATCCGGCGCGCGCGCGGCAGCCTCGCACACGGGGGCGCTGGCGGGTACCGATGCCATGTATGACGCCCTGTTCGACGAGGTGGGCATTGTGCGCGCCCGGCAGTTTGCGGACCTGCTGGATATTCCGGCCGCGCTGGTCAGCGAGCGCGAACTCAAGGGCCGCAGGGTGGCGATCCTGACCTCGACCGGCGGCGCGGGCACGCTGGTTGCCGATTGCCTGGGCGTCGACGGCTTCGAGCTTCCTGCTCCGGGGCCGGACACCGGGGCGGCATTGCGCGCGCTGCAAACGGGCGATCAGGCGGCGCTGGACCGCAACCCCATCGATGTGACGCTGGCAGGCTTGCAGCCGGAGCTGCTGCGTAGCGCGATCCGTATCGTGCTCGACAGCGAGGATTACGACGCTCTGGTCGTCATCGTGGGCTCATCGGCCGTCGCGCAGCCCGAGCTGATGGCGGGCGCGCTCAGGGAATCGCTCGCCTCGAGTGACAAGCCCGTCTTGGCCTATATCAGCCCCCATGCGCCCGCCGCGGCGCAGGTGTTGAGTGGATATGGCATCCCGGCGTTTCAGGCGCCGGAGAGTGTGAGTGCCGCGTTGTCCGCGATGTGGCGCGTCCGATCGTCGGCCGGCCTTGCGTCAGCGCCTCGTTCCGGATCGATCGTGCCGCCCGTGCGCTGCGAGCTCAAGGGCGCGCTGGACGAGGCGCAGGCCAAAGCCCTGTTTGCGCGCTTTGGTATTCCCGGCGTGAGGGAGATCATCGTGCACACCGAGGCCCAGGCCGTCGAGGCGGCGCTCAGCCTGGGGCCGAACGTGGTCTTGAAGGTATTGAGCGCCGACATTCTTCACAAAAGTGAAGTGGGTGGCGTGGCGGTGGGACTGGATGCGCAGCGTATCGGCCCGCGCCTGCGCCAGATGCAGGATGAGGTTCATGGACACACCGGGCAACGTCCCGAAGCGTTTCTGGTGCAGGAAATGGTGTCTGGCGCTGCCGAGGTGATCGTGGGGGTGCATCAGGACCCCTTGGGTAACGCGCTGCTGATCGGCATGGGCGGCGTGGTTGCCGAACTGATCCGGGATACGACGCTGGTGCTATTGCCGCAAGACGGTTCGGCGATTTCCGCCGCCGAGGTCACGGCGGCTTTACGGCGGCTCAAGACCTGGCCCCTGCTCGACGGTTACCGGGGCCGGCCTCGCGCCGACGTGCCCGCCTTGATCGATGCCGTGATCCGCTTCTCGCGCATGGCGCAGGCGCTGGGTCAGCAGTTGGTGGAGGCAGAGATCAACCCCTTATTCGTCAGGCCTTCGGGTCTGGGCGTGTGCGCGGCTGACGGAATCGTCATTTTGCGGGATGCCACCCCCTAGACGGCCCGTTGGGCCGGGAGCGAGCGTCCGGGAGGGCGCTGCGGTTTTTTCTCACGCGCTTCAAGCAGACGGGCGCGGACAACATCAGGAGACAATCATGAATGCCAGACAGATTGCGCGGCGCCGTGTCACAACGCTCGGCTCGGCGCTATTGATCCTCGGGCTGCTGGGCGCGCCCCAGGCTCGGGCCGACTTCCCGGAGCGCCCCGTGCGCATCGTCGTGCCTTTCACCCCTGGAGGAGGCACCGACATCATCGCGCGCCAGTTGGCCAAAGGGTTGAGCGAGGAGCTCGGTCAGACGGTGATCGTGGAGAATCGCCCGGGCGGCAGCACCATCATCGGTACCGAGAATGTCGCCAAGAGTCCCGCCGATGGCTATAGCCTGCTGATGTCCACGTTTGCACATGCCGTGAATCCGGCCATCCACAAAAAGCTGCCCTACGACACGGACAAGGATTTTGCGCCCGTGGCGCTGATCGGGAAGTCACCCAATGTGCTGGTGGTGTCGCCCAAGGCCCCGTTCAAAAGCGTGCAGGACATCCTGACATATGCACGCGCGCATCCGGGCAAGCTGACTTTCGGATCCTACGGAAACGGCACCTCGGCCCACCTGGCTGGCGAACTGTTCAAAAGCCTGGGCAGCGTGGATATCCTGCATGTGCCCTACAAGGGCGCCGGCCCCGGCATCAATGATCTGATGGGCGGTCAGATCGATATGATTTTCTCCACGTCCGCCAGCGTCAGCGGTCAGGTGAAAAGCGGGCAGCTGCGCGCCCTGGCCGTGACCACCAAGGATCGTTCGCCGGCCTATCCCGGCGTGCCGACCGTGGCGGAATCCGGTGAGCCCGGATACTTCGTGGACAGTTGGTACGGCGTCTTCGTCCCCAAGGGCACACCGCAAGCAGTCGTCGAGCGCCTGAACGCCGCCATCAAGAATGTATCGGGTAAACCGGATTTTCAGGCGGCCCTGGAGCTCGAAGGCCTGGTCGCCAGCGTGGGTACCCCCGAGGCGCTGGGTGAGTATGTGCGCGATGAAGAGCAGCGCTGGAGCAAGATCATTCAGGACGCGGGGATTACCGACAATCCCTGACGCAGGGTACGGGCCGATGTCACACGCGCGCCGGCAGGCGCGCGTGTCGTTTTTGCGGCTAATGGTTGGCCGCTTGCCCGGGGAGGACCGCCGCCAGGTTCTCCCGGCCGATCCAGGGCAGGGCACAGAGGGTGTTGGCTATTCCATATCGTCAAAAAAGGGCTGCATGCGGCCACGCGATTGCTCGATGTGGTGCTCCATCGCCGCGCTCGCAGCCTTCGCATCGCCGGCCAGGATGGCTGTGACGATATTGGCGTGCTCGGTGATCGCCTCTTCCGTGACGCGGGAGTGAAAGCGCAGCCGGAACAGTTGCGCGTGCGCATAGGCGCGCGAGAGCGCTTCTTTTACCAGCTCGTTGCCGCTTTGCCTGGCGATCAGCTCGTGGAACTGGGCATCCTGCAGCGCGAACTTGCTGTAGGCGAGCTTGACGTCCTTGCTGGCCGGTTCGTTCATGAGCCCGGCGGCTTCGAGTAACTGGGCGCGGGAATCGTCGCTCAGGTTCTCCGCCGCCTTGCCCGCCGTGTAGGGCTCGAGCAACAGCCGCAAATCATAGATCTGCACGAAGCGCTCGCGCGAGGGCATCGGGGCAGCGCTGAAGCCGACGTTATGGATTTTCAGCACCATGCCTTCGTTTTCCAGGCGGATCAGGGCCGCCCGGATCGGGGTCTGAGAAACGCCCAACTCCCGCGCCAGCGCGTCAATCGCGATGCGGCTGCCTGGCGAAATCTTCAGGGAAATCAACTGCGACAGCAATAGCTCGTAGACCTCGTCGCCCAATGATTGGCGGGGGGCTACCTGCTGTGACGCCGCCTGGTCGGGTGCCGGACGCATGCGTCGCGCGCTCAATTCGATGGCCATCACGAACTCCAATTTCTTTTCTTGACGTTGATGATAACGCCCATGTAGGATATTTCAAATCATATTTCGTATCGGATATTATAGTTTATGAAAAGCACGATAACGATAGGCGTGGAGACAGCCAGCCATGTGGCCCAGACGGTGCTCCACCGGGCGGGAGTACCGCCTGGCAACGCCGCCGTTCAGACCGAGTTGCTCATCGAAGCCGAGTTGCGCGGGCGAGCCTCGCACGGGCTGCTGCGTTTGCCGCGCATCGTCGAACGGATCGCCAATGGTGTGATCGACCCGGTCACGCGCGGCGAAAGCCACTGGAAGAAGGAGGCGTTGCTGGAGGTTGACGGCATGCGCGGCCTGGGACCGGTGGTGGCGTTTCGGGCCTTGGAGCAGATCGGAGAGCGCGCAGCCAAGACTGGCGTGGCGGCCGCCGTCATTCGGAACAACAACCACATCGGCATGCTGGCCTTGTATGCCGAACACGTGGCCAGAAGAGGTCAGGCGCTAATCGGCCTGAGTACCAGCGAAGCCTTGGTCCACCCCTGGGGCGGACGCCGCGCGATGCTGGGTACCAATCCCATCGCCATCGGGGTGCCGGCCGAGCCGGCACCGTTTGTGATGGATATGGCTACGGGCCTGATCTCCATGGGCAAAGTACATGACTATGCCCACCGCAATCTGCCCCTGGAGCCCGGCTGGGCGCTGGACGCCGAAGGCGAACCGACCGTGGACGCCCAGGCGGCGAAGCAGGGCGCTATCGCGCCGTTTGGTCAGGCCAAAGGTTATGCGTTGGGGCTGGCATTCGAGGTGCTGGTGGGCAGCCTGACGGCTTCGGCCATGGGCCGCGAGGTGCAAGGCACGCTGGATTCCACGCAGGTCTGCAACAAGGGCGATGTATTCATCGTGATGGAACCGGCGAGCGGGGTGGGCGCTGCCGTGGCGGCCTATCTGGATGAGATCCGTCGCTGCACGCCCGCCAAGGCGGACGCGCCGGTTGTCGTGCCTGGAGATGGCGCTCGCAGGCGGCGGGCCGCCAACGTCGAGCGCGGGATCAGCATGGCCACCGATGTCTGGAACACGCTGGAACGCCTGGCCGCCTGAGCGCTGGGCACCGTCATTCATTTAACCGCGATAGGAAACAAGATGCTCGAGACTTTTGGCGTCATGCGCACGCCGCATTCGATTCTGTTTGGGCCTGGCCAGCGTCATGTGGTGGGCAAGGTGGCGGCCGCCATCGGCCGCCGCGCGTTGATCTGCACCGATCAGCGCTTCGCCACCACGCCCGAAATGGACCAGATTCTGGCCAGCCTCGAGCAGCAGGGGGTAGAGGCCCGGGTATTCGACGGCACCCAACCGGAGTTGCCGGTCCAGGGCGTCTATGACTGTGTGGCGCAGTTCCAGGATTTCGAGCCGCAGCTTGTCATTGGATTGGGCGGCGGCAGTTGCATGGACCTGGCCAAACTGGTGAGTCTGGTGTTCACCCATGGCGGGCCGCTTGACGCGTATTACGGCGAATTCAAGGTGCCCGGTCCCATCATTCCGGTGGTTGCGATCGCCACCACTTCAGGGACGGGTTCGGAGGTCACGCCGGTGGCCGTGCTGGCCGACCAGTCTCGTGATCTCAAGGTCGGGATTTCCAGCCCCTATCTGATTCCGCACACCGCCATTTGCGATCCCGAGCTGACGCTTAGTTGCCCACCGGGGCTGACGGCACTGTCCGGCGCCGACGCGCTCACGCATGCGATCGAAGCCTTTACCGCGGTGCGTCATCCTTTCGAGCCGGACCTCGCTCTTAAACGCGTGTTCGTCGGCAAAAACCTCTTTAGCGACCATCATGCGTTGTCGGCGATCCGTGTCATCACGGCAAACCTGCGGCGTGCGGTGGACGACGGCAGCGACCTCCAGGCGCGCTCCATGCTGATGGCGGGCGCGGTGTCCGCCGGCCTGGCCTTTGGCGTTGCCGGAACCGCGGCGGCCCATGCCATTCAGTATCCGGTAGGGGCGCTGACGCATACCGCGCATGGCTTGGGCGTGGCCGCGCTGTTGCCCTATGTCATGGCCTTTAACGCACCGGCGTGCGAGCAGGATCTGAAGGAGGTCGCCATGGCGATGGGGGTCAACGAGGCAGACGCATCGGCCCGGACCGCGATCGATCGCACCCGTGAACTCTGCCGCAGTGTCGGGATTCCCGCGACGCTTCAGGCGCTGGGACTGGCCGCCGACAAACTCGATTGGGTTGCCGAGCAGTCGATGCTCTCCGCGCGCCTGATCAATAACAACCCCCGGCCTCTGCAGGTCAGCGACGTGCGCGAGATCGTCGACGCCGCTTTCCATGGCCGTAACTAACGCCAACGACAACGCTTAATCAGAGAGACTTTAGTGATGCCTACTTCCATCAATAACCTTCCCACCGACCTGCTGATCGGCGGCCAGTGGCGGGGCGGTTCGTCCGGCCGACGGATTGACGTCTACAACCCCTCCAACGAGGAGTTGCTAGCCTCGGTCGCGGACGCGTCGCCGGAAGATGCCATTGCCGCGGTGGATGCGGCCGCCGCTGCGGCGCCGGGCTGGGCGGCCACGCCCGCGCGCCAGCGCAGTGAAATTCTGCGCAAGTGCTTTGAGTTGATGCAGCGCGACGCTGAAGTGCTGGCGCGGCTCATCTCCCTGGAGAACGGCAAGGCGCTGGCCGATGCGCGCGGCGAAGTTGCCTACGCGGCGGAGTTCTTCCGCTGGTTTGCCGAGGAGGCGGTCCGAATCAATGGCGACATAGGGATGTCTCCGTCCGGCGCCGCGCGTATCGTCGTGCAGTATCAGCCAGTGGGCGTTTCCTTCCTGGTGACGCCGTGGAATTTCCCTGCCGCGATGGCCACGCGAAAGATCGCGCCTGCCTTGGCCGCCGGTTGCACGTGCATTCTCAAACCCGCCACCGAGACCCCGTTGACGGCGTATGCCGTGGCGGCGTTGCTGATCGAGGCCGGCGTGCCTGACGGCGTGGTCAATGTGTTGACGTCCTCGTCGGCCAGCAAGATCGCCAATGCCGTGCTCGACGACCCGCGCGTGCGCAAGGTGTCGTTCACCGGATCGACCGAGGTTGGCCGGGTGCTGTTGCGCAAGGCGGCAGATCAGGTCATCAATTGCTCGATGGAACTGGGCGGTAACGCACCCTTCATCGTCTTCGAGGATGCCGATCTCGACCTGGCCATCGAAGGCGCCATGGTGGCGAAGATGCGCAATGGCGGGGAAGCTTGCACGGCAGCCAACCGCTTCTATGTGCATCAGAACGTGCTGTCCGAGTTCAGCCAACGGCTGGCTCAGCGCATGGGCGCCCTGACCGTGGGTGACGGGGAGTCGGCCCAGACACAGTGCGGGCCGTTGGTTAATGCGGCTTCGGCGGCCAAGGTCGCGCAGTTGGTGGATGATGCGCGCCAGAAGGGGGCGCGGGTGCTGACGGGAGGCAAGCGGCTGGATCGCAAGGGCCACTTCTATGCGCCGACCGTGCTGGCTGATGTGCCCAAGGATGCGGATCTCTTGAATGAAGAGATCTTCGGCCCGGTCGCGCCCATCGTCGGCTTTGAGACGGAAGCCGAGGTGCTGGAACTGGCCAACGCCACGGAATACGGCCTGGTCGCCTATGTCTTTACAAAAGACCTCGCCCGCGGGCTGCGAGTCAGCGAGAAGATCGAAAGCGGCATGGTCGCCCTCAACCGGGGTCTGGTGTCGGATCCCGCCGCCCCGTTTGGCGGTGTCAAGCAAAGCGGCTTGGGTCGTGAAGGGGCTCATCACGGAATGCTCGAATTCATGGAGGCCAAATACATCTCGGCCAATTGGTAGGCCGCGCACACACCCCCGGGTAGCGGGACCGCCGTAGAGCGAGCCGCCACCCGGGGATAACGCCGCACAAAACAGGAGGGCGGCAGGGGGAGTGCGCCATACCATCCGGCGCGCTGTCCCGCCGTCCTGAACATGGGGACGAAGGAGACAAGATGTACGCAGACAACAGTGCATTGAGGCAGGCCGCGGCAGCAGACGAAGACAGCATCGCGGCCCATGAGCAGACCGAGGAGCAGAAGGTCGGCTTGAAACGGGTGATTTGGTCGTCCATCCTGGGCAGTATTCTGGAGTGGTACGACTTTTATCTGTATGGGACGGCAAGCGCGCTGATTTTCAGCCAGCTTTTCTTTACTTCGCTGGATCCTGTCACGGGCATCATCGCGTCGTTCAGTACGCTGGCCCTGGGCTTTGTCGCTCGCCCGATAGGAGGGCTGTACTTCGGCGGCATGGGTGACAGGCTAGGCCGCAAGAAGGTGCTTCTCATCACCATGTTTCTGATGGGCGGCGCGACGGCGGTCATCGGCCTGCTGCCGACTTACGACAGCATCGGCATCTGGGCGCCCATTCTGCTGGCGGTATGCCGGTTGTTGCAGGGTTTTGCCGCGGGCGGCGAGTATGCCAGCGCGGTCGCCCTGACTTCCGAGCATGCGCCCAAGCCACGGCGCGGCTTCTTCGCCAGTCTTCCGGGTATCGGGGTATCCGCAGGGATTCTGCTTTCCGCGGCCATCTTTACGCTGTTCCAACAACTTCCCAAAGAGGACTTCCTGTCCTGGGGATGGCGGATTCCCTTTCTGCTCAGTTTGCTGGTGGTGGCCGTCGGCACCTATATCCGGTTGAAAGTGCAGGAGTCTCCCGTCTTCGAGAAGATGAAGGAAGATGATCTGCTGGCCTCTGCGCCGGTGCGTGAGTTGGTCAGCGATCCGGCCGCACGCAAAAACCTCTTGGTGGCCTTTGGCGCCAGAGCCGCCGAGATCACGGGCGTGAATGTCTTCCAGGTCTGGATCCTTTCTTATCTGGTCGGCTGGACGGCCATAGGCTCGGGCGTCGGCCTGATCGGCATCCAGGTCGGGCAGGCGTTGTCGCTATTGACGATCCCGATGTTCGGGGCGCTTACCGATCGCGTCGGGCGCAAGCCGGTTTACATCGGCGGGGCCATCTTCATGGCTTTGTTTGTCTGGCCGTTCTTCAACATGCTCAATAGCGGCAGTTCGGTGATGGCCGTGACGGCGATGGCATTGATGCTGTCCATTGGCTATCAGGCCATGTTTGCGGCGCAGGCGTCGTACTTCTCCGAGTTGTTCAGCCCACGTCTGCGCGTGACGGGATTTACGACGGCGCGCGAAATCACTGCCGCCGTGCTGGGCGGGACGGCTTCCATTATCGCCACGGCACTGACCGCCAAGTTCGCGGGGGCTTTCTGGCCCGTTGCGTTGTACATGCTGGCGATGTGCCTGATCACCATCGTGGCTCTTCTGATCGGGCCGGAGACCCATGCCCGGCGCCGGCCTGCGCGCCCATGAGGGCTTGCAGGCCAGTTTTTAACGTCTCATTTTCAACCAAGGAAGTCGCATGAAAATCACGGGAATTGAAGCTTTTCCTGTCGCAAACCCTACCCCGTATATCGGTGGGCCGGTGTGGATGTTTGTCCGCGTGGACACCGATAAAGGGATCTCCGGCTACGGCGAGATCTTCACCACGCAGGCCTACCTGCGGCCGCGCACCTTCGCCACGACGGTCGAACAGGTGGGCGAGGACTTTTTCGTCGGCACGGACATTCGTAACGTCGAGCACACTTACCACAAGTACTACAACAGCTTCTACAGCCACACCGGTGATTTGCTGAAGACGGCCATCTACAGTGGTATCGAAATGGCCTGCTGGGACGCTATCGGCAAAGAGCTGGACATGCCGGCCCATATGCTGCTGGGCGGACGTTTTCGGGAGGGGGTGCGCACCTATACCTATATCAGCGCGCCGCCTTCGGACAAGGAGCTCGGCTTCGACTTCTGGCTCAATCCGGGCGCGGTGGGAGAGCGGGCCGCGGAGTTCGCGGATCAGGGTTTCACAGGCCTGAAGCTGGATCCCTTTCCGTTGATGACCGGTTCGGATGTTCATGCCTCCCAGGTCACACCTCTGCAATGGTCGCTGGATGCCCTGGATCTGGCCGAGCAGACCATCGCGGAGATCCGCAAGCGGGTCGGAAAGCGGTGCGACATCATCATCGGCACGCATGGCCAGATGACGGCCAGCTCGGCCATACGCGTGGCCAAACGGATGGAGAAATTCGATCCGCTGTGGCTGGAAGAGCCGGTGCCGCCGGAGCTGGCCAGCGAAATGGCAAAGGTGGCTCGCGGCACGAGCATTCCGATCACCACCGGCGAACGCCTGACTTCGAAGTGGGAGTTCGCCCGTTTGATCCGCGAGGATGCCGCCTCCATTTTCAATCTCGACGTCAGCCAGGTCGGGGGATTGTGGGAGGCCAAGAAGATCGCGGCCATGGCCGAAGCCAATTACATCCAGATCGCGCCTCACGTCTATGGCGGTCCTCTGGTGGCCGCCGCCTCCATCCAATTGGGCCTGGCCAGCCCCAATCTGCTGATTACGGAAGGCATGGGCAAGTTCACCGGCGCGCATGCGGAATTGCTCGATGAACCTATCGAATGGCGCGACGGACAGGTCGTGCCATCCAAGCGCCCCGGATTGGGTCACAACCTGAACGAGACCGTCGCGCGGAAGTGGGCGGTGAGCGACAACGATCGCCTGTTCGGTTCGATCGATAGCACCCAACCGGCCGCGAGCAGGAATCTCGGCAATCGTTGACGCGGAAAACCAATAAAGGCAGGCGGGCCGGCCACGCATGCAGCGCGTGGCCGCAGCCCTAGCATCACTGGAGACAATAATGAAAATGGAAATGGCACTGGATGCCGCAGCACAGCACAGAATGGAAGAAGTGGTTTCCCGCAAGATATGGTGGCGTATCGTTCCGCTCTTGTTCGTCTGCTACATCGTCTCGTATCTTGACCGCGTGAATGTCGGTTTCGCGAAGTTGCAGATGCTCGATGACCTGAATCTGAGCACGGCGGCGTACGCCTTTGGCGCCAGCGTGTTCTTTTGGGGTTACGTGATCTTCGAAGTCCCCAGCAATGCCATGTTGAATCGCGTGGGGGCTCGCTTGTGGATCGCCCGCATCATGATCTCCTGGGGCATCGTTTCGATCTCGTTGATGTTTACCGCCGAGTTGGCGCGCCTGTTCGGGGTGAGCAACGAGACGTCTTTCTACGTGCTGCGATTTCTGCTGGGCGCCTGCGAGGCAGGGTTCTTTCCCGGCGTGATCTTGTATGTCAATCAATGGGTGCCGACGAACAAGCAAAGCAAGATCATGGCGGGTTTCCTGCTCGCGCTTCCCGTCAGCCTTGTGATCGGTGGTCCGTTGTCGGGTTGGTTGATGCAGGTGACGCATGGGATGGCGACCTACCACGGCTGGCAATGGATGCTCTTGATCGAGGGGCTGCCCGCGGTATTGCTGGCCTTCGTGGTCTTCTTCTGCCTGACAGACAAGGTCGATGACGCTCACTGGCTGAGCGCCGACGAAAAGGCCTATGTGAAACAGTCCTTGAGTGGCGAACTGGAACACAAGTCCCACAAATTCTCGGTGGCGTTTCGCGATTGGCGTGTCTGGGTCATGGCCGGCATCGTCTTTACCTACAACACGGGCTTCTACGGCCTGTCGTTCTGGCTGCCGACCATCATCAAGGCGACGGGGGTCTCGACGACGCTTGAGATCGGGCTGCTATCTGCCATTCCGTTCACCTGCGCTGCCATCTGCATGACGCTCAATGCCAACCACTCCAAGCGCACCGGCGAGCGGCGTTTGCATGCCGCGATTCCGGCGATCTTCGGCGGCTTGGGGCTGATACTCAGCGCCTGGTTCCATAGCAATACCACCTTGTCGATTCTGTTCTTGTCCGTGGCAGCGTCCGGCATCCTCTCGGTGATGCCGGTGTTCTGGACATTTCCGGGCCGCATCCTGACCGGCGCGGCCGCCGCGGCCGGGATTGCGATGATCAATTGCCTGGGCAGTCTTTCCGGAATCAGTGGTGCGCTGATTTCCAGCGAGATGGAAAAGCTCACCGGTGATATCAATAACGGCACCTATGTGTTGGGATGCTCCTTGTTCATCACGGCCATTCTGGCCTTGTCTATTCCGGCCCGGACATTCGCGGCCGGCAGGAACGAGGAGGCCTGAGCCGCAGTCCGTTGGGGCGATAGGCAAGAGGCCTGTATCCGCTATCGCCCAGCGAAAGCTGCTCCCACCGTCGCTGCCGATCTATGGCCGAAAGCGACCTCTCAAACGGCGGGAGGGGAGCACTTCCGCTAGCGCATCGCTATGCGATGCCGTGGCGCCGGCCCGTGTTGAGCGAACCGGGATGTTCCCGCGCCTGGCGGCCTTGTCCAGACTGCGGCGCACGGCGCGCCAGAGACGCCAGCGCTATTTGGCCCGCGAGCGCTTGAAGGCAGCCTGGGCCGTGGCCACCACCGTGCCTGCTTCGGTCTGGAGCTCGCCCGTGGCGAAGTACATCGAACGTCCCATGCGCGTGACGGTCCCGATCGCCAGCACGCGGCCGCTGCTGACCTTGCCGAGATAGCTGATGTTCAAGGTGACGGTCACGGCATTGCCCAATGGCTCGTCGTCGCTGGCAGCCAGACCTGCGTAGCCACAGGCCACATCCAGCAAGGTAGCGTAAACGCCGCCTTGCAAGCTTCCTTGGCGGTTCAAGTGTTTGGGGGTGATGTCCATGGAGAACACGGCGCGGCCGCTCTGGACCTCCACCAGCTCGATTCCCAGGTGTTCAAGCAGGGGGTTCTCCGGGTTGGGCGGGCCATCGGCGAAACCGCTTGCGATCTGGGACGGCGGGCTGTCTTGCTGGGTAGGTTCGTTCACGTTCGGAATCCTGACAAATGGCGGACGGTGACTCGCATGCGCGGCGCTGCCCGGGCGGTGTTTTTGGTATGGCTGGAAACACGGCCGGTCGCCGTTTCCTGTTGAGGGAGCGGAGCCGTATTGTTTCACGGCCGGGCGCCACCTGAGGATGGGGAAGGGCAGGCAGCAACCGCCAGCGGCGTTCGACGGGCGGTCGCGGCCAGGGCGCAAATTATAAGAATGAGAATTATTGTTAATATTGCGCACTTTCCCCCTTTCCGCCGCCCCGCATGTCTGCATCGCTCAAGCGCAAGCAAGGCTGGCTCGCCCATTATCGCGAGTTGCTGGGGGCATGGCGCAGCAAGCATTCCGCCGATGGCGAAGACGCGCTTCAGGACGTGGCGGTGGAGTTGCTCGAGCGCGGCATCGTGGATCTGGAGGAGCCGCGCTCCTATCTGGCGCGCGGCGCGTCCAATGGGGTGATAGACCGCCATCGGCGCCGGGGCATCATTCCGTTTCGCGCGCTCGATGAGCTCGCCGAACACGAGCATCCCACGGTCGGCGACGGGCAGTCCGCCTATTACACCGCCGAGTTGCTGGCGGAGCTGATGGCCGCATTGCAGGCCTTGCCCCCCGCCTGTCAGCGGGTGTATTTGCAGCATCGGCTGGAGGGGTGCAGCCATGCGGAGATCGCCGCCGAGATGGGGATTTCTCGCAGCATGGTCGAAAAGCATATGATCCGGGCATTGCAGCATATCGCCGAGAAGCTCAAGCATCACGCGCCCCCCGTCTGAGACCTATGTGTTTTCCATGAGCCCGACCGACGCCCACTCCGCCGAAGCCCTGCGCGCCCAAGCCGCAGGGTGGTTTGCGCGCGTGCATTCGGGTGAGGCCACCCACGGCGAGATCGATGCCTGTGCCGCCTGGCGGCGCGCTCATCCGTCGCACGATGAGGCGTATCGGCGGGTCGAGTATCTCTGGCAGGCCACGCGTCAGTTGCCGCAGAAGGAGCTGCGATCGATGTTGGCGGCCAGCCGCGCCGCGTCGGGCGGCGCGCAGCCATCGCGGCGCCGCTACTTCGGGTGGGCGGCGACGGCCGTGGCCTGCGCCCTTGTCGGTGTCACCGTGGCGGCCGTGCCGCTGTTGACCGCGGAAGCGCCGTCCTATCAAGCCGCCTATGTCACGCAGCCCGGCGAGCGGCGCGAAGTCACGCTGCCCGATGGTTCGGTCATCAACCTGAACGTCAACACCCACGTGGAGGTCGCTTTCTTCAAGGGCCGGCGTGAGGTGTCGCTGACCGGCGGGCAGGCGTTTTTCGCCGTGCAGCACGAAACGCAACGCCGGTTCGTGGTGCGCGCGCCGGCAGTGACGGTCACGGTGACCGGCACGCGCTTTGACGTGCGCTCGGAGGACTCGCGGGTGGCCGTCGAGTCGGGTTCGGTGCAGGTCACCTCGGGAGCGTGGTGGAACCGGGCCGAGCGGCGATTGGTGGCCGGTCAGGCCGTCGACATCGATGCGGCAGGCGCGCTGAGCGCCGTGATGCCGGTGCACATCGAGAATCTGCTCGCCTGGCGGCAGGGCAAGATTGTGTTCCGCAATGCGCCGCTGACGCAGGTGGTTGCCGAGATGAATCGCTATCTCGAGTACCCGGCCACGCTGCAGGCGCCCGCGCTGCGCGATTATCGCGTGGCCGGCGTGTTCAATATCGATGAGCCGCAAGCCATTCTGGCGGCGCTGCCTGCCGTGGCGCCGGTGCAGGTGCGCATGCAGCCTGACGGCAGTGCGGTGATCGTGCCGCGCTGAGGCGCCGTCACGTCGGGCGGCCGCGCGATCTGCCAGCCGCTCCGGGCCTCGCCAGAACCGTTCCGGGCGCTGTTACAAAATAGTTTTCATTTTCATTGAGGTGTTTGCCGCGCCCGCTCGTTTGTTCCTACGAGGGGGCATGTCCGGCCAGTTGGCCCATGCACCGGGAGAAACCTTGGCCAAGGGTTGGGGCGCTCAAGCGCCGGCTTGATTGATTTGGAACGAAAGATCGTGAGAACCGAAGTTGCACGCCAGAAGAACGCGTTACGTACGCCTTTTGCGTTAGGCACCCTGTCTTTGTCATTGGCGCTGGCGCTGGGCAGCACGCCGATGACGGCGCGAGCCCAGACGCCCGAAGCGCGCATCAGCATTGCGGCGCAGCCGCTGGAGCAGTCATTGCTGCAATTGGGGCGCCAGACCTCGATGCAGATTTTCTATGCCCAGGATCTCGTGGCGGGTATCCAGGCCCCTGCCGTGGCGGGGACGCTGCCGCCCGAGGAGGCGTTGCGCCGTCTGCTGGCGGGCAGCGGCCTGGAGTACGAGCGCCGCGGCAACACGATCACCCTGTCGCGCCCGGCGGCCGGCCAGGCCACGCAACTCGAACCGGTCAAGGTCGAGGGCCGCAATCTGCTCACCTCTGAAGGCACGGGTTCGTATACGGTGCGCGCCACGACGGCGTCCACCGGGCTGCGCCTGTCGCCGCGCGAAACACCCCAGTCGGTCAGCGTGGTGACGCGCCAACAGCTGGAGGATCAAAATCTGAATTCGCTGGGCGAAACACTCAAGACGGTCACGGGCTTGGTCACGACGTCTTCGGACATCGATCGCACCGACATTCATTCGCGCGGCTTTTACGTTGATACCTATTCCTACGATGGGGTGCCGACCTCTACGCAGAACGATTTTTTCGGCATGTCCAACTTCGATCCGGTGCTGTATGACCGGGTCGAAGTGGTGCGCGGGGCCACGGGTCTGATGACCGGGACAGGCAACCCTGGCGCGTCGGTCAACGTCGTGCGCAAGCGGGCCACGAGCAAGGAGCTGACCGGCTCGGTGTCGCTCGGCCTGGGGTCTTGGGACGAACGACGCGCCACCGTGGATGTGTCCACGCCCGTCAATACCGAGGGTACGGTGCGGGCCCGGGTGGCCGGGATGATGGAGGAGCGCGATTCGTATCTGGATCGTTATCACACGCGCAACGAGGCGTTTCTGGCGACCGTCGAGGCGGATATCACGCCCAATACGACGGTGCGGGTCGGATTCGAGCATCAGGCCAAGCGGCCTACCGATGTGACCTGGGGCGGTTTGCCCATGCTTTATAGCGACGGCTCGGCAGCAAGCTGGCGGCGCGGCTTCAGTATCGGTGCGGACTGGACGCGGTGGAGCACGACCAACAACACCGCCTACGCGTCGCTGGAGCATCAGTTCGACAATGGCTGGAACATCACCGCCAATGTCAGCCGGCTCGACAGCAAGTTCGACTCCAAATTGCTGTATTTGATGGGGCAGCCGGATCGCGATACGGGCCTGGGCGTGAGCGCCTGGCTGAATCGTTCGCATCAGGAGTTCGACCAGAACACGGCATCGGTGCAGGCCAGCGGGCCTTTCGAGCTGCTCGGCCGCCAGCATGAGGCGATCTTCGGGCTCATCGGCAGCCGTTCCACGTTGCGCTATGGCAACTATCCGGCGCTCAATACCGCCGCGGTGGGCGACATTTACCAGTGGGATGGCTCCTATCCGGAACCGCAATGGGGCGCGTTCAACTCGCTGGGCAAGAATAATACCCACCAGACGGGTGTCTACGGCGCGTTGCGTCTGTCGGTCACCGACGCGCTCAAGCTGATCGTGGGCGGCCGGCAGAATCGTTGGGTGCAACAAACCAGCGATACGCGCATGCGCAACGAAGATTTCACGCCGTATGCGGGTCTGCTGTACGACTTTAACGAGACCTACACCGGTTATGTGAGCTACACCAATATCTTCCAGCCGCAGTCCTATCGCGATGTCAGCGGCAATTACCTCTCGCCGGTGCAGGGCAAGAGCTACGAAACCGGCCTGAAGGCAGACTATCTGGACGGCAAGCTCACGACGGCCCTGTCGGTGTTTCGCATCGAAGAGCGCAATGTGGCCGAACAGGACGGCTCGCGTTTCGTGCAAGGGACGTCGGAGTATGCCTATCGCGGCGTCAAGGGGGTAACCAGCGAAGGCTTCGAGGTCCAGGTGTCGGGCGAAGTGGCCTCCGGCTGGCAAGTCAGCGCCGGATTCTCGCGTGCGCAGGTACGTGATGCCAGTGGCAATCGCTTCAATAGCTATCACCCGCAGAATCTGGCCCATTTGTTCACGAGCTATCTGGTGCCCGGCACGTCCGGCAAGCTGACGATCGGCGGGGGGCTGCAGTGGCGCAGCGGCATCTACGTCGATCTGACCACTTCCTCGGGGGTGGATGCCCGCCGATCCGAGGGGGCGGTGCTGCTGGCCAGCCTGATGGCGCAATACCGCTTCACGCCGAATCTGTCGGCCCAGCTCAATGTCAGCAATTTGTTCGACAAGAAGTACTTTGACCTGACGGGCGATGGACAAGGGTTCTATGGCTCGCCGCAGAAGGCCATGCTGACCGTGAAGTACGCTTTCTAAGTCGTTCTTGGGTGTGTGAGTGCAACGCTGCCGGCCCCGCACGATCGGGGCGGCAGCGCGTTGTGCTTGGGGTTGCGCCGTGCGCGGGGCAGGGTGCAGCGCTGCAATAACTCGCTCTAACGGAGACGTCGGATGGCCAAGCCTTCCCGATCCAAAATCTGGTTCCTGGTGCACAGTTGGGTGGCCATGCCTATCTGGGTACTGATGTTTTTTGTCTGTGCCACCGGCACGATTGCGGTGATCAGCCAGGAGATCGTATGGCTGATGCATCCCGCGGTACGTGCCGAAGCGCCCGGCGCCGACAGTACGCGGTTGGGCTACCAGGCGTTGATGGACGCCATCGGCGCGCAGGAGCCCGCGGCGGTGGTGCAGGGCTTGTCCTGGCCGGAAGAATCGCATTTCGCCCTGACGGCAAGTGTGTCCTATCCGGGCGGGGTCTCCACCCAGTTGTATGTCAATCCCTATTCCGGCGTCATCCAGGGGCCAGCCCTGGCGTTTGACTTGCGGCAGTTCATGCGGGCGTTGCATGGCTGGCTCTTGATGCCGTTTGGGCATGGTTACAGTTGGGGCTGGTATCTGGTGTCGGTGCTCGCGCTGCCGATGTTGGCCTCGCTGGTGACCGGCCTGGTGGTCTACAAGCGGTTCTGGCGCGCCTATCTGCAAAAACCGCGGCTGCGTACCGGCCAGGGCGCCCGCATTTTCTGGGGCGATTTTCACCGGCTGTCCGGCCTGTGGTCGATCTGGTTCGTCTTGCTGATCTCGGTCAGCGCGCTGTGGTTCCTGGTGCAGGCGGTGTTGGCGGATACGCAAGTTTCCGTCTCGTCCGAGGGCGTTCCGACCATCATCGCGCGAGCCGAAGTGCCCGCCGCGGGCGAGGCGGGCCTGCCATGGGTGGCGCTGGATACGTTGGTGGCCAATGCCCGGCAGGCGCTTCCTGGGTTGGATGCGCAGCACATCTTCCTGGGAGGCAGTGCCTATGATCCGGTCAGCATTCTGGGGCGCGGCACCTATCCCTTGATGTACGAGTCCGCCCAGGTCAATCCCTATGATGGCCGGGTCATGCGCACGCGCACGCTGGGCGACCGCCATGGCTGGGAGTTTTTCACCGAGTCCATGCGCCCCTTGCATACGGGCGACTTTGGCGGGCTGTGGCTCAAACTGCTGTGGTTCTTCTTCGGCTTGTTATTGACCATGATGTCCCTGTCGGGGATGTTGATATGGTCGCGGCGCACCGCGCAAGAGACCGCCAAGGCCTTGAAGCTCGCGCTGAACAAAGGCCGTGCGTGAGTACAACGCGGCGTTTGCTCGCCACCGATGGGACAAGACAATCATGATGACCTCGAAGACCGGAGCGCCGTCGCCCCTGCGCCGCTGGAAATATCATTTGAGTGGCCTGGTGCTGATTCTGCCCTTGCTTTATCTGCCCGACTACTTCAAAGCCATGGCGATGGCGCGGGGGGCCGCCGGTTTGGGCGAGCGTGCCATCGGGCCTGTGCAAGTCGGGGGCTGGACCCTGGATTTCGCGGAGTGGGAGGCGGGTCCGCCCGAGATCGAGGCAGGCGCGGCGGTCAAGCTGCTGACCATGGCCTTGTGTCCCGGCTGTGAGCGTGAGATTCGGGCGGTGTTCATCCATACGGGGCCGCCGCGCAGCTTGCGCACCGCGGGCGCACTGTTTGCCGGCGGGCCGCATCGGGCCTTTGCCGAGGTGGAGATCCCGGCGGCCACGCTGCCGGACGGAAAGTTCTGGATCACGGTCGAGGGCTGGGATGGGCGGACGCACACCGCCACGCTGCCCATCGCATCGGCCTCGCCGCTGACGGCGCAGTGGCTTAGCGACGCGTCCAGGAGGGTGCGGTGAAGATGATCAACGTGTTGGGCGCCGGCCTGCTGGCCGGTTATAGCGCCGTGACGCAGGCACACCATCCGGTGCTGGCGTGTCAGGCGATGCCGGATGATAAGGTGCTGTGTACCGGCGGTTTCTCCGACGGCAGCAAGGCTCCTGGGGTGACGCTGGATGTCATCGCCTCAGCGGGTAATCGCATCCTTTCGGCCGGCCGGCTCGATGCCCATAGCCAGCGTGTCTTTCGGCGCCCGGACGAGAACTTCTATGTCCTGCTGGAGGTCGGGCCGGGCCACACGGCGGTCGTTGACCCAGCCGAGATCAAGCCCGCCTCGAAACGCTGATCCCCTCTCCAGGCTGCCAGGATCAAGGCGCGCCGATGCCGGCATGGCCGTCTTTGTGGATGACCTCTTTCAAAGTATCCATGAAGGATTGCGAAATCTGCGACATCGGCTCATCGCGCAGCCTGACCAGATAGGCTTTCAGGGGCGGGCTGGGCTCGATCGGGCGCGTCACGAAGCGGCTGGCAGCCCAGCTGCGCGCGGAGAATTGATCCACCAGCGCAATCCCGACGCCGGCCTGAACGAGCGCGCAGGCGTTTTGCGGCGATCCGACTTCCACCACCGGACGCAGCGCTTCGCCGCTGGCTTCAAACATCGACTGGACCATCAGGCCGAAGGGCGAGCTGCGCTCGTACGAAATGAAAGGGTAGGGCAGGAGGTCCTTGATCTGCAGAAAGGCTCTGCGCGACAGCGGATGGTTGTAGGGGCAGATGCAGACCAGGCTGGCGGTGGCCAGCTCTTCCTGCTCGAGATTGGGGTGGTTGATCGGCAGAATCGTGATCGCCAGGTCGGCGCGTCGCTTCAGCAGCCGCTCGGTCAGCGGGATATGCGTCAGGTAATGGAAGGTGAGCTTGACGCTCGGGTGCGTGTGGCGGTAGCTGGCGATGGCCGTGGGGATGAGCATTTGCCCCAGGCTGGGGCTGGCCACGATGTTGAGGATGCCCTCCTGGTGTTCGAACAGCTCGCGCGCCATGTCATTCACACGCTGGACACTGTCGTAGACGATCTCGACTTCGTGGAACAGCTTCTTGGCTTCCAGGGTCGGATGAAGCCGGCCGCGGATGCGCTGAAAGAGCGGAAACCCGATGCGCTCCTCGGTATGGGACAAGAGCCGGCTGATGGCCGGCTGCGACACATAGAGCAGTTCCGAGGCGCCTCTGATCGTGCCGGTGATCATCACGGCACGGAAGACTTCGATCTGGCGAATATTGAGTTTCATGCGGGTTCCGTGCCTGGGCGTCGGGAGGTGAGGCATTGCCCTAGGGTTAATACTTAGGCGTCGGCCACGCTCGGTACGCGGTGCTGAGCTAGCGTTTTCCCTAGGAAAACTTCGAGGTCGCCGGGCTGTTGCGGGGCGAGAGCGGAGAAGTTATTAACGTAATGTTAAGGGAGGGGGCCAAAGAATCAATAGGCATGAGGTAATGCTCGGGAAATAATTGCCCAACCTTATTTATCCGAGTCCTCGACAATGCCTGCAGCTTCCCACCCGACCTCGCGCTTTGACCTGACCATCCGCAATGGCCGTATTTCGAACGCCGACCAAACCTTCTTCGCGGATATCGGGATCAAGGACGGTGTGATCGTCGAAATCGGCGAGAACCTCGAGTCGGGGGAGCGGGACGTGGATGCGGCGGGCAAGTGGGTTTTGCCTGGCGGCATCGACAGCCATACCCATATCGAGCAGCTCTCCGGCATGGGGGTGATGTGCGCGGATGACTTCTACTCGGGCACGGTGTCGGCCGCCTTCGGCGGAACCACCACCATCATTTCCTTCGCCGCGCAGCATCGCAATGATCGCATTCCCGCCGTGCTGGAGGACTACTCGCGCCGGGCGCGCGAGAAGGCCGTGATCGACTACGGCTTTCACTTGATCCTGGCCAACCCGGACGAACAGGCCCTGCAGCACGAGCTGCCGGCCGTGATCGAAAGCGGCATTACGTCGCTGAAGGTCTACATGACCTACGACAAGCTCAAGCTGGATGATTACCAGCTGCTCGACGTGTTGGCGGTCGCGGGCGAGCATGGCGCCATGGTCATGCTGCATGCCGAGAACCACGACATGATCCGATGGGTGGCGCGCCGGCTGCTCGAACGCGGACACACGTCGCCCAAGTTCCATGCGGTCTCGCATGACCCGCTGGTCGAGTCGGAAGCCACGCACCGGGCCATCGCCCTGTCGCGCCTGATCGATGTTCCGGTGCTCATCGTCCATGTGGCGGGCACCGAGACGGTGGACATCATTCGCAAGGCTCAGCAACTGGGTGCTCAGGTCTATGCCGAGAGCTGCCCCCAATATCTGTTTCTGGAAGCGAAGGACTCGGATCTGGCGGGTCTGGAAGGCGCCAAGTTCTGCTGCAGCCCCCCGCCGGGAGACAAGGCTTCGCAAGAGGCCGTTTGGGCCGGGTTCAAGGACGGCACGCTGGCGGTCTACTCCTCTGACCATGCGCCTTATCGCTTCGACGAGTCCGGCAAATTGCCCAAGGGCGATGCCACCACCTTCAAGGAAATGGCCAACGGGGTGCCAGGCATCGAATTGCGCCTGCCGCTGCTGTTCTCGGAGGGCGTCATGAAGGGGCGTCTGAGCATCGAGGAGTTCGTGGCGCTGACGGCCACCAATCATGCCCGCATGTATGGCCTGGCGCCGCGCAAAGGCGCGATTCAGGTCGGCGCCGATGCGGACATCGTGATTTGGGACACGCAGCGCCGTACCACCGTGCACCCCGAGATTCTGCACGACGCCGTGGGCTATACGCCCTACGAAGGCCGCGAGATCCAGGGCTGGCCCGTGGAGGTCTACAGCCGCGGCCGTTGCGTGGTCAAGGACAACGCCTTGCAGGTCGAGCGCGGCAGCGGCCAGTTCATCGCCCGTTCGCGTCCGGATCCCGTCGTCAAGCGGGCCGAGCCGGCGCCGCAGCGCAAGGCGTTTGGCAACTTTATTGGATTGAAATCAGCAGCTCTCAGTAAGTAAACCACGACGCCGACCTTGGCGCGTGTCTATAAGGCAAGGGGATTGTCATGAAAGTTCTAAAGCCGTTTTTCCGCAGTTGCGTCATTTCCAGCGCAGTTCTGTTCGGTTGTTTGGGACAGGCTCTCGCGCAAAACGCCCCGCTGCGCACCGCGGTCGACTCCACGTTCGCGCCGCACGCCATGGCCAAGCTGGATGGCGGCGTCCAGGGATTCAACGTCGATCTCGGCAAAGAAATCGCCAAGCGCTTGGGGCGTGAAATCACGATCGAACCGGCCGAGTTCTCCGGCCTGGTGCCGGGGCTCAACAGCAAGCGCTACGACTTCCTGATCGCGCCGGTGACGGTTACGCCAGAGCGCGCCAAATCCCTGCTCTTTACCGAAGGCTATCTGGACACCGACTACACCTTCCTGGGCCGCAAGGATGCGCCTGCGCTCGAGAACCTCGAGCAGCTCAAGGGCAAGGTGATCGCCGTGAACAAGGGGTCGAACTATGAGTCCTGGGCCAAGGACAATGCCGCCAAGTATGGCTTCCGCTACGACGTCTACGGCGGCAATGCCGATGCCGTGCAGGCGGTGCAGGCCTCGCGCGCCGACTACAACCTGGCCGGCACGACCGTGGTGGCCTGGGCCGCCAAACAGAACCCGCGTCTGAAGACCAGCTACACCATCAAGACCGGCCTGGTGTGGGCGCTGGCCTTTCGCAAGGATGACAAGGAAGGCCGCCTGCAAGTTTCCAATGTGCTCAAGTGCATGAAGAAGGATGGCACGCTGACCAAGCTGGCCCAGCAGTGGTTCGGCTTCACGCCGGACTCGGACAACTGGGCGGTTCGCATCGCCCCAGGGACCGGTGTTCCCGATATGGATGGCTACGACGCCACGCCTGTCGAGATCAAGTGCGCCTGACCCCACCCAGACTGCGAAGCTGACGATGGAAACCGGTTCGATATTGAGCATTTCCGATCTGCGCAAACAGTATGGCGACACCGAGGTGCTCAGGGGCGTCAATCTGAACGTCCAGCGCGGCGAGCTGGTGTGCGTCATCGGCCCGTCGGGTTCGGGCAAGAGCACCATGCTGCGCTGCTGCAACCTGCTGGAGGTCCCGACATCCGGCAAGATCCTGGCCAACGGTCACGATGTCATGGATCCCAAAACCGACATCAACCGCATGCGCCAGGATGTCGGGATGGTGTTTCAGCAGTTCAATCTCTATCCGCATCTGAGTGCGATCGAGAATGTGGCACTGGCGCTGAGCAAGGTGCAAAAACGCAAGCCCGCCGAAGCACGCACCTTGGCGCTGGCAGCCCTGGAGCGCGTGGGGCTGGGCCACAAGGCGCAGTCCATGCCGTCGCAGTTGTCGGGCGGACAACAGCAGCGGGTGGGCATCGCACGCGCCATCGCCCTGCAGCCGCAGATCATTCTGTTCGATGAGCCGACCAGTGCGCTGGACCCGGAACTGGTCGAGGATGTGCTGGCCGTCATGCGCGAACTGCGCGAAAGCGGCATGACCATGCTGGTGGTCACGCACGAGATGGCCTTTGCCCATGCGGTGGCCGATCACGTCGTGTTCATGGATGGCGGCGTGGTGGTCGAGCACGGCACGGCCAAGCAGATCTTCGAGAACCCGCAACAGACGCGCACGCAGAGTTTCGTGTCGCGGTATTCGAGCAGGTTGGTCCATTGATGAGCAGCACTGGTGGTTTCTTCTTTACTTTCTTCAATGCGGAGATAGCGGCTCAGTATGCGCCGGCCTTGGGCGCGGGCGCGCTGATCACGCTGGGTACCGGCGCGGCCGTGGTCGTGACCGGCACCGTATTGGGGTTGGTGCTGGCCATTCTGCGCGCGCTGGAGCTGCGGCCGCTGACGTGGGCGATCGTGGCGTTCGCCGATATTCTGCGCTCGCTGCCGCCGCTGGTCATCCTCATCGTGCTGTATTTCGGCTTGCCGGAACTGGGCCTGCCGCTCTCGGCGTTCTTCGTGACCTGGATCTCACTGTCATTGGTGCTTGCCGCCTATGCGGAGGAAAGTATCTGGGCAGGGATCGCCGCGTTGCCGGCCGGCCAGATGGAGGCGGCGCGGTCGACCGGGCTCAGCTGGTGGAAGGCGATGCGTTGGGTGGTGCTGCCGCAGGCCGTGCGGCGCGCGGTGCCCACCCTGACCAATCGCATCATCTCGATCACCAAGAACACGGCCTTGGGTTCGGTCGTGTCGCTCAATGAGCTGCTCAATGCCGCCCAGGGCGCCAGCAGCCTGTCGGGCAACCCGACGCCGCTGATGATGGCAGCCATCCTGTACGTGATCATTTTCCTGCCACTGGTGGTGTTCTCCCGCTGGCTGGAAAAGAACTGGGTGCGAGGTTAAGAGGCCGAGATGGAAAACCTCATCTACAACTTCTTCAATTTCCAGGTCTACGCGCAGGTCTTTCCGCATTTGCTCAAGGGGCTGTGGACGACGATATGGCTGTCGGCCATCGTCATTCCCCTGGGCGCGCTGGCTGGCCTGGCCCTGGCGGTGGCGTTCACCCAGACCCAAAGCCGCTTCGTGCGCTGGGGTGTGATTGCTTATATCGATCTGTTCCGGGCGTTTCCGCCGCTGGTTCTGCTGATTCTGATCTATTTCGGCTGGCCTTTCCTGGGCATCGAGCTCGATAAGCTGACCGCTGTCGTGATCGCCTTCGTGCTGAACAACGCGAGTTATTACGCCGAGGTGTTTCGCGCCGGATTGGAGGGCGTGGCCAAGGGGCAGATGGAGGCGGCACGATCGACCGGATTGGCGCGCTGGCAGGCGCTGCTCTATGTGGTGATACCGCAAGCGCTGCGCAACGTGCTGCCCGACCTGGTCGGCAACAGCATCGAGGTGGTGAAGCTGACCACCATCGCCAGTGTGGTGGCGCTGCCCGAGTTGTTGCGCGCCGCCCGCGATGCGCAAGCCCTGGTCTACAACCCGTCGCCCATCGTCCTGGCGGCCTTGATGTACCTGGTTCTGCTTTGGCCCCTGACCCGCTGGCTGGGTCTGCTCGAACACAAGCGCAAACGATAGTCGAACGCACGGAGATCGCAGGCGCCGCCAGGCGCCTTCACGGGGAAGCTTTGCCCGCCACCGGGCCACCTCATTCACTTATTGGAGTTTTCTAACATGGCCGCACAACAGAACCGCCTCAACGAGCAAGCGCAGGGCGTCTTCATCATCGCCGCAACCCCGTTTTCTGACGATGGCGAGGTTGACCTCTACAGCGTGGACAGCCTCACCGATTTCTATCTGGAAAAAGGCGTGACCGGTTTCACCATCCTGGGCATGATGGGCGAAGCGCCTAAGCTCAGCGAGGCGGAGACCACGCTGGTGATGGAGCGCATCCTCAAGCGCGTCGCGGGCAAGGTGCCGGTGGTCGTCGGGGTGAGCAACCCGTCGAACCGCAATGTCGAGCGCCTGTCCAAGGAAGCGATGGCGCTGGGCGCGGCCGGGGTGATGGTCGCGCCGGTGGCCAATCTGAAGACCGATGATCAGGTCTACGGCTATTACGCCGGCATTGCGAATCTGCTGGGCAAGGATATCCCCATCTGCCTGCAGGATTTTCCCCAGGCAACGGGGGTATATACCTCGGTCGCGGTGATCAACCGGCTGATCGACGAATTCTCGCAAGTCGTCATGCTCAAGCATGAAGACTTCCCCGGCATGCGCAAGCTGAGCCAGGTGCGCGAGCAGAGCGAAAAGGAAGGACGCCGCCGCATCAGCATCCTGGTGGGTAATGGCGGGCTGTTCCTGCCTCAGGAAATGCTGCGCGGCGCGGATGGCGCCATGACGGGCTTTGCCTATCCGGAGATGCTGGTGCAGGTCTGCGACCTGTTCGCCAACGGCCAGCCCGAAGCGGCCGAGGATCTGTTCAATGTGTATCTGCCTTTGCTGCGCCATGAGTTTCAGTACGGCATCGGCCTGGCGCTGCGCAAGGAAACCCTGCGCCGTCGCGGCGCGATCCGCTCGGCCTTCGTGCGCAAGCCTGGCCCGGTCCTGGACAAGAATGATCACGAGGAACTCGGCCGGCTGATTCAGCGGCAAGACATTGCCCTGGGCAAATGAACGCAGAACGCGAAGGATAGGCCAGCCATGGCAAAGACACTGTACGTCATCAACCCCAACTCGAACACGGCCGTCACGGCAGGCATCGATGCCGCCATGGACGTCTTGCGGCAGAACGACGGCCCCAGGATCGAGTGCGTCACACTGGCCGAGGGCCCGCCGGGGATACAGAGCCAGCAGGACGTGGATCATGCCGCCGTGCTGGTGCGCCAGTTCGCGCAGGCACGCGCGGAGCAGGCCGCCGGTTTTGTGACGGCCTGCTTTAGCGACCCCGGCTTGCATTCGCTGCGGGAAATTCCGGGCGTGCTCTCCATGGGCATCAGCGAAGGCGCGGCCCTGACCGCGTTGACGATGGGCAATACGTTCGGCGTCATTGCCATCTTGCAGGGCTCCATTGCGCGCCATATGCGTGCCTGGGCGGCCATGGGTATTTCCTCCCGGGTCGCCGGCGAAGTCGCGATCGGGCGCACGGTCGCCGAACTCTCCGATGCCCCGGCGACGCTCGCGGCCATGATCGCCGCCGGCAAAGACCTGCGCGATCGTCTGCGGGCAGACGTGCTGGTCATGGGCTGCGCGGGCATGGCCCGCTACCGGGACGCCTTGCAGCAGGAAGTCGGTTTGCCCGTGGTCGAACCCAGCCAGGCGACCGTCGCCATGGCCCTGGGCAGAATTCGTTTGGGGTGGTGAGTATGTCGGATCCTACTCGTGCTTTGAGCACGTCCTTTTTGCAGAAACTGCACGCCATCGTCGGCGACGCCGGGCTGGTCCAGGATGAGCAGGCAAAAGCCGCCTGCGATGTGGACTGGCTGAAGAAGTGGCAGGGCGTCAGCAGCGCCGTGGTGCGGCCGGCCAACACGGCCGAGGTCGCCGCGGTGATGCGTTTGTGTCATGAGACGCGCACGCCCGTGGTCACGCAGGGCGGCAATACGGGTATGAGCGGCGGGGCCACGCCGGATGACAGCGGTGCGCAGTTGATCCTGAGCACGACGCGCCTGAAGCAGATCCGCGAGGTCGATCCGCTGAACAACACCGTCACGGTGGAGGCCGGGGTGCTCCTGGCCAATGTGCAAAGCGCCGCCGACGACGTGAATCGTTACTTTCCCCTGAGTCTGGGCTCGGAGGGCAGTTGCACGATCGGCGGCAATCTGGCGACCAACGCTGGCGGCATTGCCGTGCTGCGCTATGGCAACACCCGCGACCTGGTGCTGGGCATCGAGGTCGTCTTGCCCAACGGCGATATCTGGAATGGCCTGCGCGCCTTGCGCAAGGACAATACCGGTTACTCCTTGCGCGACCTGTTCATCGGTTCCGAAGGCACGTTGGGCGTGGTCACGGCGGCGGTGTTGAAGTTGTTCCCCAAACCCACGACACGCCTATCGGCCTGGCTCGGCTGCGACGACATGGATGCGTTGCTGGAGGTGCTGGCCCGCATGCGTAATGACTGTGGCGACAGGCTCGTGGCTTTCGAGATGCTGACCGAGGACGCGCTGGCCTTGGTGCTCGAGCATGTGACCGATGTCCGCCGGCCGCTGGCGGGCAAGCATCCTTACCATGCGCTGGTGGAGCTGGCCGACACCCGGGATGCGGAGCTGGGATCGCTGCTGGAGTCGGTGCTCGAGAAGGCCATGGAAGACGGCCTCGTTCAGGATGCGGCGATCGGCGCCAACCTCGCGCAACGGCAGGCCTTCTGGAAGGTGCGGGAAGGTATTTCCCAGGCGCAGGTACGGGCCGGCAAGGCGATCAAGCACGATATTGCCCTGCCCATCTCCAGCTTGCCGGGTTTTGTGGACCGAGCCGTGGATGCGGTCAAACAGGTCAAGCCCGATGCCCGGGTGATCAACTTCGGTCACATGGGCGATGGGAATCTGCATTTCAATGTCCTGGTGCCTCTGGACACCCCGGACGCCGAGCTGAAGTCATGGATCCATGCTCTGAACCGCGTCGTGCATGACCTGGTATCCGCCTCGAATGGCAGCATCAGCGCCGAGCATGGCGTCGGCCAACTGCGCCGCGACGAGTTGCGTCACTACAAGTCGGAGACGGAGTTCGGCTTGATGATGCTGATCAAGCAGTCCCTCGACCCGAACCAGATCATGAATCCGGGCAAGCTCATTTAGAACCTTTCTTTACCAGGTGAAATCATGGATTTAGGAATTGCTGGCAAGACCGCTCTCGTATTTGGCGCGGGCGGCGGGTTGGGTGGCGCAATTGCCGCCAGCCTTGCGGCCGAGGGCGTGCAGGTTGCGCTGGCGGACATCAACGCCGAAGCCGCCCAGGCCAATGCGCGGGCCATCACAGACAAAGGCGGCAAGGCCATCGCCCTGGCCTGGGATCTCGCGGACCTGGCCATCATCGACGAGAAGCTGGGTCAGATCCAGCGGGATCTCGGGCCGGTCGATATTCTGGTGAACAACACCGGCGGCCCGCCGCCCACGCCGGTCTCGGGTCAGCCCGCCGACGTCTGGATGAAGCACTTCCAGAGCATGGTGCTTTCGGTGGTCGCCGTCACGGACGCGGTGCTGCCCGGCATGAAGGAGCGCAAGTTCGGCCGCATCATCACCAGCACCTCTTCCGGCGTGGTGGCTCCCATCCCCAATCTGGGGCTGTCCAACGCCTTGCGCATCAGCCTGCTGGGCTGGTCCAAGACCCTGGCGCGCGAGGTCGGCGCGCACGGTATTACCGCGAACATCGTGCTGCCGGGCCGCGTTGCCACCGCGCGCACGAAGTTCCTGGACACACAGAAAGCCAAACGCGAGGAGCGGCCCGTCGAAGCCGTCTCCGCGGAAAGCGCCGCCAGTATTCCGCTTGGGCGGTATGGCGAACCGCAGGAGTACGCCGACGTCGTCAGCTTCCTGGCCAGTGCGCGGGCGTCGTATGTCACTGGTTCGGTCGTCCGCGTCGACGGCGGCCTCTTGGCCAGCGTCTGACCGGAGGAGGGCCCAGATGCAAGCGAGCACAAGCCCCTGGCGTTTGCGCACGTCCGCCGCTTCCCCTTTTGGCCGCAAGGTCTATATGGCCATCGTGGCCCAGGGATTGGAAGACCGCGTGACCGTGATCGGCGCGGATACCGCGGATCCCGGCGATGCGCTGCGGCGGCAGAATCCGCTGGGCAAGATTCCAGTACTGCTGGTCGACGGCTTGCCGCCGCTCTTCGATTCCCGGGTGATCATCGAGTTTCTCGCCGGGCAGAACGGCACTTCCACGCTGATTCCGGCCGGCGCGGAGAAGTTCATCGCGTTGCGGGATCAGGCGCTGGCCGATGGGGTGATGGATGCCTCGGTGCTGATGGTCTATGAACGCAGGTTCCGTCCCGAGGGTTTCGCCGTCGCCAGTTGGCTCGACTATCAGGCCGACAAGGTCGAGCGGGCGTTAGCTGCATTCGAGAGCGAGCCGCCCTCGCTCGCCGAGAGCGGGCCGGGTATCGGGGCCATCACGCTGGTGGCCGCCTTGCTCTATCTGGATCTGCGTTTCGAAGGGGCCTGGCGCACCCGGCATCCCGGCTTGCAGGCGTGGTTGGAGGCGTTTGCGGCCCGCTATCCGGCGGTGTATGCCGCCAAGCCTCAACTGTCCTAGGCGAGCCGATAGCGGCGGCGGGCTAAGACGGCCGCCGCCGTTGCTTCTTTATGCCGGCAGATGCGCGGCCAGGATTTTCTCCAGCGTGCGCACGAACATGCGCGCGGCGTGCGACAGCGGAGCATCCGTGGAGTGAATGGCCGAGACGCTCAGGCTGCGGGCCGGGCTGAGCACGCGGCAGTCGATGGCGGCCTTGGCTTCCTCGTCCAGGCAGAAGGGATCGACGATCGCCACGCCCAGATTCTCCCTGACCAGCTTGCAGGCGCTGAGCGCCGAACGGACTTCGACCGTCGCCTCGGGCAGGGCGCGGCCTTCGAACACGCTGTCGACGATTTCGCCCAGCGGCGTGTCATGCCCATAACCTATCCAGGGCAGGCCGGCCAGATCGTCCAGCGCGACGAATTCGCTCGGGCCCAGCCAGCCTTTGGGCGCGATGCAGACCAGGGGCGCGTCGAGGAGCCGCTGTGTCTGCACGTTGGGCGAAGCCACCGGAAACATCGACACGCCCAGATAATCCTCGCCCAGCAGGACGCGCGGCACCAGGTTGTTGTAGGTAAGCGGCTCGAAATGGATAGGCAGATTGGGGTGAGCCTGCTTGAAACGGGCAATGGCGCGCGGCACCAGATGCGCGCCGAGACTCGGGCTGCAGACGATGTTCAGGCGGCCGCTGCGGCCTTCGCTGATGGCGCGCACGATGTCGTCGACGCGTTGCACGCCGGCATAGGCGCCTTCCACTTCGCGGTAGATGCGGCGCGCCTCCGGCGTCGGGAATAGCCGGCCTTTGGCGCGATCAAACAGCGGGAAGCCCAGCCGCGTTTCCGCTGCGGCCAGCACCCGGCTGGCCGATGGCTGCGTGATGAACAGCATCTTGGCAGCCTCGGTGATGGAGCCCGTGATCATCACGGCACGAAATGTTTCTATCTGGCGCAGGCTCAGTGCGAGGGGTCTGTGCGCCGGAGCCTCGAATGTCACGCCGGTTTCCTTCGGAAAGTCATCCCAGAGCTTAGCGCATGCACCGCCTGGCCGCGAGTCTGCCGCAGGGCAGGTCCATGCATTGCGTCTATGCCTCAAGCAAGTATCGGTATTGGACCGCGCGCAGGCCGCATTGCTATCTTCACGCACTCGGCGGTTCCGGACAGCAAGGGCGGGGCCGCGCCAAGTTGCTGCAAGGGAGATCGGTGCATGGACGAACGGCCCAGACTGGGCGTGTTGGGGGGAATGGGGCCCCTGGCGACCGCGGATTTCATGAGAAAGGTGGTCGAGGCCACGCCGGCTTCCTGTGATCAGGATCACATTCCCATGATGGTGCACAGCGTGCCTCAGATACCCGACCGCAGCGCCGCTTTTCTCAGCGGCTCCGACGCGCCGTGGCCCTATCTGCGGGCCGGGCTGTCCTGCCTGGAGGCGCTGAACGTTCGCGCCATCGCCATTCCCTGCAATACCGCGCACCTCTGGTACGAACGGCTGAGCCGCACGAGTGACGTGCCCTTGCTGCACATAGGCGAGGCGGCCGCGCAGGCGGTGCTCGCGCAGGAGGGGCGCATTCGCAAGGTCGGTCTGCTGGCGACCTCGGCCACGCTCAAGGGAGAGATCTATCAGGCGCGGCTGCAGGCGAGGGGCGTGGAGGTGGTGCTGCCCGATAGCGCCGTGCAGCAAGAACTGGTGATGCCGGGCATTCAGGCGGTCAAAAGCGGCAATCTGGCCTTGGGCGCCGAGCTGCTGCAAGAGGCCTGCGCCAGGCTGCGCAAGACACGCATCGACGGTCTTTTGCTCGGATGCACCGAGCTGCCGGTCGTCATGCCCACCACCGGCCTGGAAATTCCCGTGTTCGACACGACCGATTTGTTGGCCAGGAGCTGCGTGGCCTGGTGGATGCAACAGACAACGGGCTGCTCGTTCGCGCGTGGCTAGCGCGGCGGCGGCAACCTTTATTTCTTGTGAGATGACAATGAGCGACAACAGAAAACTCGGTATTGCAGTGGCGCAAATGGGCCCGGTACATCTGGCCGACGACCGTAAAGCCGTCGTTGCCAGATTGGTGGAAATGCTCAAGGAAGCCGCTGCGCGCGGCGCCCGCCTGGTGGTGTTTCCGGAGCTGGCGCTGACGACGTTCTTTCCGCGTTACTGGATGAGCGAAGAAGAGGCCGAGGAGCGTTTCTTCGAGCACGCCATGCCCAATGCGCATGTGCAGCCGCTGTTTGATCTGGCGAAATCGCTGGGCGTGGGTTTTTATCTCGGTTACGCGGAGCGGACCGCCGGCGGCGAGCGCTTCAATACCAGCATTCTGGTCGATGCCAGCGGCAACATCGTCAGCAAATACCGCAAGATTCACCTGCCGGGGCATTCCGACCACAAGGTGGACGCGCCCTTCCAACATCTGGAGAAGAAGTTCTTCCAGGTCGGCGACGCCGGTCTGCCGGTGGTCGAGGCTTTCGATACCCGCGTCGGCATGTGTTTGTGCAATGACCGCCGTTGGCCGGAAACCTGGCGCATGATGTCGCTGCAAAGCGCCGAGGTGGGTGTCCTGGGCTACAACACGCCTTCGCTGAACATTCACTGGAACGAGCCGGTGCATCTGCGCATGTCCACCCATCTGATCAGCTTGCAGGCCAGCGCCTATCAGAATGCCATGTGGATCGCGGCGGCGGCGAAATGCGGCTCGGAGGACGGCCATCATATGATCGGCGGCTCCGTCATCGTGGCGCCCACGGGCGAGATCGCGGCGCGCACCGTGACCGAAGAGGACGAGGTCATCGTCGCCAACGCCGATCTTTCGCTGGTCGAGGGATTCCGCGAGCACGTTTTTAACTTCGCCAAGCACCGGCGGCCCGAGCATTACCACCTCATCGTCGAGCGCGTGGGGGCGGGTGAGCCGTTGCCGCTGAAGAATATTTAATAGCCTGTGATCAGGGCGGGCGGCAGTCCTTGGCCGCCCGCAAGAAGGGGAAATCAAGATGAGCCAGCAAAGCACTTCGGGCAGCCGCGCGCTGCCCGGTCTATCGAATATCGAGCCTGCCACGCAGGCAACCTCGGCCAAGAGCAGCCCGATGCGCGCGCTGATCGCGGCCGTCTCGGGTTACGCCATGGATGGCTTCGACCTGCTGATCCTGGGATTCATGCTCAATGTCATCGGCATGGAACTGGGCCTGAGCGCCACGGAGAGCGGGTCTCTGGTCACCGCGACGCTGATCGGCGGGATCTTCGGCGGGATAGGGTTCGGCATCATGAGCGATTATTACGGCCGGGTTCGTGTGCTCACGTACACGATTCTGATGTTCGCTTTCTTCACCGGCCTGTGCGCGTTCGCCGTGGGCTACTGGGATCTTCTGACCTATCGTTTCCTGGCCGGGATCGGCCTGGGCGGCGAGTTCGGCATCGGCATGGCGCTGGCCATCGAGGCCTGGCCGGCCGAGAAGCGCGGCAGGGTATCGTCATACGTGGGCATGGGATGGCAGCTCGGTGTGTTGCTGGCCGCCGTGCTGACGCCCTTGCTGCTGCCCCACATCGGGTGGCGCGGGATGTTTCTGGTCGGCCTGTTTCCCGCGGTGGGTTCGTTCATCATCCGCAAGGTCATCGGCGAGTCCGAGATATTCCTGAAGTCCACGCGCAAGAAGCGCGAGTTTCCGGTCAAGACCTTGTTCCGGGACCGCGAGACGACCAAACGCAGCATTGGCGTAATCATCCTCTGCTCGGTGCAGAACTTCGGCTACTACGGCCTTATCGTCTGGATGCCCGCCTACCTGTCCAAAATGTTTGGCTACAGTCTGGCCAAGTCTGCGGTATGGACCGGCGCCTCCATTGTCGGGATGCTCGTGGGGATCTGGATTTTCGGCCAATTGGCGGATCGGATCGGTCGCCGGCCCACTTTCATCGGTTATCAGATCGGCGCGTTGGTCATGGTCTTTGTCTACTCGACCCTGACCTCGCCGGAGGCGCTGCTGATCGGCGGCGTGGTCATGGGCGTGTTCGTCAATGGCATGATGGGCGGCTATGGCGCCTTGCTCGCAGAACTCTATCCGACTCATGCGCGGGGCACGGCGCAAAACGTCCTGTGGAGCATCGGGCGGGGCATCGGCGGCTTCAGCCCTTTGGTGATCGGCGCTCTGGCTGCGCAGTATTCCTTCGCCGTGGCCATCGGTGCGCTGGCGCTGATCTACCTGATCGACATCGTGGCGACGGTATTTCTCATCCCGGAGCTCAAGGGCGCCGAGCTGGAGTAGCCCAGGTCGCGTCAACCGGTCCGGGGCGCGCTCGCGCCCCGGCGGCTGCCGCCGGACGGCGCGTGCAGCAGGCCGGCGCCATCCGTCATGGCAGGCGGCGCCCGAATCGCAACCTCAATCCTCCACGGCGGCTTCGCCGCGCTGCTTGAGCAGCAAAATGGGTTCGCCGCCGGCGATGATGTCGGTCTGCACGGCGATGCGCGCGGCCTTGGGGTCGCGATTGCGGATGGCCGTGAGCAATGGGTAGTGGCCGTCGATCATCTCGCGGCCGCTGCTTGCATAGACCTGGGCGATCAAAGGGCCCATTTTCAGCCAGAGGCGCTGCAATACATCGAGCAGGATCGGCATGCGGGCGATCTTGCTGTACTCAAAATGGAAACGCTGGTTCAGGCCGACGGCGCTATAGGTGTCGCCGGCCTTGAGCGCGTTCTCGTTGGCGGCCACGATGGACTCAAGCCGTGCGATGTCCGCCAGGGTCGCCACCTCGGCCGTGCGAGCCGCGGCCATCCCTTCCAGTTCCAGGCGGATGTCGCGGATCTCGAGGTACTCCGCCAGGCTCACCTCATAGACGCGGATATCGCGCGGGCTGCGCATCACCAGCGCCCCGTCCTGCACCAGACGCAGAATGGCGTCGCGCACCGGCGTCACGCTGGTTCCCATGGTTTCGGCCAGTTCGCGAATGCGCAGGCGCTCGCCGGGCTTGAGCCCGCCCTCCATCAAAGCTTGCGACAGCCGCTGATACAACAGCGCGCCGATATTGCCTTCGGGATTCGGGTCAGGCGATAGAAGCGGGGCAGGGTGGGAAATCATGGGCGGGTATCAGGCCTTTCGGGCGGTGAAACCCGTATGCAATCACATTCTCGCCCGGTGGCGACATAATGCATCATAAAATAATCTGCTGTCCTTGTCGGCCCTGCGATGGTGCACGAGACGGTGCATGAGTCGCCGCAGTCTGGTGCAAGAGAAGCCTTTATTTGTGGGATTCTCGTTGCCATCTTTATTTTTGCGCGGGCTTTTTTTGTTGTTCATCGAGGGTTTGTACCTATTTGGCGCTTAGCCTGCTATGCCTCATGATGCATCATAATTTTTAGGGCATGTTGAGCGAGGGCGGTGGTGGGTAGCAAGCAAGACTTCGGGGCGGCACAGGCCGGGTTGCAGGGCGGTGACACGGTGTTGACCACTTCTCCTCCTGCCGTCACCAACGACGAGGCGGCGCAGATCGCGGCGCGGTATTTCGGGGGCGTCGGTCCCTGCGATCCGTTGACCGGGGAACGTGACCGCAATTTCCGCGGCAGCCGGCCTGACGGCAGCAAGTTCACGCTCAAGTTCATCAACCCCGCCGAGACGGTCGCCGAGACTGTCATGCAGATCGCCGTGCTCAAACACCTTGAGCCGCGCAGTCCCATGCCGGTGCCGCGGCATCTGGCGCCAGCCCTGGCCCATGGACAGGATTGGCTGGATTGGCCGGCCGCCGACGGCGAAGTGATCCGGGTGCGTGCTTACAGCTATCTCGAGGGCACCGCAGGCAGCCGCTTGCGCGCCGACGAGTCGGCATGGCGGGCCGTGGGTCAGGCCGCCGGGCAGCTCGATCTGGCCTTGCTTGGCTTCGATCATCCGGCGGCGCGGCGCGATTTTCTCTGGGACAGTTGCCGTGCGCCGCGCCTGCTGCCCTGGCTCGATGTCATTACCGACGCGCAACAACGCTTGGCCATCAATGACTTTCTGACGCGCTTCGAATCGCGGCTGGCGCGCTATCGCGCAGAGCTGCCCTGTCAGGTGATCCATAACGATCTGTCGCCCAGCAATATCCTGCTCGACCCGGAGGGCGGCACGGTGACCGGTGTGCTGGATTTTGGCGATATGGTGCACGCCCCGCGCATCGCCGAAGCCGCCATCGCCGCGTCGTACCACATGACGGATGCGACGGATCCCTTGCACACCCTGGCCTGTCTGCTCGACGGCTTTGACTCGGTCGCCCCGCTCAGCGCGCTGGAGCGCGAGCAAGCGCTGGACCTGGTGCTGGCGCGCTTGACGCAACGGATGGTGATCACCGCCCGCCGTGCGCTGCAGTTCCCGTCCAACCGTGCCTACATTCTGCGCAGCCAGGCTGCCGCTTCCCAGCTGTTTGACCGGCTGATCGAACCCTGGCAGCGCCACGCTGCATTCTGACGACGTCCATCATGACTTCTATTGCTTCCGATTCCGACCTTCTTGCCCGCCGGTCCGTGCTGGGCCCGGCGTACCGGCTGTTCTATGACACGCCTCTGCATCTGGTCAGGGGCGAGGATGTCTGGCTGTTCGACGCGGCCGGACGCCGCTATCTCGATGCCTACAACAACGTCCCGGTGGTGGGGCACGCCAACCCTGCCGTGGTGCAGGCCCTGGCCCGGCAGGCCGGCATTCTCAACACACACACGCGCTATCTGCACGACAACGTGGTGACGTACGCCGAGCGGCTGGCGGCGATGTTCCCCGCGGCGCTGGATACCGTCATGCTGACCTGCACCGGCAGCGAAGCCAACGACCTGGTTTTGCGCATCACCCGGGAGGCCACCGGCCGCCGGGGCATGATCGTCACGCGCAACGCGTATCACGGCGTCACGTTGGCCCTGGCCGAGATGTCGCCTTCGCTATTGCCGCCAAGCGATTATGTTCGCCTGGTCGACGCGCCGTCCGGCCCGCAGGGCGCCGCAGCCTTCGCCGAGGCGGTAGACGCCGCCGCCCGTGATCTCGCGGCAGCGGGCACCCCCGTGGCCGCCTTGCTGGTGGACACGGTATTCGCCAGCGATGGTGTGCACACGGAGGCACGGGATGCGCTGGCGGCCGGCGCGCGCGCCGTGCGCGCTCACGGTGGGCTTTTCATTGCCGACGAGGTGCAAGGCGGTTTTGGCCGCACCGGAAGCTGGTGGGCGTTTCAGCGCGATGACCTGGTGCCCGACATGGTGAGCCTGGGCAAGCCCATGGGCAACGGTCACCCGATCGCAGGCCTGGTCGCGCAGGGCGATCTGCTGACGAAGTTCGGCCAGCGCTGCCGCTACTTCAATACCTTTGGCGGCAACTCGGTCTCGGCCGCCGTCGGGATGGCGGTGCTCGACGAACTGCAGCGGATCGATGCCCCCGCTCATGCGGCGCGTGTCGGCGAGGCGCTGCAGCAGGGTCTGCTGGCGCTGGCCCGCCGCCATGCTGTCATCGGCGAGGTGCGCGGCGCCGGTCTGTACTGGGGCGTCGAGATGAAGCACGCCCCGCAGGCCGCGGCGGTCGTCAATGGCATGCGCCGCGATGGGGTGCTGATCAGCGCCAGCGGCGCGCAAGGCCAGGCCTTGAAGATCCGCCCGCCGCTCACCTTCCAACTGCAGCACGTCGACACACTGGTCAGCGCGCTGGATCGGGCCTGCCAGGCCTTGCAAGACAACCCCTCTTCAGCATCCCAGGATTGAAACCATGACGCACTACTCGCTCTGGCTCTCCGAGCCGAACTTCATCTGTACCGAAGTGGCTCTGGCCTGCGGGGTCAAGCGCGTGCTGCTGGACATCGAGCACGGCGCCTTTCCCATCGATAAGCTCAGCAGCTATGTCGCCTTTGCCAAGGCCAGCGGCATGCATGTGCTGGCCAAAGTGGCCGGGCCGACCGCCGAAGCCATTCAGCAGGCCATCGACGTCGGTGTGGACGGCGTGATCATCCCGCACATCACCAGCGCGGCGCAGGCACGCGAACTGTGCGCCACGGCCAAGTTTCCCCCGCGCGGCACGCGCAGCTACGCCGGCGGGCGCACGGTCAACTATATGGCGCCGCCCAGCGATTACTGCCAGCGAGAGGACGCGCGTCTGCTCTGCCTGCCCATGATCGAAAGCGCCGGCGCCATGGCCGAGGTCGAGGCCATTCTGGCGCTGGATACGGTCGACGGGATCTTCCCCGGGCCGACCGACCTGGCGCTCACGAGCGGCCGGGGCCAGTACGTCTTCGACGGCGAGAATCGCAAGGACCTCGAGCGTTGCGCCAAGGCCGCCCGCGCGGCCGGGAAGATCTGGGTCATGCCGGCCTGGACCGCCGCCGAGCGCGCGTTCGCCGTGGAGCACGGCGCGCAGGAGATCGTCGTCGGCACCCAAACCTCCCTGATCCGCAATGCCATTGTCGCCATGCAGAACACGCTGCGTGCCGAAGGCATCGCGATTGACTGAACCGCCTTCGGGCCGCGCATTTTTACAGGTGATTGCATGTCTACCAAGAACGCTCTGAAAGTCAGCTTGATTCAGACCAACCCCACGGATGACCGCCAGCGCAATATCCGTCAGGCCATTGCCCTGATGGAAGAAGCGATGCAGACGGATGCCCCCGATCTGCTGATTCTGCCGGAAAACTTTGACTTCTACGGCGGCGCCGCTGGCGAGAAACTGAAACAGGCGCAGCCCGCACCGGGCGGCGAGGCCTACGCGGCCATTCAGCAGTTTGCCGAACAGCACGGGGTGTGGGTGCATGCCGGATCCCTGGTCGAGAAGATCGAGGGCGATACGCGCGTCTACAACACCAGCGTGGTCTTTGACCGCAAGGGCAAAGAAGTGGCCCGGTACCGCAAGATCCACTTGTTCGACATCACCTCGCCCGATGGCATCAAGTACCACGAGTCGGCGACCGTCAAGCCCGGAGAGGACATCGTCACCTATGACCTCGAAGGGTTCACCATCGGCTGCGCCATTTGCTATGACATCCGCTTTGCCGAGCTGTTCATCGCGCTGGCCGACCGGGGGGCCGACGTCATCGTGCTGCCGGCCGCGTTCGCGCTGGGCACGGGCAAGGACCACTGGGAAGTGCTGGGCCGCGCCCGCGCCATCGAAACGCAAACGTATTTCCTGGCCCCCGGACAGATCGGCACGCATCACGCCAATGGCGTGGCGCGCCAAACCTACGGGCATTCGCTGGCCTGCGATCCCTGGGGCCATGTGATTGCCAAGGCTTCCGATTCGGTGGGCTTCGTGACGGTGCGCCTGACGCGCGCCGAACTGGACCGCGCGCGCGGCCTGATTCCCATGCGTGAACACCGGCGTCTGGGCCGCCACGTGGAGGCCTGAGATGAAATACCTGTTGAACGACATGCCGCCGGCGCTGGATCCTGCCATCACGCAGGCCTTTGCCGGCATCGAGACGGCCACCATCGGTCATTGGCATCTGTTCGGTTTCATGCGGCCGGAGATACGCGCCATGTTGCGCGGCAAGCATGTCGTGGGCACCGCCGTGACCGTGGCCATCCCCGCGTCGGATTCGACCCTGCTGCACCATGCCACCGGCATGCTGCGCCCGGGGGATGTCTTGATCGTCGATCGCCTGGGCGACAGCCACCACGCCTGCTGGGGCGGGGCGCTGACGATCGCGGCCAAGACCGCCGGCGCGGTGGGCGCAGTGGTTGACGGAGCCTGCACGGACATCGCGGAGATCGAGGCGTCGGATTTTCCGATCTGGGCCAAGGGCCTCTCGCCCATCACCACCCGGCTGCACAACCTCGGCGGCGGGATGAACATCCCCGTCTCCTGCGGCGGTGTTCCGGTTCTGCCCGGCGACATTGTCCTGGCCGACGACAGCGGGGTGCTGGTCATGCGCCGTGAAGAGGCCGTGGCGCTGGCCGAGCGGGCCGCACTCATCCAGAACCGTAGCAAGGGCCGCGAGGCCGAGGTCGCCAACGGCGCCAAGCTGGGCGAGGTCTCGGGCGCGACCAAGATGGTTATCGACAGTCTGGCCTAGCTTCGGGCCACCACGCAAACAAGGGGAAGAAATGATCGCTGTGAAAAACTTGGCCAGCTTAGGCCGGAAATGCGTCGTCGCTTTGGGTGGCGTGTTGCTGGCGGCCGCCGCAACCGCACAGACAACCGCCATCGTGGTGCCAGGCGGCGCCGGAGGCACGCCGGACATTCTGGCGCGCCAGATCGCTCAGGCGATCAGCAAGTCGACAGGCCGCAATGTCATCGTCGAGAACAAGCCGGGCGCCGGCGGCTCCATCGGGGGGCGCTTCGTGACCCGCGCGGCGCCGGATGGCTCGACCTTCCTGATGACCTCCAGCGGTATCACGGGCACGGCATCCCATATCTACCCGGACTATCACCCGCTGGAGAAGCTGGACCACATCTCCATTCTGGTGGACGTGCCGTTCGTCGTGGTGGCGCGCAATGACTTCCCGACCAAGACACCCCAGGAATTCCTGGACTACGTGCGCCAGCATCCCAAGAAAGTGACCTGGTCCAACGCCGGCACCGGCACGCACGGCCATCTGACGCAGATCCTGTTGCAACGCGCGACCGGCCTGCAGTTCGAGGTGATTCCGTACAAGGGCAGCATGCCCGCGCTGAACGACCTGATGGGCGGCCGTATCGATGCTGCGCTGGATAACGTCGCGACTTACAAGGCGCATATCGAGGCCGGCAAGGTCAAACCGATTTTCGTGACCAGCAAGCAGCGTGTGCCGTCCTTGCCGGACGTGCCGACCGCGCGTGAACTGGGCATAGATTTCGACAATGTGGCCTGGTATGCGCTGGCCGCGCCCAAGGGCACCTCGCCCAAGCTGTACGCCGATATCAAGCGTGCGCTGGACGAGAACTTCAACGTTCCCGAGATCCGTAAGCAATACGCCGATATGGGTATTTCGCTGGTCATCAGTTCGCAGGAAGAAGCGGAGCGTCGCGCTCGCGCCGATACTGAGACTTTTGGCAAGCTGATCAAGGAACTGGATCTGAGCAATCAATGATGCGGCTGTCATGCGCGGCGGCATCGCGCCGCGCATGACGTCACGGGCTTTATGACTATCTCGTTTCTCCATCCGACGCCCCCGAGCTGTCGTCGGTTTTACGGCGAACGCCACACCACCAGTCCGGAGGTTTCAAGATGACTGTACGCAAGACCATGCTGCTTACCGGCGCCAGCCGCGGGATAGGCCACGCCACCGTCAAACATTTCGGCTCCGCGGGCTGGCGAGTCCTGACGGTGTCGCGGCAGCCCTTCGACGCCAACTGCCCCTGGCCCGAGGGGCGTGCCAACCACGTTCAGCTGGACCTGGCCGACGTGAACCAGATGGAGAGCGCCATCGAAGAGATACGCTCGCGCCTGGACGGCGGCAAACTCGACGCCATCGTCAATAATGCGGCCATTTCGCCCAAGGCCGAGGGCGGCGCCCGCATGGGTGTGCTGCAAAGCGACTACGCGACCTGGCTGCGCGTGTTCAACGTCAATCTGTTTTCGACCGCCTTGATCGCCAAAGGCCTGTACCCGGAGCTCAAGGCAGCCAAGGGCATCGTGGTCAATGTGACTTCCATCGTGGGTTCGCGCGTGCATCCTTTCGCCGGGCCGGCGTACGCCGCGTCCAAGGCCGCGTTGATGGCCCTGACGCGAGAAATGGCGCATGAATTCGCGCCCGATGGCGTGCGCGTCAACGCAATCGCACCCGGCGAAATCGATACCTCGATTCTCTCGCCGGGCACCGACGAGATCGTGCAACGCGATATCCCCCTGCGCCGCCTGGGCAAGCCCGAAGAGGTCGCCGCGACGATTTACTTCCTGTGCACCTCCGGCGCGGCCTATATCAATGGCGCAGAGATACCCATCAATGGTGGGCAGCACGTCTGAGATCGGCGGCAGCCTCGGCTGACCCCGGTGCGGGCGCGACGCGCCGGCAGTAAGAACAAGGGCCGTGTCCACGACACGGCCCTTGTTCTTGGACGCGGCGGATGTCAGTCGTTGCCGCGCAGGCGGGCTTCCTGCAGATCGAGTTGCAGGACTTCGTTGCGGGCCAGCGCATCCGAGATGCGGTGGGTTCTGGCCAGCTGGTACACGGCGTGCCGCGAGGCGTCGATGGCTTCGAGACGCAATTCGCGCTCGATGCCCTGCAGCTTGGCCAGATCTTCGTCCGTGTGGGTTTCTATGCCCTGGCCGGCCTGATGCCGCAGATTGGCCGCCACGTCTTCCGAAATCTTGGTATAGAGGGGGGCGTCGTCCGGCCGGGCATCCACATGCCGCTTGACGGCCAGCGGCAGACTATCCAGCGCCGCCTTGAGTATCGTTTCCTGTGCCAGTGCGCGTTCCTGTTGCAAGCGGCTATTGGGCGGGAAATGCAGCCCATGCAGCAGGGCGGGCAGAGCGGCGCTGGCCAGCAGCAGGGAAAAGATGATGACCATGGCCGACAGGCTGATCGCCAGGTCGCGCGCCGGGAAGGGAATCCCGTCGCCCACGGTAAAGGGCAGCGTCATCACGCCGGCCAGCGTCACGGCGCCCCGCACGCCCGCCACGGACATGGCGAGGATGAGGCGTATGCCGATCGGCCGGGCGGGATGGCCGCGGCGGCGCGCGACGATGGCACTGATCTTCAGCGAGATCGATACCCAGATCAGCCGCACGATCATCAGCGCCAGGCAGATGGCCAGGCCGTAGAAGGGCAGCCAATACAGCGATTGTTCGCCGCTTTCGGTGGCGGCGCTGGACAGATTGGACAGAATGGTCGGGAACTGCTCGCCCAGCAGCACGAACATCATGCCATTGAGCGTGAACTGAATCATGTTCCAGACGGTGGCGCGCTCGACCCGGGTGGCGGCCGACTGCCGGCCAGACATTTCGGCGTAGCTCATGGTGATGCCCGCCGTGACCGCGGCCAGAATGCCGGAGGCGCCGGCATGCTCGGCCACCAGGTAGACGAAGAAGGGCAGCAACAGGCTCAGCAGGACGTCGGTGCGCGGTTCGAACCCGAAGCGGCGCGAGAAGACCGAGCGTGCCCGCATCAGGGCCAGGGTCAGGCCCGCGCCGATGCCCACGCCGGCAAAGGTGAGCCAGAGAAAGCTCAGCGCGGCGTTGGTCAGGGAGAAACTGCCGGTCAGCGCCACGGCGACCGCAAGACGGAAGGCGACCAGGCCGCTGGCGTCATTGAACAGCGATTCGCCCTCGAGGATGGCCAGCATGCGGCGGGGCATGGGCGCGCGCTTGGCGATGGCTTCCACCGCGACCGGATCCGTGGGCGACACGATGGCGGCAATGGCCAGCGCCACCGGCAGGGGAATGGACGGGATCATCCAGTGGATGAAATACCCCACGCCCAGCACCGTGAGAAAGACCAGCCCGAAAGCCAGTTGCGTGATGGACGAGGCCTCTCGCAGCACCGCGATCTTGGAGACGCGCCAGCCGTCGAGAAACAGCAGCGGCGGCAGGAAAAGCAGAAAGAAAATATCCGGCTCGATCAGGACCCCGCGCTGGAACACGCTGGCGACGACAAAGCCCAGCCCGATCTGGATGAAGGGCAGCGGGATGGCCGAGGGCAACAGTTTGGCGAGCACGCCGCTGAGAACGACAGCGACCAGCATGGCCATGATGATGGAGAAAGTGCTCATCGCGGGGCTCCTGCGCCTGCGCTCGCCGGCTCAGCGGCGGGGTGGGATATGACGGTGTCGAGCCTGCCCAGGGCAAAGGCCAGAGAGACCGCGGCGACCTGCGCCGCGGCGTGGGCATCGTTGCGGGCCAGCCTGGCCGTGAGCAGCCCGTTGGCGGCTTCGGTCGCCACGGTGACGGTGCCCATGCCCAGGCGGTAGGCCTCGAAGGCCGCGTCATAGGTGGTTTTGGACGTGTCCACCAGCGAGGTGGCGGCGTCATAGGATTCCAGCGACGTATCGAGCAGATTGCTGGCCACGACGATTTCGCTCATGGCCGCGTTGCGCAGTTTCTCCAGCCCGGCCTGGGCGGCCTGGACGCGGGACTTGGCGTCGTGCAGCCGGGAGCTGCGCATGCCGCCGTCATACAGCGGCATGGTGACGCCCAACAGGATGCCGCGGGTGGCGCCGCTGCTGGTCAGGCCGGATGCCGGCCCGATGGACAGGTCATTATGGTTACCCATATAGAACCCTGCCATATAGACCTTGGGCAGAAAGTCGGCGTCGGCGACGTCCACCGCGTTTTCGGCGGCTTTCAGGGCGGCGATGCTGGCCATGATGTCGGGCCGGTCGGCCAGGGCTTGTTGCAACACGCTGGCCGAGGGCAGTTGCTCGTGCGAGGGCAGCGCTGCCTTGGTGCTGTCGGCAATGCGCAAGGCAGTGCCCGGACCCAGGCTCAAGGTGTCGAGCAGGGCCTGGTAGGCATTGCGTTCCATGCCGGCACTGCGGGTCGATTGCAGGCGCGCCTGAGCCACGAGCTGCCTGGCCTGGGCTTCTTCGACGGTGGTGGCCAGGCCGCTTTTGCGTTTGGCCAGCACGGCTTCGAGCACATCCTGGCTGTTCTTGAGCATGGCGGTGCTGATGCGGGTGCGCTGGCGCGCCGCGCCATACTCATAATAAGTGCGGCTGACGTCGAAGATCAGTTTCTGGTGCGCGGCGTTGAACAGATAGTTGGCGCCCAGGGAGAGATTCTGAGCCGCCTGGCTGGCGGCCGAGCGCATGCCGAAATCGAACAGCAGCCACTCCATGGTGAGGATGGGGTCGGTGCCGCTGATATTGGATTTCAGTTCGGGCCGGTAACCCAGCACTTCCTGGTAGCGCCTGTCCAGCGCCAGGCGGCCGGTGATGACACTGGCCGACAAGCGCGGCAGATAGGTCGACTCGGCCAGACCGACCGCCGAGGCGGCTTGCCGGGCCTGGTTCCAGGCCAAGCGGGTGGCCGGATTGTTGCGTTGAGCCAGATCGATGAGCGCGGCCAGGTTGTATTCCTGCTCGGCATCGATCGGCGTGGCGGCCGCCGCCGGGCCTTGCACGGCGAGGGTGCGCCAGCCGGCCGGGGGCGGCGGGGCCTCCCAGGCCCGTCCGGCCGACGGCGGCGCATGGTCCACGCCGCTGGCGCAGGCGGTCAACAGGGCGCAGCTGAACAGTGCGGCCCAACGTGCAGGGGCGGATGGCGACCGGTCAGCGAACATCGATGAGCGTCTCAAGATGGTGAATGGATTGGTCCAGGCGAGGGCCGGTGGCAGGCGCGCTGGCCGGGGCCGGAGCGGGTTTGAGGTCGCCGGAACTCAAATGATGCAGCCGTTGCGCGGCGCTGTCATCTGCCGGCGGCGCCAGTAACAACTGCAGGCTGGCCTGCTCGACGGACTCGCAGATGTCCTCGATTTGCGCCATGACGGCGTCCGTCGGGCGGTGCCGATAGACCTCGAAGCGGGCATATCCCAGGGACTGCCGTGTCTGATCGAGCGCCGCGGCGACTTTGGAGGCTTCCTGCACGCAGATGTCGCGGGTCTGTTGGACATTGTCGGCACGGGCCGGCGCGGCCATCAGCGCGAGATGGGCCAGCGCCTGACGTACCGTGTCCCAGCCGCGGGTCAGCACGCTGACCGGCCAGAACTGGGTAAACATGATGAACAGCACCACATTGCCCAACAGGACGCCGACGATACGGTCGCGCGCCGTATCCATGTCGAAGGTCGGGCCCGAGCCTTGCAGCACGGTCAGCAGAAAGGCCAGCGCGATCTGCACCCCAGCATAGGAGACGCGGTCATTGCCCACGGCCACCCAGGCCGACAGCAGCGTGCCGAAGAACACCAGCAGCATGATGGAGCCCACGGAGGTCATGTGCGGCATCAGAAAAACGATGGAGCCTATGCCCAGCGCCGCGCCGATCAGGCAACCGGTAATGCGCAGCACCAGTTTGTGCGTGGTTTCGGCCACCGAACCCAGCGCCGCGACATAGCAGGTGATCATGGCGGTGTGGATGCCTTGCCATTGCACGGCGGTATAGGCCAGATAGCAGAGGATGGCCGCGGCGGTCGTCTTGATGGCGTAGCGCACATGGATGGGGTTGCTCACCGCATCCGCGCGCATGAAAGGATCACCCTTGGCCGGGGCAGGGTAGTCGGCGGGCGTGCCGGCCATCTGCTGCAGCGCATGGTGGATTCGTGCCAGGCTATCCGAGGTGCTGCCCGCTGCCGGCGCGGGCGCCGCTTGCCCGCGCCCGAAGGCGGCTGCCGCCTCACGCAGCGCCTGCGCCAGGCGGGTGCGCTCGTCGGCGGGCAGATCCGGCGGCAGCAAGAGGATGGCCGAGGCGATGCGATAACTTTCCAGCAGGCCGCGGGCCACGCGGCGCAGCTCGGCGCGGGGAGCCAAGGCCAGCAGTTTGGTCATCGACAACTGCTTGAGGGGGATTTCCTGGCCGGCGCCGATCTGTTCTTGCAGGCGGGTCGCCGCCGCGGGGTGCTCCAGGGCGTCCGCGCAGGCGGACAAGCGTTCGCGGAGCGTGGCGCGCAACTGGGTCAGGGGACGGCGGCCGATGGTGAGGCTGACAGACAGGACGCAGGCCATGGGCATGGTGGCCATCAGCCAGGCATAGAGAATCCCGCGCGTGGCGGCTTCGCCCACGGGCACGTAATCCAGCAGCGTCAGGACAAAGGCCAGCACCAGCGCGATGATGCCGCCCAGCTCGCCCAGCTTGCTGGCCGAGCCGAGGTAGAGCAGGGGCAGGGAGGTGGCGGCAATGGCCAGGATGCGCAGCGCTGGCGTGTCTATCGTCCATTGCGTGATCAGAAACATCAGCACGACCACGATCGCCACCAGGACGGTCAGGGCGATCGCCAGGATGGAGCTTTCGGCGGCATCCGGCTTCATGACGAAGAAGATCAGGTAGCAACTGATGGCCGCTTCGGGGATGCCGTAGACGGCCGCCATCATCGTGGTCAGGGCGCAGGTCAGCGCGATCCGCCAGGCCTGAGCGAAACGTCCCGCAAACGGGTCGATCAGGTCATGACATGCCAGGCGCAGAAAATCGCCCCAGGATTCAGCACTTTTCATCGGGATTGATGATGACGGTCGCGGAGGCTCCCATGCGCATCAATTCGGCGGGGGGATCTTTCAGCAGGATGCGCACCGGAAAGCGCTGCCCGACGCGCACCCAGTTCAGGCTCTTGGGCACATAGGGCAGGCTGCGCGGAATCGGAATCAGGTCTTCGGAGGCGACCCCCCATCCCATCGAGTCCACGACGCCGGAAATCGGGCGTGAGCGATCCTGGGCGACATACACGCGCGCGCAGGTGCCGGGCTTGATGGCGTCGAGCTCGGTTTCCAGGAAGGTAGCCGAGGCCCACCAGCGGGTGGTGTCTATGAGGGAGAACGCCGATTGACCCGGCAGGAAGTAATTGCCGTTGGCCGCGGACATGCCCGCCACGCGACCGTCATTGGGAGCGCGGACCTCGGTGTCGTTGAGTTGGCGCTGGGCGATGGCCAGGCGCGCGTGGGCCTCGGAGACCAGGGCTTGCGCGCCTTCGGTATCCCCGACCAGGGACTTGGCGGCTTCCTGCTGGGCCAGCGCCTCTTTCAGACTCGTTTCGGCGTTGCGCTTCAGGGTGCGGGCATCTTCGACTTGCTGGGTCGTGACGTAACCCTTGGGCTGCAAGCCGAGCAGGCGCTGCAGGGTGCTGCTGGTCTGCGCGAGGTTGATCCTGGCGCGCTCGACCTGTTCGGCCGCGATCGCGGCATTGGACGTTTCGGCCGACACGGAACGGCGGCGGGTGGACAATGCCGCCTCGGCGGCCTGCACTCCGGCGCGCGCCTGCTCGAGCTGCAGGCGATAGAACTCCGGGTCAATGGTAAAGAGCAGCTGACCCTTCTTGACGGCGTCGTTCTCGTGCACCGAGAGCTGGTCCAGGCGTCCGGGCACCGAGGGCGCCATGCGCGCGACATTGGCCGTGATGACCGCTTCCTCGGACAGCGGGCGGGCGGCGATGCGGGCGAAATACGCCCAGCCCAGGCCGATGGCCAGGGCAAGGCAAACCAGCATGAGCAAGACGGCGAAGCGGCGGCTGTGGCCGTGTTCGGTAGGGGCGGGCGGCATGTCAGCGGGCGAAAATCAACAGAGAAAGCATGAACATGACCGCGGCGGCAAAGGCCAGATAGGTCAGTAGATGCAAGGGCAGGTACTCATCCAGCCCACGGCGGACCAGGATGACGCGCAGCAGTACGGCGGCGATGCATCCGCCGATGGCGCAGGGAATCCACGAGGGGAAATAAGAGTGGAAAACGACGACGTAAGGGGGGCGGCTGGTACTGCATCCCGCAAGAAAGGGCAGGAGAGCCGCGAGCAAAACCAGCACGCGGTGGCCGGCAGGCCGTTGCGACTTCCTCAAAGCAGTGCTCTCCGAAAAACCATGGTCTTGCCGTAGGTGGCGCAGTGAAAACAAGGCCGCCGAGAGACTCGGCGGCGCTGACTTGCTGGCGGGGTTGGCCTTGCGCAGACTGTACACGAATGTAAGCGTCTACGAAATCCGTACGTAACAGGCTACGGATGGCCGGCCAACCCCTGCGGCGGGCTTAGGCGTGCTTGAACGAACCCGACTCGTCCTCGGTGCCCTGCACGGACACCGGGTGCTTGGCGAAGTAATCCAAGGCACGGCGGAAGTCCTCGATCAGCAGCGAGGCGAGGTCGCGGCTGACGCCATGGCGCACCAGGATGCGCTGCACGACGAGATCTTCACGGTTGGCGGGCATCGAGTAGGCCGGCACTTGCCAGCCACGCGAGCGGAGCCGGTCCGCGAGGTCATAGAGGTTAAAGCCCAGCTTCTGGCCATCCTTGATCTTCCAGCACAGTGCCGGAATGCCCTTGTCGGGGCTGCCGTCAAAAATGATCTCGAACGGGCCGAGCTTGGCGATCTCTTCGGAGAGATAGCGCGCGGTGTCGTAGCATGCGCTTTGGACGCGGGTGTAGCCCTCTTTGCCCAGACGCAGGAAGTTGTAGTACTGCGCTACGATCTGGCCGCCCGGGCGCGAGAAGTTCAGCGCGAACGTGGGCATGTTGCCGCCCAGGTAGTTCACGTTGAAGATCAGTTCTTCCGGCAGGTTGGCCGCGTCACGCCAGACCACCCAACCCACTCCCAGGGGAGCCAGGCCGAATTTGTGGCCGGAAGTGTTGATCGAGACCACGCGCGGCAGGCGGAAGTCCCACAGCAGATCCGGAGCGCAGAAGGGGGCCAGGAAGCCGCCGCTGGCGCCGTCGACGTGGATGGGGATATCCAGGCCCTTTTCTTTCTGCAGCTTGTCCAGCGCGTCGCTGACTTCCTTGACCGGCTCGTAGTTGCAAGTGAAGGTGACGCCCAGCGTCGGCACCACGCCGATGGTGTTTTCGTCGACCCGCTTGAGCACTTCCTCGGCGGTCATGGTCAGGCGGCCATGTTCCATCGGGATTTCGCGCAGTTCGACGTCGAAGTAGCGGGCAAACTTGTGCCAGCAAATCTGGACCGGACCGCAGATCAGGTTGGGCTTGTCGGTGGACAGGCCGGCGGCGGCGCGCTTTTTGCGCCATGCCCACTTCAGGGCCAGGCCGCCAAGCATGGCGGCTTCGGACGAGCCGGTCGTCGAGCAACCCAGGGTGTTGGTCGCATCGGGCGAGTGCCAAAGGTCGGCAAGCATGTGTACGCAGCGGGCCTCGATCTCGGCCGTTTGCGGATACTCATCCTTGTCGATCATGTTCTTGTCGATGCACTCATCCATCAGCTTGTGGATTTCTTCGTCCACCCACGTCTGGCAGAACGTCGCGAGGTTCTGACGCGAATTTCCGTCGAGCATCAGCTCGTCATGCACCACCTGGTAAGCATGGCGCGCGGCGTGTTCGTCTTCCGGAAACTTGTACTTGGGCATCGCGACCGAGAGATCGGTCGATGCGTAGACGTCATCGAGGAGGTCTGCGCGGATGGCGTCTTTGGCGTGCAAAGGCATTTGAGATCCTTGTGAAGCTTGGAGCAAGTACTTAGGTGAAGCTGGTGTGACGCCAGCACGGCGTCACACCGCACATGGACTTACGGCTTGATCTTGCCCCAGCTTTGCACGAGCGCGTCGCGCAGCGCGATCTTGGGGTTTTCCTTGCAATAGGTCAGCAGTTCGGGCTTGACCTTGGTGATGCCTTCGACGTCCAGAACCTCGGCGTCGGGCTTGCCCTTGCGGTTCAGGGCTTCGGCAAAGCCGAGCACGGTGGGGCGATAGGATTCATCGACTGCCAGGTAGTCGCTGCACAGCCAGAGCGGAACGGCTTTCTTGGTGTCGGCATGGGCCACACCAGCGGCGCTTGCCACGCCAAACATCGTCAACGCCAGGATTGCATTTTTCATTTCTCATTCCTCAGTGATTGGGCTACTGAACTGAAGCTCCAGGAACATCGCCCCGGTCAAGGGAGCCAGCTTGGCGGGGCCTATTCGCGGCTAAACCGTGAAAAAAGCGGTTACTCAGATGAAGTCATGGACTGATGGAAAACGCCACTTCAGAATGTGTGAAATTGCATATTCGTGTGGAGAATGCCATCAACAATGATGATTGTTGTGAGCATATGCGCAGATAGTTGTTGTGGAGCTAACTCAAGGTATCAAAATGTAATCGTTGCGTTTACGGCACATGTCGCCATTTCAAGATGGTGCGGCCATAAATATCTGTGGTTCCATACTCGCAAGTTGCGCAATAACGTCGTTCAATCAGCCCCGCTGTTTTGTCCGGCTAAAGCTATTTGTTTGCAGTCCGCTTCCCGTCACCCGGCGGCAAGCGCGGCTGCACCGCCGTGTTTTTGTTTGTCTTGCTTTACCGATTGGCCCTCTTATTTGCGTTGTTTCTGGATTCTTGAAGGGGTTTCTATGTCTACATCAGTGTCGACTGCGGGAAAATCGCCATCCAAAAAGATGACGATTGGCACGCTGGCGGTGATGAATATCGTCGCCGTGGTGAGTCTGCGTGGCCTGCCCGCCGAGGCCGAATACGGCCTGAGTTCCATTTTTTATTATGTTTTTGCTGCACTAGTGTTTCTGGTGCCAGTGTCGCTGGTCGCGGCTGAATTGGCCACGGGCTGGCCGGAAAAAGGCGGCGTGTTCCGCTGGGTGGGCGAGGCTTTCGGGCCGCGCCTGGCATTTGTCGCGATGTTCATGCTTTGGACCGAGGTGACCGTATGGTTTCCGACGGCACTGACGTTCGCGGCCGTGTCGCTGGCTTTCGTCGGCCCTGACCAGCAGTGGGATCAGGCCTTATCAGCGAACAAAGAGTTCGTATTGGCGATCGTGCTAGGCATCTATTGGCTGGCCACGTTCATCGCCTTCAAGGGCGTGGCGACCTTCGCCCGGGTGGCGAAGTGGGGCGGCATCATCGGCACCATCATCCCCGCCATCATCCTGATCGTGCTGGGCTTTGCGTATCTGTTCTCGGGCCAAACCCCGCAGATCTCCCTGTCGGCTGCCACGGCCATCCCGGACTTCAGCAACTTCAGCAATATCGTGCTGGCTGCGAGTATCTTCCTGTTCTACGCCGGGATGGAGATGAACGCCATTCACGTGCAGGAAATCGACAATCCGACCCGCAACTACCCCATCGCCATCATTCTGGCTGCGGTGGGTACGGTGTTGATTTTCGTGCTCGGCACCCTGGCCATTGCTTTCGTCGTGCCGCAATCGAGCATCAGCCTGACCCAGGGTCTGCTGATGGCGTATAACGACATGTTCCATTGGGCTGGCCTGGATTGGCTGGGACCGGTGATCGCGATTGCGCTGGCCGTGGGCGTGCTGGCCGGTGTGGTGACCTGGGTTGCCGGTCCGTCGACCGGTCTGCTGTCGGTCGCCAAGGCAGGCTATCTGCCGCAATGGTGGCAGCGCACCAACAAGAACGGCATGGCCACGCACATTCTGCTGGTGCAAGCCAGCATCGTGACCTTGCTGGCCATCTTGTTCGTCGTGCTGCCCTCCGTGCAGGCGGCTTACCAGATCCTCAGCCAGCTGACCGTGATCCTCTACCTGATCATGTATCTGCTGATGTTCGCCGCCGCTATCCGTCTGCGCTACAGCCAGCCGAACAGAAAGCGTCCGTATCGCATTCCTGGCGGCAACGCGGGGATGTGGATTCTGGCCGGCGCCGGCTTCCTCGGCTCCCTGCTGGCTTTCGTGTTCAGCTTCATCCCGCCCGATCAGATTTCGGTCGGCAGCCCGCAGACCTATGTGGGTATTCTGGTGGTGATGGCTGCTTTCTTCGTGGCGTGCCCCTTCGTGATCTACGCGGTCAAGAAGGATAGCTGGCGCAGCACGGAAAGTGACTTCGCGCCCTTCACGTGGCAGCAGACCGCGCAAGCCGCCGCCAAGCCGGCCGCGCCCTCGACGCCTTCTGCCTCTTGATTCATCCGGCGGGCCCGCGGGCCCGCCGAACCCAGGAATTTGCCATGAATTTGGATCAATCCAACTTACAGAAGCTGGTGGATGACGCGCATGCGCGTCACTCCAAGACCAGTGGCGGCGCCAACGCCAGCTACATCCCTTATCTCGCCCAGGTGCCCTCGCACCTTGCCGGCGTTGCCATCGTCACCGTGGATGGCAAAGTCGCGTTTGCCGGCGATGCGGATTACCCCTTCGCCATCGAGTCGATCTCCAAGGTGTGCACGCTGGCCGCCGCGATCGACCAGGTCGGGTCGGCCTCCTTGCGCCACAAGATCGGCGCCGATCCGACCGGGCTGCCGTTCAATTCGGTCATCGCGCTCGAACTGCACAAGGGCAAGCCGCTGTCGCCGCTGGTCAATGCCGGCGCGATGGCGACCGTCAGCCTCTTGCAGGCCAAGGACACCGAGGCTCGCTGGCAAGCCATTGTCGACATTCAGAGCGCGTTGGTGGGGTCACCCGTCAAGCTCTCGGATGACGTGAATCGTTCCGAGCAGGACACCAACTTCCATAATCGCGGCATTGCCTGGCTGCTGTACGCGGCCAACGCGATGTACTGCGATCCGATGGAAGCCTGCGACGTCTACACGCGCCAGTGCTCCACGCTGGTGACGGCCACGCAATTGGCGACGATGGCCGCCACGCTGGCCGGCCGGGGGCACAACCCGGTGACGGGCAAGCAAGTCGTCAAGGCCGAGCATGTGCGCCACATTCTGGCCGAAATGACCATGGAAGGGCTCTATGAGCATTCCGGTGACTGGGCCTACAACGTCGGCTTGCCTGGCAAGAGCGGCGTCGGGGGCGGTTTGCTCGCCGTGGTCCCGGGGGTGATGGGTATTGCTGCCTTCTCGCCGCCGCTGGATGTTGCGGGCAATAGCGTTCGCGGTCAGTTGATGGTGGCGGATATCGCGCGCGCTGTGGGCGCGAATATCTACGACAAGCAGTGATAACCGGCAAGCGCGGCCCTCGCGGGCCGCACTCCGCCGGGCGGTCAGTTCGGGGCCCAGAAGACGTATTCGGCCTTGAACGGGCTGTCGGCACCTTGACCCAGGCGGCTGTTGTCGCAGGCAGCCGCCGGGATGCCGCCGCCGGCGCTGACCAGGCGCTGGATGTAGGTCACGCGCACCAGCACCCCGGCGCCTTGCACGGGGTTGGCCATGACGAGCTGATCGTACAGCTGGTCATTGCCGCTTCTGACCCGCACGACTTCCATCCCGGTCACGCTGGAGCCATCGGCGGCGGTCCAGGTTTCCGGCGGGCTGGTGTAGTTGCCATTCGGGGAGCCGGCGGTGCCGGTCAGCTTGGCCTGGCTGCTGGCGATGGCCCAGGCGGGCGTACCGGTGGCAGCCTGGCACTGGTAATGCACAACGCCCTGCGCCGTGGTGCGCCAGGCAACGTAATTGCCCGCGGGTACCTGCATCAGGGGAGGAACCGGATCGGCCGCCTGAGCCCCGCTCGAAGCGGTGGCAAGCAAGGCGGCAACGATCAGGCCGAACGTGTGGCGACGATGGTGCAGAGTCGGGGTCATGCGCTCTCCGGAATGGATGCAAATCAGGAATAAGTGACGAAGAAACCGCGTTGTCGCGGTGATTCTACAGGCTGCTCAGAGCGCCGTAAGGGGCGGGGCGCCGGTTTTTGGAAATGTTGATGTTTACCTCTGATGCGCCACGCCATGATCGCTGAATCCGCAGTGTCCAAATCCAACGCTGCGCCCGAACAGCGCGGCTCTCTCTGGTGTGCGATCGTCGCCACCTACCTCAGTACATCGATGGGCGGCGCGGTCAGCCTGGTGCTGCCCATCATCGCCTTGCAGTTGGCTTTACCTGCGTATCAGGTGCAGTGGGTGATCGGCGGCTATCTGCTGGCGCGCGTGGCGCTGCTCAAGATCGGCGGCACCCTGTGCGACCTCCTCGGATCGCGCCTGGTCTTCGTCACGGGCTTGAGCCTCTTCGGGCTGTTCTCGCTGCTCTGCTCGATGGTCAGCGGCGCCGATACCCTGATCACGCTGCGCATCATGCAGGGCGCGTCGGCGGCCCTGTTGTCGCCGGCGTCGCTTCTGGTCGTGCGCGGCAGCGTGCCGCCCCAGGGCGAGGCGCGAGCCTTGAGCTATTGGTCGCTGGCAGCCATCGTCGCCCAAGGCGGCGCGCCCGTGCTGGGCGGCTATCTTGCGGATACGCTGGGCTGGCCTTCTATCTTCTCGTTCTGCGGCGTGGCCAGCGCCTTGCTGGTGGCGGTTTATCTCTTCGTGAGCAAGGCTCCCGCGCAGGCGCCGCGCAAACCCGGCGCGCTCGCAGCCTTGCTGCCGGACGTCGCGGTGTCGGCCGTGCTCGTGGGGCTCGCCCTGCTGATCAATGATGGCTACCTGTGGGTGGTGGGCGGCGTGCTGCTGGTGATTCTGGCGGCCAGCCTGGTGGCGGTGCGGCATCGTCTGCGCCAGCCTGGTTATCTGCTCGGTGTCCTGGCGCGGGTGCCCATCGTCCTCACCGGGCTGGGCGGCTTTGGCGCCGTCACCATCGCGCTGCTGTGGGGGTCTTACTTCGTGCAGCGCGATCTGCATATGTCCGCGATGATGTTCGGCGCCAGCTGTGTACCTTTCGGGGTGCTGGGCATTGCATCGACGCCGCTGGCGGACCGGCTCATGCAATCGCAACGCTACGCCACGTCCTTTGTCATCGGCGGCGTGGCCATCGTGGGCGCGGCGGCCGCCGCCTATCTGGCCGAACAATGGCATTCGTATGCGCTGGCGGCCACAGTGATGGCCGCCCTGGGCGTGGGCTACGCCTTCATCAATGGCTCGATCTCCGCGGCCTTGCTGCACACCTATCCGGCGGCCAACTCGGGAGGCGCGGCCTCCATCGCCTCCTTGTCCAAGCAGTTCGGCCAGTTGGTGGGCGTGTCGGCATTTGCCGCCTACCGCGATTTTTCGGGTAGCGCCGCAGGCTCGGATGAGCGCTTGTTCATCATTCTCGGGACGGGCGGCGCCGTGATGCTGATAAGCGCCATGTTGTCGGGCGTCTTGCAGCGGCGCAGCGCGGCTGGCGCTTGAGCGGCCCGGCAGGTAGGCAGGACAGTCTTTATCTTTGCGGTTCGGTGAGCCGAACGTTTTGACCAGGAGCAGTGCAACAATGTACGCATCACGCAGCAGCATGGGACGCGGCCCAGCTCGTTTTCACCCTTCGGTTCTGCGGCAGGAACCCTGCCAGTGCCGCGCCCATGGCCCTTTGGCTTCCTGGTTGCACCGGCGCATCGAGAATGACCTCGTCGTGCGCATGGCCGCCGGAGGCATGGCGCAGGCGACGCAGCCCGCAGCCGCTTTCCGGTCCGACAGCGCTTTCATGGGCGAGCCCCAGAAAAGCACCAAGCCCGTCCTGTTCGTGAATCTGCGCCTGTTCGACGGGCTGAGCGCCCAGCTTCGTGACGGGGTGATCGTCCGGGTCGAAAACAACCACATCACCGACATTCTGCCCGCCAGCCATACCGAGGAAGGCGCCAGCGTGGTGGATTGCGGCGGGCGGGTGCTCATGCCCGGGCTCATCGACGCTCATTGGCATTCCATGCTTTGCGGCATCTCGCAATTGGCGGCCATGTCGGCCGACCCGGCCTTCATCCATCTGCTGGCCGCGCGCGAAGCACAGAACACGCTGATGCGCGGCTTTACCAGTGTGCGTGACGCCGGCGGCCCGAGCTTTGCGCTCAAGCGCGCCATCGATGAGGGCCTGGTACACGGCCCGCGCATTTATCCGTCGGGGGCCATGGTGTCGCAGACCTCGGGCCATGGTGACTTCCGCATGAGTTACGAGGTTCCTTCGCGCCCCGGCACGCTGAGCCACTTCGAAGAAGCCGGCGTGAGCGCGATCGCAGACGGTTGCGACGAGGTGCTGCGCCGCGTGCGCGAGCAACTGATGCTCGGCGCCTCCCAGATCAAGATGATGGCCGGCGGCGGCGTGTCTTCCTTGTATGACCCGCTGCACAGTGCCCAGTTCACGGAAGAGGAATTGCGCGCCGGCGTGCGCGCCGCCGAGGACTGGGGCACTTACGTCATGGTGCACGTCTATACGCCGGGCGGCATTCAGCGCGCCTTGAAAGCCGGTGTCAAATCCATCGAGCATGGTCAGCTGGCCGATGAGGAGACCGTGCGCATGATGGCCGACAACGGTGTCTGGTGGAGCCTGCAACCCTTCTTCGGCGATGAGGATGCCAACCCGCATCCGGATCCGCGCAGCCATGCCAAGCAGGTTCAGGTTTCCGAGGGGACCGAGCGCGCCTACGCGCTGGCGCAGCGGTTCAATGTCAAAACCGCCTGGGGCACCGACATCCTGTTTTCGCCGCAACTGATTGAGCGTCACAGCCACATGCTGTCCAAGTTGACGCGTTTGTACGCGCCGCTGGATCTGCTGCGTATCGCCACGGGTCAGAACGGTGAGCTTCTGGGCATGTCTGGCCTGCGCAATCCTTACGACAGCCCGGTCGGCCAGATTGCCGCAGGGGCGCTGGCCGACCTGCTGGTGGTCGATGGCGATCCGTCCAAGGATCTGGACTTCCTGAATGCGCCCGACAGCAATCTGCGCCTCATCATGAAAGACGGCAAGGTCTTCAAAAACGCGCTTTGAGGGGGGCCTGCCCTCACGGGGGCATGGCTGCCGCGCAGGATGGTCAAGCCGCTTTCCCCGCGTGGTCTACGCGGGCAAGGCGGCTTTTTTTCGCCTCGGCGCCGCCGGCTCACACGGCAGTGCTCGGGTGAACCACCGCCGCCTCGTGTGCATCAGTCCAGGCGCGGGCGCGTGCTTCAGTGCCTCGCGAGCTTGCTCGCCTGGTCGCAATGGTCGCGGATCAGGCCGATGAGGCAGCGGGCAGGGGACGAGAGGCTGACGTCCGAGCGGTGAACAATGTAGAAGTCGCGGGTGATGTCAGGGTTCTGGATCCGCGCGACGTGCAGGCCCTGGTCGCGCACATCGAACAGCGTGGGCATGACCGCGACGAAAGCGCCGTTGCGCACCAGGCTGAGCATGGTGGCCAGTTGGTCGACTTCCAGCTTCCAGGGCCGGGCGATGGCGTTCGCGTGCAGCACACTGTCTATCTGCAAGCGTGTTGAACTCAAGGGGTGCAGGCCCACGACAGGCAGATCGGCCAGGTCGCGCCAGCTCAGTGTTGCCGGAAAGCCGGCCAGGGCCTGGGGATTACGGTAGACCAGGTTGTAGTCATAAGTGCCCAGTTTCTGCACCGCCAGGGACTGGGGAAAGGTCACCGATGTCGTCACGGCGAACTCGACGTCGCCTTCTTCGACCATTTGCGTGACGACCGTCGCGTTGGAGTCCCGGATGCTCAGGAATACGCCGGGGAACTCGGCGTAAAGCGCGGGCAACACTTTGGGCAGCACCGAGTAGCCGACGGAAGCCACCGCGCCCAGCCGCAAGCTGCGGGCGTCGCCCTGTGCGGACCGGGCCGCTTCCGCGACCGAGGCATCCAACTGACTGAGCGCGGGCAGCACGCGTTCATACAGGCTCACGCCCAGAGGCGTCACCACCAGACGCCGCGTGGTGCGCTCGAAGAGCTTGCCGCCGATTTCGGCTTCGAGTTTGGCGATGCGGCGGCTCAGCGCCGAGGGGGTGATGCAAAGCACTTCCGCGGCGGCTGTGTATTGCCCGCAGCGCACCAGGCAACAAAACGCCCGCAAGTCCTCGATGTCGTAATTGATTCTCATGGATCAATAATCGTTGATATTTATTCGTTTGACGAAAATATAGCAGGCGCAGCATCCTTCGTTCCACTGAAAAAACGGAAGATGTAAATGCGTGCAGAAGAGATTTGCCTGCGTTCGATCAGCTCGTTCTTTGTGGGCGGAGACACGGCGGTCATCGAAGGTTTGCCCGTGGAGCACCGCAGCATGGTGCTCAATGGTTATCCGCGCGAAGTGGATCCGAATGGCGAGCACGTCTATGGCCAGATGTACGTGCAGCACTATCGCCAGGCGCGGCCGCGCCATCCCCATCCGGTATTGCTGTGGCATGGCGGCGGCATGACGGGCTGCACATGGGAAAGCACCCCAGATGGCCGCGACGGATGGCTCATGCGGTTTCTGCAGGCGGGCTACGACGTGCTGGTCAGCGATGCCGTGGAGCGGGGGCGCTCATCCTGGGCCCGGTTTCCGGAAATCTATAAAACTGCGCCGGTTTTTCGTCCCAAGAAAGAAGGCTGGATCAATTTTCGCCTTGGCCCGCAGTACGGCCCCGGCACGCGCGTGGCTTACCCGGGGCAGCAGTTTCCCGTCGAGGCGTTCGATGCCTTCGCCCAGCAATGGGTGCCCCGCTGGCCCGGGCACGAAGCAATGATTCTGGCCGCCTACGAGGCCTTGGTGCGGCGCGTGGGCCCTTGCCACATCGTGGCCCACAGCCAGGGCGCGGGTTTTGCCGCCGAAGTCGCCCGCCGCTTGCCGGCCTCCGTGGTCTCCGTGGTCGGCGTCGAGCCGGGCGGGATGCCCGAGCCGCAGGGCGCGCTTGCGCTGCCGCGCCATCTGGTGGTCTGGGGCGATTACATCGAATGCTCGGGGCCGCATTGGCAGACCTATCGCGCCCAGGCCGATGCCTACCTGGCCAGCGTGGCGGCCGGCACGGAGATCGCGGTGCTGGACTTGCCGGCGCACGGCATCCACGGCAATTCCCACCTGCCCATGATGGATCGCAACAGCGACAGCGTGTTCGAGCGCATCCGGGCCTGGATTGAGCAGTAAGGCAGTTTGATACCTACAACATGGAGACCGTTATGACCCGTTTTACCTTCCTGCCCTTGGCGCTCAGCCTGGGGCTCGCGTTGGCCCCCGGCCTTGCCAGTGCGGCGGCAGACTATCCCTCGCAACCTATCAAGATGATCGTCGGCTATGCGCCTGGCGGCTCCGTGGATACCTTCGCGCGTATCGTCGCACCCAAGCTGGGGGCGGAATTAGGCCAGACGGTCATTATCGAAAACCTGCCCGGCGCGGGCGGCGTCATTGCGGTCTCGCGCGCCACGACAGCCAAGCCCGACGGCTACACCATCCTGATGGGCATTGTGTCGGATGTCGTGCTTGCCCCCCTGGTGCAGAATGCCGCACGCTACACCTACAAGGATCTGACCGCCATCGCTCCGTTGGGCACCAGCGGCGTGGGGGTGGTGGCCAATCCGCAATTGGGCATCCGTTCCTTCGGCGATCTGATCCGGCGAGCCAAGTCTGAACCGGGCAAACTGAACTACGGCGCGACCGGCGTGGGGTCTTTGCCCGCCATTGCCATGGAGAGCTTCAAGAAAGTCACGGGCACCGATATCACGTTCATTCCCTATGCCAGCGCCTCGAAGATCGCGACCGATGTCATCGGCGGCAGCGTGGACCTGGCCGTCTCCGGTCTGCCCGCGCTGCTGGAAATCATCAAAAGCGGAAAAGTGACCCCGATCGGCGTCATGAGCCATGAGCGGGATATCGGCAATCTCGACATTCCGTCGGCGGGCGATACCCCCGAACTGAAAGGCATGGACTACTACTTCTGGACCGGCATGTTCGCGCCGAACGGAACGCCCGAGCCGCTGGTGCAAAAGCTCAATCAGGCATTTGCCAAAGTGATGGCCCAGCCGGATGTGCAAGAGCGCTTCAAGACCCTGGGGGTGAAAGTGAGTGCACCCACCACGCCGGCTCAGTTCGGCCAGTTCGTGGCCGACAGCCACGAGCAATGGGCGTCGGCCATCAAGGATGTGGGAATCCAGCGGCAATAGCGCCAGAGGAGGGCAGCCCGGCCCTGCAAGGCCAGGCTGCCGTGGTGGCCGGCCCGCTGCGGGCGCAGGCCACCGGGCCGTCGTTCTGTGTTTACTGCGCCTGCAGATTCGACGCTTTGACCAGCTGGGCCCATTTGTCGACTTCGGTCTTGAGGAAGGCGGCGGCTTCGGCGGGGGTGTCCGCGACCAGATCGATGCCGTCGCGCGCGAGCATCTCTTTCATCGCCGGCGTGTTCAGCGCCTGGCGCGAGGCCTGGTTCAGTTTGTCGATGATGCCGGCAGGGGTGCCCGCGGGGGCGGCCAGTACGAACCAGTTCCGCGCCTCGAAGCCCGGCAGCGTTTCGGCCACGGTCGGCACGTCCGGAAGAATCTCCATACGTTTGGCGCCTGTGGTGGCCAAGACCCGCAGTTTGCCGGACCGCACATGCACCAGCGAGGAGGCCGGGTTGTCGATCATCAGGTCGACCTCGCCGCTGATCAGGTCGACGAAGGCCGCACCCGCGCCCTTATAGGGGATCTTCATGAAATCCACTTTGGCTTGCTGGGCCAGCATGGCAGTGGCCAGCGCCTGAATACCGGTGCTGGCGCTGAGCGCGAAATTGATCTTGTCCGACTGCTTGGCCTGATTCAGCACATCCTGCAGGGTGTCGCCCTTGAATTTATTGCTGGCCACCAGCACCTGAGGCGCGGCCGCCATGATCATCACCGGACTGAAGTCCTTGATGGGGTTGTAGGGGACATCCGGGTAAAAGGCGGGCGTGGTGCCGAAGGCCGCGGAACTGAGCAGCAGGTTGTAGCCATCGGGCTTGGCGCGCGCGATGTCGGAGGCGCCTATCTGGCCGGTATTGCTCGGCTTGTTCTCGACGATGACGCTTTGCCCCAGGATCTCGCCCAGTTCTTTGGCGAAAGGCCGCGCCAGCGCATCGACGCCGCCGCCAGCGGCAAAGGGCACGACGATGCGCACGGCGCGATCCGGGAATTCCGCCTGGGCGGTGCTCACGCAGCACAACGCCGCCAACAACGAACCGATGATTTTCTTCTTCATGCTTGTCTACTCCTTAAAGGGTTGTCAGCTGCGGGAGGCCGCCAGGCGCATGGGCAGCGCGGCATCGGGGGCGCTTTCCAGGGACCAGACGGCGTCGATGAGGCGATCGACATCGATATCGGCCTGGCCGTAGCGCGCGAGGTCGCGCAGCTTTTGTTCGATCTCCTGGTCTTCGAGGGGGCGCATTAATGAGCCCCGGGGCGCATCGATTTCGCGCCGCAGGGTCGAGCCGTCGGCAAAGTCGATACGCAGCTTGACTGCATCGACCGACATCGCGGCATCGTCCTGAAACACGAGCCGGGTGCCGAGCTCGCGCAGCGCCGGGTCGGCGACCGCTTCGTCTGAAAACTCGGGCAGGCCCGCCCGGCCCCGCACCAGGGACACCGCGACCGCATGCTGCGCGCTGACCTGGGACAGCCGGCCGCTGGTCACGCCCGGCCGGTCGGTGCGCTGGCGCAAAAGCGGGTGGCCGGTCAGTTCCATGCGCGCAATCCGGGCCCACCCGCCGTGGGCGATGTCGGGATGGCTGGCAAGCTCCAGGCAGGCGTCGATGACGGGGTTGAGGACGACCCCGCACGGGTAGGGCTTGTAGGCGTTGTTCAGCAGCTCCCAGCGCTGGCCGAGCTCGCCGGTGATGGCTTGCAGGCGCGGGTTGTCGCCCGCGACCCGCAGATAGCCGCGCTCGCCTTCCAGCGGCTGGGCGGGTCCGTCGAAACCTTCGGCCGCCAGGAAGGCGGACAGCAGACCGTTGCGCGCGGCATTGCCCACACTGATGCTCTTGGCGCCGGTACCCAGCGCCTCGACCAGGCCACCGGCCTGCACGGCGGCCGCACCCAGGGCATGCCGGTTCTGCCGCGCATCCAGGCCCAGCGCCTTGGCCGCTGCCATGGCCGCGCCGAAGACGCCGCAGGTGGACGTGATGTGCCAGCCGCGCGCGTAGTGCTCCGGCGAGACGGCGTTGCCGATGCGGCAAGCGGTTTCGACGCCGAGCACAAAGGCATGCAATAGCTGCTGCCCCGTCATGGGCCGGGTTTCCGCCAATGCGAACAAGGCGGGCGCGACAGGAGAGGTCGGGTGGATGATGGTGGGATGGTGGGTGTCGTCGAAATCGAAGACATTGGCTGCCATCGCATTGAGCGCGGCCGCGGTCAAGGCATCCACGCGGTCGGTCCGTCCCGCCACGCTGGCTTGGCGATTGGCGGAAAAGCGCGAGTAAGTCCGCACCGCGATGTCGATGGAAGGCGTGCGCGCCGCCGATAGCGCGACAGCGAAGAAGTTCAGCAGCGCCCGGTGGGCGGCGTGCCGTACGGGTTGCGGAACGTCATTCCAGGAAGACTCGGCGACAAAGCGGGCCAACGCCGAAGAGGGCGTGCTGGCATCGCGGGAAACGGCTGCAGTCATAGTCATTTCACTTGATTGGGAAGCCACATCACGATCTGGGGGAAGACGTAGATCAGGCACAGGAAGAGCAGGATGATCAGCACGAAGGGCAGGGCGCCGCGAATGATGTCGCCAAACCTTGCCTTCTCGTTCATGCTGCGCAGCACGAACAGCACCATGCCCACCGGGGGCGTGATCAAGCCCACTTCGATCATCAGCACCAGGAAAATGCCGAACCAGATGGGATCCAGACCGAGCGCCATGGCGATCGGATAGGTCACCGGCAGGGTCATCAGCATCATGGCGATGGATTCGACAAACATCCCCAGGACCAGGTAGATGAGCACCATGGCGGCCACCACCCATGCCGGCGATAGATTGGCGCCCTGGATCAGGTTGACGGTTTCGCGCGGCAGGCGCAGGTAGTCGAATACCCAGCTGAATATGCCAGCGCCCACGACGATGAGCAGCAGCAGGGCCGTCACCTTGGCGGAGTCGTAGGCGATTTCCATCAGGGCACGCCAGCTCAACTTGCCTCGTGCCAGGCACAGCACGAACGCGCTGACAGCGCCGATGGCTGCCGCCTCGGTGGGGGTGGCGATGCCCGCGTACATGGATCCCAGCACGGCGCCGATGATCGCCAGAAACGGGATCATGCTGCGCGAGGCACTGAGCTTCTCGCGCATGGTGTAGGCCCTGGCCGGCGGGGCAGCCCCAGGGACCGTCAAGGCCCAGATCAGTGCGCCCGCCATAAAGCACGCCATCAGCAGCAGTCCGGGAATGATCCCGGCCAGAAAGAGGTGTGTCACCGAGGCGCCGACCGTCGTGCCGTAGATGATCATCGGGATACTCGGAGGAATCAGAATGCCCAGGGTCGCGCCCGCGGCAGCCACCCCATAGGTCAGGCGCGGGCTGTAGCCCCGCTGAATCATGTCAGGGCAGGCGACCTTGCCCAGCGTGGCGGCGGTTGCCAGGCTGGAGCCCGACACGGCGGCAAAAATGGCCGACGCGCCGGCCGACGCGTGGGCCAAGCCGCCCGGCGCGCGGCCGAACCAGCGCACCAGGGCGTCGAACATCCCGGAGGTGATGCCGCTGCGCAGCAGCAAGCCGCCCATGAAGATGAACATGGGCACGGCGGTCAGGGTGAAGGTATTGGTGCTGCTCCAGGCACGTTCGGCCAGCAGGGACAACTGCGGGCGCGACAGCAGAAAGTACACCCCGAAAAGCCCGACCATACCCAGGGCCACGCCGATGCGCACGCCAAGAAACAGCAGCAATACCATGCTGAGCACTAGCAGCGAGGCGACATAGCCCAATGAATGGCCGCGTGCAAGCGAATACAGCAAGGCGCAGCCCCCGACCAGCAACACAAAGTGCACCAGCGTGGTGACACCGCTCCAGGCCCAGACCGCGATGAGGAAGGCGATCGCGATAATGAGCATGCCCCAGTCGAAACGGCTGCCGGCCATGGCCAGATTGTTCGGCCCCAGGACCACGAGCAGCAATCCCATGATGGCGAGGGCCGCCGGCGCCAACCAGCGCCGCAACGTATCCGAGGGAGGCTGCAGGCGGTAGAGATCCACCAGGATGCTCAGGCAGAACACCAGCATGCCCAGCGACACGGAGAGCTCCGGGATCCATTGCGCGGTGGAAAGCAGCCCCCAGTCGCGCGTGTCGTTGATGTACTCGCGGATGTTGAAGCTGGCCATCTGCCAGCACAGCACCACGCTGAACAAGAGCGCAACCCACTGGCCCAGCAGTTCGGTCTTGACGCGCGCCGGCGCCGACAGGCGGTCGACCCACAGCTCCACCTGCACGTGGGCATTGGACGATTGCGCGGCCGCCAGGCCGAAAAACACCGTAGCCACCAGCAGGTAGCCGGAGATTTCCGTGGCCCACGCCGTCGGAGAGTTAAAGGCGTAGCGCGAAAAAATCTCATAGCACATCGACAGCGCCATCAGCAGTAGCGCGGCCGTGGCGAGCGCGCCCGAGCAGCGGGAGATGGCGGCAAAGCCTCGGATGAGGCTGAAGTCCGCGGCGTCGCTGAGCGGATAAGGCGACGTGTTCGCCAATTCGTCGGGTTGTACGGACCCCTGCGCGGGTATCTCGATGGTACTCATTGCTGTCTCCTCGTGGCCCCGTGCGTGATGGTGTGTCCCCAAGTTGAGAACGATTCCCGCCGAGTTTGTTATGACGATATTATAGACATATTGTATTATTGCCTGCTTATAAAATTTACACAGCGCACAGCGCACCACCTAAGGAGGATCACCATGAACCCAACCCAACTTTTGCCCGCGAGATTCCGGGTCTTTGTGCTGGCCGGCGCGATGGGCGCCGCGCTGTGGGCGCAAAGCGCCCGCGCAGAGACTTATGACCTGACCATGGCGGTCATCACTTCACCCGGCGATGGCTATTCGATACTGACGGCGTCGGTGCCGGAGCGTGTGGCCAAGGCCACCGATGGCAAGGTGAAGGTGACGGTCAGCGATTCGCTGGTGCCGCCGGCCCAGATGGCCACGGCCGTGCGCGAGGGGCGCGTCGACATGAGCGCGGCGCTGCATACCTATCTGGCTGCCGATGAGCCGCGCATGGGCATCTTCAACCTGCCCGGGCTCATCAATAACATCAAGGAATACAAGCAGGTCTGCGACGCCTTCTGGTGCGAAGACACGCGCAAAATCTGGAAAGACAAGTGGGGCGCGATCGTGCTGGCCGAGGGGGCTTGGTGCACGCAGCAATTGTTCTCCAAGGATCCGATCCACAAGGTTGAGGACTTCAAGGGCAAGCGTCTGCGCGTGCATAACCCGCAGACGGCGGAAGTGGTCAACGCCTTGGGCGGCAAGCCGGTTGCCATGCCCACGACCGAGATCTTCCCCGCGCTCGAGCGCGGCGTGATCGACGGGCTGTTCATTTCCACGTGCGTCGGCGGCTCACTGGAATTCTGGCGGCTTGCCAAGAACGTGCAGAACTGGAGCCTCGGTCCGATCAACGGCTGGGCGATTCTGGTCAATCCGGAGAGCTGGCAGAAATTGCCGCCCGAGCTGCAGAAGCAGGTTCAGGGCGCCATGGATGAACTGCAGCAGGATGCCTTCGGCAAGTACGATGACTACGTCGCCAATGCCCGCCAGGCCATGGAGAAAAATGGGGTGACGTTCTGGGTCGCGCCCGACGAAGAAAGGGCTAAACTAATGCAGCAAAAGTACATCGGACCTGCCTATGACGCGTGGAATAAGCGTGCCAAGCAAGTCGGATTTGACGGCCCGGCCTACCTCGAGCGTGTTCGCAAAGTGTTAGGCAAGAGCGAAACCCAGTAAGCAACGGGCGTATTCAACGGTATCCGGGGCGCCCGCCACGTTCCGGATACCTTTCAGCATTCCATTCATGACTTCTCACGCAGAGCCACAAGACGATTTCAAGGTCCAGCGCGTCGCATCCGTGTTGCGCCACAGCGTGACCGAAAGCATTCGCAACGCAATCCTGGTCGGCCGGTTTCAACCCGGCGAGCGCCTGCCCGAACGCGAGCTGTGCGAGATGACCGGCGTCAGCCGCACCTTGGTGCGCGAAGCGTTGCGTCAGCTGGAATCCGAGGGGCTGATTCTGGTGATCCCCCACCGCGGACCCGTGGTCGCGCGCTTGTCTCCCGATCAGGCCCGCGGCATCTATCAGGTTCGGGAAGAACTCGAAGGACTGGCCTGTCAGCTCTTTGCCGAGCAGGCCGGTGAAGCACAGCTGCTGGCATTGCGCGAAGCCTTTCAGGGCCTCAAACGCGCCTTGACCCGCGGCACGGCGCTCGAGCAGATCGCGGCCAAGAATTCCTTTTACCAGCAGTTGCTCGACGGCGCCGGCAATGAAGCGCTGACCAACACGCTGCGGCTGCTCAACTCCCGCGTGATGCTGCTGCGCTCGACCTCGATGCAGGCTCCCGGGCGCGCCAAACACAGCGTGGCCGAACTGTCCGACCTGATGCAGGCGCTGGAGGCGCGCGACGGCAAGGCCGCGCGCATTGCGGGCAGCCTGCATGTGCGCAATGCCGCCAGCGTGGCCATCGGCATTCTGCAAGATTCCCTCAAGGCCGAGGCCGCGGACTGACCGCTGCCCCGGCTTGCAGGCAGGCTCAGCGCGCCGCCTTGCCGAAGGGATCCGCGTTGACAGGCGCGTCCACGGTATAGGGCAGGTCCTGAGGCAGGCCGGCCAGGCTGCGCATCAAGGGGTAAATGGCGCTGTAATCCTGCGCGCCGCGACCTTGCGCCCGCGCCGCCGTGTATGACTGGTACGCCGCGCTACCCATGGGCACGCAGGCACGGCTGCGCGAGGCCAGTTCGAGCGCCAGGCCCAGATCCTTGTGCGCCAGGTCCACCTGAAAACCGGCTGACAGATCCCCCCGCAGGACTTTGTTCGGGTAGGTAATGTTCATGTGCCCCAGGCCGGCAATCGTGCCGCGCATGACCTGCAGCGCCAGCTCCACGCTCAATCCGCAGGCTTCGGCCAGCGTCAGGGCCTCGGCGGTCAGGGCGTTGAGCGAAATCCCCATGAAGTTGTTCACCACTTTGACGCGCGAGCCGCCGCCGACGTCGCCGCAATCGATGATCTGGTTGCCCATGCACAGCAGGGCTTGCTGAGCGCGGGCCTTGTCCTGCGGCGCGCCGCTGGCCAGGATGAGCAGGGTGCCGCGCTCGGCTTCCATGGCCGAGCGCCCGACGGGAGAATCCAGCATTCGCAGTCCGTGGTCGGCCAGCAGGCGGGCGATGGCATCGGTTTCCTGCGGCAGGATGGTCGACATATTGATCAGCAGCGACGCGTCGGACATCGCCGCCAAGGCGCCATCCTTGCCTTCGAGGGCTGCGCGTATATGCGTGGCCGTGGGCAGCATGGTGATCACCAGGCCGGCCCCGGTGGCGGCCTCCCGCGCGCTGCCGGCGCGCTTGCCGCCGGCTTGCACGAGGGCTTCGAGCGCCTGGGGATTGAGATCGAAGCCCGTGACGGCAAAGCCGCCCTTGACCAGGTTGCGCGCCATGTGCAGCCCCATCGCCCCGAGGCCGATGAATGCGACTGAATCTTTGCTCATTGTTATGTCTCCGTCCAAATCGTGCTGTGTGGTGTTCCGGCGTCACCGCTGCGGGTGAGCCGGAGGTGCGTCCGGGGCCGGTCTGAGCGCCGGCTTGAACCGGCTCAGGAAAGGGTGTTTTCTTTCTCGACTTCGGTGATGACTTCGCGCACGGCCTTCATGGCGTCCAGGGCCGAAGGCACGCCGCAGTAAATGGCGGCTTGCAGCACGACCTCGGTCAGTTCTTCCTTGCTTACGCCGTTGTTGAGCGCGCCACGGATGTGCAGGCGCAGTTCATTGGGCCGATTCAGCGCGATGAGCATGGCCAGGTTCAGAAAGCTGCGGGTTTTGCGCTCCAGCCCGGGACGCGTCCAGACTTCGCCCCAGCAGTACTCGGTCACGAGTTTTTGCAGCGGGGCAGTCAGGTCGTCGGCGCTGTTGAGCGACTTGTCGACATAGGTATCGCCGACCACGGCGCGGCGGACCTCCAGGCCTTTCTGGAATTGTTCAGTTTGGAATTCAGGCCTTAATGCCATGAGATTTGTCTCCCGTAATTGAGTGCGGTGCCGGACCATCCACTTGCCACCTGCCTACGTATTACTATAATACAATCCTATTGTATTTATAAAAAGCAGGCTCTGATCTGTGGGAGAGACATCTTGAATTGCCCCCCTTTCAACGTGTATGCGATTCGCTACGCACGTCATTCGGGCCGCCGCGCGGCCGACAACTACATCGGCCACGTGGACTTTCACGATGCCGAATCCGATCTCGAGTACTACGTCTGGCTCATCCGCCGCGGCGATGAGATGTACCTGGTCGATACGGGCTTTGGCGAAGCCGCGGCCAGCCAGCGCGGGCGCGAACTGTTTATGCGGCCCGCGCAAGGCCTGGCCATGCTGGGCGTGCAGCCGGCCGATGTGCGCAATGTCATCCTGACGCACTTGCACTACGACCACGCCGGCACCCTGGGAGATTTCCCCAATGCCACCTTCCATGTGCAGGACGCCGAGCCTGCCTATGCCACGGGACGCTGCATGTGCCACGCGACACTGCGCCATCCTTTCGACGTGGAAGACATCGTCGAGTATGTGCGCAGGCTGTATGCCGGGCGCGTGACTTTCCATCAGGGCACGAGTGAGCTCGCGCCGGGGCTGTCGGTGCATCTGGTGGGCGGCCACACCGCAGGCCTGCAGGTCGTACGGGTGTGGACGCAGCGGGGGTGGGTGGTGCTGGCTTCCGATGCCAGCCATCTGTACGGCAACATCGGCAACAACGCGCCGTTCCCGGCGGTCTACCACGTCGGAGACATGCTGGAAGGCTATCGCATCGTGCGCCAGCTCGCTGACTCCGAAGACCACATCGTGCCGGGTCATGATCCGCAGGTCATGCAGCGCTATCCCGCGCCTGCGCCGGAGCTGGCCGGCAAGATCGTCCAGTTGGACGTGGCCCCGGAGATCGCGCGATGAGCGGCCCGCTGGCCGGGCGCTACGCCTTGGTGACGGGGGCGGAGGCTGGCCTGGGCTACGCCATCGCGCAGGGGCTGGCGCAGTCCGGCGCGGCGGTGCTGATGCACTGCTTATCGGCCAATGAGGCCGCGCGCGCGGCCCGCGATGCGCTGGCCGACAACCATGGCGTACAGGTGGAGTTGTTGGAGGCGGATCTGCGCGATGTGGCGCAGATCGAGCGCATGGCCAAGACGGCATTGGCGCTCGCCCCGCGCGTGGATATCCTGGTCAACAACGCCGTGATTCGCCATTTCGAGCCCGCGCATGAGCTGCCTACGGCGCAGTGGGATGAAGGCCTGGCGGTCAACCTGTCGGCGCCGTTTCATCTCGCCCGGCTGACCTTGCCCGGCATGCTGCAACAGCAGTGGGGCCGCATCATCAATGTGTCCTCGGTCTACGGCTCCGGTGCCTCGCCCAACCGTATCGGCTACATCACGGCCAAGACCGCCTTGCTCGGCATGACTCGGGCCTTGGCGGTGGAAACCGCCGGACAGGGCATCACCTGCAATGCCGTGGCGCCGGGCACGGCACCCACCCCCGCAATCGTGGCCAAGATCGCCGCCATTGCGCAGGCGTGCGGCCAGCGCGTCGAAGACGCCCAACGCGAGTATCTGGCCGCGCGCCAGCCTACCGGCCGCTTCATCGCCATGGAAAACGTCGCGGCCTTGATCGCCTTTCTCTGCGCCGAGACGGGCCGGGATATCACCGGCGCCACGCTGCCTATCGATGGCGGCTGGACGGCTGTCTGAACACCATTCTTCAAACCCCAAACCCTATAGAGACAACGATGAGCAACGAAAAACACCTTGGTTTCGTCGGCATTGGCCGCATGGGCGCACCCATGGCTGAACGGCTGCTGGACGCCGGCTTTGAACTCACCATCTATGACACGCAGGCCGCTGGCCTGCAGGCCCTCAAAGCAAAGGGTGCCCACATCGCCGCCTCACCGCGCGAAGTGGCCGACGCCGCCTCGACCGTGCTGGTGTCGCTGCCTACGCCCGATATCGTCATTTCGGTTGCTCTGGGTGAAAACGGGCTGGCGCGGGGCAAGGCCGTGCGCACCGTCATCGATTTGTCGACCAGCGGCTCGGAAGCCGCCCGTACGCTGGCCGAAGGGCTGGCGAGCCTGGACATTCAGAGCATCGATTGCCCGGTCAGCGGGGGCGTCACCGGTGCCAAGCGCGGCACGCTGGCCCTGATGGTTTCCGGTCCGCGCGAGCGCTTCGAGGCTCTCGAGCCCGTTTTCAACGCCTTGGGCAAGCCGGTCTATGTGGGTGAAAAGCCCGGCATGGCGCAGACCATGAAGGTGATCAATAACCTGATTTCCGTCACGGCATTGAGCATCACATCGGAGCTGATGGTGATGGGCGTCAAAGCCGGCCTGGATCCCGATGTCATGCTGCAGGTCATCAACTCCGGTTCCGGCCGCACGAATGCGTCGGAGGACAAAATTCCGCGCTTCGTGCTGACCCGCAACTTTGATTTCGGTTTCGCCATCGGGCTGTCGGTCAAGGATGTGCGCCTTTGCCTGGAAGAAAGCGAGCAGCTGGGCGTCACATTGCGCGTGGGGGATGCCGCGCGCAAACTGCTCAATGATGCGCGCGATAAGTTCGGCAACGACGCCGATCTGACCGAAATCATCCGCTACGTCGAAGAGGGCGCGGGCGTGCAGGTACGCGGCAAAGCCGCGGCGGGCAAGGCATGAACGCCGCCGGCGTGGCCGTCGTGACCGGCGGCAGCGGCGGCATTGGCGCGGCTTGCGCGCGCCTGTTCGCCGCTCAAGGCCAGGCCGTGGCCATTCTCGATGTGGCCGCCCAAGCGGGGCAACAGCTGGCCGAAGAGATCCGTGCCACCGGTGTGGCGGCGCGCTACTACGCCTGCGACGTCGCGGATGCTGACGCAGTTCAGGCCTGCGCCGATACCGTCGTACAGGAGCTGGGCGAGCCCTCGGTGCTGGTCACCTCCGCCGCGCTCATCCCCAACACCGAGTCGGTGCTGGACATGGATCTGGCCGGGCATGACCGCATGTGGCGTGTGAATTACCACGGCACCGTGCATGCCTGCCGCAGTTTCGGCCGGCGCATGAGTGATCGTGGGGCGGGCAACATCGTCACGATCGGCTCCATCAACAGCCTGCATCCTTTGCCTCTGCCCGCCTACAACCCGGGCAAGGTGGCCATCGCCCGCCTGACGCAGATTCTGGCGCAGGAGCTGGGGCCGCACGGCGTGCGCGTCAACAGCGTTGCACCCACGTATGTGATGACGCCCGCCCTTCAGGCGCGGATCGACAGCGGGCATCGTGATCTTGCCAAGATGATGTCGGTGCATGCCTTGCGTGAATTGCCCACGCCCGAGGACATCGCCCAGGCAGCGATCTTTCTGTGTTCTGAACAGGCGCGCTTCATTACCGGCGTTCTGCTGCCGGTGGACGCCGGCTGGGAAGGCGGCGTCAGCTACCGGACTTATGCCGGCGGCGTGCCGCCCGGTGTGCTCGCCTGACCTTATTCGAACGACAAAACAAAAAGCACGGAGACATTTTCATGAGCAGTACCTATCGATTCATCATGCAGGCGCTCGTCGTGTGCGCCTCGCTGGCCGGGTTGCCGGCCGCGCAAGCGGCCTATCCCGAGCGCCCGGTCAAGGTCATCGTGCCGTTTGCGGCCGGCGGTGGCGCCGACATCGTCGCGCGGCTGGTCTTCAAGGGTGTCAGTGAGCAGCTTGGGCAGCCCTTCATCATCGACAATCGGGGGGGCGCCGGCGGCATCATCGGCGCCGACGCCGTCGCCAAGGCCGAGCCTGATGGCTACACCCTCTTGCTGGGCCAGAGCGGACCCAATGCGATCAATCCTTCGGTCTACAGCAAGCTGCCCTACGATGCGCGCAAGGATTTCGCGCCGGTCACCCAGTTGACCAGCTATCCCTACGTCGTGGCGGTCAAGAAGCAACTGCCCGTGAGCAACCTGCGCGAACTGATCGATTACGCTCGCCAGAAGCCCGGCACCGTGACGGTGTCCACGGCAGGGCAGGGCAGCTCGGCGCACTTGGCCATCGAGTTGTTCATGCGCCAGGCCGGTGTGTCGCTGGTGCCGGTGCCTTACAAGGGCGCTGGCCCGGCGCTGCTGGACGTCGTGGGCGGCGTCGTGGACATGACATTCGGAGACGCGGCTTCTGCTTCCAAACAGGCTCAGGCGGGGAATGTGAAAGCCGTCGCGGTGACGGGCGCGCGCCGGTCGCCGCTGCTGCCGGACGTCCCCACCGTGGCGGAAGCCGGCGTGCCGGGCTACGAGGCCTCGGCATGGCATGGCGTGCTGGCGCCCCGGGGCACCCCCGATGCCGTCGTGCAGAAAGTGCGTACAGCGATCGTCAACGTGCTCAATGACCCGGCGCTCAAGGCGCGGTTGGCGCAGGACGGTATCGAAACCGTCGGCAGCACGTCGGAAGACTTCCAGCGCTCGCTGCAGGCCGAGATCGAAAAATGGCGCAAAGTGGTGGACGACGCCGGCATCAAACTGGAGTAGCGAGGCGCGTCTGCGCCGGGCACCCTGGCCAGATCCACGCAGATTATCCTCGGCCGGGATGAGGCATACTTCCCGACGCGGCCCGGACGTGCGTTTGACGCAGGCCCGGGCCGCGGCATAACAGGGCCGCGCAGCGGCCGCACAACGAGGAGACAGACATGAGAGTGCGTGCAGACGCGAGGCTGGGCAGGGCCGTGCTGGGAATGGCGTTGGTGATCACGGCGCTGGGGGCATCGGTGTGCCAGGCGCAGGCGGAGGATTATCCGTCCCAACCCATCAAACTGATCGTGCCTTTTGCCGCCGGAGGCGGCAACGACGGCATCGCGCGTCTGCTGGGTCAGCTCCTGTCCGAAGAAATGAAGCAGCCCGTGGTCGTGGAGAACCGCCCGGGCGCCGGCGGCAAGCTGGGTGTGGAGCAGGGTTTGCGATCGCCGCCCGACGGCTACACATTGACGCTGGTGTCGAACAGCTATTCGGTCAACCCCAGCCTCTACAAGCTGCCCTTTGATCCCGTTCAGGACATGACGCCCATCGGCATGATCGCGCGTGCTCCCTTCTTCGTATCGGTCAATCCCGCCGTGCCGGCCGACACGCTCGGTGAGCTGGTGGATCTGGCCCGCAACAAACCCGCGGGGCTGACCTACGCCTCCTCGGGCACGGGCGGGATCTCGCATTTGGCGATGGAAGCGTTTCTCAAGACGGCGGGGATCAAGATGATCCACGTGCCCTACAAGGGATCCGCGCCGGCGCTGACCGATACGGTGTCTGGCCAGGTCAATGTGATGCTGACCACCGCCGGCTCGACCTTGCCCTATCGCGAGGACAAGCGGCTCAAGGTGCTGGCCGTGACCCTGCCGCAGCGCGTCTCCTCCGCGCCCGACATCCCTACCGTGCGCGAAGCCGGGGTGCCCTATGACGTCACCGTCTGGTACGGCATCATCGCGCCCAAGGGCGTGCCCGCGGCCGTGCAGGCCAAACTCAACGCGGCGATCAACGCCGCCGTGGTCAAGCCCGAAATGGCCGAGCGCCTGAAAGCCACGGGCGAGGAGGCCGCGCCCGGCAGCCCGCAAGCCTTCCAGGATCAGATCGTGCGGGAGATCGCGCTGTGGGGCGACGTGGTGCGCGATGCCCGCGTAACCGTGAACTGAGTCCCGTCGCCGATCTGGTTAAGTTGGTCGACACCTTTGAAGCCCGCATCTGCAAAGATGAGCGGGCTTTTTGCCGTACGTGCATGGCGAATCGAGTTCGGCCTGAGGTCGAGGACCTGAATATAAAACGGTGTCGCATGGGCTCTAAGGGTTTTCCGCCGGCTTTGTGCTCTGGACCGGAAAAATCTTAGTCCGTATACTGCCTAACAAATAATGCGTGACGCGCTACTGAGGGGTTTCATAACCCTCGGTCCAAGGAGAACATCATGGGCATTCCTCGTCGACTTTTGCCGCCGACTGCCATGCTTTTGGCCTTCGAAGCGGCAGCCCGGACCGGCAACTTCACGCAGGCAGCCCAAGAGCTTAATTACACCCAAAGCGCCATCAGTCGTCAGATACGCTCGCTCGAGGAGCGCCTGGGTACGGAGTTGTTCGTCCGCGGGCGTCAACGGGTCATCCTGACGCGCGCCGGCGTCAGTTATGCGCGCAGCATCAGCGACGCCTTGCGGCATATCAGCGAGGCTTCGCTGTCGGTGCAGGCCAATCCCCACGCGCTTTCACTGCGGCTGGCCATGCTGCCGAGTTTCGGCTCGCGCTGGCTCATTCCCAAGATTCATATGTTTCTGGGGCAGAATCCGGACGTCTCCCTGAATTTTTCAGCGCGTGCCGTGCCTTTTGATTTCGAAAGCGAGCCTTTCGACTGCGCAATTCATTACGGCCCGCTCACCTGGACGGGCACGGAGTCGGTGCGCCTGATGGGAGAATCCGTTGTGCCGGTGGCCGGTGCCAAACTGTTGGCGCGGTATCGCTTTGAGCGCCCGGAGGATTTGCTCAAGGCGCCACTGCTGGTTCTCAGTTCGCGGGTCGGCTCCTGGCAACGCTGGTTCGAACGCAATGGGGTTGCCTATGATCAGGAAGAAGGCCTGATGTTCGATCAGTTCGATGCCCTGGTTGCCGCCGCTGAAGTGGGGTTGGGTATTGCTCTGGTGCCCCGTTTTCTGTTTGCCGCCGAAATCGACAGCGGGGCGCTGGTTCCGGTCATAGACACGGATACACCGTCAGAGCACGCCTATCATCTGGTATGGCCCCAGGATCGTCGGGACAACTCCACCATGAAGTTGTTTCGCGATTGGCTATGTCAACAGTCGCGGCTGTTTGCGGGCGCCGAGCCGGCGACGGTCTGCCGGCCCAGGCTTGCCGAACCCCTGCTGGTCTGTTGAGGCCATCTCAGGCCGCGCACATAATAATGCCGCGTTGCGCCAATGCACCGATCTGGGCGTCCGTCAGACCCAGCATGGTTGACAGAATTTCCGCGGTGCTGCTGCCCAGCACCGGTGCGGCGCGCGCAGCTTGCTGCCCGGCCGCCGAAAATTGCAGTGGCATCCCGGCTGCCAGCTGAGGGCCCGCGCCCGGCTGAATCACCATGCTCAGGAGCGGGTTGGCCATGAATCCGTCGGGGCTGCTGTCTTGCAACCCTTGCTGCAGGCTTTGATAGCGGCTCCAGCACACGCCGTGCTGTTCGAAGAGCGGGCCGATGTACGTCAGGCTATGGCGCGCGCACCACTCAGCGATCCGTTCGGCGATGGCCTCGCGGCCGCGAAAACGATCCCCTTCCTGGCTAAAGTTCAGGCCTAGCTCAGTGGCCAGGGCGTCCAGTTCGGATTGCAGGCCAGTAGCCTGGCCCAGAGCCCGCCATTGTTTGAGCGTAAGGCCGACGACCATGATGCGCTCCTGGTCGGCGGTCAGAAAGTCGCGGCCGAACGCGCCATACAGATAGTTGCCGTACTTTTGCCGTTGCATGCCCAGTTGGGCCTCGGCCAACAAGCCCAGGTGAGAGCTCATGGCCAGCGCAGCATCTTCTAAGGCCAGTGCGACGGACTGGCCCTGACCGCTGGCGCGGCGACTGCGTTCGGCTGCCAGTATGCCGATCACCGCCAGATGGCCCGTGATCAGATCCCAGGCAGGCAGAACGTGGTTGCAGGGTTGCTCATCATTCTGCGGGCCGGTCAGTCCAGGAAAGCCCAGCCGGGGGTTGACGGTGTAGTCCACGGCTGAACGACCCAGCCTGTCTCCGGTGATGGTCAACTGAATCAGTCGCGGGCATTGCGCGGCCAGGGTCTCGTAAAGCAGAAAACCGCGGGCCGGGAAGTTCGTCAGCAAGATGTTGCCGTTGTCTTCTGGCGCCACGATGAGGGCTTGCACGAGCTCGCGACCTTCTGGCGTCGCGGTGTCTATGGCTGCGGACCGCTTGGCTTTGTTCAGGCCCTGCCAGAATAGACTGGAGCCATCGCTGGCCAGTGGCCAGCGATGATAGTCAAGCCCGCCGCGCGGCGGATCGATGCGGATGACATCCGCGCCGAGTTGCGCAAGCGTCAGGCCGCCGAGCGGGGCGGCAACGAAGGCCGAGAGCTCGATGATGCTGAGGCCTGTCAGCGTGTTGGGTGCAAACATGTCGTGCCTCTTAGCGAGCCAGCGCGGCTTCGTAAAGCGAGCGCGAGATCACCCGCAGCGCCAGCGCCTCTTCCGACCCCTCGAAAATCGAGAGCACACGCGCATCGACGAAGTAGCGGCTGACGGGCATCTCCTCCGCGTAGCCCATGCCGCCGTGCAATTGCAGCGCGTCCCGCGTGACCAGTTCTGCCGAACGGCAGGCCAACAGCTTGGCCAGGCTGGCCTCCATGGCCAGCCCTTCGCCGCTGTCCAGGCGTTGCGCCACGGCGTAGGCCAGCAGACGGCAGGCCTGATATTGCGCAGCCATCTTGGCGATTCGGACCTGTGTCAGTTGCAGGTCGATCAAGGCGGCGCCGAATATTTTGCGATCCTTGGCGTGGCTGACTGCCGCTGCGATGGCGGCCTGCATGACCCCGCAGGCGCGTGCCGCAGTCTGCATACGTCCGCCTGTCATGCCCGCCATGGTGAGATAAAAGCCCTGACCCAGACCCTGGGACTCGCCAATCAGATTGGCGTCGGGCACGAAAAAGTTGTCGAAGTGCACGTCAAACGAATGCATGCCCCGGTACCCTATGGTGGGTATGGCGTGGCCGTCGAGCCTGCCGCCCTGGTCCTGCTGGTGCGTGAAGCTGTGGCCGGGGTGGCGCGGTTTGCTGACTAGAAACAGGCTCAGCCCGCGATGCCCCGGTTGCGAGCTGGTCCGCGCGACCACCATCAGGACATCGGCCTGCCCGGCAAACGTGCACCAGGTCTTGGTGCCGTCCAGGCGCCAGCCGTCTTTGACCTTGTTGGCTCTGAGCGTCAGGCGGGCGACATCCGAGCCGGCGTCGGGTTCGGTGATGGCGATGGCGCACAACAGTTCGCCGCTGGCGATCCGTGGCAGCCAGTGCTGTTTTTGTTGCTCCGTTCCGCCGGTCAGCAGGGCGCGCGAGAGAATCTCCGGACGAGTCAGCAGACTGCCTGCCGCGGCTAGCGAGGCGGCGGAAAGCGTCTCGGTCACGGCCAGCATCAGGGGCAGATTGTCGCCCGAAGCGGGCGCACTGCCGCCGTAGCTCTCGGGGATCGACAGCCCGAAAGCCCCCATGGCTTGCATGCCTGCGATGATGTCGGCGGGTACGTCCAGGTCCTGCCGGTGTATGGCCTCGGCCATGGGCAGTACTTCCTGCTGGGCAAAGCGCTCGAACGCATCGCGTGCCATGGCGACCTCGGCCGATAACTGCGGTTGCCCGATCTCATGGCGGGCCTGCGCCAGCGCGCAGCCGGTCGCGGCGTTGTGGCTGCTGGTCGTGGACATGCGCAAGGCATTCTGAAAGCTGTCGCTCGCCTTGAGGCTGGCGATGGCCGCCGTGTCCAGACCCAGTTCGAGCAGTACATGCTCCAGCCTGGCGTGCACGCTGATCAGGGTTTGGCCGATGAATGTCATCGACAGGGCCTGATCCAGCGGGGATTGGGCCGGATAGGCCCGCACGAGCACCTGGGATGCCAGCAGATCGGCGGCGATCCAGGCGATCTCATAGCTGGTGGCTTGATAGCCATCCAGGCGCTGCTGATCCAGCCTGCCGTCGACCGTGCAGCTTTCAGCGACCCAGCAAACGGCCTCTTTAAGAAAGAAATCCAGATTCTTCAGAACAGGATTGGCCAGAGATAGAAAAACCGCTTTGTTCATTTTCCGAATGTTCCTGGAGCGTGGGACGTTCTGCCGGATCGGCCTGAAAAGTATAGGTCGGGGGTCGCCCGGCCAAGCGTGAAATTCCCGCATCAGGTAGTGCGTGGAGCGCATGGCGCACGGGCCTGCCGCGCTTAGTTTTCCGCTTACGCATCAGGTCATGCGGACATTTCATTGGCAGGCCCGGTTCGGGCTCAATAGACTGCCTGCAACTCGATGACCGGCGCCCAGCCCAGGCGTGCGGCGCAACAGAAAGGTAAACGGACTATGTCGGAACCGCATGAGCAGTTTTCGTCCCCTTTGAGTATGGCCTCGGCGGATTTCCTCGAGGCCATGCACGAGCAGTATCGCGGCGATGCCTTGTCGGTGGACCCGGCCTGGCGTTACGTGTTTCGCTTTCTGGATGAAGTGTGTCAACCGGAGGCGCCGAGCCAGCAGGGGTTGTTGCAGGCGGAATTGATCCGCCGCTTCGGACATTTGCAGGCCAGATTGGATCCGCTGGAGTTGGCCCAGGTTCAGGATCCGGCCTTGCTGGCCGGTTTCCTCGAGCATATCGCTAGCCTGGACAGCGGCCTGGCCGAGTTGCGCCGTGCCTATCAAGGCGGCCTGGCCGTGGAAACCGCTCACCTGCATGATTTCGGGCTGCTCAACTGGATCCATGAGCGGGTCGAACGGCTGCCCGAGGCGCCCACCAAGGCGGCGTTGATCCGGGCTTACGAGCGTGTGGTGCAGTCCGATGAGTTCGAGCGCTTCCTCATGAGGAAATTTCCGGGCAAGAAAAAGTTCGGGCAGGAGGGCTCCGAGGTGGTCCCGGTGGTGCTGGATAGCCTGTTGGCACAAGCGGCTCGCAGCGGGGTCACGGAGGTGGTGATTGGCACCATGCACCGAGGGCGCCTGAATTTGATGGCCAACGTGCTGGGCAAGCCGATCGGGCGCATTTTTGCTGAGTTCAAGGGCGCCCATCCATTTGCCGCGCAACCGTCAGTCGCCGCCGATGTGCCTTACCACCTCGGGCATGCCGGAGAGCTTGAATACGAAGGCAGGCGCATGCGCGTCACCTTGCTGCCCAACCCCTCTCATCTGGAAGCCGTGGATCCGGTGGCGCTGGGCCTGGCGCGCTGGGTACAAGACCATGGCAGCGCGCAGGATGGGAGTCAGGTGCTGACCATCATCCTGCATACCGACGCCGCCGTCATTGGGCAGGGCATTGTGGCCGAGAGCCTGCAGTTGTCGGCGGTGCCTGGCTACACCACGGGCGGCGTGGTGCATGTGGTGGTCAACAACCAGATTGGTTTCACGACACAAGCCGATGAGGGGCGCAGTTCGCACTATTGCACCGACGTCTGGAAGGCAGTGCAAAGCCTGATTCTGCATGTCAATGGCGAGGATATGGATGCGGCCCTGCAAGCGGCAAACCTGGCGGTGGCGTATCGCCAGTCGCATGGGCGGGATGCGGTCATTGACCTCGTGACATACCGCCGCAATGGGCACAACGAGTTCGACGAACCGCGTTTCAGCCAACCTCAGTTGTATCAATGCGTTGACGCGCGGATACCTCTACGCGAGCGGCTGCGGCAACGGCTTTTGCAGGCCGGCATGCTTGATCTGGACTCGGAGGCAGGCTTTATCGCGGCTTACCGCAACGAGCTGGAGCAGGCGTATCAGGGCGCGATGACGCCGACCACGCCAGCGGCGGCCCTGCCTCCCGCGCGCGCGGTGGCCGTCACGCATGCAGAAACCGGTGCGGCGCGCGTCGATCTGTTGCATTGCCTGAAACTGCTGGTCGATATTCCGGCGGGCTTTACCTTGGGCGAGCGGCTGCTCAAACAGATTCAGGCGCGTGCGCTGATCGAACCGGGTATCGCGTGGCCCACGGCCGAGGCGTTGGCGTTTGGCACGCTGTTGCAGGCCGGTCTGCCTGTGCGGCTCGCTGGGCAGGATGTGGTCAGAGGGGCCTTCTCTCACCGGCATTTTCATCTGGTAGACGTCGAGAACGGCAAGCGGCATGTGTCCTTGCAGGCTCTGGCGCAGAAGGGGGCAAAGTTCGACGTCATCAACAGCCCGCTGTCCGAGTATGCGACGCTGGGGTTCGAGTACGGCTATAGCCTTGCGGCGCAGCCAGGCCTGAACATATGGGAGGCGCAGTTTGGCGACTTTGCCAACGGTGCGCAAATCGTGATCGACCAGTTCATCTCAAGCGGTGAGCAAAAGTGGCTGCAAAGTTCGGGGCTGACCATGCTGTTGCCTCATGGCCTGGAAGGGCAAGGCCCCGAGCACTCTTCGGCCCGCATCGAACGCTATCTGCAATTGTGCGCCGATGACAATATCCGCCTGATCAATCCGTCTACGCCGGCCAATTACTTTCATGCTCTGCGTGCTCAAGCGCTCAGCATCTCCAGAAAGCCTCTGGTCGTGATTTCGCCCAAAACCTTGCTGCGCCTGCCGGCGGCCATCTCGCCATTGGATGACTTTCTGCCCGGAACGCGTTTTGCGCCGGTACTGACGTCGGGGCCGCAACAGCATGCGCAGCGGTTGCTGCTGTGCAGCGGAAAAATTGCCTACGAGCTGGAGGACTACCGCGCAGCCTATGGACGGGATGACGTCGTGGTCGCCCGGTTGGAGCAGCTCTACCCCTGCCCAGAGGACGCTTTGCTTCGGCTGATGCAGGCGCATCCTCGCGCCCGGCTGGTCTGGGTGCAGGAAGAGCCGGAAAACATGGGCGCATGGCAGTGGTACGACCGGCGGCTGGAGCGGATGGCCGCAAGCAGCGGCCATCCGGCCCCCACGTTTGTCTATTGCGGGCGGCCAGCCAGCGCTTCGCCGGCGGGCAGCTTCCATGGGCGGCACGCCGCCGATCAGGCCGCTGTGGTGGCTCGGGCTTTCGATGCGTAGGCAGGGATGCGAAAACGGCATCGACTCATGCGAAGTCGTCGCTTCTGCCCAGCCCGCGCGCTCTTCATAATGCGCTGAACCCCAAGGGAATGAGACACACCGTTATGTATGACTTCGTACCCGCCTATGTTGCGCCTGCCGGGTCTCCGATCCGGGAGCTGCATAAATACGTCGGCTTGCCCGACATGATTTCCTTTGCGGCCGGTTACCCGGACGGCGCCTTGTTCGACGTCGAGGGCGTGCAACGGGCATTCGAGCAAGCTTATGCCGATCCGCGCCGTTGCCTGCAGTACACCGGCACCGAAGGGTTGCCCGTTTTGCGTGATGCCCTGCGGTCTCTGATGGTTGGACGCGCCGCGCAGGTCGAGGCTGAGAATCTGCTGGTGACCACGGGATCGCAGCAGGGTTTTGATCTCTTGCTGCGAGTGTTGATGCAGCCCGGCGATATCTGCCTGGTGGAGCAACCCGCCTATCCCGCCACCTTGCAGGCCTTGCGCATGCATCAGGCGCGCATCGTGGGCTTGCATGGCGACGAGGGCGGCATAGATACCGCGCGCTTGCGGGCCTGGTTGGCCGAACATCATGCCGCTCAACCCATCAAGGCGCTGTACACCGTGCCGACGTTCAGCAACCCCACGGGACGGACGCTGTCGGTACAACGGCGGCGCGAGCTGCTCGAGCTGGCCGTTCAGTATCGCTTCCTCGTCGTGGAGGATGACCCTTACAGCGAGCTGCGCTTCGAAGGCCCGGCCTTGCCGTCCTTGTTGACCCTGGCCGCCGACATCCCCGGCGCCAGTGATTGGGTGGTGCATCTATCGAGCCTGTCAAAAGTCATTGCCGGAGGCCTGCGCGTTGGCTGGATGATTGCGCATCCCGACATCATCAAGCGCTGTGTCATCGCCAAACAGACCAGTGATCTGTGTTGCTCGTCCCTGACGCAAGCCGTCGCGGCTGCCTATCTGAGCTCCGGCGACATGGACCGGCATTTTCCCAAAGTGATCGCATCGTATCGCGACAAGTGCGTGGCCTTGATCGCTGCCTTGCAGGCCAGTTTCGGCACGAGCATCCGCGTCGAGCATCCGCAAGGGGGCATGTTTTTGTGGGCCCGCTGCGAGGAGGTGGACGCGGCGCGTCTGCTGGCGCATGCCATTGATAACCGGGTGCTGTTCGTGCCCGGGGGCGCTTTTTATGCCGAATCAGGGCCCAGCCCGGAGTTTCGTCTGTCATTTGCCAGCCCCAGCCGCCAGGAATTGGCGACAGGGGCCCAACGTTTGCATGCCGCTTACCAGCAGTCGCTGGCCTGAGCGGCATCCGCCAAGGAGAGAAAAATGCGGTTGAAGGGTAAGAAAGCCATTGTGACCGGTGCAGCGCAAGGTATCGGTCTGGCCATCGCGCAGCGCTATGTGGAGGAGGGCGCGTCGGTATTGATGTCGGACATCAATGCGGATCTGCTGGCCACGCAGGCGCGGCGACTGGGTATGCCTTGGCAGGTCACCGATGTCAGGAAATCTGGATCGGTGCAGGAGTTGATCAGCAAAGCGGTGCAAAGCCTGGGTGGCCTGGACATCATGGTCTCCAATGCGGGCATCGTGAATCCACCGGCCAGCTTTCTCGAGCTGGAGGAGTCGGTCTTTGATCACGTCATGGAGACCAATCTGAAGTCTCAGTTCCTGTGCGGTCAGGCGGCAGCCAGGGCCATGGTCGCGGCAGGCACCAAGGGCGTGATTATCAATATGTCTTCCGTCAATGCGCGGTTGGCGATTCCGACCATGACACCTTATGCCGTGTCCAAGGCGGGATCGACGCAGTTGACCAATGTGATGGCCCTGTCGCTTGCCGAGCACGGCATCAGAGTGGTTGCGATCGGGCCGGGCACCATCCTGACTGATCTGGCCAGGGAGGTCATCATGCGCGACGAGGCGACACGACGTAGCGTGATGTCGCGCACCCCGATGCGCCGCACGGGTGAACCGGAAGAGGTCGCCGCCATTGCGGTGTTTCTGGCCAGTTCCGACGCCTCATACATTACCGGGCAGACGATCTACGCCGACGGCGGACGGTTGGGGCTGAACTACACCGTGCCGGTCGACGATATCTGAGTATTAGGCAGGGCAAGTGACCAGGGGCGTTCAAGCCTGATGGTTTCCGCAACTCCATTTCTGGATGTACAAAAAGGAGCATTTGGCATGAGAACTCGTGTTCGAGCATCCCTGGCAGCGAGCTGCCTTCTGGCGGGCGGATTGCTGTCCACCGCGTCGGCCCAGGTCAAGGTCGGCGTGATCCTGCCCTTGAGCGGGCCCAGTGCGACCATCGGCGAGGATGTGCGCCGCGCCGTGGAATTGGCGGTGGACGATGTCAACAAGGCTGGCGGCGTCAAAGGCCAGCGCTTCGAGGTCATCATCGAAGATTCTGCTGGCAACCCGACCACCGCGCTGGGCGCGGCCCGCAAGCTGATATCCGTCGACAAAGTCCCGGTGGTGTTGGGCGAGTATTCATCCGGGATCACGTTGCCGATGGCGCAGTATGTCGTGGGCGAGAAGACCACACACATGAATATCGCCAGCACCAGCGTCAAGGTGCGCGAACTGGGACCATTGTCCTTTAACCTGGTGGGGCTGGAGGATCGCGGCGGCGAGTTCGCGGCCAAGGACTCTTATGCGCTGGGGCTGCGCAAGGTCGCCATCATCGCGCCCAACAATGCGCATGGTCAGGGTACGGCACACGCCTTCCGCACGGAGTTCGGTCGTTTGGGCGGCGAGGTTGTTGGTGAGGTGTTGTACACGGCGGGGCAGCCTTCGTATCGCCGCGAACTGCAGCAACTGGATCGCCGCAAGCCTGATGGCTATGTGTATACCGCCTACGGGCAGGAAGCCGCCATCATCAATCGCGAGGCGCGCGATCTCGGGCTGCGCAGCAAACCCTGGTACGCCATCCTGCTGAGCAACGCCATCAGCGATACGCCGCCAGACATCGCCCAAGGCCAATTGGGTATGGAGCTGGGGTCGTTCCAGGGCAAGGTCGGCCAGGACTATGCCGCTGCGTTTCAGAAGAAATACAAGGATCCGGTGCGGTCTTCGTTCTCCGGCTATGCCTATGACGGTATCCATATGGCGGCCAAGGCAATGGACAACGCCGCTTCGACCAGTCCAGAGGACATTCGCAAAGCCTTGGTTGCTTTGGGCCAGCAGGGATACTCCGGGGTGACCGGTGAAATTCGTTTCGATGACAAAGGCCAGCGCATCGAGCCGCCCTACGCCACACTCAAGTACGACGGCGGTAAGGTCGTCGCCCGCTAGTCCCGGCCACGGGCTGCCCGCCGCGCATGGCGGGCAGCCCGAGGGCGGGTCAGGCCCAAGCATTCGTGCGTCTTGCTGAGTGAATACATGATCCAGTTCTTGATAGAAATTCTGTTGCGTATCTCGGAGTTCTCCCTGATCGCTTTAGGCCTGAGCTTGGTTTACGGCCTGGTCAAGTTTCCCAACGTCGCCCATGTGCAGTACGCCATGCTGGGCGCGTACTTGATGTTCTTCTTCATCCATGCCGGCCTGCCGCCGGTGGCCGCGCTGGTGCTGAGCAGCCTGAGTATCGGTGTGTTCGCCGCCGTGGTGCATAAGCTGGTCTTCAGCCGTCTGCTGCGGACGGGACCGGCCATCACCATGATAGGTTCGTTGGCCATTGCGATGATCATTGGCGCGGTGATTCTCGGCGTAGCGGGCTCCTTTCCCTATGTGCCGCAAGCAGGGCAACAGAGCACGGTCACGATTGCCGGGGTATTTCTATCCGCAGCCCAGACCTACAAAATCGGCACTACTGTGTGCGTGATCGTGCTGTTCTGGATGTTCTGGACGCGCACCCGGCTGGGCCGCTCGATGCGGGCGCTGTCGTCCAATCCCGTGCTGGCCGACGCCAGCGGACTGAATGCCTCCCGCACCGTGCTGCTGGTGGCGTTCGCCAGCGGCGTACTGGCCGGGCTGGGAGGCTGTCTGCTTGGCATGTCCTCCGGCGCGTATAGCAATATGGGCAATGACCTGTTGCTGCCGGTGTTTGCGGCCGCCATTCTCGGTGGGCTGGGAAATCCATTGGGGGCGGTCCTGGGCGCGGCCTTCATCGCCTTAGTGGAGACGATCGTCACCAATGTTGACTTCGGTTGGCTGGTGGGCCAGGACATGGCCTTCATTCCCTTGCCCTATCTTGGCACGACTTCATTTCTGATCCTGCTGCTGGCCTTGCTCTTCAGGCCATACGGGCTGTTTGACAAGGAGGTGCGCCGTGTTTGAGTTTCTCGTTCATGCGCTCACGATTGCGGCCATCTACGGCATGATGGCGCTCGGCCTGCACCTGCAGGCCGGCTATGCCGGCTTGATGAACTTCGGCCACATTGCGTTTGCGGGCCTGGGGGCCTATGCCACCGGTATCGCTATCCGGGCCGGCTGGGGTGCGCCGCTCGGTCTGGCCGCGGGTGTGGGCCTGGCCGTCGCGTTGGGCTGGTGCATTTCCCGGTTGGGGCGCCAGCTGGCGGCGGATTACTGGGCCATCGTCACGTTGGCGATAGCTGAGATTCTGCGCACCATCGCCAACAATGAGGGATGGCTCACAGGCGGAGCGCAGGGTATCAGTGCCTTGCCGACGCCGTTCGGCACGCTGCCGCGGCCGTACAACAGCCTGGTATTTCTGCTGCTGGTCGTCGCGCTGTTCATTGCGTTTGCCTGGCTATGCCAGCGTCTGGGTAACGGCAGACTGGGGCGGGCGTTGCGCTTGATGCGCGAAGAGCCCAAGCTGGCCGGCTGCATGGGCTACAACCTCACCGCCCTGAAGTCGCGCTCTCTGATGGCAGCCGGCGCCGTCACCGCCGTGGGCGGCAGCCTGTATGCGCAGTACATGAGTTTTGTCGGCCCGGACTATTTGCTGGCTGCCGAGACTTTCCTGCTTTGGACGATGTTGATGATAGGCGGGATGGGTAACACCGCGGGGGTTGTGGTGGGTGTGTTGCTGGTGCAGGGTGTTTACACGGCAGTGCCATTTTTCAAGGATGTTTTCAATTTCAATTCGGACATGACGGCAGCGTTGCGACTGGGGCTGATTGGCGTTCTGCTGCTGGCTTGCCTGTTGTGGCGCAGCCAAGGCCTGGTCCCCGAGAAAATCAGGAAGATCCCCACATGAGCGGTTTGTTGGAAGTCCGATCCCTTGCCAAGGCCTTTGGCGGCAACCAGGTGCTGACGGATATCGCCTTTACCGTCGATGCTGCCGAGGTGGTGGGCTTGCTTGGGCCGAACGGCTCGGGCAAGAGCACCCTGCTGAATACGATTACGGGATTCGAGCGGCTCGATGCCGGCAGCGTCCGCTACAAGGGCCGGGAAATCGGCGGCCTGCACTCCTATCAGATTGTGGGGCGGGGCATGGCCCGCACGTTTCAGTTGCCCTCGATGCCGCGCATGATGTCGGTGATAGAAGTGGCAATGGCCGCCGAGACGGCGCACCACGGTTTCTGGGACACGGTGCTGGCGACGCCGGCGGCGCGCAGCACCGAACGTGCGGCCAGACTCAAGGCGGATCAGCTGCTCGAGAAGTTTCTTCTCGGGCCGGTGCGTGATCTGCCTGCTGCAGCGATTTCGGGTGGGCAGAAGAAGTTGTTGAGTATTGTGTGTGCGCTCATGGCGGATCCGGAGATCCTGATGCTTGATGAGCCCACAGCAGGGGTGCATCCCAATCTGCGCAACAGCATCGTTGAGGCGCTGCTGGGTCTGAATCGTCAAGGCATGACCCTGGTCGTGGTCGAGCACGACATGCATTTCATTCGGGAGTTATGCAGCCGCTGCATTGTGCTGGATCGGGGACATATCGTTGCCAGTTGCCGCCCGGATGCCCTGGCCGAAAACGAGCATGTGCTGGAAGCCTATCTGGGCAAGAAGCGCGCCTGAGCAGGATGGAGAACGGCGAGATCATGAATTCCGAACAAACAATGGTGCAAGTGCAGTCGGTAATGGCCGGCTATACGCGGGAGATCGACATCCTGTGCGGTATGTCGCTGCATGTCGGGCTGGCTGAGATTGTCACGCTGCTAGGGCCCAATGGCTGCGGCAAGTCCACATTGCTCAAGACGATTGCTGGCTACCTGACGCCGCATACCGGCAGTATCCTGATCAACGGCGAGGACGTCACCCACATGCATGTGCGGGACAAGGTCAAGTCGCGCGGGCTGGGTTACGTTCCGCAGACAGACAACGTCTTCAACGCGCTGTCGGTCATGGATAACCTGCTCATTGGTGGCTATTACCTGCCCAAGGCCGTCTGCCGCCAGCGGCTCGACGGCCTGTGTGAGCGCTATCCCAGTCTTGGGCGCAAGCTGCACGCCCCGGCGGCGTCCTTGTCTGGCGGCGAACGGCAGATTCTGGCGTTGGCGCGAGCGCTGATGCCCGAGCCGCGTTTGCTGTTGCTCGACGAGCCCTCGGCAGGCCTTTCGCCCAAGATGCTCCAGGAAGTGTTCGAGGCTATACAGCGCATCCGCGAGATCGAAGGGGTGACCATCCTCATGGTCGAACAGAATGCCGTCGAGGCTTTGCATATTTCTGACCGTGCCTATGTATTGTCGATGGGCACGGTGGCGTTGACCGGCGCGGCGTCGCAGTTGCTGCAGGACGCGAGAATGCGCGAGTTGTACCTCGGCGGAAGGGCATCCGATTGACTTTAGAATGGCGAGGGCTTGCGTTCATGTCTTTAGGGAGTACAGCGATAGTGCATACCGGCAATGAAATTCTGCACTCTGTGGGAGGCAGCCTCCATGAGCGCCCCGACGCCAACCTGCGGACAACCGTGATGCAACGCATCCGGCTGGAGATCGTGTCTGGTAAAGCCGGCCCGGGCGTGGTGCTGTCGGTGCCGGCGTTGGCCAAGGCATTGGGCGTATCCACGACCCCGGTGCGCGAGGCTTTGCTGGAGCTGGTACGCAACGGCTTGCTCGAGCCCATGAAGAACCGTGGTTTTCGTGTGTTGCCAGTCTCCGCAGATGACCTCAACGACCTGGCGCGTATGCGCGTGCACCTGGAAGCATTGGCTGTCTCGAGCATCCAGCTCGAGCGCTTTGGCGACGGGGCGCGTCTGCGTGAGCTGGCTCAGGCCATCGCCGATGCCGCCCGTCAGAGCGACGTGCAAGCTTACGTGACCAATGACCGGACGTTTCACCTGGAACTGATCTCCCTGGCCGGCAGCCGCTATCTGACTGAGATGATCATGTACCTGCGGGACAACATGCGTATCTACGGTCTGGAGTCCGAGGTCGGGCGGGAGCAGCAGCTGCGTTCCGTCGATGAGCATTTCGAGCTCGTGGCGCTGCTGTCTCGCGGTGATAAAGCGGGCGCAGCCGATCTGATCAGCCGTCATATCCGGGGATGGGTGTCCGTGGTTTCGACCAACGCGCCGGTTCTGCACGCCGAAGCCAAAACCAGGGAATAGCCATCGTGATCCGAGAGGACCTTGACGCGCTGCGCATCAGCGCATTGGGCGAGTGCGCCCTATTGCTGGACGCCGGCCAGGGCGCTTACCGAGCGAGCACCCAGGCGCGGATCTGGGCGCTGGCGCAACAGTTGGAGCAAAACCCGCAGGTGACGCCACTGGAGGACATCGTCCCTGGCATGAACAACCTCATGGTGGTGTTTCGGCCTGCAACGCCAGATTGTGCTGATCGTCTGCGCCAGCAGCTGCGTGCCGCCTGGCTGACGCTGGCCCCTCGGGAGTTGGCCGGAACCACACACGAGGTTCTCGTGAGCTATGACGCGACGGCCGGCAGCGATCTGGACGAGATCGCGAGCGACAGCGGCCTGGACATCGAGGCTATCGTGCGCCTGCACAGCCAGGCTGTCTATCGGGTGGCCTGCGTGGGCGGGATGCCCGGGTTCGCTTATCTGAGCGGTCTGGATGCGGCTTTGCATCGTCCCAGGCGTGCCGTGCCTCGGACGCGGGTCGAACAAGGCGCAGTCATTATTGGCGGGCAGCAGGCCAGCATCATGCCCATCAGCGCGCCGACGGGCTGGCACATCCTGGGGCAGACCGCGACGCGGGTGTTCGATGCTGCAGCCGCACAGCCTTGCTTGATGCGCGCCGGCGACAGCATCCGTTTCCGCGTGGCGGAGGTACGCCGGTGATAGAACTTCTGACCGACAGCCGTCTGAGTTCAGTCCAGGATCTGGGGCGAAGCGGCGGCATGCACTTGGGGGTGGGCCGAGCGGGTGCCATGGATACGCTCGCTTTGCGGGTGGGTAATTGGTTGGTGGGCGGCCAGGGGGATGAGGCTGCGATCGAAATCGCGCAATATCCTTTGCGCTTGCGCTTTCATGCCGCCTGCCGTTATGCCTTGACCGGTGCGCTGGGCAATGTGCGCCTGGATGGCCGGGGCGTGCCGCCTTGGTGGACGGCTGTGGCAGCTCCGGGGCAGACACTATCCATCGACGCGCCGTCAGTGGGGGCGCGGAGTTACCTCTGCCTTGAAGGAGGGCTGTCCTTGCCGCAAGTGTTGGGCGCTCGCGCCACGGATATGAAGAGCGGATTCGGCGGTCTCAACGGCATGGGTTTGCCACGCGGCGCCACCTTGCCGCACCCGGGTACGGGCCTGAAAGATCGCCGTGAGTTTGGGGTGGCTCCAGCTTTCATTGGCGACTTCTATCACAGTCTGGCAGCGCAGGATGTGTGGCTGCGGGTCATGCCTGCCAGCGAGTTCTCGGCCTTGACGGCCGATGCACAGGCGCTTTTTTTCTCCGAAGCCTGGGCCGTCACGGGCAACGCCAATCGCATTGGCTATCGCCTGGAAGGCGAGGCACTGGGTTTTACGCATATGCCGGAGCTGCTGTCGCACGGCATCGTGCCGGGCGTGATTCAACTGCCTGGCGCGGGGCAGCCCATCGTGCAGTTGGCCGACGCCAATACGTGCGGCGGCTATCCCAAGCTGGCCGTGGTCATCGGGTGCGACCTCTGGAAACTGGGCCAGTTGCGACCGGGCGACCGGCTGCGGTTCACACCGGTTGATCACCGTCATGCCTGGATTGCCCAGGATGAGCAGGAGCTGGCCCTTCAGGGACTGCGGCAACGGATCGCGGCTGATCGCGCAGCTCAGAATATCAAATAGCGTCAGGAGGGGAGATGGTTACGGTGGATCTGAATTCGGACATAGGTGAGGGCTTTGGCGACTATGTGCTCGGCGACGATGCCGCGATATTGGGCATCGTCAGTTCGGCCAATGTCGCCTGCGGGTTTCATGCGGGAGACCCCGAAATCATGGCGCGTACATTTAGCCTCGCTCGCGAGCGTGGCGTGGTTGCCGGCGCACACCCCGGATTTCCGGACCTGTGGGGCTTTGGGCGGCGCAAAATGCCTTTTAGCACGGGGGAGATCGAACGCCTGGTGGCCTACCAGATAGGGGCGGCCCAGGCCTTATCGGCCTATGCCGGCCATCCTGTCCGTTACGTCAAACCCCATGGCGCCTTGAGCAATATGGCCATTGCCGACACACAGATCGCCCAGGCCATTTGCCGCGCCGTATGCGCCGTGGATGCTTCGCTGGTGTATCTGGCGCCTGCCCGCACGCACCAGGAACGCTGTGCGCGTGAGGCTGGCCTGATCACGCGCGCCGAAGTGTTTGCCGACCGTGCTTACATGCCCGATGGCAGCCTCATGCCCCGCAGTATGCCTGGCGCCGTCTTGAGCGACATCGATGCCGTCGTCGCGCGTGCGCTGCGCATGGTGCGCGGCGGCTATATCGAAACGCCCGATGGCGCACAGATCGCCACCCCGGTCGATTCGCTATGCGTGCACGGCGACTCGCCTGCCGCCGTCGATATGGCGCGGGCATTGCGTAACCGGTTCGAGCACGAAGGCATCGTCGTGCGCGGCTTCGTGTGAGGGCTTTTCCTATGCATCTGCAATACGTTCAGGAGCTTGCGGCGCTGATGGCGCGCCTGTCCATCACCGAGCTCGACTATGTCAGCCCCGAGGGAGCCCGTATCAGCCTGACTCGGGCCATTTCTTCGTCGGGCGCGTTGTCTGCCGCTGAAGCACCGCGCGAAGCGGCAAGCGAGGTGGCCTTGCCGGGTGCGCCCCGTGTGGCCGTACCTGCCGGCATGGGGGGGATTTTTCATCGACGTCCGGCGCCCGGAGAAGCTGTTTTCGTGAACCCGGGCGACATCGTCCAGGAGGGCCAGACGCTGGGTCTGATGGAGGCGATGAAGATGTTGCTTCCGGTGGAAGCTCCTGTCAGCGGCGTCCTGGGCGCCATTCTTGTCGAGGATGGTCAGCCGGTGCAGCCGTCGACCTGCTTGATGGAGATCATCCCGCAGGAGGGCAATTGATGTTTGATTCAGTCTTGATTGCGAACCGGGGCGAGATCGCCCTGCGCATTGTGCGGGCTTGCAAGGCGCTTAGTCTGCGAACCATCGCCATCCATTCCGAGGCCGATGCAGATTTGCGCCATGTGGCGCTGGCTGACCAGGCCTTGTGCATCGGCCCGGCGCCATCGCGCCAGAGCTATCTGGATATGGATCGCATGATCACCGCCGCGCGCCTGACTGGCGCGCAGGCCGTGCATCCCGGCTACGGGTTTCTCTCCGAAAACGCCGCCTTCGCCACTGCGCTGCGGGATGCCGGCCTGCAGTTCATTGGCCCGTCGCCAGAGGTGATGGCCTTGATGGGCGACAAGATCTCGGCCAAGGCGGCAATGCTGAAATCTGGCGTACCTTGCGTGCCGGGTTTCGATCAGGCGCTGCCTGACGAGGTGGGCGAGCTCGAGCGTATTGCCGACGCCATCGGCTACCCGCTCATCATCAAGGCGGCTGCCGGCGGTGGCGGGCGGGGCATGCGCATCGTGCGCACACGCGGCGATCTGCGGCAGGCGGCGCAGATCACGCGCGAAGAGGCGGGGCGCTTCTTCGGCAAGGAAGACATCTATCTGGAAAAATTTCTGGAGCACCCGCGGCATATCGAGATCCAGGTTCTCGCCGACGCGCATGGCCATGCCATCTGGCTAGGTGAGCGGGACTGCTCCATCCAACGGCGCAACCAGAAGTTGCTCGAGGAGGCGCCGGCCGTTGGCATCGACCGCCAGCGCATCGCCGACCTCGGGCAGATATGCGTGCGTGCCTGCCTGGACATCGGTTATCAGGGGGTGGGCACCTTCGAGTTCCTCTATGAGAATGGGGCGTTCTTCTTCATGGAGATGAATACGCGCATCCAGGTCGAGCACCCCGTGACCGAGATGCTCACGGGGGTAGACCTGGTCGCCGAGCAGATCAAGGTGGCACTGGGGCAGCCGCTGACATTGACTCAGCAGTGCGTTGCGCCGTCGGGTCATGCCATCGAATGCCGCCTCAATGCCGAAGACCCCTGGACCTTCGCGCCTCTGCCGGGCAGGATTCAGGCCTGGGTGGCGCCGGGGGGGCCGGGTGTGCGGGTCGATACTCATCTTTACCCGGGCTACGAGGTGCCGGCGCACTACGATTCGCTCATCGCCAAGCTGATCGTCCACGGCAGCAGCCGGCAGCAAGCCATAGCGCGTATGCGCGTGGCGCTATCTGAACTGATGGTTGACGGGCTGGCCACCAATGCGGCCTTGTTTGCGGCACTGCTGCAAAACGGCGATTTTCAGGCTGGTGGGATGGAGATCGCCGCCCTGGAGCGGCTGTTGGCAACCGGCGTTCTGAAACAAGGTGGCTCTGTATGATAAAGATCGAAGAAGTCGAGGCTTTGGTCCTGGCGCTAAGAGCCAACAATGTGCTCACCTGCGAACTCACGCAGCCGGATGGCGAACGACTGCGGCTGCGGTTGGGAACCGCGGACAGCCAGGCCGCCACTGCGGAGTTTCCCCCCTCGCCGCGTGGTCGTTCCTTACGCGCCGATGACATAGGCATTTATCGCAGCCATCATCCCTTTCGCGATCAGGATACCGGTGCCCCGGGTCCGGGTACGGTGGTTGCCGTGGGCGATAGCTTGGGATTTTTGCAGGTTGGAGACCGCTTGCGGGCACTGAGCAGCGAGTTCAGCGGAACTGTGGCCGAATCCTTGGTGCAGGATGGCGACCTCGTGGCTTATGCCCAGGAACTGTTTAGGCTCGCGCCTGATATGCCTTGAGTTTTTGTCGCGCCGCAAGATCGATACTTTCATCTGCTTGCATTTTCGGATTAAATACGTGCCTTGCTGAAAACCCGGCGCTCGAGGCCGGGTTTCGCGGTCGTTAATATCCGAATCAGGGCCCCGGGGCCCCGGGAGGCATGGTGGGTGAGATTACGGACTGGATCCGCAACTTTGGCAAGACTGCGGTGACGGCGCCGTCCAGCGCCAGGGTTCAGGAGACGGCAGCGGCCGGCGCGATCACCGAGGCCGCGGCACGCCCCGCGCCGGCCGGCGGCCGCAAGGTGCAGGCGGAGCTGATGCGCCAATTGGCTGCCCGCAAGGGCAAGCCCGCCTCCCCGGCATCCCGGCCCGCGCCGGCCGCCGCGGCCCCCGTGGTGGCCGACCGGGGCGAGCAGGCCGCGCCAGCCGAGCGTGTCGAGCCGGTCGAGCCCGCCGCACGGCCGGTCCGGCCGGTGCCGGCACCAGGATCGGCACGTTCGATTTCCGAGCATGTGCTGGCTCGCCTGCGCCGCAACGCGCTGCCGGGGCTGTCGCGCCCGCCGGAAGACCCGGATTCCGTGAATGACGCGGACGAACCGGTCGACCCGAATACCCAGGATGTCTGGGAGTTCTTCGTCATGCCGGTGGCACAGCAGATCCAATTGCGCTTGCAGGCCAATGCCTTGCTGCCTGTGTTCATCGTCGAGAATCCGTTTCCGCGCTATGCCAAGCATTTGCGCAGCGCGTTGGCCAATCTCTGCCCGGCGCTCAACACCTATCAGCTCGATACGCGCGTGACGGCGGACTTCCAGGATCTGGTGATCCGGATGGCCGAGCAGCGCGCTTTCGGGATGATTCTGTTTTGCACCTCGCGCAATCAGTTGCCGCGCGAGTTCCTGTCGCTGGTGCGCAGCGATGGATACCTCAGCATTCCCTTGATGAACGCCGAGCGGCTGGCCGATTACGCGCGCCAGCGTTTTCCCGGCGCGGATCTGTCGGCCATCACGCCGGCCTGGGCTTCGGCCATCGGGCCGCAGGAGTTGTTGTGCGTCAACACCCTGAAGTTTGAGCACGATTGGCTGGCCGGCCTGCGCCAGTTGGCCGATCAGCGCAATCAGGCGCAGTCCGCGGGCAGCTCGATGCGCCTGGAGGATCTGCATGGCGTCGAGAGCGCCAAGCGCTGGGCAGCGCAGTTGTTCAACGACTTGCGGCTGGCCATGCGCGGCGAAATCCAATGGAAGGAAGTCGACCGGGGGGCGTTGTTCGCCGGGCCGCCGGGCACGGGCAAGACCACGCTGGCACGGGCGATCGCGCGTGATTGCGGTATTGCCTTTACGGCGGTCGCGCCGGTCAAGGACTGGATGGTCGGCAACGGGCTGGACGAGTGTGTGCAACTGATGTCGGCCACGTTTGCCGCGGCGCGCCAGCAAGCGCCTAGCATCCTGTTTATCGACGAGATCGATACGCTGGGCAACCGCGAGTCCTTCCAGGGCCAGAATGCCTCCTGGAACACGGCGTTTCTCAATGCGCTGCTCAGCGAGCTCGATGGCTTTGATGACCGCAGCCAGGTGATCGTCATCGGCGCGACCAACCATGCCGACAATGTCGACCCCGCGCTGCAGCGCGCGGGCCGCCTGGACCGCGTCATCACGATCAATCGTCCCGATGTGCCGGCGCTGGTGGCCATTTATCAGGCCAAGCTCAAGCCCTACGCCTATGAGATCGCGCCGGACGATCTGCGGCGCTGCGCCAGCCTGTCTCTGGGTTTGACCGGCGCCGACGTGGAGTTGCTGGTACGCGGCGCGCGCCGCCGCGCCCGGCTAGACGGTAACCGCGCGATCACGGCGCAAGACATCCAGGACGAGATCTTCCGTATTCCGCCGCAAGCCGCGCGCAATCCCTTGCACGGGCCGCAGCTGGCCCGCACGGCCTACCACGAGGCCGGGCACGCCTTGGTGGGGCTGTTGCTGCCCAGTTTGCGCGAGCACTTGCAGCTGGCTTCGGTCGTGGCCGATGATCAGGGTGCGCTGGGTTTCGTGGGGATCAAAAGCGCCGAACACAATCAGACGCGCGCAGAGTTGCTCGACCGTATCTGCATGGTGCTCGCCGGCCGCGCCGCCGAGGCCATCGTCTATGGCGATAGCGCGGTCAGCACGGGGGCCGGCGGATACGGCAGCCACAATGATCTGGCCGTTGCCCGGCGGCTGGCCGAAGCGGCGCTGGGCGCCTACGGTTTTAGCGTCACCAGCCCCAATTGGCATACTCTGTCGCCCGATGAGGCCGAGACCAAGGCGTTGATCGCCGAGCAGTTCCTTCGGGCCCGCGCGTTGCTCGATGGGCAGCGCGGTTTGCTCGACGCCCTGAGCGAGAAGCTGCAGGCCGAGCACGTGCTGGACCGCAAAGCCCTGCTGGCCGTGGTGGGGGATGCGGCGGCATGAGTGAGGCAGCCAGCCCCGACGCGCCGCAAGGCGCCGTGACCGACGCACGACCGGATAGCCTGGCCAGGTGGCTGGACGATCTGGCCAAGTGGTGTGATGGTTTCAGTCTGCACAGCCATTTTCTCGAACGCGTGCATTGCTTCGCCGAGGCCGACGAGCGCGGCGTGGAGCAGGCGAACTTCGCCGTGGTGCTCAGCGCCATGCCGTTTTCCGGCGGTGCCCAGCCAGGTGCCGCGCTCGGCAGTCAGGCGCCCTCGACAGAAAACGCCAATAAGCGCTCCGACAGTGCGCGCCTGATCAATCAGCGCATTCCGGCCAAGGACGAGCTCTTTACCCGGGAGCGGGCGGCCGAGCGTATCCAGCAGGGTGAAGCCGCCGCCCAGCCCGCGTTTGTGGAGAAGGCGGCAACGCCGCTGCCGCAAGGGCAGTCCGGCAAGAAGCGGCCGCGCGCGGCGACGGGCGAGCCGGCCTTGTCGCTGGACCGCGCCAAGGATTTCAAACGCACCGACCGTATCCGCATCTCGGCGATCAGCGGAGACGAGGGCGCGGCCATCCTCAACGAGGATCTGCTGGCCCGGGTGAGGCTGGAGCCGCCGCCGCCGGATTCTGCGTTCGACCATGTGCAGTTGGCCAGCGCCGCCTGCCGGGCGCTGATGTGGGATGCGAGTCTGCAGAACGACGCGGCACGCTACGGCATCGTTCTGCGCGCCACCTTGTTGGCCAAGGTGGCCGGCAGCAAGGCCAATCTTGCCTTGTGCATCAATCGGCTCGAGGATTTGCGCCAGCTGATACAGCGGGCGCAGACCTTGCCGGATATCTCGACACTGTTGCGGGCGCGCCTGTTGCGCGAGCTGTGCGATCTGCTGGAGCAGTTGTTCGACTATAAGTATGACGACGCGGGCAACTCCTGGCGGGAGGGGGTGCCGGATGCCGTGCCGGTGATTCCGGAGCATTGCCAGAAATTGCCTCAGGATTTCAAGTCCGCCATGAATACCGCCTCCGGCCTGCGGTGGCGGGATCTGAGAACCTTGGCGTGGTACGCCTGGCGCGCCTGGCTGCCTGAGCAAATCAAGCACGGGCGGGTGCAGACTCTCGTCACCGGTCTGGGGCACGCGTCGGCCTTGGGGGTTTTTCTGTCCCTGCTGTGGCTGTCTGTGCATCCGGTCCTGGCGCCTTTCGAGGGCGCCACGGGTGTGCTGACCCGTCTGTCGGCATGGCAGGCGCCCTTCGGCGATGGCGCGATATGGGCCGTCATTTTCGGCGTGCTGGCCTGCGCCTGCTATGCGCTGGGCACGCAACGCTTGAGCCTGCAGGAACGCGTAGCCATCTCGATCAATGATCAGATCGAGAACGTGCTCAATCGTGCCTTGGCCGATTTGATGAAGGCCAATATGGATGTGCAGCTCGGCCGCATGGGGCGCAGCGAGCCGCCGGGCCTGATCCCGGAAGAGTCGTCGCGCAAGCTCGATGAGATCTTTGCGCTCAAAGAGCTGGTCAACAGCTACGAGAGCACGGTGCGAGCCCGCTTGCGCCATGTGGCGGCCGAGGCCCGCAAGGCCGAGGACATCCGCCAGGAAAGTCAGCAGCGTTTGCGTAACGCCGCGCTCGGCGTGACGGCCAGCTTCGTTTTGCTGGAGATCGGCAGCCGGATCCAGGATCACCGCGATTTGCAGGCCGGCACCGATGCGTTCTCTTTTGCGTACTGGCTGCGTAACCCGGGGGCGGCCGCGGCCGCCGGGCCGGAAGGCTTGCCCACGGCCCGGGCGCCGGCGGCCATGCTTGAATGTGCGCGCCATGAGGTCGAGCTGCACCAGCAGCCCAGCCCCGAATGCCTGGATCAATGGCGCGACAGCTCCCTGGCCTCGTCGTCGCAATTGCTGTTTCTGGTATTTTTGATCGCCCTGATCATGTTCGTGGTGCGCGTGATGCGCCGCGGCGGCGGGCCGGATGCGGGCTGAGCGCGCATCCCTTTTTGTTCACTTATCGGAGTTCCCCTACCATGAGCCGTGAATCAGTCGAAAAACTGACCAGCTACTTCCAGTCCTTGCTCGATAGCGAGGGATTCAATCGCGGCCAGATCCAGTGGGATGATCAGGCGCAGACCTCTGACCTCGTTTTCAAGGTGGATGGCCGCAGCTATATCCTGATTGCGGACGCCGACGACGAAGACTTCGTGCGGCTGGTGTTTCCCAATTTCTGGCCGCTCGACGATGACGAGGAGTTCGCCGCCGCCCTGCAGGCGATCTCCATGGTCAACGGCCGCTGCAAGGGCGTGAAAATCTACGCCTCGGGCGATAACGCCAACGTCATGGGCGCGGTGGAGTTCCTGATTTCCGCCAGCCAGCCGCAACTCGATGCCAAGTTGTTCGTGCGCTACATCCGCATGCTCAATAACGGCGCCGAGGAATTTGCCCGCATCATGCGCGAATTCAAGGCGCAGTAAGGCCGGGATCCCCGGCAGGCGGCCTGTGCCGCCGCCTGCCTGGCACGAGCCGCCGGGCGTGGGGGCATCAGGGGCGAAAGACCCCGGCGGACGAATTTTTGCTTCCGCCTGCCCCCATCCGCCCCCGACATCGGACTCTTCGGTAGAATCAGGCGTTACGCCACGCTGAATCGATACCCGCCGTGAGCCCTGAATACAGTCTGCTATCGTTGAACCAGGTTTGGGCGATGCTCGTCGCGCGCGCCCGGCTGGTCGCGTGGGTCGCCGTCGGCACCCTGGCCTTGACCTGCCTGCTCGTGCTGGTTTTGCCGCGCGTCTGGACGGCATCGTCGGATGTCTTCATCGATTACCGCGAGAACGATCCCATCAGCGGCCGCTCATTTTCGGCCCTCTTGGACGAGAGCTACATGCAGACCCAGATCGACATGATACGCAGCCAGACGGTGGCCGATCATGTCATCACCAGCCTGGGGCTGCTCTCCGGGGACGACGCCCGCTCGGGGTCGGCCGCCCGCAATGATCTGGTCAATTACATCCGAACCCATCTGGAAGTCGTCAAACAGCAGAACAGCCGGGTGCTGACGGTTTCCTTTTCGGCCAATACCCCGCAGAAGGCGCGCGAGTTTGCCAACGCCGTGGTCAATTCGTATATCGCGGTCAGCCAGGGGATTTCCTCGGCCGCGGCGCGGGCGCGCACCGAGCAGTACACCGCGCAGTTGGAGCAGTTGCGCGGCGAATTGGACGCGATTCAGGACAAACTGACGCGCTACCAACAGGAAGCCGGCATCGTCGACACCCGCCAGTCAGGCGGGGATATCGATGTGCGCCGTCTCAATGATATGGCAACGTCCCTGCTGGGGCTGGAGTCGCAGCTGGAGGCCGCCCGTGCGCGCAAGGCGACGACGGCCAGTCTGCTGGCTGCGGGCATGCGGCCGGAAGACCTGCCGGAAGTCGGGCAGATCGCCCCCATCAATGATTTGCGCAACGGTTTGACGGTGGTGGAGCAGCAATTGGGGCAATTGCGCGGGGCGCTGGGCCCCCGGCATCCCAGCGTGGCGGGTTTGCTGGCCCAGCGCGCGCAGTTCCAGGCCGACATCGCCCGTCAGGCCAAGGCGGCCGTCGATGCGCTCGACAGCGATGTGCAGCGGCTGGAGGCGCAGCACGCCGCCTTGCAGCATGATATGGACGCGCAGAAAGCCAAGGTTCTGGATCAGATGGCCAAGCTCGACCGGATCGCCGCCTATCAGCGGCAGTTCGCCGGCGTGGAGCAGGTCTATCAGACCGCGCTGCAAAAATACGATGGCATCCTGATGGCCAGCAATATTTCCCTGCCCAGTCTGGCGGTGTTGCGGGCGGCTGAATTGCCTTCGTCGCCGTCGCGGCCGCGTGTGCGCAGCAGCTTGCTGCTTGGCCTGGTGATCGGGCTGATGGCCGGGCTTGCCCTGGCGCTCATCCTGGAACTGAGCCGTCGCCGCGTCCGTTGCCTGGACGATCTGGAGCGCAGTACCACTCTGCCTGTTCTGGGCCGGGTGGGTCGCAAGCCTGTGGCGGTTGCCCCATGAGCGATCCCAAACTGCTGCCGCTGTTCGATCGCCTGAACCATAACGGCGGCCCGCAAGCCCCGCTGGAGAGCTTCGAACCCGCCGAGAAAATGGGCGAGCGATTCGTGCGCCTGGGGGTGTTGACCGAAGCGCAGGTCGCGCAGGTGGTGCAGCTTCAGCAGGCCGAGCAACTGCGGTTCGGCCAGGCTGCGGTCAAGCTGGGGTTTGTCACCGAAGAGCGGGTGCAGGCCGTGCTGGCCGAGCAGTACCGTTACGATTACGCTTCAGCGCAACAGACCGACATCACCCTGCCCATTGCGGCCATGCCTTTCGGCCGGGAAGCCGAGGCCATCCGCCAGATTCGCGCCGAGATCTCCATCCGGCTAGAGGAGCTGCCCCGTATCGCGCTGGCCGTGGTGAGTCCGCAGGACAAAGAAGGCCGCGCCTACCTCAGCGCCAGCCTGGCGATTGCGTTCGCCCAGACCGGCCGGCGCACGTTGCTGGTCAACGCCAACCTGCGCGCCAGCGGGCAGGAGACCTTGTTGGGCAGCGCCAGCGGTGCGGGGCTGTCCGCGATATTGGCGGGCCGCGCGCCGGCGGGCGAGAGCCGTGCCGTGCCGGGTTTTCCCGCGCTGGGAGTGCTCGATGCCGGTCCGCAGCCGCCCAATCCGGCTGAACTGCTGCGCGAGCCGGCGCTCGGACGCGTGCTGGCGGCCTATGCCGATCAGTACGAGGTGTTCATCGTCAATACCCCGCCGGCCGCAGATTCCTCCGATGCGCAGAGCATCGCGCGCCAGGTGGATGCCTGCCTGCTGGTGGCGCGCAAGGACCTGACCTCCCTCAATGCGCTGACCCGCAGCGCCGATCTGCTCGAGAACGCCGGGGCCCGGGTGCTGGGCACGGTCTATAACGAATACGATCCGCGTGGCGGCCGAGGCTGGCTGGCCCGTTTGCGGTCTCTGTTGCCCGCGCGCCTGCGCGGCTGACGAGCGCGGCCATGGGTGCGCCTCCTGTCCTTCCGATCGCCGGTGGGCAAAGCCGTGGGGATCGCTGGGCGGTGTGGCTGCTCGTCGGTCTGAGCCTGCTGTTTGCCATCGTGCCGGACACCTTGTCGGTCAGTGAGCTGGGGCCGGAAGCCACGCACACCGTGATGCAGGGATCGATGCTGCGGCAGGTGCAATATGCGTCGCTGTTTCTGGGCGCCGCCTTCGTGGCATGGCGGCATCTGCCCACCGTCCTGAGCAATCTGCGCGGTTCCAATCTCTTTTTGCTGCTGCTGGTGCTGTACTGCCTGAGCAGCGCGACGTGGTCACCCTATCCCGACATTACGTTAAAGCGCACCATCATTTTTGCCGGGCTGGTGCTTATCGGCCTGGCCGTGGCGCCGCCGTTGAGCAGCCCGCGGCAATTCCTGCGCGTCGTCCTCGGCACCTATTCCATCGTTCTCGTGCTGTCGTTTTTCGTGGCCTTGCTGGTGCCCAGTGTGGGGGTGGATGTGTTGCTGGGCAACGCCTGGCGCGGGATCACCTGGCAGAAGAACATGCTGGGCTCCATCGCCGGCTTTGCCGTGTTGCTGTGGTTGCGCGAGTTCTTCATGACGCCGCAGATCCGGGGGCTGGCCTTGATGGGGGTGGTCTTCAGCGCGTTCATGCTGGTGATGACCAAGAGCGCGACCTCGATCCTGGTCACCGGCCTGGGCGTGGGCATTTATCTGCTGACGCGCAAACGTTTCTTCGGGGGCCGGCACACCGGCCAGATCCTGTTGTTGAGCGGGTTGCTGCTCTTGCTCTATTTTTTGCTGGTGTTCTACGTGGCCGTCGGGCGCATGCCGGAGATCGATGACGTGGTGCTGGTCGTCACGACGCTGTTCAACAAGAGCAGTGATCTGACCGGCCGCGGCGAGATCTGGGCCTTGGCCGACGTTTCCATCCAGCGGCACAAGCTGCTGGGGATAGGGTACAGCGCCTTCTGGGTCGGCGAGGGCGGCCCCTCTCAGTACATCGGCACCAAGCTGGGCTGGCTGCCGGGCCAGGCGCACAACGGCTATCTGGATATTCTGCTGGACCTGGGACAAGTGGGGATGGGCCTGTTTCTGGGTTGCCTGGCCTGGCATGTGATCAGCATCATGCGGCTCTACAAGATAGACCGGGAGGATGCTGCCATCCATCTGAGTATCTGCGTGACCATCATGATCAGCAACTTCTCGGAAAGCCAGATCCTGCGCGACACCAACTTCCAGAACATCATGTTCATTTATTCGTCGCTGGCCATCAGCGGCCGTCTGGCCTTAGCGCATGCCCGCATGCGCGTCGGGCGCGAGGTCCCAGGCGGGCCGGCTGCGCCGCGCGGTGCTCGGGTTCGCACGGAGCGCCGGACATGAAGCGCTGGGTGGCAGCCTGCTGCCTGGCGCTGGCGGGCCCGGCCGCCGGCGTGGCCGCAACGGCGGACTGGTTCGTGTTCGAGATGCAGCCTGCTGCCCTGAGCGGCGCGCCGGACGTGGCAGGATTGAACCACCCCCTGGATGCGGCCTCCCGTATCGTGGCGCGGGGCAGCCACTTGTTTTTTGTGGGCCGCGATGGGCAGGCGGACCGGCGGGCGCGTCTGTTCGGGGTGAACCTGTCTTTCGGCGCAAATTTCCCCGATGCGCGCCAGGCCACCGATCTGGCCCGGCAATTGCGCAAGCTGGGATTCAACGCGGTGCGCCTGCATCATCTCGACTCTCTACCGTCCGACATTCCCGATGCCCCCATCAGCATCCTGACGCCTGGGCCGTTTCCCACTTTCAGCAGCAGCGCCGTGGCGCGTCTGCGCGGGCTGATCGGCGCCTTAGCCGCCGAGGGCATCTATATCAATCTGAACCTGCACGTGGGTTACCGCTTCCGGCCCAGCGTCGATGGCCTGCCGGCACTGGATGGCGGGGCCGAGATGCCCTCGCTGACCGCGCCCATCCATGTCTATGATCCCCGCCTGATCGCCATGCAGCAGGCCTACGCGCGGCAACTGATCGCGCTGCTGGGTTTGAAAGACAATCCCGCTCTGGCCCTGGTGGAGATCAATAACGAGTCTTCCTTGCTGGCCGCATGGCTGGGCCCGGATTGGCAGGCGGCCATTCCTTCCGCGTATGCGCCGCAACTGCGCATGCGTTGGCGTGAATGGCTAGTGCGCAAGTATGGGTCGCTGCAAGAGGCATGTGCCCGGTGGGGCGGCTGCGCGGCCGATGACGCCGACGACTTTCCCGAGCCTGGCCGCCAGCAGCCGCTGTACGAAACCGGTCTGGCCCAGCTGCGCGCGGGGGTTGCGAGGCGCCTGAGCACCTGGTTCGGCACCGGCAAACCGGGCGTCGTCGGTGCGCGTGAGCAGGACTTCATGCGTTTCCTGGCGGCCACCGATCAAGCCTATTTCGAGCTTCTGCGGCAGGTTGTGCACGATGCCGCCGGGGCTGAAGTACCCGTGACGGGCACACAAATGGGTTACGGTGGATTGATGAACGCCGATGCTCAGCCCGCCATGGACTATATCGATGAGCATTTTTACATCGCGCACCCGGATATCCGCGGCGCCCAGGATTGGCGCATCCCGGACCTGAACGCCAGCGATAAGGAGTTCTCCCGGTTGTTGGCGCTGGCGTTGCGGCGCGACCGTCAGCGGCCTTTCGTCGTCAGCGAGTTCAACCTGCCTTTTCCCAACCCTCGCGGCGCGGAGATACTGCCTCTGATGAGCGCCATGGCGGCCTTGCAGGACTGGGACGGCTTGTTTTACTTCGATTACAGCGATACCCCATCGCTGCCGCAGGCGCCCGCGCGCTTTGCCCTGAGCGGGGATTGGGGGCGCATGGCCTTGGCAGGGCAGAGCGCGCGGTTGTTCCGCCAGCCGCTCATTGCTGCCTTGCCCCTGCAGGTCGATATCCCCGTGGGCGCTGACGCCCGCTTGCGGTGGGGGGCGGACCGGCGCTTCGACGCCATCACGCATGGCCTGATCGAGGGGCTGGGTGTTCAGCCCGGCTGGGCATTGCAAGGCCGATTGGGTCTGGACCTGAAGGCCGGGCCCGGGGCTGAGGTGTCCGTGCCGCGGCAGGCGGCCTCGACGGCACTGACGCAGGGCGACGGGCAGGTGATGCTGCAAACGCCGGATGTCTGGGCGGTGTTCGGCGCGGTGGGCACGCAGCGCTTGCCCGGCGAGGCCGCCTGGATGCAGTTTGACGCGGCAGGCACGGCAGCCGCCATATTGACCGCGCTGGATGGCCAGCCGCTGGCGCAGGCGCGTCATCTGTTGCTGAGTCTGGGCAACGACACGACGGGCACCCAGCCCGGCTCAATGCCGCAACGCCCGAAGTTGCGTATCCCCTATCGTGGGCAAACGGCCTTTCTGACACTGGAGCCGGATCCCGGGGGCGCCGGGCCGTCTGGCGACTATGCCACGCGGCCGCCGGCCTGGTTGCGGCGGATGCCGGCGACACTCGGCCTGTCGGCCCGCGCCGGCCGCCTGACGGTCTATCCTTTGGATGGGCAAGGCCGCCGGCGTGCGCCGCTATCGGCCTCGCTGGTCAGCGTTGAGCAGGGTGCCGCGCGGGTGCGGGTGCAAACCGGCGGTGACGCCAGCCCCTGGTACGAATTCGTCTACGAGGACACCCCATGAGCGCGCCCGCCATCAGCGTCTGCATTGCCACCTACCGGCGCCTGCCTTTGCTGGATGCGCTGTTGAGCGATCTGGCCGCCCAGACGTTGCTGCCCCTGCAGGTGGTGGTGGTGGACAACGACGCCGAGGGCAGTGCCCGCACCGTGGTCGCGCCGCACCAGGCCCGCTTGCAGGGCTTGGGCGTACGGCTGGACTATGCGATCCAGCCGCAGAAGAATATCTCGCTGACGCGCAACATGACGGTGGACCTGGCTCAGGGCCAATGGCTGGCCATGATCGACGATGACGAGCGCGCCCCTGCGCAGTGGTTGGCGCTGCTGATGCAAGCCGCCGATACGTTTGGCGCGGATGCCGTGCAGGCGCCCGTGGTGCCCGAGGTCCCTGCCGACGCGCCGGCCTGGGTACGGCGCGGGCATTTTTTCGACTGGCCGCGCTTTCGCACTGGGCAGGAAGTCCCGCGTAACGCGCTGCGCTTGGGCAATCTTCTGGTCTCGGCGGCATGGCTGCGGCGGGCCGGGCCGGCATTCAACCCTGCCTATGGCCTGACCGGCGGCGAAGATGGCGACATGCTGATGCGTCTGGCCAGCGAGGGCGCGCGCATCGTATGGTGCGACGAGGCGCAGGTGGTTGAGCCGGTCGCCCGCAGCCGCATGACGGTGCCCTGGGTTCTCAAGCGAGCCCTGCGTGGCGGGCAGGACTTTGCCATCCATTTTGAAGCGGGCCGGCTGGGCGCGCGGCCGGGTGCCGCACGCCGGCTGGCTTTTTACGCCCGCGCCGCAGGCCAGATGGCAGCCGCTGGCCTGCTGGCGCTGTTCAGTTGGCCCTTGGGCAGCCATCATGGTGTGCATTGGCTGGGGCGCGCCTGCGCCAACTACGGGAAACTGTCCGTCCTTTGGGGCGGGCGCTATCAAGAGTACGCCTGATTCCATGGCCTTGTTCCTGCATCTCATCCTGTTTGTCATTGCCTTGCCCGTTGCGCTGGCAAGCGGCTACCTGGGTCTATTGACGTTGTTGTCGGCACGCCTGCCACGGCCCCAGCCGCAACGGCGCGATTGGCGCTTCGATGTGCTCGTGCCGGCGCACAACGAAACCGCCGTCATCGCGCGCACCGTGCGCAGCCTGGCCGCGCTGGACTGGCCACGCGCGTGCTATCGCATCATCGTCGTCGCCGACAATTGCACCGACGATACCGCCGAGCTTGCGCGTGCCGCGGGCGCGCTGGTGATCGAGCGCACCAGCGACACGCAACGCGGCAAGGGTTACGCGCTGGAGTTCGGCATCGCCCGTAGCGCGGCCGACGGGTTCGCCCAGGCCGTGGCCGTCATCGACGCCGATACCGAGGTCACGCCCAATCTGCTGGCTGCTTACGCTGCCCGTATGGAGCAGGGAGCCGAGGTGATGCAGGTTCACTACGGTGTCCTCAATCCGGATGACTCCTGGCGCACGCGCATCATCACTATTGCCTATGGCGCTTTCCACGCGGTGCGGGGCAGGGCGCGCGAGCGCTTGCGCGCCTCCAACGGGTTGCGCGGCAACGGCATGTGCATGACGCACGCCCTCCTGCGCGAGGTTCCCTTCAATATCCATTCGATGGCCGAGGATGTGGAGTACGGCATCGTGCTGGGTTTGAACGGGCGGCGTGTGGTCTATATCGACGAGGCCAGCGCCGACGCCGAGCTGGTGGCATCCGAAAAAGGGTCGCGCACCCAGCGCCAGCGCTGGGAGGGCGGACGGATGGCGGTGCTCAAGGCCTATGTCTTGCCGTTGTTGCGGCAGGGCCTGACCCGCCCTAGCTGGGTCTGCCTGGAACTCGCCATCGATCTGCTCACCCTGCCGCTGGGCTATATCGTGTTGCAGATCGGTGTTTTGCTCGTGCTGGGAGGCCTGGCGGCATGGGTGCTGCCGGGCGCCGGCTTGCTCTTTTGGCCCATGCTGGCGCTGGCCCTGCTGGCGGTGCTCGCCCTGCATGTGCTGCGCGGCTGGCAACTCTGCCCGCTGGGGCCGCGAGCCTTGCTGGATTTGCTGCGCGTGCCTTTCTTCGTGCTCTGGAAGCTGGTGGTACTGGTGCGCAACCGCCGGAATCGAAACTGGATCAAAACCGATCGGGGCAACCGGTGAGTCGGCCACGTTCTTCAGCCCCGGGTCTGGCGCGCCTGTTCGGCAGCTCGATCGCAGACCAGGCCATGCTGTCGGCAGCCAACTTCGGGGTCGGCCTGATCCTCATCCGCTACGCGCCCGAGGTGCAGTACGGCTATTACATCCTGGCCTTCAATACCATGATGCTGCTGACCACCTTGCAGGGCACCTTCATTGGTACGCCGATGGTGATCCGGCTTCCCGGGCTGGACACCGCGCAGCGGCGGCAATGGATGGGCAGCCTGCTACGGGATCAACGCCATCTGGGCGGGTGGGGGGCAGGGCTGGCCCTGGTTTTGATCGCCGCAGCGTGGGCAGCGGGGGTGTTCGATGCGGCTTCGGCTGCCGTGGCTGCCGCGGCCACCGGCCTGGTGCTGGCGGCGCTGTATCGCGAATATCTGCGCGGGATCCTGCTCATGTATCACCGGCCGCAGCAGGTACTGGGCGCCGATGCCGTCTATGTCCTGGTGTTGTTGGCCGGTTGCGCGTTGGCGGTGCTGACCCCGGCCGCGGCGGTGGGCGCGCTGCTGGCCGGTATGGCGGCCGCCTTGGCCTGCGCGGCGCTGCTGCGACGCGTGCTGGGCGACGATCTCGATGCCCAGGCCCAACCGGGCCGCCTGCGAGAGATCGCGCGGATGGGGTTCTGGGCAGCCTCGGGCGGGGTGATTTACTGGTTATTCAATCAGGGCTACAACTTCCTGACGGCCGCGACGCTGGACCTGGCCGCGGTGGCCGCGCTGGCCGCATCGCGGCTGACGCTCATGCCGATCAATCTGCTGCTGGCCGGCATGCAAAAGCAGCTCACGCCGCTGGCCTCGGGCTGGATGCACGGCATGGGCGCACGCCGCACGCTGCGCCGCCTGCTGCTGTTTTCGCTGGCGCTCGCGATGTTCACGCTGCTGTATGGGGCGGTCGTATGGTTGCTGCGGGACTGGATTTTCCTCGATCTGATGCGCAAGGATTTCCCGCAGCGCGACACCTTGCTGCTGCTGTGGATCGGGCTGTTCGTATTGATGGTGATACGCGAGCCCGTCATGATGGTGCCGCTTCTGCGCCAGCGTTTCCGCGCGCTGAGCGCTTGCACGTTGGTGTGCGCCCTGATCGCGCTGGCGACCAGTTATGGCTGCATGTTGCGGTTCGGGCCGGTCGGCGCGGCCCTGGGTATCGTGGTGGGCGAGGCCTGCTATGGGCTGGCCGTGGCCGTGCTGGCCTGGGGCGAAGTACGCCGCGACGCCGAGGTGCCGCCGGTATGATGTCTGCCCGCCCTGTTTTCCGCGCGCCGTGTCGCGGCCGCCTCTTTCGAACCGGATAGCCGTTCATGGACATCATCTCGATTCAGTATCTGCGTGGCATTGCGGCCATGATGGTGGTGGTGGTCCATCTCTATCCGCAACTCGAGCGCATGGGCTACCAGGGATACTGGCCGCATTGGCTGGCCGCCGGCGTGGACATCTTCTTTGTCCTCAGCGGCTTTTTGATGTGGATCACCACGCGCGGCAAGAAAGTGGGCGTGCTCGAGTTCTACCGCCGGCGCGCGGTGCGCATCGTGCCCCTTTACTGGCTGCTTACCTCCGTGGCCGTGGCCGTGATGTTGATCGCGCCGCACCTGATGCAGACCACCCGCTTCGGCTTGCTGCATGTGGTCGCCTCCTATTTCTTCGTGATGGTGCCCAACCCCGCCGGGCTGATAGAGCCGGTGTTGACCGTGGGATGGACGCTCAATTACGAGATGCTTTATTACGTCATCTTCGGGCTCACGCTGGTGCTGCCCACGGCATGGCGCTTCGCCGTGACCGCGCTGGTGCTGTTCGGGCTGAGCTTTCTGGGATGGTTCTGGGTCGGCGACGACACGCCCATCCTGAAGGTCTATACCTCCGATATCGTGCTGGAGTTCCTGCTGGGCATGAGCGTCGGATGGTGGTTCTCCCGGCCGCACAAAGGCGGGTCGGCGGCTCTGGGATGGGGGTCGGTCGTTGGCGGCTTTGCCGCCATCGCTCTGGCGTCAGTCTATGCGCCGGATGCATCGCGGCCCCTGGCGCAGGGAGTGCCCGCGGCGGCGATCGTCATGGGCGCCATCTTGCTGGAAAGATTTCAGGCCCTGCCCCGGCTGAGGTTGCTGCACGCGCTGGGCGACGCCTCGTATTCCATTTATCTTTCTCACGCCTTCGTGCTGTCGGCCCTGAGCCAGGCATGGCGCAAACTGCATCTGGACAGCTTGCCGGGCGGGCAGCTTGCCTTCTGCGTTGTCGGCATCCTGGCCTGCACGGTGGCCGGCCTGGCGGTCTACTACCTGCTTGAGCGGCCGCTCATCAATCTGTTCAAGAAACCGCGTGAGCAGGCTGCCTCCAAAGCGGCTACCCGCCGATCCGTAGCCGGTCTTTGAGCATGCGCAGCCAGCGTTTGTGACGCCGCGTGGCAGCCCGCTGGGCGGACCAGTCAATCATGCTGTCGTGGACGTCGTAGTGGCCGCGCTGAGCATCGGGAAGCTGCCCCGACTCGACGGCGGCAATGAGCTCGGGCAAGCGGCGATAGAAGTCCGCGCCCCGGTAAGGGGGGTGCAGAGACCATAGCCCGGGCGGCGAGCCGAGCAGGTCGACGCGGTAGAGACCCCGCTCGCGCAAGACCTCGCTGAGGATGACCTCGGCTTCGCGCACGTCGGGCGGGTTGCCCAGCAGATGGGATTTCAGCCGCTGCAGCCGGCCTGGCGCCATCAGCGGCAAGTGCCCCAGGGTGGCGTGCAGACGCTGCATGTCCAGCATGAAGATGCGGGTGCTGGCATTCTGGAACCGGTAGGCGAGGGCGCCGCCGATCTGCGTGCGTTCGGGGGCCGGCAGGCCATGGCCCTCGATGCTGCCGTCGGCGCGCGGCGGGCCCGGAAAGGGGCCGGTCAGCAGGACATCGGGAGTGCGATCGGTGTAGCGGATGGCGTCTTCCACCCAGCGGGTGCTGCCTCCGCCAAACAGCATGTCGCCGTCAAAGTGCACGATGTGGCGCGCCTGGCTGTGGTGCATGCCGTAGAAATAGGCATAGAAGGGGCCGCCGTCCCAGGCCTTGACGGGGATGTCGTCCGTGCCGAAGAAGGCTTGCGCCACCTCCCGGCGGGCTTGCGGCGCGTAGTCGACCTCGATGACGTCCAGTTTGGGATGGTCGCGTTTGAGGTCTTGCGCCAGCGCCAGCAGCTTGCTGCGATAGGCTTCGAAATGGCTGCCCCGATAACGCCCGGAGCGGCTTTGATGGGTGTCGATCGTCACCAGGATGCGATCCACCATGGGGCTCCAGACGCGGATCTGGTGCGGCAGCAAGAGTGCCGCATGGGGATAGTCCATGGGATACATGCTGATCTGCGCGGCCACGCGATAGGGGTAGTCCATGGCGGAAGCTCCGGTTGGTGGCCGTGTCACGGGCGCGCCGCGGCCACGGTGGCGGCCAGACCCTGCTGCAGCGAAGTCCAGCGCATGCCCAATTGCTGCTCGGCGCGGTGCGAGACCAAGCGTATGGGTTGGCGCCAGAGCCTGGCCAGCGAGGGCGGAATGGGCGGCGGCAGGTTGAGCCCCGCGCGGCCCAGCGTCAGTTCGCCAATCTTGAGCGCGGGGGCCAGCACGTGGGTTTCGAGTTTGAGGCGGCGCTCGCCGATACGGCGGATCGGCACGGCGCCGAGCGCCTTGGCGTAGGCCAGGAAGTAGTCATTCCAGTCGGGCGCCTGGGCCATCGCAAGGTTGTAGACACGCGCCTGGTCGCTCGATTGCAGGCTGGCGAGCACCGCGCTCACCACGTCATCGATGTAAACCAGATTGCTGCAGCCGTCACCGGCCGCACCCAGGTCGCCAATGCGGCGCGCCCGCAGCAGGCTCGCTATCCGCAGACTCCACTGCGGGCTGAGCGGGCCGTAGATGCAGCCCGGGCGCAATGTGGTCACGTTCCGGCGTGCTGCCAGCAAGGTCTCGGTCTCTACCTTGGCGCCGGCGTAGCCGGTCAGGCCCTGAGCCGGGGGCGTCGTTTCATCGACATCCCCCACGGCCGGTCCGTAGACGGCCATGGAGCTGAAGTGCACCAGGGGCAGCGGCCGGGCATCCAGTGCTGCGGCCAGGGCACGGGCGCTGGCGACCATGGTCTGCGGCGCACCCGCCACGCAGTTGACCACACCGTCGACCGCGGCCAGCGCGCTGGCAACCGGGCCGGTCTCGGCGGCGTCGAGCACGATTTCCTGCGCGTGGCGTCCAGGGCGCCGCACGCCGGCGACGGGATCGGCCCAGCCGCTGGCGCCCAAGGCCTTCATCACGCGCTGGCCGACATAGCCATTGGCGCCCAGGACCAGAATGCGTTGTTTCATATGCAGGGACTCTTAGAGGCGTCTGCCAGCGTCAGCGGGCAGGTCTGGCGGCGCAGATGCTCGGCCAGACGCAATGCCAGCGCCACGATGGTCAGAGTGGGGTTGGCCTGGCTCGAGGTCGGGAAAACGGCCGAGCCGGCGATATAGAGATTGGGCGCTTCGTGCAGGCGGCAGTCGGCGTCGACCACGCTGCTGCGGGGATCGCGCCCCATCCGGGCCGTGCCGATATGGTGACCGCCGTAGGCCCCGTAGCGGGTCATCTCGGCTTCGACCTGATCCTGGTCGTAGGAAAAACTGCCGACACCGCTGGCGCGCAGCGCTTCGGACAGGGCCGCCAGGCAGGCCTGCACGGTGTGGACATCCCGGCGGGTATAGCGCCAATCGATATGCAGCCGGGGCATGCCCAGCGCATCGCGCTCGCAGCCCAGCGTCACGCGGCTCTCGGGATTGGGCTCCTGCTCGGCATGGAAGTCCAGGCTGTAGCGCCGGTTGCGCGGGTGAACAATGATGGAGGGGAACTTGCGCGCGGCGAGTTTGCGCTCGGTCAGTAAATGCCAGAGAAAGGCCGCCGTGGCCGGGGCCGAGCCCACGACATTGCGCAGATGGCGCAGCCACAGCCCCGCGGACCCCGGCGTGTCGCCGTACAGCCGTTTGGCATACTCGTAAGGCACGATGGGCTTGGCCAGGTAGAGCGCTGACAAAATGCCGTTGCCATGCCCGGGATCCGGAATACGCGGGTGATGCAGGCGGGCGATGAAGTTGCCGGCACGCATGGCCCGTTGGGCCGGGGCTTGCAGGGCCAGCCGGCGGCGGCAGTACACCCCCTCGTCGCTGACTTCGTAGCCGTGCCATACCGATGCCGCGCCGGAAAGATCGGCTTGGCCTATCGTGCCGGCGATATGGCTCATGTAGTAGCGGCCCACCACATCGTGGGCATTGCCCAGCCCCTGGCCGCTCGCCCCTGGGCTGGCCAGCAGCAGGCGGGCCGTCTCCAGGCCGCCGGTGGCCAGCACATAGCGGCGAGCTGCAACGGTAAAGGCCGTGCCGGCCAGCGTGCGGATCCGCGCCGGGCCCACCGGCTGGCCTGCCGCGCTGCCGTCCAGGCCGCAGAGGTTGGCGTGCTGCACGACGCGCACGGCGCCCTCGCGCAGCCGCTGGGCGTAGCGTTGGCCAAAGTCCGTCGGCACGCTGAAGCGCTCCAGCGTATCGGTCGAAAAGACCGGACTCTCGAAGCCGCCTATCATGGGACGCACGGGGTGGTCGAAGGCCGTCTCGACGGTATAGGCGAATGCGCCGGCTTCGCAGAGCCGGTTGGCCTGCGGGTAGTAGGGCAGCAGGGCGTCCAGACCGATGGGCCAGCCGCTGTGGGCGATGTAATCGCGCGGCTCGAAGTCGATGGCATCCAGCGGCATGCAGCGGCCGCCCCAGATGGTCGTCGAGCCGCCCATGCGACGCTGGCGGTAGCGGCTGGGTTCAGGGTGCAGGCGCGCATCGGCGACGGAACCGGCGTAAAGATCCTGCGTAGCCGGTTCTTCGGCCGACCCGCCGCTTTCGAGCAGAATGATGTCCAGCCCGCTATCCATCAGCGCCAGGGCCAGCGTGATACCGGCGGCCCCGCCGCCGACGATGCACAGGTCGGCGCTCAGGGTCGAGCCGTCAGGAATGGTGCTGGCGTCCAGGATCATGGTTGGCGTGCGCGTCTCTAAGGCAGGCGCGGGGCGCTGCGTCAGGCATCAGTATTGCACGCTGCTGCTGGCGGGCAGTTTCAGCGTCTCGTGCACATGGCGTGCAAACGCCGCATAGCCGACCGGCGCCGGATGCACTCCGTCGGCAAACATACCGGGCGCGAGCTTGCGATAGTCATTGCTGCCGCCGCTGGACCAACGCAGATAATCCACCACGCGCATCTGAGGGTATTTCGGCGCAAGCGTGCGCGTCAGCCAGGTGTTGAAGGCATTGGCCTGCTGGATCATCGCGTCGGTCATGCCCAGATAGGCGCCGATGTTATCGACCACGAGCGGGATGTTCTTCTCGGCCGCGGTACGCGCGAAATAAGTGAAATTTTCCTGCATGGTCTGCAGCGGCAGCATGCCCAGGGCGATGTCGTTGATCCCCACGTGCAGATAGATCAGGCGGGGCAGCGTGCCGGCGGGCAGGGTGCTGGCACCCCGGCCGTCGCCGGGATCGTACTGTTCGGCCAGGGCGTCACGGCGCCAGCGTTCGCGCACTTGGGAGGAGGTCTGGCCGCCTATGCCGTGATTGAAATGGAAGATCCCCGAGTAGTGCGCCAATTCGTAGGAGAGCTGCCCCGGGTTGGAGGGGTACGTGGGCACGAAGCGACCCTGGACGTTCAGTCGGCCTTTGCGATGGATCTCGCCCTCGGCGATCGAGTCGCCGATCACGACGGCATAGGGCGTCTGGCCACGGGCCACCGAGGGCAGTACGGCATAGCCCGTGGCCAGCAACATGGCCGACAGCAGGGTGCGGCGATGCATCAGAAGAAACGTTCGTTGACGTGGATGACGTCGCCGGGCTGAACGGCGTCGGTGAGCTTGACGCGCTTATCGGTGACCTCTCCGGTCAGCACGTCGGTGCGGTTGATGTCGATGCGGCTGTCGGAGGCGCGCGGCGTCAGGCCGCCGGCCAGGGCCAGGGCGCGCATGACATTGAGGCCCTGTTCCAGCGGATAGGCGCCAGGCTTGCCGACTTCGCCATAAACATAGAACCGCGGCGCTTCCGGCACGAAGACGACATCGCCGGGCTCCAGTTCGGTGTCTTGCAGGCTCATCGAAGGGCCCTGGCGGTTGCCGACGTAGAGATTGATGCGGTTTCTGCCGCCGTCGGCGCGCCGCACCAGGGTGGCGACATCGGCCGCCGAACTGGTGGCCCCGCCGGCCATGGCCAGCAATTCCAACACCGATAGCCGGCCTTCGATCGGGTAACGTCCCGGGCGGACGATCTGGCCCAGCACGGAGACGATGCGGCTGCGCATGGTGACCACTTCGATGGCGACCTGCGGGTCGGTCATATAGCCTTTGCTGCGCAGGCCCTGCTCGATGCGGCGGCCCAGCGCCGAAGGGGTCAACCCGGCGGCCTGCACGTTGCCCAGCATGGGCACCACGACCTGGCCCTGTGCATCGACGGTTACGCGCACTTGCGCGCCGCCGGTGCCCATGATGTTGATGCCCAGTGTGTCGCCCGGGCCGACCGCGCCAATGGCGCCGCTGATGGCTTGCTCGGCGGCGGTGTTGGCCGAAGCGGGAGCGGTGACGGCGGCGGGAATGGGCAGCACGTCCGGCTGGCGCGCGCCTGCCGGCGCGCCGCTGCGACCGCGTTCAGGGCTGGTGCCCGACAGCGGCTTGATGGCGGGGGTGAGATAGACCTCGGGCGGCGCGAAGGGGGCCGAGCCGGTGGCGGCCGTGGGCTCGCTGCCCGGCGCCGCAGCGGCTGGCGCGATGGGGGCGTTATAGCGCTCAAACTCTGCGGTGTCGCCTGCCGGCCGGGAGCCGGGGGTGGCCGATACCGGGTCGGGGATGGGCAGACCCTGGGCGCTTGCAAACTGGGCGCAGAAGCCCAGCGCCGCCAGCATCGCCTTTTGCCACGTCATTTTCCGACCCGCCACGTTGTTCTCCGGTCCTTTGATACAGGTTGCGCGCGCGTGTAATAGTAGCCCAGGCCCGGCGCCAATCCGCGAGTATTTTAAATACAATACGGCCGTGCCGCCTTGATGAATGTGGTTTTCTCAAATGCGAGTGTGAGATCATTATTTTCAGCTAAAGCCCTTCGTATCGAGATTGCCCTTGCACAGTCCCTCGCACGTATCCGACCCCGGGCCCCACGCGGCTGCCGGCAGCGCCTTGCCCCCCATGCCCAGCGTGCGCCTGTTCGATCTGGATATCGCTGCCGTGTCTTTCGATCAGGCCCTCGAGGGCCTGTCCGCGGCAGCGGTGCGCCGCGATGGCAGGGCCCGCATCGTGGTCACGCCCAATGTCGATCATGTCGTGCGGCTCGATGCCGCGCCCGAGTTCCGCAGCCGCTATGCGCAGGCCGACTTCATCTTTGCCGATGGCATGCCGGTCGTGTGGGCCAGCCGGCTGCTGGGGCAGCCGCTGCCAGCGCGTATTACCGGCTCGGATCTGTTCGTTGCGCTGTGCCGCCGCGCCCAGCAGGAAGGCTGGCGCGTGATGCTGCTGGGCGGCATGCCTGGCTCGGAGCCCGACCTGCATGCCAGGTTCGCGACTTATTTCCCCGGCCTGGACATCGAGGTGGTCAGCCCTTCGATGCGCTTTGATCCGGTCGGCCCGGAAGGCCAAGCTTTTGCCCAACGCGTGTGCGAGCGCCAGCCCGACGTGGTGTTTCTGTGTGTGGGCATGCCCAAGCAGGAGAATTGGGCCTTGCATCACGCCGCCCGTCTGCCGGGCGGGATCGTGTTGTGCGTGGGGGCGGCCATGGAGTTTGCCATCGGCTTGCAGCGCCGCGCGCCTTTGTGGATGCAGCGCGCCGGTATGGAGTGGCTGTGGCGCCTGGCTAGCAATCCCCGCCGCCTCTGGCGCCGCTATCTGGTCGACGATCCGCGTTTCGCGGTGCTGTGCTGGCGTCAGTGGCGCAAGCGGCGCGGCCCGGCGCCGTGATCAAACGCGCGGCCTTCCCGGCGCTCCTGCCGGGTAGGTATACCCGGCCGCTGGGGCTGGCCTGCCTGGCCTGGCCCGTGCTGGTTGCGGCCGCTCCCGGGCCCGCCGATTACGCCGTGCAGGTCGGTAGCTCCTATCAATACCAAAGCAATCCGGCCCGCTTGCCAGAATCCCGCGCCGACGATATTCGCGGCGCCGGTCTGCGCGTAAGCTCCGCTGGCCTGGGCCTGCGCCTGCCTCTGTTATCCGAGGACACCCGGCTGGAGGCGGGCGGCACCTTGGCCGACGCGCGCTACAGCAACGGGCGGCAGCTGAATCATCAACCGGCCAATGCCTTGTCGACCTTGTACTGGCGCGCCGGCCCCTTGTTCGCGGGCCGCCTCGATTACGGCTACCAGAAGCAGCTCAATCCCAATCTGTCGCGGACCTGGCCAGACCGTGACATGCAGGTGCGGGATAACAAGTCGGCGGAAATCGGCATGCGCATCAGCGATCGCCTGACACTGCCGGTCATTGGCGTCTTTGCCAATGGCACGCGTTATGACCAGGACATCAATCAGACCCTGTACGACCGCAAGGAAAGAGGCTGGCAGTTGTCGGCTCGCTATGCCGGTTTCGGCCGTTCTTTCGCGCAGGCCGGGCTGCGGCGCAGCGAGGCAGACTATTACGGCCGCACGCCGGATCTGATCGAGACCATCGACAACCGGTACACCGACAACGAGGCGTTTGGCGCGGTGCGCTGGGAATACAGCCCCAAGACGCTGCTGCAGGCCCGGGTCGGGCTGCTGCGGCGCGACTATGACCACCTGGGCGACCGCGATACCAGTCTGTTTACGTTTCAGGGGCGGGCAACCTGGGATTACTCGCCCAAAACACGCCTGGATCTGCAGCTTTGGCGCCGGCCTTACGCCTATGACGACGATCCCACGGTGCTGTACTCCGTGCAGACGGGCGGCCTGGCGACGGTGACCTGGCGTCCCACGGTCAAGACAGCCTTGCAGCTGGGCGCCGAGCTGTCGCGCCAGCGCAATACGGCGTTTACGGGCGGCAACGACCAGACCCTGCAGATTCGCCGCTTCGGCGCCCGCGTGCAGTGGCAGCAAGAGGACAATCTGCGCTGGATCGTGGATGTGTACCGCGACCGGCAGTCCGGCGATTCGTCCAACGACAGCTACAACCAGAATTTCGTGCGCGTGGGGCTCGAATACACCTTCGGCAGCCGGGGCAAGGAAGACCTGCGGCGCATGATGCAGCCGGCCGATTGCCAATGGCGGCGCCCCGAGCTGGCGATGTGCGACCCCATGGGCGAAGAGCCCTGAGGTCTTAGTAGGCGTTGCGGTCCCAGATGACGACCAGCACGGTGCGCGCCAGGATTTTCAGGTCCAGCATCAGCGACCAGTTGGCGATGTAGTAGCGGTCGTAACGCACGCGCTGCAACATTTTTTCCGTGGTGTCGGTCTCGCCGCGCAGGCCATGAATCTGCGCCCAGCCCGTAATGCCGGGCTTGACACTATGACGCAGCATATAGCCCTGAATCATGCGGCGATAGATTTCATTGTGTTCGGCGGCATGGGGGCGCGGCCCGACCAGGCTCAAGGAACCGGTCATCACATTGAAAAGCTGAGGCAGCTCATCGAGCGAGCTTTTGCGCAGGAAACGGCCAATCCGGGTCACGCGCGCGTCACCCTGACGCGCCTGGCGCAACGTGCCGTCGGCTTCCTTGCCCGCGTCGGCGCGCATGGAGCGGAATTTGTAGACGGTGATGGGCAGCCCGCGCTCGCCATAGCGGATCTGGCGAAAGATCACCGGGCCGGGCGAGTCCAGCTTGATGGCCAGCGCGATGATCAGCATCACCGGTGACGCCAGCACCAGCGCCAATCCGCCGATCACCAGGTCCATGGCGCGCTTGAGGCTGCGCGATAGCCCGCGCATATGGCTTTCGTGCAAAGCGAGCAGGGGCACGCCGGCAATCTCGGCGCTGCTGGCAGTGAGCTCGCCCAGGAAGGGCGATTCAGGCATCAGATAAATCGCCGCGGTGGAGTCGTACAGGCGGTTCATCAGATCGACCACGACGGGATCGTTCTTCTTGTCGTCCAGCGTGACGAAGGCCATGCCGTACTCACCGCCATCGATGCGCGCCTGCGCCGCGGGATAGGGGCCCAGATAAGGGGGCGGGGCGGGTTCGCCCTTGCGGACGGTCACTTCCTCTTCGGCGTAGTAGCCGACGGTGTGTATGCCCAGGATAGGCGAGCGCTGCAGGCGCATGGCCAGCTTGCGCGCCTCCGGACCCATGCCGAAGAAGACGGCCGAGCGGCGGCTGGAGGGGGCGTTGTTCAAGCGGTAGGCGACGCGGCGCAAGCCGAACAGGCCAATGACCTGCAATGGCAGACAGATCGCCGTCCAGATGAGCAGCAGCATGCGCAAGGCCTCGGTATCCGTGGCCGCCAGGGGCAGAAAGAACAAGGTGATCAGCGCCAGAAACAGCACTTGCAGCCAGCGCAGCACGCCGCGGCTGAGCATCCAGATCATGCTGCGGGCGCTGATCAAGAGATTGAAGCGGGCGTAGATGGCGAAGGCCCCGGCGGCCAGAATCGCAGGGATCCAGGCCTGGAAAACCGGTGAAATCAGGCCCAGCGAGCGGGACACGAAGAAGAAGACGCCCGCATTGATCAGCGCGCAGACCAGGCCGCTGAGGGCCATGAAGGAGCGCTGGGGGTGGCTGGGCGTCGCGTAGGTGAGCATGTGAAAGAGTGGACGGGGATTAACGGCCGTAGACATCATCAAAACGTACGATATCGTCCTCGCCCAAGTATGGGCCGGACTGAACTTCGATCAGCTCCAGGTCTATCGAACCCGGATTCTCCAGGCGGTGTTTTACACCGAGAGGGATGTAGGTGGACTGGTTTTCGGTGAGGAGAAACACTTCATCGCCGCGCGTCACCCGGGCCGTGCCCGTGACCACGATCCAGTGCTCGGCGCGATGGTGGTGCATTTGCAACGACAAGCGTGCGCCGGGCGCCACGCGGATGCGCTTGACCTGGAAACGCTCGCCGCCGTCGATGGCGTCGTAACTGCCCCAAGGGCGGTAGACCAGCCGGTGCGCCGACGCTTCACTGCGCTTGGCGGTATTCAGGCGCGCCACGATGCGCCGTACATCCTGCAATTGGTCGCGCCGGGCCACCAGCAGCGCATCGGCCGTCTCGACGACGACGGTGTCTTCCAGGCCAAGCAGCGCCACCAGCCGGTGGCTGGAATAGGCATAGACATCGCGGCAGCCTTCGGCGAGGACATCGCCGCGCAGCGCATTGCCCTGATCGTCCTTGGGCGCCAGTTGCCACAGCGAGGCGAACGAGCCGATGTCGCTCCAGCCGGCATCCAGCGCCACCATGGCAACATCCGCATCGCGCTCCATGACCGCGTAGTCGATGGAGTCGGCCGGGCAGGCGGCAAAGGCGGCTTCATCCAGGCGCAGAAAGTCGCCGTCCTGGCGGGGCGCGGCCATGGCCTGGCGGCAGGCGGCCAGAATGTCAGGCCGGTGGGCGTGCAGGGCTTCCAGGTAGCGGGAGGCCCGAAAGAGAAACATGCCGCTATTCCAGAAATAGTGGCCGCTGGCCAGGTAGCGGGCTGCGGTTTCGGGGTCGGGCTTCTCGACGAACGCCTCGACCTGGCTCACACCTTCTTGTGTGCTGCCTGCCCGGATGTAGCCATAGCCGGTCTCGGCATAGGTGGGCTGGATGCCGAAGGTAACCAGCCGGCCCGCCTGGGCGGCCGGCATGGCCTGCTGCACGGCGTGTTGGAAACGGTCCACATCGGTCACAGCGTGATCCGAGGGCAGAACCAGCAATACCGGGTCATCGCCCTGCGCTTGCGCGAGCAGGGCGGCCAGGGCGATGGCCGGTGCGGTGTTTCGCCCGGCAGGTTCGAGCATGATGGTGGGCTGGCGCTGGCCGATCTGGCGCAATTGCTCGGCCACGATGAAGCGGTGTTCCTCGTTGGCGACGAAAATCGCCGGCTCGGCATCCAGGCCGGCGACCCGCTCGCAGGTGGCCTGCAGGGGGGATAAGTCGCCTAACAGGGGCAGAAACTGTTTCGGATAACTGCCGCGTGACAGCGGCCAAAGGCGGGTGCCCGTACCGCCCACCAGAATGACGGGGCGCAACTGCGGCATGGATCTCGACATCAACAGTCCCTTGCAATGGCCGCACGGGCTACCCGGTGCTTATATTCTGCGGCTACAAATGCTTGCACGTGAATCAACTATATAGGTTGCAGAGCCGACTGTGGCGGCCTGTTTGCAAATCCTGAAGATCTATATGTTTTAATTTACGTCGGGACTATACTAATATACAGCTTCGCGACACATCTCTATATTGCGATACATATTTCCGCGACTGGAAATACCGCTCGAGGCTTGGCTTGGATGGCGCTGCTGTGATGGTTGGCTGCCGAAATGCCGAGGTTTCGCCGTATCGCCCTTGAGTGCAGTCGCTTAAGACGCAAGGTTATGCTCCAAGAATGCGGCCTAAAGTCCCGCAGCTCCGCCTTGCCAACTTGCGGATACAGGCTATGTCCAGCCTGGGAACCACAAAGCATGCACCGCCACCCACGCGAACCATTCGCGGGTTTCAGGCAGTGATGCGCCACGCATTGTGCCCCCAACGGCCCGGTTTTTCCGCAGGCCGCGCGGTTCTGCGCGCCCTTTTTTGCTTCACCCCTGCAGTGTGTTTCGTTCTTGCGACATGTCTCGATGCGGCATACGTCGGTTCGAAGCCCGTTGCCTGCCTGCAATGAAGGACTAATGTGCAAAGCGCCATTCTCTCCCATCTTGATGAAAGACTTTGTGCGAGCCAGTGGCGCGACGTGCTGGCGGCGTTCGCGCACGAACTGGCCCAGGATCTGACGGCGCAGCGTTTGCGTGCGCTGATGCGCAGGGCGGGCGAACACTTCGCGGACAAGCATGTGCTGCCGCAGTCCGTGTCCGTCGCGGACATGCAATCGGTCATCAATCAGGTGTGGCGTCCGCTTGACTGGGGTTGGGTGGAGATTTCCGAGGCCGAGGACCATCTGGCGCTGTCGCACAGTTGTGCGCCGCTGCGGGCGGCCTTCGGCGATGAACACTTGATGTGGACCACGGGTTTTCTTGAGGGTGCTTACGAATCATGGATGCGTCGCCTGGGCGCGGACGCGCAATTGCGCGTCACGCAAGTTCAGACGCCTGATGCATTTGGAACGATCCGCTACCGATTTGGCCGCTGAGGCGTGAGGGTGCCACTGCCGGGGAAAACACCGCGGCACACAGGGAGTCAGGGATGCACAATGGCAGCGACATAAGCAGCCTGTATCGGGAATTTGGCGGAGATCCGCGTAATTACCGTGAAATAGGGAACGAAACGAAGTCGGCGGCGGCGTGCGCACGCTGGCCGCTGCTGGGTAAAGCCCGGCCCGCCGGGGTGGCGGTGCCGTCGGCCGTGGGGGGGCAGGCAGATCGGCCCGCGCAGGCGGCGCCCTGGCCGCCGTCCGCTCAGGCCACACTGACTTTGCCGCAGGCAGAGTATGCCGCCGTCCGCACCGGTGCCGTGGTCGATGGCGAGCAGGCATTGGCTTTGATCCGGGGCGCACGCGTGCAGCGCCCGGCCCTGGATGCGCTCGTATTGCCAACGCCGGAGAGAGAGCCCGCGCCCATCCGGCCGCTGCGACCGAATATCGTTTCGGCCGATATCGAGCGTGCAGCGCCGCCGGAGTGGGTCAGGGCCGCGGAACGCGTCGAGCCTGGCCTGGCCGATGCCGCGTCGTCCGGCTCCGCTACCGCTCCCATGCCTTTTGCGGCGTCCCTCCCCGTGCCCAAGGCCAAGGCGACGGCAGCGGACGAGGTAAAGATCGCCCCGGTGGCCGCCGTACCGCTCGAACCGCAACCCGTGAGCGTGGCCGCCGTGCCGCCCGAACCGGAGGTCGCGAACCAGGCCGTCGTGCCGACCGAGCCGGAAGTTGCGAGCGCGGCTGCTGTGCCACCGGAACCGGAAGTGGCGAACGTGGCCGTCGTGTCGCTCGAACCGCAAGCCGTGAGCGCGGCTGCCGTGCCACTGGAACCGGAAGTTGCGAGCGTGGCCGCCGTGCCGATCGAGCCACAAACCGTGAGCGTGGCCGTCGTGTCGCCGGAACCGCAAGCCGCCAGCGAGGTCTCCGTGCCTACGCCTGAACCGGATGCCCAGCCCAAGGACGTGGCTGTCACGCCGCTGCAAGGCGTGTTCGCGCGCCTGGCCAGGTCGCCTGCCGCCGGGCAGCCTCCGCCTCCTCTCAACACGGCGAAATAATGAAAACCATAGCCATCGTTTCCGCCAAGGGCGGGGTAGGAAAGACAACCATTGCCGCCACGCTTGGCCTGGCGGCCAGTCGCGCAGGGCATGCGGCGCTGGTCCTTGATCTGGATCCTCAGAATGCGCTGCGCTTTCATCTCGGCGCCGATACGCAGGCCGCGGAATCCGGTCTGTCCCGCGCGAGTCTGAGCGGTATGCGTTGGCGTGACGCCGCCGTGCAAGGGGACTCGGGGCTGCATCTCGTGCCCTTCGGGCAATTGAATGAAGTCGACCGGCTCAGCCTCGAGCAGCAGATGCTGCAGGATCAGGACTGGCTCGCGCGCCATTTGCAGGAGCTGGACCTGGCGCCGGGTACCTTGGTGTTGATCGATACGCCGCCGGGGCCGTCTGTCTATGTGAGCCAGGCGCTGCGTTGCGCCGATCTGGTGCTGGTGGTGACCTTGCCCGATGCGGCGTCCTATGCGACCTTGCCCCAGATGGAGAGCCTCATCGCGCAGTACTCCGAGGGTCGCGAGGGCTATCTAGGCCACGCTTTCATCGTCAATCAGGTCGACAGCAGCTCCGCGCTCGCCAAGGACACCTTGCGCGTCATGCGCAGCATCCTGGGTGACCGTCTGGGCGGCGTCATTCATCGCGACACTTCGGTCAGTGAGGCCCTGGCTTTTGGCAAGACGGTCATCGACCATGCGCCTCAGAGCCAGGCCTGCAGTGACATCCTTGCCAGCGCGCAGTGGCTGCTTCAGCAATTGAACGATGCCCAAAGAGATCATCCATGAAATCGGCGAGCCACGAGTCGGCGACGCGTAGCCCGCGCCTGACGCAGTTGGGTAACGATCTATTGTCCTGGCGCATCTGGAAGATGGGCTGGGCCCGCTGGCTGGCGCTCATGCTGGGCGGTGCCTTGTCGGTGCTGGCCATCGCGGTGGAAATGGGTCTGCTGCAGCAGATGGTGTTTGCTGCTTTCTGCGTCATTGCGGCGCTGTTGCTGCACCGTGTCGGCGGGCGTCTGGTCACGCTGACGCTGGTGATGCTCTCGGTCATCACCTCTTTGCGCTATATGTACTGGCGGGTCACCGAGACCATAGGCTTTGATAATGCCGTGGACGCGTTCTTCGGCTACGGGCTGCTGCTGGCCGAAATCTATGCATTGACCGTCATGCTGCTGAGCTATTTCCAGTCAGCCTGGCCGCTGCACCGCAAGCCGGTGCCCTTGCCGGCCGACCGGGAGAGCTGGCCGACCGTCGACGTGTATGTGCCCACCTATAACGAACCGCTGGATGTGGTGCGGCAATCGGTGCTGGCGGCGCAGTCTTTGGATTGGCCGGCCGGCAAATTGCGGGTGTATGTGCTGGACGACGGCCGGCGGGACGAGTTTCGTGACTTCTGCGCGCAGGCGGGGGTCGGTTATTTGACGCGTCCGGACAACAAGCACGCCAAGGCGGGCAACATCAACGCGGCGCTGGCCCGAACCGATGGCGAATTCATCGCCGTCTTCGATTGCGACCACGTCACGGTGCGCTCTTTCCTGCAGATATGCATGGGTTGGTTCATCAAGGACAAACGCCTTGCCCTGCTGCAGACGCCGCACGTTTTTTTCTCCCCCGATCCGTTCGAACGCAATCTGGGGACATTCCACAACGTGCCGAATGAAGGTGAACTGTTCTACGGTGTGGTGCAGGATGGCAACGATCTCTGGAACGCCACCTTTTTCTGCGGCTCTTGCGCGGTCATGCGGCGCAGCGCGCTGGATGCCGTCGGCGGCGTCGCCACCGAGAGCGTCACCGAAGACGCCCTGACCGCACTGAAGATGAATCGCCTGGGCTTTAACACGGCCTATCTGGCGGTACCCCAGGCCGCCGGCCTGGCCACGGAGAACCTGTCGCGGCACATCGGCCAGCGTACGCGCTGGGCGCGAGGCATGGCGCAGATCATCCGCGTCAATAATCCCTTGATCGGCAAAGGCCTGAAACTCGGGCAGCGACTGTGCTACCTCAGCGCCATGCTGCACTTTTTCTTTGGTTTGCCTCGGGTGGTGTTCCTGACGGCGCCGCTGGCGTATCTGTTTTTCCACGCCTATGTCTTTCAGGCCTCGGCCATCATGGTGGCCGCGTACGCCTTGCCGCACATCGTGCTGGCCAGCTTGGCGGGCTCGCGCATCCAGGGCAGGTTCCGGCATTCCTTCTGGAACGAAGTCTACGAATCGGTGCTGGCCTGGTACATCATGCGCCCGGCGCTGGTGACCCTGGTCAGCCCCAAGACGGCCTTGTTCAACGTGACGGCCAAGGGCGGCATCATCCGTGAGGCCTATTTCGACTGGGTGCTGGCGCGGCCTTATGTGATCCTGCTGTCATTGAACCTGATCGGTTTCATCATCGGCATCGTGAGCCTGATTGGCGGCTATGGGGGCGAAGGCGCGCGCCTGACCATCGTCCTGAACCTGGTCTGGACTTTCTACAACATCATCATGACCAGCGCCAGCGTCGCCGTGGCCGGCGAAGTGCGCCAGCTGCGCAACACCCCGCGCGTGTCCATCAGTTTGCCCGCCATGTTGCTGCTGCCCGATGGCCGCACGGTGGCCTGCCGCACCAGCGATTACTCGCAGGGTGGCTTGGGCTTGGTGCTGCCGGCCGGGGTGGTGATTCCCAACGGCATGGCGCTGAGCGTGTGCCTGTTTCGCAACGAGGAAGAGGCCATGTTCCCGGCGTTGGTGACCTTCAGCCGGGCGGACCGCCTGGGCGTGAGCTTTCAGGCCCTGACCCTGGAGCAGGAACGCGAATTGGCCGATGTGACCTTCGGCCGCGCCGACACCTGGGCCGTCAATTGGGGCAATAGCGCGCCCGATTCGCCCCTCAATGCCTTGGGACAGATCTCCACCATCGGCGCACGGGGTTTCACATTGTTGTTACGTCACCTGCGTGACCGCAGCCTCGCGGCCTTGCGCCGTCCCATTTCTGCCAAGAACGAGAGGGCGATAGAGCGATGACCACCAGGCTGAATGCTTGGCCGCCAAGGCCTTGCCCGTTCCCCGCGCGACCCGCCATGCGCATGGCAGCGTTGTCTGCCTTGCTGTTGCTCTCATTGCCGGCTGCCGCGCAACCGAGCGCCGAAGCGCCTGCCGAGCCGAACCCGGCGGCCGCCCCGGCGCCCGTGCCGGCCTTGCCGGCCGGCGCCCAGGTCTATTCCGTGCCGCTGTCGCGCCTGAGCGGCCAGAACGCCTTGCCCTTGCGCGGTGTCGAAGGCACCAATGGGCTGGGATTCTCCGCGCGCCGCGATCAGCGTATCGTCGGCGCGCGCGTCAACCTCGACTACAGCTATTCGCCCGCGCTGCTGCCGGAGTTGTCGCACCTGAAGGTCATGCTCAATGGCGAGGTGGCAGGCAGCGTCGCTTTGCCCAAGGAAGCCGCGGCGGCACCGACCAGCCACAGCGTGGCCTTGCCCGTGCCTGCGCTGACGGACTTCAACCGCCTGGACGTGCAGTTGATCGGCCACTACACGCTGGGCTGCGAAGATCCTTTGCATTCCAGCCTGTGGGCCGATGTCGCGGGCCGAAGCACCCTGGATCTGGCCGTCGAGCCGGTCGAGTTGCCGAATGATCTGGCCATGCTGCCCGTGCCGTTTTTCGACAACCGGGATATTCGCCCGCTGGTCTTGCCCGTGGTGCTGGGCCGCAAGCCCGATGCCGCCCGTCTGGAAAGCGCCGGCATCCTGACGTCCTGGTTTGGCGCCCTGGCCGGTTATCGGGGCGCGCGCTTTGACGCCAGTATCGATGCCTTGCCGCAGTCGGGTAACGCCGTGGTGTTGCTGCAGCAGGGCGACCAAATAGCCGGCCTGGAGACGCCCGCCATTCAGGGGCCTTCCGTGGCCGTGGTCACGCATCCGCAGGATCCCTACGGCAAATTGCTGCTGGTCATGGGACGCGATGCCAAAGAGCTCAAGCAGGCCGCCACGGCGCTGGCCTTGGGCAGCGAAACGCTCTCCGGGCCACAGGCTCGGTTCACGCGCCTGGATCCGCCGGCACCGCGCCAGCCTTTCGATGCGCCGAACTGGTTGCGCAGCGATCGGCCCGTGGCGTTCGGCGAATTGGCGTCCATCCGCGACCTGAACGTGTCGGGCTATCGCCCGCCTGCGGTGCAGGTGAATCTGCGCATGCCGCCCGGCCTGTTCGGCTGGCACAGCGACGGCGTGCCGGTCGACCTCATTTACCGCTACACCCCCCATCCTGGCGCCCGGCAATCGGTACTGGAGATGATGGCCGGCGAGCAACTGGTGCGCAGCTTTGCGCTGCATGAAGGCACGGGGATATTCAATCGCGTGACGGGCATGCCGGCGTCGGAGGGCCAGGCCACGGTGATGGTGCCGACCTATTTGCTGCCGCCACTGACCGCCCTGCAGTTCCGCTACGTGTATGAATACGCCAAGCTGGGCGAGTGCCAGAACAGCATCCTGGACAATGTGCGCAGCGCCATCGATCCGGGATCGACGATCGATATCTCCGGTCTGCCCAAGTATGCGGCCATGCCGGACCTGTCGCTCTTTGCCGAGGCGGGATTTCCCTTCACGCGCCTGGCGGATCTGTCGCAGACGGCGGTCGTGCTGCCCGACAACCCTGGCGCAGCGGAATACTCGGCCTATCTGGACCTGCTGGGCGGCATGGGGCGGGCTTCGGGCTATCCGGCCACCGGCGTGGCCGTGGCCCAGGCTGCGCAGGTGGATGCCTTGCGCGACAAGGATCTTCTGGTGCTGGCATCGGGCGACAACCAACCCTTGCTCAAACAATGGGGCGCCTCGTTGCCCAGCGCCCTGACGACCCCTACGCGGCGGTTCAGTTTGTCGGAGTGGGTGGACGACCTGGCCGCCTGGTTCGGGCCGGATCCGCGCCAACGCCAACGCCGCGCCGATTTGCGCGTGGACTACAACGGCAGCGGGGTACTGGCGACGCTGACGGGCATTGAATCGCCGCTGCGTTCCGGCCGCAGCGTGGTGGTGGTGTCGGGCACCGACGCCGCCGGCTTGACGGCGGCGTTGCGGGCGCTGCAGGCCAGAGGCACCCAGGATGGGGCATCCCGGGACCCCAGCGATCGTATCGGCGGCAACCTGACGGTGATCAGCGAGAAGCAGGCCTACACCTTGCTTGACGAGCAGGACTACTACGTGGGCACCTTGCCGGCCTGGCTCGGGCTGCAATGGTTCTTCGCGCGGCATCCCTTGACACTGGTGGCCGCTTTGCTGCTGAGCGCGCTGGTCATTGCCGTATTGCTCTATCTGTCGCTGCGCGCACGAGCGCAACGCCGCCTGGGATCGTGATCATGTCCAAGAATATCCGTTCGACCCAAACGCGGCTGGCCCGCATCACGCGCCGCCAGCGCGCACTGGCGCTGTCGCGGTTGTCGCTGGTGCTGCTGACCAGCAGCGCTTTGCTGGCGCACGCCGCGCCCACGCCGCCGGCTGCCCAGGTGCCGCCGCCCGCAGCCGTGCCGCCGCCCGCAGCCGTGCCGGCTCCCGTGCTCACGCCGTTCGAGGCCGATCAGGTCTATACCTTCAAGCAGCTTGGCGCCCAGTATCCGCTCAATTTGCGCGGGGTGGATGGCAGCAATACGCTCAATTTCAGCGTCCGCAATGATCGGGTGGTGACGGCCGCACGTCTGGATCTGCGCTATGCCTACTCACCGTCGCTACTGGCCGATCTGTCGCACATCAACGTGCTGGTCAATGATGAGGTGGCCGCCTCGATCCCGCTGCCGCGCGATACGGCGGGCCGCAATCTGGATCGTGTCGTCGACATCCCGCCCTATCTGATCACCGCCTACAACGACCTGCGGCTGCAGCTCATCGGGCACTACACGCTCAACTGCGAGGATCCGCTGCATTCGAGCCTCTGGGCCAATATCAGCAATCTCAGCACGCTGGACCTGGCGACGGCTTCTCTGCCCCTGCCCAACGACCTGGCCAATCTGCCGCTGCCTTTTTTTGACCGGCGCGATATGCGCCGGGTCGTTCTGCCCTTTGTTTTCCAGACGGAGCCGGATGCGGCCATGCTGGAAGCCGCCGGAACGATGTCATCCTGGTTTGGTGCCCTGGCGGGCTATCGCGGCTCGGACTTCCCGGCCAGCGTCACCCAACTGCCCGAGCACGGCAACGCGGTCGTCTTTGCCACGGGCGGAGCGGTGGCCGATCTGGGGCAAAGCCCGGTCACCGGCCCGTCGGTGGCCGTGGTCGGCAATCCCAACGACCCCGATGGCAAACTGCTGCTGGTCATGGGCCGCGATGGCAAGGACCTCAAACAGGCGGCCGCCGCCCTGGCGCTGGGCAGCCAGACGCTGTCCGGGCCTTCCGCGGCCATCACCAAGCTGGCCGATCTGAAACCGCGCCAGCCCTACGATGCCCCCCGGTGGCTGCGCACGGACCGGCCGGTGAGTTTCGGCGAGCTGATCGAACCCAAGCGGCTCAATGTTTCGGGCTTCAGCCCGGACACCATCCGTATCGACGTACGCGTGCCGCCTGATCTTTTCGGCTGGCAGGAAAAGAAAGTGCCCATCGACCTGCGCTACCGCTACACGCCGCAGCCGACGTCGATGAGTTCCTCCCTGTTGTTCAGCGTCGGCAATGAATTCATCAAGTCCATGCCTTTGTTCGCGTTGGAACGCATCGAGGGTGGAGACAAGCTGCGCGCCGAAGTGCTGCCCGATGAGAGCCTGCCGATGCGGGCCCAGCTGGATGTGCCACTGGATCTGTTGAAGACCAGCGGCCAGCTGCAGTTCCGCTATATGTACGACTACATCAAGCAGGGTGAGTGCCGGGACATCATCGTCGATAACGTGCGCGGCGTCATCGAACCCGAGTCGACCATCGACCTGAGCGGCTATCCGCATTTCATCCTGATGCCGAATCTGCGCGCCTTCACCGAAGCGGGTTTCCCATTCACCCGGATGGCGGATCTGTCGGAGACGGCGGTGGTGCTGGATGAACGGGCCGGTGCGCAGATCTACTCGGCCTATCTGAACGTGATGGGCCGCATGGGCGATTCCACGGGCTACCCCGCCACGGGCGTGACGGTCACCCGGCCGCAGCAGGTCAATACGCAGGCCGACAAGGATTTGCTCGTCATCGCGTCCGGGTCCGGGCATCCCTTGCTCAAGACCTGGGCCGCCAGCATCCCTGGAAGTTATGAATCGGCGGCGAACTTCTCGCTGTCGGATCTGATCTATCGCGTGACGGACTGGCTCAATCCCGATCCGCGCCTGAACCGCATGCCGCCGCGCGCCGCGCTCAGCTACACCAGCGATGGCGTCAGCGCCATTGTGGCCGGCTTCGAGTCGCCGTTGACCGCGCGGCGCAGCGTGGTCTTGCTGGCCAGTAGTCAGCCTGAAGGCCTGGGCGAAGCGGTGGCGGCCTTGCGCGGCGGAGATGGCTACGACAAAGCCGTGCAGGGCAGCCTGGCGGTGATCCGTGGCAAGCAGGTCGATGCCCTGGTCGCTGATCAGACCTACACGATGGGCAGCCTGCCGTTCTTCAAGCGCATCGATTGGGCGATTTCTTCGGTGCTGCCGGGCTATACCCTGTTGCGGCTGGCTGTCATGGCGCTGATCTGGCTGGTTGTGATCGGCCTCGTCGTGGCGGCGCTGGGCGGTCTGGTTCGCCGCGCGCGCAAGAAGGAAGACTGATGCGTCTGTCATGGCTTTGGCCCCTTGGCTTTGCCGCATGGCGCCTGCGCGCCATGTTGGCTGCCCTGCTGCTGGGTTTGAGTCCGGGAATGGCGGGGGCGGTTGCGGCGCCGGCATGCGCGGCGGCCGATTGGCCGCAGTGGTCGGCGTTCGTCAAGGTTTTCGTGCAGCCCGACGGCAGGGTGCTCGATGACAGTACACCCCGCAAGATGAGTTCCTCGGAGGGACAATCCTACGGGATGTTCTTCGCGCTGTTGGCCAATGACCGCGCCGTTTTCGACCGCCTCTGGCGCTGGAGCGTCGCGAATCTGGCCGCCGGCGACGTGCAGCAGCATTTGCCGGCGTGGTCGTGGGGCAAGCGTGAGGATGGCAGTTGGGGCGTGCTTGACGCCAACGCCGCGTCGGACGCGGATCTCTGGTTTACCTATGCCTTGCTTGAGGCCGGGCGCGTCTGGGGCGAGCCCGCCTACACGCGCGACGGCTTGGCGTTGCTGGCTCAGATCGAGGCGCGCGAGCTCGTCGCGCCTCCCGGGCTGGGCAATATGTTGCTGCCCGCTCCCGAGGGCTTTGCGCAGCCCGGGGTATGGCGCTTCAATCCGAGCTATATGCCGATTCCGGTGCTCAGAAGGCTGGCGCAGGCATCGCCCAAGGGGCCGTGGGACAGCATTGCCGTCAACACCTTGCAGTTGATCCGGCAAAGCAGCCCCTTGGGCTATGTGGCCGACTGGGTGGCGTATGAGAGCGGGCAGAACGGTGAGGGCAAGTTCGGCCCCGATCCGGTCAAGGGCGCCGTGGGCAGTTATGACGCCGTGCGCACCTATATGTGGGCCGGCATGACGGATCCGGCCGATCCCCTGGCGGCTCCCTTGATGCAAGCGATCGGCGGGCTGGCCAAGGCCACGGCGCAAAACGGTGTGCCGCCCGAGAAGGTCAACGTCGATACGGGCGCGCTTTCCGGTACCGGACCTTTTGGTTTTTCTGCCGCCTTGCTGCCGTATCTGCGCGCTTCGGGGCAGGCGGCGTTGCTGGAAAGCCAGCTGGGGCGGGTTCGTTTCGCCTGGGCGGCGAGCCTGGCGCCCGCGCAGCTGGCAAGGCAGCAGCCGCCTTATTATGATTACGTGCTCAGCATGTTCAGCACTGCTTGGCTGGATAGCCGTTATCGGTTCCGGCGCACGGGCCAAATTCAATTAGAGTGGGAGAAATCATGTCCGTACGCCATCACACGGTAGCCATCGGATTACTGGCCGTCATAAGCCATCCGGTGGTGTGGGCGCAAGACGATGCTTCCCGCACCCTGGTCGAGCAGGGGCGCTATTGGGTCGCGCAAGGCAAGCCCGAGCAGGCGGCCCAGGCTTGGGAAAAGCTGCTGCTCAACGATCCCGGGCAGCCTGATGCGCTGTATGGGATGGCCGCCATCGCGGTCGAAAAACGCCAGTACGCCCAGGCCCGTGAGTACCTGGCGCGCCTGAAGTCGGCCGCTCCCGATAGCCGTTATGTCCCGCAGTTGGAGCAGGACTTGCGCCTGTCGGCCAATCCCGGCAAGGCGGATATCGACAAGGCGCGCCTCATGGCGCAGGATGCGGCCAACAGCAACAATGCCCAGGCCATGCATGCGGCCGTCGCGCAGTATGACAAGGCGCTCGGCGGCAAGACGCCACAGGGTGACGTGGCCCGCGAGTACTACACCTATTTGGGCTATACGGATGGCGGCCTGGAGAAGGCCATTCAGGGCTTGCAGCGGCTGGATCGCGAGCGGCCGGGTGATCCGGCCGTCATGCTGCCGCTGGCGCAGCACATGGCCCGCAATGAGCGCACGCGCGCCGACGGCATCCGGCGGCTGCAGCAATTGGCTGACCGGCCTGACATCGGCGGCGCGGCCACCGAGTTCTGGCGCACCGCGCTGACCTGGCTGGGAGCCCCGCGCGCGGAAGAAAAGCCGCTTTTCGAGGCCTATCTGGCCAAGCATCCGGATGACAGCGAGATCGCCAGCCAGATGAAGCAGGTCCGCGCGGCCGCGCCCGCCACCCGCAGCACCGCACCGGTGCAGGATCCGCGCCTGGCCCGTGGCTACGCAGCGCTCAAGCGGGGCGATACCGCGACCGCGGAGGCCGAGTTCGCCGCCAAATTGCGCGAAACGCCCAACAACGCCGATGCCCTGGGCGGCCTGGGCGTGGTCCGCATGCAGCAGAACCGCCTGCCCGAAGCGGAGCGCCTGCTGGCCAGCGCCGCTGCGCGGCCGGGCGGGGCGAGCTGGACGAAATCACTGAATTCGGCGCGCTATTGGAATCTGCTGGCCGAAGCGGGCGCGGCACAGGATGCCGGAGATCTGGTCGCCACGCGCAAGCTGCTGGACCAGGCCCAGCGTCTGGACGCGAAGGAAGCGACCGGTCGCAACGCCGTGGCGCGCTTGCAGGTTGCGCAAGGCGACCTGAGCGGCGCCGAGAAAACCTATCGGTCCGTCCTGGCCACCGATAAGAGCAACCGCGATGCCATCCGCGGTCTGGCGGGTGTCCTGTCCCAGACGGGCCGCGCCGATCAGGCCGTCAAGCTGGTCGAGAGTTTGAGCCCGTCGCAGCGTGCTGCGCTGGGCGATTTGCCGCAGGTTCGGGCCGAGGTCGCCGCCGGCAAGGCCAAGGCCGCCACGGCGCGGGGCGACACCGAAGGCGCGCGGCGCGTGCTGGAAGACGCGGTGCGCGACGATGGCGCGAATCCTTGGCTGCGGTTGGAGCTGGCCCGGCATTATCTGGATAACGGCAAGCGGACCGAAGCGCGGCGCGTGGTCGACGAACTGCTCGCGGCCAATCCCGACCAGCCCGACGCGCTCTATGCCAGCACCTTGTTGTCCATGCAAATGGGCGATTGGGGTCAGGCGCAGCAGACCCTGGCGCGGATTCCGGCCTCGGCGCGGACCTCCTCCATGGCCAGCACGGAACAGCAACTCAATTTTCAACTGCAACTGCGGCAAGCCTCCGAGCTGGGGAAAAGCGGCCAGACGCAGCAGGCGCAAGCCTTGCTGGCGCGTCTCGAGCCGCAAGCCCGGCAGAATCCGGCCCTGGCCGGCGCGGTGGCGCAGGCCTATGCCGACGCGGGCGACACCGCACGCGGCGCGGCCCTGATGCGCCAGCAGTTGGCCGGGCCCGGTGGCCAGCGCGCAGACGTCTTGTTGCCGTATGCCGCGTTCCTGGTCAAAACGCAGCAGGATGCGGAGGCGGCCAGCGTGCTGCGCCAGCTTCAGGCCATGCCGCTCACGCCCGCCCAGGCCCGGCAGCAGGAAGACCTGGTCTTCCTGTACACCGTGCGTCAGGCGGACTTGCTGCGTCAGCGCGGAGAGCTCGCCGAAGCCTACGACACCCTGGCGCCGGCCTTGAACAAGCGGCCCAACGATCCCTTGGCCGTGGCGGCGCTGGCGCGCATGTATGCCGAAGCCGGCGACGCCGGCAAGGCGCTCGCCTTGTACGACAAAGTGCTGGCCAATGATCCGGCGAACCCCGCCTTGCTGCTGGGCGCGGCGCAAGTGGCCTCGCAAGCGGGCAAGACACGCTATTCCAACGACGCGCTGGAGCGCGCCGTGGCCGCCGCGCCGAGTGACCCGGATATTCTGGCCGGCGCCGCGCGGGTGTACCGCGCCAATGGCAAGAGCGGACGAGCCGCGGAACTGTTGACGGCCGCGATTGCCGCCAAGCAACAAGCCCCGCAAACGCAGGTGGCGCTGGCTGCAGCCAAACCGGATGCCGGCGCAACGGACAATCCCTTCCGGGCGCGCACGGGCGTGCCCTCGCAAGCGCTGGCCGCGACCGTGCAGGAGTTGCCGGAAAGCCCGGAGCAGCCGCTGCAAAGCGTGCCGGGCAGCGCCCAGCAGGCGGAGACCTTGCTCGCCGTCGCCCCGGTCGGCCGGCCCACGGCCGAGTTGGGCACGCCGGGTCTGACGGTATCGCCACCCATGGTGGTGGCGGCCCCGCAAGCGACTCCACCCGCCCCCGCGGCGCCGCAAGCGGTTGCCTTGGCGCGGCCCGATCCCTTGCCCATGCCGCAGCCCGTCGCGCCTGCCGCGGCGCCGACGGCGGCCGCCCCGGCGCAGACGCCTTTTGCGGCCACGCCGCAGCCGGTGCCTGCCGCGGCGCCGGCTCAGGCCATCGCGGTGCCGAGTTCGAACACCGCGCCCCAGTCGGTGGCCGTGCCGGTTGCGGTTGCCGCGGCCGCGCCGCGCGGCGAGCCCGCCGCAGGGTCCGCTTCCGATCTGGGCGCGATGCAGAACGAATTGCGCGAGATCCACGAGGAGCGCTCACCGGAGATTCGCGTAGGCGCGTTTGTGCAGTCGAACAATGGTACGGATGGCACCAGCCGCCTGACCCTGATCCAGGAGCCCGTCGAGGCCCGCATGCCGGTGGGCGAGGGCAAGCTCGTGCTGCGGGTCACGCCGGTGCAGGTCAAGGCCGGTTCGGTCGGCAGCGACGTCTACCACAGCAGCGAGTTTGGCGGTGGGCCGCAAGCGACCTTGGCCCAGCAGTCTGGCTCCGTGGGCGGCCCCGGTTCGCAGCGCGACAGCGGCGTAGGCCTGGCCGTCGGCTACGAAACCAAGAACTTGACGGCCGACATCGGGACCACGCCTTTGGGCTTCACCCGCAACAATGTCGTGGGCGGCGTCGACTGGAAGGACTCCATCGATCCGCAGGCGGGCAGCTGGTATTCGGCCGGTGTGTCGCGCCGCGCGGTGACAGACAGCCTGCTGTCTTTCGCCGGGACCCGCGATTCCCGCACGGGCGATACCTGGGGCGGCGTGACGGCGACCGGGCTGTCGGGGCAGATCGGCGTGGACAAGCCGACCTACGGCGTCTATGGCTACGGGTCGTGGCAATACCTGGACGGCAGCCATGTGCAGTCGAACAATCGCACCGAGGTGGGGGCCGGGGTCTATCGCTACCTCATCCGTGATACCGACAGGTTGCTGACCGCCGGCCTGAACCTGGGAGGCACGTTCTACAACCGCAACGAGCGCTTCTTCACCTACGGCCACGGCGGTTATTTCAGTCCGCAGGAGTTCTATGCATTGAGCGTGCCGATCACGTGGGCGGAGCGTTTCAATCGCTTCAGCTACAAGTTGCAAGGCTCGATCGGTGTGCAGCATTTCCGCGAGAGCGGCGCCGACTACTTCCCGACCAGCAGCGCGCGCCAGCAGGCCGCCGAGGCGGCTGCCGCGTCGCTGGGCCTGGGCACGGGTGCTACCTACGGCGGTCAATCCAAGACCGGCGTCGGCTACAGCCTGTCGGCCGCGGCGGAGTATCAGCTCGCGAATAACTGGTTCGTCGGCGCGAGCGTGGGGGCCGATAACGCCAGTGATTACCGCCAGTGGGCCGGCGGGCTTTATCTGCGTTATTCGTTTTATCCGCAGACCCGTTCCATGGACCTGCCGGTGGTGCCGTACCGCTCGCCTTATAGCCGATAGGCGCGGCACTTTTCAGGAGTCAAGCAGACATGATTGCTTCAGTACTAGCAGGCCTCAGCATCCTGGTTGTCGGCGACAGCCATCTTGGTTATCCCGGGTATCTGATCGATACCCTGCAGGACAATTTGCTGGCCAATGGTGCCGCACAAGTGCACACGGTCAGTGTGTGCGGGTCCACGCCAGCGGAGTGGGTGACTGCCACGCCGGGCAACTGCGGAGGCGCCGAGCGCATGGGCAAGTCGCCCATGGTGCGCAAACAGACCGCGAGCACCAAGCCCATCGCGCAGTTGCTGGCCAGTGACAAACCGAATCTGGTGATTGTGGTGCTGGGCGACACCATGGGCGGCTATGGCAAGGATGTCTTTCCCAAGACCTGGGCCTGGCAGCAGACGACGGCCTTGACCAAGGCGATTGCCGCCACCAAGACCGCCTGCGTATGGGTGGGTCCGCCCTGGGGCAGCGAAGGGGGCAAATACGGCAAAACGTATGCGCGCGTGCAGCAAGTCTCCGGATTTCTGGCCACCAATGTCGCGCCTTGCGAGTATATCGACACGACCAAGATGTCCAAGCCGGGCGAGTGGGGCAGCACGGATGGTCAGCATCTGACGACGACCGCTTATCGCAATTGGGGCAAGGCGATCGCTGATGCACTGGTGCAACTGCCAGGCGTCAAAACGCTGAAGCCATGAGAATTCGGCGCCCTGCCGCCAGCCGGGCGCAGTGACAAGGAGCTGTAGCATGCTGACTTCCACCCTGGCGGGGCTGTCCCTGCTGGTCATCGGTGAAAGCCACCTGACGTTGAACAACCATTTGCGCGAACCCTTGCAGCAAGCCTTGCTGGCACAAGGGGCTGCGCACGTGCACACCGTGGGTGCCTGCGGAGCGAGTCCGGCGCGGTGGCTCAAGGCCACGCCTGTGGACTGCGGGGCCGATCAGGTCGACAACAAACCGGTGGTGCTGATGGGCAAAGAGGCCCGCACCACGCCGATCGCAGAACTGATCCAGAAAGACAAGCCTGATGTGGTGGTCGTGATCATCGGCGACACCATGGGTTCGTACACCAAGCCGGTGTTTCCCAAGACTTGGGCGTGGCAGGAAACCACGGGGCTGGCCAAAGCCATCGCGGCCACGAAGACGGCCTGCGTCTGGGTCGGGCCGGCCTGGGGTACGGACGGCGGCCCTTATGGCAAGAACGCCGCGCGCACGGTGGAGTTGTCGCGCTTTCTGGCCTCGAACGTCGCGCCCTGCGCCTACATCGACTCCTTGCAGTTTTCCAAGCAGGGCCAATGGCCAACGCTGGATGGGCAACATTTCACGCAAGCAGGCTACGCGTCATGGGCCAAGGCGATCGCGGATGCCCTGAATGCCTCTCCCGCCCTCAAAGAGCTGAAAAAACCATGAAACAGACCTTGATGCTGCTGGCGCTGACCGCGGGGCTCTGGGCTGCCTCGGCCGGCGCGGCCGAAGTGCCGCTGTATGAAACCGGCCCGGCCGAGGATTCTTCTTTTGTGCGCTTCGTCAACGGCGGCGAGCAGCCGCTGGCCGTGGTAGCGACGGGCTCGAAGTCGCGTCTGACGTTGGATGCGGCTAAACCGGCCACGGATTTCCTGCCGATCCGGGCGGGCAAGGCCATCGAGGGCGTGCTGGAGCGGGGCGGCGCCAAACAGAACGTCTCGCTCACGGTCCAGCCGGGGGAATTCGCCAGCGTGGTTGGCCTGCCGGATGGCGCGGGCAAGTTGCAGTCGGTGATCGTGCGCGAGCAGCCGGATGACTTCAACGCGCTGAAGGCCTCCGTGGCGTTTTACAACCTGGATGCGCAGTGCGCTTCGGCCGCGTTGTTGGCCGCCGGCCGCAACATCGTGGTGCTGGATCAGGTGCCGCAGGGCGAATCGCGGCGCCGCCAGATCAACCCTGTCGCGCTGAGCCTGCAGCTATCCTGCGCTGGCCAGCCGGTGGGGCAAGCGCTGGATATGGGCACGCTGGAAGCCGGGCAGCGCTATACCGTGTTTCTGGTGCCGCAAGGCAAGCAGTCGAGAATCTTCCAGGCGACGGACTCGGTGGCGCGTTGACATGCTTGCCAGGCGCGTTGCCGCGATCCCTCGCGCTTTAGCGGCAGGCCGGTATGGGCAGCGCGTGCTGAGCGCCGTCGGTGCCGGTGTAGGGCCGCTGGTAGATCGGGTCGGAGAATGCCGTGATGGGGTCGGCGAACGTCCAGCCCCGGGCTTCGAACAGGGCCAGGATGTCCGGCAGCATGACGGCATTGAGCCCATTGGCATGCAGCAGCAGCACGTGAACCGGGCTGCGTCCGAGCGTTTTCTGCCAGTGCGCCTCCTGGGTCTGGACTTCCTGCCACAGCCTGTCCAGATAGGGCTTGCGATAGGGTTCGAGATTCAGCGCGGGGTCTTTGTTGGCCGCGGCAACGAAGCGTTCGCTGTAGTTCCAGTCGTCGATGCCGATCGTGACCGGCGCAATGCCATAACCTTGCTGCGCCAGCAGACGGTACAAGTGCTCGCGCCGCTCCGGCGTGCTGCCTTCATTGAGGTAAGGCAGACGCAGCCGGGGGCACCAGCCCGGCATGGTGTCCGTCATGGCCTGGCCGCGCGCCACGTCTTGCATGAACGCCTCTGCCGTCGTGCCGTCGGTGTACCCCTGGTGCGTATAGGTGTGGTTGCCGATGGCGTGACCGGCCTTGCCCCAGTCGCGCACCAGGGCCAGCCCCGCGGGGCTGTCCACCGCCACGCCGGCCGGGAAGATCATCGCGCGGACATGGTGCTGGGCCAGGGTTTGCAATATGTGCGCATTCCAGCGCGCCGCGCGCGGTTCGATACGCGGGTCGAAACCGTCATCGAACGTGATCGCGACCTGCTGCGCCGCCGCCTGGCTGGCCGCCAGGCCCAGCATGGCCACAACGATCACCCGGCGGATCGATGCGAGCAAGGATGGGTAGGAAGAGAGGGTCCGGCGGATCATGACGGCAATTCTAAACCTGGGCTGCGAGCTTGCGCCATCCTGCGCGCGTGCACGGCTTCATTGATATAAGAACCCAAGCGCAATGGTCTTCGCATCCCTGGAATTTCTCACGCTGTTCCTGCCGCTGTTTCTGGTCATCTATGCGTTGACCCCGCAGCGGGCGCGCAATCTGGTGCTTCTGATCGGCAGCTGGACTTTCTACAGCTGGCTCAAACCCATCTACCTGCTCCTGCTGGTCGGCGTGACGGTCGTCGCGTGGGCCGGCGGTTTGCTCATGGAGCGATTCCGCGATGGCCATCGGCGCAGCGTCTTGCTCACCTTGCTTCTGGTGGCCAATGTGGCCGCCTTGTGCTGGTACAAATATGCCAACATCCTGGTGAGCACGGTCAACGATGTCGCCCATATGGCCGGCGCGGTGCCGCTGGCCTGGGAGCGGGTGGCGCTGCCGGCCGGGCTTTCTTTCTTCGTGCTGCAGGCCATCTCCTATCTGGTCGACGTCTATCGCCGCGATGTGCGCGCCGAGCGCAACTTCATCGACTTCGCGGCTTACAAGGCGATGTTCGGCCAGTTGATCGCCGGCCCCATCATCCGCTGGGCCTGGGTGGAAAAGGAAATGGTCCACCGCACCATGGACTGGCAGAATTTCTGCCTGGGCGCGCGCCGGTTCATGGTGGGTATGAGTATGAAAGTCCTGGTGGCCGACACGCTGGCCCCGGTGGTCGATGCGGCGTTCGCCCTGCCGGCGCCGTCGCTGGCCGATGCGTGGATAGGCTGTGGCGCCTACACCCTGCAGTTGTTCTTTGACTTCGCGGGTTACAGTGCGATGGCGATCGGGCTGGGTTTGATGATGGGATTCCACCTGCCGGAGAACTTCAACCATCCCTATCTGGCTTCCAGCATCCAGGATTTCTGGCGGCGCTGGCATTTGTCCTTGTCCAGCTGGATACGCGATTATCTTTACATCCCCATGGGCGGCAATCGTCTGGGCGTCTGGAAAACCTATCGCAATCTGCTGTTGACCATGGGCATTGCCGGTCTGTGGCACGGTGGCGAAAGCTGGAACTTCCTGCTCTGGGGGTTGGGTCACGGGGTTGCTCTGTCGGTGGCGCGCGCCTGGAGCAACAATGGCCTGCCGGCCGTGCCGGGATGGTTGTCGCGCCTGCTGACGCTGCTGTTTGTCATGTTGGCCTGGACGATCTTTCGGGCGGCGGATTTCCACGCCGCGCTGGCGATGTACCGCGGTCAGTTCGGCCTGAACGGACTGGCGCTCGGCGACAGCCTGAATTATGTCTTGCGGCCCGCCCATTGGCTGGCCGCCGGGCTGGGCGTGGTGTGCGTGATCCTGCCGGCGTTTCAGTCCCGCTGGACATCCCGGCCGGCGGGGTGGCTGCGCATTGCCTGCAGCGCCACCTGGCCAGTGGCCGGCTTTTTGCTGGCCTACGCACTGATCGCCGCGCGTGGTGCGGTGCCTTTCCTTTACTTCCAGTTCTGAGCCGATGAGCGTCCATCACGATACCCCCGCCGGACCGCCCGTCGCGCATGCCACGGCGGCCAACCGCCGCGCCAGCCGGCTTGCTGGCGTCGCGCTGGTGCTGTTCATGGCTTGCGCCTGGCTGAGCAATGCCTGGTGGAGCGCCCAGCATGATGTGTTGCCTGAGGATGTGTCCTTGTCGCGCCTGCTTGAAGGCGGCGTGACGCACGACTTGTCAGAGCGGCTGGCCGATATGACCTTCAGTTCGGAGGCGGCCCGCTTGCAGCGCGGGCTGGGGTGGTTGATGCTGCGCGATCTGGGGCCGCGCGTGCGCCAGGGATGCGCCGGCTGGCTGTTCCTGGCTGACGAGCTGCAACCGCATCCCGACGCCGACAAGAATCAGGCCGAGCGGGCCCGCATCGTCGTGGCCACGCGTGACGCCCTGGCCGCGCGCGGCATCGAGCTGCTGGTTGCCGTGGTGCCCGATAAAAGCCGGATCGAGGCCGACCGCTTGTGCGGTCTGCACCGCTCCGCGTCGTTTCAGGACAGGTACGCGCGTTGGCTGGATGTCATGCGGGCCGAGAGTGTGCGGACCGTGGACCTGAACGCCGCCCTCAGTGCGGTTGAGCAGCAAGCCTATTACCGCAACGATTCGCACTGGACCGAGGGCGGGGCGGGCGCTGCGGCGCGCGCCGTGGCCGGGCAGGTGCGAGCCAGCGGCGTGGGCTTGCAGGCACCTCAGCAATGGGAGGTCTCGGCGCTGCCCGCCGCCGAGCGTCCCGGAGATCTGGTGCGCCTGGCGGGGGTGGATTGGCTGCCGCTGGCATGGCAGCCGCAGCCGGAGAAAGTGGTGCAGCATCGTTATACGCCGGCCGCCGCTGCGGCGGCCAAGGTTGCCGACGATCTCTTCGGCGACAGCGCGTTGCCGTCGCTGGCGCTGGTCGGCACCTCTTTCTCGCGCACCTCGGAGTTTCTGCCGCAACTGTCCCGGGAGCTGGGTGTGACCGTAGGCAATTTCGCGCGCGACGGCGGCAAATTCGGCGGCGCGGCCCAGGCCTACTTCAAAAGTCCTGCCTGGAAGCAAAGCCCGCCGCGCATGGTGATCTGGGAGATGGACGAGCGCGATCTCGGCGCGCCGCTGACCGACGAAGACCGCGTCAAACCCTAAGCCAGGCGAACCCGCCATCCGGCGAGCCCAAGCGCTTCATTCAGGGCGGCTGCGGCCTAGCCGCTGCAACTCGTCCATGGCCACACGCACCAGGCGCGAACTGCGGCACTCCTTGCGCACATACATGCCGATGGAGCGGGTCAGCGCGCCCTTGAGGGCGGTCTTGCGCACTCCACGCTGCGTCGCGTTGTCCAGCGATGAGGCCGGCAGCAGCGCAATCCCACAGTCGTGTTGGACAAACCGCGCAATGGTATTCAGATCGCGCAAGGCATAAACCGGCTGGAAGGGCTGGGACGCGGCCTGAAAGGCCTTGTCCGTCAGCGTACGCACGCTGGTGCCCACGGGCATCGTGATCAACGGCAGCCTCGCCAGTTGCGCGGGCAACCAGCGGTTCACCTCGGGCCTGATCTTCGCGCTGTGAAACAGGGCAAAGGGCTCCGTGAACAGCTCTTCGTAAACCAGGTCGCCCGTGCCGTCTTCCCGCCGGGTGGTGACGGCGATATCGGCCCGCCGCTCTCGCAGCAGGTCCAGGGCCTCACAGGCGATCGGGTCGAAAACCTCCACACGGATCGGCGTACGTTTCTCCGCCAGCCGCTGAATCAGCAGCGGCAACAGCGACGCTGCCAGCGTGGGCAGCGCGGCCACGGCGATGCGGTTGTGCCGCTCCCGCAATCGTTGCTGTAACTCGAGCAGGCCTGCCTCGTGCTGGGCAGTGATCTTGCGGGCACTGTCCAGGATGCTCTGGCCTTCTCGCGAAAGCCGCACCATGCGCGTGGTGCGTTCAAACAAAGGCACGCCCAGCATCTCCTCCGTTTCTTTGAGCAGCTTGCTCAGCGTGGGTTGCGTGACATGCAGTGCTTCGGCGGTCTTCTGAAAGCTCAGGGTCTCGGCCAGCAATACAAAGATGCGCAATTGTCTCGGTGTCAGATTCATTCTTTTTATCTATCAATCACGGTGAAATCGGAACTTAACCTGCGTGGTCGCATGCCGTAGCCTGAGCCTCACAGACTTTCTCTGGAGCAGGAATGTTTCGACTCGATGGCAAGGTGGCCCTGGTAACCGGTTGCGGCACCTTGGGCGAAGGATGGGGTAACGGCAAGGCGGCGGCGGCAGCGCTCGCGCGCCAGGGCGCCACGGTGTATGGCTGCGATCTGGATCCCGACGCGGCCGCTCAAACCGCGGCCACGGTCATCGCCGAGGGCGGAAAAATGACGGTGCGGCAATGCGACGTCACCCGCGCCGATGAAGTCGCTGCGCTCATCCAGGCCTGCATCCAGGTCTACGGCCGCATCGACATCCTCGTCAATAACGTGGGCCGCTCCGAGCCGGGCGACCCCGTGACCCTGTCGCAAGACGCCTGGGACGACCAATTGCAGGTGAATCTCACGTCCGCTTTTCTGTGTTGCAAGCATGTGATTCCTTTGATGAAGCACGCCGGCGGAGGTTCGATTATCAACATTTCGTCCATCGCCGGGTTGCGCTACGCGGGCAAACCCCAAGTCGGGTACGCCGCAGCCAAGGCCGCGCTCATGCAGATGACCACGACCACGGCGGTCATTTATGCGCGCGATAACGTACGGTTGAATTGTGTCGTTCCCGGTCTGATGTTCACTCCCCTGGTGGCGCGCTTGGCGCAGAAGTATGCGCAGGGAGATTACGAGGGTTTTGTCGCGCATCGGCACGGGCAGGTGCCCATGGGCCGCATGGGCGACGCCTGGGATGTGGCGCACGCCGTGGCGTTTCTGGCCAGCGACGAAAGCCGCTATATCACCGGGCAACAGATCGTCGTCGATGGCGGCATCACCATGGCCACGGCCTGAGGGAAGAAGATATGGTGCGTACCGAACCCAGGAAAGGCGGGCGGCTGGCCGGCAAAGTCGCGCTGATTTTCGGCGCGGGCTGTGTCGGGCCCGGCTGGGGCAACGGCCGGGCGATTGCGGTGCGTTTTGCCGAGGAGGGCGCCCTGGTGGTCGCCGTGGACAAGGAGCCCGAGTCGCTGCCGCAGACGCTGGAGCTGGCGGGCGAATTCCGCGAACGCCTGGACACCCAGCTCTGCGATGTGCTGGATCCCCGCCAAGTCGACCAAGTGGTGTCCGCCGTGCGGCATCGTCATGGACGCATCGACATCCTGGTCAACAACGTCGGCGGACCGGCGCCCGGCGGCGCGGCGGGGCTGTCGCGCGCAGACTGGGATAGGCAGTTGGATCTGAATTTGACCTCGGTGTTCACCACGTGCCAGGCGGTGCTGCCCATGATGCAGGCGCAGCGCAGCGGTGCGGTCGTGAACGTGTCTTCTACCTCCGCCATCCGCTGGACCGGGGCCGCGCAGGTGGGCTACGCCGCCGCCAAGGCCGGCGTCATGCAGTTCGGGCGGGTCGCTGCCGTGGAGATGGCGCCGCACGGCGTACGCGTCAATACCGTGCTGCCAGGGCAGTTGCACACGCCGCTGGTGGATGTATTTCTGGCGCGCCAACAGACGGCCGGCGATGTCCAGGCCTTGCTGGAGCGCCGCCGGCGGCGCATCCCCCTGCCGGTGGAGGGCGATGGCCGCGACACCGCGAACGCGGTGCTCTTTCTGGCCTCGGATGAGGCGCGCTTCGTGACCGGCACGGAATTGATTGTGGATGGGGGCATGAGTGCCCGTTGTGATTGATCTTGGGAGCAAATGATGGCGCGAGTCGAGTACGCAGATATCCATGACCCGAAAATCCGCCCCTTGGTGGAGCGTATACAGCGGGAGCGGTCCAGCCTTCCCAATCTGTACCGCATGTTGCTCAACAGCCCGGCCGTGGCTCAGGGCTGGTTGACCTATCTCACGGCCATTCGCCAGCAAAGCAGCCTGCCGCCGAGCTTGCGCGAGATGCTGATTCTGCGTGTCGCGGTGTTGAACCAAGCCGACTACGAGTTTGAGCAGCATTTGCCGATAGCCCTGAAAGAGGGCTGCACGCAGGCGCAAGTGGAGAGCATCAGGCAGGGCGACTTCGCCGCCTTGAGCGACGCCGACGGCGCGGCGATGCGGTACTGCGATGAGATGACGCGCGAGATCCGCGTGCGCGACGACACATTCGCGGCCCTTCGGGCCGTCTTCAGTGACCAGGAGATCGTCGAGGTCACCGCCACCATCGCGGCCTACAACATGGTGTCGCGTTTTCTGGAGGCCATACAGGTCGATCACGAATAACGGCGCAGAAGAAAGCCGGCAAGCCACCCATCAGGAGACAAGCATGCAATGCGTAGACAAACTCAAAAGTGCGTTGGCCCCGATCGTCATCGGCATGGCCATATCAGGGTCCGCCTTGGCCGCCTATCCCGAACGTCCCGTGCAGTTGGTCATTCCCTTCTCGCCGGGCGATACCGACCAGATGCTGCGCCCCATTACGGAGAAAATGGGACGCTATCTTGGGCAGCCCATCGTCATGAACTACAAGCCCGGTGCCGGCGGCGGGATCGGAGCGGCCTACACCGCCACCTCGGCCGCCGATGGGTACACCATCGTGGGTAGCTCCCCGGGAGCGTTGGTCGTCGTGCCCTTGGCCAACAAAGAGATCAAGTACACCACCGAGTCATTTGCACCGGTCGCTGCGATCTCGTTGGGCGGCATGATGATCGTCGCGCCGGGTAAATCCAAGTACCAGACGCTGGCCGACGTGGTCGCGGACGCGCGTGCCCGGCCCGATGGCATTTCTTATGGCACCTCGGGCGCGATGGGCATCAGTCATCTGCTCGGAGAGACTTTCGCCTCCGAGGCGAAGATCAAGCTGCGGCATATTCCGTTTCAAGGCAGCACACCAGCGGTGACCGCCCTGTTGGGCGGGCATACGGACATAGCCGTGTCGGCGGTCGGGCCGGCTCAGGCGCATATCCAATCGGGCGGGCTCAAGCCTTTGGCGGTATTCAGCAGCAAGCGTCTTGCGGCCTATCCGGATGTGCCCACGCTGCGCGAGCTGGGTTATGACGTCGGCAGCCCGACCATCTACGGTCTGGTCGCCCCGAAGGGGACGCCGGATCAGGTCATCCAGACGCTTTATCAGGCTGCCCGCAAGGTCGTGGCCGAGCATGGCGACGACGTCAGCAAAACGCTGGGCACCATGGGCGCGGAGATCAGCGTGTTGGGGCCGGCCGAGTACGGCGCGTATCTGAAAGACCAGCAAGCTTTGTTCTCGCGCGCGATCGGCTTGATCCGCGAGTGAATCCTCGTCAGGGCGGAGACCGCGCATGAAGAAAGTCATCATTACTTGCGCGCCCACGGGCGCGATCCACACCCCCAGCATGTCGCCCTATCTGCCGGTGACGGCCGACGAAATCGCGCAGGCGGCGTTGGCGGCCGCCGACGCCGGCGCGGCGATACTGCATTTGCATGCCCGTGATCCTGCCGACGGCAGGCCGTCGCAGGACCCGGCGCGCTTCGAGCCGTTTCTGCAAACGATACGGGCCCACTGCAACGCGGTCATCAACATCACGACGGGCGGCAGTCCCCATATGACGGTCGATGAGCGGCTACAGCCGGTGGTGGCCTTCAAACCGGAACTCGCCTCCCTGAACATGGGATCGATGAACTTCGGGCTCTTTCCGATGCTTGGGCGCTTTCCCGCGCTCAAGCATCAATGGGAACGGGATCACCTGGAGAACAGCCGCAATCTGGTGTTCAAGAACACGTTCGCGGACATTGAACGCATTTTGCAGATCGGCGCGGAGCAGGGCACGCGTTTTGAGTTCGAGTGCTACGACATCAGCCACTTGTACAACCTGCGTCATTTCGTGGACCGCGGCCTGGTACGCGGACCGCTGTTCATTCAGTCGGTCTTCGGTGTGCTGGGAGGAATCGGCACGCATCCCGAGGATCTCATGCACATGCGACGTACCGCTGACCGCCTTTTTGGCGATCAGTATCAATGGTCGATTCTGGGGTCGGGCCGCGCGCAGATTCCCTTGGCCACCATGGGCGCGTCGATGGGATCGCATGTGCGAGTAGGCCTGGAGGATTCCTTGTGGAACGGCCCTGGCCGGCTGGCCGAAAGCAGCGCGCAACAGGTGCGCCAGATCCGCAACGTGCTGGAATCCCTGCATCTGGAAGTGGCGTCTGCGGACGAAGCACGCGAGCTCTTGGCGCTGCGGGGGCCGGCAGGGCGGGGCGGCTGATCGCCGCGCATTCCGGTGTGGCATGGCGGCATTCCGTATTGTCACGCATTAATAACATGCCTGGGTGTCAGCGCTTTTTCGGCCCCGGGCTTTTTACATTACGTGCTTCACCAACCACAATCGTCGTGTGTTTTTTGCGGATGTCGCTGCTGTAACCGTAGATCCAAATGCCGCTCTTAGTATTTGAATCCGCGGCGCCGATGTCGTTGCCTACTTGCCGGCGCATGCCTCATCCATTCAAGGAACACCTCATGAAAAAGACTTTGCTCGCAACCGCGCTGCTCGCCACCGTGGCGGGCGCGGCCCATGCCGACACCACCGTGACGCTGTATGGTTTGATCGACACCGGTGTCGCCTATCAGCGTCTGTCCGGGCCGAACGATTATCGTGAGTCCAAAGTGGGCATGACCAACGGCGTATCCAGCGGCTCGCGCTGGGGCTTGCGTGGCGCGGAGGATCTGGGTGGTGGCCTGAGCGCCGTTTTCACGCTGGAGAGCGGCTTTAATTCGGCCAATGGTCAATCGGGCCAGAGCACCCGTTTGTTCGGGCGTCAGGCCACCGTGGGCCTGAAGAGCAATGCCTGGGGCCAACTCGACTTCGGGCGCCAGACCAACATCGCCTCGAAGTATTTCGCGGCGATCGATCCCTTCGGCGCCAGCTATGGGCAGGCCACGGTCGGCACGGCGTTCACCGCCGCCAACACCGTTCGTTATGACAACATGGTCATGTATCAGAGCCCGTCGTTCAGCGGCTTCCAGGCCGGCGTCGGTTACGCATTCAACATCGCGGACACGACATCTGCACAAACCGGTTTCAAAACGGCTGACAATACGCGCGCCATCACGGCCGGTCTGCGTTATGCCAGCGGGCCGCTGAACGTCGCGCTCACGTACGACCAGCTCAACATGGCTGAGCAGCTCAACACCGATACGTCGCCCAAGGCCTGGATCCTGGGGGGCTCGTACGACTTCGAGATCGTCAAGCTGGCGCTGGCCTTCGGTCAGACGCGCGGCGGCTGGTTCACGGGTACGGGGATCAACGCTTTTGGCAGCGGCAGCCCCTCGGCCACCAGCTTCCCCAGCAACACGGCCAAAGCCGATTTCAAGGCCAACTCCTATCTCGTGGGCTTGAGCGCGCCGGTAGGCAAGGCGGGCAACGTGTTGTTCTCGTGGCAACGCGCCGACCCCAAGAACGATTTGTTGACCAAGGACGATGCCACGATGGATGTCTACAGCCTGGGCTACACCTATGATCTGTCCAAGCGCACCAATCTGTACGGCATGGTTTCCTATGCCAGCAACTTTGCCTTCCAGGAAGATCTGAAGAGCACGGTTGTGGGCGTGGGTATTCGTCACCGCTTCTAAGCATTGCCGCCACCTGGCCGCGCCGCGGCCAGGTCGACCCCGAACAGGTTCGGGTGAGCGGGCCGGGCGTCTTACCCGGCCATAGACGCGAAAAAAGCGGCCACCTCCCTAGCTCCACCCCCGGCCCGCTCACCCGAGCCTGTGTTTGGCGTCGCTTTGTGAACCCGGGCGCCGTGTCAGCCTGCCAACTGGGCCCGATACTTCGCCACTTCTTCCGCGTACAAATCGCGGCCATGCGCATCGTTGGTGACCAGCAGCGGGAAGTTCTCGATTTCCAGGCGTTGAATGGCTTCGGTTTTCAGGTCTTCATAGGCCACGACCGTGGCGCGCTTGATGCAGGCAAAGAGCGTGGCCGAAATGCCGCCGATGGCCGAGAAGCAGACCGCGATGTTGCGTTGGCAGTTCTCGCGCAGGGCCGCGCCGCGGTTGCCTTTGCCGATGGCGGCCTTGACGCCATGGTCGAACAGTACGGTGGCGTAAGGGTCCATACGATAGGCAGACGTGGGGGCCACCACGCCGATGGCATGGCCCGGCATGGTGGGGCCGGGGCCGCCATAAAACACGGTCTGGCCACGCAGATCCACCGGCAATGGCTGGCCGCGTTCGAGCAGTTCGACCAGGCGTTTGTGCGCGGCGTCGCGCGCCATGTAGATGGTGCCGGTCAGCAGGACTTCGTCGCCCGCATGCAGGGTCCGGATAACGCTGTCGTCCAGCGGCGTCGTGAGGCAGTGGGTGGCCATGCGAATGTCCTCAAAGTATGGCGGTCTTGCGGCGCGAGGCGTGGCACTGGATGTTCACGGCGACCGGCAGGGCCGTGATATGGCAGGCGTAGGTCTCGACGGCCACCCACAGGGCGGTGCTCGAGCCCCCGTAGCCCTGCGGCCCGATGCCGCTGCGGTTGATCGCTTGCAGCAGGTCGCGCTCCAGCGCCGCGATGTGCTCGGCCTCGTGATGCTGGCCGATATCGCGCAGGATCGCCTTCTTGGCAATGTCGGTGACTTTGTCGAAACTGCCGCCCAGGCCCACGCCTACGGTCAGCGGCGGACAGGCCGCGCCGCCGGCGGCCTCGATCGCGCCGAGCACGAAGCGCTTGACGCCTTCGACCCCTTCGCCGGGCAGCAGGAACTTCATCGTGCTCCAGTTCTCGCTGCCGCCGCCCTTGGGCAGCACGGTGATGCGAATCTGGTCGCCGGGCACGATATCGGTATGGATGACGGCTGGCGTATTGTCGTTGGTGTTGACGCGCAGCAGCGGATCGCCCACGACGGATTTGCGCAGGTAGCCCTCGGCATAGCCCTTGCGCACGCCGGCATGCACGGCGGCCTGGTAGTCGCCGCCTGTGATGCGGACGTCCTGCCCCACATCGACATACACGATGGCCAGGCCGGTGTCATGGCAGTACGACACCTCGTTTTCGCGCGCGATGCGGTCGTTGTCGATGAGTTTGAGCAGGACGGATTTGCCCAGCGGAGAGATCTCCGTCTGGCGGGCCTGCTCGAAAGCCGCGATGACATCATCGGGCAGCTTGCGGCAGGCATCGATGCAAAGCGTGGCAATGCAGTCGGTGATCTGGTCGGTGTGTACTTGGCGCATAACGTAAGGGGGGGCAGAAGGAGAGGGCAGCGGGGTCAGTCCAGCTTGACGCCGGCGTCACCGACGATGCGCTGCCATTTGCTGACTTCCTCGCCGAGGTAGTCCTGGAACTGTCGGGCGGTCTTGGGCTTGGCGGGAGTGAGGGCCAGGGTCTGGAAGCGTTGGGCCACCTCGGGGTTGCGCAGGATGTCGTTGAGTTCGGTGTTCAGGGCGTCGATGATGCGGGGATCGGTGCCTTTGGGCGCGAGCAGGCCGAAGAAGGCCACGGTGCTGAAGGCCGGATAGCCCTGCTCGTGCAGCGTCGGCAGATCGGGCAGAAACGGGCTGCGCTCCTGGTCGAGCACGGCCAGCGCACGCAGTTTCTTCGCTTTGATCTGCGGCAGGATGGCGGGCAGGGAGTCGGAGGTGGCGGGAATCAGCCCACCGATGACCTGGGTCTGGGCCTCGGCGCTGCCTTTGAAAGGGATATGCACCATCTTGATTCCGGTCTCATCCTTGAAGACCTCCATCGTCAGGTGCTGGGTCGACCCGTTGCCTGCCGAGGCATATGACAGATCGCCCTTGCGCGCGGCGTCGATCAGCTGGGCGACGGACTGTATCCCCGAGTTCGCGCCCACGGCCAGGATCTGCGGCGTGGCGGCGATGTCGGCGACGGCCACAAAGTCTTCCAGCGGTTTGTAGGCCAGGCGGGAATACAGCGAGGGCGCGATCGCGAACGGGCCCGTGCTGGTCAGCAGCAGGGTGTAGCCGTCGTGCTGGGCGCGCGCGGCGTACGCCGTGCCCAGGGTGCCGCCGGCGCCGGCCTTGTTTTCGATGATGAAGGGCTGGCCAAACTTTCTGGTCAGTTGCTCTCCGACGGTACGGGCAATGATGTCTCCGGTCTGGCCGCCAGGGAAGGGCACGATGATGGTCACCGGCTTGTCGGGGTAGGCCGCCCACGCGGCGGCATGGGTAAGCAGCGCACAGGCCAGCGCCAGGTGCTTGATGGTGTGAAACATGGGGGTCTCCTCCCTTGAGGTTGCGGCATGCTTGCCCGCTTATTGGTAGCTACCATTTAAATGGTACGTACCATTCTAGGGAGTGTGGTGCCGTTTCGTCAATCGGCTGGCACGCGATATTTTCCGGGGACAGGCTCGGTACAATACGGCGGCCGCGCCATCAACCCAAAGCCCCTCATGGACGTCCGTTACACAGAACTCGCGAGCGTGCTGGTCAAGCAGATAACCGAAGGCCCCTTGCAGATCGGCGACCAACTGCCCAGCGAAGTCGTTCTGGCCGAAGAGCATGGGGTCAGCCGCACGACCATCAGGTCCGCCTTGAACATCGTCGAAGGCCTGGGGCTGATCAGCCGCAAACGCCGGGCGGGCACGGTGGTGGTCGCCAAGGAAACGCGCAACAGCTACACGAAGTCGCTGCACAACATCGAGGATCTGGTCAATTACGCCAGCTACACCGAGCGCACGATCATCGATATTTCGGATGCGGTGGCCGACGATGCGCTGGCTGCGGTGCTGGAATGCCGCCCCGGACAGAAGTGGCTCAGAATCCGGATGCTGCGCAGCGAGAAAACGCCTGAACGGATCCCCGTGTGCTGGACCGATGCCTATCTCGACCCCAAAGAGGGGCTGCCCATTCTGGATCAGATTCAGGACGGCAGCGGGCTGCTGTGCACCTTGATCGAGAAGAACTCCGGCCGAGCGGTATTGGACGTCAAGCAGGACATCGCCGCCACGTCGCTTTCCGAAGAGGTCGCCCCCTACCTGCGTGCCACGCCGCACATGCCGGCGTTGGAGATCACCCGGCAGTATCTGGATCAGGCCAAGCAGAAATTCCTCATCACGGTCAGCACTTATCCTGCCGATAAATTCCGTTTTACCTTCTGGATGCATCGCGCCAAGGCGACTGCGCTCTAGATCCTTCGCTTCTTCCTCCTCCTGTTTGAGCCCTCACTATGTCCACCCTGTCCCAGGCGGTCTGCTCCCCGATTACGCGCAGCGCCTTTTTCCTGGTCGCGACCATCAAGCCCGATGCCCAAAGCGCGGCGACGGTTCGAGCGTTGTGCGCCGATGTCGCGGCATTGGTGCGTTCCGTCGGCAAGCGTGTGCCCGACGGCCAGCTCTCCTGTGTCGTGGGCTTTGGCGCGCAGGCCTGGCCGCGCCTGTTTGGCGGCCCGGTGCCGGCCAGCCTGCATGGATTCCGCGAGTTCGGGCCCGCCGAGCGCCGCGCTGTCGCCACGCCGGGTGATCTGCTGCTGCATATCCGCGCCGACCGTCACGACCTGGGCTTTGAGTTGCTCACGCAACTGATGCTGCGCCTGGACGGCGCAATCGAGGTGGTCGACGAGGTTCAGGGTTTCCGCAATTTCGATATGCGCGCCATCATCGGCTTTGTCGACGGCACGGAGAACCCGGAAGGCGAAGCGGTCGCACCGTTTACGCTGGTGGGAGACGAAGACCCGGATTTCCGCGCGGGCAGCTACGTACTGGTGCAAAAATACCTGCACGACATGAAAGGCTGGAATGCCCTGAGCGTCGAACAGCAGGAGCGCATCATTGGCCGGCGAAAGCTCAACGACATTGAACTCGACGATGCCAGCAAGCCCGATTGGTCGCATAGCGCGCTGACCACGCTCGAGGATGAGGCCGGCAACGAAGTCAAAATCCTGCGCGACAACATGCCCTTCGGGCGGCCCGGTCAGGCAGAGTTCGGGACGTACTTCATTGGCTACGCGCGGTCTCCGCAACCGATAGAGCAGATGCTGGAGAACATGTTCGTTGGCAAGCCGGCGGGTAATTACGACCGCTTGCTGGACTTCTCGCGCGCGGTGACCGGCGGCCTGTTTTTCGTGCCCTCAGCCACCTTGATGGACGCCTTGGCCGAGCGTACGCCGCAGCCGGCCGAGGCAGCGCCGGTCGAGCATGTCGAACCGGCGGTGGCCTTAGCGTAACGCGGTGGCGTGGGCGGCAGTGCTCAGATAGGTGGTGACGATTTCCAGCACCCCGTTGATGATGAACTGCACGCCCATGCACACCAGCAGAAAGCCCATGACGCGCGAGATGGCCTGAACGCCGTCATGGCCGATCAGTTTGACGATGCGGCCCGCCGAACGCAGACAGATCCAAAAGAGCAGTCCGAGCAGCAGGAACACGATGATGGGCGTGGCGCGCACGACCCAGGGCGCGTACTCATGCGTCAGGTGAATGGTCGAGGTCGCGCTGATGATCATCGCGATCGTGCCGGGGCCGGCCGTGCCCGGCATGGCCAGCGGCACGAAGGCGATATTGGGCGATGCCCGCTGCGGCGCGGTGTCAGCGGACTGTTCGGCTTCGGGAATGTCATCGACCGTGCTCTTGGGAAACAGCAGGCTGAACCCGATGGCCGCGACGATCAGGCCGCCGGCGATGCGCAAGCCGGGGATGGAAATCCCGAACGTGCTCATGATCCAGGCGCCCGCGTAGTAAGTCACCAGCATGATCCCCACGACATAGAAGGCCGACTGTGTGATCTGGCGTTGGCGCTCCCGGTAGGGGATCTGTTCGCCCAACGACAGCAACAGGCTCATCGAAGTCAGGGGGTTGGCCAACGGCAGCATCAGCGTCAGGCCAAGGCCGGTCAGTTTGATCAGATCAAATACGTCGTTGAACATGAAAAAGGGATTCCAGGGGACAGGCGGGCGGGAAAGCGGCGGCGCGGCGGTTGGCTGGCGGGTGCGCTGCGGACAGCGGCAGACCCAAGCCTGGGCGAGCCGCCCGGCTCGGGCGTCGGCAAGCCACGGCGGCAAAGCGCGCGGCCGGGCATCGTGGCTCGGAAGCACATGGCTCGCACGGCGGGCGCAAGGGCGGCAAGGTCTGCGCAGTGAGCGTGGCGTGCGATTTCATGCGCCACACTGTAACCCGGCCAGGCGATCGCGGGATCAGGCCGCAGCGGTGAATCAGGCATTGAGTCCACTTTTTTTGCCGGTCTGCGAAAACTTACGCCGCCTGGGTGGGGCGCGTCGGAGCCATCGCGCCAGCGCAGCCCCTGTGGGGCCAGGGCGTGCCCTCACGCTCTGAAGCGCTTGCCGTGTACGCCTTGCGCAACATCCCGCCCTTCAATCGTCAAGCATTGCTAAGGGTCGGATCACTAGGGTTTTCACTAGGTTGAAAGGCGATCAGTATGTGCCTGTTGGCGCGACATTCTGGACGCAACGAGTTTCAAGCAAGCCCTCTATGCCCTCCGTCAGCGTGGTTTCAACGTAACGGGAGTGGTCATGAAGCAAGTAATGAGCCAGCCTCGGCCTGGTCGAATACCCCGCCGAAACAATCCTCGCGCCGAGTGGCGCGTTGCCCCCTTGGTCGTCACCCTGGCGTTGGCTTTCCATATGCCTGCGCAAGCGCAGAGCGAGACGGTATATGGTCCGGGTCTGGTCACAGACCCCATATCGGTCACCGGCGCGGGCAATAGTGTCGTCATCGAAGGCGGCACCACCATTACACCCACGCCGCCCTATCCTGCGAATCTCGGGGGGACCGGCGTGCAGGTTTTCAATGGCGCTCAGGCCACGCTCAAGGCTAACGATGGCGCGATCTACATCAATACCCACGGCAACGCGGCCGACGGCCTGTACGTCAGCTCCGGCAAGATCACGGTACTGGGCGGCGGCACCTACATCACCGTCGATACGCCTGAGCACGATGACAACATCAATTCGCGCGGTATCTATACCGTCGGCGACTCCGCGCGCGCTGAACTGCAAGCCACCGATATCTTCATCACCACCAAGGGCAGCGAGTCGGATGCCGTGCGGTCTTATGGCAATCAGGCCACGATCGAGCTCAATCACGCCACCCTGACCACCACGGGCGAACGCTCCTCCGGTGTCGTGGGCTGGGGCGGTGCGGAGTTCATCATGACCGAAACCGCCATCGAGACATCGGGCGAGAAGGCTTATGGGATTTACCTGGTGGGGAGCGACCCCACCCAGGACACCCGCTTCACATTGACCAACGGTTCCATCATCACCTCCGGCTACCAGTCCAATGGGGTGCAGACCTACACGGGCACGCATCTGACCGCCAACAATGTCGTGGTGCACACCAAGGGCGACGCTTATGCGGTCGCTATTTCGGGCGGCAAATTCGATGGCTCGAACGTGAGCATCACCGCCGATGGATCGCGGGGTCTGGTGGTGTCGGGCGACAGCGCCTCGGTGGACCTGACGGATTCGGCTGTGCACACCACGCTGGACAGCACGCAGACGGTCTGGGTGGCGGGCGGGGACGTCGCGCTAAAGGGCAATACCATCACCGCGGACGGCACCAATTCCATTGCCGTGTGGACGACAGGCGGGCAGACCGCCTTGGACGGCAGTCTGCTGCAGACGAACGCGGACACCTCGCGCGCCTTGCTGGTGCAGGGAGGCGCCGTGACGCTGGGGACATACAACGGCCAGGGCACACTGGTGCACACCACGGGCGACAAGGCGACGGCCGTGACCGTGACAAAAACCGGCTCGTTCTCGGCCGATGGCGCGACCTTGCTGAGCGAGGGCGCGGGGTCGCGCGCCTTGTTCATCTATGGCGACGACGACGCCGCCACGCCCAAGACCGTAGACCTGACCCGCAGCACCATCGACGCCAAGCAGGCCGAAGGCATCTATCTCTACGGCGGTCATGGCGTGGTGCAGTTGACGGACTCGACGGTCACGGGCGGGGAGGCAGCCATCTGGGTGGCCGCTGACGGCGCCGGTCCCGGCGCTGGCGTGGTCAACGCCAGCGGCTCGCTCATCACCGGCTTGATCGGTGCGCAGGAAGACAGCACGGTGGATGTCAATCTGGCGCAGGCCAGCCGCTGGAACGTGACGCAGGACGCCACGGTCGATGGATTGAGCAATGACAACAGCCTGATCGATCTGCAAGGCGCCAGCGACGTGGCGTCGCGGCCGACCGATGCCACCGCTTACCGCCAACTCGATGTGCGCGGCGATTATCGCGGCGCCGATGGCGTGGTGGCGCTCAACACCTACCTGAATAGCGGCGGTGCGCTTGGCAATCAGTACACGGACCGTCTCCTGGTCGCGGGTGACGCCAGCGGCACGACGGCGGTGCAAATCAAGGAGGTCACGGCCAGTCCGGGCGGGTTGACCTCGCCTGAGGGCGGCCATCTGAGTAGCGAGGGGATATCCGTCGTGCAGGTCGGCGGCGCTTCCAGCAGCAATGCCTTTACGCTGCAAGGCGGCTACGTCACGACGACCCAGGCGCCTTATACCTATCGCCTGTTTGCCTATGGGCCTGATGCGGAGCTGGGCGCAGCCGACCCGTCGCAGTCCCTGGTCGGCAATGCCGACGGCTATTGGGACTACCGCCTGCAAAGCGCCTACGTCAATCCGGAGGGGCCGGCGCCCACGCCAGACCCGACGCTGCCGGATGTGCGGCAGGAGGTCGCGCCGCAGGTGCCGTCGTATCTGATCGCCCCGATTGCCTTGCAATATGCGACCTACGCCGATCTGGATTCCTTGCACCGGCGCCTGGGCGAGATTCGCGAGGATGGGACGCAGGGTAAAGATCCGGGGCAGGGCGAAGTCTTCTTCCGGGCCTATGGCGGCGACTTCAGCTACCGTACCAATCGCAGTTTCCGCGCCTTCGGTTACGACGCCAGCGGCGATTACGGCGCCATGCAACTGGGTGGAAATCTGTTGCGTAAAGCCTCCGAGGACGGTGTATGGCGCTTCGGCGCGGCCGGTTCGATCGGCCGCCTGAACTTCCATCCGCATGCCGTCGACGGCAGCAGCCGCAGCAAGATCGATACCTACCGCCTGTCGGGATACGCCACCTACCAGAGCCATCAGGGCTGGTATGTGGACGGGATTCTGTCCGTGGGCTGGTTCGATGGCGACGTGCACACCGATGCCCGGGGCAAGGCGATGGACCTGAAAGGCCAGGGCTACGCGGCTTCGGTCGAGGCGGGTTACCCCTTTGCCATCGGCTATGGCATGAACCTGGAGCCGCAGGTCCAGTTGATCGCGCAACACTTGCGGTTTGACCGCAAGACCGATGCCGATGGCCTGGACGTGGACATCGGTTCGCAGACCCACGGCATGGCCCGTCTGGGCGCGCGCCTGACGCGTCCCATCGATCTGGCCAAGGGGCGCATCACGCCGTATGTCGGCGTGCATGTGCTGCACGCCTTCAACGGCGCGACCAATGTGGAGGTCGGCGACACGACCTTCCGCACGGGTCAGTATGGCGACGCCATGCGCTACTCGGCGGGCGTGACCGGCGCCGTCACCGACACGCTCTCGCTATACGGTGAAGTGGCGCGCATGCAGGCGCTGGGCGGCTCCGGCGTGAACGGCTGGCTCTTTAACGGCGGCGTGCGCTACCGCTTCTGAAGCCGGCGGGCGTGGGGCGGGGTTGCAATGACCCTGCCCCAAGCCCCCGGTCCTTCCGCTCCTCCCCCGTCATCCCGGCCCTGGGATGGCGGGGGTTTTCACTAGTTTTCCAGGCCGCTGCCTGCGCTCTAGCATCCCGATGTGACCACATGGTCACATCGCGGAGGCGGTATGACGATAGGCGTGGCGGCAAGCGGTGAACGCGCGGCGTGGGCGGTGCGTGACGCGGTGCTGGGCGCGGAGCTGCTGGGCCGGGGCGCCATCGGCGGTTTCGCGGTACTGGCCATCCTGGACGAGCAGGGCCGGGTGGATTACCGCAGCACGCAGCGCGGCGGCGTCACCGCACTCGATCTACCCGCGTCCTGGCAGTGCGCAAGGGTGGCGGCCGCCATCTCCAGCGGGCCGGATCGGCCGGAACCCCTCACCCAGTTCCTGGCAGGTGAGTCGGCTTTGGGGCTGGTCACGGGCCATCGCCTGCCCAATCAGGCGGGCGGCGATGGCACGGCGCTGAACCAGGCGGTCTTGCAGCGCATGAAAGCAGGCATGGGGCCGCAGCAAGCCGTCGATGAGGTGTTGGCAGCCCATGGCGAGTGGGACGCCGGTCTCATTGCGCTGGATACCCGGGGCCGGCTGGGCATGGGCAACAGCGTGCGTGTCACCCGGCGCGACGATGTGGGCGAGCTGCGGCGTCAGACCCATCAAGGCAGTTTGGGCTTGCTGCACAACAGTATCTATACGCGCGCGCCGCTCGCCCCGGATCTGGCCGAACTGGCCTGGGCCCGCTTGACGGGGCGCGCGGGCGGGCTGCAACTATTGACCTTGGCCGCGCCCGTACACCTCGAACTGGGCAAGACGGATCGGGTGCATATCGACGCGCAGGGACGCATTCAGGGCCTGGAGACCGCCGATCCGCGCCTGGCCGGCCTGCAGCGGGCGGCGACGGCCGTTTATCTGGGCGCTGGCATCTGGCGCGACGGACGTTGGGTCGGACGCGCGCAGACCGAGCTGTACGCCGAGTTGCGTGGCGGCACCGTGCATCCGGCCGCCGCCGGCTCCTATCTTTTGATGCGGGGGCGGGATGTCGCGCCGTGAGCAGACCGAGAGGCTGATGCTGCAAGCCCTGGAGGCCGTGATCCGTGAAAACGGCATGGCCGGTGTCGGCGTCAATGCCATCGCCAAGCGGGCGGGCGTCAGCAAGGAACTGATCTACCGCTATTTCGACGGCCTGCCCGGACTATTAATGGCCTGGATGAGTGAGCAGGACTACTGGACCGGCCACGCGGATCTGCTCGCTGTCGGCGAGTCCAGCGCCCGTCCGCCCGCCGAACTCATCCTGGCGATGCTGCGTGCGCAGATCGACGCCCTGGCCGGCAATGAAAGCCTGCGCGAGATCCGCCGCTGGGAGCTGGTCGAGCGCAACGAAGTCACGGCCTGTCTGGCCGAACGCCGCGAGCGCAGCGCGCGCGCCTTCATCGACCGTGTCGATGGACTGACCGACGCGGCTGACGTGCCGGCCCAGGTCAGCATCATGCTGGCCGGCGTGCTGTATCTGATGCTGCGTTCAAAGACGGAAAGTCACTTTCTCGGGGTGCCTTTGCGCAGCGCCCAGGGGTGGGAACGTCTGTACGCGGCCCTGGAAAACATGGTTCAGGGCTTGCCGGAACCGCTGAAATCGCAACCGTTGAGCGCGCTGGAAGCCGCGCGCCCGACATCGAAGAAAGGCCGCGACGCCGGCCACACTGAAGGGGAAGTGCCATGACGTTGTTGCAAGGTCTGCGCTGCGGCGCCAGACACATGCTGTTGAGTGCGGCCTTGACGGCCGGCCTGTCGGCCGGTGTCGGCGCCCAAACCGTTTCCGTGGTCATGCAGTCCGGGCTGCGGGTGCTCGATCCGGTCATGACCACGGCGTTCTTGACGCGTGACCATGGATACATGATCTACGACACGCTGCTGGGTACGGATGAGCACTTCAAGATCCAGCCGCAGATGGCGAACTGGACCGTCAGCGATGATGGCAAGACCTACACCTTCACCCTGCGCGATGGCCTCAAATGGCACGATGGACAGGCCGTCACAGCCGAGGATTGCCTGGCTTCCATCAAGCGCTGGGCGGATGTCGATGCCACCGGCCAGGTGCTGATGACCATGGTGCAGAGCATGGAACCCGTTGGCGACAAGCAGTTCCGCGTGGTGCTCAAGCAGCCCACGACGCTGCTGCTCGAAGGGCTGGCCAAGCTCAGCTCGCGGCCGGCTTTCATGATGCCCAAGCGTATCGCCGACACGCCCAGCGCCCAACCGATCAAGGAGTTTATCGGCTCCGGGCCTTTCAAATTTTTGCCCGGCGAATTCAAGGCCGGCTTGAAAGTGGTCTACGAGAAGAATAAGGACTATGTCCCGCGCGCCGAGCCGCCCAGTTGGACGGCCGGCGGCAAGGTGGTCAATGTGGACCGGGTCGAATGGGTCGCCATGCCCGATCAGATGACGGCGGTCAATGCCTTGCAGAACGGCGAGGTGGACTACCTGCAGCAGCTGCCTTTTGATTTGTTGCCCATGGTCGAGGGCGATCCGGCGCTGCAGGTCCAGGTGCTGGACAAGCTGGGCGCCTGGACCTATTTCCGCATGAATCACCTGCACCCGCCGTTTGACAACAAACTGGTGCGTCAGGCGGCCATTGCCGCGGTCAGCCAGGAGGATGTGCTCAAGGCACTGGTGGGCAACCCCAAGTTCTACCGGACGTGCGCGGCCGTGATGGGTTGCGGCAACCCCATGGGTGATACGACGGGCGAGGATTGGGTCGTGCCCGGGCGCATCGATCGCGCCCAGGAGTTACTTAAACAAGCCAAGTACGACGGCACGCCGGTCGTCATTCTGCAACCCTCCGACATCGCCATGCTCTCGGCGCAGCCCGTGGTGCTGGGCGCGGCCCTGCGCAAGGCCGGGTTCAATGTGGTCATGAAGGCCATGGACTGGCAAAGCGTCGTCTCGCAACAGGGCAATCAGAAGCCGCCTGCCGAAGGCGGCTGGAATATCTTCTCCACCTACAGCATTCTGGCGACCAGCGGGGACCCGTTCAGCAATACCACCTTGCAGGCCAACGGGCGCAAGGCCTGGGCGGGTTGGCCGGATGTCCCCGCGCTGGAGGCCTTGCGGCTGAAATACGCGCAGACGACGGATGTCGCCGAGCGCAAACGCATCGCCGCCGAGATCCAGAAGGTCGCCCTCGATGAGGGTGTCGTCGGGCCATTGGGGCAGTTCCAGATCCCGGCCGCCTACAGCAAGCGGCTGTCCGGCATCCTCGAGGCGCCCGTGACCTTGTTCTGGAATCTGAAGAAAAGCGAGCAATGAGCATGGGCGGCATGCATGATTTGCTCATCCGCGGCGCGGAGATCATCGATGGCACGGGCGCGCCGCGCTTCGTCGCCGATCTGGCTGTTCAGGGCGACCGGATCGTACGGATCGGAGACTTGGCCGGGCACGGCGGGTGCGTGGAAGTCGACGGCGCTGGGCGGGTGCTCGCGCCCGGATTCATCGATGCGCATACCCACGATGACCGCGCTTTGCTGTCCGATGCCGACATGGCACCCAAGGTCAGCCAGGGTGTCACGACCGTGGTGGGCGGCAATTGCGGCATTTCGCTGGCGCCGCGCCCGCCGCGCATCGTGCCGCCTCTGGATCTGCTCGATACGCAGGGCGGGTGGTTCCGGTACGCGCGCTATGCCGACTATATGCAGGCATTGCGCGAGCAGCCGGCCGCCACCAATTGCGCCATGCTGCTGGGGCACATCACCTTGCGTGTGGCGGCGGTACCGGACCTGGACCGCGCCGCACGCCCCGCTGAAGTGGCCGCGATGCGGGAACAAGTCGAGCTCGCCTTGCAGGCCGGGGCGATTGGCGTGTCCACGGGCCTGGCCTATGCCCCGTCGCGCGCAGCCAGCACCGAGGAGGTCATCGAAGTCTGCCGGCCCTTGCGCGAGCACGGCGGCATCTTCACCACGCACTTGCGCGACGAAGGCGACACCATCATGGATTGCCTGGAGGAAACGTTTCGCATCGGCCGCGAGCTGGACGTCCCCGTGGTGATATCGCATCACAAAGTGGTCGGGCGTCCCAATTACGGCCGCTCGCAGCAGACGCTGGCGCGCATCAGCGAGCAGATGCGCCGGCAGCCGATCTGCCTGGATTGCTATCCCTACAATGCCTCGTCGACCATTCTGGAACAGGATCTCGTCGATGGCGCGGCCCGCGTCATCGTGACCTGGTCCACCGCCTGCCCGCAGTATGCGGGCCGTGACCTGGATGAGCTGGCGCGGGAGATGAATTGTCCGGTGCCTGAAGCCGTGCGTCGTCTGCAACCGGCCGGCGCCATCTACTTTCGCATGCACGAGGACGATGTCCAGCGCATTCTGGGCTTTGATGACACGATGATAGGCTCGGATGGCCTGCCTCAGGACGAAATGCCGCATCCGCGCCTGTGGGGCAGCTTTCCGCGCGTGCTGGGCCATTACGCGCGCGGCCTCGGCCTGTTCCCGCTGGAAAAAGCCATCCACAAAATGACCGGTCTGACCGCCGCGCGCTTCGGTCTGGCCGACCGCGGCGTGCTGCGCGAGGGGGCTTACGCGGATCTGGTGCTGCTGGATGCCGCCAACGTCGAGGATCGCGCTACCTTTGCCCGGCCGATTGCCCCCGCCGCAGGGATAGACGTCGTCTGGACCAACGGGCGTGCCGTCTGGCAAGATGGCAAATCCACGGGCGAGCGGCCGGGCAGGGTGTTGCGCCGCCAAGCCTAGAATGTCCAACGGCGGTCGAGCGGGAGCAGGGCGTGTCAGGAAAGTCCATCGTGTGGCGTGTGCTGGCCGGCCTGGCCGTGGTGCTGGTCACCGCTTGGGGCGGGCTGGCGCTTTATTACCAGCTCCCTGGGGGGCGCTGGGGCAAAGGGCTGGCGACGGTGCTGTGGGTGGCCAGCGCGCTGGCGGCGCTCTACGCGCTGTTTGCGCGGCCGCATTGGGGGCGGCGCGCGGGGTGGCTGTATGCGCTGCTGGTCCTCGTGCTGCTGGGCTGGTGGCACAGCCTGCAACCCTCCAACGACCGGGTCTGGGCCGACGACGTGGCCCGCATGTTGGGCGGCAGCCACGCCGGCTCGGTGGTTCGCCTGGAAAATGTGCGCAATTTCCAGTGGCGCACCGATGATGACTACACCGTGCGCTGGGAAAACCGCAGCTACGATCTCGATGAGCTCGAGTCGGTGGACATGGTGCTGTCCACCTGGGGCATGCCCGCCATCGCGCACACGCTGGTGTCATTCGGGTTTTCGGATGGCCAGCACGTGGTCTTCTCGGTAGAAATCCGCAAAGAAAAGCACGAGAAGTTTTCCGAAATCGGCGGTTTTTTCAAAGAGTTCGAGCTCAGTGTCGTGGCGGCCGACGAGCGCGACATCATTTACGTGCGCACCGCCGTGCGCGGCGAACAGGTCGCCATCTATCCCATCAGCATGTCGCGCCAGGCCATGCGGGAGCTGTTCCTGGCCTACGTCGACACCGCCAATGGCTTGCGTGAGCAGCCGCGCTTCTACCACACCGTGACGGCCAACTGCACCACGCTGGTCTACCAGATGGCGCGCGCCATCGTGCCGGGCCTGCCCATGGATTACCGGCTTCTGCTGTCGGGGTATTTGCCGGAGTATCTGTACGCGCACGGCGGCCTGGACCACAGCCAGTCGCTGGAGCAGATCCGTCAGCATGCCGACATCACGGCACGGGCGGCCCGCGTGGGGAATACCCCGGAGTTTTCGCGAGCGATACGCCAGCCGTGACGCGCTATGGTCAGCCGGCCTGGCCCGTGCCTACAATGCCGGCGTCGACATCGCTGCCTCGGGGGTAATGTGGCGATTCCCTATTTGCGCGGACTGACCGCGGCGCAACGCACGCCCCGGGCCAATCTGCATCTGGCCTACGTCCTTATATTCGTCGCGGGTGCCGTCAACGCCGGCGGGTTTCTGGCCGTCGCGCAGTACACCTCGCACATGTCCGGCATCGTGTCGGCCATGGCCGATCATCTGGCCGTGGGCAGCGCCATCCTGGTCGTCCAGGGGCTGGCCGCGCTGCTGGCCTTTGTGTGCGGCGCCGCGACTTCCGCATGGCTGATCAACTTCGCGCGGCGCGGCCGGCTGGCCAGCGAGTATGCCCTGCCTCTGCTGCTCGAAGCCGCGCTGCTACTGCTGTTTGGCCTCATGGGGGCCAGTGTCGAGCGCTTTCTGTGGCTATACCTGCCCCTGACGGTCATCCTGCTGTGCTACATCATGGGTCTGCAAAATGCCATGATCACGAAAGTGTCGCGGGCCGAGATACGCACCACGCACATCACAGGCATGGTGACCGACATCGGGATCGAACTCGGCAAGTTCCTGTACTGGAATGCGCGCGCCACCGCCGCGCCCAGAGTGGTGGCAGACCGCCAGAAACTGCGGGTGCTCAGCCTCATGGTCGCCCTGTTTTTCGTGGGCGGCCTGACTGGCGCACTGGCCTATGCGAGGCTGGGCTTTGCCGCGACGCTTCCGCTGGCTCTGTTGCTGGCGGGGCTGGCCATTGTGCCCGTGCTCGATGACGTGCGCGCCATGTTCGGCAGGCGGGCCGAGCGCATGCGTCGCCGCTAGCCGGTGTACTGCTCGCCGCCGTCCAGATCGATGACGGTGCCGCTCAGGTACCCCGCTCTGGGCGAGCAGCCGAAGACGATCACATCGGCGATCTCCGCCGGCTCCGTCAGGCGCCCGAACGGCAGGTCGGTGAGGGTCTCTTGCCAGCGCTGCGGGTCGCCCCAACGGGCTTGCGCCCGCTGCTGCGCCAGCGTCACGACCCGATCGGTTCGGGTGCGGGTGGGGTTCACGCCGAAGACGCGCAGGCCGTGCTCAGGGGCTTGGCCGCCCAATGCACGGGTGAAGGCGATCAGACCCGCGTTGGCGGTCGCCCCGCAGATATAGTCCGCGCGGGGGGCCACGCCCGCCTTGCCGATGATGTTGGCCACTACGCCGCTGCCGCGCTCGCGCATGGCGGGGTAGCACGCGCGCGTCAGATTGATAAAGCCATAGACTTTCAGGTCCCAGGCGGCGCGCCATCGTTGTTCATCGACCTGCTCCAGTGATCCGCCGGGAATCGCGCCGGCATTGTTCACCAGGATGTCAATCGCGCCGGCTTCCTCGGCCAGCGCCTGAGCGGCGCCGGGTTGCGCCAGATCACTGACCAGGAACTCCGCCTGCACCGCGGTTTGTTCGCCGATAGCCTGCACCGCATCGCCCAGGGCCTGCCGGTCCCGCGCCACCAGAATCGGGCGGGCGCCTTCGCGCGCGAACGACAGCGCACAGGCCAGGCCGATGCCCTTGGATGCGCCGGTGATGAGTACACGCTTGCCGCCGAGTTGCAGATCCATCAGTGTCTCCAGGTGGGTGATTGGCGATCAGCATATCCCGATGGGCGCGGGCCGCAGCGGGGCGGCCCTGCCACCAGTGCGGTCTTTCGCCACCTACAATGCAGGCAGCTGCCGCCGGGTGCGCGGCGCATGACAAGGTGGAGACATATGGAAGCGGATTTCTGGCTGCAACGTTGGCGTGAAGGTCAAACGGGCTTTCATCAGGCCCGGGTGACGCCTTTGCTGCAGAAGTATTGGCCGGCGCTGGAGGTGCCGCGCTCGGCGCGGGTGCTGGTGCCCCTGGCAGGCAAAACGCTGGACATGGTGTGGCTGGCGGAGCAGGGCCATGAGGTGCTGGGGGTGGAACTGTCGCCGTTGGCGATCGAGCAGTTCTTTGCCGAACAGGGCTGGAGCCCGCGGCGCTGGAGCAGCGCGTACGGCGAGCATTACGCCGCGCATGGCGTGGAAATCATCTGTGGCGACATCTTCAAGCTGGATCGCGAGGTGCTCGGCCAATGCCAGGCCGCCTACGACCGCGCCGCGCTGGTCGCCTTGCCCGCCGCGATGCGCGCTGACTACGTCAGGCACGTCTATGGACAGATGCCCGCATCGCACCGCGGCTTGCTCCTTACGCTGGACTACCCCCAGAACGAAATGGAGGGGCCGCCGTTTGCGCTGGATGAGAGCCAGGTGCTCGCCTTGTATGGGGCCGGCGCCAGACTCATCGACCGTCGCGACATTCTCGCCAAAGAGCCCAAGTTCGCCGCGCGCGGCGTGAGCCGCCTCGACACCCTGGTGTTCCGCCTCGGCGCCCAGACCTGAGCCTGCCTGCAGGGAGTGCACCGCCCGGCTTGTCCGGGCGTTTTGCATGGGGGGCGCGAAGTGCAGACGGCGGGCTAGGGTAGATCCCGATACGTCGCGCATTGACGCCGCTGGAGGTGGCTTCTTAAAATTTGATTTGTGATCACATCTCACATATCAACAAAAAAGCTGGACGGAGACAAATGAGCAGCAAGCTTTTCGATCTGCGCGGCAAGACCGTGATGATTACCGGTGCGGCAGGAGGGATCGGCAGCGCCATGTCCCGCGCGCTCGGGCAGGAAGGGGCGTCGCTGGTGCTGGCCGATCTGGCGGGGGAAGCCCTGGACGGCCTGGTCGCCGAGTTGGCCGCAACGGGGGGCAAGGTAGCGGCGCTGGCCTTGCGTGTCGAGGATCGCCAGGCGTGCACGGCGGCGGTCGCGCAGGCTGTAAGCGAATTCGGCGGGATTGATGTGCTCATCAATTGCGCAGGCGTCAACACCCGAATGCGTCCGGAATGCTACGAAGAAGCGGTATGGGACCGCATCGTCGATATCAATCTCAAGGGCAGCTTCAACATGAGCCAGGCCGTCTACCCTGTCATGAAGGCGCAAGGCCGCGGCAAGATCATCAATATCGGTTCCATCCTGGCGCTGGCGTCCAATGCGGTGACGGCAGCCTACTCCGCGAGCAAAGGCGGCGTGTTGCAAATGACCCGATCGCTGGCCTGCGCCTGGGCTGCCGACGGCATCACCGTCAACGTGATTCAGCCCGGGTGGATCGATACGGCGCTGTCGCGTCAGGCTCGGGTCGATATTCCGGGCCACGCCGAACGGGTCGTGGCCACGACCCCGCTCGGGCGCTGGGGCGAACCCGAGGATCTGATCGGGGCAACGATCTTCCTGGCCGCCGCGGCTTCCGACTTCGTGACCGGCGCCAGCCTGGTGGTCGACGGCGGCGTGACCGCGCACATCTGACGGACGGATAACGGCATGCGATTTGAAGATATCGACGCCGGCACGGCCGCGCGTAGGCTGGTAGTCGAAGACAGCGATTGGGCGCAACTGACGCCGGCCGAGGCCGAGCGCCTGGTCACGCTCTTCCTGGCGGCCAGGCGTTTCGAGGAGAAAATCCTCCAGCTCGACAAACTGAATCTCGTGCACGGTCCCGCACATTCGAGCATCGGCCAGGAAGGCGCCGCGGCCGGATGCGTGGCAGCCTTGCCGGTCGATACCTTGATGAACGGTACGCATCGGGCCCATCATCAATGCGTCGCCAAGGCCGTCAACGCCATTTACGAAGCCCCGCGCGACGGCGTGCTGAGTGCGCGCATCCGCGCAGAACTGCAGGGTTTGATGCAGGAAATTCTCGGCCTGTCGGGCGGTTGGACCGGCGGTCGCGGAGGGTCCATGCACTTGCGACGGGCGGACTTGGGCATCATGGGCACCAATGCCATCGTTGCCGGCGGCATCCCCATCGCCTGCGGACATGCCTTTGCCGAAAAGCAGCGCGGCTCCGACAAGCTGATGGTCACCTTCTTTGGCGATGGTGCCGTGCATCAGGGCGCGACCCATGAAGCCATGAATCTGGCGGCGCTCTACGGGCTGCCGATGATCTTCTTCCTCGAGAACAACAAGTACGCCGTGTCGATGAGTGTGGAGCAATCCACTTATCAGACCGAACTGCTGACGCGGCCGCAAGGACACGGCATCGCCTCGGTCAAGGTCGACGGCATGAATCCCTTTGCGGTCTGGCTGGCTGGCCGTTGGGCACAGAACGCCATCCGCCAGGAGGGACGCCCGGTTCTGATTCTTGCGGAGGTATACCGCTACTATCACCAGAGCTCTTCGATTCCGGGCAGCGCTTTTGGCTACCGCACCCGCGAAGAAGAGGCCGAATGGAAAGCCCGCGATCCCTGGCTGTTTCTGCAGCGGGAGCTGCCCGCACGCGGCATTCTGGACGAAGGCCGGCTGGCTGCCATCGATCAGGCGGTCTGCGAAGCTATCGAGGCCGCCGCTGCCTCGTGCGTCGAAGGCAGCGGCTCTGCAACCCGTATCCGCGCCGAGCTGTGGCCGGATGCCAGCACCGTGGATGCGCACCTGAACAGCGACATGCGCGAGTTCGACGACGCGCGTTTCGCCGAGCCCGAGGACTTCGATGCCGCAGAGATGGAGCCCATGAGCTACATCGAAGCCATCGCCCGGACCATGGGCGCCCGAATGGCCGAGGACGAGCGCATCTACGTTTTTGGCGAAGACGTGGCCAATATGGGCGGCGGCACGGTGGGGGCCACGCGTGGTCTGACGGATCGCTTTGCCGGGCGGCTGATCAACACGCCGATCACGGAAAACGGCTTCTGCGGCCTGGCCACCGGCGCTGCTCTGTCGGGCCTCAAACCGGTCGTCGAACTGATGTATAGCGACTTCTTCCTCGTGGCTGGCGATCAGCTGCTCAACCAGGCGGGCAAGATCCGGCATTTGTTCAACGGCACGGCATCGGTGCCGTTGGTGTTGCGTACGCGCATTCCGGGGCTGGAGGGGTATGGTTCGCAACACTCGATGGACCCTGCCGGGGTCTTTGCCCTGTTTCCCGGCTGGCGCATCGTGGCGCCGTCCAATGCGTTCGATTACGTGGGCCTGATGAACTCAGCGCTGCGATGCGAGGATCCCGTGTTGGTGCTCGAACCGCAGGAACTGCACAAGCGCAAGACGCTCGTGCCCAAAGACCTCGATTACTGCATCCCGTTGGGGCGCGCACGCCGTGTGCGCGAAGGTCGCCAGATCACCTTGTTGGCCACCCTCAGCATGGTCGAGCTGTGCGTGCAAGTGGCCGAGGAGATGGGCGTGGATGCGGAGGTCATCGATCTGCGTACGTTGTCTCAGCGCGATATCGATTACGACACCATCAGCCGTTCGGTTCGAAAGACGGGCCGGGTGGCCATCGTCGAGCAGACCACGCGCGGAGCCAGTCTGGGCGCGCTGATCGCTGACGAAATCCAGCGGCGCGATTTTGACTATCTGGATCAGCCCGTGCAGCGCGCGACCGGACGTTGGGCGCCGCCTGTCGTGTCACAGGCTCTGGAGCGCGCGGCCCTGGCAGGCGCGGATGACGTCCGGCAGCTCATCGCCCGCATGTTGGCCGAGAGTGGGCTGCCGCAACAAGGAGAGGCGGATGCCGTTCGGGCTTGAAGGAAAAACCATTCTGATCACGGGCGCGGCCGGCGGCATTGGCGCGGAAACGGCGCGGGTCTGCGCCGAGCTCGGCGCCGACGTCGTGCTGGCCGATCTGCAGGCGCCCGAGGCGGTGGCGCAGGCGCTATGCGAGCAGGGATACCGCGCCCGCGCGCTGGCCTTCGATGTCACCGACAGGCAGGCGGTCGAGCAAGCGGTGGCCGGACTTGAACGTCTGGATGCCCTGGTGGCCAATGCGGGCTACTGTCCCTGGGATGATTGGAATGAAGACGGCTGGGATGATGTATTCCGGCGCGTCGTCGACATCAACCTCCTGGGTTTGATGCATATTTGCCGGGCCGCCTTGGCGCGGATGGCGGCGCAAGGCGGCGGCCGCATGGTGCTGGTGGCGTCAGTCGCCGGGCGCATGGGCGGGCTGGCCGCAAGTCCCCACTATGTCGCGGCCAAGGGAGGCACGCTCGCTTTTGTGAAATGGCTGGCGCGGCGCGGGGCGCAAAGCGGCGTCATCGTCAACTGCGTGGCGCCGGGCGCCACCGACACGCCCATGACCGTGGGCCAGGCGTTCGATGAGACTAGAATTCCCATGGGTCGCAAGGCCAAGCCTCGCGAGATCGCCTTGCCCATCGCTTTTCTTTGCTCTGATGGCGCGAGCTACATCTGCGGCGCCACCCTGGATGTCAATGGTGGCGTCTACATGAATTGAGACACACCATGGACAGTATCTTGCAAGGGCTTCTGCAAAAGCAGGAGCGTATCACCGTCGCCGACCAGATCTACAGCGAAACCCGGCAGCTGCTGATGAGCGGCGCGGTGCCGCCCGGCGAAAAGGTCACGCTGCGTGGCCTGGCCGCCGTGCTCAATACCAGCCCGATGCCCGTGCGCGAAGCGGTGAACAAGCTCGTGGCGGAAGGCGCATTGGAGATGCTGCCCAATCGCGGCTTGCGCGTCCCCAAGCCGGATCTGGCCAAGTTTCGCGAGATCGTGCGCATCCGGTGCTGCCTGGAGGGATTCGCCGCGGCCGAGGCCGTGCGCGTCATCGACGATGCCACGGTGGCGCGTATTCAGGCGCATGCCCGCGAGTTCGACCGCCTGGGCCACCTGCCGCGTATCGATGCCCTCAAGACCATAGAAGCCAACCGCAATCTGCATTTCGCATTGTATGAGGCAGCGGGCATGCCTTTGCTGGTCACGATGATAGAAAACATCTGGCTGCAGATCGCCCCGCTGTTTTCGCTGAGCATGGGCAGGAAAGAACGCAAGTCGGAAAGTTGGGAGTCTTTCGCGCATCACGATCGTCTGGTGGACGCGCTGCGGCGGCGCGATGCCGAGGGGGCGCGGCAGGCCGTGGTACAGGACATCTCGGATGCCGCGGAATACATCGAGAAGACCGGAAATCTGGCAAACATTTGAGGTAAGTTCGACATGGATATCAATGTCGTGATGCCCGCCATCGGCGCGGGCACGACGCAAGGCAAGATCCTGCAGTGGCTTAAGCAAACCGGCGAGACGATCCGCGCAGGCGATATCCTGGCAGAAATCGAGACCGACAAAGCGGTCATCGAACTCGAAGCCCTGGACGGCGGTGTGCTGCACCGTATCCATGTCGAAGCGGGTGATGCGGAGGTCCCCGTGGGGGACGTCATCGCCGTTTTGCGGGCAGCGTCCGCTGCGGCGGCGCCGGCTGAGGCCGGGGCCGATCTCGCCCGGGCAGCACCGGCCCCTGCCGTGGAGGCAGCGCCAGCCGCGTTGCCTCAGGCCGCCATGCCCGCCGCAGTGAACGAACCCGCTTCGCTGCGCGTCTTTGCCAGCCCTTCGGCACGGCGCCTGGCGCGCGAACTCGGCGTGGATCTTTGCAGCCTGTCTGGCAGCGGGCCGGCTGGACGCATCGTCCGGGTGGATATCGAGCGCGCAGCGCCGCCGGCCCCGGCACCCGCCACCTCGGCGCCGGCCGCCTCCAGGGCCTCATCGTTGCCCGCCCAGGCCTCTGCGCCGCCCGCGAGTGGGGGCCTGACGCCGCACACACCGATGCGCCGCACGATCGCCCGGCGCCTGGTGCAATCCAAACAGGACATCCCGCACTTCTATCTGAGTGTGCAGTGCCGCATGGACGGTCTGCTGGCCGCTCGGACGCGGCTCAACGCGGCCCAGGATCGTCGCTACAGCCTGAACGATCTGCTCGTGCTGGCGGCGGCCCGGGCTTTGCAACAGGTGCCCGACGTCAATGTGCAATGGACTGAAGGCGGCACCTTGCGCCATGGGCAGGTCGATATCGGCGTGGCCGTGGCCTTGGACGACGGCCTTATCACCCCGGTGTTGCGGGACGTGGGCCAGGCCGGCTTGCGTGCGCTGGCCGGGCAGTTGAGCGATCTGGTGGATCTGGCGCGCCGGGGCCGGCTGCGCCCCGAACAGTACGAAGGCGGCAGCCTCACCATCTCTAACCTGGGGATGTATGGCGTGCATGAGTTCGCGGCCATCATCAATCCGCCGCAAAGCGCCATCCTGGCAGCGGGCGCCGTGCTGCGCCAGCCCGTGGTCGACGGTGACGAAATCCGCATCGGCAATGTGATGTCACTGACGTTGTCGGCCGATCATCGCGTGGTCGATGGCGCGGCGGGCGCCCGCTATCTGGCTGCCGTACAGAACTTGTTGGAAAACCCTATCGAACTGATTCTTTAGGGCCGCAAGGGTAGCCGCAGCCGGCACGAGACCGGCGCGGCAATGGAAATCAAAGGACTGGAGACAACAATGATGCATAAGCAGCTGTTCCGTTTTGCAGGCGCGGCCCTGTTGGCCGCCATGGCCCAGGGAGCTTGGGCCCAGGACATCAAGATTGGCTACAACAGCGATATGTCGGCCACCGGCTCGGCCGACTTTGGGGTGTCGGCGCTGGCGGGCGCCCGCCAGGCCGTGGACGAAATCAATGCCGCCGGCGGCGTGCTGGGCCGAAAGCTCGTGATCGTCGCGCGCGACGACGTGGGTGCGCCGCCCAAGTCCATCCAGAACACCAACGAACTGGTCGACAATGAGAAGGTCGTCGCCATGCTCGGGGGCGTGAACTCCGGCAATATGCTGGCCTGGATGCACATTGTGCAGCAGAAAAAAATCCCGACCATTTCGCCCTCCGCCACTGCCACGGAAATCACCAATCGCTACAGCAAGGAGCCGGTCAATTACATTTCGCGCGTCTCCATGCGTGACCTGGACCAGATCACGCTGCTGGCGGCCTATGCGGCGCGCGCGAGCAAGAATGGCAAGGTCGCCATCATCGCCGATACCACCGGTTATGGGCAGCAGGGTGCCAAGGACGCCACGCACGTTCTGGGCCTGCATGGCATTACGCCGGTGGCCAATGAGAAGTTCGGGCCCAAGGACTCGGACATGACGTCGCAGTTGAACAAGATCAAGTCGCTGGGCGCCGACACCCTCATCGTCTATGCCTTGGCCGATTCCAACGCGCACGTCATGCGCAGTCTGGAGAAGATCAACTACTACCCGGTCACCTTGGGATCCTGGGCCAATTTGAGCTCGCCCTTCTTGCGCATCGCGGGGCCGGATCTGGCCAAGAAGATGATCTTTTCGGCCTCCATTACCGAAGACTCCACGCCCAAGTCCAAGGCGTTGTACGAAACCATCGTCAAGCGTGACGGCAAACTGCCCACTTACGTGTTCGCCGCGCATGCCTATGATTCGGTCAAATTGCTGGCCGCCGCCATGGAGCAGGCGAAATCCACCGATGGCGAGAAGGTGCAAGCCGCGCTGGACAACCTGGGCAAGGTCGATGGCGTGATCAAGACTTATGCGCCGGCGTTCACCAAGGAAAACCATGAAGCGCTGTCGTACAAAGACTTCCGCCTGGTGCGTTGGGTCGACGGCAAGGTGGTGTCCATCGATGACGACATCACGCGCCAGATGAAGCCGGAAGACCTCAAGCAATAACGTCGGTGCCCCGGGCCGCGCGGGCGCGGCCCGGCGGGGAGTCCCGGCTCCACTGCCTCTCTTCCTCGCGTGCCGGTCTGCGCCAGCGGCCGGCCCGGCACGCACAGCTACGCTGCCGGCGGGTATCGAACTCCTGCGACGGCGAGGTCCGGATCATGCCTTTACTACAAGCCATACTCAGTGGATTGGCCATGGGCAGCGTGTATGCCCTGGTCGCGTTCGGTTTCAGCATCACCTACACCACGACCAAGACCTTCAATTTCGGCCAAGGGGCGTTTCTGGCCCTGGCCGGGCTCATCGGCATCAGCGCCATCGTGCTGGTCACCCAGGGCAAGCTGATCGGTTTTCCGTCACCGCAGGACGTCACCTGGGGCACCTTCCTGTTCGCCCTGGCCGCGGCCATGCTGGTGTTGGCCCTGCTGGGCTACGTGCTCTACATCACCGCCATCAAGCACTTCGTGGGCGAGGCCGGTCTGTCCTGGGTCATGAGCACCATCGGTTTCGGCATCATCATCCAGAACCTGGCTCTGCTCATCTGGGGCCCGGCGCCCATCGCCGTGGCCTCCCCGCTGGGCGAGGGCGTGGTCAACATCCTGGGCGCCGGCGTGCGCCCGCAGGAGATCCTGGTCTTTGCCACCACCCTGGTCCTGATGATCGTGCTGGACTGGGCGCTGCATCGCACCAAGATGGGCAAGGCCGTGCGCGCGGTCGCCTTCAGTAAATCGGCCGCCAGCCTCATGGGCATCAATGCCAACGCGGTCGCCGTGGGTGTCTTCGCCATCAGCTCGGCCCTGGCCGCGGTTGCGGGCGTCATGGTTGCCCCCATCGCCACGGCTTCCGTCTTCGTCGGCACGCTGCTCTCGCTCAAGGCCTTCTCGGCCGCCATCCTCGGCGGCCTGGAGAACCCGCGCGGCTGCATCTTCGGCGGCTTTCTGATCGGCCTGCTGGAATCCCTCATCGGCCTTTGGTACTCCAATCTGCGCGAGATCGCTGTCTTCGCGCTCATCATCGTCGTGCTCTATTTCCGGCCCGCCGGCATCCTGGGCCGTGTCCACGCGGAGAAAGTATGAATCTGCGTCCTCTCCTCGTCCCGCTGTGCGTGGCCGCTCTGGCCGTGGCTGCCGCCTACTCGGGTTTGAACGATTTCTACCTGCTCATCCTCTTTAACATCGGCGTGTATTACATCGCCGCCACGGGCTTTAACATCCTGGTCGGCCAGACCGGCCAGAAGTCCCTGGGCCACGCCGGCCTGTTCGGCGTGGGCGCCTACACGGTGGCGCTGCTCACGGTGAACTACCAGGTCAACCCCTGGCTGGCGCTGGCCGCGGCCATCGTGATCTCGGCCCTGTTCGGCGTGGCCATCGCGCTGCCCGCGCTCAAGGTCAAAGGCCCCAGCCTGGCCATGGTCACCATCGCCTTCGGCCTGCTCATCGAGAAGATCGTCTCCGAATGGACCGACGTCTTCAAGGGCCAGGAGGGCTTTTACGGCATCACCGGCCTGACCTGGGGCGGCGCGCCGCTCGACGGGCGCCAGTGGGTGGTCGTGGTGGTGGTGATCGGCCTGCTGCTGCATGCGGCCACCTCGCTGCTGCTCAACGGCCGCTTCGGCCGCGGCTTTGCCGCCGTGCGCACCTCGGAGATCGCCGCCGGCAGCGTGGGCATCAGCGTCTACCGCTTCAAGATCCTGGCCTTTGTCATCAGCGCCATCACCTGCGGCATCGCCGGCGGCCTGGTGGCCCAGCAAAACCAGTACATCAACTCCGACTTCGTCAACTTCAACCTCTCGGTCTTCTTCCTGGTGCTGGTGCTCTTTGGCGGGCGCTCGCCCACCGGGTCCTTCCTGGGCGCGGTGGTGCTGACCGTGATCGATGCCATGCTCGCGCGCTGGCCCGAGGTGCAGCACTTCGCCTATGGCCTGATCCTGCTGTTCGCGCTCTATGCCATGCCCGAAGGCCTGTCCGGCCTGCTGGCGCGCGTGCTGCCGCGCCGCAGCCTGCTCTCGGCCCGCGAGCGCGAGGCCATCAAACCCTGGTCGCCCACGCAGACCCGCAAGCAAGGCGCCGGCGACCTGCTGGTGGTCAAGGACCTGTACAAGGCCTTCGGCGGCGTGGTGCCCACCAACAAGGTGTCCTTCAGCATCCAGGAAGGCAGCATCGTCTCGCTCATCGGCCCCAACGGCGCGGGCAAGACCACCACGCTGAACCTGCTCTCCGGGCTGGTCACGCCCGATGCGGGCAGCATCCGCTTCAAGGATCACGACCTGGTGGGCCTGCCGGCCGATCAGATCGCCTCGCTGGGCATCGGGCGCACCTTCCAGAACCTCAAGCTCTTCGAGGGCCTGAGCACGCTGGAGAACGTCATGGTGGGCCTGTACCGCGTGCAGCGCTCCGGCTTCTGGGCCAACCTGCTGGGTCTGCCCTCCAGCCTGGCCGAGGAGCGGCGCATGCGCCGCGAGGCCTATGCCATCCTGAAGTTCTTCGAACTCGAGCGCTACGCCGATGACGCGGCCAACAGCCTGCCCTACGGCCTGCAGCGCCGCCTGGAGATCGCCCGCGCGGTGGCCGCCATGCCCGAGCTGCTCTTGCTCGACGAGCCGGCCGCGGGCCTGAACCCTGCCGAGACCGACGCGCTCACCGGACTGATCGCCCGGCTGCGCGACAAGGGCCTGACGGTGCTGCTCATCGAGCATCACATGGACCTCGTCATGGCCATCTCGGATCAGATCGTGGTGCTGGACTATGGCGTGAAGATCGCCAGCGGCCTGCCCGCCCAGATCCAGGAGAACCCCAAAGTCATCGAAGCCTACCTGGGCGCCCCGGCGTAGGAGCCAGTCATGAGCAGATTGCTAGATATCCAGAACCTCTCGGTCAACTACGGCGCGGTCAACGCGCTCAAGGAAGTGTCGCTGCACGTCGAGCGCCACGAGATCGTGACCATCATCGGCGGCAACGGGGCGGGCAAGAGCAGCATGATGCGCGCGCTCTCGGGCATCGAGAAATCCACCGGCCAGGTGCTGCTCGAGGGCCAGGACCTGGCCGGCATCCCCGCGCACCAGCGCGTGGGCCTGGGCATCGCCCATGTGCCCGAAGGCCGGCAGGTCTTCCCGGACCAGACCGTTCACGACAACCTGCTGCTTGGCGCGTTTCTGCGGCGTGAGCCCCAGGCCGTGCTCGATGCCGAGATCGAAACCTGCTTTGCGATGTTCCCGCGCCTCAAAGAGCGGCGCGAACAGTACGCGGGCACTTTGTCCGGCGGCGAGCAGCAGATGCTGGCCATCTGCCGCGCCCTGATGAGCAAACCCCGCATCCTGATGCTCGATGAGCCCTCGCTGGGCCTGGCCCCGCTCATCGTCGCGGAGATCTTCCGCATCATCCGCGCGCTCAAGGAACAGGGCATGACCATCCTGCTGGTCGAGCAAATGGCCAACCAGGCCCTGGCCATCTCCGACCGCGCCTATGTGCTCGAGGTCGGCAGTATCGTGATGCAGGGCAGCGGCCAGGAACTGCTGGCCAGCGAACGCGTGCGCCAGGCCTATCTGGGCAAACAGCGTCACTGAGTCCGCACTGGCCCGGGCTCGGCGCGCAGCAGCGGCAGAAAGCACAGGCCGCCGATCAGGCTCACGACGGCGGCCGACCACAGCGTCTGGCTCAGAAAGTGCGCGCCCTGCATGATGCGAACGCTGCTCAGCGCCGCGCCCAGGATCAGCCCCAACGCCAGGCCGCCCCAGCGCAAGGCGGGGCGGCGGGTGGCCCAACCGACGAAGTACAGCAGCCCCAGGCTATAGCCGGCGGCGGCGTGATGGCTCGGCAGCGCATGGCCGGCGGGGGTCGTGCCGCCCGCCCACCAGCGCGTCGGCATGAGCATGTCGCCGCCGAACATCTGCAGGCGATAAGGGCGGGGCAGGGCAGTAATGTTCTTCAAGACCGCAATCAGCAAGGGCACCGCCGCCATGGCGGTCAGCAAGAGTGCGCAAGGCAGCAGCCATGCGTGCAGCCGCGGCCGCAATGCCGCCAGGGCCAGCCCGATGAGAGCGACCGCGGCCAGGCCCAGCGGGAGGGCGAGAACGGCCTGATGGCCCAGCAGTTCCAGAGTCGGCAGTTGACTCAAGGGAAAACGGCGGCTGATCGGGTCATAGAAGTACCGGGCCAGGGTCAGATCCAGGCCGCTGTGGCCAGCGAGATACGCGATGGCTGCGAGCAGGCCGGGCAGCCCGACGACGTAGATGGCAATGTAGGCGGCGGGGGAAAGGGGCAAACGGGGGGACGGCATCGCGGAACAACCTTGAAAAGACGGCGCCATGCTAGCCGCGCGAGGATCGAAAAAACGTCAAATTGGCTGCCCAGGGTCAGCGCCGGATTCGCAGTACCATGGCGTTTTGCGCAAGGCGATGGTTTTCTGGGGATAGTGCGATGGACAGAAGAGCGTTTGGCGTGGGCCTGCTGGCCTGGGTGGGTGCTTCGGCGCTGGGCATGCCCGCTCTGGCGGGCGTGCGGGACAACCTGCCGGCTGCCAGCGATGATGCGCAGCGCCAACTGGCCCGCCTGGAGGCTCGCGAAGGTGGGCGCCTGGGCGTTCACCTGCTCGATCTGCAAAGCGGCTACACCGCCGGATATCGGGCCGATGAGCGCTTCGCCCTGTGCAGTACCTTCAAGGTGTTGGCGGTGGCGGCCGTGCTGGCGCGCGTGGCGCGCGGCGAAGACGACCTTTCCCGGCCGATGCGCTTGAGCGCGGCCGATCTCGTGGCCTATTCGCCGGTTACCCAGCAGCGTCTCAATGAGGGGATGACGCTGGGCCACTTGTGCGAGGCAGCCCTGCTCGTGGGCGATAACACCGCGGCCAATCTTTTGCTGTCGACCATCGGCGGGCCGCCCGGTGTGACCGCCTACGCGCGAACGCTGGGCGATACCGTGACGCGTCTTGATCGTTTGGAGACCGCGCTCAATCAGGCGCAGCCTGGCGATGAGCGCGACACCACCACGCCCGCGGCCATGGCGGGCAATCTGCGGCAGTTGGTGCTGGGCGAGGCCTTGCCCGAGCCGCAGCGCGAGCGTCTGCGCGATTGGCTGTTGCATTGCCGCACCGGGCAGGAGCGCTTGCGGGCCGGCCTGCCAGCCGGGTGGGCCTTCGGGCATCGCACGGGCGCCGGCGAGCACGGCACTTGCAACGATATTGGCGTGGCCTGGCCGCCTTCCACCGGGCCGGTGGTGATCAGCGCCTACCTGACCGAATCACCCTTGCCCCCGCCGGAGCGCGAGCGCGTCTTGGCCGACGCGGCGCGGATTCTGGTGCACGCCTTGACGTCGGCGCGTTTGCAGGCCGGCTAGCGGCTTACTTGCCAGCGGCAGCAGGGGCGGGCTTGTCCTCGCAGCTGAAGGTCACCAACGCTTCCTTGGGCATGAGGCCGGTGGCATGGTTGGAACTGACTTCAGGGCGGGCATAACGCTGATTCTTGCGGGCGCAATAGTCCTCGGCTTCTTGCCGGGCCTGATTTTTGATCTCGACCCAGGTCATGGCCTTGGCGCCGGCGTTGTAGCGAATCTGGTAGCGGTCCTTGTCGACGGCTTTGATTTCGCTACTGACACCGCATGCGGTCAGCAGCGAAAGCAGGCAAAGCGGCAGGGCGAAGCGAAGAAGCATGTCGGTATCCGAAACAAGGCTGCGATGCCGGTATTCTATGTCAGTGCCAGGCCGGCCCGGCGCCGGACGGGCGTGCTAGCATCCGCCCCATCTGCCGCGCATGCGGTGCTTTACTGAGAGAGAGGCCATGGATATTCAGGAACAGATCGCCGTCATCGTGCATACGGTATCGCACCAGGGCGGGCGCATCGACGCGCTGAACGCGACCTTGGCCGCGACCCTGCATCTGGTCAAGACCTCGCCCGGCTTGAAGGAAGCCATCGAGGCCCAACTCGAAAAGAATTACTCCACGCTGCTGGCCCGTTCCGAAAATCCGCAATACATGGCCGGCTTCGAAAGCGTGCGCGACATGGTGCAGGCAGCCCTGAAGTGATCGTTGCCGGCAAAACTTATCCACTGGTTTTGTGGATAAGTCTTGGGATAGCTATCCGATAAGCCGGCATTTCCCTTATGGCTCAAGGGCTTGAACAGCCGGGTCATTTCTGAAGCGAGATGACGATGGCCGCCAGCCTGGCGATGGCCTGCTCGGCCTTGCGAGGATCGGGTTCGGCGCAGGATAGCCGCAAATAGTGGTCGTAGCGGCCAGAGTTCGAAAACATCGCGCCAGGCGCCACCCGGATGCCCGCCGACAGCGCGGCTTCGAACACGGCAGTGCCGCTGACCTGTTGCGGCAGCTCCACCCAAAGCAGCATGCCACCCGGCGGCAGGCTCAGCCGGGTGCCGGGCGGAAACTCGCGGGCAATGGTATCGGCGGCATGCTGCCGCTGCCGTGTCAGCTGGCCGCGCAGCCGCAGCAGATGGCGGTCGAAGGCCTTGGTGCCCATGTAGGCGGCGGCAGCCAGTTGGCCAGCGGCCTCGTTCGGCCGGCTCTGCGCGAACTTGAGCATGTCGATGCGGGCATGCCAGCGCCCGCCCATGATCCAGCCCAGCCGCATGCCGGGCGCCAATGTTTTGTGCAACGACGAGCAGTAGATGACGTTGCCCGCTTCATCCCAGTGCTTGATCGCGCGCTGCGGGCCGTCGTCGGCCAGCGCGCCGTAGGTGTCGTCTTCGATGAGCGCAATGCCGTGCGCCACGCAAACCTCCAGCAGGCGCTGTTTATCGTCATCCGGCATCACGCAACCGAGCGGATTCTGCAGATTGGGCACGACCACCACGGCGCGGATGGCGGGTTGGGTGTGCAAGGCGTGTTCCAGCGCCTCGACGGACAGCCCGCGTTGCGGGCTGGTCGGAATTTCCAGGGCCCGCAGGCCCAGACTCTCCAGGATCTGCAGCAAGCCGAAATAGGTCGGCGATTCCACCGCGATGGTGTCGCCTGGCCGGGCGACGGCGCGTAGCGCCAGGTTGAGGGCTTCGATACAGCCGTGCGTGACGACGATGTCTTCGGGCTTGGCCCGGATGCCGCAATCCCAGGCCCGCCGTGCCAGCACCGCGCGCAATTGCGGCGCGCCCTGGGCAGGGGCACGGCTGGTGAGCAGCTCCGGGTTCAGGCGCAGCGCCCGGCTCATCGCTTGCCGCAGCGCATGGTGGGGATAGGCGCCGGGTTCGGCGGCCGCTAAAGCAAAATTGATGGACAAGTCGTGCTGTTCGCACAAGGCCACGAAGTTGGACACCCTATCGTGGATGCCGACATAGCGGGCGGGATCGGCCGCCGCGCGCATATCCGGTTCGGTGGCTGGAGCCAGGCGCGGCGCGGCAGGGCGGCGCACAAAGTACCCCGAACGGGGTCGCGCCTCGACCAGCCCGTCGTCTTCCAGGCGGCGGCAGACTTGCAGCGCCGTGCTCAAACTCACCTGATGCGTGCGCACCATGCTGCGTACCGAAGGGATCCGCGCGGCCGGCGGCAAGGCGCCGGACTGAATGGCGGCGCGGTAGTACTCGGCGAGACGTTGGTAGAGCGGCTGAGCGTGCATGGGTTTCATGATGCCGCGCCTCGTGCGCAAGAGACAGGCACAGACGGCCCGGAAAACCACCATAACAGAAACGCCAGGACGCAGCTGTTGTGGAACAGATAGGTTCGGCGTGTGTCTGTCGCGCCAAGGCCAGGCTGCGTAGTCTGGATGGCATTGATTCCATGGAGTCCCATCATGTCGTCCTCGTTCTCTCAAGCGCTGCCTGCCGGCGGTTGCCGCACCCTCTACGCCCGGGCGGGCGATCGCGTGATCTGCATGGAGGGATGGGTCATGGTTGGCGAAGCGCGTGCCGGCGTGCCGCCGGGAGGTCCTGAGGCGGCGCTCGCCCTGCATGCCGGGCAGACCCATTTTTTTCACGAGGCGGGGGTGGTCAGTCTGCGGGGCGCGCAGAGCTGCCGGATCATTTATTTGCATGCGCAACCAGTTTGGCGGCCTTATTTAAGGCGTGTCCTGCAGGCCATTAAAAAATGGTGTATGATTCGTTTCATCAGACGCGGGGTGGAGCAGTCTGGCAGCTCGTCGGGCTCATAACCCGAAGGTCGTAGGTTCAAATCCTGCCCCCGCAACCAGATAAAGAGCCCTGATTTCGATAGAAATCAGGGCTTTTGCATTTGGGTGTCCATCTTTGCCTCGCTTGCGCTACCATGCAATGCAATCGTTACTGAAGGGAGGCTTACAGGATGGGAACGGCGAAGTACGATCATCCAGGCTTTGTCGCGGATACCGGCGTGCATGGCAAATTCGTCATTGGTGTTTGGTGCCCGCACGGCTATCCCGCGCACATACACATCGGGCGCTTCAAACCGGGCGAAGCGGCGGAGCCCAATTTGCGGCTGCGCATTCCTGATGGCGTTTTCCAATCGATCTCCGATGACATGGAGCGGCTTTGCCGCCGTGCGTTGGGGCAGGCCATCGAAGACAGGCTGCTGGTCGACACCGATGGCGGCTACCAGGAAACCCGCTTTCGTGTCGATGCGCTGCCCTGGTCGGGGCCGCTGCAGGCCGTGACGGCCTGAGCGTAGTTTTGCACAGCGGCGGTGGATAAGCCTTGGGACAGTTGCCGTCAATCAGCAAAAAAAGCTTGTCGCTCAACGGCTTGCGCGCGTTGCTCACTATCTGGGCAAGGCGCGCTGCCAGGGGCTGAGCAGGGCTGCCGCATAAGCCCTGGCGCGGGCTACGCGACAAGTCCGATGCGCTGCGGTATTCTGGCTGCGCCTGGAGCATCAGCATCCAGTTTGCGACCTGCTGTTCTTATTCGAAGACTAGGAGATCCCATGAAACAAAAAGCCCTCATGATCATCGTATTGGCCATGGCTGCTGTGTCGGCCGGCTGCAATACGGTTGCCGGCGCCGGCAAGGATATCGAACGCGGTGGTGAAGCCATCCAGCGAGGTGCCAATAAATAAGGTCGGCAAGCAAAGATTCAGGCCGGCAAGCAACGTCAGCCCGCGGCAAAGCTGTAGCCTTGCCGCGGGCTGTTGCATAATCGGGCCTTCGATGTTTTGTGACTGAGGGCAGTGTCATGCGCCTATGGATGGGGTTGGCGGCGGTCGCCGTCGTGTTAAGCGGTTGTGCCAGCAAGGGTCTGCAGGAACGCGACGTTACCGGGGTCAGCGAGACCTTCGTGGTAAGCGCCGATCCGATGGCCGCACTGCGCCGCGCCAGCGAGTATGTGCGGGTCTGCCATGAGGTGCGCGCGCATCCGTACGGGGCGGTGTATGTGGGCAAGCGTTCCGTTGGGGATCGTGGGCTGCCCAACGAGATCCTGGTGCACAAGGAAACCGAACCCGCGAAAATTCTCGAGCGTATCAATACGCAGCCGGCGGAATACGCCAATCAGGCGCAAGTCACCGTGACGGTGCTCGGCGAGGGCGTTTGGGATGCGGAGGAGATCGCCGCGGCGCGTCGTTCCATCGCCTCCGCCACGCCGGTTTGCCGCGCCATGCAATAGAGCGGCGGCATGGCAAATCCTGCCGTGAGCGGCGTGTTTCTGCTGTTGGGTTCGGCCTTGCGCTGGGCGGGGTGGCTCAATGGAGTGGCCTGCCTATTGCTGATGTCCTTTTCCCTGGGGATCGTCGGCAGCGATGTGGCGCCGGCCGATCTCTCCTGGCCGCTGGCATGTTTTCTGGCGGGGGTGGCGGCCACGGCGCTGGCTTTCGTGCTCTGTGCGCTGGCCAGGATCCTGGCGGGTGGCGGCGGCAAGAGCAGGCTTTGGCTGTTCTGGCCTGCCATGCTGCTGGCGCTGGTCTGTTATGGCGCCAGCATCGGCGGCTTTGCCGCCGGCTGCTGGCTGACGCTTGGCGACGTCTCCGGCGCGGCGGAGGATCAGTACGCAACAACCTGAGGCGGGCGTTTTTTTCGATTTGCCATCTTTACCTCGGGCGGCCTCTGGAATAATATGCGCAATGCGTACATAAACCGAGGCCCATCCTCATGTCCATCTCCCAGCAAGCCTTCCTGCGCGACGCCATGCGTCGCCTTAATCTGACCCGCGACGTGTTTGCCGCGCGTATTGGCGTCAAGCGCCGTGCGCTCGATACCTGGTTGCTGCCCGAGGGCTCGCAGGAGTTTCGGGCGATGCCGGAGGTGGTCGAGCGTTTTGTGAGTGAAATCGTCCAAAACCGCGATCTGCTCGAAAAATATACGCAAAGCGTACAGGGTGGGCCGCTGTGTGACCGCATCGCGCTGAACGGCAAGCATCAGTTGATTTCGGTCGACCAGTTCAGCCGTGAGTCGGTCGAGGATCTGTTTCGCGTGGCCGACATGATGCAGCCCATCGCGCGCCGCCAGAAAGTCTCCCGCGTACTTGAAGGTGCCGTGCTGGGTAATTTGTTTTTCGAAGCCAGTACGCGTACCCGCGTGAGCTTCGGATCAGCCTTCTGCCGCCTCGGCGGCTCGGTGTGCGACACCACGGGGTTTACGTTTTCTTCCATGGCCAAAGGCGAGTCCATCTATGACACCAGCCGGGTGATGAGCGGCTATGTCGACGCCATGGTCATTCGGCATCCGGACAAGGGGTCGGTGGCCGAGTTCGCCGCCGCCACCAATATTCCGGTCGTCAATGGCGGCGATGGCCCGGGCGAGCACCCCAGCCAGGCGCTGCTGGACCTCTACACCATTCTTACCGAGTTTTCGCGGCTCGGTAAGTTGCTCGACGGCGCACATATCGCGATGGTGGGCGACCTTAAATATGGCCGCACGGTGCACTCCCTGATCAAGCTGCTTTCCTTGTACAAGGGGCTGCGCTTTACGCTGATTTCGCCGCCTGGCCTGGAGATGCCCGATTACGTGCTGGAGCAGGCCGCTCGCAACGACAATGTGATCGAGCAAAAGTCCTCCCTGGCCGAATTGGCGGGCGCCGATGTCATCTACGCGACGCGCGTGCAGAAAGAACGTTTCGCCAATGAAGAGTCCAGCGAAGGCTATACGGCTGAGTTTCAGGTCAGCCGCGCCATCGTGGATGCGTACTGCGGCCCGGACACCATTGTCATGCACCCCTTGCCCCGCGACAGCCGCCCGGGTGCCAACGACCTGAGCGTCGATCTCAATGATGACCCGCGGTTGGCGATATTCCGTCAGACCGACAACGGGATCCCTGTGCGCATGGCCATTTTCGCCGTGCTCCTGGGGGTGGAAGGGCTGGTGCAGCATTCCATGCGTGACGTGACCTGGCGTCATCCGTCCCATGTGGGGCCGGACGACTCGTCTTTTCACGGTCTGGATTAAGGATCTCAGGGGCGGGCGGCAGGCCTGCCGCCCCGTCCTTGGTGCTTCTCGGGCCGCCCTGACGGGCGGCCTTGTCAGTCGCGCTTTTCGCCGCCGAGGGCCTCGACCAGTTCGGCCAGCATTTTCGCCAGCTCGCCCGTCATGAGCGCCATGTCGGAGTCGAACTTCTCGTCATCGTTGAAGGCCGCGTTTTCGGGATTTTCCTTCAGGACGTCCAGCGGCGCGACCCGCTTGATGTCCATGGACTCGGTCAGCACGAATGACACGCGATCGGCCCAGGTCATGGCCAGGCGCGTGCACTGCTTGCCCGATTGGATATGGCGGCGTACGTCATCGGCGTCGATGCTGTGCTTGACGTAGCGGATGGCGGCCCGGCTCTCGCCCGAGGCGCGCAATTCCGTGTCCTGGTCGATGGAAAAATTCGCGGGGGCTTCATCGGCCGCCAGCCAGCCGGTCATGGCTGCGGCAGGCGATTGCGCCACATAGAGATTTTCCAGCGGCAAGGGATCCACCGTCTTGACCAGCATGCCGATGACTTCATCGGCCTTGGCCGAGGCGGCCGCATCGATGACCAGCCAATGGTTGACCGTGTCGATCCAGACGCGAGTGTCGCGGTAGATACTGAAGGCGCGCGGCAGCAGTTCGTCGGTGACGCGCTCCTTGATCTCCTTCATCTGCTTGCGGCCAGGCTTGTAGCCCTGCTGCTCTTCGATTTCCTGAGCGCGTGCACGCGCAACCTGGTTGACGACCGTGGTCGGCAGCAGTTTTTTCTCGGCACGCAGAGACAGGAGAATTTGCCCGTTCAGGCTATGCGCCAGGCTGGCGTTTTCGCGCGGCGAGATCCAGCCCAGGCTTTGCATTTCCAGATTGTTGCCGCTCTGGTAGGCGTGTCGCGCAAGGCTTTCTTCAAGCTGCTCGCCGGTCAGCGTCCAGGGAGCGGACAGCCGATAGATCTTGAGATTCTTGAACCACATGGCGTCGGGCAAAAGCATAGATTCTATACGAGGGGGGGCGGCGATGGGGCGCGCTTGCCGGATTGTTTGACATGACACGCTCTGTCACTGACAGCGCCGCCGGCTTGCTGTAACTTGCCGCCCATCGTCAACAGCAGAAAGGGGATGGGCGATGAAACCTGCCACCATCGTGGGTGCAATTCTGATAGTCCTGGGCGCAGCCGGCCTGATCTACAAAGGCTTTAACTACAACTCCGAAGAAACCGTGCTGCAGATCGGTTCGGTCAAGGCCACGGCCGAAACCGAGAAGTCCGTGGCAATCCCGACCTGGGCCAGCGTGGCGGCTCTGGTCGTGGGCGTGCTGGTGATCGGCGCGGGCATGCGCCGCTGAGCGTCGTGCCTGTGAGCACCCAGAGGGCCGGCTATGCCGGCCTTCTTTTTTGGCGGCACAAAAAAAGGCGGCCCGGCTAGCGCCGGGCCGATACGGGGCACACGATACCGCGTCAAAAAAGGCTCGCGGGGAACACGGTATCGGTGTCAGAGTACTGCCCTGCAACGCACGTCCAGGGGATCGTTTGTCCGTGAGTAAAACGCAAGACCGTAATCTGAGGCCTCAGTCTACTGTTGTGGTCTGACAGCGTCCTGAAAATGCCGGACGGCACGCCGGAATGAAAAAAAAGCTCCACGAGGGAGCTTTTGAAGGGCCGGACTGGCGCAGCGGTCCAATCCGGCGGGGGAACGGTGCGTCAGGCGTTGATGTCGTTATCCTTGGTTTCGCGCACGAACAGCGTGCCTATGACCAGCGTCATGACGGCGATGATGATGGGGTACCACAAGCCGTCGTAAATATTGCCCGTGGCCGCGACCACCGCGAAGGCGACCGGAGGCAGGAAGCCGCCGAACCAGCCGTTGCCGATGTGGTACGGCAAGCTCATCGAGGTGTAGCGGATGCGCGTGGGGAACATTTCGACCAGCATGGCGGCAATAGGCCCGTACACCATGGTCACGTAAATCACCAGGATGGTCAGCAGCAGAACGACCATGACATTGTTGGTCTGGGCCGGGTCCGCTTTGGCGGGATAGCCATGGGCGCGGATGGAGGTGGTCAGCGCCTTGTCCAGCTCGGCCACCTTGGCCTTGAACTCAGCCGGCGGCAGACCCTTGCCGTCGAAGGACTCGAACTCGTCGTTGCCGATCTTCACGCGGGCAGTCGAACCGGGCGCGGCTGCCTGGTTCTGATAGTTGACCGAGTTGCGCGCCATGAAGGACTTCACCACGTCGCAGGAGCTGGTGAACGAGGACGTGCCGACCGGGTTGAACTGGAATGAGCAGGTGGCGGGATCCGCGATCACCGTGACCGGCGCCGAGGCCTGCGCGGCGGCAAGCGCCGGGTTGGCGTAGGCGGTGATGGCCTTGAAGATCGGGAAGTAGGTCAGGGCGGCGATCAGGCAGCCGGCCATGATGATGGGTTTGCGGCCGATCTTGTCGGACAGCGAGCCGAAGATCACGAAGAACGGCGTGGCGATCAAGAGCGCAATCGCGATCATGATGTTCGCGGTGTTCGGGTCGACCTTCAGCGTCTGCGTCAGGAAGAAGAGCGAGTAGAACTGGCCCGTGTACCAGACCACGGCCTGGCCGGCGGTCAGGCCCAGCAGCGCCAGGATCACGACCTTGAGGTTGCGCCATTGGCCAAAAGACTCGGCAATCGGGGCCTTGGAGCCTTTGCCCTCGTCCTTCATGCGCTGGAAGGTAGGCGATTCGTTGAGCTGCATCCGGATCCAGACCGAGATACCCAACAGCACCACGGAGATCAGGAAGGGAATGCGCCAGCCATATTCCTTGAAGGCATCTTCGCCCATGTAATTGCGCACACCCAGGATCACCAGCAGCGACAGGAACAGGCCCAGGGTGGCCGTGGTCTGAATCCAGCTGGTGTAAAAGCCGCGTCGGCCATGGGGGGCGTGTTCCGCCACATAAGTGGCCGCGCCGCCGTATTCACCGCCCAGCGCCAGACCTTGCAGCAGGCGCAGGATGATCAGGATGGCCGGAGCGGCGATGCCGATGGACGAGTAGCTGGGCAGAACGCCGACCAGAAACGTCGACAGGCCCATGATGACGATGGTGACCAGGAAGGTGTACTTGCGGCCCACGAGGTCGCCCAGGCGGCCGAAAACCAGCGCGCCGAAGGGCCGCACGGCAAAGCCGGCGGCGAAAGCAAGCAGAGCAAAGATGAAGCCGGCGGTCGGGTTGACGCCCGAGAAAAAGTGCTGCGCGATGATGGCGGCAAGCGAGCCGTACAGATAGAAGTCATACCACTCGAAAACCGTGCCCAGCGACGAGGCGAAAATCACTTTGCGCTCGTCTTTGGTCATCGGGCGGGGCCCCGTTTGCGGGCCGCGGCCCGGCAACGTCGTTGTGCTCATGAAGTCTCCTCGTTTTTGGCCGGTGGTAGTCCACCGTGCTCCTTGTCTCTATGCCTTGCCGGCATCGAGCTTGCCGACAAGGTAAGGAGCGAGACTGACGAGGTTCTGACGTAACCCTTACCCCAATCTTAATTGTGTTACTAAATAAGACGCTCTCTTAGGGGCTTGCGGGCATTCCCTAGGCCAGGGGGGGCGGGTCGGACACGAGGGGATGGGCAGAATACGCTTCGAAAGTCACGGCGATGCGCGTGCCGGGCAGATCGGAGTGTTCGCTGGGGTGGCCGTCGATGTCCACGACCGCGCCATGCTTCTGGGCGATCTCGCGCACGATGGCCAGCCCCAGGCCGCTGCCGTCAGCCACGGTGCCCAGGACGCGGTAAAAACGATCGAAGACGCGTTCGCGTTCTTCCGGCGGGATGCCCGGGCCGGAGTCCTCGACTTCGAGCACCGCGGCCCGATGGTCGAGCCGCCTGACACGCACGGTGATGTGGCCGCCGCGCGGGGTATAGCGCAAGGCGTTGTCCACCAGGTTGTTGATGAGTTCGCCCAACAGAATCGGATTGCCCAGGATTTCCACCGGCTGGTCGCAACCCTCGAAACCCAGATCGGTGTTGATGGACAGCGCCTGCGGCACCCAGTGCATGGTCTGCTCGGAGGCGACGGCGTTCAGATCGACGCGCGACATGCCGGTGGCGTCCGGGGTTTCGGCCCTGGCCATGAGCAACAACTGGTTCACCAGGCGTGTGGCGCGGTCCGATCCGGTCACCAACTGCCTCAAGCTCGATTGCATTTCGTCCGGGCTGGCGTCGCGCAGCGCCAGCTCGGCCTGGGTGCGCAGCCCGGCCAGGGGCGTCTTCAACTGATGGGCCGCATCGGCCACGAAGCGGCGCTGGGCTTCCACATTGGCCGACAGGCGGTCGAGCAGGTCGTTCATGGCTGCCACCAGTGGCGCGATCTCCGAGGGCGCGGCATGTTCGTCGATAGGGGACAAGTCATCGGGCCGCCGGGCACGCAGACGCTGCTGCAGGGCATTGAGGGGGGCCACGCCGCGCGACAGGCCGAACCACACCAGCAGCACGGCCACCGGCAGGACGACGAACTGCGGAATGATCACGCCTTTGATGATGTCGTTGGCCAGTTGCGCACGTTTTTCTCCGGTCTCGGCCACGATGAGCAGCGGCGGCTGCGTGCCGGGCAGATCCAGGTCCACCCAGGTATAGGCCAGCCGGATGTCGAAGCCGCGCAGGCTGTCGTCGGCGTACAGGACCTGGCCCGGGCGCGGCTGGCCGGCCAGCGGCGGCAAGGGCAGGGCGCGATCGCCGCCGAGATACTCGCCCCGGCTGCCCAAGGCCAGCCAGAAGACGCTGTCGGTCTCATCGGCGCGCAGCACTTCGCGCGCCGCGTCGCTCATGTGCAGGACAGCGTGCCCGTCTTCCGCCTGAATCTGACGGGTGAGCACATGCAGGTTGTTGGCCAGCGTCCGGTCATAGGGGGCGTTGGCGATGTTCTGCGCCACCACATAGGTGATGGCCACGCTCATCGGCCACAGTAAAAACAGCGGCGCAAGCATCCAGTCCAGGATCTCGCCCAACAGCGACCGTTGCGGCGGAGCGAAGCTCGGCCCCTTGGCGCCGCTTCGCAGGGCTTCCAGGGCTTCCTGATTGATCGCTGCGGAGGCCGGACGATCAGCTGGCGAGGGGGTAGGCCGCGGCACCCTGATCACGTTCCAGGCAATAGCCCAGGCCGCGCACGGTGATGATCTTGACGCCGCTGGGCTCAAGCTTCTTGCGCAGGCGGTGGACGTAGACTTCGATGGCGTTGGTGCTGACTTCCTCGCCCCATTCACAGAGATGGTCGACCAACTGCGTCTTGCTGACCATGCGTCCGCTGCGCGCCAGCAGGATCTCCAGAAGGCTGACCTCGCGGGCGGACAGGTCCAGCGTCTGGTCATCGACCGTGGCCACTCGGCCGGTTTGATCGAAGACCAGGCGGCCGTGGCGGATCACGGTGGCGCCGCCGCCGGCGCCGCGCCGGGTGAGGGCACGCACGCGTGCTTCGAGTTCGGACAGCGCAAAGGGCTTTGCCATATAGTCGTCAGCGCCCAGGTCCAGGCCTTTGACGCGCTGCTCGACGCTGTCGGCCGCCGTCAGGATCAGCACGGGCAGCACCGAATTGCGGGCACGCAGCCGGCGCAGGACCTCCAGCCCGGTCAGCTGCGGCAGCCCGAGGTCGAGAATGAGCAGATCGAAGGGCTGGGCGGCCAGCGCGGAGTCGGCCGCCAGCCCGTCGCGCACGGCGTCCACGGCATAGCCATTGTGTCGCAGGGAACGCGACAGGCCATCAGCCAGGATGCTGTCGTCTTCGGCAATCAGGATGCGCATGCGGGTAGGCGATGGTTGGCCGGCGGGCGCCGGCGGGAGTCCCGGGGCGGGCGGCTTGGCCCGGCCGGGCCTGCCTGCCCAGCGGGTGTCGTGCCTGCTTCGGTGCGGGCCATTCTGTCACAGCAGCCAGGGCTTGCCCACCCAGGGTATACGTGGAAAACTTGCGCATACTGTTTGTATATACAGTATACTCCGATGCCATAATCCGCGTTCGCACCCAATCGGCCCTACCGGGCACGTCGCGGGCCCGCCCGCACCGATTGACACGATAGACCCGCTCGACCCGTTTGGCTGGCTCCTGCCCAGCCACACATATAGGACTCTCCATGGACGACAAAACCAGCAAGGCCGCATCGGAAAAAACCAAGGCCCTGGCCGCCGCGCTCTCTCAGATCGAAAAGCAGTTCGGCAAGGGCTCGATCATGCGCTACGGCGACAATGAGGTCGAGCATGACATCAAGGTCGTTTCCACCGGTTCGCTGGGGCTGGATATCGCGCTGGGTGTCGGCGGCCTGCCGCGCGGCCGCGTGATCGAAATCTACGGCCCGGAATCCTCGGGTAAAACCACGCTGACGCTGCAAGTCATTGCCGAAATGCAGAAAGTCGGCGGCACCTGCGCCTTCATCGACGCCGAGCACGCCCTGGACGTTCAGTACGCCTCCAAGCTGGGCGTCAACCTGGGCGATCTGCTGATCTCCCAGCCCGATACCGGCGAACAGGCGCTCGAAATCACCGACGCCCTGGTGCGTTCCGGTTCGGTCGACCTCATCGTCATCGACTCGGTGGCGGCCTTGGTGCCCAAGGCCGAAATCGAGGGCGAAATGGGCGATGCCCTGCCTGGGTTGCAAGCCCGCCTGATGAGCCAGGCGCTGCGTAAGCTCACGGCCTCCATCAAGCGCACCAATTGCATGGTGATCTTCATCAACCAGATCCGGATGAAGATCGGCGTGATGTTCGGCAACCCCGAGACCACCACTGGCGGCAACGCGCTCAAGTTCTACTCGTCGGTGCGGCTGGACATCCGCCGCATCGGTTCCATCAAAAAGGGCGACGAGGTCGTCGGCAACGAAACCCGCGTCAAGGTCGTCAAGAACAAGGTGGCGCCGCCGTTCAAGCAAGCCGAGTTCGACATCATGTACGGCGCTGGCATCTCGCGCGAAGGCGAGATCATCGACCTGGGCGTGGCTGCCAATGTGGTCGAAAAATCCGGTGCCTGGTACAGCTACAGCGGCAATCGCATCGGGCAGGGCAAGGACAACGTGCGCGAGTACCTCAAAGAGCACAAGGCCATGGCGATCGAGATCGAAAACAGGATCCGCGAAAACCAGGGCATCGTGAGCCGCGCTGCGGAGTTCGCTCCCACCGCTGAAGAAAGCTCCGAAGACTGAGCCCGGGCGGGGAGGGCAGCCTCCCCGCATCAGCGCAGCCCGTCCTCTCATGGTTACGCGTTCTTTCGATAGCCCGCGTCAGCGCCAGCAGCGCGAAGATGACTTCGAGACGTTGGCTCCAGCGTCGGATGCTCCTGCGCCTCGGGCGCGTCCTCAGGGGCCCAGCCTCAAGGCGCGGGCGGTCGGCTACTTGTCGCGTCGCGAGCATTCGCGTGCGGAGCTGGCGCGTAAATTGCGGCCGCACGCAGAAAGCATTGACGAAATCGAAGCGGTGCTCGACGCCTTGCAGCAAGAGGGTTGGCAGTCCAATACGCGCTACGCTCAAAGCCTGGTGCATCGGCGCGCACCGCGTCAGGGGACCGCGCGCATCATTCAGGAGTTGCGGCAAAGCGGGGTCGAGGACGCCGATATTGCCGAGCTGCGAGAGGGCTTGCGCGCCACCGAGCATGAGCGTGCCCTCGAAGTCTGGCGGCGGCGCTATGGCGCCAAGCCAGAGGATCGCAATGCCTACGCCAAACAAGCCCGTTTTCTGGCGTCACGCGGCTTTGCTCACGACGTCATCCGCCGCATCCTGGGCGAAGGCGACGACGCCGCCGACTGAGGCGGGGCTATTGCTTGGCGCCCTTGATGCCGCTGAGTGTCTTGAAGCTGATGTCCCGCGCAATCGTCAAAAACTCATCAATATAAGAAGCATCGCGGTCTTCGTCGCGTACCGCCGCATATAGCGTGCGCCAGACACCCTGCGGGCCCAAGTGCAGCAATTTCAGGGGCGAGTGCTCGACATACTCGCTGACCGCCCAGTTGGGCAATGCCGCCACCCCCCGGTGGCTATTGACCAGTTGCACGATCATCGGGGTGAGCTCGGCGCGGCGCAAGGCCGCGGGCTCGACCTCTGCCGGGTCAAGAAACGCCGTAAAAATATCCAAGCGCTGGCGGTCCACGGGGTACGTGATCAATGTCTGGTCCGCCAAGTGTTCTGGCATGACATGCCGAAGCTGGGCCAGCGGGCTGCTGTCGGAAACCGCCAGCACCAGCTCATATCTGAATAGCGGCAGATACTGCACCGCCTCCAGGGCCTGCGGGTCGGAGGTGATGACCAGATCCAGATCGCCGCGAACCAAAGCCGGCAGGGGCGCAAAAGAAAATGCGGCCGACAAATCCAGGGTGACGTCCGGCCATTGCGCACGAAACACATCCAGCGTGGGCATCAGCCACTGGAAGCAGGAATGGCAGTCAATGGCCAGGTGCAGCCGTCCGGTTCGCCCGGCCGCCAGACGCGTCAGGTCACGTTCGGTGGCGCGCAGTTTGGGCAATACCTCATCGGCCAGCGCCAGCACGCGCAGCCCCGCCGTCGTGAGCCGCGCGGGGCGGGTCCGCCGGTTCAATAGCGGTGTACCCAGCCGCGTTTCCAGATCGCGTAACTGGTGGGACAGCGCCGACTGGGTCAGGTGCAGGCGTTCGGCGGCTTCCTGCAGGCTGCCGCCATCCCTAATCGCGGAGAGGGTTTCAAGGTGACGGATTTCAAGCATGGGCGTCGAGCGGTGTCAAAACCCCCATTTTATGAAAATTTCTCAAGTAATGCATGTAGAGATTGATTTTGTCTCAGCTTGCTTTACCCCCAGAATAGCGGCCTGACTTGAATTTATTTTGTCTTGACCGGATATTCATATGACTATTATTCATAACCTGGGATTCCCGCGCATCGGTGCCCAGCGCGAACTCAAGCGCGCCGTCGAAGCCTACTGGGCCGGCAAGCAGACCACCGAGGACTTGCTGGCCACCGGCCGCGAGTTGCGCGCGGCGCATTGGCAGCGCCAGGCCGCCAATGGCCTGCGCATGGTGCCGGTGGGCGACTTCGCCTGGTATGACCACATTCTGGAGTGGACGACCTTGCTGGGCGCCGTGCCGGCCCGGTTTGGCCAGCCGGAGTCCGAGGCGGTCAGCCTGGACACCCTGTTCCGCATGGGCCGGGGGCGCGCACCGAGCGGCAAGCCGGCCGCCGCCTGCGAAATGACTAAATGGTTCGACACCAATTACCACTACATCGTCCCCGAACTGGTCCCGGGCCAGACTTATCGCATCGCGCGCGAGTACCTGTTTGAACAAGTCAAGGAAGCGCAGGCGCTGGGCCATGAGGTCAAGCCGGTCATTCCGGGCCCGCTGACCTGGCTCTACCTGGGCAAGGGGGACGCCTTCGAGCAGGGCGCCGCCGACGCCGGCAAACTCAAGCTGCTGGCCAATCTCTTGCCCGTCTACCGGGACGTTCTGCAGCGCCTGGCCGACCTGGGCGTGCAGTGGGTGCAGATCGACGAACCCATCCTGGCGCTGGATTTGCCCCAGGCCTGGCGCGATGCGTTCCGCGACACCTATGCACAACTGGCCGACAGCCCGGTCAAGCTGTTGCTGGCGACCTATTTCGATGGCCTGAAAGACAATCTGGCTACCGCGACCGCCTTGCCCGTCGCCGGCCTGCATGTGGATCTGGTGCGCGCTCCGGAGCAACTGGCCGACGTGGTCAAGGCGTTGCGCGCGGACCAGGTGCTCTCGGCCGGCGTCATCAACGGCCGGAATATCTGGCGCACGGATCTGGATGCCGTGCTCGGCGTTCTGGCACCCATCGCCCAACAACTGGGCGAACGCCTCTGGTTGGCGCCTTCCTGCTCGCTGCTGCATGTGCCGGTCGATCTGGCCGCCGAAACCGAGCTCGACGCCGAGCTCAAGAGCTGGTTGTCGTTCGCGGCCCAGAAGCTCGAGGAACTCAGCCTGCTGGGTCGGGCGCTGAGCGGTGATGCAGCGCAAGACGTCCAGGCAGGCCTGGCCGCCCAGCGCGCCGCCCTGGCCGCGCGCCGCGCCTCGCCCCGCATTCACAATCCGGCCGTGGGCCGCCGCATGGCAGGCGCGGCCGAAGTATCGCGCGACCGGGCGCCCTTCGCGCAGCGCATCGAGCAGCAGCAGGCTCGCCTGAAATTGCCCGCCTTCCCGACCACCACGATCGGCTCCTTCCCGCAGACCGCGCAGATCCGCGGCCTGCGCCGGGACTGGAAGGCTGGCAGCCTGAGCGACTCCGCGTACGAAACCGCTATCCGCAAGGAAATCGAAGAGGTCATCCGCTTCCAGGAGAAAGTTGGCCTGGACGTGCTGGTGCATGGCGAACCCGAGCGCAACGACATGGTGGAGTACTTCGGTGAACTGCTGGCCGGTTTTGCCTTCACCAAGAACGGCTGGGTCCAAAGCTATGGCTCACGTTGCGTCAAGCCGCCGATCATTTTCGGCGACGTGGCACGCCCGGCGCCGATGACCGTAGGCTGGTCCTCGTACGCTCAATCCCTGACGGACAAGCCGGTCAAGGGCATGCTGACCGGGCCGGTCACCATCTTGCAATGGTCGTTCGTGCGCGATGATCAGCCGCGCGAAGCGACCTGCCGGCAACTGGCATTGGCCTTGCGTGACGAAGTCGTGGATCTGGAAAAGGCCGGCGTGAAGGTCATCCAGATCGATGAGCCGGCCATCCGCGAGGGGTTGCCCCTGCGCCGGGCCGATTGGCAGAACTACCTCGGCTGGGCCGTGGACTGCTTCCGCCTGAGCACGGCCGGTGTGGCGGACGACACCCAGATCCACACCCACATGTGCTACTCGGAGTTCAATGACATCATCGAGGCCATCGCGGCGATGGATGCTGACGTCATCACGATCGAAACCTCGCGCTCCAATATGGAACTGCTCAAGGCTTTCGAGGACTTCCGTTATCCCAACGACATCGGCCCGGGCGTCTATGACATTCACTCGCCCAACGTGCCCGACGTCGACTGGATGGTCGGCCTGATGGAAAAAGCCGCCAAAAGCCTGCCCAAGGAGCGGCTCTGGGTCAATCCGGACTGCGGCCTGAAAACCCGTGCATGGCCCGAAACCGAGGCCGCGCTCATTGGGATGGTGCAGGCCGCCCGCAATCTGCGCCAGGTCGCCTGAGGGCCATCTGCCATCCACGAACCCGCGCCGGGGCCGGCGCGGGTTTTTGTCATTCGGGCAGCGCGCAGCCCGGCGGGCCGTGTTTTGCCCGCAGCGGCGCCTGCCTGGGGCCGTGCTGGCGGGGATTTTTGCGCTGCAACCGCCCGCGCTGTCATTCAGGGCGGCTGCGTTATACTTTGCTGGTTTTGCTGCCTTGCGCCAAAAAGTCGCCCGCAGGCCTACTTATGCCCTTGCCACCGCCCGATGTTCCTCGCCAGCCCCTGCATACGCGTTCCATACGCGTGCAATGCTATGGCCGCCAGGACGGTCTTTTCGATCTCGAGGCCGAACTTATCGATGTGAAGGGTTACGATTTCCCCAAGCGAAATGGCGAAATCTTCAAAGCTGGCGATCCCATCCATCACATGCATCTGCGTCTCACCATCGATGAGGAGTTCAACGTCGTCGCGGCCCAGGCCGTCTACGATGCCGCTCCCTACGAGGCCTCCTGTATGGCGATCGACGAGGCATATGGCGGTCTGGTTGGCCTGAATTTGCTCAAAGGCTTCCGTCATCGGGTCAAAGAGCGCTTTGGGCGAGCGTCGGGCTGTACGCACATGACCGAGTTGTCCCAGGTCCTGCCCACGGCCGCGGTGCAGATGATGGCCAACCGCCGGCGCGAAACCGTCAACGAGGGTCAGCGTCCCTTCCAACTGGATGGCTGTCATGCATTGCGCACAGACGGACCCGTCGTGCTTGAGTACTATCCCCGGTGGTATACGGGGGATAGTGCGCCAGACACGGCCGACGCGACATCCGAGTCACCTTCTTTTTCTCATTCGTCCTGACAGGTAACACATGAAAATCCACGAGTATCAAGGCAAGGAACTGCTGAAGCAATTTGGCGTGCCCGTGCCGCGCGGTATTCCCGCTTTTTCCGTAGATGAGGCCGTCGCGGCTGCCGAGAAGCTGGGCGGCCCGGTCTGGGTCGTCAAGGCGCAGATTCACGCGGGTGGCCGTGGCAAGGGCGGTGGCGTCAAGCTCGCCCGTTCGCTGGACGAAGTCCGCCAGTTGGCCTCGCAAATTCTGGGCATGCAGCTGATCACGCACCAGACCGGCCCCCAAGGCCAGAAGGTCAACCGTCTGTACATCGAAGACGGCGCCGACATCCAGAAGGAATACTACGTGTCGCTGGTCACCGACCGCGCCACCCAGAAGGTTGCCCTGATCGCTTCGAGCGAAGGCGGCATGGACATCGAAGAGGTGGCCCATTCCACGCCCGAGAAGATCATCACCGAATACATCGACCCGATCGTCGGCCTGAACGACGCTCAGGCCAAGAAGGTGGCTGACGCCATCGGCCTGCCGGCCGACTCGACCGCCCAGGCCGTCGACGTCTTCAAGAAGCTGTACCAGTGCTACATGGACACGGACGCTTCGCTGGTCGAAATCAATCCCCTGAACCGCGACAGCAAGGGCAACATCATCGCCCTGGACGCCAAGTTCAACTTCGACTCCAACGCCCTGTTCCGTCATCCGGAAATCGTCGCCTACCGCGACCTGGACGAAGAAGATCCGGCTGAAATCGAAGCCTCCAAGTTTGACCTGGCCTACATCCAGCTCGACGGCAACATCGGCTGCCTGGTCAACGGCGCCGGTCTGGCCATGGCCACGATGGACACCATCAAGTTGTTCGGCGGCGAGCCGGCCAACTTCCTGGACGTCGGTGGCGGCGCCACGGCCGAGAAGGTCACCGAAGCCTTCAAGATCATGCTCAAGAACAAGGGCGTCAAGGCCATTCTGGTCAACATCTTCGGCGGCATCATGCGTTGCGATGTCATCGCCGAGGGCGTGATCACCGCTTGCCGTGCCGTCAACCTCAGCGTGCCGCTGGTTGTGCGCATGAAGGGCACCAACGAAGAACTCGGCAAGAAGATGCTTGCCGAATCCGGCCTGCCCATCATCAGCGCCGACACGATGGCCGAAGCCGCGACCAAGGTCGTCGCCGCTGCCAAGTAAAAAATTGCCAAGGATTCACAAATGTCGATTCTGATCAACAAGGACACCAAAGTCATCACCCAGGGCATCACGGGCAAGACGGGCCAGTTCCACACCCGTATGTGCCGTGAGTACGCCAATGGCAAAGCCGCCTTCGTGGCTGGCGTGAACCCCAAGCGGGCGGGTGAAGACTTCGAAGGCATTCCCATCTACGCGTCGGTCAAGGACGCCAAGGACGGCACGGGCGCGACCGTGTCGGTGATCTACGTGCCGCCGGCCGGCGCCGCCGCCGCCATCTGGGAAGCCGTCGAGGCCGATCTGGATCTGGTCATCTGCATCACCGAAGGCATCCCGGTTCGCGACATGCTCGAGCTCAAGAACCGCATGCGCGACAAGGGCAGCAAGACGCTGCTGCTGGGCCCCAACTGCCCCGGCCTGATCACGCCTGACGAAATCAAGATCGGCATCATGCCGGGTCACATCCACCGCAAGGGCCGTATCGGCGTGGTCAGCCGTTCCGGCACCCTGACGTACGAAGCCGTGGCGCAAGTCACCGAACTGGGCCTGGGCCAATCCAGCGCCGTCGGTATCGGTGGTGACCCCATCAACGGTCTGAAGCACGTCGACGTCCTGAAGCTCTTCAATGACGATCCCGACACCGACGCCGTCATCATGATCGGCGAAATCGGCGGTCCGGACGAAGTTGCCGCCGCGGAATGGGCCAAGGACAACATGAAGAAGCCGGTGGTTGGCTTCATCGCTGGCGTTACCGCCCCTCCGGGAAAGCGCATGGGTCACGCCGGCGCGCTGATCTCGGGCGGTGCCGATACGGCCGACGCCAAGCTGGAAGTCATGGAAGCGTGCGGTATCAAGACCACCCGCAATCCTTCCGAAATGGGCAAGCTGCTTAAGTCGGTGCTGTAAGCGCTTAATCCGCTGTTCCGGAAAATCCGCCCCTCGGGGCGGATTTTTTTGGTCTGTCCTCCGCGCGCCTGGCCTTTTTAAACTTCCAGACAGCTTTTTTATGTATCCGAAGCGTCCGGAAAGCCAGTGGACAGGCCTTAGAAACTATAATGAAAGGTGAGGGGCGTCCTGTCCCGCAAATCCGCGTGCTAAAAAAACAGCTGTCCCGGCTCGCATCCGAAAGAGACGGCAAGCGCGCTTTCGCTCTTACATACACAAACTCCTAGGGGATCATTCTAGGAAAGAGAGGCATGGAACTCAGTTCTGCTGCATTCTGGATCGCGCTGCTCCAGATCATTTGGGTCAATATCCTGTTGTCCGGCGATAACGCCGTGGTGATCGCGTTGGCGGCTCGCTCGCTGCCCCCGCATCAGCAAAAGAAGGCTATTGCCGTCGGTTCGGCCGCGGCGATCATCATGCGTATCGTGCTGACCCTGGTGGCGGCCAAGTTGCTGATGCTGCCCTGGCTCAAGCTGATCGGTGCCGTGCTGCTGATCTACATCGGTGTCACCCTGTTGTTGCCCGAAGGCGACGATGAAGGCAAGGGCAAGGAAAACGGCGGGCTGTTTGCAGCCATCCGCACCATCATGATCGCCGATCTGGTCATGAGCCTGGATAACGTGGTGGCCGTGGCGGCTGCGGCAATGGGTGACACGACCCTGCTGGTGCTGGGTCTGGCGATCAGTATTCCGCTCGTGATTTTCGGCAGCACGCTGCTGCTCAAGGTCATCGAACGCTTCCCGCTCATCGTCTGGGTGGGTGCGGCCTTGCTCGGTTTCATTGCCGGCGAACTGCTCGTGGGGGATCCCGCCTTGCAGGATTCGGTCCAGCGGCTCGACACCATGCTGGGTATGAGTCAGCATCAATTCGCGCTGCTTTGCGGGGCGATCGGAGCTTTGCTGGTTTTGGCAATCGGAAAGTTTTTCTTGATTCGTCAGAAAGCTGACTGAAAGCTGAATTACAATAAGGGGTTGTGCCGCCTCCCTCCGCATCGCGGGGAGGGGGAGGGCCGCCCCTTATTCATTGTGGGATCTGCATTCCCTGGGCGGCTGGCGGTGAAATACCTCTAAGAACGCCAAAGGGAGTTTCAAGTGCTTGAGTTTTTTCAGACCCTCAGTTGGGCTGCTGTCTTTCAGATCATCCTGATCGACATCTTGCTGGGCGGCGACAACGCTGTCGTGATCGCCCTGGCCTGCCGTAATCTGGCTCCCAAACAGCGGATGCAGGGCATCCTCTGGGGCACGGCTGGCGCCATCGTGCTGCGCGTCGTGCTGATCGCCTTTGCGCTGACTCTGCTCAACATACCTTTCCTGAAGATCGTGGGCGGCGTGCTGCTGCTATGGATCGGCGTGAAGTTGCTGATTCCCGAGGACGATGGCCACGGCAACATCAAGGGCAGCGCCTCGATCTGGGCGGCCGTCAAAACCATCATCGTGGCCGACTTCGTCATGAGCCTGGACAACGTCATCGCCATTGCCGGCGCGGCGCAGAATGCCCATGCCGACCATCAGATCGGCCTGGTGGTCTTCGGCCTGATCGTGAGCGTGCCCATCATCATCTGGGGCAGCACGCTCGTGCTCAAGCTGATCGACCGCTTCCCGCTGGTGGTGACTTTCGGCGCTGCCTTGCTGGGCTGGATCGCCGGCGGAATGCTGGTGACCGACGTGTTTGTGGTTAATCAAATTGGCGAACAGCCGCAGGCGGTTAAAATCACCGTCGAAGTTGTCGGTGCGCTGTTGGTCATAGTCCTGGGACGTTGGCTGGCTAGCCGCAAGAAAAACGCCTCCAAGGAATCCTCGCATGAGTCTGCGTAAGACTGAAGATCTGCAACAATCGGAATCGGGCCTCAGCCTGCTGCAAGGCCTGTTCATACTGGCAATCATTGGTGTGGTGACCACGGTCATCGTCTCGTCCTTCACCTGACGTCACGACGTGTCCCTGCCGCAACGTTTGGTGATTGCCACCCGTGCGAGCCGGCTTGCCGTATGGCAAGCCGAGCACGTCCGGGACCGGTTGCGCGCGCTTTATCCCGCGTGCGCGGTCGAGCTCCTCACCCTGACCACGCGGGGCGATCAGATTCTTGATCGCACCCTGTCCAAGGTCGGAGGCAAAGGGCTCTTTGTCAAAGAACTCGAGAATGCCCTGCTCGATGGGCGGGCGGATCTGGCGGTGCATTCCCTCAAGGATGTACCCGTCGACATGCTCCCGCCGTTCGAACTGTCGACCGTGCTGGAGCGGGCCGATCCGCGGGATGCCTTCGTCTCGAATCGCTACGAGTCGCTCCTGGCATTGCCCGCCGGGGCCATCGTCGGCACCTCCAGTCTGCGCCGCGAGGCACAGCTGCGCGCCGCCCGGCCGGATCTCGTGGTCAAGCCGCTGCGCGGCAATCTCGACACCCGCCTGGGCAAGCTGGATCAGGACGAGTACGACGCCATCATCCTGGCGGCGGCCGGCCTGGAGCGCATCGGCTATGCCGACCGCATACGCGCCCGGCTGACCCCTGCGCAGAGCCTGCCGGCGGCAGGGCAGGGTGCTCTGGGCATCGAAATCCGCGACGATCGCGACGATATGCGCGCCTGGCTGGCGCCGCTGGCCTGCGCTGCCACCACGGCCTGCGTCAGTGCCGAGCGGGCTGTCTCGCGCAAGCTGGGCGGCTCCTGCCAGGTGCCGCTGGCAGCCTATGCCGAGCTGCAGGGATCCGAACTGCGGATCCAGGCGCTGGTGTCCGCGGTCGACGGCCAGCGCGTCGTGCGAGGCGCGCGCGCCGGGCTTGCCGCCGACGCCGAGCAACTGGGGCAGGCTGTCGCCCAGGATCTGCTCGATGACGGCGCGGGCGCCATCCTGGCTGAATTGCTGCAAGATAACCCATTGCCTTGATGCCTTTAGCAAGGGGGCTTGATGTCACCTTTGGCTATTCTGACCCGACCTGCAGGCCGCAATGAGGCCCTGGCTGCCCGCTTGCGCAATGCTGGTTGGGACGCCCGCCTCTGGCCTGCGCTGCTGCTGGAAACACTGCCTGCGCCCGGTATGGGCCATCCCCGGCCGGACGACTTCGATCTGGTGATCTTCGTTTCGGGCAACGCCGCGCGCATTTACCTGGGGCAGGTAATGGCCGGGTCGCGCGCGTGGCCGTCAGCCACCGTGGCCGCCACGGTGGGGCCGGCGAGCGCCCGCGCGCTGTTGGAATCCGGTTTTTTTGGCGCGAATACAACAGTTTTGTATCCGGGCGACGACGCGCCGACGCATGACTCGGAAGCCTTGTGGCGTGTCATTCAGGCGCGTGGCCTGTTGCCGCGCAAGGTGCTGCTGCTGCGCGGTACGCGAGGCCGCGATTGGCTGGCTGATCAATTGCGCCAGGCTGGCACCGAGGTCACCGTCCACGCCATTTATCGCCGCCTGCCCGCGCAGTGGGAGGCGGCGCGACTCGATGCTTTACGATTGTGGGCAGCACAAGGCCGACCGGTCACGTGGTTGCTGACCAGCGGCGAAAGCATTGATGCCGTCATCGCGCAGATGGCGCGCGCCGGCGTGCCGGCAGGCTGGCCACAGTGTCGTTACGTCATTACACATCCTGTATTGCGGCAGCGCCTGCCGCTTGCTGGCGAGGGCGCGGCGGCAATGGTAAAAGAATGCATGCCTGCTGATGAGGCGATATTCGAGGCCTTTGGTGCTGCTTGAGTCGTCGTTTAATGCCATCAACGAATACAATCGCGTCATGACAGACAATACCTCTTCTCTTCCGCCGAGCCCGCCGGCGGGCGGTCCTGCCGAGCGTGCGCCGGAATCCGCCAAGCCGTCCAAACCTGCCCGCAAGGGTGGCGCGCTGTCCACGGCGTTCATCATCGTCCTGCTGCTCGCCATCGGGCTGGGCGCGGCCTTCTGGAATCTGCGGCAGCAATCGGCCAAAACGGGCCGCGAAGTCGCGGCTCGCCTGGACCGCCTGTCGGGCGACCTCCTGCAGGCACGCAATGATGTCCGCGAGGCCCTGTCGCTGGCCCAGGCGCAAAGCGGCCGCGTCGCCGATCTCGAAGGCAAGGTGCGCGAGACGCAAAGCCAGTACAGCACGCTGCAACAGGCGATGCAAAATCTCAACGACGGCACTAGCGACGAAATGCTGGCCAATGACGTCGATCGCCTGATCACCGTGGCCAGCCAGCAGTTGCGCCTGGCCGGCAATGTCAACAATGCCGTCGTGGCGCTGGAGTCCGCGCAAGCCCGGCTGGCCCGCGCCGACCGGCCGCGTTTCGCCAGCTTGCAACAGGCCATCAATGGCGATCTGGATCGCCTGCGCGCCGTAAGCACCGTCGACATTCCGGCGGTGTCTGCCCGCATCGAGCGCCTGGTGACCCTGGTTGGGCGCGCGCCTTTGCTCGTGCCCGATGGCGCGGCCCCTGATCTGGCTCCGCAATCCCCCGCCAAGGGGCGTGCCGCCTTGCCGGCGCCCGCTGCGCAGCCGCTGCCGGCCGATGCGCCGTGGTGGCAGCGTTGGCGTGCCGAACTGGGCTCCTGGCCTGGCCGTGCCGGTGCCGCCCTGACCAACGAGCTCGGCGATCTGATCCGTGTGCAGCGCGTCGATCAGCCCGCCGCCTTGCTGTTGTCGACTGACCAGGCCGCGGATCTGCGTTCCGTGCTGCGCCAGCGCCTGTTGTCCGTGCAACTGGCCATGCTGATGCGCCAGCCCGCGGTCTGGAAGAGCGAGCTGGACAATGTCAGCGATACCCTGACGAAGTACTTCGATCCCCGTTCGCCCGAGACGCAGGCCGCCCTGGCGCTGACGCGCGAGCTGGCTCAGACCGACATCGCGGTGCGCGTACCCGAAGTCGCCGACAGCCTCAACGGGATTGCCGCATTGCGTGCGGCCGGTTTCAAGCCCGACGAGCAGGACTGAGCCCATGCGTACCTGGTTCTGGACTCTTCTGCTGGCGTGCGTGGCCGTTGCGATCGCGGTGGTGTTGCGCGCTCATCCGGGCAATGTGCTCATCCTGGTCTGGCCGTGGCGCTTTGAAATGTCGCTCACGCTGGCCGTGCTGCTGCTGGTGGCGCTGTTTGTCGCGCTTTACGTGGGGCTGCGCTTGCTGGCCTGGCTGGTGGCCATTCCCGATCGTGTGCGGGCCTGGCGTGGCCGCCGTGCTCAGGCGCGCGACCACGAATTGCTCGAGCGTGGCTGGATCAGCCTGCTGGAGGGGCGGTTTTCGCACGCGGAAAAAGATCTGGTCAAACTCCTGGATCAAACCAAAGTGCGCGGCCGCCGTGTGCTGGCGGCCTTGTCCGCCGCCCGTGCCGAACACGGCCTGGGCGAGTTCGAACGCCGCGATCAGATGCTGGCCCGGGCGCGAGAAGAGGCCGGCGATGATGCCGGCCTGATCGAAGCGACCGCCACCGTGGCCGCCGACATGCTGCTGGATCAGGGCTTGGCGGCTCAGGCGCTCGAGGTATTGGCTCCCCTGCAGGATGGCGGCGCCCGCCATCTGCACACCATGCGCTTGTTGCTGCGCGCAGAAAAGGCTTTGGGCCATCAGGAGCGCGTCTTTGTGTTGGCCCGGGGGCTGGCGCGGCGCAATGCCTTGGGCAAGGCCGAGGCCGAGCAATTGATCGATAGCGCTGGTGCGGCGCGCCTGCGTGCCGGTATCGGCAACGAACAATGGCGCGCGGTCTGGAAAGACCTCAAGGCCGAAGAGCGTTTGTTGCCCAACATCGCACTGGCCGCGGCCGCGGCCTTCGAATCCGCGGGCGATCACACCGAGGCAGCGCGCATCCTGGAATCGGCTATCGCGGTCAAGTTCAACCCCGCGCTGGTGGCCGCCTACGCGCGCTGCGAAGCCGAGCAAGTGCCCCGCAGGCTGGCCAAGGCTGAAACCTGGTTGCAGCAGCGGCCCGCAGATGCCGGCTTGCTGACCGCCTTGGGTCTGTTGTGCCTGAACGGCCAGCTTTGGGGTCAGGCCGAGCGCTATCTGCAGCGCAGTGTCGCGCGCCGTAATGATGCGCAAACGCATGCCTTGCTGGGCAGCCTGTACGATCGCCTCAATCGACCGGCCGAGGCCGCGCGTCACTGGCGCCTGGCGACCTCCGCCAGTATGGCGTTGCCCATTCTTGCCACCGACGCCGCGTTGCCGCCGGCAGACACGCAATCGGATCCGCACCATCTGGATGCCGAGGGCGCTTATGCCGAGGGCGATGAGATGGTTTATGTCACCCTGCCAGCCCAGTCCGCGGTGCAACCGCCGGCCGTGGCTGCCGATTATGTGCTCGATCCCGATGCGCGGCAGGTCGGCCGCGCAGAGCCTGCGGCACCGCAGGCCATTGTGCCGTTGCGTTCGGCGGTGGATATCGAAGAGTATTTCGACAGTGCGCCCATTCCGCAGACTGCCTTCGAGGCGCCGGTCAGCAGTTTCAGTACCGCGGCCCCCGCTCCGGCAGACAAACCTGAAGACAAGCCCGTCGACAAGGCCTGATTTCCTTTCAAGTTACCACTCAGCAAGGTTCCACTATGAGTTTTGAACGCGTCCCCGCTGGCAAGAAGCTGCCGGATGATTTCAACGTCATCATCGAAATCCCGATGAACGCCGATCCGGTCAAGTACGAGGTCGATAAAGAGAGCGATGCCATCTTTGTCGACCGCTTCATGCTGACGGCCATGCACTACCCCTGCAATTATGGCTACATCCCCCAGACCCTGTCCGAAGACGGTGATCCCGCTGATGTTCTGGTGATCACGCCTTTCCCCATCCAGATCGGCGCCGTCGTGCGCTGCCGCGCCCTCGGCGTGCTGGAAATGGACGACGAGTCCGGCGGCGATGCCAAGCTGCTGGCCGTGCCGGTGGACAAACTCTATCCTCCCTACCGCAATATCAAGTCCTATGAAGACTTGCCTGCCGAGGACGTTGCCCGCATTCAGCACTTTTTCGAGCACTACAAAGATCTCGAGAAAGGCAAGTGGGTCAAGGTCAAGGGCTGGAAGGGTGTAGACGCGGCTCACGCAGAAATCCTGCGTAGCGCCGAGCGCTACGGCAAGGGCGAATAAGCCAGCGCTGCGCGCGGCCGACGCCGCGCAGGGTGCGACCGCGACGCGGCCGCGACGGTTATGGGCCGGTCGCTGCCGCGTTTTTCTATTTTGGCGCGCGCGTGATTTATGCGACAGTACACTGGTCAGGTGTGTGCCAGCTGACAGCTGGTTGAAGCGTAAAAGCCCTGAAAAACCGGATAAACTCGCGCATTGTCAGTGTTAGCCGGCCCGGCCGGCCATGCCTTCACAGAGGTTCAATGATCATGGAATATGTCATTCCCCCCATGCCGGCTGTCGCGGTTCCCGTGGCTGGCAGCAATGCCAGCTTTCCGGTGCGTCGGGTTTACTGCGTAGGCCGTAACTATGCTGAACACGCCAAGGAAATGGGTTTTACCGGCCGCGAAGATCCCTTTTTCTTCAACAAGCCGGCAGATGCCATTGTCTTCGTGCCCGACGGCGAAACGGGGTCCATGCCTTATCCGCCGCGCACGTCCAATCTGCATTACGAGATGGAACTGGTCGTGGTGTTGTCCAAAGGCGGCAAGGACATCCCGGTCGAGCAGGCCAATGATTGCGTCTGGGGCTATGCTCTGGGCCTGGACATGACTCGCCGTGATCTGCAAGGCGAGGCCAAGAAACAGGGCCGCCCCTGGGAGGTTGGCAAAGGCTTTGATTTCTCCGCGCCCATGGGGCCCATCCATCCGCGCAGCGTCGTCGGCACCCTGGACGGCGGCGCGATCTGGCTCGACCTCAACGGTGAACGCAAGCAAGCCAGCGACATCTCGCAGATGATCTGGAACATCCCCGAGAGCATTGCCTTCCTGTCCACCCTGTTTGAGCTGCAACCGGGTGACATCATCTTTACCGGCACTCCCGAAGGCGTGGGTGCCGTGGTCAAGGGCGACGAAATCGTGGGCGGTGTCGAGGGCCTGGGCGAATTGCGCGTGCGCATCGCCTGAGTCAAGGAGTCATCATGCGAAGCAAGATCGTGTTGACCGCCTTCGTGGCGTTCGGCTTTGTGCTGCAGGGCTGCAATACCATGGCCGGCATGGGCAAAGACGTATCGCGGGCAGGCAACGCCATTACCAACGCAGCCGAAAAGTAAACCCGGCCGTGTGCAGGACGGAACCTCCGCTTGGCGGAGGTTTTCTTTTGCCTGCGGTATCTTGATGCGGGTCTTTGACCAATAATCGGGGCAGGCATATGGATGAAGGAGCCGTGATGGGAGCGGGCAAGGTCTTCGTAGGCGCCGCCTTGGCGCAATGGCTGAACGAACATGCCGCAACGTTGGATAGCGAGCCCGGCGCCGGGGCGCAGTTGCTGCCTCGCTTGGCGAGCGAGGGCCTGTTCGGGTTGGGTGTGGCGACGGAGTTCGGCGGCCGGGCAGGCAGCGATATCGGCCATGCCATCGAGGCCATCGCCGAACTGGCAAGCCATTCCCTGACGGCCGCATTCGTCGCCTGGGCGCAGCGCGTCGTCATCGAGACGGTGGCGCGCGGTGCGAACAAGCCCTTGGCGGATGCCTGTTTGCCGGACTTGCTTGCCGGCCGTCTGGCCGGCGCTTCTGGCTTGTCCAATGCCATCAAGTCCCTGAGCGGCATCGACAGCCTTCGTATCCACGCCAGCGAAACTCCTCGCGGCTGGAAGCTCAATGGCCGCATCGATTGGATCACCAATGCGCGGCCGGAGGGGTTTCTCGCGACCGCGGCGACGAGCCTGCCTGACGGCAGTATGGCCATCGTGGCGCTGCGCTCGGAGACGGAAGGGCTCGTCCGCCACCCCGACCTGCCTTTGCTGGGCCTGCGCGCCAGCAGCACCTGCGCCTTGGATCTGAACAATCTGGTTCTGACGCCGGCCGGCCTCATCCACCTTGATGCACGGCAGGTCCTGCCCGGCTTGCGGCCTGTCCTGGTTGGCCTGCAGTGCGGCTTGGCTATCGGGCTGGCGCGCGCCAGCCTGCGCGCGGCCGAGCCGGGGCAGGCGGCGGTGTTGGGCCAGGCGCGGCAACACTTGGCCGGCAATCTGCAGGCCCTGAGCGCTGAATTGGTGCAAGGGGTCAGGCAGGCGCGTTTCATTCAACAGCCGGCGCGCCTGTTCGCGCTGCGCATCGCCCTGGCCGAGCTTGCTCAGCAGGCGGCCGAACTGGAGCTCCAGGCCGCCGGTGGCAAAGCCTGGCTGCAAAGCGACACCAATGGTTTTGCCCGCCGTTGGCGTGAAGCCGCTTTCTTGCCTGTCGTTACGCCCAGCCTGGTCCAGCTCAAGACGGAGCTGGCCAGGCTGGCTGCTCAGTCGGCTTGATCCGCCGCTGCGGCTTGCGGCTCGCCGTCGAGGGCGCATTTGAGCGCATCCTCGACCTGGTCCAGGAGAACGAAACGCAGCTTTCGGCGCGCTTCGGCGGGCACGTCCTCCAGATCGCGTTCATTGCGTCGCGGCAGCATGACGATCTTGATGCCGGCACGCAGCGCGGCCAGTGTTTTCTCCTTGACCCCGCCTATGGGCAGCACGAGCCCCCGCAAACTGACTTCGCCCGTCATCGCGACGTCGGCGCTCACAGGCTTGCCGCTCAACAGAGATGCCAGCGCCACGAACATGGCCACGCCGGCGCTCGGGCCATCTTTGGGGGTGGCACCGGCCGGAACGTGGATATGGATGTCCAGTTTGTCCAGTGACTCCCCGCTCCATGTCTTGGCCAGCGTCAACGCCGTCTGCGCGGATTCTTTCATGACATCGCCAAGCTGGCCCGTGAGTATCAGCCGGCCGCTGCCCGGGACCTTGCTGGCTTCGATGAAGAGAATGTCGCCGCCGACCGGCGTCCATGCCAACCCCGTCGCTACGCCGGCCACGCTGGTGCGCAGGGCCACCTCATTGTCAAAGCGCTGCGGCCCGAGAATGGCGGCCAGATCGCCCGTGTCGATGGAGACATGCTCAGCCCGGCCTTCGGCGATTTGCATGGCGGCATGGCGCAGTGTGGAGCCGATCTCACGCTCGAGGTTGCGTACGCCCGCTTCACGGGTGTAGTCGCTCACGATGGCTGCGAGCGCCGCGTCGCTGATGTCGACCTGTTCGACCTTCAAGCCATTGGCCTGCAGTTGGCGGCCGACGAGATAGCGGCGCGCGATCTGAACCTTCTCTTCTTCGGTGTAGCCGGGCAGTTGGATGATCTCCATCCGGTCGCGCAAAGGCCCGGGGATCGTATCCAGGGCATTGGCGGTACAAATGAACATCACGTGCGAAAGATCGAAATCCACACCCAGGTAGTTGTCGCGGAATTTGTGGTTCTGCTCCGGATCGAGGACTTCGAGCAGGGCGCTGCCCGGATCGCCATGGAAACCGCCGGCGCCGAGCTTGTCGATCTCGTCGAGCATGAGCACTACGTTGCTTGTGCCGGCACGGCGCATTGCCTGGATGATGTTGCCGGGCAGGGCGCCCAGATAGGTGCGGCGATGCCCCCGGATTTCCGCCTCGTCATGCACCCCCCCCAGCGCGACGCGCTGGAAGGCGCGCCCGGTGGCACGCGCGATGGATTGGCCCAGGGAGGTCTTACCCACCCCCGGCGGCCCCGCAAAGCACAGTATCGGGCTGCGTCCCTGGGGGTTGAGTTTGCGCACGGCCAGGTACTCGAGGATGCGGCGCTTGATCTTGTCCAAGCCGAAATGATCTTCGTCCAGGATCTTGCGGGCATCGTTCAGGTCGATGGGCTGTTGAGGCTCCTGTTTCCAGGGCAACTCGGTCAGCCACTCCAGATAGGTGCGCAGCATGGCGCTTTCGCCACTGGTTTCGCCCATGCGTTGCAGACGGCCGAACTCCTTGCGCGCATGCCGCAGAACGTCCTCGGGCATGCCGGCCGCCTCGATCGCGGTCTTGAGCTGCTCGAGCTCGGCCGCTGTGTCCTCGGTATCGCCCAGCTCCTTCTGGATCTGACGCAGTTGTTCGCGCAACAGGGTTTCGCGTTGCCGCTCATCGAACTGCGCGCGCGTACGCTCGCCGATCTCCTTGGACAGGCGCAGCACCTCGATGCGCGCGGCCAGCAAGGCAATGACCTTGTCCAGACGTTGCGCCAGATCGAAGGTTTCAAGCACGGCCTGTTTTTCACCGGGCTTGATGTCGACGAGATTGGTCACCATATCGGCCAGCAAGGCGGGCGACTCGATGCCCTGAACCACGCCGCCGAGCTCGTCGGGCACATTGGGCAGGAGGGTGATGGCCTCCAGCGTCTGCTGCTTGAGCTGCAGGAAACGTGCCTCGATCTCGCTGGTGTCTGCCGCCGCCTCTTCGACCAAGGCCACGCGGGCCACCATGAACGGCCAGCCCTCCAGAAACTCGAGCACGCGAAAGCGCGTTTGGCCCTGCACCAGCAGATGGTGCGCGCCGTCCTGGCCTGTGATGTAGCGTGCAATCGGGCCTTGGGTGCCTATCCAATGCAGATCGTCGGGCTGGACGTCATCTTTTTTGGGGTCGCGCTGCAACAGAAAGCCTACCGGGCGCTCCGTTTTCACGGCCTCCTGGGCCGCCGCCACGGAAATCTGCCTGCCCACGGTGACCGGAGTCAGGACGCCTGGAAAAAGCACCGCATCGCGCAAGGGAATGATGATGCGCGCATCGTCGGGCAGGGTGCGCAGGTCGGTCATGGAATCTCCCTAAGTTTGTTCAGGGTGAGAAACAGGCAGCCATCGGCCAGGCGAGGCGTGTCGGGTTCCAGCGCATGCAGGGGCAGGCGCACCCGCCGTTGAAACTGGCCATAGGGTATTTCGAGCTGGTGGATACGGGTAGCGTAATTGGCCGGGATGGGGCGCAGGCCCGATACCGTGATGCCTTCGGGGTCGAACTTGACCACGACATCGTCGGCGCAGACGCCGGGCAGTGCCACGATGACCAGCACCGCCGACTCGCTTTCGACGATGTCCACGGGCGGCTCCCAGGCGTGGGCAGGAGCCTGCGAGAACTGCAGGATCTGGCGCTGCAGACGCTCGGCATGGTGCAGCAGCGCCAGCGCATCGCCCCATATCCAGGAAGAAAAATCGCGCGATTTCATTGAACTCCCAGCTCCAAAGAGGTTCTGCCGGGCAACGCCGCGGCTGATTCGGATGCCACTATCCGGCGAGCGGACAGAATGCGGGTTCAAGCACTCGATCGATGGCGGGCAGGCCCGCCGTCCTGATCAATATACTCCAGTCGTCCCGTCGCATAAGCCTGATGGGATGATGGTTATATGCTCCTCGGCTTATGCGAATTGTTGGCCTGGGCGGCCGTATGCAGACTGGCGTCTCGTGAATCTTGAAGACGAGGTGCTACATGCAAGGCAAGCGACGCCAGTCCGGTCAGGCCATGACCGAATACATCATCGTGGTCGCGCTGGTTGCCGTGGCCGCCATCGCGGTCTATCAGTATTTCGGGCAGGTACTGCGCGCGCAGACGGCTGCGATGGCGCGCGAGCTGTCTGGCGAGGATGGCTCGGCGCAGGTCAAACAGGCACAGGGCGCGGCGGGCAAAGCCGCCGCGCAGGCCAAGGCGCGCACCCTGAAATCCTTCACAGGTAACGCGGGGGCCAAATGAGGCGCAGGCCCCACCGGCAGGTCGCCCAGTGCGGGCAGGCGCTGGTGATGGGCCTGCTTGCGCTCACTTTGCTTTTGGGGGGATGGGTCGCCGCGCTTTGGACGTCGCGCATGGCCAGCGCGAGTGCGCGGCTGACGCATGTGGCCGACGCCGTGGCATACAGTGGCGCGCTGATGCAGGCGCGCCAGCTCAATCTGCTGGCCTACATCCATCGGGCGCAGTTGGCGCATCAGGTCGCCATGGCGCATCTGGTCACCTTGATCGCGTGGCATCAGCTGGGTGCCACGCAGGCCTCGCGGCGCAGCATCGGCAATCCGCCGGCCTTCCTCATCGCGCGGCTGTTCGGCCCGCGTTTCGCCCGGGCTTATGGGGTTTCCCCTTCTGGTTCCGCGTCCGATTCCTACGCACCGGGTGCATTGCAAGCGTCGTTGCAACGGCATGATGCAGTCGTTCATCGCATCCTGGCTGAAGTGGCGCGACAGCAATGGCGTCAGATGACGTCGCTGCGAGATACCCATATGCAGCATGTGCTGCAGGCCAATTATGTCTCTTCGATCTCCCCTCCCTCCGGAGTCCCCGTCATGCGTGTGCACGACGATACTTTCCCGCGTCTTCTGGCCTGGCAGTCGCCGACCGAAGCGCAGGGCCTGCAGGCCTTAACGCAGGCCGTGACCCGCCGCTTTGCCTTTCTTCGGCCGCGCGATCTGACCTGGGCCAGTGCCTGGATCGTCCAGTTGCGATGCCCCAACTCCCGGCACCAGTTGCGTCGGCGCGGCCATACTTTTCTGGATGCGCAGGGACGTTGGGGCGCCAGCGACACCCTATCCTTTCATGCACTGCGCAGTAATCGCTGGATCGGTTGCTACTTTCGCGAGTACCCCATGGGGTGGGCCACCACCGGGTCCACGGCCTGGAAGCTGGGTCGGCATTACGTCGAGCGCCCTCTGGCGGAGTTCTCCTCTCAGGATTATTGGCGTTGGTATAGCCAGCATTCTGGTCTGCATCCCGGTGCCTGGCGCAACAACCCCTTGGCCAGCTCCTATGCCATGCGTGACCGCTACGCGCCCCCTCAGGGATCCGGGCTGCCGGACGTGCTTGGTTTGTCACCCCTTGGTTTGCAGCAGGCGCGTGCCCGTTTCCGGGTGAGTCTTCATACCTCGATGGCGGTATCCGACCTGGGGCATGCCTGGCAGGTGCCGCGGCTGAGCAGCGAGCAGGCTTGGTGGCGTGCTCGTCCTCTGGTTCGCAGCGCGGTGGCGGAAACCTACTTCGCCGTGCCGCCAGGCGCTTCGTCGGGCACTGAGTTGCCTTCATTGTTTCGACCCTATTGGCAGGCGCGCTTGGCCGCAGCGCCCGCCTCGCGTCCCGGAGCTCATCCATGATGTTCACACGATCGTCGCGTCGCCGTCGTCCTCCCGTCTCGCGCCGCCGCGGGGCGGAGCGTTTGCGTTTGCTGAAAACGCCCGCGCAGCAACTGCTACTTATTGATGCGGGCATGTCCAAGCCGCGCCCCGGTTGCCATCTTCGGGCCGCCGTCCCGGCACGAGAGCCTCGGCCCTGGCAGCGGCTGTATCGTCAGCGCGGTCAGGCCTTACCCGAGATGCTGGTGGTGGCAGGGGTGATCGCGGTCCTCTGGTTCGGTGTGGTGCAGTTGTCCCCATCACGCATGGCCGTTCTGGAGGCATCGCAGGCGAGCCGCCGCTGGGCTTTTGCTGTGGCGCGGTCGCAAATGCTGCCGAGCGTCGATCGCGGCGTTAGCCTCACCGCGCTCGCAGCGCCGCAACAGCGCGACAATGCCGTGTCGGCAGCCGGCCATGCGCTGGCGGCGCAATGGCTGGAGTTACCGCCGGATTGGGCCGCGGTGCAAGCCCGCCCCGGGCCCGGCATGCCGGCGCGCCATACCATTTTGTCTTCCGGAGCCGGCCATGCCAGCAGCCCGGCCGAGACCCAGCAACGGGTGCAGCGCTCCGCCCTGGGCTGGGCCGATAGCGCAGCGATGTCTTTACGGCAGGCTCGCGGGCTGGATGAGGCGCTCGCTGGGCTGGATGCCCCTTGGGGGCGGCGTCGGGTCAGTACCGACTGGCTATCGCCCTGGGCAGACGTCGCCATGGCTGCCGCAAACCGCGGGGGAGGGCGCTAATGGCTGCTCGCGCATCCAGACTCGTATCGGCCGCGCTTACTTGCTTGGCCGCCCCAGCTGCCTACGCCAACCTGGCGGACGCCTTGCCTCAGTTGCCGGCGCAGCCGCTTCTGTCGGCCACCCTGTCTACGGGAAGCCGGCTGGAATGGCGTCACGTCGACGCTTCCGAAGATTTGCCGGCCCTGTGGGATCAGGTGCGGCTTGAGCTCGATCGCGAGCCGGTGGTGGCCGTCTGGCCCGGTCACACACTCCTGATCCAGGCTGATGGAGCGTGCCATATGCTGCTGAGTCTGCGGCACCGCCAGGCAGGCGGCAGCACGGCAAGCCAATCGCGCCTGTGCGCCGCACAGACGCTTTCCGCGCCGCGTCTGGAGCCCCTGAGCCCGCCGGCCGAGTTGCTGCACGCTCACGCTGAGGATAAGACGACACTGTCGGTCTGGGCCTTGCCCATGGCGATGGCGGGCGCGCGCGACTGGCTGGCGGGCGTGCTCAAGTCCCTGGGGTGGCATGCCGGTCCGCTCCACGGCGCTTGGACACGATCCGGTGCCCGGCTGGAGAGCTTCTTCACGCGGCTGGAGGATCATTCGACCGCTGGCAGCGGCCTGGTTTTGGTGCGGCACGATGACTGAACCCACCCCTCTTCCGATTCAGCGCAGCGCGCGGCAGGGTCTTCTGTGGCGTTGGTTGTCCCTGCTGTGGTCCGGGCGGGGCGTATGGGTCTTGGCCCTCGTCTGCGCGGCAGGGGCCGCCTGGGCAGTGCAAACGCATATCCGCGGCAAAGAACTCGATCTGCAGCGGCGTCATCAGGTGCCGACCGTCGCTCGGCTGGTTGCCTGGGCAGATTTGCCGGCAGGGCATGTTCTGGCCGCCGAGGATGTGGCGCAACGCGATGTCCCCGAGGCGTGGACGTCGGCCCAGTCCTTGGCTCCCGACCTTCTGGGCGAGGTGGTCGGCATGCGTCTCAAAATTGACGTACCCGCGGGGCAGACCATCCTGCGCACGGACCTCGAGGCGGCGCAACCGGCCACCTCGGCCCGGTTGGCGGCCGGAAAACGCGCACTGACGCTGCCATTGCGCGATCTGGCCGAGGCTCCTCCCGCCATGCAGGATGGCGATCATCTGGATATCTACGTCTCGCTCACCCACCATGACAAGCGCTTGACCTTGCCGCTGCTGCAAAACAGTCGTGTGCTGGCCGCGCCGGGGCCGCAGGCTATGCAGGTGGTTCTGGAGGCCAGCGCCGCCGATGCCTTACGGGTCATCGCTGCGCGGCAGGTGGGCGCGCTCACGCTGGCGCTGCGTGCCCCCGAAGACGCCTCCGCGCAAGCGCTGCCTGCGGGCGAACTGGGCGATATTCTCGGCTTGCGCGAGGAGGTCGATGCGCCGATCCCGGTGCTGTATGGGGATGAGCAGCCAGCGCTGCCTGCCCCCATGATGGAGTTGCCATGAGTGCTCGGCTAGCGGTGTGCGGCATATGGAAACGTGGCGCTTCATCGGCAGGCGCTTGCCGGCCGCGTCTTTGGTGCCGCGCGGCTGTGGCGGCGGTTCTCCTGGCCTTGCCCGGCCTGTCCCTGGCGGGGGATCCCATCCTGCTGGAGGTGGGCCAAACCCGAGTGATCCCCGCTCCCGGCTTGAGCCGCATCGCGGTCGGCAGCGGGCAGGTGGTGCAGGCCCAGGCGGTCGACGGCAAAGAGGTCATTCTCTTTGCGCGCAAGGAAGGGGTGTCATCGGTTCACGTCTGGACGGCCAAGCAAGGCGTGCACGCCTATGAGGTGCGTGTCATGCCGGCCGGCTTCGGGCACATGCGGGCCGAGGTCGAGAGCCTGCTGGCGAGCATGCCGCAGTTACGCTTGAGCGTCGTGGGGCATCAGATCGTCATCGAAGGCAGTGGCCTGTCCGATGAGCACAAGCAACGCATCGCGGCGCTGGCGGCCCGATATCCCGAGGTGCTGGATCTCACGGGAGACGTGGGCTGGGAACAAATGGTGTTGCTGGATGTGCAAGTCGTAGAGGTGCCTCGTACCCGTCTGTGGGAGCTGGGCCTGAGCTGGGAGGCGGGCCAGGCGGCGGGCGGTGGCGCCGCGCACCAGGGGCCATGGGGCGGCGTGCAATGGCTCGGTGTTCAGGCCTCGCTGGGCGCACGCCTGCAAGCGCTGGCGCAACGCGGTGAAGCGGTCTTTCTTGCCCGACCCAGGTTGCTCGCGCGTAGCGGATCTCCCGCGTCCTTTCTGGCTGGCGGTGAGGTTCCTTATCCCAGTGCGGACGGCGAGGGCAAAGGCACGACGGTCTTCAAACCCTACGGCGTGGCGTTGACGATCACGCCACGGATCGATCCACGCGGCACTATCCGATCGCGTATCGAGGTCGAGGCCAGTTCTATTGATCCGACGATTACCGTGCCTGCGGGGCCCGCCATGCGCACCCGGCGTGCGGCGACCGAGTTCAATCTGCCTTCGGGCCAGACGCTGGTGCTTGGCGGATTCCTCGGGCGCGAGCGCACCCGCCAGACGCGTGGGCTGCCCTGGTTGAGCGAATTGCCGCTGGTCGGCGCGCTGTTCGGATCCCGCCGAGAGCAGGCGCGCGACACGGAACTGGCCATTTTCGTCACGCCAACCATCGTCAAGCCGGGCGATCCCGCCCTTGCGTTGGAGACGATACGGGGCAGCCAGGTGCTGCGCCGCGCTTTCCCTGAGCCGCCTGCCGTGCTCTCTCCCGACCCCGTCACGGCGTCGGTGAGACACCGGCCGGCATGGTCGGGCTCGCAATGGGTCACCGACCCCTCCCGGGGTGTGTCGCTGCCATGATGCTGGATCTGCAATACGAAGATGGCCGCAGCGAGCGCCTGCCCTTGCAGGCACCGATGCTCATCGGGCGGGCGGCGCATTGCGAACTGCGTATCGCCAACTGGCGTGTGGCGCGTGAGCATGCCCGCCTGATCGAGGGTGCGGACGGCTGGATCATCGAAGACCTGGGCGGCCTGGCGGGCACCTTCGTCAATGGCGCGCGAGTGGGCATGCACGGGCCGCTCTTGCCGACGGATGTGATCGTCATCGGGCCATGCCGTCTGCGGGTGCAGCCGCGGGTCCCGGCAGCGGCCGGCCAGGCGGGCGCCTCTGACCACGGCTCGCCCGACTCGCCCACCCTACAAGCCTGCCGCGTGGCGCTGCACGAGGCTTTGATTCAGGCGCTTGATCTGCGGCGCCGGGATGTGGCCGCCATGTCCGACGCGATGCTGCGGCAAGCGGCGGCCAGCCGGCTGGAGCAGTTGATCAACGAGGGCGAGATCGCGCTGCCCGAAACGGTCGACAGGACTTCGCTAGGCAAGAGCGTGCTGGATGAGGCGGTTGGCCTGGGCGCTTTGGAGCCCCTGCTGGACGACGCCTCCGTTTCCGAAATCATGGTCAATGGGCCCGATCGCATCTACGTCGAAAGGCAGGGACGCCTGGAGCGCCATGCGGCGTCGTTCAGCGGCGAGCAGGCATTGCGGCATGTGCTGGAGCGCATCGTCGCCCCCTTGGGCCGCCGCATCGACGAGGCCTCGCCCATGGTGGATGCCCGATTGCCGGATGGGGCTCGTGTCAATGCCGTCATTCCGCCTATTTCCACGCGCGGCACCTGCCTGACCATCCGTAAGTTCCCGGCGCGCCACCTCACCATGGATGACCTGCTGCAGGGGCGGGCCCTGAGCCGGGAGATGGCGGCCTACCTGCAGCAGGCGGTCCGGCAGCGGCGCAATATTCTCGTCGCTGGGGGTACTGGCGCGGGCAAGACCACCTTGCTCAATGTGTTGTCGAGCGCCATTCCTGAACATGAGCGCATCGTCACCATCGAAGATGCGGCCGAACTGCGCTTGTCCCACGATCACCTTGTTGCGCTCGAGGCCCGGCCGGCCAACATGGAAGGCAGCGGCAAGGTGGAGATCCGGGACCTCGTGCGCAATGCGCTGCGCATGCGCCCGGATCGCATCGTCGTGGGGGAGTGCCGTGGCAAGGAGGCGTTCGACATGTTGACGGCGATGAACACCGGCCATGAGGGCTCGCTGACCACATTGCATGCCAATTCTCCGCGAGATGCGCTGGCCCGACTGGAGTCCATGGTGCTCATGGCAGGCCTGGAACTGCCCATGCTGGCTCTGCGGGAATATGTCGCGGCTTGCATCGACCTCATTGTGCAGCAAGCCAGGGGCGCCGATGGGGTGCGGCGCATCGTCGCGATCGCCGAAGTGTGCGGCATGGAAAGTGGAACGATCCAATTGCAGGAGCACTTCCGGTATGACCCGCAGCGCGGCTTCGTGGCTGCCGAGTGGGCTTACTGGCAGACGGGGCAGGGCGGGTGATGAGCGGTCTGTTGCTTGCCCTCGTGTTGGCTATGTTGGCCGCCGCATTGTTGTCTTGGCAGTTGCAGCGCAGTCTTCGCCCTGCGTGGCGGCGTTATCGCGAGACGTATGTGCACGATGCGCGCCACGGGCTGCAAGAAGTGTTTCTGTTCCTGGATCCGCAGCAGCTCTGGGGGATGGCGGCGGTGTGCGCCTGCGCGGCGTTTGGCCTATTGATGATTCTGGGCTCGCCGTGGCTGCTGGCCGCCTCGGGCGCGGGCCTGGGCTGGTGCGTGCCCGCCGCTTTGCTCAAGCGTTTACGCGCGCGTCGTTTGCTTCGACTTCAGTCGCAACTGCCGGCCGGATTGCTCAGCCTGGCCGCGGGCCTGAAAGCGGGCGCCAGTTTGCCGACTGCCCTGCGCCAACTGGCCGATCTGGCGCAGGCTCCCTTGTCGCAGGAGCTGAGCCTGATGCTGCGAGAACAGCGTATCGGGGTGTCGTTCGACGATGCGCTCAGCCGCTTGGAGGCCCGCGCGAACGTGCCCGCGGTGCGCCTGGTGGCGGCCGCCTTCCGGGTGGCGGGCACCTCGGGCGGCAATCTGGCCCAGGCGCTGGAGGGGATCGCCCATGCTCTGCGCGGCGAGTTGCTGGCGCAGGGACGCCTCAAGGCCCTGACAGCCCAGGGGCGTATGCAGGCTTGGGTGTTGAGCGCGCTGCCGCTGGTGTTGGGGATCGTGCTCTATCTGCTGCGCCCGACGCATATGGCGTTGCTGTGGCAAACCGAGGCGGGGTGGGTGGTGATGGCGGCCATGGCCGGCTTACAGGCGCTGGGTTGGCTACTGATCCGGCGCATTCTGCGGGCCGCGGCATGATGAGTATGGCCAGTGTACTGGCGGCAGTGGCAATGGCTTGCTTCGTGCTGGCCTTCCGCGGGCTGTGGCGAGGAACAAAGCCGGTGCCCCCTCCCTTTCCCGAGCTTAGCGGGAGCCAGCGTTGGGGCTGGTCGCTGTCATGGCGTCTGGCATGCCACCTGGAGGGCCGGCTTGGTTGGCGCACGCGCGAGCGGCTGGCGCAGTTCGTGCTGCAGGCGGGTTTGCCGGTGCAACTGCCGGCAGCCTGGCTGCCGGCCCGCATGGTGCTCGGTGGCGGGGCAGGCGCGGCGGCGGGCGGGCTTGCCGCCTGGTTGGGGCAGGCCCAGGCTGGTGCCCTGGCGGCCGGGGCGGTCGTGATCGGGGCGCTTGGCGCGTGCTGCTTGCCTGTGTGGTCGCTGCGCAGGCGAATCCGGGACAACCGCCGCCGCATCGTGACGGATTTGCCCTTCCTCCTCGATATCATGACCCTGTGCCTGGAGGCCGGGCAAGGCATGGCCAAAGCCCTGTATCTGGCCGCCCGCTATTGTCCGGCCGGCCCCCTGACCCGGGGGCTGTCGTTGGCGCTCAATGAAATCCGGGCCGGTCGCCCCCAGCGTGAAGCACTACAGGCGTTGGCGCTGAAACTGGATGTCGATGGCGTGCATGCCTGGGTGGCAGCGCTAACGCAGGCCGAGCGGCTGGGCGGCGGCACCAGCGCAATGCTGCGCGCCTTGGCGGGACAGCTGCGGGAAGAGGCGATTCAGCGTGCGGAAGAAGCGGCTCTGCGCGCGCCGGTCAAAATGCTATTGCCGCTGGTGAGTTGCATGTTTCCGTGCACGTTTCTCATGCTCGGTTTTCCGCTAGTGATGGATTTTTTCCCGCAGGGGGGGCCATGAGACCAGCCCTGCCGGATCACGGGCTCACGCGCCCTCGAGGACGTCTGCGCCTGCGCGTAGCGCAGACGTGGCCGCGCAGGCTGTGGGGATTGTTGTTGCGGCGCCGGGCGCCGGGTGGGCGTAGCGGGTTGTTGATCAGCCGCTGCCACGCCGTGCACACCCTGGGGATGGCCTATCCCATCGCGGTCTGGTTTATTGGCTGCGATGGCCGAGTGTTGCGGGCGCGGCGGCTGGCGCCGTGGCGTTGGGCATCATGCCGCGGCGCTGTCGCTGTGGTCGAGACTTGCGTGGACATCCTCGATGCCGAAGACGGTGGTGTAGGCAGGATAGAAGCTGCTGTAGAGCACTGCCGCCGCCGCAACATTGATCGGAATCTGGATGATGTCGGCCACCGAGGCGGGAACGCCCAGCGACACCAGCAAGCCGGCGCACAGGTCGATGAACAAAAAGATCATCACCCAGACGGCCCCATAGACCAGAAAGGCCCATTTGTTGCGCCAGCAGGCAACGCCCGAGAAGAACAGCGCCTGGACCAGGCGCAGGCCGTGCCAGCCGACCAGCACCGGTGCATGCCAGAACAGGGCCGCGATGGTCACGTAGATGACGGTGAACAGCAACAGCGGAACCCGCACGGCCGCCACGAAGGGCATGATGTCGTGCTCAACCTGGACGGCGCGCAAGCCTTGCGCCAGATCCGACCAGAACGGCAGAAAGGCCAGCAGCCCGCCCGCCAGGCTCAGGCCGGCATAGAGCAGGCCCATGAGGAACAGCTTGCGAAAGACGCCTGGACGCAGCAGCGGTTTGGGCCACATCGAGGGCAGCATGACTCGACCCGCCTCGATGTGCTTGCAGGCCGAGAGTGTCATGAGCGTGAAAACCGGCATCAACGCGACGAACAACAGCGGCCCGACCGGCGGGGTCAGGGTCGCGAACAGCACGAAGAGGCTGAGCGTCATGGCCCAGAAAAACATGGGCAGGGGCTGTTTGGAAAAAATCCTCAGCCCGTCTCTTACCCATTGCCAGCCAGAGGACGCGGGTAGGGTTGCTGCTTGCATAGGTCTCGTAAATTCGCAGGGGACGGATGGCTAGGTCAGTACTAATTATGCGGGTCGTAGCGGTCAGGGCAAGGTGGGCAGCTCGCTACGGTGGCGCGCTTGCAACACTCTTTCAAAGTGCCGGGGGTCGTGAGGCTTGAGCGTTTGCGCCGGGCGGGGCAGGAAGTAGTCATACAGGCGGGACAACCAGAAGCGCAAGGCCGCCGCGCGCAACATCAGGGGCCAGGCCCGGCGCTCCGCATCGGTGAAGGGCCGTTCTTTGGCATAGGCGGCCAGCCAGGATTGCACGAGTTCAGGTAGGAACTCCCCGGTGTCGCGGTCGATACACCAATCGTTGACGGCAACGGCCACGTCAAAGAGCCAGGTGTCGCAGCCCGCGAAGTAAAAATCGATGAAGCCGCCCATCAGGGGGCTGTCGAACGTGCCGGCGAACAAGACGTTGTCGCGGAACAGATCACAGTGCGCCGGGCCGCTGGGCAGCAAGGCCCGTTCGGGCGCGGCAGCGGCGGCCTGTTGCGCGATGAGCTCCTGCTCCAGCAACTGCGCCTGCTGCGGCGTCAGAAAGGGCACGACTTTGGGCGCGGTGTCGAGCCACCAGTTCAGCCCGCGCAGGTTGGGCTGATGCAGGGGGAAATCTGCGGCGGCTTTGTGCGCGCGGGCCAGCGTGGCGCCGGTCAGGGCGCAATGCCGCGGCCCCGGAGCCGGCTCGTAGCCGCCAGGCAGGCGGCTGACGATGGCGGCAGGCTTGCCGTGCAGGGTCGTCAGGCGGCTGCCATTTCGCAGGGTTTGCGGTTGCGGCACGGGAATGCCACGCTCGGCCAGATGGTGCATGAGTTCGATGTAAAACGGCAGTTGCTGCTGCGTGAGCACTTCGAACAACGTCAGGACGTATTCCCCGCGCGTCGTATGCAGAAAAAAATTGGTGTTTTCAATACCGGCAGTGATGCCTCGCAGGGAAACGAGCTCCCCGATGTCATAAGTCTCGAGCAGGGCGCGGGCGTCTTGGTCGGATACGGGAGTGAAAACGGCCATTGATGAGCGTGGGAAGCGGAATGGAAAAAGGGGGCGGGGCCTGTCGAATGCCTCAGGCTCGCCAATTTTAGACCACCGCCTACCCTGATTCCGGCCCGGCGGCGCCCGGGGCCGTAAAATAATGGTTTCCCGTCCTTTTCGCCCGGAAGATTTGTTCTTGACTGCGCCCGACTGGCGACTTTGTGTCGCCCCCATGATCGACGTGACGGATCGCCATTGCCGGTATTTCCACCGGCTGCTGGCGCCGCACGCCCGTCTATATACCGAGATGATCACCACAGGCGCGTTGCTGCATGGCAATGTGGAGCGTCATCTCGATTTCGATGAAACCGAGCATCCCGTCGCCTTGCAACTGGGCGGCAGTGAGCCGGCCGCCCTGGCGGCGGCGGCCAGACTTGGGCGCCAATGGGGATACGACGAAATCAACCTGAATTGCGGCTGCCCCTCGGAGCGGGTGCAGCGTGGTGCTTTCGGGGCGTGCCTGATGGCCGAGCCCGACCTGGTGGCCGATTGCATGAAGGCGATGCAGGATGCGGTGGATATCCCCGTGACGGTCAAGCACCGCTTGGGGCTGGATTACGACGATTCGTATGCGTTTGTGCGTGACTTCGTGGGCAAGATCTATGACACGGGTTGCCGGGTGTTTGTGGTGCATGCGCGCAATGCCGTCCTCAAGGGGCTCTCGCCCAAGGATAATCGGGAGATCCCACCGTTGCGCTATGAGGTGGTCGAGCAATTGAAGCGGGATTTTCCGGACTGCGTGATGGTGCTCAATGGCGGTCTGGCCGACGCGGCGCAGGCGGTGGAGGGCGCGGCGCGCTTTGACGGCGTGATGTTGGGCAGGGCGGCCTGGCACACGCCTCGCGTGCTGTCCGAGGTGTCTTTGCGGCTGTGGCCATCCACCCGCTTGCCCAGCGATGCGCAGGTCGTCGACGCCATGATGGAATACACGGCGCGCCAGATTGCGCGCGGCGTGCCGCTGCGGGTGATGCTCAGGCCCATGCTGGGGCTGGTGAACAATCAGAGTGGGGCGCGCAGTTGGCGGCGCTTGCTGTCCGACCCGGGCCGCCTGGCCGAGAACGATCCGGGGCTCATCTATGAGGCCTGGCGCAATCTGCGTTCGGCAGCGCGGGCGCCTGGCGACGTCGCTCAACCGGCGATTTGAAGCTCGCCGCCATGAAAAACACCCCAATGGTGGCAGTGGTGTCCACCAATTGGGGTGCGTTCAGCTGGCCGCCCAGGGCCGCGGCCGCGGGCGTTCAGGCCGCCGGCGCGGCGCTGTCGGATGGCCAATCGCGGATATAGGCCTTGAGCATATTGTTTTCGAATTGCTGGGCCGCGACGATGGCCTGGGCCATGTCATAGAACGAAATCACGCCCATGAGCGTAGGGCCGTCCATGACCGGGATATAGCGCGCGTGCTTGTCGAGCATGAGGCGCTGCACTTCGTCGGCGCTGGTGTTGGGCGATACGCTGACCGGCGCGTCGTCCATGATGGCGCGGATGGTCGTTTCACCGACCTGGCCGCCGCTGCTGTCCAGGTGCTGCATGATTTCGCGGAAGGTCAGCATGCCGCTGAGCATGCCGGACTCCATGATGACCAAAGAGCCGATGTCCTGCTCGCTCATGGTGCGAATGGCGACTGATACGAGCGTGTCCGGCGTGGCGGTATAGAGCGTGTCGCCCTTGACCCGCAGAATTTCGCTGACTTTCAACATGGTGTTCCTCCTGGGGCGCAAAGCCTGCCCCCGATTGCATACTGGATTTTTATCTGTTGCGGCCAGGTGATGCGTATTACCTGGGTTTTTTGACATTCTCCAGCGGCAGAACGGTGACGGGGCGTGTTTCGCGCGACGCATCATCGTCTGGCGTGGGGTCGCTGTCGCTATTGTGCGACAGGCTGAGAAGTTCTTCCAGTGTCGGGGGGGATTCGCTGTCCGACAGTCGGCTGGCCAGCACGCTCAGGGACGGGTCATGGCGCACGCGCCGCTGCTGCCTGTCGAGCAAAAACTGATCATAAAGGGGGGCCAGGGTGGTGGTATGCGGATCGGCGGCGAGTATCCAGTGGTCGTCCGTGGTGGGTGCGACCATGCCGATGCGGTGCAAGGATTCGAGCACGGTGTTCAGTTCGTCGTGATGCAGATTGAGTTGCCGCGACAGCGCCTGGCTGCTGCGGCCAGGCGGCAGTTGGCCACGCGCGGCCAGTAATTGGCGCAGTACGCCCACGGCGTCGACGAATTGCGCGCCCGCTGCCCGGTTGATCTCCCAGCGGCCCAATCTGATCATCGGCGCACTGGCGGCGATGCTGGCGCCGAACAGCACGGCCAGCCAGGAGAGGTAAATCCACAGCAGGAAGATAGGCAGGGTGGCGAAAGTGCCGTAAATAATGGTGTAGGCGGGAAATCGCGTCAGGTAGAGGGCGAAACCTGATTTCATGACCTCCAGCGCGATGGCGGTGCAAAAACCGCCCGTGAGGGCATCGCGCCAGTAGACGCGGCAGTTGGGCACCACGACGAACAACGCCGCGAAGCCCAGGCCAGTCAACAGGAGCGGGATGCAGGAGACCGCCAGGCTGATGATTTCGGGTACGTCATGGATCAGCCCCAGTGACTCTCGGGCCACGAACGAGGTGGCCCAGAGACTCGCGCCCGTGGCCAGCGGGCCCAGCGTGATCACCGCCCAGTACACCAGCGCTCTTTGGGGCCAGGGCCGTTGGCGGCCGACGTGCCAGATATCGTTGAACGTCTTGTCGATCGTCATGATGAGCAAGAGCGAGGTCACGATCAGGAAGGCGCCGCCGATGGTCGTCAGGCGCGAGGCCTGGCGGGCGAACTGGTTGAGGTACTCCATGATGTTGTCGGAGACCGCTGGCGGCATGAGATTGTTGGCCAGGAAGTCTTCGAGCGCGACGCGGAAATCCTGAAACACCGGGAAAGCCGTGAACAGCGACAGCACCACGGCCAGCATGGGCACGATGGCCAGCACCGTGGTGAAGGTCAGGCTGGAGGCGACTTGCAGCAGGCGCTCTTCGTCGGCGCGATGCGCAGCAAAGCGAAGCGCATGCCCGACGCGGCGCAGCCAGGAACGGCGGCGCGGCGGGGGTGGGGAGTCCCCTTCAGCGGTATCGGCGGTAGGGTCCATCAGGCGATAATAGCAGCATGGGCCCTGAACTCAATCCGAAACTGCGCTACCTGGCCACGGGCAGTCTGCTCGCCCTGATCGTGCTCTGTCTGGCCTGGGAAACCTGGCTGGCGCCGGTGCGTCCGGGCGGATCCTGGCTGCTGCTCAAAGCCTTGCCCTTGGCTTTTCCGCTGCGTGGGATCATGCGGGGCAATGTTTATACCTATCAATGGGCCAGCATGCTGTCCTTGCTCTACCTGATGGAAGGGGTGGTGCGAGCGATGTCCGACCCGGCGCCGCTGTCGGCCGGTTTGGGCTTGCTGGAGGCTGCGCTGGCGGCCACCTTCTTTCTGGCGGCTATTTTTTACGTGCGGCCGGCCAAACGCGCCGCGCGGCGGGAGCGCGCCTGATGCATCACAAGTTGGATGACCTCGTTCTGGACAACAGTTTCGCGGCACTGCCAGAAGCTTTCTATACCCGGCTGCAGCCGCAGGCGCCCAGCAATCCTCGTCTGTTGCACGCCAATGCCGAGGCGGCGGCGCTGATCGGGCTGGCACCGCAAGCCTTGCAGTCGCCGGCTTTTCTGGCGGTGGCCTCCGGGCAGCAGCCTTTGCCGGGCGGCGACACGCTGGCCGCGGTCTATAGCGGCCATCAGTTCGGTGTGTGGGCAGGGCAATTGGGCGACGGGCGCGCGCATTTGCTGGGGGAAGTGGTCGGCCCCGATGGCAGTTGGGAACTGCAATTGAAGGGGGCGGGCCTGACGCCCTACTCCCGCATGGGCGACGGCCGTGCCGTACTGCGTTCGTCAGTACGGGAGTACCTGGCCAGCGAGGCCATGCACGGGTTGGGTATTCCGACCACGCGGGCGCTGGCGCTGGTGGTCTCCGATGATCCGGTCATGCGCGAGACGCGGGAGACCGCTGCCATTGTGACGCGCATGTCGCCCAGCTTCGTGCGATTTGGCTCGTTTGAGCATTGGTCCTCCCGGCGCGACCCGGAGCGATTGCAGTTGCTGGTGGATTACGTCATCGACAAGTTCTATCCCGCGGCTCGCGACGCCGGCGGCGAACAGGGCGCGGTGCTGGCATTGTTGGGAGAGGTCAGCCGGCGCACCGCGCATTTGATGGCCGACTGGCAGTCGGTAGGGTTCTGCCATGGCGTCATGAACACGGACAACATGTCCATCCTGGGGCTGACGCTGGACTACGGTCCCTATGGCTTTATGGACGGCTTCCAATTGGGGCACGTGTGCAATCACTCCGACACGCAAGGGCGTTACGCCTGGAACCGCCAGCCTTCCGTGGCGCTGTGGAATTTGTACCGGCTGGCCGGCAGCCTGCATACGCTGGTGCCGGATGCACAAGCGTTGCGGGCCGTGCTGGCCGAGTATGAGGCCATTTTCACGCGCGCGTTTCATGCGCGCATGGCCGCTAAGTTGGGCGTGTCCGATTGGCACGCCGACGACGAAGCGCTCATCGATGACCTGCTGCGCCTGATGCATGAAAGCCGCGCCGACTTCACGCTGACCTTCCGCGCCGTGGCGCATGCCGTGCGCGGCGACGTCGGCCCCTTGCTGGATGGCTTTATCGACCGCGAGGCAGCTCGTGCCTGGTGGGATAGCTTGGCTGCGCGGCAGGCGCTTGACGGCCGTAGTGCCCAAGGCAGGGCGGAGGCGATGGATGCCGTTAATCCGCTTTACGTGCTGCGCAATCATCTGGCCGAGCAGGCCATCCGCGCTGCGGCCCAGGGAGACGCCAGCGAGATCGATCGCTTGATGGCGCTGCTGCGCCACCCGTATCAGGCCCAGCCCCATGCCGAGGCCTACGCTGCGTTGCCTCCCGATTGGGCCAGCGATCTGGCGGTCAGCTGCTCCTCCTGAAAGTCCGCTGCGTCTTTACCACAACGTCCCCTTCAATCTCTTTGGGAAAACCCCTGTGTCCCGGGTAGAATTTAGAAACACTATGTCATAGGGTGATGCCGGTTACGCGTGCCGGTGTCCTTCCATTTATCGGAGTTTGGGGGAAGGCATGCTGTCAATGGAAAGTCTGTTGCGTATCGGTCTTCTCGAAGATGACGAGGATTTCCGCGAGGAGCTGGCGCTCGGTCTGGAGGGTTACGGCTTCAAAGTGGTGTTTGGCTGCGGCGATTCCGCGTCTTTCCACGAGGCCGTCCAGACCCACCCCTGCGACATTGTGATCATCGATGCCAATGTCCCGGGCGAGGATGGTTTCTCCGTGGCCACCCGCTTGCGGGCGCATAGCCACCTGGGCATCGTCATGCTCACAGGCCGCGGCACCCTGGAAGACCGGGTGCGCGGGCTCGAAGGGGGGGCAGACGTCTACCTGACCAAACCGGTTGATCTGCTCGAACTGAGTTCGGTGATACGCAGCCTGGCGCGCCGCATGCGCTTGGCGCGTTCGGCGGCTCAGGAAGACTCGATCGCGGCTGCGCCGTCGGGAGCCCGCCAGCCCGGGCAACCCTGGTCGTTGATGGATGGCGGCTGGGTGCTGGCCTGCCCGGATGGCGGTGCGCTGCACTTGAACGCGCAGGAGCGCGTGTTTCTCATGACATTGATGCAAAGCGCCGGTGAGGCGGTGACACGTCAAGTCATGGCCGAGATCATTCAGCCGGACGATCCGGCCAAGTTCGAACCGCGCCGCGTGGATGTCATGGTCAGCAGATTGCGTTCCAAAGCGCAGTCCGCGGGTTTCAAGCTGCCCGTGCTGTCTGTGCGCGGCCAGGGCTACGTCTTCGTCGCCTGAGGCCAGGCTTCAGGCCTGATCCTCGGCCAGGGCCGGCGCGGACGGTCCGCTGGCGGGCAGCGCGATAATGAATCGGGCTCCCATGCCCGGCCGGAATTGGGCGGTTAGGTTGCCGTCCTGGCTCAGGCAGATCTCGCGCGCTAAATGCAAGCCCAGCCCCAAGCCCGGGGTCTCGCGGTGCGCCGTGCTGCGAAAGTGGGGCTCGAAGATCGCTTCCGTCTCATCCTCGTCCAGGCCAGGGCCGTTGTCCGAAACAGCCAGCCAGGCCATGGCCTGTGCGTCGTGAGCCGCCGCGATGCCGGCGTCGATGACGACGGGTTGATCCGCCGGAGAATACTTGATTGCGTTCTGAATCAGATTGCGCAGGACCAGCGCAGTTAGCAAGGGATCGCAGCGCGCCGGGGCGGGAGATTCGTGACGAACGATGAGCGGATGCGCGCTGTCGGCTTGCATGCTGGCGCAAACGTTGTGCGCCAGTTCGCCCAGGTCAACGATTTCCAGCCGTGGCGCCATGACCTGGTCGTCGCGGCGCTCAGGGCTGAGCATCTGGTCGATGATGTCTATCATCCGGCCCACGGCGCGGCGGATGCGTGCCAGGCGTCTGTCGACTTCCTGGCCGCTGCCGGCCAGAATGGTTTCGAGGGATTGCGCCGCGGCACTGATCGTGGCCGCGGGCGTGCGCAGTTCGTGCGAAAGCAGGGCCTGCAATTGCCGGTGCGATTGGAGCGCGCCAGCCATCTCGGTGAGACGGCGTTCGCTGTGTTCCTGGCGCTTCATGAGGAAACCGGGCTCGGGCGTGGGAACGGGTTCCAGACGCAGGCCGGGATGGACGCTGGCCGGCTCCGGCACCGCGCTTTCGATTGCCAGGCGCTTGAGGGCAATGAATCCCAGCGAGGAGACCAAGGCGGTCTGGCCTTCATCTTGCGCGCCGCTGGCGTAGGCGGGGATGTTCAAAGCCAGGGCGGTGCGCACGAGGGTTGCGGCCAACTGGCGGTTGCCCGGGCTGCTGGCCAGGCTGCGCACAAATCCGCCCCCGACTTTGAGATAGGCCAGGGGCAATTGGTGGAGTTTCTCGATCGCTGACAACTGTTCGGTCAGGCGCTGCACGCTGACCCGGGCGCCGGCCGAGGCGCAGATCTCGCCCAGGGCGCGCACGGTCTCGTCGTCATCGACCACACTGTGAGCGTCGATTTCCAGAATCAAGTAGCGGCTTTGGGCTGGCCGGTCGTCCAGCAGTGCCTTGACGCGCGCCAGGAACTGCGGCTGCGCCAGCGATGCCTGCGCCACCGCGACGACCAGCGGCGTCGCCTGCCGGGAGCGCGTATCCAGCGCCAGCCGGATGGCCTGTATGTCGCAGTCGGCGGCCAGACCGAGCCGTGCGGCAGGCGGCATGAAAGCCGAGGCGGGCAGGGCATCGGCGCTGCGCAGCATCATGCGCGCTTCTTCGTGCAGCAGGCGGCCCGCGCTGTCGGTGCGGGCGTGGATTTCGAGATAGAAGCGATGCTCGTCCAGCGCCTGGGTGATCAGATCCTGCCAACGGTACTCGCCGTCCATGCGCCGCTCGCCGGCGATCTCGGCCATCTGCAGGACGTCGTCGTTGGCGGTCTCGGCGCGCATGAGCGCATTGTCCAGACGTGCCAGCACCGCACCGACCTCTTCGCCGGCTTCGTAGCGGCCCAGCGCGATGGCCCAGCGGCACCATTCGTGCTGGCGCAAGGGGAGCCGCCGCAACCGCAATTCGCGGCGCACGCGTTCGCTCAGCGCCAGCGCCGGTTGCGCAGCCAGGCCGGGCAGCAGGGCGACGAAGTCCGAACCGTTGAGGCGGGCCAGCATGGCTTGCGGACCGGCTTGCTCACGGATGGTTTGCTGCAGTTGTGCGGCGCTCAGGCGCAGCCACTGATCGGTGGCGTCGTGGTGCATGCGCCGATTGATCTCCGCCATGTCGCGCTGACGGAATATCAGGACATGGCCGCTGGCCATCTCCGCCTCTGCGCGCAACAGATCGCGAAAGCGCTCGAAGAAGGTCTTGCGGTTGGGCAGCCGGGTGACGGGTTCGCGCGTGGCCTCGTTCTCGAGCATGGCGATGCGCTGTTGCAACCGGGCGACGACCTGTTCGTGCTCGCGGCGATTCTTGGCCAAGGCTTCGCGCACGGGCATGAGATCGGTGAGCTCAGCGCTTTGGCCGTCGTCCTGGCCGCGCGCGGCGCGCGCCAGCGACTGCAGCGGACCCTGACGCATCCAGCGCATGAGGTGGCGCACATACAGGCACCAGCCCAGTGTGGCCAGGATAAACAGGGCAATCTGCAGCCCCAGCCCGGTGAGATAGGCCTGAGGAGTCGCGTCGTCGGGCGCGGCATAGGCGACCACGTGGCCCTCACTGCCGCCGTCGGCGCTTTGATAGGGGCTGCGGGCCAGAACGGCCAGGTCGGGAGGCGGCTCGGCGGCGGCGGGCCATAGCGGAATGCTGCGTCCCAAGGACGCTTCGTCGATGCGCAGCCGGGGGCCCTGCGCGCTGGCGGCAGGTAATCGGTCCAGCCAGTCCTGCGAGCTGCCTTCAAATCGGCCGATGGCCCAGGCCAGGCTGCTGGCCGCCTCCCGCGCCTGGTCGATTTGATACATTTCGGCATCCCGCTTGGCCGCCCACAGGCTGGTGAGCAGCGTGCCAAACAGCAGCAGTCCCATCAGCAGGACGATGCTCAACAACAGATGCAGTGAAAGACGCATAGGGGGCCGGTTGGGGGTCCATGGTTCGCCGTCACCTGATCTCGGCGGCAAGAATCAAAACATTACTGATTGTATTGGCAAATGTCCCGTGCAGCGGAGAAAGATTGGGGATTTAGGGACAAATACCCAGTCTTATTTAGGCCATTTCATGCATAATTCCGCTGATCCCTGATTTAGGGGTGCTAGGGGTCACCCTAGGGATGGGTCCGTGCCACAGAAACGGACGCTGTGCTCGCTGAAACGAGGGGGCTCCGTGGGCTTGGATGACCTGGTGAGACAGTGTCTGCTGCCGGGAGTGGTGCTGTTTGCCATTTGCGTTCTGTTTTTCGTGATCCGGGAGCATCGGCTGCGCCGCCGCCTCTCGCGCGATTCCTCCACCCTTGCCTTGACGCCCGACAGCCTGCGCTGCCGCGCGCAAAGCTCGATGCACCGCGTCGGCCAAGGGGCCGTCTTTCTGGTCAAGCTGATTCATCATCCGGCCTTGAGCGCCATGTTGGCCGTCGAGGATAACCGGGCTTTGCTCGCCATGGTGGCCTCCCGTCTGGAGCAGCAGTCCGATGACTTCCTGGTGGCGCGGTATGCCAGCGATTCGTTTCTGATCTGGGCGCCCGCCGCCCAGGCTTGGGAAATCCCCGAATTTGCGCCGCACATCCTCGAACAGCTTTCCTGGCCGTATGAGTTACGCGGCCAGCCATTGATCGTGGATTTTCGCATTGCCGCAGCCGCTTACCCCGATCATGGCGATGGCTTCGATGAACTGGAGCGCGGCGTGCAGATTGCGCTCATGCAGATGGATGAGGACGGGCCGCACTGGAATGTCTTCGAGCCGGCGATGCTGGAGCGTCAGCGGCATTACCAGGGTTTGGAGCACGATCTGCGCGTCGCGCTGGCCTCGTCTTCGATGGACCAGTTCGAGATCCATTATCAGCCCGTCTTCGATACCCGCACCGGCAATATCGAGGGCTGTGAGGCGCTGTTGCGATGGCATCATCCGGTGCACGGCAACGTTTCGCCCGCCATCGCGATCGAGCTGGCCGAGCGCACCGGCCTGATCGTGGGGCTGGGCGCCTGGGTGCTCGATACGGCGTGCGCGCGCGCAGCGACCTGGCCGTCGCATTGGCGTTTGCATGTGAACGTCTCGGTGCGCCAGATGTATGCCGAGGAGCTGCCCACCCAGGTCGCCCATACCCTGGCCAACACCCGTCTGGCGCCGCATCGCCTGGTACTGGAGATCACGGAGTCGCTCTTTATCCTGCAATACGAGCGGCATGTGGCCACGCTCAATGGTTTGCGCGCGCGCGGCGTGCAGGTGGCGCTGGACGATTTCGGCGCCGGTTATTCCAGCCTGACCCATTTGCGTCGCCTGCCCATTGATTGGGTGAAGGTCGATCGGGGATTCATCGCTGAACTCGAGTCCGATACGGTCAGCCAGGAGGTCGTGTCCGCACTCCTGGGAATGTGCCGGGCGCTGGGCCTGATGGTGGTGGCCGAAGGCATAGAAACCGAAGCGCAACGCGACATCCTGAGCCGGCTGGGGTGCCATTTCATGCAGGGTTTTCTGCTGGGGCGCCCTGTGCCCGCGCACCAGATCCGGGTTCTGGCGTCTTCGGTGTCATAATCGAGTCTGCCCAAAAAACGTACCTCGCAGATCCGCTATGTCTGGCAATACCCTTGGTTCTCTGTTTCGCGTCACCAATTTCGGTGAATCCCACGGTCCGGCCATTGGCTGCGTGGTGGACGGCTGTCCTCCGGGGTTGCCGCTGGAGGCCGCCGACATCCAACAGGAACTGGATCGCCGCCGTCCGGGCACCTCGCGCCACGTGACGCAGCGCCAGGAAGCCGACCAGGTCGAGATCCTGTCTGGCGTTTACGAAGGGGTGACGACCGGCACGCCCATCGGTCTGCTGATCCGCAATACCGATGCCCGTAGCAAGGATTATTCCAATATCGCCGACACCTTTCGTCCGGGGCATGCCGACTACGCCTACTGGAAGAAATTCGGCCAGCGCGACCCGCGCGGTGGGGGGCGCTCTTCGGCCCGCCTGACTGCGCCGACGGTCGCGGCGGGGGCCATTGCCAAAAAATGGCTGGCGCGCGAGTACGGAACGCAGGTGCGGGGCTATATGAGCCAGCTCGGGCCTATCGACATTCCCTTTGTTTCGTGGGATGACGTGCCCAACAATCCCTTTTACGCGCCGAATGCCGCCGTGCTGCCCGAGTTGGAGGCCTATATGGACCAACTGCGCCGTGACGGGGATTCCATCGGTGCGCGCATCGAGGTCGTGGCCGAGCATTTACCCGCCGGCTGGGGCGAGCCGATTTACGATCGCCTGGATGCCGACATCGCGCATGCCATGATGGGCTTGAATGCCGTCAAGGGCGTGGCCATCGGGGCGGGATTTGCCAGCATCGCGCAACGTGGCTCCGAGCACGGCGACGAAATCACGCCCGACGGTTTTCTGTCCAATCATGCCGGCGGCGTGCTGGGCGGCATTTCCACCGGGCAACCCGTGACGGTGTCGCTGGCCATCAAACCTACCTCCAGCATCCGTGTCGAGCGCCGCTCGGTCAATCGGGCGGGCGAGCCGGTCGTGGTGCAGACCCTGGGCCGCCATGATCCATGCGTAGGTATCCGTGCGACACCCATTGCCGAAGCGCTGCTGGCGCTGGTGCTGACCGACCACGCCCTGCGCCATCGCGGCCAGTGCGGTTGATTTTGGATCGTTCTTGAGGACATCCGATGCTGACAGGCTTGTGCCGATGGAGTGCGCCGCTGGCGATGCTGGTCTTGGCCGCCTGCGCCAGCATCAGCACCACCCAGTCGGGGGCCATCGGCGTCAATCGTACGCAATACATGTCCAGCCTGGTGCCCACGGCCCAGCTCGAGCAGGAGGCTAGCAAGCAGTACGGTGACACGCTGGCCAAAGCGAAGTCGCAAGGCTTGCTGGACAAGGATGCCGCCCAACTGAACCGCGTCAAGGCCATCTCTCAAAAACTGATCGCCCAGACCGCAGTATTTCGGCCCGACGCGGCCAAGTGGGCCTGGGAAGTCCACATGATCACGGCCGACGATATCAATGCCTGGTGCATGCCGGGCGGGAAAATCGCCGTCTATACCGGGTTGTTGAACCAGATCAAACCCACGGATGCCGAGTTGGCTGCCGTGCTGGGCCATGAAATCGCCCATGCTTTGCGCGAGCATGCGCGTGAGCGGGTGTCGCAACAGATGGCGACTAATATCGGCCTGTCGGTTCTATCGATTGCGACCGGCTCGCAGCAGGCCGCCGATCTGGGCTCGCGGTTAAGCGAAGTGATGTTCACCCTGCCCAACAGCCGCACGCACGAAAGCGAGGCCGATTTGATGGGTCTGGAGCTCGCTGCCCGCGCCGGTTACGATCCGCGTGCCGCGGTGACGCTGTGGCAAAAAATGGGCGCGGCCCAGAGCGGACAGGCGTCGCCGGAGTTTTTGTCCACGCATCCGTCGGCCAGTACCCGCATCGCCGATTTGCGGCAGGCATCCGAGCGCGTGTTGCCCTTGTACGAGCAGGCGCGGCGTTAGCGCTGCGCTGCAGTCAGTGCCCGGTTCTGGCGGGCCGCACGCCGTGCACCAGCAAGGCCAGTTGCAGTCGATCGGCAACCCCGACTTTTTCGAATACCGCGGACAGATGGGCTTTGACGGTGCGTTCGGTGATGCCAAGCTGCGCCGCGATTTGCGCATTGGATTGCCCGCCCGACGCATGGCGTGCGACGGTGGCTTCGCGTTCAGTCAGCAGGCCGCTTCCCCAGTCCGTGGCTGCACGAGTGCGTCCGTCGCTGGCCTGCAGCAGCCGCGCTACTAAAGACCTGCCCATCCACATGCCGCCTTCGGCGACGACGCCGAGCGCCTGGCCCAGCTCTGACGGGCCTGCGTATCCGTTGCAGTAGCCGCGTGCGCCGGCCCCCAGGGCCTGGGTGCCTTGCTCGTCACTGGGATGGCGGCTGGCCACGACCAGGGCCAAATTCTGTGTCATCTGCGGCCAGCGCGGATCCTGCCAATGGGGGCGACGCGGCAAGTCGGCGTCGATCATCGCGACGCCCCGGCCTTGCTCGCGCCAGCGCACGAGGTCATGGGTCTGGCGTCCGCGAGCGGGCAGCCAGCGCGTATCCAACTGGCGCCAATGCTGCCAAAGCAGGTCGTCATGGGTGATCAACAGGACGGGCGTTGGTTTCATGGCTCCTTGGGTGCCAGGGCATCGGCGCGGGCCTGGGCCATCATGCGCGGATGTTTCCAAAGGGCGCGGGCTTGTTCAGGAGCGAAACACCGCCGTCGGGGAGGGTGCGTTTGCCGCAGCCAACAGCAGGGGTGGCAGGGCGGAGGCGTCGAGACTGAGGGGGGCGGGACCTTGCTCCCGGATTGTTCGATACAACCACGTCTCTCTGACGTAGTGCCCGCAGGCCTGCGTTATCGATAACTCTCGACGTGATGCATGACATGTTTGCCGACATGAAGCTCAGTAACGGGCGAGGGCGCGATAGGCGGCAGATTTATATATTGCAATTGAATTGAAATATTTCGCATCGTTGCAATGCCATCGCCAACGGTCAGCCTCGCCGGAATCGTGACACGTAAGTATATCTTCCTAAATGCTTCATAAACAGCGATCTCTGCGAAGACCGCCCATGGGGCCGGCGGCTATGGTCAGCGGGGCGGACGCTGTCTTTCCGAGAGCGAGGGGGGTAGTGTTTGTACTAGTATTAATGGTTGAATTGTACTAGCTTGATACCCTGGGCATAATCGCTGCATGCCGCACGGCCCCGATGGCCGCAGGCGGTTTGCCCAACAGCAGAGCATATCCATGGCCCAAACCCTTTACGACAAACTCTGGGACGCGCACGTCGTCCATCAGGAAACAGACGGTACCTGTCTGCTCTATATCGATCGTCACCTCTTGCACGAGGTGACCAGCCCCCAGGCTTTCGAGGGCTTGACCATCGCCGGTCGCAAGCCCTGGCGCATCAGCGCCAATCTGGCCGTGGCTGACCACAATGTCCCCACGCTCAATCGTGCTCAGGGGATCGCCGATCCGGTCTCGCGTCTGCAGGTCGATACGCTGGACAGCAACTGCGATAAATACGGTATCACCGAGTTCCGGATGACGGATCTGCGTCAGGGCATCGTGCACGTGATCGGCCCGGAGCAGGGCGCAACCCTGCCTGGCATGACCGTGGTTTGCGGCGACTCGCACACCAGCACGCACGGTGCGATGGGCGCGTTGGCCTTTGGCATCGGCACCTCCGAAGTCGAGCACGTGCTGGCCACGCAAACGCTCTTGATGAAGAAAGCCAAGAGCATGCTGATCAGCGTGGATGGCGAATTGCCCTTCGGCTGTACCGCCAAGGATGTCGTGCTTCATATCATCGGCATCATCGGCACGGCGGGCGGCACGGGCCACGCCATCGAATTTGCCGGCAGCGCCATCCGTGGTCTGTCGATGGAAGGCCGCATGACGGTCTGTAATATGGCCATCGAGGCGGGTGCGCGTTCGGGCATGGTGGCCGTCGATGAAAAAACCATCGAATATTTCCGCAATCGCCCCTTCTCGCCGGTCGGCGTGCTGTGGGATCAGGCCGTCAATTACTGGCGCACTCTGCACTCCGATGAGGGAGCCAAGTTCGACAGCGTGGTGCGTGTCAACGCCCAGGAAATCAAACCGCAGGTCACTTGGGGCACTTCGCCCGAAATGGTCCTGCCGGTCGATGGCCGCGTGCCTGATCCCGATCGCGAAAAGGATGAGGTCAAGCGCAGCGGCATGGAGCGTGCCCTGCAGTACATGGGCCTGACGCCCAATACGCCGTTGGTCGATATCCGGGTCGATCGGGTCTTTATCGGCTCGTGCACGAACTCGCGTATCGAGGATTTGCGCGCCGCCGCCGCGGTGGCGCGCGGCAAACGTGTGGCGGCCAATGTGCGCCAGGCGATGGTGGTGCCGGGCTCGGGCCTGGTCAAGCAGCAGGCCGAGCGCGAGGGGCTGGACAAAATTTTCGTCGACGCCGGTTTTGAATGGCGCGAACCGGGTTGCTCCATGTGCCTGGCCATGAATGCCGACCGCCTGGAGCCGGGCGAGCGTTGCGCCTCGACCTCGAATCGCAATTTCGAGGGTCGCCAGGGGCAGGGCGGGCGGACTCACCTCGTCAGCCCGGCCATGGCCGCGGCTGCCGCGGTGGCAGGCCATTTCGTTGACGTGCGCAGCTATCGCTGAGCGGGGATTCTCATGCAAGCATTTACATTTCACGAAGGTTTGGTCGCGCCGCTGGATCGCGAGAACGTCGACACCGACCTCATCATTCCCAAGCAGTTTCTGAAGTCCATCAAGCGCACGGGCTTCGGGCCCAACTTGTTCGACGAGTTGCGCTACCTGGACCATGGCGAACCGGGCATGGACAACAGCAAGCGTCCGCTCAATCCGGATTTCGTGCTGAACCAACCGCGTTATCAGGGCGCATCGGTGCTGTTGGGCCGCAAGAATTTCGGTTGCGGCTCGAGCCGCGAGCATGCTCCCTGGGCCTTGCAGCAGTTTGGCTTTCGCGCCATCATCGCGCCTTCTTACGCGGACATTTTCTTCAATAACAGTTTCAAGAACGGGCTTCTGCCCATCGTTCTGACGGAACTCGAGGTGGCCCGTTTGTTTGACGAGGTCAAGGCCTTTCCGGGCTACAAGCTGAAGATCGATCTGGAGCGCCAGGTCGTCATCGGCGCCGACGGCCGCGAAATGGGTTTCGATATCGATGCGTTCCGCAAATACTGTCTGCTCAATGGATTCGACGACATCGGCCTGACTCTGCGTCAGTCTGACAAGATCCGCGCCTTTGAAGCCGAGCGGCTGGCCCGCCATCCCTGGCTCGAGAGCCGGCCCGTGGCCTGATCGGCCGGTCGTCTGCATAACGCAAACCGGGCATCGGTGTGATGCCCGGCATTTTTTTGCCATCTAGAGGAAGTCCCATGACCCAGAAAATCGCAGTCCTGCCCGGTGACGGGATCGGCCCGGAGATCGTCGAGCAGGCAGTGCGTGTCCTCAAGGCGCTGGATCTGCCCTTGGAACTGAGCGAAGCCAAAGTGGGCGGCGCCGCGTTCGATGAGTTCGAGCATCCCTTGCCGCCCGCCACGCTGGAGTTGGCCAAGTCTTCCCGCGCGGTCTTGTTCGGCGCCGTGGGCGATTGGAAGTACGACAGTCTGCCGCGCGAGTTCCGTCCGGAGCAGGCGATTCTGGGGTTGCGCAAGGCCTTGGGCCTGTTTGCCAATCTGCGTCCGGCCATTCTCTATCCCGAGCTGGCCAGCGCCTCTTCGCTCAAGCCGGAAATCGTGGCCGGGCTGGACATCGTCATCATCCGCGAACTGACCGGCGATATCTACTTCGGCACGCCGCGTGGCGTGCGTAGCGCAGCCGATGGTCAGTTCTCCGGTGAGCGCGAGGGTTACGACACGATGCGTTACGCCGAGACCGAAGTGCGCCGCATCGCGCGCGTGGGTTTCGAGACCGCCCGCAAGCGCAACAAGAAACTGTGCAGCGTCGACAAGGCCAACGTGCTGGAGACCTCGCAGTTCTGGCGTGATCTGGTGATCGAGACCGCGCGCGACTATCCCGATGTGGAGCTGTCGCACATGTATGTGGATAACGCCGCGATGCAACTGGTGCGTAACCCGCGCCAGTTCGATGTCATCGTCACCGGCAACCTGTTTGGCGACATTCTTTCCGATGAGGCGGCCATGCTGACCGGGTCCATCGGCATGCTGCCTTCGGCTTCTTTGAATGCCAGCGGGCAGGGTCTGTACGAGCCCAGCCACGGCTCGGCGCCCGACATCGCCGGCAAGGGAGTGGCCAATCCGCTGGCGACCATCCTGTCGGCGGCCATGCTGCTGCGTTACTCCCTGGAACAGGCGGGTCAGGCCGACCGTATCGAAGCCGCCGTGCGCAAGGTGCTGGCTCAGGGCCTGCGTACCGCAGACATCTACGAGGCCGGCACGACCAAGGTCAGCACGTCGCAGATGGGCGACGCCGTCCTCAAAGCGCTGGGTTGAGTTCGACGTCGAGCCGGCGGCGGCCGTCGGTTCGGCGCGACACGTCCCTGGAATGCGTGGGTGCGTTGCAGCATTGCGCCCCGCATTCTGATAAATTGCAGTGATTATTCCGTTTTTTCATTCCAGACCCCTAAAGAGCCCAGAAATGACGCAAGCAGTAGGCCTCGTCGGTTGGCGCGGTATGGTCGGTTCGGTTCTCATGCAGCGTATGCGTGAGGAGAACGACTTCGCACTTATCGACCCCGTGTTCTTCTCCACCAGCAACGCCGGTGGTGCCGCGCCCAAATGGGCCGAAGGCGCCGGCCCGCTGCAAGACGCAAACGATATCGAGGCCCTCAAAAAACTGCCGATTATCGTGACTGCGCAAGGTGGCGATTACACCAGCGAGGTTTATCCCAAGCTGCGCGCCGCCGGCTGGACGGGGATCTGGATCGATGCGGCCAGCACGCTGCGCATGGCCGATGACGCCATCATTGTGCTGGATCCGGTCAATCGTCCGGTGATCGATGCGGCGCTCAAGCGTGGCGTGCGCAACTTCGTCGGCGGCAATTGCACGGTCAGTTGCATGCTGATGGGGCTGGCCGGCCTGTTCAATAACGACCTGGTCGAGTGGATGACCTCCATGACCTACCAGGCGGCTTCCGGTGGCGGCGCTCAGCATATGCGCGAGCTGCTCAACCAGTTCGGCATCCTCAACCAGGCCGTCAAGCCTTTGCTGGATGACCCGGCTTCGGCGATTCTGGAAATCGATCGCGGCATTCTCGCCACTCAGAAAGACGCCAGCCTGCCGCGTGAGCACTTCGGCGTGCCGCTGGGCGGCAACCTCATTCCCTGGATCGACAAGGATCTGGGCAATGGCATGTCGCGCGAAGAATGGAAGGCTGAGGCCGAAACCAACAAAATCCTCGGCCGCGGCGAGGCTTTCGGCACGCCCGCCACGCCCATCGATGGTTTGTGCGTGCGCATCGGTGCGATGCGCTGCCACAGCCAGGCGCTGACCATCAAGCTCAAGCGTGATGTGCCGCTGGACGAGATCGAAGACATGATCGCGGCCGGTACGCAATGGGCCAAGGTTGTGCCCAACACCAAGGAAGCCACGGTCGAACAATTGACCCCGGTTGCCGTCACGGGCACCCTGGACATTCCGGTTGGCCGCCTGCGCAAGCTCTCCATGGGCTCGCAATACCTGGGCGCCTTCACCGTGGGTGACCAACTGCTTTGGGGCGCCGCCGAGCCGCTGCGCCGCATGCTGCGCATCGCGCTGTCCGAAGCCTGAGCACCGCGGCCCGCGAGGGCTGATGCCGTATCGCAAAGGGCACCTGGTGGGTGCCCTTTGTTTTAGCGCGGTAAGACACGCAGGCCATGTCCTTCGGGCGGCACGAATATGTTCAGTTTATGAATCCTGCCCGATCCATTACACTTTTCTCCTGCATCGCCCTGGTTCAGAACACGGAAAACCTACCCTATGAGTTCGCGCCACACGCAGCACCGCCTTTTCCCGCAGATTTCTCGTAAGAACGGCCTGGCGCTCGCCCTGGCGATGGCCTTGGGCCTGTCTTGGGGGGTGGACGCTCAGGCGGCGCGGCTTGGTCATGCGCGTGTGATCTCGGCGCCGGGTGAGCCGTTGCGCGTGTCGGTGCCGTTGATCGACCTCAGTCCCGAAGAGGCGCAAAGTCTGCAAGTTTCCCTGGCCGATCCTGCCGCCTGGCAGCAGGCCGGCCTGACACCGCCCGCGGCCTTGGCTACGCTCAGTTTGCAGGCGCAGCCTGTCACCGACCGGACTCGCCGGGATCTCTTGCTGGCTTCGCCGGATTCCATGCAGGGCGAGGCCGTCGACATCCTGCTCGATCTTCGCACCGGTGCCGGACAGCGTCTGGTGCAAGTGACGGTATTGGTCCCCAAGGGCGCACCGCGGGTGCAGCCGGCGCAGCTGGGTTCGGCACCGGCCGGGCGTGCCGCGCAACAGAGCGGCAGCGTCACCGTGCGGCAGGGCGATACGCTCTACAACATTGCCCGGCGTCATCAAGTCTCGGGCGCCAATCTGCATCAGATGCTGGTGGCACTGTGGCGCGCCAATCCCAACGCCTTCATCGACGGCAACATGAACCGTCTGAAGGCAGGCGCGACCTTGACCTTGCCCGATGCGCAGACCGTGCGGGCGGTGGATCCTGATGAGGCCCGTCGCAGCTATATCGAGCATGTCGACAGCTATGCCCGTTACCGCGCCGGTCTGGGGCGGGGGGCTGCCGGTGCGCGGGTCAGCGCAGGGTCGGCCAGCGCCGGTGTCGTCAGCAGCACGGCCACGCCCGCGGGGACCTCAGACGCCACGGGTCAGGATCGCTTGCGTCTGTCAGGCGCGGCCTCGGAGGGCGCCGCGGACGCCAATGGCGACCGCAGCAGTTCGGATGCACGCGCCCTGGCCGATGCGCGCCAGCGCGTCGATACCCTGCAATCCAACGTCGATGCGCTCAAACAGGCCGGGGCCGGCCGCGACAGCGCCAGTGACGGCGCGGTGGGGGCTGCGGGCATGGCCGCGGGGGCGGCGGCCGCCGCTGTGGCGGGCGCCCGGCCATCGGCCAAGGACAACGCGCAGGTCGATGCGCCGGCCGTCGGCACGGGAGCCGGCGACGTTGCCGCCAAGGACGCGGCGGCGGGGGCGCCGGCCGCCAGTGGCACGGGCGTTGCTGCGGGAACAACCGCCGCGCCCGGCGCCTTGCCCAAGGGGCCAGTCTCGCCCGCGGCCGCTGCGCCGGGCAAGACCGCTGCTGCGCCGGCCAATGCCGCGGCCGGCACGCAGGCCAAAGGCAGCGAGGCGGACAAGAGCGGGCTGCCCGCCTGGTTGGCCAATAATCTCTTGGTCATCGTGACGGCCATCCTGGCCTTGTTGGTCCTGATCATCGCCCTGGCGCTGCGGCGCGCGGGCGCACGCCGCGATGAAGAAAACGAAGAAACTCCCTACGCGGACAGTCCGCGTCTGGATAACGAGGCCTTGAACAAGCGCCTGCACACCATCAATCTGGATTTGGATCAGCCGCCTTCGGACGAGCCGCCTCCGCCAAGCAGGACCTGATTTTTCATGACTCGCATTGCATTGGGGCTGTCGTATGACGGCTCCAGTTGGCAGGGTTGGCAAACCCAGCCGCACGGCCAGACCGTGCAAGACACCCTGGAAGCCGCATTGGGCCAGTTCTCTGGGACCGGATCGTCCCTGCCCACCGTGTGTGCGGGCCGCACCGACACTGGGGTACATGCCGCCATGCAGGTGATACACCTCGACACTCACCTCGATCGTCGGGTCGAGTCCTGGGTGCGGGGCGTCAACGCCTTTTTGCCTGCCAGCATCTCCGTACATTGGGCCCAAGAGGTCTCCGACGAATTCCATGCGCGCTTTTCCGCGCGCTCCCGCCGTTATGTCTACCTGCTGTGGCGCGGCCGAGTGCGTCCGGCATTGTGGGCGCGCCGGGCGGGATGGTGTTTTCAGCCGCTGGATGTGCCTGCCATGCGCCAGGCGGCGCAGGCGCTCCTGGGTGAGCACGATTACTCCAGCTTTCGCTCCGCACAATGTCAGGCACGGCACCCGGTACGGACGATGAGCCGTCTGGACATCGCCGAGCGCGGCGATTTCCTGGTCATCACGCTACAGGCCAATGCCTTTTTGCATCATATGGTGCGCAACATCATGGGTGCCTTGGTGCAGATCGGCCAGGGACGCGAACCGGTTGCCTGGATGGCCCGATTACTCGCTGCCCGCGACCGGCGTCTTGGCGCGCCCACGTTCGCCCCGGATGGCTTGTATTTATCCGCCATCGAGTATCCGCAGGATTTCAGTCTGCCTGAGCTCGATGGTGGCAGTACCTTTCTGGCGCCGTTCACGTCCGCCGAGCACCTGTAGCCTGGAGACTTGTCATGCGGCGCCGTTCTTTCCTGAAGAAAACTGCCTTTGGCGCGGGGGGCGCGGTCCTGGCCGCGCCGGTATTCGCCCAAGATACGCCGGTGTTGCTGTGGCGCCTGGCTTCGAGCTTTCCCGCTGAAAGCGCGATTATCTATTCGGCGGCGGAAGACTTCTCGCGCTATGTCAACGACGCCACCGATGGCCGATTCTCGATCGACATCGTGCCGACCGAGCTCGATGTTCTGAAAGCCGTCGGAGGAGGGAGCGTCGAATGCGGCCATACCGCTTCTTGCTACTACTACGACCTGGATCCTGCCTTGTCGTTTGACGGTGCCGTGCCATTCGGTCTGAATACCCGGCAAATGAATGCCTGGATGCGGCAGGGGGGCGGCCTGGAGCTGTTGCGCGAACGCTTTCGGCAGCATCGCATCATCAATTTTCCCTGCGGTTATACGGGCGCGCAGATGGGCGGCTGGTTTCGGCGCGAAATCAAGTCCGTCGCTGACTTCAAGGGCTTGCGGTTGCGCGCCAGCCCGTTTGGCGCGGCCGTATTGGCGCGGCTGGGTGCGGTGCCTCAGCAGATCGATGGGGCAAAGCTGTACGACGCCCTTGCCGCAGGCAGTATTGACGCGGCCGAGTGGATTGGCCCGTGTGATGATGAAAAGCTGGGTTTGCACCGGGCGGCACCGAACTATTATTTTCCAGGGTGGTGGGAAGGCACGCTGCAGACCTCGATCTACGTCAATCAGGACGCCTACGATGCGCTGCCCCGGGCTTACCAGGCCGTCATCGCTCAGGCCAGCGCTGCTGCCGCCCAGGAGATGCTTGCACGCTTCGATGCCGAAAACCCGGTGGCGTTGCGTCGTCTCGTCCGCGATGGCGCGCAGCTCAAGGCATTTCCGATGCCGGTGCTGCAGGCTTGCCAAGCCGAATCTGCGGCCTTGTGTTCAGCGCTCGGCGCGCAGGATCCCGCTTTTCAGCAACTCTACGACAGCATGATCGCGTTTCGCGACCAGAGCACGCCGTGGTTGCGGCTGGCCGAAGGCAGCTTCGACGGTTTCATGGGTACGCGGGGCTCCCGTTAGCACCTTCAAGTAAGCTGTAGCCATCGTTTCCAACCCGATCAGGTAGCTCCAATGCGAACGCGTGTGAAGATCTGCGGCTTGACCCGCGAAGCCGATATTGCGCAGGCCGTACAAGCCGGCGCCGATGCGATAGGCTTCGTGTGCTATGCCGGCAGCAAGCGATTTGTCGACACCAGGCGCGCTGCCCAATTGCGTCGGGAAGTGCCGGCTTTCGTCAGCGTGGTGACGCTGTTCGTCAACCCGAGCGCGGACCAAGTGCGTGCCGTTCTCGACGACGTCGGGCCCGATCTCCTGCAATTTCATGGTGATGAAAGCCCGGAGGACTGCGCCCGCTACGGACATCGCTTTGTGCGTGCCTTCCGGGTGGGCGGCCCAGGCCTCGACGAGGCCAATGCCGTCGCCGCTGTGTGTCGCCAGTACCGCGATGCGGCAGGGTGGCTGTTCGATAGTTACAGCGCGGGCTTTGGCGGCAGCGGGCTGACCTTCGATCACGCATTGCTGGCGGCGGTGCAAGCGGATCCTGACAGTCGTCCTTTGATCCTGGCCGGCGGCCTGAAGCCCGGCAATATCGATCAAGCCGTGCGCCTTGTGCGCCCTTGGGCGGTCGATGTCAGTAGCGGTGTTGAAGAAGGCCCGGGTCTGAAGGACGCCGTCAAAGTCAGTGCCTTCTTCGACGCGATAAAAAAAGTGGACGATGACTTGCACGCTTAAAAAAACATCTATATAATTCTTTTTCTTCGCTGCACGAACGCAGCAACGCAAAAAAGCGCTGCTAGAGATCGAGAGCGAAGTCATGCAAGCCTTCAAGCAAGGCCCGAATTTAGGCGGTTAGCTCAGATGGTTAGAGCGCCACGTTGACATCGTGGAGGTCGTTGGTTCGATTCCAATACCGCCTACCAAGAATACCTGCAAGTGCTGCCAGGCAGCATGAAGCAAAGCAAGAAAAGCCCGTTAAGCATTTACGCTAACGGGCTTTTTGCTTTTGTCGGCGCGGGCGCACGAGATGTTTTTTTAAGGTGATCGAGACGGGATCGAGTCTGCAGGCGTAGTGTTCGGAATATTCCGAAAACGCTTAGCGAACCGGGCTCCATAAAGAAAACATCGAGGCGGGAGTCTGGGACGCCAAGGTGCGCCAAGTGCGGCTGCCATAAACGCCGGTGCGCGAGTGCGGCATCTTTGCGCCGCGCCGCAGCGCGTCATGAGGTTCGCCGGCTATAAGCCCGCCACTATGCGCCAATAAAAACATGCGAATGCCGTTGCTTGTTCATGCCGCATAATCTTTTGCTCAGCAGCGTGAGGGATGGTGATGACGTCGGTGTATCTGATGGTGGCCCTCGGGGCGGTGGTGGCGGGGTTTGTGCAGGGCTTGTCAGGTTTTGCGTTCGGTATGGTGTCCATGTCGTTCTGGGCCTGGGTGCTGGAGCCGCGCCTGGCGGCGGTGCTGGCGGTGTTCGGCGCATTGACTGGGCAGATCGTGGCGGCGGTGACGGTGCGGCGGGGATTTTCCTGGGCGTTGCTGCTGCCGTTTGTGGTGGGCGGGCTGGTGGGTATTCCGCTGGGCGTGATCTTGCTGCCGCGTCTGGACATGAGTTGGTTCAAACTGATTCTGGGTCTCTTGCTGGTGCTCTGGTGCCCGGCGATGCTGTTGTCGCGGCATTTGCCCAAGATAAGGACAGGTGGCCGGCTGGCCGATGGCGTGGTGGGTATGGCCGGCGGGGTGATGGGCGGACTGGGAGGTTTCACCGGGGTATTGCCCACGTTGTGGTGTACCTTGCGTGGCTATCCCAAGGATACGCAACGCACCGTAATCCAGAACTTCAACTTGTCCATGCTGGCCGTGACCATGGGCAGTTATCTGGCAACCGGGCTCGTCACGGCGGACATGCTGCCACTGTTTGCCATCGTGGCACCCGCGATGCTGGTGCCCACCTTGCTGGGAGCCCGGCTGTATATCGGCATCAGTGAGCTGCGGTTTCGGCAATTGGTGCTGGGATTGTTGACCGCTTCAGGCGTCGCGCTGTTGGCCTCATCCGTGCCGCAGTTGCTGGCGCGTTAGCCAAGCGACGCGTCCATGTAGACAGGGCCTCGGCGCTGCGCTGCCGAGGCCCTGTGTCGTTGCGATGCGCGCTGCCCGATACGGCAAGCGCGCATCTTTCAATGCCGCGTCATCGGCCGAATACGCTTTCCAGCACGACGCCCGTGGCGACACCGATGAGGAAGTAATCCGCACCGACGCCGATCCATTGGTAGCCCCGCGGGGGCTGCCGCAGTTGATAGCCGCGCCAGTCTTCAATGACGTACTGACGGCCCCGGTAGGGAGCGGGCACACGCTGGCCTTTTTCCCAGCGCGCGGGGGAGGGATCTCCATGCGGACCGGGCTGGCCGCCTGGGCGGCCTTCGGGGCCGCGTCCCGGCCCTTGCTGTCCGGGGCCGCCATTGGGCGCGCGGCCCGGCGCGTGATCCTGGCGTCCGCCGCCGGCATTGGGGCTGCGGCCCGGGTCCTGCCGCCCGCCATGGGCATCAGGGCCGCGGCCTGGACCTTGTTCTTGACGGCCTTGGCCGCCATCCGGGCCTCGGCCCGGGCTGGGTTGCGCCGTAGCCAGGCTCGCGCTGGCGGTCAGCACGCTCATAAGCAGAACTGAAGCAAATTTCTGGTTCATGATGAATTCCCGATAAAACGGTATACGCCGTCCTAGAAATTCTATCGGCAGGGCAGCGATAGAGAGCGCCCAGCCGTTACATATGGTGAGCGCGACGCGGTTCTGAAATCCACTGTCACAGCTATCTGGGTCAAACCGGTTTGCGCGAGCGCGGCTTTGGGGCCGCGGCGACGGCGACGCCGGTCTGGCGGGCGCGCAGTTCATCCATGTAACGGATAAGGTCCGCCTCGGCAGGACTGACGTCCGGCGAGGGCTCTGGCGGATTGCGATTCATCAATTTGTTGGCGGCTGCCAGGGTGCGTTGTGCGCGGCGCTCGGCCTCGGTGAGCGGGGGAGACTGGATAAATTTGTACTTATGCTTACTCATGGCCTGCAGATAATGTAATCGATCCTGCGTCAATGTGACGAGATCTTACAATCGCTGGGCGAGCTAAAGAAAGTCAAGCATTGCAAAGCCTGAGGGGAGGCGCTGCGGCAGGGCGGCTATGCGGTCAGCGGCTGTGCTCCGCGTCGTCGCGCACCGTGTGCCAGAACCGCAGGCCTTGCCGTCACTGCCTCAGGCCGGTTCGTCGCCCGCCCGGGTGAAGGCCTGGACCAGCGCGGAGATCTGTTCGAGCTCGTCTTGAGCGCCTTGCACCCAGGCCGGGGCGTCGAAGGGCGCATCGGCCGGGCTGTTGTCGGCATGCTGGCGCAGATCATCGAGCAGCTCCAGGGCCATTGCGGTGGCCTGCGGATGCCCGCGAGTGGACAGCGCGATCGAAATGGCCAAGGCCTGGCGCAGGGCCAGCAGGCGGCCGTCGAGTTCTGTTTCCATGAGGAGTTCCAGCTGTTGGGAGAGTTCGCCATTCTACGTGTCGAGACCTGGCTATCGAGAGCCGCCCCTGGTGGAGGCGAGGCCTGGAAAGACATCCGTGCTTGCTCGGTGCCGGCGGTGCTGGCGCTCTGCGCGTTGATGCCAGCGCCCACGCTCTAGCCGCTTAGCGCGTCTGGCAGTGCGGCCGCGTCGACGCGATATACGGTTCACAACTCGAACACATGGCGTGGCGCCGTCGACAGGAACGGCCGACCCGCGTTGCCGCTCGCCCCCCCCCAACCGCGCAAGGCGGCCGGCGCCGGCTTGACGGCGTGGCGGCTTGCGCCAGATCAAAGGCAGGCGGGTCCTGTGCCCGCATAATCAGCGACATGTGCCCTCTGTCTGCGCCAACGCGAACCCATTTCAAGCCCGACATCCTGGCCGGTCTGGCCAAGACGGGGCCCCGCTACACCTCCTATCCCACGGCGGACCGCCTGCACGAAGGCTTTGGCGCGCGCCAGTGGTCGCAGGCATTGAGCGCGCGAGGAGGGCAGCAAGCCTTGTCCCTCTACGTGCACATCCCCTTTTGCGACTCGGTTTGCTATTACTGCGCCTGTAACAAGGTAGTGACACGGCACCATGAGCGAGCCGCGCGTTACATTGCCGCCCTCACGCGTGAAATGGCCATGCAGGCCGAATTGCTCGGTGGCCGGGCGATGGTCACGCAACTGCACTTTGGGGGCGGGACCCCCACCTTTCTCTCCGATGCCGAGTTGGCCGGCGTCATGGCGGAGATCCGGCGCCATTTCCATCTTGCCAGTTCAGCGGAAATCTCCATCGAAATCGATCCGCGCACGATCGATGCCGGCCGCCTGAAGCATCTGGCGGCTTTGGGGTTCAACCGCCTCAGTTACGGTGTGCAGGATTTCGAGCCCGCCGTGCAGCAGGCGATCCATCGGGTTCAGCCTTATGAGGCAGTGCGCGATCTGATGCAGGCAGCCAGGGAGGTGGGTTTTCCGTCCATCAATGTGGATCTGATCTATGGGCTGCCTCGGCAGACGGCGGCCTCGTTTGCGCGCACGATAGATCAAGTCAATGCGCTGCGCCCGGACCGCATCGCATTGTATGCCTATGCGCACTTGCCGACGCGCTTCAAGCCGCAGCGGCGCATTGTGGTCGAGGAGTTGCCCGATCCCGCAACGCGCGTGGCCCTGCTGGCCGCGGCGATCGAGGGCTTCATGGACCAAGGTTATGTCTACATTGGCATGGATCATTTCGCCCTGCCGCAAGACAGCCTGGCGCGCGCGCGCGGCGAGGGCAGTCTGCACCGCAATTTTCAGGGTTACACCACGGAGCCGGATCGCGATCTGCTAGGGCTGGGGGTGTCGGCCATCAGCCAGGTCGGGCGGGTGTATAGCCAGAACTACAAGGACATCGATGCCTACTACGCAGCGATGGACGCCGGTGTGCTGCCGGTCGAGCGCGGCTTGGCCTGTACCGACGAAGATCTCTGGCGCCGCCAGCTCATCATGGACATTATGTGCCGCGGGCGTGTGGATCTGGCCGCGGCCAGCGGCCAGGCAAACGTCGAGCAGGTGTTTGCTCAGGAGCTGCCCCAATTGCGCCAGTTGCAGGCCATGGGGCTGGTGCAACTGGCCGATGACGGCTGCCTGAGCGTGACGGAGCAGGGATGGTTTTTCGTGCGGGCGATCGCCATGGTGTTCGATGCGCATCTGCGTGCGTCAGCCACGACGCAGCGCTTCTCGCGCATCGCCTGATCAACCGCAGATGTTCTGCTCGAATTTCTCGTTCAGGTAGAGGGCCAGCGCCAGGTCGTCGGCCAACCCGAGTTTTTTCATGGCGCGGCGCTTGTGCGTGCTGATGGTCTTCTTGCTGCGCAGCAACCGCGATGCGACCTGCGTGACCGACAAGCCTTGCGAGATCTGCCGCAGGACTTCGAGTTCGGCCGTGGTGAGTTGTGAGTCAGGGTGAGCCGGTTCGGTGATTTGGGAGCGGCCGTCTTTCCAGCCCAGGAACTGGCGCCGGTCCGCGGCGGTTTGCCGGATGACTTCCACCAGGGTTTCGACCGAGGCTTCCTTGGGCAGGTAGGCATTGGCGCCAGCCCGGTAAGCCGCGAATTCGGTTTCGCTGTTTTTACCGGCAGAGAAGGTGACGATGGCCATTTCGGGGTGCTGGCGCCGCAGGCGGCGGATGAAGTCCATGCCGTCCCAGGGTTGGCGCGGCAGATAAAAATCCACCACCGCCACGTCGCAGGGATTCTGCTTCAGGGTTTTGGCCAGCGCCTCGGCCTTGGTTTCCACGCATTTGACTTCCAGGTCGGTCTGGTTGCGCAGATAGGCCGCCAGGCCCAGAGTGATGGCGGGATGGTCGTCGACGATGGCCACGCGGATCTTGTGGCTGGGCCGCGACAGCAACATGTAGCGCCGCACGCCGTAACCCGGATCGGCCGCGTCCTCGGGTCTGTCTTGGCCGGGAAGGGGAGGGAGGTTGTTCGACATGGCTTATTCCTGGAAAGAGTGCTTCAGAGAAGTGCTTTCGTCCGATCGGAACTTAGCTTCAGTCCGGAGGTTAAAGGGAATTTGCGGCAAAAATCGGGATGTTGAAAAATCAGGAAAAGTCCTACATATGCATATAAGTACGCCCTAAAAGCCGTTTCCGACTTTCGGACGGGCCACAAGGCAGAGCGGTGTTCTGCACCCGTAGGCTGCCGCAAAAGTGCTACAATGATCTTCTGTGGTCAAACGGCGCGGGATGTTTCTTCTGCACCGGGCGGCCAGGATCCGATTCCCCAAAAGGCCTTTCATGTTTTGCGCACCGGCACGAACTACGACTCCGACCTATCGCCCCTTGTCGCGTTAAGTCAGTAGTGGTGTTTGATGTCAGCAGACAGTTAAACGCAAAACATAGGCAGATGAAACGCGGCTAACTAGCCGCGTTTTTCGTTTCTCATCCAGGAAACTCGTCGATGGTACAAATCACTTTGCCGGATGGTTCTCAGCGCCAGTATCCCGGGCCGGTCACGGTCGCGGAGGTCGCGCAGTCCATCGGTACCGGCCTGGCCAAGGCGGCTCTGGCTGGCCGCGTCACCTTCGATGGCGCCGAGCCCAAGCTCGTCGACACCAGCTTTCGCATCGAAACGGATGCCCGGCTCGCCATTGTCACGGCCAAGGAGGCCGATGGCCTGGATTTGATCCGCCACTCGACGGCTCACCTGTTGGCTTATGCGGTCAAGTCGCTGTATCCGGATGCCCAGGTCACGATTGGCCCGGTGATCGACAACGGCTTTTATTACGATTTCTCGTACAAGCGGCCGTTCACGCCAGAGGATCTCGAAGCCATCGAGAAGAAAATGACCGAGCTCGCCCGCAAGGACGAGGTGGTCACGCGCGAAGTGTGGTCCCGCGACGAAGCCGTGGCCTTCTTCAAAGGTATCGGCGAGGCCTACAAGGCCGAGATCATTGCTTCCATTCCCAGCAATGAGAACATCAGCCTGTACCGCGAGGGTGATTTCATCGACCTGTGCCGCGGGCCGCACGTGCCGTCCACGGGCAAGCTCAAAGTCTTCAAGTTGATGAAGGTGGCCGGTGCCTATTGGCGCGGCGACAGCAACAACGAGATGCTGCAACGCATTTACGGCACGGCCTGGGCCAGCAAAGAGGACCAGGACGCCTATCTGCACATGCTCGAGGAAGCCGAGCGGCGTGACCATCGCAAGATCGGCCGCGACCTGGATTTGTTCCATTTCCAGGACGAGGCTCCCGGCCTCATTTTCTGGCATCCCAAGGGGTGGGCACTCTGGCAGCAGGTCGAGCAATACATGCGTGCCGTGTATCGCGACAACGGCTATCAGGAGGTCAAGGCGCCGCAGATCCTGGATCTGTCGCTCTGGAAGAAGACCGGCCACTGGGACAACTACCGCGAGAACATGTTCACGACCGAGTCGGAGAACCGCGTGTACGGCCTCAAGCCCATGAACTGCCCGGGCCACGTGCAGATTTTCAATGCCGGGCTGCATTCGTACCGCGAGTTGCCGCTGCGTTATGGCGAGTTCGGCCAATGCCATCGCAATGAGCCCTCGGGTTCGCTGCACGGCATGATGCGCGTGCGGGGCTTCACGCAGGATGACGGCCATATTTTCTGTACCGAAGACCAGCTCCAGGACGAGTGCGCGGATTTCACGGCGCTGCTGCAGAAGGTGTACCGGGATTTCGGCTTCACGGAAGTGCTGTACAAGGTCGCTACCCGTCCGGAAAAACGCATCGGCAGCGATGAAATCTGGGACAAGGCCGAAACGGCGCTGATGGAAAGCCTGCGGCGCACGGGTTGCGAGTTCGAGATTTCGCCGGGTGAAGGGGCCTTCTATGGCCCCAAGGTGGAGTACACGCTGAAGGACGCCATCGGCCGTCATTGGCAGTGCGGCACCATTCAGGTGGATTTTTCCATGCCCGTGCGCCTGGGCGCCGAGTACGTCGACCCGAGCGACCAGCGCCGCGCGCCGGTGATGTTGCACCGCGCGATCCTGGGTTCTCTGGAACGTTTCATCGGCATGCTGATCGAAAACCATGCCGGCGCGATGCCTCCTTGGCTGGCGCCGGTGCAGGCCGTTGTATGCTGCATTTCCGAGCCCTCGGCCGATTATGCGGCCAAAATCACACAAAGCCTGAAAAAACAAGGCTTTAGGGTTCAGGCCGATTTGCGTGGTGAAAAAATCACTCGTAAAATTCGGGAACACAGCCTGCAAAAGGTTCCGTACATTCTTGTCGTTGGCGACAAGGAGGCACAAAACGGGACCGTCGCCGTACGTGGACTTGGTGGCCTTGATCTGGGCGCCATTCCTTTCGACGACTTTGTCGCTCGCCTGAACGAAGACGTCGCCAGTCGACGCAATGTCGCTCAGCCGGACAGCAAAGCTGTTTAATCTTTCTAGGAGTCTTCAACATCGCCACTGAAAAAAGCATTCGCATCAACGGTGAAATCCGCGTCCCCGAGGTGCGCCTCATAGGTCTGGAGGGTGAGCAGCTCGGTATCGTCAAGATTACCGACGCTTTCCGTCTTTCCGAACAAGCTGACGTGGATCTGGTCGAAATCGCGCCCAACGCCGAGCCGCCAGTCTGCCGCTTGATGGACTACGGCAAATTCAAGTACCAGGAACAAAAACGCCAGGCCGAGGCGCGTTCCAAGCAGAAGGTCATCCAGGTCAAGGAAGTCAAGTTCCGGCCGGCGACCGACGAGGGCGACTATCAGGTCAAGCTGCGCAATCTGCGCCGCTTCCTGGAAGAAGGTGACAAAGCCAAGGTAACGCTGCGTTTTCGCGGCCGTGAAATGGCTCACCAGGAACTCGGTATGCGGGTGCTGGAGCGAGTGCGCGACGATCTGACCGAATTGGCTCAGGTCGAGGCGATGCCCAAGCTCGAAGGCCGCCAGATGGTCATGGTGCTTGCACCGAAGAAAAAAGCGGGCGCAACCAAGGCCGACGCGGCCAGTTGATTCCGCGAGTCCGGCCCGGCTCTTCCACAGGGAAGACGCCGGGCCGGTTTGCGTTTGTCGCGCCGCCATCGGGCGGACTTGGCGTGCCGCCCGGCTGCGCTACGATGTATTTATCGGCTCCGTGCTCTTGTTGACCAGGAGGCGGGGCAGAGGTGTCAGGTAACGTAATGCACGTCTTGTTCATCATCGATCCCTTGCCGCAGCTCAAGGCCTATAAAGACAGCTCCGTGGCCATGATGCGCGCGCTGGTCGCACGCGGACATACCCTCAGCGTGGCCTTGCAAGGGGACCTTTATATCGAGGCGGGCGAGGTCTTCGCGCACAGCCAGGCGATCGAGCTGGTCGAGGGCGCGGATCTGCACGGCCCTGACTGGTGGCGCGATAGCGGCGCGTCAAGCGATGTTGCCCTGGCTGCCTTTGGCGCGGTGCTGATGCGCAAAGATCCGCCATTTGACATGGAGTACGTCTACTCCACGCACTTGCTGGAGTATGCCCAGGCTCAGGGCGCCAAAGTGTTCAACGGTGGCGCCGCCATCCGCAACCATCCCGAGAAGCTGGCCATCACCGAAGTCGCCGAGCTCACCACGCCCACGCTGGTGAGCCGCAACATGGACCGCATCAAGGCCTTCCATGCTTTGCACGGCGATGTGATCGTCAAGCCGCTCGACGGCATGGGCGGCACGGGCATCTTCCGCCTGCAGCCCAATGAGGCCAACCGCAATGCCATCCTGGAGACGCTGACCGACAACGGCACGCGTACCATCATGGCGCAGCGGTATATCCCGGAGATCGTCAAGGGCGACAAGCGGATCCTGATCATTGGCGGCGAGCCGGTGCCGTATTCGCTGGCGCGTATTCCGCTGGCTGGCGAGACGCGCGGTAACCTGGCCGCCGGCGGCCGGGGTGTGGCGCAACCGCTGTCCGAGCGCGATCTGGAACTGGCGCGCGCCGTGGCGGCGCGCACGGCCGGCCGCGGGCTGCTGTTGATCGGCCTGGATGTGATCGGCGACTACGTGACGGAAATCAACGTCACCAGCCCGACCTGCTTTGTCGAGATCACCGAGCAGACCGGTTTTGACGTGGCGGACATGTTCGCGCAGGCGCTCGAACGCGCGGCGGCCTGAGCGCGGATCCGCCATGACTGGGATCGTTATCGTCGTCCACGCCCCGCTGGGCAACGCCATGCGCGAAAGCGTACGGCACGTGCTGGGCGACACCACCGACGTGCTGGCCGTGCATGACATCCTGCCGGAGGATCTGCCCGATGACCTGGTGCCTCAGGTGCTGCAGGATATTCTGCGCGTCAACCGAGGCCAGGGCGTGCTGGTGCTGACCGACCTCATTGGCGCCACGCCGGCCAACATCGCCAAGCGCGCGGTGGCCGATGCGCAGGCAGGCGGCGTGCAGTGCTGTGTGCTGGCCGGCCTGAATACGCCCATGCTGCTGCGGGCGTTGACCTACCGCAATTTGTCATTGGCCGAAACACGTGAAAAAGCGTTGGCAGGAGGGGTTCAGGGCTGCTTGCGTGTAGACTGATGCGGGGCTCGCCCTGACAATCCACCCAGCACGGCTTGCCGCCGTGATCAAAAAACAAAATATGCCTACGTTAGATATTGTCATCAGCAATAAACTCGGCTTGCACGCCCGTGCGGCTGCCAAGCTCACGCAACTCGCCAGCAAGTTCAACAGCGAGATTTTCATCGCCCGTGGGGCACAGCGCGTCAATGCCAAGAGCATCATGGGTGTGATGATGCTGGCCGCGGGGCTGGGGGTCACGGTCAAGATCGATGCATCCGGTGCCGATGCCGATCAGGCCCTGGCTGAGATTCAATCCTTGTTCGAAAACAAATTCGGTGAGCAGGAATAGACGCGAATTGAATGCAGACTCCGGCGCCATGATTGCGCCGGGGGCGCTGGCTGTTTCCGATGACGGGGTTGGCATTGCCAGCCCCGTATTGTCTTTGTTCGGCAAAGGCGTGGCCCGTGGCTATGCCATTGGCCGGGCCGTCGTCATGGGGGCCGCGGCGCTCGAGGTGGCCCATTACCGCATCGCAGCCGAAGACGTGGGCGCGGAATGCCAGCGGCTGACACAAGCGCTGCTGCAAGCGCAGTCCGATCTGCTTGAGTTGGCCGACAGCCTGCCCGAAGATGCACCGCGCGAGTTGGGCGCCATGCTCAATGTGCACCGTCTGCTGATTGGCGATCCCTTGTTGGCCGAGCAGGCGCGCGCCATGATTTCCGAGCGTTTTTATAACGCCGAATGGGCGCTGACGGCGCAAGGGCAGATCCTGAGCGAGCAGTTTGACGCGATGGAGGATGAGTACCTGCGCGAGCGCGGCGGAGATGTCCGCCAGGTCATCGAGCGGGTGCTACAGGTGTTGTCGGGCACGCCGTCCATGCTGCCCGATGGCGCCAGCGTCGACGGCGATGATCCGCTGGTGGTTGTGGCGCACGATATCTCGCCTGCCGATATGCTGCGTTTGCGCGGCGGGCGCTTTGCGGCGTTTGTGACCGATCTGGGCGGGCCCACTTCGCATACCGCCATCGTGGCGCGCAGCATGGGCGTGCCCGCCGTCGTGGCGCTGGGTCATGCGCGAGATCTGGTGCGTGACGGCGACGTATTGATCGTCGATGGCGCCGCGGGCGTGTTGATCGTCAACCCTTCGGCGGCGATTCTCGATGAGTACCGCGCCCGTCAGCGCGCCTATGCCGACGAACGCGCCGAACTCGCCCTCTTGCGCGACGTGCCCGCGATCACGCTTGATGGCATCGATGTCAAGCTCGAGGCCAACATCGAGCTGCCCGAAGAAGCCGCGCTGGCCTTGGCCTCTGGCGCTGACGCCATCGGTCTGTTTCGCAGCGAGTTCCTCTTCATGGGGCGGGCAGACCTGCCTGGCGAAGAGGAGCAGTATCAAGCCTATGTGTCGGTGGTGCGAACCATGGCGGGCCGCCCGGTCACCATACGTACGCTGGACATCGGCTCAGACAAAACCTTGGACGGTGAGGCGACGGTTGCGACCAATCCGGCTTTGGGGCAACGCGCCATTCGTTACTGCCTGGCGCGCCCGGACATGTTCGCCAGCCAGCTGCGGGCCATTTTGCGCGCCTCGGCGCACGGGACGGTGCGCATGCTTGTGCCCATGATCGCCCACATGCATGAAGTCAAGGCGGTGTATGCCGCGCTGGACGCTGCGCGGCGCGAGCTGGATCAACGCGGGCAGGCCTATGCCCCGAGAATCGAAGTCGGCGCCATGGTCGAAGTGCCCGCCATGGCGATTGCCATCGAGCCTTTTGCCCAGGCCCTGGATTTTCTGTCCATAGGCACCAACGATTTGATCCAGTACACGTTGGCCATCGACCGCGGCGATCATGACGTGGCCGGCCTGTACGATCCATTGCACCCTGCGGTGCTGCGCCTGATCGCGGCGACCATCAATGCCGGCGAACGCGCGGGCAAGCCGGTTGCCGTTTGCGGCGAAATGGCCGGCGATGCACGCCTGACCCGTCTCTTGCTGGGGCTGGGGCTGACGGAATTCTCCATGCACCCGCAGCAGTTGCTGGACGTCAAGCGGGAAGTCCGGCGAGCGCATTCCAATGCCTTGCGGGTCAAGGTGGCCTCGGTGCTGAACCGCGCCTTACCCGTGGATCTGGATCACCTCGATCAGGCTTGAGGCCAGGCTGCGGGTACGCGAAAGCCGGCCAGGAGCCGGCTTTCCGCTTTTCAGACCATCATGTCAGCCAGCAGATAGGCATCGAGGATGACGATGCCAACGCTGCAGCACAGGGCCGCAGCCGCCCAGCCCGCGGACAGCTTCCAGCGGCCCATGACATCGCTGCGGCAAGCCAGCAGAACGAGCGGGATAAGTGCAAAGGGCAGCGCCAGGCTGAGGATCACCTGGCTGAGTACGAGGATGCTGTCCGGGTGCGCACTGCCGCCTGTCAGCAGCATGGCCGCCGCGGCCAGACCGGCCGCCACGCGGGTCATGAGGGCTCGCCGCGAGGCCGACACCTGTTTGCCGCGCTCGAAACCCCGTGACAGGATTTTGCCGGCCATGACGCCGGTAATAGTGGAACTCTGCCCCGATGCGTACAGGGCGAGAGCGAAGAGCAGGGCGGCTCCGGCGCCCAGCGACTGCGCGATCGCCGCGTGGGCGGCATCCAGATTGGCCACGACGGGCCCTTGCCCGGCAAGCGAGGCCGCCGCGACGATCATGATGGCCGCGTTGACGAGCATGGCCAGGCTCAGCGAAATGACCGTGTCCTGCCGTGCCAGGCGAAAGGCGATGCCGCGCAAGCCCGGCGGCAGTCCCTGGGCGCGTTGGGCGAGCTCGCCGGAATGCAGGTAGAGGTTGTGTGGCATCAACGTCGCCCCCAGGATGCCCAGCGCAATCATGAAACCGCGCGGATCGGCCAGGGCGTGCGCGGTGTGAGCCACGCCGTCGGTGATGGCCATGAGGTCCGGACGGGCCTTGGCCAACAGAATGACAAAGCTCAGCGCGACGATGCCAAGCAGCGCGGCAATGATCTGCTCATGACGCTGAACCTGGCCGCGTGCGACATAAAAAACGGTCAGGGTGGCAATGCCGGTGACCGCGATGCCGGCCAGCAGAGGCAGACCGAATAATAGCCGCAGGGCGATGGCGCCGCCGATGAGCTCGGCCAGGGCTGTGGCCAAGATGGCGGCTTCACCGGCCAGCCAGGCCGCGTTGGCCACGCTGCGCGGCAGGTAGCGTGTGGTGAGCGCGGCGAGATCTTGCCCGGTGGCCAGCGCCAGGCGCGCCACCAGGATCTGGAAACCCATGGCGAGCAAAGCTGCCGCGAAGACGACGGCCAGCAATCCATAGCCGAAGCCCGCGCCGCCCGCGATATCGGTGGCCCAGTTGCCCGGGTCGATATAGCCGACTGCCACCAGCACGCCTGAGCCGATGACACGGCGCAACCCGGGATGCCGGGCTGCGGGTCCGGACAGAGCAAGCAGCAAACGGGTCATGTCATACCTTTCTGAGAATACTTCTCATTGTAGATATGCCAGGACCCAGATCCAAGGATTTTCGCGCTGTGGCGCGCGTGGCGCGCCGCAGCACTGCCGCGATCAGGCCAGGGAGGCCTGCATCGTGATCTTGGCGTTGAGCACCTTGGAGACTGGGCAGCCGGCTTTTGCCTTGGCGGCGGCTTCCTGGAAAGCGGCGTCGCTGGCATTGGGGATGGCGGCCACCACGGTGAGGTGGATGGCGGTGATGGCAAAGCCGTCGTCGGTTTTGTCCAGCGTGACCTCGGCTTTGGTGTCGATGCGGTCAGGCGTCAGGCCGGCTTCGCCCAGGACATTCGAGAGCGCCATGGAAAAGCAACCGGCATGTGCCGCGCCGATCAACTCTTCGGGATTGGTGCCCGGTTCTTCTTCAAAGCGCGTTTTAAAGCCGTAAGGCTGGTTCTTGAGGGCGCCGCTTTGGGTCGAAATGCTGCCCTTGCCATTCTTCAGGTCGCCTTGCCAGACTGCGGATGCTGTCTTTTTCATGCGGAAACTCCTGTTGCGTGATGAGGGGAGACCGGCTCCCTGCCGGTCCATCATATCGTTTCAAGCGTCTGCTGGAAAACCGGGACAGGATGCGGTCATAATGCGGCGCAGGAGGCTACCCATGCTGAACATCGATACTGACGCCACGCACAAAGCGCTGGCTTTCGACGCTGTCATCGCTACGTTGCGGGCGGCTTTCGCCGGCGGATACACGGTGCCGCCACGGCATGTGCACAACATCACGGCCGGCGACCGGCAGGGCACATCGCTCATCATGCCGGCCTGGAGCGAGGCCGGGTACTACGGCGTGAAGGTCATCAATATCTTCCCGGAGAACACGCGCGATGGCCTGCCCGGCTTGCACGCGAGCTACACCCTGTACAGCTCGCGCACCGGTGTCCCGCTGGCCCAGGTCGATGGCGACGCCGTGACCGCATTTCGCACCGCTGGCGCCGCGGCGTTGGGCGCCGACTATCTCGCGCGGCGTGACGCGCGCCGTCTGCTGGTGCTCGGTAGCGGCCGCATCGCCGGCCTGGTGCCCGCCGCAATGCGGGCGGTGCGCCCCATCGATGAGATCCTGATCTGGAATGTACGTCCCCAAGGTGCCGAAGCCCTGGCTCAGCGCCTGCAAGATCAAGGCATGGCCGCGCGTGCGGTGAGCGATCTCGAGGCGGCGGTGCGCCAGGCCGACATCGTCAGCTGCGCGACCTTGTCCACCGAGCCGCTGGTGCGCGGAGAGTGGCTGCAGCCTGGCACGCACCTCGATCTCATCGGCAGTTTCAAGCCGGAAATGAAGGAAACCGATCCGGCCTGCTTCGCGGGCAACGCCATCTATGTCGACACCGAGGAGGCGCCGACCAAATCCGGCGATCTGCTCGAGGCCTTCAAGGCCGGCACGCTGCGCATGCCGGATATCCGCGGAACGTTGTTCGATCTCGTGGCGGGCCGGGTGGCCGGGCGCAGCGAGGATGGACAGATCACGGTTTTCAAGGCCGTGGGCAGCGCGCTGGAGGATCTGGCACTGGCCGCCTTCGTCTACGAGGCCCAGGCCGCCAAGCCCAAACGACCGCGGCGCGGGGCGCGCACCGCAAAGACATAGGGCAAAATACGCATCCAGGCGGGCATGGGACCGCCGCCCGGCTTTTTCCCTCCACACGGAATCCAATCATGTCCTCCATTGTTCAGCGATGTGCCGCGCTTGCGGTTGCCATGGGTTGCGCTTTTGGCGCTCAGGCCGAAGTCGTCATCGGCGTGGATGTCTCCACTACCGGCCCGGCCGCGGCCATCGGCATTCAAACCAATAACGCCATTCGTCTGTGGCCCAGCACCCTGGGCGGGCAACCGGCGCGCTATGTCGTTCTGGATGACGGCACCGACGTCAGCCGCGCGGTCAAAAACATGCGCAAGCTCACCTCAGAGGACAAGGTCGACGCCATCGTCGGGCCCAATACCACGGCCGCCGCGCTGGCCGGCCTGGACGTGCTGGCCGAAACCGGTACTCCCATGGTGGCCCTGGCGGCCTCGGCGGTCATTGTCGAGCCCACTTCGGACCCCAAGCGGGCCTGGGCCTTCAAAATGCCCCAGAACGATTCGCTCATGGCGTCGGTGCTGGCTCAGGACATGAAAAAGAAGGGGGTGAAGTCAGTCGCCTTTATCGGGTTTGCCGACTCCTATGGCGATAGCTGGTGGAAGGAATTCTCGGCCGCGGCGCAGGCTGCCGGCCTGCAGATCGTGGCGCAGGAGCGATTCCAGCGCACCGATGCCTCGGTCATGGGGCAAGCGCTCAAAGTGATAGGCGCCAAGCCGGATGCCGTGTTGATCGCCGGGGCGGGCACCCCCTCGGCCTTGCCCCAGAAAACGCTGCTGGAGCGTGGGTATAAGGGCCCGATCTACCAGACCCATGGCATCGGCACGCTGGAGTTTCTGCAGGTTGGCGGGCGCGATGTGGAAGGCACTTTGTTTCCCACCGGCCCGGCCGTGGTGGCGCGAGAGCTTCCCGCGAATAATCCGGTCAAGAAGGTCGCCATGGATTTCGCCGATAAGTACGAGGCGGAGCACGGCGCCCATAGCCTGACGCAGTTCGCGGGCGACGCCTATGGGGCCTGGATGCTGCTGGATTCTGCGGTTGCTCGGGCCCTGAAAACGGGGGCCAAGCCCGGCACGGCCGAGTTTCGCAAAGCCTTGCGCGATGCGCTTGAGAATACCCGGGATCTGGCCGTGCCCAATGGCGTGCTGAACATCACGCCCAAGGACCACCAAGGCTTTGACGAGCGTGCCCGTGTCATGGGTGTGATCAAGGATGGCAAATTTTCTTATGCGGGACAACCCTGATATATACCCGGGTTAAATAAGCGTTTCCCTGGGGGGCAGGCATGATCCTGCCCCTTTTTGTTGAAATTTGATTCGTACTCAAATCATTTATTCGCATAAGATTCTTGGTGAACTAATTTAGGGGACACCAAGATGACAACGATGACGAGCTGGTCCTGGACCAAGCGTGCGCTGGCTGTGGCCACTCTGGCCGCCCTGGCCGCCTGCGATTCGGGCAGCAGCACTGCCCCCCCGGCTGCGGAGAAGCAAAGCAGCGCCGAGGACACCTTGCAGGCTGCCAAGAAGGCAGGCCGCATCCGTATCGGTTACGCCAATGAGGCGCCCTATGCGTTCATGGACAGCCAGAATGCCCGCGTCACCGGCGAGTCCGTAGAGGTCGCGCGCGTGGTGCTCAAGCGTATGGGCATCGATGAGGTCGACGGGGTGCTCACCGAATTCGGGTCCCTGATTCCCGGTTTGCAGGCGCAGCGCTTCGACATCATCGCCGCGGGCATGTACGTCACGCCCGAGCGCTGCCAGCAGGTGGCGTTCTCCAATCCCACCTACGGCGTGGACGAGGGTTTCCTCGTGCCCAAGGGCAATCCGAAGCAGTTGCATAGTTTCGAGGATGTCGCCAACAAGCCTGACGTGAAGTTGGGCGTGGTGGTGGGAGCGATCGAAGGCGATTATGCGCGTCAGTCCAAGGTCGATGCGGGCAAGATGGTGGTGTTTCCGGATTCGGTGAGCGCGTTCGCCGGCGTGCAGGCAGGCCGGGCCGATGCTTACGCGGCCACGGCGCTGACCATCAATGATCTGCTGAACAAGGCCGAGGATGGCGGCGGCATGGAACGCGCTCAGCCCTTCAAGAATCCTGTCATCGATGGCAAGGAGGCACGGGGCTATGGCGCTTTTGCTTTCCGCAAGGAAGACAAAGCGTTCGCGGATGCCTTCAATGCGGAACTGGCGAAGTTTCTGGGCACGCCGGAGCATGCCAAGCTGGTGGCGCCGTTCGGCTTTACCAAGGCGGAATTGCCTGGCGACGTGACGGCGGCCAAGTTGTGCGGCACGCCTTGAGGGGGCGGCCATGGATTCTTTGCCTGAATTGATCGGGCCCCTGTGGCAGGGGCTGTTGGTGACGCTGCGCATCACGGCGGGTGCGGCACTGCTGGCGATCCCTTTGGCCATCATGGCCGGACTGGCGCGGTTGTCCAGCCAGGCTTGGCTGCGCACGCTCTCGCTGACTTATGTGGAGGTGTTTCGCGGCACGTCGGCGCTGGTGCAGCTATTCTGGTTCTACTTCGTCTTGCCGATGTTCGGTGTGCGGCTGCCGGCCATTCTGGTGGGCATAGTGGTTCTGGCGCTTAACGCTGGCGCCTATGGCGCCGAGGTGGTGCGCGGCGCGATCCAGGCCGTTCCTGCCGGGCAGCGGGAGGCCGGGGTGGCGCTGAATTTCACGCGCCATCAGATCATGCGTCGCGTGATCCTGCCCCAGGCTTTCGCGGCCATGCTGCCACCGGCGGGCAATCTTTTCATCGAACTGCTCAAGAACACGGCGCTGGTCTCGCTCATCACGATCACTGATCTGACGTTCCGGGGACAGTTGCTGCGTAGCGAGACCCTGCAGACCACCGAGATCTTCAGCATCATGCTGTTGATGTATTTCGCGGTGGCGCTGTGCATCACCGGCGTGGTGCGTTGGCTTGAGAAAAAGGTGCGTATCCAATGACTCCTGTTTTCGATTGGAAATTCGCCTGGGAAATCCTGCCCTCTTTGGGCTCGGCCTTGCTGGTCACCGTGCAGGCCACCATACTGGGGATGCTGTTTGCCATCGTGTTCGGGCTGGTGCTGGCATTGTTGCGCCGCTCGCCCTGGAAAGCCGTCTCGTGGACGGCCGGGTTGGTGGTGGAGTTCGTCCGCAGCACGCCCTTGCTGGTGCAGATGTATTTCCTGTTCTACGTGCTGCCTTCGTTGGGCTTGAGCATGTCGCCGTTGATCACCGGTGTGCTGGCGCTGGGGCTGCATTACGCCGCCTATTGCGCCGAGGTCTACCGGGCAGGCCTGGAAGGGGTGCCGCGCGGCCAGCATGAAGCGGCCACGGCATTGAACCTGTCGCCTTGGCGCACCTCGGTGGACATCATCCTGCCGCAGGCTATCCCACCCGTTGTGCCGGCGCTGGGCAACTATCTCATTGCCATGTTCAAGGACACCCCGTTGCTGTCGGCCATCACCGTGGTCGAGTTGCTGCAGGAAAGCAAGATCATCGGTTCGAGCACATTCCGCTATACCGAGCCGCTGACTCTCGTGGGCATCATCTTTCTGGTCCTGAGCCTGATCGCGGCGTGGGGCGTGCGCCGTCTGGAAGCACGGCTGAAAGTCATTTATGGAGGTGCGTGATGAGCGCGAGCATACGCCTGAAGAATTTGCGTAAGCGCTACGGAGAGCATGAAGTCCTGCGCGGCATCGATCTGGACATTCCGGCGGGGCAGACCCTGTCCATCATCGGGCCGTCGGGTTCGGGCAAATCCACCTTGCTGCGCTTGCTGATGACACTGGACCGGCCCAGCGACGGCGAGATCGAGATCGATGGTGTTTCTATGTGGCGCGATGCGCAGGGACGTCTGGCCGATCCCAATTCATCCCACGTGCGCCAGGTGCGCGGCAAAATAGGGATGGTGTTTCAGCACTTCAATCTGTTCCCCCACATGACGGCATTGGGCAATGTGGTGGAAGCCCCGTTGCGAGTGCTCGGTTTGTCGCGTGAGGAGGCCGACGCACGCGGTCGTGAATACCTGGAGCTCGTCGGCCTGGGCGACAAACTGGACGCGCATCCGGCTCGTCTATCCGGGGGGCAGAAACAGCGCGTGGGTATCGCACGCGCGCTGGCCATGCGGCCCGAAATCATGCTGTTCGATGAGGTCACCTCCGCGCTGGATCCGGAGCTGGTGGGCGGGATTCTGGAAATCCTGAGAGAACTGTCGGCCAAGAAAGACATGACCATGATCATCGTCACGCACCAAATGAAGTTCGCCGAGCGCAGCTCCGACCGTACGCTGTTCTTTGACGAGGGCAACGTCGTCGAGGACAGGCCATCGTCAGAGCTGTTTGCGGATCCGCGGCAGGAGCGCACACGTCAGTTTCTGCAAAGCGTCATCGAGGCCGAGTAACCGGTGGGGCAGGCGGCGATGGGCTGCCTGCCCGTCCTGCTCAGGAGCGGCCGGTGCTGCCGAAGCCGCCCGCACCACGTTCGGACTCACCGAACTCTTCCACGACGTTGAAGTTCACCTGCAGCACCGGCACGATGACCAGCTGCGCCAGGCGCTCCATGGGTTCGAGGGTGAAGGCCGTCTGGCCGCGGTTCCAGGTCGACACCATGAGCTGGCCCTGGTAGTCGGAGTCGATCAGGCCGACCAGATTGCCCAGCACGATGCCGTGCTTATGACCCAGGCCGGAGCGCGGCAGGATGACGGCGGCGTAACCGGGGTCGGCCACGTGGATGGCCAGTCCGGTCGGGATGAGGACCGTGGCGCCTGGCTCGATCACCATTGCCTGGTCGATGCAGGCCCGCAGGTCGAGGCCGGCTGAGCCGGGGGTGGCATAGGAAGGCAGGCAATCGCGCATGCGCGCGTCGAGGATTTTGAGATCGACGGATTTCATGGCTGAAGAAAAATAGGAAAGGCGCAAGCCTAACAGACGCTCAAGGTTTCGGAGGCAGGTTCAGCGGTGGCAGGGCAGGGGGCGTTGCACGCGACAGCGCCCGCTTGCGTGCCGCGCCACGGAACAGCCAAAGCCCGATCAAGGCCGGGATAATGAATCGTGCGGGGCTCTGGTGTTCATGGGCCAGGAAGGCGGCCAGATTCCAGACGGCCAGGCAGATCATGATGAACCCTAACAAAGCTTGCCGCGAGCTGGATTGGCGCAGGCTGGCCTGTCCTGCCAGTGTGGGCTCGCTGCTGCGTGCGGGGGCTGGCGCTGGCGCCGTTGCCGCCGACGGGGTGCCGGCAGCCATGCGGCGCCAGCGGGGCGCAGGGGGGCGGCCGCGCGGCATTTCTCCGGGTGACTGTGTCGAGGAGGCGGGCTGGGAGCCGAGCCCACGACGCGAGAGTTCTTCGACGTAGCGGGCGAAATCGCCGTTCTTGGGTTCGCCGTAGATGGACATGGTGTTCCTGGTCAGGATTGGCCGCGGCCGCGATGGGCAGCCTGGCGGCGTTTCTTCAGCATCGTGGCCGCCAGCCAGGCGCCGACCAGCACGGAGGCCAGTGCGCCGGCAATCAGGCCGTACTGTTGGCTTTCACGGGCGGCGGCCAGGCCGCGCGCGGCGAAATAGCCCGGCGCAAGCATCGCGGGCAACCAGAGCATGGCCGACAGGACGTTTGCGATCTGGAATCGCAGGTGATTCATGCCCATGATGCCGGCCACGGTGGGAATCGTCGAGCGGATCGGGCCGAGGAAACGGCCCAGAAACACCGAGGCGAAGCCGTAGCGGTAGAAAAACAGGCGGGCACGTGCAACCGCCGTGCGTTGCGTCGAAAGCGGCCAGCGGCGTGTGATGCCCGGGCCGAGCCAGCGACCGATCAAATAGGACAGGGCATCACCGATGACGGCGCCGGCCACGCCCCAGAGCAGAATGCTCCAGACCGAGAGCGTACCCGCGCCGATCAGGCCGCCCGTCAGGAGCATGAGCGCGGTGGCCGGGATGAGCAGCCCCAGGATCAGCATCGATTCGCCCAGGGTAAGCAAAAAGGTGATGGGGCCTGCCCAATCCTGATTGGCTTCGATGAACGTCCCGATTTTGTCGATATATGCATCCATGGGAAAACCGCCGAGATCAATCCTGTATCTTAACGCCTGCGAAGCGGGCCAGGCGGACGCCGCCGCGCGCCAGGCGGCGCAAGCGATCGGGCAGCAGGGGCGGGGATATGGACTCAGTCACACAAGCGGTATTGGGCGCGGGCATTCAGGCGACGCTGTTGGGGCGCTGGCAAGGACGGCGCGCGCTGGTGTATGGGGCGTTGCTGGCCACGCTGCCGGACCTCGATGTGGTCATCGCTTATCCCGATCCGGTCTCCAGCATGACCTACCATCGGGGGTTTTCCCACTCGGTTTTTGTGCTGACCGCGCTGGCGGCCGTGATGACGTGGCTGATCCGCAAGCGCTGGCCCGCTGCTCCCTATACCGCCGGACGTCTGTTCATCACGCTGTGGCTGGTGCTCGTCACGCATCCTGTCCTGGATGCTTTTACGGTCTACGGCACGCAATTGTTCTGGCCGTGGGCCAGGATGCCCGAGAGTTGGTCGGCGGTGTTCATCATCGATCCGATCTACACGGTGCCTATGCTGCTGGCCGTGCTGGCGGCGGCGATTCAGGGCGTGACGCCCACGATGCGGCGCATCCTGGCGGCCACCTTGGTGTTCAGTACCGCCTATCTGTTTGCCGGTTTGGCGGGGCGGTTCCAGGCCGAACGTGAGGTGACAGCCGCGCTGCAGACGCGGGGCGAACGGGTGACGCAGGTGCTGGCCACGCCCACGCCTTTCAATATTCTGCTGTGGCGGGTCGTGGCCAAAACCGAGGGCGATACGTATTACGAGGCGCTCAGCAGTTGGCTGGACCGTTCGCCACCGCAATTGCTGGCTCAGCCGCTCAACCGTGAACTGGGGCTGGCTTTGGGCGAGGATCCGCTGCTGGCGCGTTTGCGCTGGTTCACCCAGGATTGGCTGCGCTATGACATCCTGGACGACACCTTGGTCGTGACCGATCTGCGCATGGGGCTACCCGGCTACTATACGTTTCGCTTTGCCATGGGAGAGCGTCGTGGCTCGGATTGGCAAGCGATTGTTCCCCGGCGCTGGCCCAGTGAGCGTGGCGGCTGGAATGAACTGCGGCAATTGCTGGCGCGCATCGCTGGCAAGCCTCTGCCGCTGGCCGATTGGGCCCAGCGCAACTTTGAGTAGAACCTCTGAATCATGAATGCACTGCTTTTGAGTAACTCGGCCGGACCGGCCGGGTACTTGACCCACGCCCAGTCCTGGTTGGCCGAGTTTGCCTCGACGCTGACCGGCGATGGGCCTGCCCTATTCGTGCCCTTTGCGGGCGTGACTCGTTCATGGGACGACTATGCCCAGCAAGTCGCCGATGCCTTACTCCCGGCCGGCATCGCCACGCGCGGCCTGCACCAGGAGGCCGATCCGGCCTGCGCACTGGCCGAGGCGCGTTTGATCGTGGTCGGGGGCGGCAATACGTTCCAGTTGCTGCGCGAGTTGCGCCGGCGCGGCCTGTTATCGCTGATCGCCGAGCGGGTCCGTGCGGGTCAGGCCGGCTATGTGGGCTGGAGCGCAGGCGCCAACCTGGCCGCGCCCACCATTTGCACGACCAACGACATGCCCATCGTGGATCCGGGCGGATTCGACGCGCTGGATCTCGTGCCCTTCCAGATCAACCCGCACTACACCAGTGCCCACCCGCCGGAGCACCGGGGCGAGACCCGGGATCAGCGGCTGGCGGAATTCTGCGCCGTGAATCCACAGCGGCTGGTCTTGGCCTTGCCGGAAGGTGATGCGCTGCGTCTGGACGCGCGCGGTCTGGCCTTGCTGGGACCGCATGAGGCCTTGCTGTTTCAGGCGGATCGGGCGCCCAGGCCTGTGGCCCCCGGCAAAATCTCGCTGACTTGAACCGACCCGCCGCGGCTCAGGACAGATCCGGCAGCGGCGGCCCGGGTTCGTTTTTCACCGTCTGCATGACCACATGAGTGTAGAAGGCCTCGACGTTCTCGTCCTGATCGAAATGCCGGTCAGCGAAGGCTAGATACTCGTCCATATTGTTCATGTGAACGATGATCACGCAGGAGATGCGGCCGGTCACCAGATAGCATTGGGTGACCGCCGGCTCGGCGATCAAAGACTGCATGAGCTTGCGGCGGTACTCCGAGCCGTGGCGGCTGAATTCGATGGTGACGATGGCCGTCAGGGCACGGCCCGTATATTTGGAATCCAGCAGAGCGACGACGCGCTGGATGACGCCGGTTTCCTTCAGGCGGGCAACACGCCGTAGACAGGCTGAGGGGGAGAGGCCAACCTCATCGGCCAAGGCGGCATTGGACAGGTCCGCATCCCGCTGCAGTATGGAGAGGATACGATGGTCTAACGGGTCTAACAACATAGCGCAATTTTATTGTGGGTCGTGGCCGGTTTATAGCGTGTTTTTTTGAGGCTAGGCAATGAAAGGTATCGCTGTTGTGAAGCTCCCACACCCTGGCGGGCGGTTTTCTTAAGAAAAGCAGAGACGTATGCTCTTGTATCTGCACGGTGTGCTAAGCCGTAGCCTGCGTTTATTCCTGGCCCTGGCCAAAATCATGCTGCCCATCATGGCGCTGGTGCAGCTAGGGCAATGGTTAGGGTGGGTCGACGTCCTGGGGCATGTTTTCGGGCCGGTCATGGGTTGGCTGAACCTGCCGGCACAAGCCGCGCTTATCTGGATGGCAAGCGTCTTTGTCGGCGTTTACGGGGCGCTGGCGGCGTTGGCGGGCCTGGCAGGCGGCCTGGATATCACCGCGGGCCAGTTCAGCGCCCTGGCCGCCATGGTGCTGTTTGCGCACAATCTGCCGGTCGAGCAAGCCATCGTGCGCCGGGCCGGAGCGAGCTTCTGGGCCACGGCCGGGCTGCGGCTGGGCGCGGCGCTTGTCTACGGGGCGGCCGTTTCCTGGACCTGCCATGCCATGGGATGGTTGTCGCAGCCGATGGCTTTCGAGTGGTTGCAGGGGGCGGAATCCAGCGGGGCGGAGCTGAGCCTGTGGCAGTGGCTGCATGGCACGGCGGTCTCGATGGCACTGACCTTCGTGGTGATCACCGGCTTGCTGATCCTGCTGGATGTCATGCAGCGCTGCGGCCTGACACGCGCTTTGACGCGGGCACTTACGCCGGTTTTGCGCTGGTCCGGGCTGGAACCCCAGGTCGCGCCAGTGACCATGCTGGGTGTGCTGCTGGGGCTGTCTTATGGGGGCGCACTCATCATCGAAGAGGCGCAACGGCAGCAATTTTCGGCACGAACGCGCTTTCTCGCGCTGTCATGGCTATCGCTGTCGCATTCGCTGATCGAAGACACCTTGCTTCTGCTGGCGGTGGGCGCCAACATCGGGATCGTGTTGGTGGGACGGGTGGCCTTGACCTTGCTGATCGTGGCCGCGCTGGCGCGGCTGTGGCCCGAGCCAGCGGCGGCGCGAGCCGGGTCGGCTTGAGGGGCGGGGCGGCGGCCCGCCCGACCGACCGCTATTTACGTGTCTGGGGCAGGCGGCCGGCGATTTCGGCCACCAGCCGGCGAGCCGCGTCCAGTTTGGGCGCCGCAGGCAGCGGGTGCACTCCCTGGCCATCAAACAGCACCAGTTCGGTGGTGTCCGCGTCCATGACTTTGTGCGCCAGATTACCGACCAGCAGCGGAATGCCTTTGCGCAGCCGCTTGGCCTCAGCGTGTTCGGACAGTTTCTCGGTTTCAGCGGCAAAACCCACGCACCACGGGCCATTGGGCAGGCGGGCCACTTCGGCCAGGATGTCCGGGTTGGGTTCGAACTCCATCCGGGGCTGGCCGCCGCCCTCGGCGTCTTTCTTGAGCTTCTGGTTGGCGGGGTTCTTGACGCGCCAGTCCGCCACGGCGGCCACGGCCACGAAGATGTCCGCATCGGCCGCCTGTGCCATGACGGCTTCATACATCTGCTGCGCCGTCATGACCTGTATGGCTGAGACGCCGCGCGGGACCGGCAATGCAGTGGCGCCCGTTACCAGCGTGACCCGTGCCCCCGCCTCGTGCGCTGCGCGCGCGAGCGCATAACCCGTTTTGCCTGACGAACGGTTGGTCAGGACCCGCACGGGGTCGACCGGCTCGGAGGTCGGGCCCGCGGTCAGCAGCACATGCCGGCCGGCCAGCAGCTTGGGCTGAAAGAACGCGATCAGATCGGCGAGGATGTCCTGCGGCTCCAGCATGCGCCCGGAGCCGGTTTCGCCACAGGCCTGCTGGCCAGCGGCGGGCCCCAACAGGGTGATGCCATCGGCCAGCAGTTGGGCCGCATTGCGCTGCGTGGCGGGGTTGGCCCACATCTCGCGGTTCATGGCCGGAACCACCAGCAGGGGGCAGGCGCGCGCCACGCACAGCGTGGAGAGCAGGTCATCGGCCAGGCCGTGAGCCAGCTTGGCCATGAAGTCCGTGCTGGCCGGCGCGATCAGCACGGCATCGGCGCCGCGTGTCAGGTCGATGTGCGCCATGTTGTTGGGCACACGCGCATCCCAGGCATCGACGAAGACCGGTCGGCCGGAGAGGGCTTGCATGGTCGTCGCGGTGATGAAGTGCGTAGCCGCCTCCGTCATGACGACGTCGACGGTGGCGCCTTGCTCGGTCAGCCGGCGCACGAGCTCGGCGATCTTGTAGCAGGCAATGCCGCCTGTCATACCGAGAACGATGCGTTTGCGGGCGAGATCGAGCATGGTGGCTGCGCGGCGCGAGCGCCGCTTTCCTGGTTGGTCGGTAATACGGATTGTAGGCGCGATCAGGTGCCGGCAGACGTCCTGGACTTGGCGCGGCCGCGCAAGAGTTCGTCTATCACCAGCAGTACCGCGCCGCAAGTGATGGCGACGTCGGCGATGTTGAAAGCGGGGTAGTACCAGTCTTTCCAGTAGAACAGCAGGAAATCCACCACGTGCCCGTAAACCAGGCGGTCGATCACATTGCCCAGTGCGCCGCCCATGATCAGGATGAGCGCGGCGCGAAATCGCGGCTGGCCGGGTGAGCGGCGCAGCAGCCAGATGATGACGCCAGCGGCGACCAGGCCCAGAACCGTGAAGAACCAGCGCTGCCAGCCTTCTTGCGCGGCCAGAAAGCTGAACGCCGCGCCGCGGTTATAGAGCAAGGTGAAGTCGAAGAACGGCAGCACGTTGACGCGCTCGCCAAACGTGAACGCGGTATTGAAATAGACCTTTGTGATCTGGTCCACCACAATGATCAACAGGGCAAGCGCCAGGGCGCCGCCCAGTTTCCCCCGGGCCTTGGGCGAGGCGTGCGTCATGCTCAGGCCTTTGCGCGCGGCTCGCCGGCGCCGAAAAGGTTGGAGACGCAGCGGCCGCAGATCTCGGGATGATCGGCATCCTGCCCGACATCGCTGCGCCAGTGCCAGCAACGCTCGCATTTCTTATTGGCGGAGGGAGCGATTTCGATGGCCAGCTCGCCGGCCCGGGCATGCACCGTGGCACGCGAGACGATGAGCACAAAGCGCAGATCATCGCCCAGGCTGGACAGCAGGGCATGATCCTGGCCTTCGGCATAGAGGTCGACTTCCGCCTGCAGCGAAGATCCGATGCGCCCGGCGCTGCGGACGTCTTCCAGTTTGCGCAGCACGTCGGCGCGGATGGCGCGCAGGCGCGTCCAGCGGTCGGCCAGCGTGTCGGCGTCGGCGTAGGGCGGCAACTGGTGGTAGACCTCGGTGAGAATCGTCAGGCGCGCTGCATCGGCTTGATGCTTCAGGGTCGATTCCAGCAACACCTTCCAGGCCTCTTCGGCCGTGAAGGTGAGGATGGGAGCCATCAGCTTGAGCAGCGTTTGGGTGATCTCCAGCAGCGCCGTCTGGGCGCTGCGGCGCGCGAGGCTGTCAGGCGCGCTGGTGTAGAGGCGATCCTTCAGGATGTCCAGGTAGAACGCACCGAGATCCTCGGAGCAGAACGTCTGCAGGCGCGCGACGGCCGGGTGAAAGTCGTAGCGCTCATAATTGGCGAGCACTTCGCTTTGCATCTGCGCGGTCATGACCAGGGCGTAGCGGTCGATTTCGAGCAGGTCGCCGAAGTCGACCGTCTGGCTGACGCCGTCGAAGTCGGCCACGTTGGCCAGCAGAAAGCGCAAGGTGTTGCGGATCCGACGGTAGCCTTCGACCACCCGCTTGAGGATCTCGTCGGAGATGGACAGCTCGCCGGAGTAATCGGTGGACGCCACCCACAGGCGCAGGATCTCGGCGCCCAGCGAATCCGATACTTTTTGCGGTGCGATGACGTTGCCGACGGACTTGCTCATCTTGCGGCCCTGGCCATCGACCACGAAGCCGTGGGTGAGCAGGCCTTTGTACGGCGGTTGGCCGTAAAGCATGCAGCCGGTCAGCAAGGACGAATGGAACCAGCCGCGATGCTGGTCGGAGCCTTCGAGATAGAGGTCGGCCGGCCAGGCAAGCTGCTCGCCGTGCGAGCCGGCCAAGGCGTGGTCTTTGCCGCCCAGCACGGTCGCGTGGGTGCTGCCCGAGTCAAACCAGACGTCTAGCGTGTCGCGGTTCTTTTCGTAGCTGTCGGCCTCGTCGCCCAGCAGCTCGCGCGGGTCCAGGGACTGCCAGGCTTCGATGCCGCCCTTTTCGACGCGCTTGGCGACTTCTTCAAGCAGTTCCACCGAGCGCGGGTGCAACTCGCCGGTTTCTTTGTGCACGAAGAAAGCCATCGGCACGCCCCATTGGCGTTGCCGCGACAGCGTCCAGTCCGGACGATTGGCGATCATGGAGTGCAGGCGAGCGCGGCCCCAGGCCGGGTAGAACGCCGTGGCGTCGATGCCGGACAGCGCGCTTTCGCGCAGCGTCGGCCCGCCATCGACGGGCGTGACATCCATGCCGGCAAACCACTGGCTGGTGGCGCGGTAGATGACCGGCGTTTTGTGCCGCCAGCAGTGCATGTAGCTGTGCGAGAGCTTCTGTACATGCATGAGCGAGCCGGCAAGCTTGAGCGCTTCGACGATCTTGGGATTGGCATCCCAGATCGACAGACCGCCAAACAGCGGCAGGGTCGAGACGTATTTGCCGTCACCCATGACCGGGCTGAGGATGTCGGCATCGACCAGGCCGTGCGCTTTGCACGACACAAAGTCTTCGATGCCGTAGGCCGGCGCGGAGTGAACGACGCCGGTGCCGGCGTCCAGCGTGACGTAGTCACCCAGATAAATGGGCGAACTGCGGTCGTAGCCTTCGGCCGCCTTGGCCAGCGGGTGCGCAAAACGCAGGCCGTTAAGCGCTTCGCCCTGCGCGGTGGCGATGACTTCGCCTTGCAGGCCCCAGGCCTGCAGGCAGGCCTCGACCCGCTCTTTGGCGATCAAAACCAGCGGGCCGTGCACCGGCGTCGGCGAAACGCGCACCAGGGCGTATTCGATTTCCGGGTGAACGTTGAGGGCCTGATTCGAGGGGATGGTCCAGGGCGTGGTCGTCCAGATCACGACGGCACCATCATCGACGCTATCCAGGCCGAAGGCGCGGGCCAGCGCGGCCTTGTCGATGAAGGGGAAGGCCACATCCACGGCAGGATCCACGCGGTCGGCGTACTCGACTTCCGCCTCGGCCAGGGCCGAGCCGCAGTCGAAACACCAGTTCACGGGCTTGAGGCCGCGAAATACATAGCCTTTCTCGAGGATGCGCGCCAGTACCCGGATCTCATCGGCTTCATTGCTGAAGTTCATGGTGAGATAGGGGTTGTCCCACTCTCCCAGCACGCCCAGGCGCTTGAAGTCCTTGCGCTGGCGATCGATCTGCTCACGCGCATAGGCGCGCGCCTTGGCCTGCACCTCGGTGACAGGCAGGTTCTTGCCGTACTTCTTTTCGATCTGGATCTCGATCGGCATGCCGTGGCAATCCCAGCCCGGCACGTAAGGCGCATCAAAGCCTGCCATATTGCGGCTCTTGACGATGATGTCCTTCAGAATCTTGTTGACCGCGTGCCCGATATGGATATCGCCGTTGGCGTAGGGGGGGCCGTCGTGCAGCACGAACAGCGGCCGGCCTTTGCTGGCGGCGCGGATGGCCTGATAGACGCGGGTTTCCTCCCACTGCTGCACCCAGCCAGGCTCGCGCTTGGCTAGGTCGCCCCGCATGGGGAAAGAGGTATCGGGCAGGTTGAGGGTCTTTTTATAGTCCATGAACGGCAAAATAGGCACGCGCGTTTCGCGCGTCTTCGGCGATGGCGGCAGTCAGGGAAGGGAGGTCGGAAAACTTTTCTTCATCCCGCAGTTTGTGCAGGAATTCAACGCTTACGAGTTTACCGTATGCGTCGAGGCTCTCGTCGAGCAGATGCACTTCAAGCAAAACACGGCCGGCGTCCTCGACGCTGGGGCGTACGCCCAGGCTGGCCACGGCGGCCATCGGTTGCGGGCCCAGCCCTTGAACGCGCACCACGTAAATGCCCGAGCGTGCGGCGCAACGGGGCGCCACACGCAGATTCATGGTCGGGAATCCCAATTGGCGGCCCAGCTTGCGGCCATGGATCACATGGCCGCTGATATGGAAAGGGCGCCCCAGCAAGTGTTCGGCGCGAGCCAGGTCGCCCACGGCCAGCGCGGTGCGCACCTCGGAGCTGGAAATCCGGTGGCCGTGGCGGTCGGTGACGTCGGCCAGGGTGGCGACTTCAAAGCCGTGGGCCAGGCCCGCCTCCCGCAACAGGTCGATGTCGCCGCTGCGTTGGTGCCCGAAGCGGAAGTCCTCGCCGACCAGCAGCCAGCGTGTCTGCAGGCCATTGACCAGCAGATCCTCGATAAAGGCATTGGCCGACATTTCGGCCAGGCTGGCGTCGAACGGTACGATCACTACCTGTTGCATGCCCGCGCAGGCCAGCGAGGCGACTTTGTCGCGCAGGCCGCTGATACGCGTCGGGGCCAGTTCGGGGCGCTGATGCAACTGCGCGAAGTACTCGCGCGGATGGGGCTCGAACGTCATGACCGCAGGCGTCAGGCCGCGCTTTTGCGCGGCTTCGCGTACCCGGGCGAGGATGGCTTGATGGCCCCGATGCACGCCATCGAAATTGCCGATGGTCAAGGCACAGGGGGACCGCTGCCCGGGGGGCGGCAGGTGGTGGTGGATGCGCAGCGTTGGTTTCACGAGCAAGAGTTTACAATTTTGGGTTGGCTCGCTTTGGAATTTCTTATCTTGCCCCCATCCCAATCGACTCCGTGCCGCTTCGTCATCCTGATTTCAGGGCGGGGCAGCAATATGCAATCGCTGGTGCAAAGCTGCGAGGATCAGGCCTGGCCGGCGCAGGTTGCCGCGGTTATCGCCAGCCGGCCGGACGCCGCCGGCCTGCAGTGGGCCGCCAGCCGGGGCATCCCCACGGCAGCCTTGTTCCACAAGGAATTTCCCAGTCGCGAGGCATTCGACACCGCCTTGGCCGACGTCATCGACCGCTATCAACCGGATTATGTGCTGCTGGCCGGTTTCATGCGCGTGCTCACCCCCGGTTTTGTCAATCACTATGCCGGGCGCCTGGTCAATATCCATCCGTCGTTGCTGCCGGCTTTCCCCGGCCTGCACACGCATGCCCAGGCCTTGGCCACCGGTGTGCGGGTGCATGGTTGCACCGTCCATTTCGTCACACCCGTGCTGGATCATGGGCCGATCATTGCCCAGGGTTGTGTGCCCGTGCAGGCCGGCGATACGCCGGAGGCGCTGGCAGAACGGGTGCTGGAGGTCGAGCACGTGGTCTATCCGGCAGCCGTCCGCTGGCTGGCCGAGCGCCGTGTCAGCCTGACTGCCGATCACCGTGTCGAGGTCGAAGGCGACCCGGCGCGACTGTTTACCTGGCCGCCAGCCGCCCACTGAGGCGCGGCGGTCCAATCGGGGACTTCCCCCAGGAATCATCATGAACAAGAAGCACTCAAGCTCGCGCTCCTCCACCGGCAGGCCTGCCCGGCCCGAACCGTCGCGTGCGGCTGCCGCACGGCCCGCCGAACGCGGCGATGGCCGGCCCCGCCGTCCGCTGGCGGCATTTCGTATCGAACAGGTTCAGCGGGTGCTGGGCGAGGTCCTGCAGTGGACCAGCCCTGCCGATGCCGTGCTGTCGCACTGGCTGCGCGCCAATCCGGCCCTGGGCGGCCGGGATCGCGCCGAACTGGCCGAAGGGGTCTATGACGTGGTGCGCAATCTGCGCCGCTACCGCCAGCTGGCCGAAAGCGGCGTGGGCAATGCCACGCGTCGCCTGGCCATTCTGGGTCTGGCGGCCACGCGCGGCCTGGAGTGGCTGCAGGACGCGCTGGATCCCGGCGAGGCAGACTGGATCAAGCGGGTGGATCAGGTCGATCCGTCGGCCTTGCCGCGCGCGGTGCGCTACAGTCTGCCCGACTGGCTGGAAGAGCGGCTGGGCAAACTGCCGCAGGCGGATTCGCTGATGCAGTCCCTGCAGCAGCCGGCGCAGCTCGATGTCCGCTCCAATCCCCTGAAAATCGAGCGCGACGCGCTGCTGGCCAAGCTGCGCGAGGGCCCGGCTGGCCGCTATGACCCGCAGCCCATGACGTATTCGCCATGGGGCATCCGCTTCAAGGGCCATCCTCCTATCAACCGCTGGCCGGAGTTCGAAAGCGGTCAGGTCGAGGTGCAGGACGAGGGCAGCCAATTGCTGGCCTTGTTGGTCGGCCCGCGCCGCAGCGAGATGATCATCGATTTTTGCGCTGGCGCGGGCGGCAAGTCGCTGCTGCTGGGTGCCCTGATGCGCTCGACTGGCCGGCTCTACGCCTTCGATGTGTCCGCCGCGCGCCTGGCCAAGGCCAAGCCGCGCTTTGCGCGCAGCGGCCTGTCCAACGTGGTGCCGGTCGCCATCGATAGCGAAAACGACGCACGGGTCAAGCGCCTGGCGGGCAAGGCGCAGCGTGTGCTGGTCGATGCGCCGTGTACCGGTATTGGCACCTTGCGGCGCAATCCGGATCTCAAATGGCGGCAGCAACCGCAAGCCTTGGGCGAGTTGTGCGAGTTGCAGTACCGCATTCTCAAGAGCGCGGCGCGCTGCGTGGCCCCGGGCGGCCGCCTGGTTTATGCCACGTGCAGCCTGCTGCCGGAAGAAAACGCCGATCAGGCTGATCGCTTTTTGGCCGAACACCCCGATTTTGAGCGCCTGGATGCGGCGACGCTGTTGCATAACCGCTGCGAAAACCTGGTGCTGGAAGGTCCTTACGTGCAATTGCGTCCCGATCTGCATGGCACGGACGGGTTCTTTGCCGCCGTCTTCGAGCGCAAGAAAGCCAGCCGCCACGCGGACACCCCGGCCCCGAGCGGCCCGGCGGCCGAGCCCCTGGCTCAAGCCCTGCCCGAATCCCCTGAGCCAGGCGATGCGCCTGAGGGGGGCGCGGACGAGGCGTCCTCCGGCGCTGCCGAGCAAGCCAAGGGTTGAGGGATCAGGGCAGGATCACGATGTCCGCGCTGCCCGCTTCGGCAGCGCGGCCGCGTGTTTGGTAACGCACCGTCCAGGAGACGGTGTCGCGGCCCGTTTTGTCGGCCCGGTAAATGATTTGCGAGACGGGCGTGGCGATATAACCACAGCCTCCCGCGCCTGCCGTATTGCCCTGACTGGTGACGACGGTGGCCGATCCCAGGCGGGCCGGTTCTGTCAGCCGCAAGCGTGGGGCGGCCAGGGGCTGACAGCCCCGCAACTCATAGAAGGTCGCGAGCACGACGCTTTGCCCTGGTTTCAGAGAAACGGGGGCAGATTGTGCGGCCAGCGTCACGCAGCTCAGCAGGGTGGCGGCGAATAGGCGTAACATGGGTGGGAGCCTCTTGGGGCCAGCTCGGCGTGGGACACAACATATTGTGCCAGCCTCGTTGTAGCAAATTGTAGGCGGGGTCTGTTGTGGCGCCGACCGATCCCCATAATAGAGGCGATAGGCAGCCTTTCGGCCGGCGCGCGGACACCCTCCCGGGGGCATGCGAAATACGGCTTAGTACTTGATTTCCCTCAAAAACTATTTTGAAATTGCGCTGTCATAAGAAATTCAGGTGGGCTACACTTCACCCACTCTTTCTGTGAGGCTAGAAAACGGTTTTATGGATTACATCCTTTCTTTCATATCCGGTGGTCTGACCCAGGCCAGTTGGTGGCAGATCCTCGCTTACACGCTGATCGTGACGCACATCACGATCGTGTCCGTCACGGTCTTCCTGCACCGCAGCCAGGCGCACCGGGGCCTCGACCTGCATCCCGCGGTCATGCATTTCTTCCGCTTCTGGCTTTGGCTGACCACGGGCATGGTCACCAAGGAATGGGTCGCCATCCACCGCAAGCACCACGCCAAGTGTGAGAAAGAGGGCGATCCGCACTCGCCCATGCTGTTTGGCATCTGGAAGGTGCTGTTCCGCGGTGCGGAGCTCTACCGCGAAGAGTCCAACAACAAAGAAACCATGGCTAAGTTCGGCCACGGCACGCCTGATGACTGGCTCGAGCGCAACGTCTATACCAAGCACAGCCTGTGGGGCGTGCTGACGATGCTGGCCATCGATATCGCCTTGTTCGGCGCCATGGGCCTGACGGTCTGGGCCGTGCAAATGGCGTGGATTCCCTTCTGGGCGGCCGGTGTGGTCAACGGTATCGGCCACTATTGGGGCTACCGCAACTACAACAGCCCGGACACCAGCACCAACGTGTTCCCCTGGGGCATCGTGATCGGCGGCGAAGAGCTGCACAACAACCACCACGCCCATGGCACGTCGGCCAAGTTCTCTGCCAAGTGGTATGAGCTGGATATCGGTTGGGGCTACATCACCGTCATGCGCTGGATGGGTCTGGCCAAGGTCAAGAAGGTCGCTCCCAAGCTGACCCTCGACCCGGATGCCAAGTCCATCGATCTGCGCACGCTGCAAGGCGTGATCACGCACCGCTACGAAGTCATGGCCCGCTACGCCGATGTGATCAAGAAGGCGGCTGGTGAAGAAATGTCCAAATTGAAGTCCTCGCGCCGCAAGGGCAGTGAAGACTGCAACTGGACCGTGCTCAAGCGCGCCCGCCGCACCCTGACCCGCAATGAAGACGTGCTGCGTCCGGCTCAGTTGGCCGAGGTGGATCAGGTCATCGCCAAGAACGCCTCCTTGTCCACGCTGGTGCAAATGCGCCGCGAGCTGGGCCGTCTCTGGGAAAGTTCCAGCGCCAGCAGCGAGCAATTGCTGCATGAGCTGCAAGCCTGGTGCCAGCGTGCCCAGCAAAGCGGCATCGCCGGGCTGGAGCAGTTCGCCGTCAGTCTGCGCCGCTACGCGGCATGATGCTGGACAAGCTCAACCCAGAACAACGCGCCGCTGTCACACTCGAACCGCAACACGCCCTGGTCCTGGCCGGGGCGGGTAGCGGTAAGACCCGGGTCCTAACGACCCGCATGGCCTGGCTGATTCAAACCAGCCAGGCCAGTCCATTTGGGCTTCTGGCCGTTACGTTCACCAATAAGGCTGCCCGCGAGATGCTGACTCGCATGGCGGCCATATTGCCTATTGATACCCGGGGTCTGTGGATCGGGACTTTTCACGGCCTGTGCAATCGCATGTTGCGTGCGCATCACCGTGATGCAGGCCTGCCGCAGGCATTTCAGATTCTCGATACCGCCGATCAGCTCGCCGCCATCAAGCGGCTGCTCAAGGCGCAGGGTATCGATGACGAAAAGTACCCCCCGCGTGATGTGCAGCGTTTCATTTCGGGCGCCAAGGAAGAGGGCCAACGCCCCGCCGATGTCGAGGCCTGGGATGCGCATCGCCGCAAACTCATCGAGATCTATCAGCTCTACGAGGCGCAGTGCCAGCGCGAAGGCGTGGTGGACTTTGCCGAGTTGCTGTTGCGCGCTTATGAGCTGCTGTCGCGCAATGCGCCCGTGCGTGAACACTACCAGCGGCGTTTCCGCCATATCCTGGTCGACGAGTTCCAGGATACCAATACGCTGCAGTACAAATGGCTGCGCCTGTTGGCCGGCGGCGGGGCGGCTATTTTCGCGGTGGGTGACGATGATCAGTCGATCTATGCGTTTCGTGGCGCCAACGTCGGCAACATGGCCGATTTTGAGCGTGATTATGCCCATGGACGCGTCATCCGCCTGGAGCAGAACTACCGTTCCTTCGGCCACATCCTGGATGCGGCCAACGCGCTGATTGGTCACAATCAGGGGCGCTTGGGCAAAAACCTCTGGACCGACCAGGGCGAGGGCGAGCCTATCCGTGTCATGGAGTTGCCCTCCGATGGCATGGAGGCGCAGTGGATCGTCGATGAAATACGCTCGCTGATCAACGATGGCCGGTCGCGCAGCGAAATCGCCGTGCTCTATCGCAGCAACGCACAATCGCGGGTGCTCGAGCATGCGCTCTTTTCCGCGGGTGTGGCCTACAAAGTCTACGGCGGCTTGCGATTCTTCGAGCGCCAGGAAATCAAGCATGCGCTGGCCTATTTGCGTCTGATCTCCAATCCGGATGACGATACTTCGTTCATGCGGGTCGTGAATTTCCCGACGCGGGGTATAGGCGCACGCACGCTGGAGCAACTGGCCGACGCCGCGCAAAGCGGGCAGACCAGCCTGTTTGGCGCGGTGGCCCGCGTACCTGGCAAGGGTGGCGCCAATCTGGCTGCCTTCGCGCAATTGGTCGGGCGCCTGGCTGCCGAGACGCGCGATCTGCCTTTGCCGGAGATGGTTGAACATCTCATCGAAGAAAGCGGCCTGAAGGCGCATTATCAGGCTGAGCGCGAAGGCGCCGAGCGGCTGGAGAACCTCAACGAACTGGTGACCGCGGCCGCCGTGTTCGCCGCGGAAGAGAACTTCGACGGCCTGCCGGCCGGGGTGATTCCCGAGATGCCGGCCGCCGCGCAGGCAGACCCCGCCGATGGGCTGGAGACGGCTGTGGCCAGCCAGGTCATGACGCCGTTGGCGGCTTTCCTGTCGCATGCCGCGCTAGAGGCCGGCGACAACCAGGCCCAGGCGGGCCAGGATGCCGTGCAATTGATGACGGTGCATGCGGCCAAGGGCCTGGAGTTCGATGCCGTGTTCATCACCGGCCTCGAGGAAGGGCTGTTTCCGCATGAGAACAGCATTCTGGAGCCTGCCGGGCTCGAAGAAGAGCGGCGTCTCATGTATGTGGCCATCACGCGGGCGCGCGAACGTCTGTACCTGACCCTGGCGCAAAGCCGGATGTTGCACGGCCAAACCCGCTACGCCATGCGTTCGCGCTTTCTTGAAGAAATCCCCGAGGCGCACCTCAAGTGGCTCACCCCCCGGTCCGGTAGTACGGGCGGGGGAATGGGCAACGCGGGCAGCATCGCATGGACCGAGCGGGGCGATGCCTACGGGCGCCGCCAAACCGGCACCATCGCTCCTCGCACGCCGCGGACCGGCACCAGCGGTGTGACCGTGGGTGACGTTCAGTACCGGGTGGGCCAGGGGGTGCGTCATGGACGTTTCGGCGAAGGCACCATCATCGGCTTGAGCGGTGCCGGCCAGGATGCCCAGGCGCAGATCCAGTTTCGTGATGTCGGCACCAAAACTCTGGCGCTGGGTATCGCCAAGCTGGACATCATTGCCTGAGCGGCCTTGGCTCAGTATCGGTAGGCCACCTGTAGCCAGATCTCGCGCCCGGTGCGGAAACGACGCTCATCGATGTCGTTGCCCGGACGCGTGGCCGTCAAGGGCGGCATGTGGTTCAGCACATTGAGCACGTCGACGGCGAGCATCAGCCCTTTGGCAAAGCCAGGGTGCCACGCGAGGCGTGTGTCCCAGGTCCAATGCGATGGCAGCCGCACCGGCGCATAGATATCCAGCGGCCGGCGTCCCGGCGTGCTGTCCACATAAAGGATGTCGTGGCGGCGGCTTTGCCAATTGAGCGCATGCGTCCAGCTCAACCCGAAGCGGGGCCACTGTCCATGGAGGTCCAGCGAGACCTTATGCGGCAGATTGAAGTCGCCCGGGGGCAGCTCGGAAGCGCGGATGCGCTTGCCGCGGTAGATGACATAGACATCGCGCTCGAGAGGGGTGGCTTCATAGCCTTCGGCGAGCCGCGCGTTGCGTTGGCTTTTCTGGTATCCCCAGCTCAACGAGGCCTGCCATAGCGTTTGCATGACGCGCCACGGTGTCTCGTTGCTGATGGTCAGGCTCCAGTCCCGGGTACGCGATCGCCCCTCATTGGTGTAGCGATAGCCGTTGTAAGAATCGCCCCGCCTGAGCACCTGGTCGCGGCCGTTGCGCTGCACGAAAGACAGCACCCCCTGCAGGCCAAAAGCCTTCTGCGTCAGCGAGAAAGCCCATTCATCATCGTAGGGGCTGCGCAGGCCGTCGTAATCGACCCGTGTGGCCAGGCTGTCCTGTACCGGATTGCCAAACACATCCAGGATGGCTTCGCTCAAGCGGCTGAATTCTTCGGCCATGGCGATCTTCAGCGCTTGCGCGCCGAAGTAGCGCGACCAGCCCGCGCTCAGTACGGTATTGCCGTCGCCGAGCGCGTCCCAATCGAGGCGGCTGCGCGGCGCCAGATGGCGTTGCTTCAGGTAGTTGTCCCTGTCGTAGCGCACCCCGGTCATCAGGTTCCAGCGCTGCCAGCGCAGATCGTTGGATGCGTACAGGCCGAGCTGCGTGTGTTGCAAGGCCACGCTGCCTGGCTTGTGGCGCACCTTGGACGATTGTTCCTCCGTGCCGTCGATCAGCTGAACGGCACGGTAGGAATAGGCCTCCCGATAGCGTTTGAACCGGGCGCGGGCGTGCTCGATCTGCACGCCGACGTAAGGGCTGGCCTGCCACCCGGAGGCCTGCCAGGGTTCAAGGTCCAGACGGGTGTTGAACGTGAGGTTACGTTGGCCGCGCTCACTCTTGCCATAGCCGCCGCTGGAGAAGTCCGGCCGCCCGTCCTCGAACTCATGTTGGACGAAGGCATTGTGCACGGAGTTCTGCCGGCTGTTGAAATCATCCAGTCCGGCGCGCAAGGACCACTGGCCCAGGCGCGAGCCGTGTTCCAGCCCCAGGTCCACACCGTGGGCCAGATGCTGGTTGCGCCAATCGGTATCGCGCGACTCGATGCTGACCAGATGCTCGCGCCGATTGGCGTGCTTGACGTTCAGGTCGAACACCGTGCGGGCGTCGAGGGTGTGGCTGAAGTCAGCCAGTATGTTGTCCACGCGGTCGGCGTAGTTGTCGCGCTCGATGAGGTCGAGGTTGTCCATCGCACCCAGCCGATAGCGCCCGATGCGTGATTCTCGTCGCGAGACACCCAGAATCGCTCCGCTGTTCTCGCCCAGCGAGAGGTCGGTGGTCACGGTATAAAACCGTTTGCGCCAGGTCGGCGAAAACCCGGGCTCGCCCTGGGTCCACTTTTCCAGGTCATAGTCGGGGACGCGCTGTCGCGTGAGGTTGGAGCTATTCCAGCGGTAGCCAGCCTCGATATGATTGCCGCCCGATGGCCGCCGCAGGCTGGCGTCGACTACGCCGCCGGTGAAGGCGCCGTACTCGACCGGGATGCCGCTGTCGAAGACCCGCACCTCGCCCAGCAAGGCCGTGTCCAGGAAGTAAGCCTGAGGGTTGCTGGGCACGCTGCCCAACAGGCGATCCTTGTTGGCGGGATCGACCTGGTTGGTGGCAGTGACGCCGTTGATCAAGAACAGATTCTGGTAAGGACTGGCGCCATGGAAGGAGATGTCCGCCACGTCCAGCGAACCGCGATCCGCGCTATCGGCCGCAGCATTATCCTGGCGCACGGACGGCAGCGTCGAGAGCAGCGTGCTCAGGTCGCGGTTGGAGGCGGGGGTGGCGCGGATTTCGCTGGAGGTAAACACATGCTCACGGGGCAGTGGCGCCGTCACGGATACGGCGTCCAGCCAAGGCGTGGCGGACTGTTGCGGCGCCGGTTGTTCCTGCGCCGTGGCGTTGCCGCAAAGGACAAGAGTGGTCAGCGCCGCGTAGCGCCGAAGCGGGGGAATCCACATTCTGAACTTCCAGATGACAGTGAAAAACAGCCATGGAGCAGAAGGGGATGAGCGCCGTGCATGATGAAATTGGGAACCAACGAGAGCCCAAACTATAGGCGCGTGTCGGCCTGCCGGGGGCATTGCCGGACCGGCGGCGAAAGGTCACACAACAAAGTCGGAAAGCGCCGCGGAGGCTGCAGCAGTGAGGAGGGAACTCACCAGCCGGGGCCTTCGGCCGGTGCGGTGCGGCGCGCACTGGGAGCTGGCGCGCGCCGCCGGGCCTGCCTTGCAGGTCAGCCGATCTGGTCTTGCGTGATGGCTTCCAGCGAGGTCTGGATGTCCAACCACTCTTCTTCGAGCGTGTTCAGGCGTTTCGCCAAATCGCCATGCTCGCTCATCACCTGCTGGCGCTCGGCGCGCCGGGCATCGGTGTAGAGATCGGTATCGGCGATCAGGGCATCCAGCGCCTGCAGGCGCGCACGCAGCTTGTCCATGTCGCCCTCGACCTTGGTCAGGCGGGCTTGCAGCGGCTTGCGCAGCGTGGCCTGTTTCTGACGCTGTTCGGCCTCCAGGCGGCGCTGGGCTTTGCGGTCGATGCCTTCGCTTTCGCGGGGAGCGGCTTCGGCGCGCTCTTGCGCGTTGCGGGCGGCCAGCCAGTCCCGGTAGTCCTCCAGATCGCCATCGAACTCTCTGACCTGCCCGTCGGAGACGATCCAGAAGCTGTCTACCGTCGTGCGAAGCAGATGCCGGTCATGGGAGACCAGCAACATGCTGCCGGAGAATTCGGCCAGCGCCGCGGCCAGCGCCTCGCGCGTCTCGACGTCCAGGTGGTTGCTCGGTTCGTCCAGCAGCAGCAGATTGGGCTTTTGCCACACGATGAGTGACAGGGCCAGGCGGGCTTTTTCGCCGCCGGACATGGGCGCCACCTTGCTGTTGACCGTGTCCCCGGAGAAACCGAAGCCGCCCAGATAGTTGCGCAATTCCTGTTCGCGCACATCGGGCGCCAGACGCGCCAGGTGCTGCAGCGGGGCGGCTTCCAGATCCAGCATGTCCAATTGGTGCTGATGGAAGTAGCCGATGGCTAGGCCGCGTGAGGCCCGCCGCTCGCCGGCCTGCAGCGGAATCTCTTCAGCCAGCGTCTTGATGAGCGTGCTTTTGCCCGCGCCATTGGCGCCGAGCACGCCGATACGCGCACCGGCGCGGACCATCAGCGTGACGTCGCGCAGAATGGAGACGGGCTGGCCCGCGGCGTTGGTATAGCCCGCCGCCATCTTATCCAGCACCAGTAGCGGATCGGGCGTGTGATCGGGCGAGGGGATACGGATGTCGATCCCGGCCTCCGCATGCAGGGGCGCAAGCGTCTGCATACGCGCCAGCGCCTTGACGCGGCTTTGCGCTTGCTTGGCTTTGGAGGCCTTGGCCTTGAACCGGTCGATAAAGCCCTGCAGGCGCGCGGTCTCGCGCGATTGGCGTTCGTGAGCGAGGCTGGCCTGGCGCAGCCGTTCGGCGCGCTGGGTCAGAAAGTCGTCGTAACCGCCGCGATAGCGGATCAACTTGCCGTGGTCGAAATGCAGGATGACGCGCGCGACGGCGTCGAGAAACTCGGTGTCGTGGGAGATCAGCAGCACGGTGCCCGGATAGGCGGCCAGCCACTTTTCCAGCCACAGCATGGCATCGAGATCCAAGTGGTTGGTGGGCTCGTCCAGCAGCAGCAGCTCTGACGGCGCCATCAGGGCACGCGCCAAGGCCAGGCGCATGCGCCAGCCTCCGGAAAAGCTGGCCACGGGCTGCATCCACTCTTCGGGCGCGAATCCCAGCCCCGCCAGGAGCTGCTCGGCACGCGAGTTGGCGCTCCAGACATCGGCTTCTGCCAGAGCGGCTTCCAGTTCGGCGATCCGCGTACCCTGGTCGTCGCTCAGACTGGCGCGTTCGGCCTGCAGTGCGCGCAGATGCGTGTCACCGTCGATGACGAACTCGCGCGCAGGCTTGTCATCGGCGGCAATCTCCTGCTGTACGCTGGCAATGCGCCAGCCGGCCGGCAGATCCAGCGAGCCGGCGTCCTGGTCCAGCGCGCCGGTCAGCAGCGCGAACAGCGTGGACTTACCGGCCCCGTTCTTGCCGACGAAACCTACTCGTTCGCCGGGGTTCACAACGAACTCCGCGCCGTCGAGCAGCACCTTGGTGCCGCGGCGCAACGTCAATCCAGAAGCACGTATCACAACTGCTCGCGGGTCAACAGCAGGATCTGATCCGAGGCTTGCTCGGTATCCAGCCACAAGGGTTGCAGATCGGGGAAGGCGGCCTCGAAGTGGTCGCGCTCGTGGCCGATCTCCAGCACCAGCACGCCTTGCGGCGTCAGGTAGCGCGGCGCGGCCTGCAGAATCCGGCGCACCAGGTCCATCCCGTCCAGGCCGCCAGCCAGCGCCAGTGACGGTTCTGCGCGGTACTCGGCCGGCAGTTCGGCCATGGATTGGCTGTTGACATACGGCGGGTTGCAGACAATGACGTCATAGGCCGCCTCGGGCAACGCGTCGAACAGATCGCTCTGATGCAGCGCCACTCGATCCTCGAGCCCGTAATCGGCGACGTTGCGGCCAGCCACCGCCAAGGCATCGGCCGATACGTCCACGGCATCGACACGCGCATGCGGAAAGGCCAGGGCGGCGAGGATGGCGAGGCAGCCCGAACCGGTACACATGTCCAGCGCACGGTCGACCGATTCCGGATCCTGTACCCAGGGGCTCAGGCCATGGTCGAGCAGTTCGGCGATGGGCGAGCGCGGCACGATGACGCGTTGGTCGACATAGAAGCGCTGGCCGCGCAGCCAGGCCTCTTGTGTCAGGTAGGCCGCCGGTATGCGCTCATTGACGCGGCGGTCGATCAGGCTGAGCACGCGGTCGCGTTCTTCGCTCAGCACGCGCGCATCCAGAAAGGGATCCAGCGTGTCAGGAGGCAGATGTAAACCGTGCAGCACCAGATAGACGGCCTCGTCCCAGGCGTTGTCAGAGCCGTGGCCCAGCGCGACAGCGCCAGCATGAAAGCGCGAGACCGCGTAGCGGATCAGGTCGCGCAGGGTCTGCAGTTCTTGGCGATCGATAGACGGCATAAAGCCTCAATGTGCCGGCAGCAGGTTTTCCAACGTGCGCCGGTAAATGTTCTTCAAAGGAGTCAGGCTGTCGAGCGCGATGCGCTCGTTGATCTTGTGGATCGTGGCGTTGCAGGGCCCGAACTCGATGACTTGGGGACAGATTTTGGCGATGAAGCGGCCATCCGACGTTCCGCCCGTGGTGGACAGCTCGGTGGTGCGGCCGGTTTCGGCCAGAATCGCCGCCGACAAGGCGTCCGTCAGCGAGCCACGCGCCGTGAGAAAGGGTTCGCCGCCCAATTCCCAGGCCAGGTCATACTCCAGACCATGGCGATCGAGCACCTCATGCACGCGTGCCTTGAGCGAATCGGGTGTGCTGGCCGTGGAGAAACGGAAATTGAACGACACGACGGCCTCGCCCGGGACCACGTTGGTGGCGCCCGTGCCCGCCTTCATATTGGAAATCTGAAACGTCGTGGGCGGGAAGTATTCATTTCCCTGATCCCATTCAATACCGACCAGGTCGGTCAAGGCCGGAGCGGCCTGGTGCACCGGATTGCGCGCCAGGTGGGGGTAAGCCACATGCCCCTGGATACCTTTGACGGTCAGTTGACCCGACAGCGAACCGCGGCGGCCGTTTTTGCACACATCGCCGACATCCGTGGTGGAGGTGGGCTCCCCCACGATGCAGTAGTCCAGCTGTTCGCCGCGGGCCTGCAATGCTTCGCAGACGATGACCGTACCGTCAATGGCCGGACCTTCCTCATCCGAGGTCAGCAAGAAAGCAATCGAGCCTTCGTGCTGGGGATGTGCGGCAACGAATTCTTCCACCGCCACCACAAAGGCGGCGATGGAGCTCTTCATGTCGGCCGCGCCCCGGCCATACAGAAAGCCATCGCGCTCGGTCGGCACGAAGGGATCGCTGTCCCATTTTTCGCGCGGGCCGGGCGGCACGACATCTGTGTGGCCGGCAAAGACCACCAAGGGGGCTTGCGAGCCACGGCGGGCCCACAGGTTGGTGACGCCGCCGCGGGCGATGGTTTCGCAGACAAAACCGATGCGCGCCAGGCGATCAGCCAGCAACTGCTGGCAATCTTTGTCGTCCGGCGTGACCGACGGACGGGCGATCAGGTCTTTAACCAGATCCAGTACGGTACTCATCAAGCCCTCAGCAGATCGTTGATGCTGGTCTTGGCGCGGGTCTGTGCATCGACGCGCTTGACGATCACGGCGCAGGCCAGGCTGTGCGAACCGTCTGCCGAGGGCAGCGAGCCCGGCACCACGACCGAGCCGGAAGGCACGCGGCCGTAGGTGATCGTGCCGGTGGCGCGGTCATAGATCTTGGTGCTTTGCGACAGGAACACGCCCATGGCCAGCACGGAGTTCTCTTCGACCACGACGCCCTCGACGACTTCGGAGCGCGCGCCGATGAAGCAGTTGTCTTCGATGATGGTGGGGTTGGCCTGCAGCGGCTCCAGCACGCCGCCAATGCCCACGCCGCCGGACAGGTGAACATTCTTGCCGATCTGTGCGCAGGAACCGACCGTTGCCCAGGTGTCGACCATCGTGCCTTCATCGACATAGGCGCCGATGTTGACATAGGAGGGCATCAGCACGACGTTCTTGCCGATGAAGGCGCCACGGCGGGCCACGGCGGGCGGCACCACGCGGTAACCGCCGGCCTTGAAGGCTGCGGCGCCGTATTCTGCGAACTTGGTGGGCACCTTGTCGTAGAAAGTCAGGGGCGCTTCGCCCATCACTTCATTGTCCTGCAGGCGGAAAGACAGCAGGACCGCTTTCTTGATCCACTGATGCACGACCCACTGGCCGCTGGATTTGTCGGCCACGCGCAGGCGGCCATGGTCCAGCGCGTCGATGGTGTGCTCGACCGCTTCACGCACTTCGGCGCTCGCATCGGAAGGCGACAGATTGGCCCGGGCTTCCCAGGCTTTTTCGATAGTGGTTTGCAGATCGAGAGTCATGAAGCTTTTACTTTCCAAGGGTTGGTCAAACGGAAGTCTTGATGAAATGCGCAATGCGCTCGGCAGCTTCGACGCATTGCGCCAAGGGAGCCACCAACGCGATACGCACGCGCCCGGCGCCCGGATTGACGCCATGCGCGCTGCGGGCGAGAAAACTGCCCGGTAATACGGTTACGCCCGTGCGCCCATACAGGTCACGCGCAAAAGCGGTGTCCGAGCCGGGCGTGGGCGCCCACAAATAGAACGCTGCCTGAGGCTGCCGCACATTCATCACGCGTTGAAGAATGGGCAGCACCGCGTCGAACTTGGCCCGATACGCGCGGCGGTTTTCCGCCACATGCGTCTCGTCTTCCCAGGCAGCGACGCTGGCCGCGGCAATTACCGGGCTCATGGCGCTACCATGATACGTCCTGTACAACAGGAAGCGGTTGATGAGGCTGGCGTCGCCCGCCACAAAGCCGGAGCGCATGCCAGGCACATTGGAGCGCTTGGACAGACTGGAGAAGGCCACCACATTGCGATAGTCATCGCGGCCGAGGCGACGCGCGGCCTGCAGGCTGCCCAGCGGGGCGTCGTCGAAATAAATCTCCGAATAGCACTCATCGGAGGCAATGACGAAACCGTGCTGGTCAGATAGCTCGAACAGCACGCGCCAGTCTTGCAGCGACATCACATTGCCGGCGGGATTGCCCGGCGAACACACGAAAACCAATCGCGCGCGCTTCCACACCTCTTGCGGCACAGCCGCCCAGTCGCAACCGAAATCGCGTGCGGGGTCGGCATTGACGAAGTAGGGCGTGGCGCCGGCCAGCAGCGCGGCGCCCTCATAGATCTGATAGAAAGGATTCGGGCAGATCACCAAGGCATCGGCAGCGGGATCGATCACAGCCTGGGTGAACGCAAAGAGTGCTTCACGCGAACCCAGCACGGGCAGGACCTCGCGGTCGGCGTCCGGAGCGGGAATGCTGTAGCGTTGCGACAGCCATTGTGCGATCGCCTGGCGCAGCGCCGGCTCACCTTTGGTGGCGGGGTAGACGGACAGACCTTGCAGGTTGGCGCAAAGCGCCTCGCCCACCCGCGCAGGCGCTGCATGCTTGGGTTCGCCTATCGAGAGATTGATGGGCGCCAGCCCCTGCGGCGGCGCTCCGGCCTCGGCCAGCAGCGCGCGCAATTTTTCGAAGGGGTAGGGATGCAGAGCATCGAGTCTTGGATTCATAGAGCAAGATTTTAACAAGCAAGCTACAATAGCGGGCTTGGCTTTGCGAAGGTGGCGAAATTGGTAGACGCACCAGGTTTAGGTCCTGACGCCGTAACAGGTGTGCGGGTTCGAGTCCCGCCCTTCGCACCAATAAATTCCTGAGAATCAAAGGCTTGGATAATTCCGAGTGTTGATTCCTGGGCTTCAGGGCTGTCTGGCAAGGAAATGACATCATTTCGCCAGCGTCCCGGCAGATGACGCACCGCTTCGTGCCGCCGACTTGCGCGGCCGCCTAGCCGGTGCGTTTTTGCTTTTCTGCTGCCCATGTTGGGCGCCGTTAACGAAAACACGCCGATGCCGGCGCGTGCCCGGATGGCGGGCGGTCTGCCGCGCCAGCGCCCGACCTGGGCTGATCTTTACGGTCATTCGCGGCGAAACGGAAGCGAAACGGGCGCGGCGCTTTGTCGCGGCCGATTTGCCGCTCACTCTTGTGGTCAATACGGAGTATCGTGGCGGCTTTCCATCCTGGGTGGCTTTGGCAATGCGCGCGTCCGATCAGGGGTTTTTCAGGCAGTTGGGCTCAGTGGCCGGCTATATGGCGGGGTTGGCGCTGTTGTTTATTGGTTTTGTCGCCTTGCTCGGATTTCCGTGGCGCTGGGTCTTGCCCACGGTGGTTGTGCTGGAGGTGCTGGCTATCCTGTTGGTCTTGCGCGTGGAGTACTCCGCTCGACGCGTCGACGGCGCCAGCGGTTGGATGACCTTCGGTTTTCTTTTTGGCCACGCCTGGCTGTTTGGCGGGGCGGCGCTGCTGCGTTTGGCCGTATGGCTTTGGCAGCACTTCGTGCATTGAACGCTGCCCGGCCACGCCCGCCTACGGTGGCAGCGTGGCGGGCAAGCTCGGGTCCGGTCAGCCCGGAGGGCGGCTGAGCAGCCAGTACGTGCTGCGGGTCACCGCTTCGTCCAGGCAGATTTCCTGGCTGAAGCCCAGCTTGCGATAAAAGGGCAGGCTTTCGGGATTGAAGGTTTCCAGGTAGGTGCCGGCGCCTTGCCGGTCGGCCCGGGCCAGCGTGGCCGCAAGCAGGCGGCGGCCCAGCCCCTGGCCTTGCGCGCCGGGGCGCACGCCCAAAATGGACAAGTACCAACTGTCCTGCAGGTCGGCAGGCAATTGCCGGTTCATGTTCTCGCAGATGCGGACGTAGTTGTCGTAGCCTTGCGCCGAGAGTAACTGCTGCAAGGCCCGGCTTCGGGTATCGGCCAGTGCCTGGCGTCGTTCAGCGCTGCCTCGCAGGGTGTGCCAGATGGCAATGCCGTCGGGATCGGCGACGCAGACCTCCCCTGTGCCCAGGGCTTCGTCAATCGCCAGGCGAGCATAGCTCTCCAGTTGCTGCAGTCGCTCCGCATGCGTCGCAGCATCTGGCGTGACAGCTTGGTAAAAGGGGTCTGAGGCCAGCGCTTCGGCCAGCGCCGAGCATACGGCTTGGGAAATCAAAACAACACTCCAGAAAGGGCATCGTGGCCGCGGCGTGATGCGCGGGGCCGAACCGCGCATATGGTAACCGCAGGCCCAGGGTGGCCGGTTGGTCCCGCCGGCGCCGGTTTTGTATCCCTTGCGCGAGACCGGGTGAGTGCGCCGGTCACCGGCATGGCGTGCCGTCCGGCTCCATCCTGTTATCTGCAGGCAGGTGTCCCGCCATTCGTTATGGAACAGTCTCTTCAGGTTTGTCCGGGCAAGCGCTCCAGTGTCCAGTCTCCGGCTTGAAGATGCAGGCAGTGCGTGTGAAAGACCGTCAGCGTGTTGCGGTGGCCCACGCTGATCAGGATGCTGTCCGGCAAAGCACGTCGCAGGTGCTGATACATCGCGGCTTCCAGCCCTTCGTCCAGCGCGGAGGTCGCTTCATCCAGAAATACGATGCCCGGGCGGTTGATGAGTGCCCGAACAAAGGCGATGCGCTGTTGTTCGCCGAGAGACAGTACGCGCGACCAATCGAGATCGTCATCGAGGCGTGCCCGCAGATGGCTCAGGCATACCTGATCGAGTATCGCCATCAGCCGCGCATCCTGATCGAGCCCAGCGGCGGCGGGGTAGTGAATGGCGTGCCTGAGGCTGCCCAGGGGCAGATACGGTCGTTGCGATAAGAACAAGGCTTGCTGGCGGACGGGCCGCTCGACTTGGCCCTCGGCGTAGGGCCACAGGCCAGCCAATGCGCGCAGCAGTGTGGTTTTTCCCACGCCTGAATGGCCCTGGATGAGCAGGGATTCTCCCGGGTGCAGCACGACGTTGAGCGGCGGGAACAATGCGCTGTGATCCGGGCGTTCGAGACGCAGGCTGCGTACCTCGAAGCGTCCGGCCACGTGCAGGGTGTGAACCGAGGGCAGGGCGCGTGCTGCCTCGTTGGTATCCAGAAAGCCGTTCAGGCGCTCCAGCACGGCGCGGTATTGAGCGAAGCTGTCGTAGGAATTGCGAAAAAAAGACAGCGCATCCTGGACTTGACCAAATGCTTGTGCGGTCTGCATCACGTCGCCCAGCTTGATCGCGCCGCTAAAGAACCTCGGTGCCTGCACGATGAAGGGAAAGACCACTGCGATCTGACTGGCGGAAAGATTGAAGGCGTCGAATTTCAAGCCGCGAAACACCAACGCCCAGGCGTTGGCGATCATGGCGCTGAAACGGTTGGACAGGGTGCGAGCTTCGATAGGTTCGCCTGCATAGAAGGCGATGTTTTCGGCGTTCTCGCGCAGGCGCATCAGGGCATATCGGAAATGCGCGGCCAATCGCTCTTTGAGAAAGCTGAGTCTTATCAAGGGGCGGCCGATACGGAAGGCAAAAAGCGTTGCCACGATCACATACAGATAGACGGCGAAGACCATGCCGTGCGGGATCTGCACGCTACCCAAAGGCAAGGCGCCCGCCAGCCCCCAAAGAATCAATGTGAACTCGACCAGCGATACGAGCGCGCTGATCGTCCCGAGGGCCAGGGTTCGGGAGCCAATGACGAAACTGTTGATGTCCAGTTCGATACGTTGGTCAGGATTGTCAGCGGGATTCGGCAGGAAGTGGTCGCGGTAGTAGGCACGACCTTGCAGCCAGTCTGCGGTCAGTCGCTGGGTCAGCCACTGACGCAGCCGGATATCAAATGCTTGTCCGGCATAGCTATCCAGCAGTGTGCGCAGGACGTGCACCGCCGCCAGCACCGCAAAAATCCCCAGATAGCGCCAAAATGCGGCGCCATCCAGCGCCTGCAGTGCGCTGTAAAAGCCGTTGTACCAAAAGGAAAAGAGGACGGTCATTCGCACCCCGGCCAAGGCGAGCAGCAAAAGCACCGCCAGGGTGACGAGGGGTCTGTAGGAGCGCTTCGGCGCCAGATAGGGGCCGGCGAGCCGCCAGAACTGTCGGCCCCAGCGGGTGGAGCGGATCAGTAGGACGCCGGCCGCTGCGCAGGCTGATGCACAAATGAGAAACGCGTTCAGCAGCCATATGAGGCTATCGCTGAGCTGAGAGTGCCAATCCATGGTCTTCCGAGTGGCCGACTGCGGCCATGCCACTTAGATCGGCTGGCGTGGATTGGTTCCAGTGGCGGGAGGTTGTCTGCGCCCGATTGGGGCAAGGCATGGCACTCGGACGGCGGCGTGCGGGATCGGACCCGTGTTGCTGGCATCGGCGGGCTTGAGGGTGTCAGTAATGTGTTGCGCTCGAACAACGGTTTGCTACTGTCGTTGCGAGTGCAAAACATAAACGCCGGCTTGCGCCGGCGTTTATTGAACTGTTCACGTATGGCGGCGTTTTTGGGCGCCGCCATTAATCACATGGATTAATAATCCAGTTCGCCAAAGCTGTATTGCCCGTTAGTCTTGGCTTGCGCCAGTTCTGCCTTGACTTGAGCGCGGGTCAGCGACGGAGCGCTGGCTTGCACGGCTGGGTAGTCCAGTTCGCCGAACGTGTATTGACCGCTGGCCTTGGCCTGTTGCAGATCCGCGGCCACTTGAGCCCGGGTCGTGGCGCTGTCGGCCTGGCTGTAGACGCCTTGGAAGGGAACGTCATTGGGTTCGATGTTCTGCGATGCGTAAGCACCGGTGCTCAAGACGGCAAGGGATACGAGCACTGCACTGGTAAGGGTCTTCATGGTGATACCTCCGGTTCGTTGGATCTGGGATCCGGACTCGGCGGCCTTTCCGTCGAAGTTCGTTGTTGTTTCCCGATGACTGAATTGTGCGCCCTTGCAACACTAGGATAAACCCCTGTTTATGGGAATAATTATTCCATAAATATAAGTAATTAGTAATTGAACGTCTTATTTATGTTTTATTTGGGATGATTGTGCGGCTCAGTGACTGGCTTCTCCGCGCCGCGCGGAGCGCTTCGAAGGCGCGATGCGCGCGGCGAGGATCCGGCGATAAAAGGCTGTTGTGACGGCAAGAAGCAAGATACGATCAGACACGTCCCAATGACGCGTTCGGGTGTTTGTCAGCGTAACCAGGGCCGCGCGTAGCCGGCCAGAAAGGAATAGCGAGAAAGAGCACTACCTGTTTTCACATCCTAGGAGCGGCCAGATGGTTCAGCGGCGGTATGTCAGACAAGGTGCGTATCTTTTGGCAATGACGGCGCTGGGGCAGGCCCCGGCATGGGCGGCACCGTCAACGGGGGGGACTCAGGCCAGTGCTGCAGCTGCGGCCGCCAGCCAGATCCAGGCTCATGTCCTGCAACGCACGAATCAGGCGGTAGCCATGGTCCAGGCCGCCGGCATTTTGTTGCTCGATGCCCAAATGGGTTATTTGCAGCAGCGCATGTGGGAGTTGCGCGACGGCGGCGAAGGCGGGCTGTGGACGCGGGGGGGGATCACCAGCTACCACGCATCCACCTCGGATGCGCCAGCCTTCAGGGAGCGGCTCAAATATGGGTCCATCGGGGGTGATTACGGCTGGGACCTCGGGAAAGGCCATCTATTTCTCGGTGTTTACGGCGGCACCGGCTGGGGTAAGGTCCACGACTCGGAAGGCGGCGATGGCAAGATCCGCAACTATTACATCGGCAGCTATCTGACCTACTTCGAACCGGAAGGCTGGTATGTCGATTTCGCCACGCGGGCTGGACGCATCAAGCTGGACATGGAGATAGATGTCCCGCAGCTCAACCGGAGCTACGACGCCAGCGACAAGCACAACGTGTTCACCGGTAGTCTCGAGACGGGCTATCACTTCGCGCTGGGCAAGGGCTGGTTCGTGGAGCCTCAGGCGCAAATCCTGTATGAGTACAGTGGCCAGAACTCGGTGATCGGCCGTGTCGGCGCCCGCGTCGGCCGCGATATCACCCTGGCCGGCGGCAGCAACTTGCGCCCCTATGTGGGCATGTCTTACCTCGCCCAACTCTCCAACGACGACACGGTGGGCTACAACGGCAAGACCTACAGTGCAACGCTGCCGGGCGACCGTTGGCGGATCGGGGGCGGCCTGGCCCTGGACTCGGGCCCGCACCGCGCTTTTGTGGATCTTCGCTACGGGCACGGTCCGGATATCTCGCACGAAGTGACCGCCGTCGTGGGTTACTCCTACCGCTTTTAGCGGCAAGAAAACGCGCCGCCTATAATGCGCCACGCAATGGCGCGGAGTGCCACGATGCCTTATGAGACGCTGTTCTGGTCGATGGCGGCCCTCGTGGCCTTCGCGCTGGGCGCGGGGGTGGCCGCCGGCCACCTTCGCACCCTGGGATCCACCCTGCGCGGCGTAAGCCTGGCTGCCGTGCTGGCGCTGGCGGCCGTGGCGCATCTGTCCTCATCCAATGAGACCGCTGGCATGGCCGCGCTCCTGGCCGTGGCAGCGGGTCTTTTCTGCCTGGTCATTGCCTGCGCTTGCGCGCTTTTGACTCGCCGTGTGCGTCACCGCAAGGTCGGTACGCTTTAGCGAAATGCCCTCTGGGCTCAACCTGGAAACGTGTAATGGAAATCATCAGCCGCCAGACCGGCGAATTTGAATCGGGCATCAGTCTGGAGACCACGATGGACGGCGCCCGTTTTGGCGTCTATATCGTCCTGGGAGAGCCCGATCTGGATGCCATCGCGGACTTCGTCCCGCCCGAAGCCCTGGCCGAAGGGGCATCCATTCACGCGGCCTCCGTCGACAGCGTCGACGGTGCTCAGGAGCAGATTGATGAGGTACTGGAGAATCTCAACCCGGCTGACGTGGTGGTGTTCTTCTGTGCTGACGCCGACTGTTTTGCCGCCGCTTTGGACCTCCTGGGCCTGCCGATCGATGAATGAGCACTAAGTGCTCGCTTTAGCACATTTTCACAGCTATCTCTTTGATTATTAGTAAATAAGACGTCCGCGAATATGGGCGCGAGTTAAAGCTGCACGTAACGGCAGTTTCTATTTGTTGCATTCTTCGGACGCCTTTTTATGGATTATCTTGACTTAGGAGGGGAACCTGACGATAGTGTCGGCACGAGAGATCAAGTGTTGCGAAGTCTGTTCAGTGCCGTGCCTTTTCCGGCATCAGTTATTGTCCTGCTGTCCCCTCCTTGATTGCATCGTGGCTCCGGGTGCGTCCGCACCCACTATCTTAGGAAATACAGTATGGAAACCGGCGTCGTTAAGTGGTTCAACGCAGAGAAAGGTTATGGCTTCATCACCCCGGAATCGGGTGGTAAGGATCTGTTCGCTCATTTCTCCGAGATCCAGTCCAATGGCTTCAAGACCCTCGAAGAGAACCAGCGCGTGAGCTACGTCACGGCGATGGGCCCCAAGGGTCCCCAGGCTACCAAGATTCAGATCATCTAATAAATAGCTGAATCTAGGCCAAAGCCGAGCCCCGAAAGGGGCTTTTTTGTTGCCCGTCGCCGGCGCGACCCCTGGCGTCGCGAGCATTAGAATCCGAGATCACCCTCGTCCTTGGGAGTCAGATATGTCCTCTTCGTCTACCTGCCAGCCTTCGGCAGTGCTGGCTTTCTGGCGCCAGGCCGGACCCCAGCGCTGGTTCACGCGGGATGTGGCGTTCGATGATGATTTTCGCCGGCGGTTTCTGGAGGCGCACTATGCCGCAGCCCGTGGCGAGCTCGCCGGCTGGGAAGCGGACGCCGAGGGCGTGCTGGCTTTGCTGGTGCTGCTCGACCAGTTTCCGCGCAATGCGTTTCGGGGCACCGGCCATATGTTCGCCACCGACGGGCTGGCTTTGGCAGTGGCGCGTCGGGCGGTTGCGCGCGGTCTGGATGTGAAGGTCGAGCCGGAACTGCGGCCATTCATTTATTTGCCATATGAGCACGCGGAAAATAACGAGGCTCAGGAAGAGGGCGTTCGATTAATGACGCCCTTGGGCGGAGAAACCTTGCGCTTTGCTGTTATCCATAGAGATATCATTGCGCGTTTTGGCCGCTTTCCGCATAGAAACGCAAGCCTCGGTCGTGAAACTTCGAGCGAAGAACAGCATTTTCTCGACAGCGGCGGATTTGCTGGTTGAATAATAAGTCCGCCTTTGCTGCTGTTGCGCTGAATACACGGCCCTGTCTGCGGCATTGTGTCGTTTTGTGACAGGTCAGGGGCGGGCTTGCGAGGGTGTCCCGGCGGGTTTGACCGTTGCGCGACATCACTCCTACACTGGCTTGACGAGGTCAAGCGACGCGGTACAGGTCCTATGTCGCAAGCGGGGTTTCCCGTCCCATCCTTGGCGTCCGGCATCCCGCGAGCAATCGCCTCTTTGGTTCAAGGACAGTTCATGGCAACCGGTATTGTTAAGTGGTTCAACGCTGAGAAGGGCTACGGATTCATCCTCCCCGATGACGCGGGCAAGGATCTCTTTGCCCATTATTCGGAGATTCGCAGCGAAGGGTACAAAACGCTGCAGGAGAATCAGCGCGTGTCGTTCGAGATTGGCGAAGGCCCTAAAGGCCCCAGTGCCAAAAACATCATGATTCTTGCTTGAAGTTCTGTGATGAATAAGCCCCGGTTTCAGGCCGGGGCTTATTCATTCCGCAGAGCTTTCAGTGCTCGTGACTGCTTGTCAGTCGATCCACATAGGCGATACCGACCGCCGACAGGATGAATACCACGTGGATGATGGTCTGCCACATGACGCCGGTTTCAGTAAAGCGCGCATTGGCCGAGCCCAGGTTGCCAGCCTCGATGAAGGTCCGTAGCAGGTGGATGGACGAAATCCCGATGATGGCCATGGCCAGCTTGACCTTCAGGACGCTGGCGTTGACGTGGCTGAGCCATTCCGGCTGATCCGGGTGGCCTTCCAGGCGCAAACGCGACACGAAGGTTTCGTAGCCGCCGACGATCACCATGACCAACAGGTTGGAAATCATCACCACATCGATGAGACCCAGCACCAGAAGCATGATGTCCATCTCGCCGAAGCTGTTGGTGTGCGAGACGAGGTGCCAGAGCTCTTTCAGAAAGAGAAAGACGTACACGCCCTGGGCCACGATCAGGCCCAGGTAAAGAGGAAGTTGCAGCCAGCGCGAGCTGAAGATCAGGGCCGGCAGGATGCCGAGCCGGGGGGGCTGTTGGGGATTCATGATTTGCGAGCCTATGGGGGTGTTGGATTCAGGCGGCTCGCATTCTAGCAATGGCGGCTTGCCTTTTGCAGTGCCCGTATGCGCCCGATGAGGCGCTGCGGAAGGGGCGGCGGCAGGGGGTTTGGGGCTGCCGGGCCAGTTTCCGGTAAAATTGCCGGTTTACCCGGTTCGATTCGTCGGTTACCGGGGTCGATTTCTTCTCATCCCTCGGAAAATAGGTCTTTTAATGCAGCCTGTGGTTGAAACCCTCTCCGGCCTGGAGCGCCGTGTTGATCTGGCCATTTCGGTGGCCGACGTGGAAAAGGAAGTCCAGGCGCAGCTCAAGCGCGTGGCCCGCACCGCCAAGGTGCCGGGTTTCCGTCCCGGCAAGGCGCCGATGGCCATGCTCGAGCGCAGCCATGGTCCGAGCATCCGCTACGACGTGATCAACTCCCAAGTGGGCCGTGCCTTTGAGCAGGCCGTCGAAGGCGCCAAGTTGCGCGTTGCCGGCAGCCCGTCGCTCGAGCCCAAGACCGAAGGCGTGGATGATGGCACGCTGGCCTTCGCGGCCACCTTCGAGGTCTATCCCGAAGTCGCCGTTCCCGATCTGGCCGGCCTGGCCGTCACGCGTTACGAAACCGAAGTCAGCGACGCGGAAGTCAACAAGACGCTCGACGTCCTGCGTAAGCAACGCGCCACCTACGAAACCCGCGAAGGCCGCGCCGCGCAAGACGATGACCGCGTCATCCTCGATTTCGCCGGCACCATCGATGGCGTGCCCTTCGAAGGCGGCAAGGCCGAAGACTTCCCCTTCGTGCTGGGTCAGGGCCGTATGTTGCCCGAGTTCGAAGAAGCTGCCCGCGGCCTGAAGGCTGGAGAGACCAAGGTATTTCCGCTGAGCTTCCCCGAGGATTACCAAGGCAAGGAAGTGGCTGGCAAGACGGCCGAATTCACCATCACCGTCAAGGAAGTGGCCGAAGCCGTGCTGCCGGCGGTCGATGCCGAATTCGCCAAGTCGCTGGGTCAGGCTGATGCCGACGTCGAAAAGCTCAAGGCCGACATCCGCAGCAACATCGAGCGCGAAGTCAAAGTCCGTTCGCAAGGCCGCACCAAGACCAGCGTGATGGATTCCCTGGTCGACGCCGCCAAGTTCGACGTGCCCAAGGCGTTGGTGGACAACGATGTGCAAGGCCGTATCGCTCAGGCTCGCGAAGAGCTCAAGCAGCGCGGCGTGCCCAATGCCGACAGCATGCCCATGCCGGCGGAAGTCTTCGCCGCTGAATCCGAGCGCCGCGTGCGTCTGGGTCTGCTGGTGTCGGAGCTGGTCAAGCAAGCGCAACTGCAAGCCAAGCCCGAGCAAGTCCGCGCCCGCATCGAAGAGTTCGCCCAGAACTACGAGCAGCCCGCTCAGGTTGTCAGCTACTATCTGTCGGACCGTCAGCGCCGCGCCGAGATCGAGGCGATCGTGCTGGAGGACAACGTTGTGGCCTACGTGCTGGAAAAGGCCAAGGTAACCGATGAAAAGGTTCCCTTCGATCAGTTGATGGGGATGGCATAACTATGCAGCGATTCACCGATTTCTATGCGGCAATGTATGGCGGGGCGTCGGTGACGCCCACCGGGCTGGGCTATATCCCCATGGTGGTGGAGCAGTCCGGCCGCGGCGAGCGCGCCTATGACATTTACTCGCGCTTGTTGCGCGAGCGCCTGATCTTTCTGGTCGGGCCGGTCAATGACGCCACGGCCAATCTGGTCGTCGCCCAATTGCTGTTTCTGGAATCGGAGAATCCTGACAAGGACATTTCTTTCTACATCAACTCGCCCGGCGGGTCGGTGTATGCAGGGATGGCCATCTACGACACCATGCAGTTCGTCAAACCCGATGTGTCGACCTTGTGCACCGGGTTGGCGGCCAGCATGGGGGCGTTCTTGCTGGCGGCGGGCAAGAAGGGCAAGCGATTTTCGCTGCCCAACTCCCGCATCATGATTCACCAGCCCTCGGGCGGTGCCCAGGGGCAGGCCAGCGACATCCAGATCCAGGCCAAGGAAATCCTCGATCTGCGCGAGCGCCTCAATCGCATTCTGGCCGAGAACACCGGCCAGCCGGTCGAGCGCATCGCCATAGACACCGAGCGTGACAACTTCATGTCGGCTCAAGATGCGGTATCGTATGGCTTGGTAGACAAGGTTCTGGCCCGACGCGAAGACGTTTGATACGTCTTCGCCTGGTTTGCAGGCCCTGCCGCCACGTCCGATAAGCGTTGCATGCCTCTTCCGGCAACGGGAGAGGCATCTCCTACCAGAGACTAGAAACACTTATGCCTGAAAAAAAGGGATCGGCAGACGCAAAAGTGCTGCATTGCTCTTTCTGCAACAAGAGCCAGCATGAGGTCCGCAAGCTGATCGCAGGTCCGTCGGTATTCATCTGCGATGAATGCATAGACCTGTGCAATGACATCATCCGCGAGGAAGCGCAGGCGACCGCGCGCGCGGCGATTCGCTCCGAGTTGCCAACTCCGGTTGAGATCAAATCCTTCCTGGACCAATACGTCATTGGCCAGACCGGCCCCAAGCGTATGCTGGCAGTGGCGGTGTACAACCACTACAAGCGTATCCGGCACGGCGAGATCAAGGGCGACGAAGTCGAGCTCTCCAAGAGCAACATCATGCTGATCGGGCCGACCGGCTCGGGCAAGACGCTGCTGGCGCAGACGCTCGCACGTATGCTGAATGTGCCTTTTGTGATGGCCGACGCCACCACGCTGACCGAGGCCGGTTACGTGGGCGAGGATGTCGAGAACATCATCCAGAAGTTGCTGCAGAACTGCAATTACGATGTCGAGAAGGCTCAACGCGCCATCATCTACATCGATGAGATCGATAAGATCTCCCGCAAGTCCGACAATCCGTCCATTACCCGTGACGTCTCGGGCGAAGGTGTGCAGCAGGCGCTGCTCAAGCTGATCGAAGGCACCGTGGCGTCCGTGCCGCCGCAAGGCGGCCGCAAGCATCCCAACCAGGACTTCGTCCAGGTCGATACGACGAACATTCTGTTCATCGTGGGCGGGGCGTTCGACGGGCTGGAGAAAGTCATCCGTGACCGTACCGAAAAATCCGGCATCGGTTTCTCGGCGTCGGTGCGCGCCAAGTCAGAGCGTGGCGTGGGCGAGCTCTTCAGTGAAGCCGAGCCCGAGGATCTGGTCAGGTTCGGCTTGATTCCGGAACTGGTGGGCCGTCTGCCGGTCGTGGCTACGCTGGATGAGCTCGACGAGGCTGCGTTGGTGCAGATTCTCACCGAGCCCAAGAACGCGCTGGTCAAGCAGTTCCAGAAGCTCTTTGCCATGGAAGGCGCCGAGCTGGATATCCGTCCGGATGCCTTGACGGCCATCGCTCGCAAGGCGCTCAAGCGCAAGACTGGCGCGCGCGGCTTGCGCTCCATTCTTGAGTCCGCATTGCTCGACACCATGTATGACTTGCCCTCCCAGGGGAATGTCAGCCGGGTCGTGCTCGATGACAACGCCATCGAGGGCGGAGGCAAGCCCTTGCTGATTTATGCCGACGACAGCGCCGAGTCTGCCAAAGCGGGGCAGGGCGAGGTTCGAGACGCTGCGGCCTGAGCCCGTTCTCTGTAAAAAAACCCGTCTTTGGCGGGTTTTTTTGCATCTTGATGCCGACTGGCAATCTGCATCTTGATTTTTGGGCTATTGTTCCCATATCAGACGTAACCGACCTTGGGCCTATGTAGCTCTTGTGTCCCTCTCATTCACTCTGAGGAACCCCCTATGTCTGCGAGCCAGACCCTGCCTTCAGATCCGATTGATCTGCCCCTGTTGCCCCTGCGCGACGTGGTGGTGTTTCCGCACATGGTTATTCCGCTGTTCGTCGGGCGTCCGCGCTCGATCCGTGCGCTGGAAGTGGCTATGGAAGCGGGTAAAAGCATCATGCTGGTGGCCCAGAAATCCGCCGGCAAGGATGATCCCACCCCGGAAGACGTTTACGACATCGGTTGCGTGGCGAGCATTCTGCAAATGCTCAAGCTGCCCGACGGCACCGTCAAGGTGCTGGTAGAGGGCAGCCAGCGTGCGCGCATCGATAGCATCCAGGATGCTGATTCGCACTTCACTTGCCAGGTCACGCCGATCGCGCCTGACACGACGGCCGGCCCCGAAGCGGAAGCTTTGCGTCGCGCCATCGTCGCGCAGTTCGAGCAGTACGTAAAACTCAACAAGAAGATCCCGCCCGAGATCCTGACGTCCCTGGCCGGCATCGACGACGCGGGCCGCCTGGCCGACACCATTGCCGCGCATCTGCCGCTCAAGCTCGAGCAGAAGCAGAAGATGCTCGAGATCATACCCACCGCCGAGCGCCTGGAAGGGCTGCTCGCGCAGTTGGAGACCGAGATCGACATTCTGCAGGTCGAGAAGCGCATCCGCGGTCGCGTCAAGAAGCAGATGGAGAAGAGCCAGCGCGACTATTATCTGAATGAGCAGGTCAAGGCCATTCAGAAAGAGTTGGGCGAGGGCGAAGAAGGCGCCGACATCGAAGAGCTCGAGAAGAAGATCATCGCCGCGCATATGCCGAAAGAGGCGCGCAAAAAGGCCGATGCCGAACTCAAGAAGCTCAAGCTCATGTCGCCGATGTCCGCCGAAGCCACGGTGGTGCGTAATTACATCGATACGATCATCAATCTTCCCTGGAAGAAAAAGAGCAAGATCAACAACTCCATCGCCAACGCCGAGCGGGTGCTGGATGACGATCACTATGGCCTGGACAAGGTCAAGGAACGCATCCTTGAGTATCTTGCCGTGCAGCAGCGGGTGGATAAGGTCAAGGCGCCTATTCTGTGCCTGGTAGGCCCTCCGGGCGTGGGCAAGACCTCGCTTGGGCAGTCCATCGCCAAAGCCACCAATCGCAAGTTCGTGCGCATGGCGCTGGGCGGCGTGCGTGACGAGGCCGAGATTCGTGGCCACCGCCGCACCTACATCGGTTCGATGCCGGGCAAGATCCTGCAGAACATGTCCAAGGTCGGCGTGCGTAATCCGCTTTTCTTGCTCGATGAAATCGACAAGCTGGGCATGGATTTCCGGGGCGATCCGTCGTCCGCGCTGCTGGAGGTGCTGGATCCCGAACAGAACCACACCTTCCAGGATCATTACATCGAGGTCGATTTTGATCTGTCCGACGTAATGTTCGTGGCGACCAGCAACACGCTGAACATCCCGCCGGCCCTGTTGGACCGGATGGAAGTGATTCGTCTGTCGGGTTACACCGAAGACGAAAAAATCCATATCGGTAGCGATCACCTCCTGCCCAAGCTGATGAAGAACAACGGCTTGAAGGAGAATGAGCTCACGGTCGAGGAGAGCGCGCTGCGCGACATCGTGCGCTACTACACCCGTGAAGCGGGTGTGCGGTCGCTCGAGCGCGAAGTTGGCAAGATCTGCCGCAAGGTGGTCAAGCAACTGCTCACGGCCAAGGACAAGGGCGAGCCCGAACAGGGTCCGGTCGTGGTCAACGCTGAGAACCTCGACCATTACCTGGGTGTACGTCGCTACACCTTTGGCATGGCCGAGAAAGAGAACCAGATTGGTCAGGTGACTGGCCTGGCCTGGACGGAAGTGGGCGGCGATCTGCTGACCATCGAAGTGGCGGATATGCCCGGCAAGGGCAACATCCAGCGCACGGGTTCGTTGGGCGATGTCATGAAGGAGTCGGTGGAAGCGGCCCGCACCGTGGTGCGCTCACGCGCCCGCCGTCTGGGTTTTGCCGACAGCGTGTTCGAGAAGCACGACATGCACGTCCACGTGCCCGAGGGTGCGACGCCCAAAGACGGCCCGTCGGCGGGTATCGCCATCACCACCGCCATGGTGTCGGCGTTGTCGCGCATCCCGGTGCGCGCTGACGTCGCCATGACCGGTGAAATCACCTTGCGCGGAGAGGTGCTGCCCATCGGTGGCCTGAAGGAGAAACTCCTGGCGGCGCATCGTGGTGGCATCAAGACCGTCCTGATCCCCGAAGAAAACGTGAAGGATCTCGCCGAGATTCCGGACAACGTGAAAAACTTCCTGGAGATCGTGCCGGTGCGCTGGATCGACAAGGTGCTGGAACTGGCGCTGGAGCGTCAGCCCGAGCCCCTGGCCGACGAAGAGCCCGTCAAGGAGGCTCTCGTCAACAAGCCGGTGGAATCTGGCGACCCGGTGCTCAAGCACTGATCGCCGTCTGCGAAGACAAAAACGCCATCTTGCGATGGCGTTTTTTTTGCCCTGCAGCGTGGCGAACCGGCGTCAGTGCAAGCTATGGGTGCGGATCAGGCCGACCGCAATGCCTTCGAGGGCGAATTCATCGTCCGGGCTGAGGACGATGGGCGAGAACTCCGGATTTTCGGGCAGCAATTCGATGCGGCTGCCATGGCGCTGCAGCCTTTTGACCGTGACGTCATCGCCCAGGCGGGCCACGACGATCTGGCCGTTGCGTGCCTCGGCGGCTTTTTTGACGGCCAGCAAATCCCCCTCGAAGATGCCGGCATCGCGCATGCTCATGCCGCGGACCTTGAGCAGGTAATCCGGCGCTTGGGCAAACAGGCCCGGATCCACGCCGACCTCGCGCTCGACATGCTCGGCCGCGAGGATGGGCGAGCCGGCTGCGACGCGGCCGACCAGCGGCAGCAAGAGTTGCGCCAGCGCCGGGATGGGCAGTAGCGGCTGGGCCGCGGTGCCGGGCTCGGGCCCCTTGAGACGGATGCCACGCGATGCGCCGGCGGTTAGCTCGATGGCACCTTTACGCGCCAGGGCCTTGAGGTGATCTTCGGCGGCATTGGGCGACCGGAAGCCCAGCGCTTGAGCAATCTCGGCGCGAGTGGGAGGAAAGCCCGTGCGGGCGACGGTTTGCCGGATCAGATCCAGGATTTCCTGCTGGCGGTCCGTGAGTTTGGTGGCCATGGTAGCGATCCCAATGATGGCCCGGGGCTTGTGTGAACCGCGGACTGTATGTATATACAGCGTGATTCTGGGGGACGCAGCGGAAAAATGCAAGCGCGCCCTGGAGCGGGCAGCGGGCGAGCGGGCATGAAAAAAGCGCCTCAGCTTGGGAGGCTGAAGCGCTTCGGAACTCGCCCGGCGACACCGGGCCCGCACCGGTTTACTTGATCACGGCGGCGATGGCGGCAGCCACGACGTCGATGTTGCGGCTGTTGAGGGCCGCCACGCAGATGCGGCCGCTGGAAACCGCGTAGACGCCGTGCTCTTCGCGCAGGCGATCCACCTGGGCGGCGGTCAGGCCGGAGTAGGAGAACATGCCGCGCTGCTGGAGCACGAAGCTGAAGTCCTGGGCGGCGCCCTGGGCCTTGATTTTTTCAACCAGCTGCTTGCGCATCAGGCGGATGCGGTCGCGCATGCCGGCGAGTTCTTGCTTCCATTCGGCCAGCAGCTCGGGGGTGTTCAGCACGTTGGCAACCACGGTGCCGCCATGGGTGGGCGGGTTGGAGTAGTTGGTGCGGATCACGCGCTTGAGCTGGCTCAGGACGCGTGTCGCCTCGTCTTTGTTGCCGGCCACGACGGTCAGGGCGCCCACACGCTCGCCGTACAGCGAGAAGGACTTCGAGAAAGACGAGCTGATCAGCATGGTCAGATCCATGCCGGCGAACAGACGGACGACCGAAGCGTCCTCATCGAGGTCTTCGCCAAAGCCTTGGTAAGCGATGTCCAGGAAGGGCACCAGCTTGCGGGCCTTGACGACGTCGGCGATCTGCTTCCATTGCTCGGCAGTGGGGTCCACGCCGGTGGGGTTGTGGCAGCAGGCATGCAGCACGACGATGGTTTGCTCGGGGGCAGCTTGCAGAGCCGCCAGCATGCCTTCGAAATTCAGGCCGCGGGTGGCCGCATCGTAATAGGGGTAGTTCTCGACCTTGAAGCCGGCGCGCTCGAACAGGGCGCGATGGTTTTCCCAGCTGGGGTCGCTGATCATGACCTTGGACTGGGGCAGCAATTGCTTCAGGAAATCTGCGCCCACTTTCAGTGCGCCGGTGCCGCCCAGCGTCTGGGTGGTCAGCGCACGGCCCTCGGCGGCCACGACGGAGTCAGCCCCCAGCAGCAGGGTCTGCGCGCCTTTGTTGTAGGCGGCAATGCCTTCGATGGGCAGGTAGCCACGAGCGGCCGCGGCTTCGACGCGGGCGATTTCGGCTTTGCGAACAGCGCCCAGCAAGGGGATGCGTCCCTCGTCATCGTAGTACACGCCCACGCCCAGGTTCACTTTACCGGGACGGGTATCGGCGTTGTACTGCTCGTTCAGGCCAAGGATGGGGTCGCGGGGCGCGAGTTCGACAGAAGCGAAGAGGGTGCTCATGGATGTTGGGAGTATGGGTGGACGCACGTTGATGTGCTGTGGATAATGGGGGGTTTACCCTCGGACAGTCTAGCATGACAGACCCTGGATTCGTGGAATTTCCCGGTAGCCCGTTTCAGCTCTACCAGCCGTATCCGCCTGCCGGGGATCAGCCTGCGGCCATCGACGGCCTGGCGCAGGGCATCGCCGATGGATTGATGTACCAGACGCTTTTGGGCGTGACCGGCTCTGGCAAGACGTACACGATGGCCAACGTCATCGCGCGGCTGGGCCGCCCGGCGCTCGTGCTCGCGCCCAACAAGACGCTGGCCGCCCAGCTCTACGCCGAGATGCGCGAGTTCTTTCCGCGCAATGCGGTGGAGTATTTCGTCTCTTATTACGATTACTACCAGCCTGAGGCCTATGTGCCCACGCGCGATCTGTTCATCGAGAAGGACTCCTCGATCAATGAACATATCGAGCAGATGCGGCTGTCGGCCACGAAAAGCCTGCTCGAGCGGCGCGATACCGTGATCGTGGGCACGGTGTCCTGCATCTACGGTATCGGCAATCCTGGCGACTACCACGCCATGGTGCTCATCCTGCGCACGGGCGACAATATTTCCCGGCGCGAGGTGCTGGCGCGGCTGGTGGCCATGCAATACACCCGCAACGATGCGGAGTTCACGCGCGGCACCTTCCGTGTGCGCGGCGAGACGATCGATATTTTTCCGGCCGAAAGCCCCGAGCTGGCGCTGCGTCTGACCCTGTTCGACGACGAGGTCGAGACCCTCGAACTCTTCGATCCCCTGACCGGCAAGGTGCGGCAAAAGCTGCCGCGCTTCACGGTCTATCCAGGCTCGCATTATGTGACGCCGCGCGAAACAGTGTTGCGCGCCATCGAAACCATCAAGGAAGAGCTGCGCGAGCGGCTGTCCAGCTTTACCCGCGACGGTCATTTGGTCGAGGCGCAGCGGCTGGAGCAGCGCACGCGCTTTGACCTCGAGATGCTGCAGGAGCTGGGCTTTTGCAAGGGTATCGAAAACTACTCGCGCCATCTGTCCGGTGCTGCGCCGGGCGAGCCGCCGCCCACGCTGATCGATTATTTGCCCGCTGACGCCTTGATGTTCATCGACGAGAGCCATGTGACCATGGGGCAGTTGGGCGGCATGTACCGCGGCGATAGGGCCCGCAAGGAAACGCTGGTGCAGTACGGTTTCCGGCTGCCCTCGGCGCTGGATAACCGGCCGTTGCGGCTCGAGGAGTTCGAGGCGCGTATGCGGCAATGCGTATTTGTCTCGGCCACGCCGGCCGAGTACGAGCGCCAGCACGCCGACAACGTGGTCGAGCAGGTCGTGCGGCCCACCGGCCTGGTGGACCCGGAGGTGGAGGTCCGCCCGGCACTGACGCAGGTCGACGATCTGTTGGGCGAGATCCGCAAGCGCGTTTCCCGCCAGGAGCGGGTGCTGGTGACGACGTTGACCAAGCGCATGTCGGAGGATTTGACGGACTTTCTGACCGAGCACGGTGAACGGGTGCGCTATTTGCATTCCGATATCGACACGGTCGAACGGGTGGAAATCATCCGGGATCTGCGCCTGGGCACCTTCGACGTGCTGGTCGGCATCAACCTGCTGCGGGAAGGGCTGGATATTCCCGAAGTGTCGCTGGTTGCGATTCTGGACGCGGACAAAGAAGGGTTTCTGCGTTCGGAGCGTAGTTTGATCCAGACTATCGGGCGCGCCGCGCGCAATCTGCATGGTCATGCGATTCTGTACGCTGACCGGATTACCGATTCCATGCGGCGGGCGATGGACGAAACCAGCCGCCGGCGCGCCAAGCAGTTGCAGCACAATGAAGACCACGGCATTACGGCGCGCGGGGTGAGCAAGGCGGTGCGCGAAATGATTGATGGCGTTCTGGCGCCGGCCGAGTCGCACGATCCGCTGGAGGCCATGGTGCCGGCTGCGGCCCTGAGCGACGAAAAAGCCATGGCGCGCGAAATCAAACGCCTGGAAAAGCTCATGATGGACCACGCCCGCAACCTGGAGTTCGAGCAGGCTGCGGCAGCGCGCGATGCCCTGACCGCGTTGAAAAACCGCGTTCTGTTGGACGGCGCGCAGTAAGCTCCCGCGGCGCGCGGGGCTGATGCCGCGCGCGCCGCGAGGGCGCGTTATATGCTTATCCGGGGTCGTGTCAAGCCTTGGCGCGCAATATGCAAAAAGACGTCAAAAAACATCATTGCGCGCCTTAATTTTTCTATTCAAGTTATTGATTTTATTGAATAAAAAAATCTTCTGAGATATTGACCCCTAAATCACAAAAAAGCAAAAAAAGCTTGCTATATTCCGGGTTTTCCCGCACACTGGCTCCCATGATGACCAAGGTACTTTTCGTTTGCATGGGCAATATCTGTCGCTCGCCGAGCGCAGAGGGTGTCTTTCGCCATCTGGTGAATGATGCCGGCTTGGGTGAGATGGTGCGGATCGATTCCGCCGGCACGCATGCCTTCCATATCGGCGAAGCCCCGGATGCCCGGGCGGTTGCAGCTGCGCGCAAGCGCGGGTATGACATCAGCCAATGCCTGGCCCGTCAGGTTACGCCGGAAGACTTCCGCGAGTATGACCTGATTCTTGCCATGGATTGGGATAATCTGTCTGCCCTGCAGCAGCAGTGCCCCAAGGCCTATCAGCACAAATTGATGCTGCTGATGCGCTTTGCCAATGATTTCGAAGAAGCCACCGTGCCCGATCCGTATTATGGCGGCCCGGAAGGTTTTGGCAAGGTGCTCGATTATCTCGAGGATGCCTGTCAGGGCGTGCTGGAGCTGGTGCGCAAGCGTGCTACCCAGTACCAGGCAGCCTGATCTCTCTGGGGGCCGAAAGGCCCCGCAGGTTTTGGCGCTTGCCGCCATGCCATGAACCGCGCCCAGGCGCGGTTTTTTCAACTTGAGATACTTAGCAAATTACTCGGGAATTTGCTATACTTGAGGCAATTACTCAGGTATTAGGCCAGAGTGTATAGCCGGGATTGCTGTCTGTATCCGGCAGGCGGGTCCCGACAGATTCACAGGAAACTCATCATGCGGCTAACAACCAAAGGACGTTTCGCCGTGACTGCCATGATCGATCTGGCTATGCGGCAGCATAGCGGCCCGGTCACTCTCGCGGCGATCAGCCAGCGCCAGAATATTTCTCTCTCCTATCTGGAGCAACTGTTCGGCAAGCTGCGCCGTCACGAACTCGTGGACAGCGTGCGCGGCCCCGGCGGCGGCTATTCCCTGGCTCGCCTGGCGCGCAATGTCACGGTTGCCGACATCATCTTCGCGGTCGACGAACCCCTGGACGCCACCAGCTGTGGCGGCAAGCGGGATTGCACCAGCGGCAATGACGGCAAACCCGGCAAGTGCATGACGCACGAGCTCTGGGCGACCCTGAACCGCAAGATGGTCGATTATCTCGATTCGGTTTCCCTGCAGGATCTGGTGGACCAGCAGCGCGTGCGCCAATTGCAGGAAGCCAACAATCAAGCCCAAGGCTGTTCGGTGCGCGTCAATCGCGCAGGCTCAAATGCCAATGCCGCAACGGCCGCCGTCTCGGGCACGGCCGCCAATGCCGCGGCTACCGTTTAAGAAGCATCAGGAACTGTACTCATGAGCAACCGCCCCATCTACCTGGACTACTCAGCCACGACGCCGGTCGACCCGCGCGTGGTCGAGAAGATGATCCCCTGGCTTTACGATAATTTCGGCAATCCGGCTTCGCGTAGCCACGCGTTTGGCTGGGATGCCGAAGAGGCCGTCGAAAATGCGCGCGCCGAGGTGGCCAAGCTGGTCAATGCCGACCCGCGCGAAATCATCTGGACTTCCGGCGCGACCGAGTCAGACAACCTGGCCATCAAGGGCGCGGCGAATTTCTACGCCGAGCGCGGCAAGCACATCGTGACGGTCAAGACCGAACACAAGGCGGTTCTGGACACCTGTCGTGAGTTGGAGCGCCAGGGTTTCGAAGTGACCTATCTCGATGTCAAGGATGACGGTTTGCTGGACCTGGAGGTCTTCAAGGCCGCGCTGCGTCCGGACACCGTTCTCGTGTCGGTGATGATGGTCAACAATGAAATCGGCGTCATTCAGGATGTCGAGACCATCGGCGGGATCTGCCGTGAAAAAGGCATTATTTTCCATGTCGACGCGGCTCAGGCCACGGGCAAGGTCGAGATCGATCTGCAGAAACTCAAAGTGGATCTGATGTCTTTCTCGGCGCACAAGACCTATGGCCCCAAGGGCATCGGCGCGCTGTATGTACGCCGCAAGCCGCGTGTGCGCATCGAAGCGCAGATGCACGGCGGCGGTCATGAGCGGGGCTTTCGCTCCGGCACGCTGGCTACCCATCAGATCGTGGGCATGGGCGAGGCGTTCCGCTTGGCGCGCGAAGAAATGGGCACGGAGAACGAGCGCGTGCGCATGTTGCGCGACCGCCTGTTGGCAGGCCTCTCGCAGATCGAGGAAGTCTATGTCAACGGCAGCATGGAACACCGCGTGCCGCACAACCTGAACATCAGCTTCAATTACGTTGAAGGCGAGTCCCTGATCATGGCGATCAAGGAACTGGCCGTCTCCAGTGGCTCGGCCTGCACCTCGGCCAGCCTGGAGCCTTCTTATGTATTGCGCGCGCTGGGCCGCAATGACGAACTGGCGCATAGTTCGATCCGCTTTACCCTGGGCCGCTTCACCACCGAGCAGGAAGTCGACTTCGCCGTCGAATTGCTCAAGAGCCGTGTCGGCAAGCTGCGCGACATGTCGCCGCTGTGGGAAATGGCCAAGGAAGGCATCGATCTGAACAGCGTGCAATGGGCTGCGCACTGAGCGCGCCGCAAGTCATCACATACGTGGAGAATCATCATGGCATACAGCGATAAGGTCCTGGACCACTACGAAAATCCCCGCAACGTCGGTTCGTTCGACAAGGGCGACGACTCCATCGGCACCGGCATGGTCGGCGCACCGGCCTGTGGCGACGTCATGAAGTTGCAGATCAAGGTCAATGACGAGGGCGTGATCGAAGACGCGCGCTTCAAGACCTACGGCTGTGGTTCGGCCATTGCCTCCAGCTCGCTGGTGACCGAATGGGTCAAGGGCAAGACGCTGGATCAAGCCATGTCCATCCGCAATACGCAGATCGCCGAAGAGCTGGCCTTGCCCCCGGTCAAGATTCACTGCTCGATCCTGGCTGAAGACGCCATCAAGGCCGCCGTGCAGGATTACAAGACCAAGCACGGCGTGGCCGAGGCTGTTGCGGCAGACTGATATGGCCGTCACCCTGACCCAACAGGCGGCCAATCATATCGGCCGCTATCTGCAACGGCGCGGTAAGGGTATCGGGCTGCGCCTGGGTGTGCGCACGACCGGCTGCTCGGGCATGGCCTACAAGCTTGAGTACGTCGACGAAGTGCAGGCCGACGACATGGAGTTCGAAAGTTTCGGCGTGAAGGTCTTCGTCGATCCCAAGAGCCTTGCCTACCTGGACGGCACCGAGCTGGATTATGCGCGCGAAGGCCTCAATGAGGGCTTCAAGTTTCGCAACCCCAACGAAAAGGCGACCTGCGGCTGCGGCGAGTCGTTCACGGTGTAGGTCTTGGCCGCTGACGATCATTTCAGCCTTTTTGGCCTGCCCGCCACGTTCGAGCTCGACAGCCAGGCGCTTGAAACCGCCTGGCGCGACGTCGCCGCCCGCGTCCATCCCGACCGCTTTGCCACCGCCAGCGCGCCTGAGCGCCGGGTGGCAATGCAATGGGCTGCGCGCGCCAACGAGGCTTACCGGCAACTGCGAGATCCCCTGCTGCGCGCACGCTATCTGTGCGAGTCCGCGGGCGTGGATCTGCAGACCGAGAGCAATACGGCGATGGCGCCGGCGTTTCTGATGCAGCAGATGGAGTGGCGCGAGCTGCTCGATGAGGCGCGTCATGACGAGCAGGCCAGGCGGACATTGGACGCCGAACTGGGCCAGGCGCGCGCGGCGATGCGGCAGACGCTGGCCGATTTGATCGACAAGCGTAAAGACTATCCCGCCGCTGGCCAAAAGGTCCGCGAGTGGATGTTCATTGAAAAACTGGCTCAGGAGCTGGCTTCCATCCAGCCCTAGCAGCGGCCCGGCAGGGCGCGTTCAGCGACAAATACAACAATGGCTTTATTGCAGATTTCCGAACCCGGCGAATCGCCCGCCCCGCATCAGCGGCGGTTGGCGGTAGGCATCGATCTGGGCACGACCAATTCCCTGGTGGCCGCCGTGCGCAGCAGTGTGCCCGAAGTGTTGCCGGATGCCGAAGGCCATGCCTTGCTGCCTTCCGCGGTACGGTATCTTCCCGAGGGGCGCGTGGCCATCGGCCGCGGCGCCTTGCCGCACCAGGCGAGTGACCCGGCCAATACCATCGTGTCGGTCAAGCGCTTTATGGGCCGTTCGGCGCAGGATGCGCGTGATAGCGCCGCGCCTTATGACTTTGTCGATGCGCCCGGCATGGTGCGCTTGCGCACGCTGCACGGCGATGTCAGTCCTGTCGAGGTCTCGGCGCAGATTCTGGCCACGCTGCGCCAGCGTGCCGAAGACGTGCTGGGCGATGATCTGGTCGGCGCCGTGATTACGGTGCCCGCCTATTTTGATGATGCGCAACGTCAGGCCACGCGCGATGCCGCCAAGCTGGCGGGCCTGAATGTGCTGCGTCTGCTGAATGAGCCGACGGCCGCGGCAATCGCCTATGGCCTGGATCAGGCCGCCGAAGGCGTATACGCCGTCTACGACCTGGGCGGCGGCACCTTCGATATTTCGATCTTGCGTCTGTCCCAGGGCGTGTTCGAGGTGATCGCCACCGGTGGCGATACCGTGTTGGGTGGCGATGATTTCGATCATGCCATCGTGGCCGACCTGGTGGCCGCTCAGGCTGTAGAGGGGTTGTCGCTATCGGATCGGCGCGGCCTGTTGGTCGCCGCGCGCGCCGCGCGCGAAGCCCTGACCGACGCCGGACAGGCCGCCATCGCCGTCACGCTCGAAGGCGGCCGCAGCCTGAACGCCACGTTGACGCGTGCGCAGTTCGAAGCGCTCGCCACACCGCTCATAGACCGCACCCTGCAGGCTGCCCGCCGCGCCTTGCGCGATGCCGGTCTGGCCGTGGCCGACGTCAAGGGCGTCGTGCTGGTGGGCGGAGCGACCCGCATGCCCGCCGTGCGGCAAGCGGTTGGCGCCTTCTTCGGGACGCCGCCGTTGACCAATCTCGATCCGGATCAGGTGGTGGCGTTGGGCGCGGCCTTGCAGGCCAATCTGCTGGCGGGCAATCGCGCGCCGGGCGAAGACTGGCTGCTGCTGGATGTCACGCCGCTGTCGCTCGGGCTTGAGACCATGGGTGGATTGGTGGAGCGCGTTATTCCGCGCAACAGCACCATTCCGGTGGCGCGCGCCCAGGAGTTCACGACGTTCAAGGATGGCCAGACCGCGATGAGCGTGCACGTCGTGCAAGGCGAGCGCGATCTGGTTTCCGACTGCCGCTCGCTGGCCCGCTTCGAGTTGCGCGGCATTCCGCCCATGGTGGCCGGTGCCGCCCGTATCCGCGTGACGTTCCAAGTCGACGCCGATGGTTTGCTCAGCGTGACCGCGCGCGAACAGAGTACGGGCGTTGAGGCTGCGGTGACGGTCAAGCCCTCGTATGGCCTGTCCGACGATGAAATCACGCGCATGCTGTCCGACAGCGTGTCTCATGCCGATGACGACGCCAGGGCGCGCATGCTGCGCGAGCAGCAGGTTGAGGCGCGTCAATTGGTGGAGTCCGTCAGCGCCGCGCTGGCTGTTGACGGCGATCTGCTCGATAGCGAGGAGAGGGCGCGCGTGGATGCCGCATTGCAGGCCGCCACACAAGCGCAATTGGCCACCGACGTGGAAGCGGTGCGCCAGGCGGTTCAGGCTTTGTCTGACGCCACCGAGGATTTTGCCGCCCGGCGCATGGATCGCAGTATCCGCGCCGCACTGGCCGGCCGTAAATTGGACGAACTCGCTTAACTCGAAGTCATGCCGAAACTGACTGTATTGCCTCACCCCGATTTGTGTCCCGAAGGCGCTGTCATCGATGACGCGCCGCAAGGCAAGTCCATCTGCCGCGTGCTGCTCGATAATCATATCGACATCGATCATGCTTGCGAGCTTTCCTGTGCTTGCACCACTTGCCATGTCGTTGTGCGTCAGGGCTATGCCTCGCTGGAAGATGCCAGCGACAACGAGGAGGATCTGCTGGACAAGGCTTGGGGCCTGACTCCGGTATCCCGCCTGTCTTGCCAGGCCATCATCGAAGAGCAGGATCTCACCATCGAGATTCCCAAGTACACGATCAACCATGCCAAGGAGGATCATTGACATGAAGTGGATAGACACTTATCAGATCGCCGAAGCCCTGGTGGATACGCATCCGGACATCGATCCCAAGACCGTGCGTTTTACGCAGTTGCGCGAGTGGGTCATGGCTTTGCCGGGCTTTGAAGATGACCCGGCCCGCTGCGGCGAAAAGATTCTCGAGGCCATCCAGATGGCCTGGATCGAAGAGGCCGAGTAAGCCCTCGCGTATAAACAAGAATCCCGCCATGTGCGGGATTCTTGTTTTTGCTGGCCTACATGCGGTAGCGAGCGGTCAGCAGGAAGCTTCGCGGCGCGCCATAGAAGTTGTGGTCATAGCTGATGGAGCTGAAGTACTTCTTGTCCGTCAGGTTGTAGACGTTCAAGCCCAGACCGAGGCGCTCGTTGACCTGATAGCCGACGCGGGCATCGAGGGTGGTGTAGCCGCCCTGCATGCGTCCGTAGTAGCCAAAGTCGGAAGACTTGCTCTGCGTGTTGACCCCGCCGCCGACCGACCAGCGGTTCCATTGACCAGGCAGGCGGTAGTTGGCCCACAACTTGGCCATATGGCGCGGTATGCCGGTGTTGGACGAGATGTCATAGCCGACGGAGGGGATGTCGGACCCGAGGTGGCGTGTGTGGGTGTAGGTATACGACGCGGCCAGTTGCAGCCCTGGCAAGACCTCTCCAGAGATCTCGCTCTCGAAGCCCTGGCTGCGAACCTGAGCGCTGGGCCGGTAGCACGTCCCGCCGCAGCGTATCTCGGCGATGCTCTCGGAGACGGTGTCGTCCTCGAAGGCGACTTTCTTCTGCTCAGTGCGGAAGATGGCAAACAGCACGTCCACGTTGCCATCCATGAGCGAGCCCTTCAGACCCAGTTCATAGTTCTTGCCAGTCACCGGGCTGAGGAAGTTGCCGGAGGCGTCGCGCTGGCTTTGCGGGCGGAAGATTTCGGCGTAGTTGGCGTAGGCCGACCACTTGGGCGTGAGCGTGAAGATCAGGCCGGCAAAGGGCGTGAACTCACTTTTCTCCTGGGCAGTGCTTTCCGAGTAACCCCAGATGCCATCGGAGACATAAGTCTGCTTGAACCACGACACCCGGCCGCCCAGCACCACGGCCACGGGATCCAGAATCTGGTAGCGGAGATTGGCGTACAGACCTTTCTTGTCCGAACGGTAACCGTCGTCCATGCGATTGGTCGCGATGATGGTGTCGCTGTCCAGCGCCGGGATGGAGACCTTCTGATCGTAGCTGGCGTTCAGGCTTTCGACGTTGCGCCGCCAGCCCCAGAGGTCGGTGCTGCGCTGATGTGAAAAGTTGCCGCCCGCGGTGAAATCCAGGCGGCGGCCAAACAGCGTGGTGTCGCCTGACAGGTAGGCATCGGCGCCCAGATTGCGCGAATTCATATCGAAGGCGTAGGCATCACCGCGATAGGTATTGGGCGGTCCGAGCCTGCCGCTGCGCAAGAGATACTTGATGTCGTTGGCTTCGTCCACGCGCACGACGGCGGCCTTGAATTTCCAGCCATTGGCAAAGCGGTGGGTCAGGTCGGCAAACCAGGTGTTCTGGGTCTTGTAAGCGTGGTTCCACTTGGCGCTCAGATTGGTCGAGCGCGAGTAGTCCGGCATCGAGCCATCGCCGTAGTTGGGCAGACCGGTCCAATCGATGACGCCGTAGGGGTTCTCTCGGCTGTAACCCAGGCCAAGTGTGGTGGACGGTGTGAGATCGATATCGAGCGCGCCGTAGAAGGTCCGTTCGTTGCTGTCGACGTAGTCGCGGAATGAGCCTTTGGTTTCATAGTCAGCGACGACGCGGCCGCGTACGGTACCGCTGTCGTTGAGCGGGCCGCCAAAATCCACCTGCGCGCCGTACTGATCATCGCTGCCGACACGGCCGGTCACGATGAACTGCCGTTCCTGAGTGGGGCGTTTACGTACCAGGTTGACCGACCCGGAGGGGTCTCCAGCCCCCTCGAACAGGGCTTGCGGCCCGCGCATGATCTCGATGCGATCGTAGATCGCGGTATCCGAGTTGAATGCCGAGCCGCGGGCGTACAACTGCCGCTCGAGCGGCACGCCATCGAACTGATAGCTCTGGATGAAGAAGCCGCGCGAGTAGAACTGGCCGCCGGGTTCGTTGGACACCATGGAGACGCCGGGGGCGTAGTTCAGGGCTTCGCGCACATCGGTGACGCCTTGATCATCCATGCGCTGGCGGGTGATGACCGACACGGCCTGGGGAATCTCGCGCAGTGCTTGATCGCCCTTGGCTATGGTGGTGACGTTGGCGGTATAGGAGCCGCTGCCTTCGGTGGTGGCCAGGTCGCGGCCCGTGACCGCGACCGGAGTGAGGGTGGCCACGGCATGGGCGTCGGCCTGCAGGCGGTACTGGCCATGCGAGTCCTGGATGGCGTGCAATCCCGTGCCGGCCAGGATGGCAGCGAGCGCGCCAGCAGGCGTGTAACTGCCCGTCAGGCCCGGGCTGCTGCGTCCGGCCGTCAAACCGGGCGGGCTGGCGAGCAAGACGCCGGATTCGGCGGCAAAACGTGACAGTACGGGTTCCAGCGCGCCGGCGGGAATGTCGTAGCTGCGGCTGCTTTGCGCCGAGAGGGCCGCGGGCGCGGCCTGGGCCTGCGCCGCGATCGGCGCCAGCGCGAGCATGGCGACGGCGCAGGCCAGGCGCGTCATCTTGGCCGGCCAGGCGGGCGTGGGCATGATGGCGGCGTGGCGAAGCGGGGCGGCGCGGCCGCGGTGGGACAAGCGGGTGGACATGAAGCGTTCCTCAGGCATATCGGAAGGTGATCAGGAGATCTCTCATCCTGTTCATCGAACGAGACGCAAAAAGCGGAACTCTTTTTAAAAAAAATTTTCGCCGCAGCCCGCGGGTCAGCGTGGGAGGATGTCCACCCACCAAGGCAGGCGCCGGACTCTGACGGGCAGGACGGACTCGAGCATGGCGAGTGTGCGATCCGGATCGGTCATCGGGAAGCTGCCGAACACTGGCAGCGCAGCGACTTCGGGCGCCACGCCCAGATGGCCCAGGCGGTAGCGCGCCAGTTCGCGGGCCATATCGGCCAGCGGGATATTCTTGGCAATGAATAAGCCGCGTGTCGCCGCCTCGGCATCCGGATCTGCCTCGACGGCCGGGCTGATGGATTGGCTGCTCATGCGCGCACGCCAGCCGGCCGGTAGCAGGGCGGTGGCACCCGAACGTGCGCGAGCCTGCACGTTGCCCTGGTAGACGGCCACCTCGGTGCCATCGCCGTCGCGGCGCACCGAGAAACGTGTGCCCAGCGCGCGCAAACGGCCCTGCGGAGTATCGACGACGAAAGGCCGGGAAGGGTCGGGCGCGGTGCTGACGAGAATTTCTCCCGCGAGCAGTTCCAGCCGCCGCAGGCCGGAACTGTAGTCTTGATTGAAAGCGCTGGCCGTGCCGACCCAGACGCGCGTGCCGTCGTCCAGCACGATGTCGCGGACCTGGCCCGTGGTGCTGCGGAAGTCGGCGCCCCAGGGAGGCAGCAGGCCGCTTTGCCAGGCGGTATGGCCGGCCAGGCCTGCGCCGGCCAGCGCGGCCAGGCCCAGGACGACCCGACGCCGGCCCTGGTTGAATTCGGCGCGCCGATAGGCCTGGACGGCCACCCCGGGCGCTTCGCTGCGGCGGATAGGCAGGAACATGCGGCCCACGCTTTCGACCTGGGCCCAGGCATGGACATTGGCCTGGCAGGCATCATGCCAATGCTGCCAGGCCGTGCGTTCGGCGTCCGTGGCCTGGCCCGAGCGCAGTACGGCAAACCATTCCGCAGCCTGCTCCAGCGGATCACCCTGGCGGGCCGCCAGCCTTACAGTTTCTTCAGGCATTGCAGCATGGCCTGCGCCACGTACTTGCGCACCATGCGCGTCGATACGCCGAGTTCGGTGGCGATTTCCTGATCGCTCATTTCGCAAGCGACTGCCATGATGAAGGCGTGAGCGGCTTTGACCGGCAGGCCGCGGATGAGGCGGTCGACCTCTTGCAGCGTTTGCAGCACGATGGCTTGGTGCTCGGCGCTGGGAACCTGCGCCTCAGGTTGCGCGGCCAGCGTATCCAGCCAGGCCTGCTCGATCTGGCGGCGGCGCCAGAGGTCGACGCACAAGCCGCCGGCCAGCGTACGCAGATAAACGCGCGCCTGAGGACGGCTGCCGAAGGATAGGGGTTTGGCCAGCAGGCGCACAAAGGCGTCCTGGGCCAGATCTGCTGCATCCGCGGCATTGCCCAGGCGCCTGCGCAACCATGCCTGCAGCCAGGGATGATGATCGCCGTAGAGCGTTTCCAGGCTGGGCGGCGATGCGTAATCCGAAGCGTCCAATTTGCCTTGCTGCCCGGAGGCGGCACCATGAAGTCATTTGTAATAGGAATGATTATTACTTAAAACGGGCGGGCGGCCAATTCCCGGCAAGGGCGGTGTTGTCATCGCGCGGCGGTATGATGCCGTTTTCTTCTGCCTCCCCGAGCATCATGACCGTGCCCTCCCTGCGTTTCGGCCTGGCCGCCAACCGCTTGCATCACGAAACCCCCGACGCGGCGCTGTTCAGCTGGCTGCGCGCCAGTGGCGCTTCCATCCGGGAGATGGGCATCGAGCTGCATACGGTGGGCCGCACGCACGATGCCATCGTGCGGGAAGGCATGCTGCAAGGCTATCGTGGCCTGATCCGCTATCCCTATGGGCGCGAGGGCGGCTTGATGAAGCTGGTGGCCCGCGTGACCGAAGGGCGTGATGGCCAGGCGCCATTCGATGGCGCCATCTACCTGATCGATCCGGTCGATCCTTCGTCGATTTTTCCCGAGGCCCTGGCCCTGAAGCGGCAATGCATCACGCACGGCCGCCCGTTCATTTCGACGTTGGCGGGCGCCATGGAATGGATAGAGGTCGAACGTATCCGTGCCGGGCTGACGCCGGATCCGGCGTTGGGGCGGCTATTCCGCTTCGAGGGCCAGACGCTGGCCATGATCGCCCACGATGCGCTCAAGGACGAGATGGTGGCGTTTGCGGACGCGTATTTCGATGTGCTGTCGCAGTTTGCGCGGCGGGTGGCCACGGGTACGACGGGCGGGCGGCTCAATGAGCTGGCCTGGTCGCGCGGCTGGCCTAAAGACCGGCCCTGGGTGACCCGTTACTTGAGCGGGCCCTTGGGCGGCGATGCGCAGATCGCCGAGCTCGTCCTCGAGCATCAGTGTCAGCGCGTCATTTTCTTCGAAGATCCGCATGTGGCGCGTCAGCATGAGGCCGACATTCAACTGCTCGAGCGGGCCGTGCGCGTGGTGACGGAATCGGCTACCTGCGCCACGTCGCCCTCGGTGGCGCGGCGTTGGGCCGAGGCGGTGCGTACGCGCCAGGCGGGCTAGACGCGCGCGCATCTGAGCGACGGGCCCGCGCGCGGGGATGTCGCTCCTGCACTGGGGCCGTCCGCGCGTGCCAGGCGCGTCGTGCGAGCCCCGGGCCGGACAGGGCGCGCGAGGCGGCTGGTCTGGCAGGCAGGGAAGTCAGCGCGGACGGCGCCGGTAGGCGAGCAGACCGCAGGCCAAGGCCAGCACCAATTGCGTCAGGGCCAGGGGGAAGAGGAAGTCGAGCTTGCCGTCCGCGCCCACCAGACTGGCGCGGCTCATCCACAACAGGCAGGCCAGCACCGCGCTGGCCAGCAGCACGGCGCAGGCGGCGCAGCAGAATAGAAAGCCGCGCCGCGCCGGCCCCTTGGGGCCACGGCGGCGCGGCAGGAAGCCGTACAGCGCCAGCACCACGAGACCTGCCAGCAAGAGCACCTTGGCAAGCATCGTGGCGCTGCCTCAGTCTTCGCGCCGCAAGTGCGGGAACAGAATCACGTCGCGGATGCTGGGGCTGTCGGTGAGCAGCATGACGAGGCGGTCGATGCCGATGCCGCAGCCGCCGGTCGGCGGCATGCCGTACTCGAGCGCACGGATGTAATCAGCGTCGTAGTACATGGCTTCCTCGTCGCCCGCGTCTTTGGCCTCGACCTGCGCCCGGAAACGTTCGGCCTGGTCTTCCGGATCATTGAGCTCGGAGAAGCCGTTGGCGATTTCGCGTCCGGTGATGAAGAGTTCGAAGCGCTCGGTGATCCCTTCGCGGGTATCGGAGGCACGGGCCAAGGGCGACACCTCGACCGGATAGTCGATGATGTAGGTGGGATTCCAGAGCTGGGACTCCGCCGTTTCTTCGAACAGCGCCAATTGCAGCGCGCCCAGACCCGCGCGCGCCAGCGGCGCCTTGTCGACATCGGCGCCGAGTTTTTTCAGCTCGGCGCGCACGAAAGCCGTGTCATCAAGCTGGGCCTGGGTGTAATGCGGGGCGTACTTGAGGATAGCTTCGCAGATCGTCAGGCGGTCAAAGGGTTTGGACAGATCGAGCTCGCGCTCCTGATAGGTGAGCACGGCGCTGCCGGCCGCGGCGATGGCGGCCTGCCGGATCAGCGACTCGGTGAAGTCCATCAGCCAGCGGTAGTCCGCATAGGCCGCGTAGAACTCCATCATGGTGAACTCGGGGTTGTGCCGGGGGCTGACGCCCTCGTTACGGAAGTTGCGGTTGATTTCGAAGACGCGATCGAATCCGCCCACGACCAGGCGCTTGAGGTAAAGCTCAGGGGCGATGCGCAGGTACATTTCCATGTCGAGCGCATTGTGATGGGTCACGAAGGGCTTGGCTGCGGCACCGCCCGGAATGGGATGCAGCATGGGCGTTTCGACTTCGAGAAAGCCGGCGGCCAGCATGGCCTGCCGGATGCCGCCCACGGCTTTGCTGCGGGCCTCGAAAGTGCGCCGTGTCGCGTCGGTCATGATGAGATCGACGTAGCGCTGCCGATAGCGCAGCTCCTGGTCGGAAACGCCATGGAATTTGTCGGGCAGCGGGCGCAGCGACTTCGACAGCAGGCGCGCCTGCGCGGCGTGCACCGTCAGCTCGCCTTTGTTGGTCTTGAAGACCGAGCCTTCGATGGCGATGATGTCGCCAATATCCCATTGTTTGAAGGCCGCATAGACCTCCTCGCCCAGCGTGCCGCGGTCGAGGTAGATCTGGATGCGGCCGGTGCCGTCTTGCAGCGTCGCGAAGCTGGCTTTGCCCATGACGCGTTTGAGCATCATTCGCCCGGCCACTTTGACGTGCACGGCGGATTCGAGCAGGGTCTGGGCATCCTGTTCGTCATATTTGTCGTGCAGGCGGGCGGCTTGCGCATCCGGAACGAAATCGTTGGGATAGGCAACGCCGGCCTCGCGCAGTTTGGCCAGCTTGGCGCGCCGCTCGGCGATCAAGCGGTTTTCATCCTGGGCGGTGGGCGAGTGATCAGTCATGATGGGTCAGTGGTAATTGCGGATGTCGTCGATTTCGGTCTGGCCGAAGTCTTCGCGATCCAGGTAGGCGAGGATGTTGGCGGCCACATCGGCCGGCGCGGCCAGCTTGCCGGTGGCGTGGAAGTCCTGAAACCGGCTCAGGCCCGGGAAAGCGGCCGGATCACTGGCGCGGATATCGGCCTGCATGCCGGTATCGACGATGCCGGGGGCCAGCGACACCGCGCGCAGGCCCGATGCGCCGTGCTCGGTCTTCAGGACGCGGGTGTACATGTCCAGGGCCGCTTTGGTGGTGCAGTACACGCCCCAGCCGGCGGTAGGGTTGCGCCCCGCGCCGGAGGAAATGTTGATGATGCGCCGGTCGGCCTGCAGACCGTCGACGGCCTGCAGAAAGCGGGCGGTGAGCAGCATGACGGCGGTGACGTTGAGCGCCAGCGCCTGGCTGATGGCCGCCGCGTCGCTCAGGGCCTTGGTGTTGGCCACGGGATGCACGGTGCCCGCATTGTTGATCAGCACATAGCGCTTGGCATCGCGCGGGATGACCAGCTCGGCCGCGGCGCGCGTGGCGGCCTGCGTATCGGCCAGGTCCACCTGGATCTGGCGCAAGGTCACGCCGTGATCGCGGGCCAGATCGGCCAGCGCGGGATCATTGCGGCGGGCCAGGGTCACCAGTTCGATGCCAGGCCGCAGCAGACCGCGGGCCAGGGCAGCGCCCAGGCCGCGCGAGGCGCCGGTCAGAATTGCAAACGTGTCGGTCATGATTGCGGGCTTCCGTAGGCTGCAGGAAAGGGGCTTGCGCCCCCGGAGGTCAAACGCCTTGCTTCAGGCTGGCCTGAATGAAAGGATCGAGGTCGCCGTCGAGCACTTTCTGGGTGTTGGAGATTTCGACGTTGGTGCGCAGATCCTTGATGCGGCTTTGGTCCAGCACGTAGGAGCGGATCTGGTGGCCCCAACCCACATCGGTCTTGGAGTCTTCGAGTTTCTGCTGCTCGGCCATGCGCTTGCGCATCTCGAGTTCATACAGCTTGGACTTCAGCATCTGCATGGCTTCGGCGCGGTTGCGGTGCTGGGAACGGTCGTTCTGGCACTGCACCACGATGCCGGAGGGCATGTGCGTGATCCGCACGGCCGAGTCCGTTTTGTTGATGTGCTGGCCGCCCGCGCCGCTGGCGCGGTAGGTATCGACGCGCAGATCCGCGGGATTGACTTCGACCTCGAAGGACTCGTCCACCTCGGGGTAGACAAAGACGCTGGCAAAAGAAGTGTGCCGCCCGCCGGAGGAATCGAAGGGGCTTTTGCGGACCAGGCGGTGTACGCCGGTTTCGGTGCGCAGATAGCCAAAGGCGTACTCGCCTTCGATCTTGATCGTGGCGGATTTGAGGCCGGCGATTTCACCTTCGGATTCTTCCAGCACCTCGGCCTTGAAGCCTTTGCGCTCGGCATACTTCAAATACTGACGCAGCAGCATGGAAGCCCAGTCCTGGGCTTCGGTGCCGCCGGCGCCGGCCTGAATGTCGAGGAAGCAGTTCAGCGGGTCGGCCGGGTTGGAGAACATCCGGCGGAATTCCAGGCCTTCCAGTCGTTCCTGGAAACCGTTGGCGTCGTCCTCGATGGCTTCCAGCGTGGCGTCGTCGTCGTCGGCCGCGGCCAGTTCGAACAGCTCCCTGGCGTCAGCGACACCCTGGCCCAGTTCGGTCAGCGTTTGCACCACGTCTTCGAGCGACTTTTTCTCGCGGCCCAGATCCTGGGCGTGCTTGGGGTCGTTCCAGACGGCGGGGTCTTCCAGCTCGGCGTTTACAACGTGCAGGCGTTCAGTTTTGGCATCGTAGTCAAAGATACCTCCGTAGAGCCTGCTCGCGCTCCGCGTAGTCGGCAAGGCGGGCGGCGATCTGGTTCTGACGTTCGGCTTCCATGATTGATCCTGGTGACTTTTATGCGAAACCTGGCATTTTAACGTGCTTGGGCCGGACCATGGATGCCGGCCCTGTTTTCATGCCGGCTCGGCGTATTCAATGACCAATTGTGCCGTCACCATGCCGTTCCAGACGTTCTGCTCCAGGCGGTAGGCGGCCTGGATGCGCTCGGGCATCATTTCGTCATGCCCGAACCAGATGGCGTCAAAGCGCTGGTGGCCACGCTCGAGCGAGAGTTTCAGGTGTTTTTCGCCCACCAGACGTTGGCTGCGCACGGTGAACTCGTCCAGAAAGAGCGGCGCGGCGAAGCCCGCCCCCCAGACCTGCTGCTGCAGCAAGCCTGCGACTTCGGCGTTGGCATAGCCCGTTTCGAGCGAACCGTCGGTCTCGAGCAAGGGCTCGAAACGATCGCGCCCGGTCAGCTCGCGGACGGCGGCGTCAAACGCCGGCGCAAAGTCGGCCAGGCCTTCGCGGCCCAGAGTCAGGCCGGCTGCCATGGCGTGACCGCCGAACTTGCGGATCAGGCCGGGGTGGCGTTTGGACACCAGGTCCAGCACGTCGCGCAAATGCACATCCGGGATGGAGCGGCCCGAGCCGCGGAGTTCGTCATCGCCGGCGGGCGCGAAAGCCAGGGTGGGGCGCCAGAATTTTTCTTTCAGGCGGGATGCGACCAGGCCCACGACACCCTGATGCCAGGACGGGTCGAAAACGCAGACCGTGGCGCCGGCCACGGCCCCGGGCGTCTGCATGGCGGCCATGGCCTGTTCACGCATCTCGGCCTCGATCCCGCGGCGTTCGCGATTGATGTTGTCCAGCTCGCGCGCCATGCGCAGCGCCTGGTCTTCGTCGTCGGTCGTCAGGCAGGCGATGCCCAGGCTCATGTCGGCCAGGCGGCCGGCGGCGTTGATGCGCGGCCCCAGGGCAAAGCCGAGGTCAAAGCCGCTGGCCGAGCGCGGTTCGCGGCCCGCGACGGCAAACAGCGCGCGCAATCCGGGCTGCATGCGACCGCTGCGCATGCGCTGCAGGCCCTGGGTGACCAGCAGCCGGTTGTTGGCGTCGAGTTTGACCACGTCGGCCACCGTGCCCAGCGCCACCAGATCGGACAGGGCATCGAGGCGCGGGCCGCCGTCGGGCGCGTAAACCCCCCGGCGGCGCAATTCGGCGCGCAGCGCCAGCATCATGTAGAAAATCACCCCTACGCCGGCCAGGTTCTTGGACGGAAAGCCGCAGCCGGGCTGGTTAGGGTTGACGATGGCCAGCGCCTGCGGAAGGGTGTCGCCGGGCAGATGGTGGTCGGTGATGACCACGCCTATGCCGGCGTCATTGGCCGCGGCCACGCCGTCCACGCTGGCGATGCCGTTATCGACCGTGATGATGAGATCGGGCTTGCCGCTGCGGTGCTTGACGGCCAGGTCGATCACCGCGGGAGACAGCCCATAGCCGGTCTCGAACCGGTTGGGCACCAGGAAATCGACATCCGCGCCCATGGCGCTTAAGGCGCGCAGGCCGACGGCGCAGGCCGTGGCGCCGTCGCAGTCGTAGTCGGCCACGATCAACAGGCGTTTGCCCGCCTGGATGGCATCGGCGAGCACGGCGGCCGCATGTTGGGAGTGGGTCAGGGTGCCGGGAGGCAGCAAGGCAGGCCAGCCCATCTGGGTCTGGGCGGGCTCTGTCACGCCTCGAGCGGCCCAAAGGCGGGCAAGCAGAGGGTGGACGCCGGCATTTTGCAGCGCCTGGCAGGCCGACAGGTCGGCCGAGCGGACGGTTAGACGGGGTGTGACCACCAGCTGTTCCAATGATGTTTGCGCGCGGGCAGCAGCTTGAGCAGGCCGGCGCGGGGTTTGAGAGTGATGCCGGCGCGGCGATCGCGGCCCAGCATTGTCAGTTCGAGCGGGCGCAGCGGCTGTCCCGCGGCGTCGGCCAGCGGTTTGAGATGTTCGGCGTCCAGCGCCGCGAGGGCCCTGAGCCAGCCGCCCCAGTCTGCCGCGCGCGCCAAGGCATCCAGCTCGGTGTAGACGAGCGCCTCGTGCGGCACCGGTTGCCAGGGCCGCGCGCCGCCATAGAGCCACAGCGCGTTGATCGGCGGCGCGCCGCGCGCGGCGCGGGCTTCGTTGACCGGATGTTCGTACCAGGCCATTTGCATCTCATTGAGCAGGCGGCGCCAGGGCCGGCTGGCGGCATCCTGGGTCCACCAGTGCTGCAGACGGTCGCCCGCCACGGCGTGCGGGCTGGCCGGCCGGGGCGCCATGGCAGCCGGCAGACTCAGGCGCCAGCGCTGCGGATGAATCATCTCGGCGCTGAATTCGCCGTCGGCCAGAAGCGGGGCGATGGCCTCATAGAGCGCCGCGCCTTCTTCGGGACGCAGGTCCATCAGATCCGGGTCGAGCAGCGATGCGGTATCCGCGCCGAGCGCCAGATGGACAAGCTCGCCCAGCCACACGGGCTGTGAGCCGCTGTGCACCCCGGCCAGCATCGGGCCCAGGCCCGCGCCCAGAGGTTGCCCGGCTTCGGCATGGAACCCGGCAGCCTGAAGCTGCCAGCCTTCGTAGGCGGTGCAGCCATGGGTCTGCGGATCGAAGCGGGCGGTCGTGGCCTGACCCAGCGTCAGCCAGCGGCTGAAGGTGGGGGCATGTTCGGGAAGATGACGGGCCAGCTCGCTGGCCACGGCGAGGTCGGGCAGGGCGCCGGGAATCACGATGTGCATGGCCGGAATTGTAGTCCGGTCCGCGCCGCCAACAGACCGTCACAGACGGCCATGCCCGGATGTGCTTTGCCGCCCGGGTTAATGCCATAATGCGCGGGTGCTGAAATTACCTTACGAACTCTGGATCGGTGCCCGCTATGCGGGCCTGGCCCGTCTGGGCCGGCGCGGTGGGCGCCGGGATCGCTTCATTTCCTTCATCGCGGCCTCCTCCATGGCCGGGATCGCGCTTGGCGTCGCGGCGCTGATCGTGGTGCTATCCGTGATGAACGGGTTCCAGAAAGAGGTGCGCGACCGCATGCTGTCGGTGCTGCCTCATATCGAACTGTATATCCCGGGCGCCTTGCCCGACCGCGTTCTGGCGCAATGGCAGGAATTCGCCGACGCTGCCCGCAAGAATCCCGAGGTCAAGGGCGGCGCGCCGTTTGTCGCCGCCGGGGCCATGCTGGTGCGCGGGCAGGCGCTGCGCGGCGTGCAGGTGCGCGGTATCGACCCCACCCTCGAGGGCGAGGTGTCCGATCTACCCAAGCAGATGGTCAGCGGCAAACTCGCCGACCTCAAGCCAGGCAGTTTCGGGGCGGTGCTGGGCAGCGATCTGGCAGACAGCATGGGCGTGAAGGTCGGCGACACGCTGTTGATGCTGGCGCCGCAAGGCTCCATCAGCCCGGCGGGCTTTGCGCCCCGCATGCGGCAGTTCACGGTGGCGGGTATCTTTACCTCAGGCCACTATGAGTATGACTCTTCCCTGGTGTTTGTCGACGACGATGACGCGGCCAAGGTCTTTCGCGACAGCGGCACGGCCGGCGTGCGATTGCGCGTGGCCGACATGCAGCGGGCGCCGGAAGTCGCCGCCGAACTCACGCGCGTGCTGCCGCCTTACGTGATGGCCAGCGACTGGTCGCGCAACAATCGCACCTGGTTTGCCGCCGTCCAGACCGAAAAGCGCATGATGTTCCTCATTCTGGCGCTCATCGTCGCGGTGGCCGCCTTCAATCTGCTGTCTTCGCTGGTGATGGCGGTCAAGGATAAACAATCCGATATCGCCATCCTGCGCACCTTGGGCGCCGGGCCGCGCGAAGTGGCGCGCATTTTCCTGGTCCAGGGCGCGCTGATCGGCGTGATCGGCACTTTGCTGGGTGTCGCGGGCGGCATCGTCATTGCCTATAACGTACACATCATCGTCCCCTTCATCGAGGGGCTGTTCGGGGTGCACTTTCTGCCGCGCGAGATTTACTTCATCAGCGCCTTGCCCTCCGATCCGCAGGCTGGCGACATCATCACCATCGGAGTGACCTCCCTGGTACTGTCTCTGCTGGCCACGCTTTACCCGAGCTGGCGCGCCTCGCGCCTGCAACCGGCCCAGGTGTTGCGCCATGACTGATACGCTCCAGCCGGCGCTGCGCGCCGAACATCTGTCCAAGGTCTATGACGAGGGTCCGGCCCGGATCCAGGTGCTTGACGACGTCTCTCTGGTCGTGCCGCGCGGCGAGATGGTCGCCATCGTCGGCGCCTCGGGGTCGGGCAAGAGTACCTTGCTGCATATTCTGGGGCTGCTCGATGTGCCCAGCAGCGGCTCGCTCATCGTGGATGGCACGTCGGCCGATGGCCTGTCCGAGGCCCGTAAAAGCGCCTTGCGTAACCGCAGCCTGGGCTTTGTCTACCAGTTTCACCACCTGTTGCCGGAGTTCACGGCGCTGGACAATGTCGCCATGCCGTTGATCGTGCGCAGAGCCGATCGTGAACAGGCGCGTGCTCAGGCGCGCGAGGTCTTGGCCCAGGTGGGTCTGGCCGCCCGTGAAGGCCATTATCCAGGCCAGTTGTCCGGCGGCGAACGACAGCGGGTCGCCCTGGCGCGAGCGCTGGTCACCCGGCCGGCCTGCGTGCTGGCCGACGAGCCCACCGGCAACCTGGATCGCCACACCGCGCACAACATGTTCGAGTTGCTCACCCGGGTCAACCGCGAGTCGGGCACGGCCTTTGCGATCGTGACCCACGATCCCGAGCTGGCTGCCCGGGCCGACCGGCAACTGCACATGGAAAACGGACGCTTGCTGCCGGGTTGATCCGGGGCAGCCTGCCTGCCATGCTGATCGATACCCATTGCCACCTCGATGCCGCCGAATTCGACGCCGACCGTCAGGCCGTGGCGGATCGGGCGCATGCCGCCGGGGTTGGCGCCATTGTGATTCCAGCCGTCGAGCGCGCGAATTTTTCCATCGTGCGCGACCTGGCCCATCGCATCGCAGGCGGCAGCTACGCCCTGGGCATCCACCCGCTTTACGTGGCGCGGGCAGGCCAGGAGGACCTGGCGGCCCTGCGCCAGGTGGTCGAGGCGGCATTGCCCGATCCGCGTTTCGTTGCCATCGGCGAAATCGGCCTGGATTTTTTCGTCCCTGACATTTCCAGCGGCGAAGCGCGCGCACGCCAGGAATATTTCTATGCGGCCCAACTGGCGCTGGCCGCCGAGTTCGGCCTGCCGGTGCTGCTGCATGTGCGACGGTCGCAGGATATTTTGCTGAAGTATTTGCGCCGCCAGCGCGGGCAGCGCGGCGGCATCGCGCACGCGTTCAATGGCAGTGCGCAACAGGCCCAGGCCTTCATCGATCTGGGCTTTGCCTTGGGTGTGGGTGGCGCCATGACGTTCGCTCGTGCGCTGCAGATCCGGCGTCATGCCGCCGCCTTCGATCTCGCGCATCTGGTACTGGAAACCGACGCGCCGGATATTCCGCCCGCGTGGCTGCATGAGCCAGACCGGCGCAACACGCCCGGGCAGTTGCCGCGCATCGCGGCCGAGTTGGCCGCCTTGCGGGCTTGCCCGCTCGATGAGGTGGCTCGCCAGACGACGCTGACGGCGCGTCGGGTCCTGCCGCGTCTGGCCTTCTTGGCGTGAGACCGCCGGCGCGCGTGACCCGTTCAGGGTCAGCGCGCACCGGCGCACCCCGCTACATGCGGTAGCGCAGCGTCAGCATGGCATTGCGGCCATCGCCATAGACGCTGAAGAAGGTGCTGGGCGGACGGATGTAATAGGTGCGGTCGAAGATATTGTTCAACTGCAGCGCGACATCTACGTTGGCATTGATGCGGTAGCCCACCTGTGCATTGAAGATCGCATATCCGCCTTGCGTGACGCCACGATAGGTGGAGCTCTGGGTCAGCATGCCGCCGCCGACGGTGACGTCGCGCAAAGCACCCTCGGTGATGCGGTAGTTGGTCCAGAGCTTGAACAGATGCTTGGGATCGGTGCCGTCGGTCAGGTCGGGGCTGTCGTTGTCATACTTGACGTTGAGGTAGGTATAGCCCGCGAACACGTTCCAGTTGGGCGTGGGCTGCCCCGCGACTTCGAACTCGACGCCCTGGTTGCGCGCCTTGCCGCCCGGGATGCTGCCGATGGGATGGTTGGGATCTTCGACCGCCCGGTTGTTGTCATTGATGCGGAAGAGCGCCACGGTCGTGGTCAGGCGGTTATCGAAAAAGCTGTTCTTCACGCCCACTTCATACTGTTCGCCCGTGCGCGGGGGCAGCATGGCACCGGTATAGGTCGTGCTGGTCTGTGCGCTCATGAAACGCGAGAAGCTGGCATAGGCAGTGGTGGCCGGCGTCACGTCCCAGACCAGGCCCGCCGAGGGCAGGAAGCGGTGGTTGACCTTGGCCACGGTCTCCCAATCCGCCGCGGTCGGCAGGATGGATTTTGAGCGTTCGTCCAGGAAGGCTTCGCGCGCGCCGAGCACCAGGGTCAGCGGATCGGCCAGCCGCAGGCGCGCCTGCGTGTACAGGCTGTACTGCTGCAGCCGGTCTTTGTTGCCGCTGGTGAAGGGGACCGACACCTCGGGCACGGCGTTGGGGTCATAAAGGCTGAAGGTGCCGCCCGGGTAGGGGCCATACACGGACTCGAAGCCGTACTTCTGCGTGGAGTGCATCTGCGAGTAGTTCACCCCGACCGTCAGCGTATGGGTGCGGCCGAAGGCTTGCAGCGGGCCAGAGACATGGCTGTCAAAGCCGAACCATTCCGTCTCCGACGATTGGCGCTGGTCGCCAAACTCGCTCAGGCCCTCTGCCGTCGCGCCCGGGCCGGAATAGGCGTACTTCGCGCTCAGGCTGCCGTTGCGGTAGAAGGTCGTGGTATCCCAGTTCCAGCCATTGTCGAAGCGGTGAACCAGATTGGCGTTGGCCTCTTTCATCGCAACATGGGAGTGGTTCCAGTCGGGGCTGTAGTTGTCCGAAGGCGAACCTGACAAGCCGCCGATCAGGGCGGTGCGGCTGGCATTGAGCACGCCCGGCGCGCCATAGTCCATGCCGCTGATCGACGTGACCTGATAGCCGGCCGACAGCGACAGCGTGGTCTGCGGCGAGATGTCGTAGTCCAGCGCTCCGTAGAGCATGCCATTCTTGTTGCGGGTGTCGTCGGTCGATTGCAGCGAATTGTTGCCTGCCATCACGACCCGGCCGCGCAGCGTGCCTTCCTGGTTGAGCGGTCCCGTCACGTCGAACACCTGGCGCACGCTGCCGAAGGTGCCGACCTGGGTCTCGCCCGACATATGGAATTCATCCATGGGGCGCTTGCGCACCAGGTTGACGGTGCCGCCGGGCTGGCCGATCGCGTCGTCGGTCACGCCGGCCGGGCCGCGCATGACTTCGACGCGGTCATACATGGCCATATCGAACTGCTGTTGATACTGCAGGCCGTTCATGATGGACACGCCGTCGAACTCGATGCCCATCTGATTGCCGCGCGCACGGAAGTACGCCGTGCCGTCGCCGTAATCGATCGATTCGACGCCGGTCACGTAGCGCAGGCCTTGCTGGATGGTGGTGACGTTCTGGTCGTCCATGCGCTGGCGCGTCAAGACCGAAACCGAAGCGGGGATTTCGCGCAGCGCGACCGGGATCTTGCCGACGGTGGCGCTGGTCGCGGCATATGAGCCGCTGCCTTCGGTGTTGGCGTCGCTGGCGGTGATGCCGGTCACTTTGACGGCCGGCAGAATGGTGCTGGGCAAGGCACGCAGCAGATAGCCGCCGTTGTCTTGCCGCACGGCTTCGAGGTTGCTGCCGGCCAGCAGTGCGGACAAGGCCGCGCCCGGGGTATAGCTGCCATTGATGCCGGCCGTGGTCTTGCCCCGGGTTTGATCTTCGGTAAAGGACAACAGGATGTTGGCCGAACTGGCCAGCGTGCGCAGCGCCGGCGCCAACGGCCCGGCCGGGATGCTGAAGCGGACAGCCTGGGCTTGCGCGACGCCGGTTTGCGCGTGCGCAGCCGGCAGGGCGCCGGCCAGTGCCAGGCCCAGCGCGACGGCCAGGGCGGCAGGGCGCAGACGCATGGCACGGGCGCTGGCGGCAAGGCGAGCGGGATGGTGGTGGTGGCGATAGGCGCCGGGTCTTGCGACGGTCCGCATGAAGTCCCCAAGAAAGTAGGTAACGTGAAGTTCTCTTGGGTATGAACCGCGAGACGGGCAATCGGGCAGCCCGCGCAGGGTTTTTTTTCGACTATTTTGTAACAGCGATCAAGATTGAGGCTGAACCACCACCCAATAACGGGTGCGCTGCGAGATCTTCACCGGCAGAAACTTGGGCAGCATGTCCAGAATGTTGTCGGTGTCCTGCAAGGGGAAGACGCCCGACAGGCGCAGATGGGCCACCGACGGATCACAGCGCAGCAGCCCGGGACGATAGCGAGACAGCTCGGCCAGAAAATCGGCCAGCGGCAAATCTTCGGCAATGATCTGGCCCTGAGTCCAGGCCAGTTCCCGGTCGGTCACGGCGGCCGGGGCGTCGACGCCGTGGCGCGTAAAGAACGCGCTTTCTCCGGCATCGAGCCGGCGCGCATTCGCGCTGAGCGGCGTAATCTCCACCGCGCTTTCCAGCACGGCGACCGCACTGCGATCGTCCTCTTGCCGCACCATGAAACGGGTGCCGAGCGCGCGAATGCGCCCCTGGGCGGTTTGAACGATGAACGGCCGGGGGTCTGGCCGGCCGTTGATCAGTGCGTGTCCGGTGCGGATCATGGCCTGGCCGGCGACCAGCCTGACCCAGCGCACGTCGCTGTCAAAGCGCACGTCGATGGCGCTGGCGGTGTTCAGCAGGATGGTCGTGCCGTCGTCCAGTGCAATGGCGCGCTGTTGCCCGGTGTCGCTGCGGTAGTCGGCCGTCATGGTCTGCCAGGTCTGGCTGCGGCTGGCCAAGAGCGCCGAACCGCCGAGGACGCCGCCCCACAGCAACAGACGCAGCGCCTTGCGGCGTGAGCGCGCCGAGGCACCGTGATAGGGAGAGAGGGTTTGGTAGGCCGCACTGGACTGCATGAGCGGCAGGCGACGGCCCGTCACCGCCTCGACATGCTGCCAGGCACGCTCGTGCTCGGGATTGGCGGCACGCCATTGTTGCCAGCGTTGCCGTTCTTCGGGCGTTGCCTCGCCTGACATCAATATCGTCAGCCACTCCGCCGCGGCGTCAGCCGTGGCCTCGCTGATGGGTTGGCCACCGGCCATGGGCGGCCGTGCTGGATGCACCAATATCGGTTGACGCGGCATATTCAGGCGCTCAGCGCAAACAGGCACTGCCGGTTGGCGCGGATCAGATATTGCTTGACCGAGCTGCTGGACACGCCCAGCCGGGCGGCGATGTCGGCGTAGCTGAGGTCTTCCAGGTGGGCGAGCAAAAACGCCTCTTTGGCTTTGGGCGGCAGGCCGTCGAGCACGCTGTCGAGCTCTTGCAGTGCCTCGAGGGCCAGCAAACGCGCTTCCGGCGAGGGGGCCATCTCCTGTGGCAGTGCGGCCAGAATTTCCAGATAGCTGGTTTCCAGCACCTGCCGGCGGTGCCGATGCGCCACCAGGCGGCGGGCCACCGTCACCAGAAACGCGCGCGGTTCGCGAATACTCTCCAGGGAGCCGGCCGTGATGACATTGACGAAGGTGTCTTGCGTCAGATCGGCCGCGTCAAAACTATTGCCCAGTTTTTTTCGTAACCAGCGAAAGAGCCAGCCGTGATGATCGCTATATAGCGTGTGCAGGTCGTGCTGCGCGGGTAGCTCGGCGGTCGGCATGGGGCAACCGCGGCATGGCGGCTCAGAGGCACTGCTTATTGAATGGGAATGTTTATCATTTATAACCGAAACTAAACAAACTGTGCAACGTCGCGCGCAGCCGGGCCAAAGGGCTCAGGTATGATGCGCCCACTGTTCGACCCTCTGGTTCCGCTCGCATGCCGCTCATTGAATTCACGCTCGCCGAAGGCGCTCCCTATATAGAAATCAACCAGTTGCTCAAGGCGACCGGCGTGGCCGACAGCGGCGGTGCGGGCAAGGCGCTGGTGGCCGATGGCCAGGTCAGCGTGGGCGGCGTCTTGGAAACGCGCAAGACAGCCAAGATCCGCAGCGGCCAGATTGTCACGTGCGGCGATGCCCGCATCGTGGTGCGGGCCGCGCCCAGCGGCGAAGACCCTCTTTGAGCCGGTTCGCCATGAAATTCAAAATGTCGCAGGATTCCATCTTCGCCGTGCTGCTGCGCTCGCCGTGGTGGATGAGCGCGGGCGTGGCCCTGGTGTTGTGCGTCGGCGGTTTTGCCGTGCTACCCAAAGATCTGGCTGCCATGGGGGTTTTCGTGGCGGTGCCTTTTGCGGCCATTTCTGTCATTTCGGCCGTGCGGCGCTGGAACAAGCCTTCGGAGGCGCGCGTGCTGGCCGTGGCCGAGGCGGTGGCGGCAATGTCCTGGGCGGAGTTCGCCAATACGGCCCAGGCCGGATTCGAGCGCGATGGCTGTCAGGTCGAGCGCCTGCAAACGCCGGGCGCCGATTTTTCCTTGCGCAAGAAAGACAAAGAAGCCGTGGTCAGCGCGCGCCGCTGGAAGGCCGCCAGCATTGGCGTCGAGCCCTTGCGCGAACTGCAGTCGCTGCGCGAAAAACGCGGCGCGGGCGAGGCTATTTTCATCACGCTGGGTGAGGTTTCCGATAAAGCCTGGCACTACGCCAAATTGCAGAATATCTCGCTGATGACCGCGCCAGAACTGGCCAAGCTGCTGCATGGCCAGACGTTCTAGCGCGGCCTGACCGCCTCAGAACTGCGTTTGCGCCGAGAAGGCGATCGTGCGGGGGTTGCCGAGGTAGTAACTGTTGAGCCAATAGTTGCGGTCGGCGACGTTATTGACGGCCAGGCGCAGCGTGACCGGGTGCCCGTTGACCTTGGTGGTATAGCGCAGCCCGAGGTCGAAGGTGGTGTAGGAAGGCAGGCGGCTGCTGTTGGTGTCGGTGGCCCACTGCTTGCCGATATGGTAGATGCCGCCCGTCAGGCTTAGCCCGGGAGCGAAGGGCAGGGCGTACTCCGAATAAAGCTTGAGGACGACCTTGGGTACGTTGATAGGGGCGTTGCCGTCGTTCTCGCCGCCTTGCACGCGTGCCTGCAACCAGGTGGCACCCCCCATGATCGTCCAGGCTTCGGTGGCCTTGCCGACGGCCGAGACCTCCGCGCCGCGATGCCGCTGGATACCATCCTGGACATAGACGTCGGCGTTGTTGATGTACTCGTACGCCTTTTCGATATCGAAGAGCGCGCCGCTGACCAGCACCCCGCCCAACTCGGCCTTGATGCCCAGTTCTTTTTGTTTGCTGCGCATCGGAGCGAGCACTTGCGTGCGGTTCATCGCTTCGTCAGGCGCTACGCCGCCTTGCTCCAAGCCTTCGATATAGGTGGCATACGTCGTCAGCCAGGGCGCGGGCAGATAAATCAGCGAGGCGTTGGGCGAGGTGCGGCCTCGGTCGTAGTCAGGCTGCGTCGGTTCGCCGCTCTGATTGCGGTCGATGTATTTGATCGTGCTGCGGTTCACGCCCAGCAGCACGGACCACTGTTCGTTCAGGCGCACCATGTCGCCGATCATGAAGTTGTCGTTGCGGATGCGGCTGGAGAAGTACTGCCGGGCATCGGCATCGGAGGGCCAGTCCGGTTCGGGAACATGCGTCGGCGAACTCAGGCTGTAAGGACCGACATAACCGGTGTGGGGGAAGTAGGTCGTCTGCCATTGCCTGTCGGTGTAGCCGTAGTAGCCCATGGTCACCTTGTGACCCACCGCGCCGGTATCGAAGGAGACATCGGCCAACGCCTGCCAGGCTTCGGACTCGGTGCGCGTCGGCCCCACTTTCTGGCGCAGTTGCTTGTAGACGTCGCCTGCCTGAACCAGGTTCATGGTGTGATACTGGACCGGGCGGTCCTGGTACTCGCGCAGATGCGCTACGCGCACGGTCAGATGGTCATTGGCCTCGTAGGTCATGCGGGCCATCCATTTACGGCTTTCGGTTTCGTCGCGTATCCACGGCTGGCTCCAGTCCTTGCTGGTGTCCATCGCGGCGGGCCGCTTGACGCCATCGGACACAAACCAGTAAGCCGTCGGCGAGCGCATCTTGTAATCACTGTAGGAGGCGCCCAGTTCGAATTTCAGGCGATCGGTGACCTTGAGATCCAGCGCCAGCGTTGCCAGCGTACGGTCGATTTTTTGATCATCCACCGATGTGTCGCCATCCTGCCGCACCAGATTCAGGCGATAACCCAACACACCATTGTCATCGACCGGGCCGCCGAAATCCCCATGCACATAGTATTGGCTGCCGCCATAGTTACCGACGGTGATGCTGTTGAAGCGCTCTTGCGTGGGGCGCTTGTAGACATAGTTGACCATGCCGCCCGGCGAGGCCGCGCCAAAGAGAAAGCCCGACAGGCCGCTGAGCACTTCGACCCGTTCCTTGTCTTCGATCGACGCGGCGAAACCATAGGAGCGGCGCAGGCCTTCTTCGGCGCGGTCGTAGCTGTTAAAGCCGCGGATCTTGACCATCGGCGCCCAGCCGCTGATCTGGGGTGTTTGCGTCAGCGTGGAGGGATTGATGCGGAAGACATCGTCCGGCGACTGGGCTTGTACGTTTTCCAGCAGCTCGCGCGGGATAACGCTGATCGAATAGGGCGCGCTGCGGACATCCATGCCCCCCAGGGCGCCGACCGACGACACACTGCTGACGCGATATCCGTCGCTGGCCAGGCCCTCCTGAGCCAGAGAGGGGCGGCCTTGGACCAGGATGTCTGGCAAGGTCACCGCCTCGGGAGCCAGGCGCAAGGTGTAGGCGTTGCCACGGCGCTGGGCCTGCAAGCCGGTACCGTTGAGCACGGCGTTCAGTCCGTCCGCCACGCTCAGCCGGCCCCGTGCCCCCGGGCTCTGGCGGCCTTCGGTGAGGACCGCGTCAGCCGAGACCTGGATGCCGGCCTGCAGGGCAAATTCGGTCAGGACGCGGCTAAGTGGGCCCGCCGGGATGTTGTAGTCGCGTTCAGGGGCAGTGTCGGCGGCGGGCGTTTGCGCGCGGGTGGTCGCGGGCGCGGCCGCCGACAGGCAGATCAGCGTCGCAGCGGCAGCGGCCGGCAAACTCAGGGCAGGGCGGGGGCGGGAGGGCTTGCGCATGGTGGGTCCGGATGAGAGAGGAGAATGTGCTTTCACCCGGTATGCCAATCGAGGGCCCAAAAAGGGGAACTCGCCCATGGCGATGGGGAACGCCGGCCGACGCGAGGCGTCAGCGGGGCTCGAGCACGGTCCACCAGGGCAACGGTTTACGCACGCGCAGCGGCAGTGTCGCCTGCAGGGTTTCGAGCACCTGATCGGTGTCGGCGATCGCATAGGTACCCACCAGACGCAGATCCGCGATGGCGGGGTCGCACCCCAGATAGCCGTGGCGGTAGCGTGACAGCTCGGCCACGAAATCCTGCAAACGCAGGTTGTGCGCCACGATCAGCCCTTCGGCCCAGGCGCGGCGGCTCATGTCGGCGGCTTCGATGGGGCCCGGTCCTTGGGGGCCGATCCGCGTCTGCTGGCCTGCCTGCACGATACCCATGGGCGGGCCGCCAAGCCGGGGTTCTATTTGCACGGCGCCGTCGAATACGGCCAGCACGGTGCTGCCGTCTTGCTGATAAACGCTGTATCGGGTGCCCAGGGCGCGCAGTCGCGCTTGGGCGGTATCCACCACAAAAGGCCGCGGCGGCGCTTGCGTATCGGCGGCCGTGGCGATCAGGATTTCGCCGGCCAGCAGCCTGATGCGGCGCAGCGTCGGCGTGTAATCGACGTCGATGGCACTGTCGGTGTTCAGCCAGATTTGCGCGCCATCGGCCATGCGCAGGTCGCGCCGCTCGGCCAGACCTGTGTGATGTTTGGCGGTCCAGCGGCCCCAGGGCAAGGCCAGCGAGCTGGCGCCCAGCCCCGCTCCGCATAGCCAGGCCAATGTTTTGAGGGTGTGCCGCCGCCGGGTCCGCGCGCGTGCGGCGGCGTCCAGCATCCGGTGCGCCAGCGGCTTATCCCCGCCCGGTACGGTATTGAACTTGCCGCTGATGGCCTCGACCTGGCGCCAGGCCAGTTGGTGGGTGGGATCGGCCTCGTGCCAGAGCCGCCAGCGGCGGTGCTGTTCGGCATCGGCGGGGGAGGCGCCGAGCTCGGCAAACCATTGCGCCGCCTCTTGCAGCACCTCGAAGCTGGGACGAGCTGCGCTCACGATGCCGCTTGGCCGGCAGTCAGGCAGTGCAGCATCGCCTGAGCCATGTACTTCTTGACCATGCGTTCGGAGACCGCGAGCTGGGTGGCGATCTCGGCGTACGTGTGGCCTTCCAGGTGGGCGAGCAGAAACGCCGTACGCGCCTTGGGGTTGAGCTGGTTGAGCAGCGCGTCCAGTTCGCAGAGCGCTTCCAGCAGCAATGCCCCTTCTTCGGGCGACGGGGCCAGGGCTTCGTCGACCGTGGCCAGCGTCTCGCAATAAGCGCGCTCGAGGTCCAGGCGCCGCCAGTGGTTGACAACGAGCCCGTGGGCGACCGTGGTCAGGTAGGCGCGGGGCTCGCGGATCGGCTCCAGTTGGCGCAGCAGCCGCACAAACGTGTCGTGCGCGAGATCCGCGGCATCGAAGGCATTGCCCAGACGGCGGCGCAGCCAGGCTTGCAGCCAGCCATGGTGCTCACTGTAGAGCGCTGCGACATCGGGCGGCAGCGAGGCGGAAGAGGGGGACGCCATGGAAGGCCGGGTCAGGAGGGAATGAGAATGGCTATCAATTATGGTGCAGCCCCGGCGGTTTTGGCAATTGGCGCTTTCTTCCGTCCTACGGGTGGCCGGCAGGCCGCCCGCAATGGGATGACCACATCCCTGACAGGTGCCGGGGCTTAGGCGGCGCAGCGATCGTCGTGCCGGGCGCGGCTGCCGTGCGGCCGAGGCGGGAGCGCGAGGCGATCTAGAGACACATCCCACACGCGCGTCGGGCTCAGGCGGCTTATCACGTCCGAGGTAATCGATAAAGTGCGTTGCATAGCCAGAAGCGGCCCGAGGCGCGGCGGGCATGCGCCGCCCGGGCCGCTCGTTTCAAGCCTTGTTCAACCGCCGCCAGCGCCTTCCTAGCCGTCGCAGGGCGGGCGCGAGCAGAGCGCCATGCGCCGTTTGTCGAAGGAAGCCCCATGAGTAAGCATATCTATCGCCTGGTACGGTCTCTGGCCCCAGGCGCGGGGACACGGCGGCAGGTGCGGGGCCACAACGATAGGCAGGCGCGCCGTGCGTGCCGCCGCGGTAAACGCCGCGCCCGCCAGTCCGTGGCGGCGACAGTAGGGGGCAGTTTGCTGATGCAGTCCTTGCTGCCCTTATCGGTGCTCGCGCGTGGCGCGCCGGTTCTGGCGCCCGCAGACGACGCCGCCGCACAGCCTGAACCCCCCGCGTGGGCGGAAACCCTGGCCGCGCAATGGCGCGATCTGGCCGCTCAGCAGCGCGAAGGCCAGACCAGCGGCCTGAATGGCCGCTATCTCAGGCTCCAGGCGCAGGGCGAACTCAACCGGGCGCTGCAGGACGCGGTCGCCAAGGCGCGCGGCTCGGGTCTGCCCTGGCTGCGCCATCTGGATGGGGCGCTGCAGCTTGATCTGGCAACGGGGCGCCGCTCCGTGGCGTTCAACACCATTGAGGAGCTCCAGCGTTCGGGCAAGGAGTCTCTCCTGGCACAGCTCGGGGCGCACAGTCAGAATGACCGGCCTACCGCCAATGCGGGCGCCGTCTACCGGCGCCAACTGGACGGGGGCTGGTTGCTTGGCGTCAATGGGTTCCTGGACCACGAGTTCGGCAAGCGGCATTGGCGCGCGTCGGTAGGGTGGGAAGCGATCGCGCCGGCATTTACCTTGCATGGCAACGTCTATGCGCCGCTGTCCGGTTGGCGCGGCAGCCGGCATGAGGATAGGCTGCAGGAGAGGCCGGCATCGGGTGTGGATTTCGGCATGCGCTACCGCCCTGCAGCAGTGCCAGGGCTGAGCTTGAGTGCGGCTTACTTCCGCTGGAACGGCGCCAGCGTCGATTTTTACGACAACGGGCAGCCGCAGCACCGCGCCAGCGGTTTCAGGTATGGCCTCGAGTACCGGCCCATTCCCTTGCTGAGTCTGGGGCTGGAGCAGACGAAGGTGCTGGGCGGCGAGCGGCAAATCCGCGTGCAGATCGGGCTGTCGATCTCGTGGGACGAGCCGTTGGCCAAACAGCTGCGCCGCTTGCCGGCAGACGCGGCGCCTTTTTCGGCGGAAAACCCGCGCATGGCGCTCGTGTCGCGCGAAAGCCGCATCGTGCTCAAGACGCGGCGCAAGGAGATCATTCTTGCGCTGTCGCTGACCCAATTGTCCACCCATGTCATCAACGGCCGTGTCACCGTGGCCGGGCTGACTCAGCCGTACGCCACGGTCGAGATACGCATGCCGGATGGCAGCGCAGGCTCAGCCTCGGCGGATGCGGCTGGCCGCTATCGCTACACCAGTGATACGGATCAGCCCTCGGGTCAGTTGGTGCTGCGGGCCCGTAATGCCGACGGCGATCAGAGCCAGGAACTCACCGTGCCGTACGTCGACCAGGTAGTGCTGGGCAAGCTGCAGGTCGCGCTCCTGACGATGTCGCCCCAGCCGGCAGACCGCGCCCTGGCCTTATCTGGCAAAACCGAGCCCAGTGTGGATGTGGTGGTGCACTTTCCCAATGGCGAGTCCGTTTCGGCCAAGTCCGACGGCAAGGGTTTATTCAAGGCCCGCTCGCGCCGCGCGGTCGGACAGGGGCAGGTGCTGGTGCGAGCCATCGACCCGCAGACCAGGGAGGAGGCGCGCACGGGCGCACAGTACCAGCCGCCGCCGGCGGTGGCGCCCACGATCGATGCCGTGCTGACTGACGAGGATACTGGCCGGGTCACGGTGCTCGGGCAGGCCGAGCCAGGCAGCGACGTTGAATTGACTTTTCCGGACGGCAGCCGCGAACGGGCGGCCGTGGGCGCGGAAGGCCGCTATCGCCTGACCTCGGCCGGCGACGTGCCGTCCGGCCCCTTGCGGGCGCTGCGCGTGCCGCGCCCGGGGGAAGAGGAGGCGGCCACGGTCCGGCCTTACGTGGATGTGCGCGACAAAACCCCGCCTGCCGCACCGGTCATTGTCAGGGTGGTGACGGCTGCCGACACCGGACGCGTCACTGTCGTGGGGCAGGCAGAGCCGGATGCCGAAGCCGAGCTGATCTTTCCGGATGGCTCGCGCCGGCGTTTGAAGGTGGGTGAGGACGGCACGTTTGAGGCCCAGTCAGATGGTGACGTGCCGGCGGGCAGCATAGTCGCCGGCGCGACGGACGCCGCCGGCAATCCGGGGCCTAAAGTGACCCTGGATTATCACGACAGCATCGACAGGACGGCGCCGGATGCGCCGGTCATCGAGACGGTGGAGGCAGAGGCCCATGCGGGGCGCGTGACAGTGGCGGGTCAGGCCGAGCCCGGGGCGCAGGTGGAGGTGGTGTTTCCGGATGGCAGCGTCCGGCGCGTGCAGGCCGATCAGCAGGGCAGGTTTCGTGTCACGTCTGACAAGGATCAGGAGTCTGGCTCGATTCTGGCCGCGGCTACCGATGCGGCAGGCAACCGCAGCCCGGTCATTCGTCATGACTATGCCGACGCGATCGACCGGACGGCCCCGCAGGCGCCCACGATCGAGGGACTGCACACGCAAGCCGAGACCGGCCGCGTCACGGTCGAAGGGATGGCCGAACCGCAAGCCATGGTGACGTTGCGTTTTCCCGATGGCGAAGTGCTGCGGGTGCCTGCCGGCGTGGATGGCCGTTACCGCGCTACCTCGAGCGGAGATATTGCGTCGGGCGAGGTGGTGGCCCAGGCCAGCGATGCCGCGGGCAATGTCAGCCCCCGCGTCGCGCGGGACTATCAGGACACGGTCGATAAGACGGCGCCCGCCGCGCCCTCCATTCTGGCCGCCGTGGCCGACGACACGACGGGCCGGCTCACCGTGCGCGGCGAGGCGGAGCCGCAAGCCTGGGTCGAGGTCCGGTTCCCGGATCATAGCGTGGAACGCGTGCAAGCCGACGCGCAGGGTCAGTACCGCGCCACGTCGTTGCGGGATGTCGAGTCCGGCCCGGTTTACGCGACGGCCACGGATGCGGCGGGTAATCGCGGGCCGCAGACTCGCCACGATTATCGCGATACGGTGGACAGGACGGCGCCGGACGCGCCCAGCATCGATGCCGCTGCGGCCGATCCGGGCACCGGGCAGGTCACCGTCACCGGCCGTGCGGAACCCGGCGCGGCGGTCACCGTGCACTGGCCCGATGGATCCAGCACGACGAGCACCGCGGCGGGCGACGGGCAGTACACGGCCACCTCGGCTGCGGACATCGCGTCAGGGAACATCACCGCCTATGTCACCGACGCGGCGGGCAATCAAAGTGCCCGGACACGATATGTCTATCGAGACCAGGTGGATGCCACGCCGCCGGATGCGCCAGAAGTCGTCTCGGTGGCGGCCGACCCGGCCACGGGCAAAGTCACGGTCACCGGCACCGCCGAGCCAGGCGCGAGGGTGACGCTGCGCTTTCCCGATGGGTCGAGCAAGGTGATCACGGCCGACGCCGGCGGCGGATTCACGGCCACCTCCGAGCGGGATGTGGAGTCGGGCACGATCACGGTTCAGGCGACGGACCGCGCGGGCAATGTCGGCCGCCCGACGCATCATGCCTATCAGGATCAGGTGGATGTGACGGCTCCGCCGGCGCCTCACATCAGCAAGGTGAGCACGGACTCCCATACCGGCTATGTGACGGTGACAGGCCAGGCCGAGCCGCGCGCGGTGCTGCGGGTCCAATGGCCGGACGGAAGCACGACATCGACCGTGGCAGCCGCCGACGGAAGCTATATGGCGAGTTCCTCGCGCGACATGATGTCCGGCAGGATCGTGGTGCAGGCCAGCGATGCGGCCGGCAACGCCAGCCCTCCGGCGCAGCAGGCCTATGTCGACGAGGTCGACGCCACGCCGCCCGCTGCACCCACCATCGTCTCGGCGACGGCCGATGCGCAGAGCGGCAGGGTCACGGTCACCGGCCGCGCCGAGCCCGCCTCGACGGTGACGGTGCGCTTTCCGGATGGCACCAGCGTAACGGTCCAGTCAGACGCCCAGGGCGCCTACAGCGCCGTCTCTCGGCAGGATATCGGCTCGGGCGCGATCACGGCCCGGGCCGCGGATGCCGCGGGCAATACCAGCGGCACCACCACTTATGACTATCACGACAAGGTGGATGTGACGCCGCCGGCCGCGCCGGTCATCTCGGGCGTCAACACGGATACCCAAACGGGGCGGGTGACGGTTTCAGGCCAGGCCGAGCCTGGTGCCTCGGTCACGGTGGTGTTCAGTGATGGGAGCCAGCAGCGTGTCCAGGCGGGGGCGGACGGCCGCTTCGAGGCGCAGTCCGCCCAGGATGTGCCCTCCGGCAACATCGTGATTCGTGCGACCGATGCCGCAGGCAATCAGGGCGCGGCGGCCACCCGCCAGTACAACGATGAGATAGATAAAACGCCGCCTGGGGTACCGTCCATGAATGCCCCGGAAACCGATAGCAGCAACGGGCGGGTCACCGTGCGAGGCAAGACCGAACCGTTGGCTTGGGTCGATGTGACCTTCCCCGGCGGAAGCAAGAAAACGGCGCGTGCCGACAAGAACGGCAACTACGCCGTCAGCTCGGATCAGGATATCGCCTCGGGCGAGATACGCGCACTGGCCAGGGACGAGGCCGGCAACACCAGCGCGCCCGCGACACGCCAGTATCAAGACAGTCGGACCGGGGCCAAGCTGCCGTCCAGCGCCGTGCTGTTTGAGCTATCCAGCCAGCACTACTTGTCTATTAGCAAATCCGGCAACTCGGGCGGCAGACTCTGGATGCTCTACCTGGATCTCAAATATAAGGATAAGGCCAAGGTGAGCGTACACCCGACCAACATTTCGGGGGGCTATGACCTCGTGGTCGCGAACTACGTCCAACGCAATATCGAAACCGAATTGCGCTATGACAGGAGTAAGCGGCGCAATGTATTTGCCATCGGCTTTCGGGATCGGCTCAGCGACAAAAAATCGGTCAGCATCGTGCCGCGCGGTCGCTACAACAACCTTGTCGAGCTGCGCGTCACGATCCCCGGCGAGGGCGTCTATCGCTTGATGCTCAATGTGCAGGTCTATGACTGAAGTCATATTCGCGGGCCTGCGGGCGCACGGGGCTCTGCTGCTTTTCCCCTGCTAGGCCGGGCGTTTTCCACTCGCCTCATCGGGCTTGCCAGGGCGTGATGGCTGGCCTTGGGCGGGCTGTCTTTGACGTTCAGATCTTTCCTACAAATCCGTAGGAATCGGGCGGCTTATCTGGTCTGAGCTTATCGCTAAAGTACTTGCCAACAGCGGATGACGGTACGCCAGAACAGCGCTCAACGCGCGCCTGTGCCGCCATCCCGCAACGCCCTTTTTTATGGTTCATTGAGCATTACCGGGGAAGGCGGCGCGGATTTTGAGGAAGAAGTATTCCTGGTCTCGGTACCCGTAGGCGCGCCGCTTAATGGCCTTGATGGTGTTGTTGATGCCCTCAACGATGCTGGTGTTTAGTCGATGTCGGCATCTGGCCAGGATGCCATGCAGATAGCCTTTCAGACGCTGAGCGAAGGTGTTCAAGGGGGCTATACCGCTTTGCTCGGCCTGCTCGCACCAGTGGTGCCAGGCTTGTTTTGCCCAGGCAGGTCTTCGGTAGAACCAGAGCCGCTTGAGTTCGTCCCTCAGAACATAGACCGTCAGCAGCGGCTGGTTGGCTTGCAGCAATTCGTCGAGCCGGACGGCCTGCTGCCGGTCTAGCTTGTCGCGGTTGCGCAATAGCAGCCAGCGGCTCGATTTGATGACCCGACGCGCGGGACGGTCCTGGCGCAGTTGGTTGGCCTGATCCACGCGCACCCGATCAATGACCTCTCGTCCGTACTTGGCCACGACATGGAACAAGTCATAGACGATCTCCGCCTGTGGGCAGTGGGCCTGGATTTCCAACTCGTAGGCCGTAGTCATGTCGATGGCAACGGCCTTGATGCGTTGGGCCACCCCACGCGGCAATTGCTCGAAGAACGCCCGAGCCGTCTCGCGTGAGCGTCCTGGGCCGATCCACAGCACCTGCCTGCTGATCGGATCGACGACTACTGTCGCGTACCGATGCCCTTTATGCAGGGCGAACTCGTCCATCGCTAAATACTCGATCCTGGACCAATCCGGCTCGCGCATTGACGCTCGGAGCCGGGCCTTGTCCAGCGCCTTGACGGAGTGCCAACCCAGTTCGAAGAACCTTGCCACCGCCTGCACGTTGCTTGATTGCAGCAATTGGCTGCAGGCCGCCGCAAGCCGATCCGTCACCCGTTGGTAGCGACCCAGCCAAGAAAGCCGCTCCAAGCGCGGGCCACCGCATCGCTCACACAACAGGCGCCGGCGTGGCACGTGAAGAACAACCCGGTACTCAAATAGCGGCAGATCTCGCACCCGTCGCACCGTGGTCTCATGGACCTGGCGACATCGTGCGCCGCACTGCTCGCACAGCAT